>NZ_JBIAJR010000009.1:0-420013 GCF_042872025.1 Streptomyces sp. NPDC005494
GTCGTGGAGTTCCCCTCGCACCGCTGACCCCGCGGGCCGCGAGAGTCCGGCGAGCGCCGGCCGGGGCCGGGGGGGGGCGGGGCGGCGGGGCGGGGGGGGGGGGGGGGGGGGGGGGCGCCCCCCGCCCCCCCGGGGGGGGGGGGCGGGCGCCGGGGCTCGGGCCCCCCCCCCCCGCGGGGCCCCCCCGCCCCCCCCCCGGGGCGGGGGCCGCCCCCCCCGGCGGGGGGGGGGGGGGGCCGCCCGGGGGGGGGGGGCCCCCCCCCACGGCGGACTCACCTGATCTCGGGCGGCGAGATCCGCGACGCCTCGATCGCCGACTTGGTGGTGCCCCACTTCTTCAGGATGCGGTCGTAGGTCCCGTCCGCGACGAGGCCGTTGACCGCCGCCTGGAAGGCGGGCGCCAGCGGGGTGCCCTTCTTGAAGGCGAAACCGACGTCGAGCCGCTTGAACTCGTTGAGGAAGCGCAGCCCCTCCAACTGGGTGACGGCGTAGCGCAGCCCGTTGATCGTGGACATCAGGACGTCGCTGCGTCCCTGCTGGAGCGAGCTCCAGACGGCGGCCTGATCGGCGTACGTCCGGACCTCGTACGCCTTCTTGCCCGCCTCGCCGCACACGTGCCGGTTCTCCTCCAGGGTCGCCTCGAAGGTGGTCCCGGCGGCGGTGCCGACGGTCAGGCCGCAGAGCTGCGTGAGGTCGGTGACCTCCTTCAGATCGCTGTCGTCGCGGACGGCGAAACCCTGGCCGTCGTTGATGTAGGTCACGAAGTCGATCGTCTTCCGGCGCTCGTCGGTCACGCCGAAGTTGCCGGTCCCCACGTCGTACTTCCCGCTGCCGAGCGCCGGCAGGATCGCCTCGAAGGAGGCGACCTCGCGCTTCAGCTTCAGCCCGAGCGCCCGGGCCACCGCGTCGGCGAAGTCGATGTCCGCGCCCGCGAGCGTCTTTCCGTCCTCCTCGTAGAACGCCCCGGGCGGCGCGCCCACGCTGGACGCGAGGGTGAGGGTTCCCGAGGCGCGGACTCCCTCGGGCAGCAGCTTCGCCGCGGCGTCGTTCCTCTTCACCGCGGAGACCACGTCGGTCGTCGGCGTCTTCCCCCTGGCGGCGGACCCGGCCCCGGCCGGGGCGGTCGCCGGGTCCCCCGATCCGCAGGCGGTCAGCGTGAGCGCGGCGACGGTGATCAGTGCGAAGGCAGCGGTCTGCCGGGTTCGGGGCATGACGGAGTTTCTCCGGATTCGTCGACCGCGCTCCCGTGCGGAAGCGCACGGAGCGGCGGGGCGGGAGATCAGCGGTACGAGGGGAGGGCCGAGCGGTGTCGTGTACGCGAAGGAACGCTGCGGAAGGTGCTCAAGCGCCAAAAGGGCGCGAGCGGGTGGAGAGAGAAACGCAGGGAGGTCAGCTCAACAGGAGGAGGACCACACGCGACCGAAGTCGATGTGGGAGCGGGTGACCAGCCACTGCTGCGAATGCATGGCCCAAGTGGAACAGGCATCCGGTTGCACGTCAACCGAAGTGAGACGTACGGCTCACACTGTGGACACGCTTGACAACACAGGCCGGTTGGGGCTTTTCTCGGGAGCGGACCGGCGCTGAGGGGCCCGGTCCACGTTGTGTTCGCGCTGAAGGCACGCCCCGTGTTCGATCTCTGCATCCACGGAGCCTTCGCATGTCCGCGCAGACAGACAGCCCTTCCCCCGTCATCACCGCCCCGCCCCGCAAGGACGCCGGGGACCTGATCCCGCGCATCGTCCCCGTACGCCGAACAGGGCGCTGGACGGCGGCCGTTGCCGTCCTCCTGCTCCTGGCGGGGGCGCTGGTGTCCGTCGTGCGCAACGACGCCTTCCAATGGGACGTCGTGGGCGCCTACCTCACGACCGACTCCGTGCTGCGAGGACTCGGCCTGACGCTGTGGCTCACCGGCCTCGTCATGGTCCTGGGCTTCGCCCTCGGCACCCTCCTCGCGGTGTTCCGGCTCTCCGGCAACCCCGTGCTGATGGCGGTGGGCTGGGGATACATCTGGCTGTTCAGGTCCACGCCGATCCTCGTCCAGCTGCTCTTCTGGTTCAACATCGGCGCCCTCTACCCCCAGATCCTCGGCGTCCGGACGGTCGACCTCCTCAGCCCCGTCGTCGTCGCCGTCATCGGGCTGACGCTCCACGAGGCCGCGTACGCCGCCGAGGTGGTCCGCGGCGGCATCCTCTCCGTCGAGCGCGGACAGCTGGAGGCGGCCCAGTCGCTGGGCCTCGGGCCCTGGCGGCGGCTGCGGCGGATCGTGCTGCCGCAGGCGATGCGATCCATCGTCCCGCCGGCCGGGAACATGCTGATCGGGACGTTGAAGGGCACCTCGATCGTCAGCATCATCGCCGTCCAGGACCTGCTGTACTCGGTGCAGCTCGTCTACCACCGCACGTACGAGGTCATCCCGCTCCTGCTGGTCGCCACCCTCTGGTACGCGGCCGTGACCTCGCTCCTGTCCATCGGCCAGTACTACGTCGAACGCCACTACGCGCGCGGCACGGCGGGCCCCCGATGAGCGGCACACCCACCCTCGTCGTCATAGGCGCCGGACCCCGCGGCACCGGAGTCCTCGAACGCATCGCCGCCAACGCCGCCGAGCTGTACGACGGCCTCACCCTGGACATCCACCTCGTCGACCCCTACCCGCCGGGCGGCGGCCGGATCTGGCGGCAGGACCAGTCCCCGCTGCTCTGGATGAACTCCATGGCGGAGGACGTCACCATGTTCACCGACGAGACGGTCCCGCTGGACGGCCCGGTCCGCCCCGGGCCCGCCCTGCACACCTGGGCCGCGGACGTCCGCGAGGGGCGCGCCCGCGTCCTCGGCGACCCGGCGGTCCTGGAGGAGATCCACGGCCTCGGGGACCAGGACTTCCCGAGCCGGCGACTGCAGAGCGCCTACCTCCGCTGGGTGTACGAGCAGACCCTCGCCGCACTCCCGCCCGGCATCACCGTCCACGAACACACCGGTCACGCCCTGCGGGTCTCCGGACCCCGCGACGGCCGCCAGCGCGTCCTGATCGAGGGGCGCGCCGAACCGCTCGTCGCCGACCTCGTCGTCCTCACCGTCGGCCACCTCGACGCCGAACCGGACGCGGAGCAGAAGGAGCTCAGCGCCTTCGCCGCACGCCACGGACTGATCCACCTGCCGCCCGACTTCACCGCCGACACCGACCTGTCGGCGCTCCCGGCCGGCGAACCCGTCCTCGTCCGGGGCTTCGGGCTGGCCTTCGTCGACCTGATGGTGCTGCTCACGGAGGGACGCGGCGGGCGCCACGAGGGCGGGGTCTACATCCCCTCCGGCAGGGAGCCCGTCCTGTACGTCGGCTCGCGGCGCGGCGTCCCGTACCACTCGAAGATCGGATACACCTGGCAGGGCGAACGCCCGCCCCTGCCCCGCCACTTCGCGACCGACCGGGCCGAGGAGATCCTGAACCGCCCCGGCCCCGTGGACTTCCGGCGCGATCTGTGGCCGCTGGTCGCCAAGGAGCTGGGCCACGCCCACTACCACCGGCTCTTCACCGCCCACCCGGAGCGCACCGCGATCGACCGGGGTGACTTCGAGGAGAAGTACGCCGTCGCCGAGCCCGGCAGCCCGGAGCTCGCGGCACTCGTCGCCTCGGCCGTCCCCGACCCCGTGGACCGGCTCGACCTCGACGCCCTCGACCGCCCGCTCGACGGGGTGCGCCACGCCTCGTACGACTCCCTGCAGGAAGGGTTGCGCGCCCACATCACCGCCGACCTCGATCGACGGCACGACCCCCGCCACAGCCCCGACCTCGCCGTCTTCCTCGGACTGCTCTCCGTCTACGGGCAGTTGACCCGCTTCGGTGACATCGGGGAGCAGTGGCACGGCTTCTTCAGCCATCTCGCATCGGGCCCTCCCGGCCCCAGGCTGCGCCAGCTGCTCGCCCTCTCGCGGGCCGGAGTCGTCCGCTTCGCCGGAGCCGGGATGACCGTGGAGCCCGACGAGGCCGCGGGCGTCTTCCGGGCCCGCAGCACCACCGTCCCGGGCGCGTCCCTCGAAGCCCGCGCACTGGTCGAGGCCCGGCTGCCCGACCCCTCGCTGCGCAGGACGCGCAGCCCGCTGCTCACCGGACTGTACGAGGACGGCGCGGCCGGAACCGGGACGGGACTGCTCTCCGTCGACCCCGCCGACGGCCGTGTCCTGTACCGCGACGGCGACCCCCACCCGCGCCGCTTCGCGCTCGGCCCCTACACCACCGCGCGTTCCAGCGGTGCGTTCACCCGGCCCCGCACCGGCGGTCCTGCCTTCCGCCAGAACGACGCCACCGCGCGCACGGCGCTCGCGTTCCTGCGCGACCTCTCCTGTCGGGACCGCCTCACCGTCTGAGCACGGCACCCCGCACCGCACCCCCGTCGCAGAAGGACCCCACCATGTCGCTGACCAGCGATCCCCCCGTCCGCCCACCGGCCGACCCCGGCGCCCGCGAGGGGACGGCCGCCGACGCGTACGCCGCCCTGACCGTCGTCCCCGTACGCCATCCGTGGCGCTGGGCGGCCGTCGCCGCCACGGCGGTGCTGCTCGCCCAGTTCCTGAACGGCCTGATCACCAACCCCGGCTGGGAGTGGGACGTCTTCGCCCGGTTCGTCACCACCGAGACCATCCTGCGCGCCGTGTGGGTCACCCTCCAGCTGACCTTCTACGGCACGGTCATCGGCTTCGCGCTCGGCATCGTCCTGGCCTTCATGAGGCTGTCCGCCAGCCCGTTCCTCCGGGCGGTCGCGTACGCGTACATCTGGGCGTTCCGCTCGATCCCGCTCATCGTCCAGCTGCTGTTCTGGTTCAACCTGGCCTACCTCTACAAGGAGGTGGAGTTCGGCATCCCCTTCGGGCCCGGATTCGTCTCCTTCGACACGATGAACCTCGTCGGCGCGATGAGTGCCGCCGTTCTCGGGCTCGCCCTGCACCAGGCCGCGTACGCGGCGGAGATCGTGCGGGGCGGTGTGCTGGCCGTGGACAGCGGCCAGTCGGAGGCCGCGGCGGCTCTCGGGATCCCGCGGCTGCGGCAACTGCGGCGCATCGTGCTGCCGCAGGCCATGCGCTCCATCCTGCCGAACGCCGCCAACGAGATCATCTCCCTCTTCAAGGGCACCTCGATCGTCTCCGTGATGGCGATCGGTGAACTCTTCTACCAGGTCCAGGTCGTCTACGGACGCAACGGGCGGGTGGTGCCCCTGCTCATGGTCGCCACGGTCTGGTACATCCTCCTGACCACCGCGCTCTCCGTTCTCCAGCACTACGTCGAACGCCACTACGCCAAGGGAGCAGTGCGATGAGCGCAGCCACGGAAGAAGCCACCGGGACCGACGCCATGGTCGAGATCAGGGCCGTCCACAAGAGCTTCGGTCAGCTCGACGTGCTCCGCGGCGTCGACCTGTCCGTACGCGCGGGAGCGGTCACCGTGATCATCGGCCCCTCCGGGTCGGGGAAGTCCACCCTGCTGCGCACCATCAACCACCTGGAGAAGGTCGACCAGGGCTGGATCAGCGTCGACGGCACCCTGGTCGGCTACCGCAGGTCCGGCGACAAGCTGTACGAGCTGCGCGAGCGCGAGGTCCTGCGCCAGCGCACCGCGATCGGCTTCGTCTTCCAGAACTTCAACCTCTTCCCGCACCTCACCGTCCTCGAGAACGTCATCGAGGCCCCGATCGCCGCGCTCGGCCGCCCCCGCAAGGCCGCCGTCGCCGCGGCCGGGAAGCTGCTCGCACGGGTCGGGCTCGCGGACAAGGCCGGGGCCTACCCCAAGCAGCTCTCCGGCGGCCAGCAGCAGCGCGTCGCGATCGCCCGCGCCCTCGCCCTGGAACCGAAACTGCTGCTCTTCGACGAGCCGACGTCGGCCCTCGACCCCGAGCTGGTCGGGGAGGTCCTCGACGTCATCAAGGACCTGGCCCGAGGGGGCACCACGATGATCGTCGTCACGCACGAGATCGGCTTCGCCCGTGAAGTCGCCGACACCGTCGTCTTCATGGACGAGGGACGGATCGTCGAGCAGGGCCCGCCCGCCGACGTACTCGACCACCCGGTCCAGGAGCGCACCCGCGCCTTTCTTTCCAAGGTCCTCTGAGCATGTCCCCGCGATCAAGGAGCAGTCACGTGCCCGTCCGCCGCACCCTCACCGCCGCCCTCGTCACCCTCACCGCCGCGGGGCTGCTCACCGCGTGCGGCACCAGCGACGCCACCGAGGACGTGATCCGTCCCGAGGGCCGCAAGGACACCGGGATCAACATCGGCCCCGACCAGAACAGGATCAGGGGCGAGAAGGTGGCGGAGATCGCCGCCGAGGTGCCGGCCGCGATCCGCGAACGCGGCACGCTCCGGTTCGGTGCGAGCGCCGACGCCTCACCACCACTCGGCTTCTACGCGACCGACGACAAGACCCGGATCGGCAGCGAGATCGACCTCGCGACCCTCATCGCGGACACCCTCGGTCTGAAGCCCGAGTTCGAGGAGGTCTCCTGGGAAAACCTCTTCGTCGGCCTGGACAGCTCGAAGTTCGACGGGGTCCTGTCCAACGTCACGGTGACCGAGGAGCGCAAGGAGAAGTACGACTTCGCGACCTACCGGCTCGACAACATCGCCTTCGAGGCCAAGAAGGGCTCCGGCTGGAAGGTGAAGGGCCCGGCGGACGTCGCGGGCAGGACGGTGTCGGTCGCCTCCGGCACCAACCAGGAGAAGATCCTCGTCGACTGGAGCGAGGAGAACGTCGAGGCCGGACGCGAACCGGTGGAGATCAAGTACTTCCAGAAGGACACCGACTACTACCTGGCCCTCCAGTCGGGCCGCATCGACGCCTACCTGGGCCCGAGCCCCTCCGCCAACTACCACGTCGCGTCGGCCGGGCAGTCCGAGATCATCGGCACGCTCTCCGGCGGCGGTGACGGTGTCCAGGGCAAGATCGCCGCCACCACCAAGAAGGGCAGCGGCCTGGTCGAGGCGTACGGCGCCGCGATCGACCACATCATCCAGGACGGCTCGTACGCCGAGGTGCTGAAGCGCTGGGGGCTGACCAACGAGGCCGTCGAGAAGTCCGAGATCAACCCGCCCGGCCTCCCCAAGACCGAGAACTGACCCGAGAGGTCCGCATGTCCCCCACCAGGCCACTCCACCTCGCCGCCGAGATCGGCGGCCCGCCGCGCTACGACGCCGGCTCCCACGTCGCTCTTGCACGCCTCGCCGAGGGAGGGGCGCTCGACTACGTCACGTTGAACGACTCTTTCGCGCGACCCGGCCCAGACGCGCTCGCCGTACTGGCCCGTGTCGCCCCGGCCACCACCCGGATCGGCCTCGTGCCGACCGTCACCACCACCCACACCGAGCCCTTCCACGTCTCCTCCGCCGTCGCCACCCTCGACTGGGTCAGCAAGGGCCGGGCCGGATGGCAGGCCGACGTGTCGAGCACCGAGGCCGAGGCCCGGCTGTTCGGCCGGCGCCCGGCCGCACCCGCCGCCGCGCTGTGGCGGGAGGCGGGAGAGGCAGCCGACGCCGGAGCGCGGCTGTGGGACAGCTGGGAGGACGACGCGGAGATCCGGGACGCCGCCACCGGCCGCTTCATCGACCGCGACAAGCTGCACTACGTCGACTTCGAAGGCAGCACCTTCTCCGTCCGGGGCCCCGCCATCGTGCCCCGGCCCCCGCAGGGCCGGCCCGTCACCGTCATCGACGGCACGAGCGGTCCCGCCCGCGAGCCGGCCGCCCGGCACGCCGATGTCGTCCACGTACGCGCCACGTCCCCCGAGCACGCGGCCTCGCTCGCCGACGACCTGCGCCGCCGGGCCGCCGCCCACGGCCGGGACCCCGACAGCCTGCGGGTCCTGGTCGCCCTGACCGTCGACCTCGGTGACGCCGAGACCGCCCCGGAACCCGGGCTGGAGAGCGGCCCGCAGCTCGCCGGCCGGGGGACCTACTTCCGGGGCGGGCCCGTGGACCTCGCCGAACTCGTCATCCAGTGGCACCGGGGCGGGGCCGTGGACGGTTTCCACCTCACCCCCATCACACCGGAGCGTGACCTCGAACGGATCGTCAACGGCACCGTGGCCCTGCTCCAGCACCGCAGCCTGTTCCGGACCTTCTACCCGGGCGGCACGCTCCGCGAGCACCTCGGCCTCGGCCGGCCGGCCAACCGCTACGCGCTCGCAGACACCTCAGGGGACCGGTCATGAAACAGATGCACCTCGCCGCCCACTTCCCGGGCGTCAACAGCACCACCGTGTGGACCGACCCCCGCTCGCGGAGCCAGATCGACTTCACCTCCTTCGAGCACCTGGCCAGGACCGCCGAGCGCGGCAAGTTCGACTTCTTCTTCCTCGCGGAAGGGCTGCGGCTGCGCGAGCACAACGGCCGCATCCACGACCTGGACGTGGTGGGCCGCCCCGAGTCCCTCACCCTCCTGAACGCGCTCGCCGCCGTCACCGACCGGCTCGGGCTCGCCGCCACGGTCAACGCCACCTTCAACGAGCCCTACGAACTCGCCCGCCGTCTCGCCACACTCGACCACCTCAGCGCGGGCCGGGCCGCATGGAACGTGGTGACCTCGTCGGACGCCTTCACCGGCGAGAACTTCCGCCGCGGCGGCTATCTCGACAGGGCAGACCGCTACACCCGGGCCGCGGAATTCGTCGCCACCGCCCGCGAGCTCTGGGACTCCTGGACGCCGGACGGCGCATCACGGCCCTTCGCGCACTCCGGGCGGCACTTCGAGATCTCGGGGGAGTTCGGCGTCCCGCGATCGCCCCAGGGGCACCCCGTCGTCATCCAGGCCGGGGACTCCGACGAGGGCAGAGAATTCGCCGCGTCGGCCGCCGACGTCATCTTCACCCGGCACGGCACGCTGGAAGCGGGCCGTACCTTCTACGCCGACGTCAAGGCGCGCCTGGAGAAGTACGGCAGACGGCCCGCAGACCTGAAGATCATGCCCGGGGTCACGGTCGTCGTCGGTGACACGGACGCGGATGCCCAGGAGAAGGCCGCCGGGATCCGCCGGCAACAGGTCTCCCCGCAGAACGCCGTCCTCGCTCTCGAACAGGTCTGGGGCCGCGACCTCTCCTCCTACGACCCCGACGGGCCGCTGCCCGACGTCGACCCGGACCCCGGATCGGACCTGGTCCAGGGCCGGGTGCGGGTCGCCGACCCGCTCGCCGTGGCCGCGAAGTGGCGGGCTCTCTCGGAGGCCAAGGGGCTGTCCATCCGCCAGACGGTCATCGAGTCCACGGCCCGGCAGTCCTTCATCGGCTCCCCGGCGACGGTCGCGGCCGAACTGGAGACGTTCGTCGACACGGAGGCCGCCGACGGCTTCATTCTGGTACCGCATCTCACCCCGGGCGGCCTCGACGACTTCGTCGACCGGGTCGTCCCGCTCCTCCAGGAGCACGGAGCCTTCCGCTCCGAATACGCCGGTTCCACGCTGAGGTCGCACCTCGGCCTGGCCGAGCCGGTGTGGAAAGGTTGACCGCATGAGCACGGACGCACAGCAGGACAGCGAGGAGTTCCACGCCTGGCAGCGCTGGCACGAGGGACGCATCGTCGCCGTGGCCGCGCCGCACGGCCCGCTCTCCCTCACCGGCACCCACTGGCTCGCCGACCACCCGGAGGGTCGAATTCCGGCCGTGCCGGGCCTGTGGCGCGAGGAGGGCGGGGAGGTGGTGCTCACCGCCGGCCCCGAGGACGGGCTGACCGTCGACGCGAAGCCGCTGGACGGCGAGGTCCGCCTCGGCGCCGACCGGGGCCCCGTCGACACGTCCCGGGTGGCCCAGGGAGAGCGCCGGTTGGTCGTGCTGAGCCGCGAAGGCCTGTGGGCGGTACGGGACTTCGACCCCCGGTCCCCGGCCCGGCACGCCTTCAGGACCATCGACGCCACCCCGTACGACCCGCGCTGGACGCTGGAGGGGACCTTCCGGCCGTACGAGAGCGACCGGAACATCCGTGTCGCCAACGCCGACGGCCGCGAGCGCGGCCTGGGACTCGGCGGCGAGATCGCCTTCACCGTGGACGGAGCCGAGCACACGCTCCAGGTGGCGGTCGAGCCCGACGGCTCGCTCTGGGCCGTCTTCGCCGACGCCACCAGCGGGGACAGCAGCTACCGCTTCCGCTTCCTGCGGCCCGAGGCGCCGGACGCCGAGGGCAGGGTCCGGGTCGACTTCAACCGCGCGCTGCTGCCCCCGTGCGCGTTCGCCGACCACTTCATCTGTCCCTTCCCGCCGCCCGGGAACACCCTGACGGTGGCCGTCCCGGCGGGGGAGCGGAACCGGATCGACGGCTGACCCGCGCCACCCCGGACGCGCCTTCCGGAGAGCGGCGATCCGGCCACCGCTCCCTCGGGACCGGGACGCGCGGCACCGGCCCCGGCAGCCCCACCAGCATCAGGGCTGTCGGGGCCGTGCCCCGCGCCGTCCCCACCCGGCTGAAACGCGCCCTTGTGCGGCCGGTTGACGGCCCGAATACTCCCGAGCAGCGCTCGTCGGAACCACGACGCATCCGGAACGGGAGCACCCTCCGGTGAGCGGCGTGTCCCCGACCGCGCCTCACGGGTCCGGCCACCCCACAGGCGGGCCCCCGATTCCCCTCGGGAGGAACGAAAAGTGAGGATCAAGCGCACCAGCCCCCGCAACGGTGGCACGGCGAGACGTAGCCGTGTCACAGCCGTCACCGCAGGACTCGTGGCCGTCGCGGCCCTCGCCGTCCCCGCGGCCAACGCCGATCAGGCCGCGACGTTCAGCGCGGACCAGCTCAGCGCGGCGGGAGAGGCCGTGCTCGAGGCCGACATCGCCGGCACCGCCTGGAACGTCGACCCCGCGACCGGGCGGCTCCTGGTCACGGTGGACAGCACCGTCTCCCAGGCCGAGATCGACGAGATCAAGCAGTCCGCAGGAGCCGCCGCGGGCGCCCTGCGCATCGAGCGGACCTCCGGAAAGTTCAGCAAGCTCATCTCCGGCGGCGACGCGATCTACGCCTCCAGCTGGCGCTGCTCCCTCGGCTTCAACGTCCGCAGCGGCAGCACCTACTACTTCCTGACCGCCGGTCACTGCACCGACGGGGCCGGCACCTGGTGGTCCGACTCGGCCCGCAGCACGGTGCTCGGCACCACCACGGGTTCCAGCTTCCCGACCAACGACTACGGCATCGTCCGCTACACCAACACCTCGGTCACCAAGTCCGGCACCGTCGGCAGCCAGGACATCACCAGCGCGGCCAACGCCACCGTCGGCATGTCCGTCACCCGTAGGGGCTCCACCACCGGCACCCACAGCGGCTCCGTCACCGGCCTCAACGCCACCGTCAACTACGGCGGCGGGGACATCGTCTACGGCATGATCCGCACCAACGTGTGCGCCGAGCCCGGCGACTCCGGCGGCCCGCTCTACTCCGGCACCCGGGCGATCGGCCTCACCTCGGGCGGCAGCGGCAACTGCACCACCGGCGGGACGACCTTCTTCCAGCCGGTCACCGAAGCGCTGAGCGCGTACGGCGTCAGCGTGTTCTGACCCGGACGGACACCGCCGCACTCCCGTGAGCCCCCGCCGATCCCCGGCGGGGGCTCCCGTTCGGGCCGCAGCTCTTGAGACAATGCCAGGACGGTCGGTCGCAGAGGAATCACGGGGGCGGACGCTGCGCCGGTCCGGAGGGACGCCCTCCGGGACCCCCGTCGACACCAGGGGGTCCCAGGTCCGTGAAACGCATCGGAGTGACCGGTCACCGTTCCATCCCCCGTGAAGCACGGGCCTATGTGCTGGAAGGGCTGCGGGCGGCCCTGTGCGGCCACGAGGGCTCCCTCGAGGCGCTCTCCAGCCTGGCGGTCGGCGCCGACCAGCTCTTCGCCGACCTCGCGCTGGCCCACGGAGCCGAGCTGACGGTGGTCATCCCCAGCGGCGACTACGAGGCGGGCTTCGACGAGACGGAGCTGGTCCGCTACCGGAAGCTCAAGGCCCGCGCGGCCCGCGAGGTCCTGCTGGACTTCCCGCACTCCACCGACGAGGCGTACTACGCGGCGGGCACCTACATCGCCGACCACTGCGACCGGCTGATCGCGGTGTGGGACGGCCGTCCCGCACGGGGACTCGGCGGCACGGGCGACATCGTGACCTACGCCCGCAGCGTCGGACGGCCGGTCACCGTCATCTGGCTCGACGGAGTGGAGCGCTGATCCCGGACACTCACATCCGGTGCCTGACCAGCCAGTCCGTGTGCTCCGGCGAGACGATCCGCTCGGTCTCGAAGACGGCCGCGGACCACTGGCGCTCGGTCAGGGTGGTCTCCATCGCGGCCTGCATGTTCTCCAGGTCGTCCTCGACCAGGGAGTGGGCGGTCACCAGGGGGTGGTGACGGCGCATCTCGTTCCACGCGAGGCACGCGGCGGCTGCGGCGGAGAGCGTGCCCGTCAGCCCGAACGAACCCGCGCTGCCGAAGGTCTGCAGCACGGCGAGGACGAGCGCGGGGAGCGTCAGCGCGGCGATGGTGCTCGACCACACGAGCGCCCCACGCCGCGACACGAGCCTGCGCCTGCGGTACCAGCGCCGCTGCTCGATCAGCCGGTCCCGGATGTACGTCTCCTTGCGTACGGTGAAGGCCTTGTCCCGCAGCTCACGCATGGACGCGGTGATGAGACCGCCGCCCGAGTCCGCCATGTTCTCCCTGGGGTCGTCCCACCCCACCTTCCGTAACTCCTGGAGCCCTTCCTCCAGCCGGCTGGCGAACACCGCCTCCGGGTGCTGGGTGCCGGTGTCGAAGGGGGAACCGTGCACGGCGTAGCGCCAGCAGTTGGACTTGATGAACTCCGCTGCGGAGCGGTTGAGTTGCCAATGCGACTTTGCTTTGCGCCGGGAGGCCAGGTAGGTCGTGATCAGGACACCGAGATACGCCAACACCGCGATACCATCGAGGAGTTGTACGTCGGCACCGACGGTGACGTGCCACGGCAGGGCGGCGGGCACGGTGCCCAGGACGAGCAGGGCGAGCTGTCCCCGGGTGGTGTTGACCGCCTCACGTTGACGTGCGACGGCGACGGCGTCCGTGTGGTGGAAGAGTGCGGGCAGATCAGCGCTCCTGAAGACCATGCTCTGCAGAGGTCCTGGAATCGCCGTCATGGTCACTCCTGTATTCGATGTGGTGGTCACCCGGCCCCCGGATGAAAGGGTTCCCGTCCATTTGGAGTAGTCCTGGAAATCGCCCGGGTTACGGCTGTACGAGCTGAGTTGCACACCGGGGCCATGAGAGTAAAGTCGTGCCGCCGGACACTGCAATGGTGCAGGTGCCGGTGCTGTTTCCGTGTCCGGAACGAGCCCATCAAGGACGGCCGTGAAGACCTACGAATCCACCCCGAACTTCGCTGTCGCGAAGAGCCGTGTGCCGCTTGCGAAGATCGAAGCATCCGGCAGTGCTGCAGCCAGGAAGATGGGCAGGGTGCTCGCGACCTCAGGCGGTCGCCTCACCCAGATCTCCACATTCAACTCGTCGCTGTAAGCGCGGCGCGGGCCCTCGGTGCCGTACAGTTCATAAGAATTGCACCCTTTCGGTCGGCTACGGTGGTCATCTGCCGTATTCATGGCACGGCTGGACTAGAGTGGTGGAATGACAGGCCCCGCGGTCCCGTTCCGCGAAATCATTCTGAAGGTTCACAGCAGGTGTGACCTCGCCTGCGATCATTGCTATGTCTACGAACATGCGGATCAGAGCTGGAGAACCCGGCCGAAGACGGTTTCTGATCACGTCATCTCCAAGACGGCACAGCGCCTCGCTGAGCACGCAAAGACACACGCACTGCCCTCCGTGTCAGTGATCCTGCACGGAGGGGAGCCTCTGCTGGCGGGCCCCGCCCGGCTGCGGCGCGTCTGCGAGGAGTTCGGGTCGGCCCTGTCGGGCGTGGCCGAGCTCGACCTTCGGATCCACACCAACGGCCTGCAGCTCAGCCCTCGTTATCTGGACCTCTTCGACGAGTTCGACGTCAAGGTGGGTATCTCCCTGGACGGCGACCGTGAGGCCAACGACCGGCACCGGCGCTTCGCCGACGGACGCAGCAGCCACCCTCTGGTGCTCAAGGCGGTCGAACTGCTCAAGCAGGACCGCTACCGCCACCTCAACCTCGGTCTCCTGTGCACCGTCGACATCGAGAACGACCCGCACGCGGTGCTCGACGCCCTGGTCGCGCTCGACCCCCCGCTGATCGACTTCCTCCTCCCGCACGCCACCTGGGACGAGCCCCCGCCCCGCCCCGACGGATCGCCCACGGCCTACGCCGAGTGGCTCCTCGCGGTCTTCGACCGCTGGCAACAGGAAGGCAGCCCGGTGCCGGTGCGTCTGTTCTCCTCCCTGCTCTCCACGCTGGGCGGAGGCCCCAGTCTCACGGAGTCCCTGGGGCTGGCCCCCACCGATCTGGTCGTCGTCGAGACGGACGGCCAGCTGGAGCAGGTCGACTCGCTCAAGAGCGCCTACGAGGGGGCGGCGGCCACGGGCTTCGACGTGTTCTCCCACTCCTTCGACGACGTCGCCGCCCACCCTGGAGTTCAGGCCCGGCAGCTCGGCCTGGCGGGCGTCAGTGAGACGTGCCGCCGCTGCCCCGTCGTACGCTCGTGCGGGGGTGGGCTCTACACGCACCGGTACAGCTCGGCGGACGACTTCGACAACCCGTCCGTCTACTGTGCGGACCTCGAGGCGCTGGTGCGGGGTGTCGAAGCGCGCACGAGCGCGGCCACCGTGTCGCCGGCGCTGACCCACCGGCACGAACTCGTCGCCGAGCAGCACGATCTGACCCGCACGCTCCTCGCCGCGCTCCACGAGACGCTGGACGGCCGGGGCGGCGCGCGGTGGGACGAGGCGTGGGAAACCGCGGGCGATCTGGAGGTCACCACCGAGGGCGCTGCGGGGCTCGACCGTGTCCTGGCGCACCCGTACACACGCACATGGCTGCTGGACGTCCTGGAGGGGCTCCACGCCGAACGCCCCGAGGCCGTCGGACAGGCCCTGCGGCTGCCCTCGTACGTCGCGGCGGCGACGGTCCGTGCCGGGGCAGGCCCGGAGGTTGCGGCCGACTACCGCGACGGCAGGCTGTTCCTCCCCACTCTGGGCGAGCTGCGCATCGGAGCTCCCGGCGAGGCGGGCAGGGTCCGGGTGAGGGCCACGGGCGAGGGGTTCACGGTCCGGCGGGAGAGCGGCCCCGAGAGCCTGATCGTCCTGAGCGGGGAGGGCGGCCCCCACTGGCACCCGGTGCGGCACTTCGCCCTGGGGGATACACCTGGGTTCGCTGTGGACGACCTGGATCCCTACCGGGACTGCTTCGAGGCACCCGCCGCCCCGAGGCTCCGCCCGGCCGAGGCGGAGTCCTGGACCGCGGCCCTCGGCCGGGCCTGGGAACTGCTGGAGCAGGCGGCTCCCGAGCAGGCGGCGGATGCCGTGGGGCGGCTGACCACGCTGACCCCCCTCCTCGACGGCCGCAACACCGGGAGGCCGCACGGCTACGGCTCCGTCGGTCTGGCGGTGGCGGTGCGCGACAGCGAGGAACTCGCCCTCGCGCTGCTGCGGGGTCTGCGCCGCACCAGGCTGCGGGCCCTGCTGGACATCACCGATCTCTACGCACTCGACGGTGCCTGGGAATACCGGCTTCCCTGGGACCGGAATACAGAGGTCCCCTTTTCCGGGCTGCTGGCCCTCACGTATGAACGTGTGGGCCTCGCCTTCCTGGATCCCGCATTCATGGCAGGTGTCCCGGAGGCACTCGACATGATGGACGCGGCCGCCGAGCCGACCGTCGGAGGAAAGCGGCTGCTCGGATCGCTGAGAGATGAAGCGAGAGGTGTACATGGGACAAGTGGGATGAACACCCGCGCGAATCTCGTGGATCAAGAACCTGTTCGATGAATCCTGGGTATGGATGACTGAAAAGCGGCGTTGATTGACCGAACGCCATGGGGGTGGAGCACAGTCCGCTCCGGAATGATGAATTCGCTCGCACCCCCTCCACAGTCCTGGGATGCGGGTGCTCACACAGGACGGGGGTCGTGTGCACGCATGACGCAACAGCGAGCGGACCATCGGCCGTACTTTTTTCTGAGCTACGCACACACACCGGGGTACGGCGGTGGATCGGACCCAGATATGTGGGTCGAAAGGCTTTTCCAAGATCTCTGCGGTCACGTGATGGCCATGACCAATCTGCCCGCAGGCGCGGCGGCCGGATTCATGGACCGGGAGATACGCTCCGGCGAGGGGTGGTCCGAGCGTCTCGGCAGTGTGCTGGCCAGCTGCCGGGTCTTCGTACCCCTGTTCTCGCCGCGTTACTTCGCGAGCGAGATGTGCGGCAAGGAGTGGTACGCCTTCGAACAGCGGGCGATCCACCACCGGGCCCGGTCCAACCAGCCGGCCGAGGCGATCGTGCCCGCACTCTGGGTTCCGGTACCACCGAGTCAACTCCCTGGTCCTGCCGAGCGGTTACAGTTCAATCACCGCGATTTCGGAGACCGTTACGTCAGTGACGGGCTCTACGGGCTGATCAAACTCAGGCTGTTCGCGCAGGAATACGAGCGGGCCGTCTACGAACTGGCCAAGCGCATCGTCAACGTCGCCGACACCGTGCGGCTCGACTCCGGCAGGCCTTTCGACTACCGCCTCGTCCCCAGCGCCTTCGGCCCTCCGGACAGCGGGGCAGGCGCACCGAGGCCCATGCGGATCACCATCGCCGCCCCCACCCGTCACGACCTGCCGGAGGGCCGCAACCCGGAGTACTACGGGGACAATCCGCAGGAATGGAATCCCTACCACCCTGCCGCCGCCCGTCCACTGGCCTACGTCGCCGAGGAACTGGTGCGTTCCCTCAACTACCAGGCGGTCATCGCCTCGTTCGACGAAGGCCCCGGGCAGCCGGAGAGCAAGCACTCTCCCACCACCCCGGAGATACTCGTCGTCGACCGTTGGGCCCTGGAGGACGAGGACCGCAGGCGCAGGCTCGCCGCCTTCGACGCGGAGAACCGCCCCTGGGTGACCATGGTCGTGCCGTGGTGCCGTGAGGACCATCAGAGCAGATCCGCCGAGGCTGCCCTGATCGAGAAGCTCGAACAGACGATGCCGGTCAAGATGCGGCAGGGACGAGCCTTCTGCCGTGTCGCCGCCAAGGGGGTGCCCAGCATGGAGGCGTTCGGTCAGATCCTGCCCCAAGTGGTCGAAGTGGCCGCTCAGCAGTATCTGAGACATGCCACGGCCTATCCGCCGGCCGGTGGACGGCACAGCGAACGGACGCGACTGATGGGCCCCATGGGCAGTACCCAGTTCATACCCGACATGCACGACCCTGCGACGGATGCGGAGGACGTATGACAGCCGGTCGTGACGGGCGCATCGTCACTTTCTACTCGTACAAGGGTGGTACGGGCCGCACCATGGCCCTGGCCAACACCGCCTGGATCCTCGCAGCCAACGGCAAACGCGTGCTGGCCGTCGACTGGGACCTGGAAGCCCCCGGACTCCACCGGTTCTTCCATCCCTTCCTCGACCCCTCGACGCTCGGGGCCACCACCGGTGTGATCGACCTGATCACCGAATACGCCTGGGCCGCCACCAACCCCGCCCAGCGGCCCGACGACTGGCACCGCGACTACGCCCGCATCCAGCCCCACGCGGTCTCGCTCACCCCGGAGGCGCTCGGCTGGGAGTTCCCACGCGGCGGCACCCTCGACTTCGTCTCGGCGGGCCGGCAGAACCGCGAGTACTCCGCGACCGTCTCCACCTTCGACTGGGACAACTTCTACGACCGGCTCGGCGGCGGCCACTTCTTCGACGCCCTGCGCGACGACATGAAGGCCAACTACGACTACGTCCTCATCGACAGCCGGACAGGCCTCAGCGACATCGCCGACATCTGCACCGTCCACCTGCCGGACGTGCTCGTCGACTGCTTCACCCTCAGCGACCAGTCCATCGACGGTGCGGCCTCCGTCGCCCGGCAGATCGCCGAGCGCTACACGGGCCGGCCCATCTCCATCTTCCCCGTCCCGATGCGTATCGACGAGGGCGAGAAGGAGAAGGCCGACGCGGGCCGTGCCCTGGCGAGGCTCAAGTTCGACCGGCTGCCCCGTGATCTCTCGGGGGACGAACTCACCGCCTACTGGGGCGCGGTGGAGATCCCCTACCGCCCGTACTACGCGTACGAGGAGACCCTCGCCACCTTCGGTGACGAGGCAGGGCTCAGCAACTCCCTCCTGTCCGCCTTCGAACGCCTCACCGCTGTCGTCACGCAGCAGGAGATCACCTCCATGCCCCAGGTGGGCGAGGAGGTGCGGCTGCGCATCCGCGACGCGTTCACCCGGCGCAGGCCCGCCCTCCCGGCCGATCTCTTCCTCAGCTATGTGGCGGAGAACCGCATGTGGGCCGACTGGATCGAATCGGTCCTGACCCGCGCGGGCTTCCGGGTGGTCCCGCGTGACGTCTCCGCCGACCACGGCGCCGCGGACGCCACACAGGCCGTGGCCGAGACCGCGGCCCGGACCGTCGTGCTGCTCTCCAGCGCCTACCTCAAGTCCCAGCGGGCAGTGGACCTGTGGGAGCGTTCGGTCTCCGAGGACCCGGGTGGAGGCAGGCGCCAGCTGCTGCCGCTGAGGGTCAGTGACGTCCGCCTCTCCGCGCCGTACATCGACCGCAACCCGGTCGACCTGTTCCGGCTCGACGAGGTGCACGCCACCACCGCCC
Source organism: Streptomyces sp. NPDC005494 (assembly GCF_042872025.1). Lineage (NCBI taxonomy): Bacteria > Bacillati > Actinomycetota > Actinomycetes > Kitasatosporales > Streptomycetaceae > Streptomyces > Streptomyces sp. NPDC005494. The sequence goes on from NZ_JBIAJR010000009.1 coordinate 18,700, forward strand.
TGATGCGCGCACTGGACCGGCCGGTGCAGCTCGGTGACGGGGTCTCGCCCGGGCCCCGGTTCCCCGGCACCGTGCCGAGGATCTGGAACGCCCCGCCGCGCAACCCCGGCTTCACCGGCCGCTCCCTGGTGCTGGAGCGGATGCGCGACCAGCTCGGCGGAGGAATGGCCGTCGTGCTGCCGCAGCCGCAGACCCTGTACGGCCTGGGGGGAGTGGGCAAGACCCAGGTGGCCCTGGAGTACGTCCACCGGTTCATGGCCGACTACGACCTGGTGTGGTGGATATCCTCCGAACAGATCGACGACGTGGTGGCCAGCCTCGCCGAACTCGCCGTACGGCTCGGCGCCCAGGGCGGAGACGACATGGGAGCCGCCTCGCAGGAGGCGGTGGACCTGCTGCGCCGGGGCGTGCCCTCGGAACGCTGGCTGCTGGTGTTCGACAACGCCGACGATCCCGAACGCCTCCGGCGCTACTTCCCCCAGGGCGGCTCGGGTCACATCCTCGTGACGTCCCGGAACCAGACATGGTCCCAGCACGGTGACGCGCTCCCGGTCGACGTCTTCCTGCGGGAGGAGTCGATCGAGCACCTTCAGCGCCGGGCGCCGGGGCTGAGCATCGAGGACGCGTCCCAGGTGGCCACCGCTGTCGGTGACCTCCCCCTCGCGGTCGAGCAGGCGGCGGCCTGGATCGCGGAGACCGCCACCCCCATCGACACCTATCTGGAGCAGCTCGCCCAGCAGGCCCCGCAGGTCCTGGCCCTGAACCAGCCCGCCGGTTATCCGCAGCCCGTCGCGGCGACGTGGAACATCTCCATCGAACGTCTCAAGGAGCGCTCGCCCGCCGCGGTGCGGCTGCTCCAGCTCTGCGCGTTCTTCGCGCCCGAGCCGATCTCCGCGAACCTCCTCTACAGCAAGGAGATGATCGAGGCTCTCAAGCCCTACGACGCGTCGCTCCAGGAGAAGCTGGTCCTGGGCCGCGTCATCCGGGAGATCGGCCGGTTCGCCCTCGCCAAGGTCGACCAGGTCTCGAACTCCATCCAGGTGCACCGCCTGGTGCAGGCCGTGATCAGGGCCCAGCTCAGCGACGAGGAGCAGCGCGAGGCCAGGCACGTCGTCCACCGCATCCTGGCGGGGGCACGGCCCGACGACGACGAGCCGATCGACAACCCCGAGACGTGGCCGCGTTTCGCCGCGATCTGGCCGCACCTCGGCCCGTCCGACGCGCGCAACTGCAAGGAGCCGGAAACCCGGAGGCTGCTGATCGACCGGGTGCGCTACCTGTGGAAGCGCGGTGACGTCAGGACGGCCGGCCGGCTCGGGGACGAGCTCCGCGAGGTGTGGAGCGAGATGCTGGGGGAGCGGGATCTGCAGTACCTGTACCTCTGCTTCCACCTCTCCAACATCCTGCGTACCCGTGGCCGGTACGTCGAAGCGAAGGAGCTCGACGAGTTCACGCTCAGCCGGCAGCGGGAGGTGCTCGGGCCGGAGCACCCTCACACCTACATGACCACCAGCAGCCTGGCCATCGACCTCGGGTTGCTCGGCGACTACGGCAAGGCCATCGAGCTGGCGACCGCCGCGCACGAGGGGTTCAGCCAGATCTTCCACGACAGGCACCCCCGGACGCTGGCCGCGGCAAACAACCTGGCGCTCAACCTGCGCAGCGTCGGGCAGTACGCCCGTGCCAGGGAGATCGACCAGGACGTCTACGACCTGCGGTCCGAGGTCCTGGGCCCCGAGCACCCGTACAGCCTGTCCTCAGCTCTCAACCTGGCTCGTGACCTGCGCGAGGTCGGACGGTACGAGGACTCCGTCGGTCTGCTCAGCCGTACGTACGACAGCTACAAGGCCACTCTCGGCCGGACCTACCCCACCACCCTGACCGCCGCCAAGAGCCTGGCGGTGTCCCTGCGCAGGGCGGGACAGCTGGAGGACGCACGGAGGCTGACCGTGGCGACCCGGGCCAGGTACCGGGCCAAGTACACCTCGGCCAACCCGGAATCGCTCGCCTGCGACCTCAACATGGCGGCGGACCTGTTCGCCGCGGGGGAGGCCGTGGAGGCCAGGGACGCCGCGCAGGAGGTGGTCGACCAGTACATGAAGGTGCCGGGGGAGAAGCACCCGTACACGCTGGCGGCCCAGAACAACCTCGGTGTCTATCTCTCGGGGGCAGGCGCGCCCATGGAGGCGGAGACGCTGCTGACGCGCGTGGTCGCCTCTATGCGTGAGGTGTTCGGGCGCGAGCACCCGAACACGCTGTTCTCCGTGATGAATCTGGCGAACGCCACGGCGGACCGGGGCGAGTTCGACATAGTGCTGGAGACGGAGCGGAGCGTGGCAGGCCAGCTCAGGGAGGTGCTCGGTGCGCACCATCCGGAGACGCTGGCCATGACCTCGAACCTGGCGGTCACGCTCGACGCGATGGGACGCAAGGACGAGGCCCTGCGTCTGAGGGCGGAGACCGGCGACGAGCTCGCCCGGCAGCTCGGGGACGAACACCCGCTGACCCGGATAGCGCGGGACGAGCGGAGGTTCCGGCGCGAGCTGGAACCGATGTCTGTGTGAGAAGACGGGGGCTCCGGGCCCGGCAGGCCCGGAGCCCTCGTCTCAGCAGACCGCTGCTTCCCGTTCGTCGAGCAGCCAGTTGAGTATGTCGGGAAGCACGGACAGCGCGGCGAAGTGCGCTGCGGCCGGTTCCAGTACGGCCGTGGAGCCCGGGATCTGTCCGGCCAGCCAGCGGGAGTGCCCGACAGGGGAGAACACGTCCTGCACGCCGTGCCACAGCATCACCGGGCACCTGATGTCGGCGGGGTCGAACCCCCATGGCGTGGAGAACGCGATCGCGTCGTCGATCCAGCCGTACGCCGATGTGCGCAACCCCTCGCGGAAGTTGTCGAGGAGCATGGTGCGGATGCCGGCGTCGTTGACCACGCTCCGGTCGGATTCGGTCAGTTCCCGGCGCAGGTCGTCCAGGAGCTGGACCGGGTTCTGCCGGATCGCGGCCGAGCGGATGATGAAGGACTCCGCCAGCCCGTCCGGGTCCGCGGCGGCCCTGGAGTAGGCGAGCACGTTCGAGGCGGCCATCCCCTCGAACCAGTCGAGGCCCTCGGCGTCCCGGGGGGCCAGACTCACCAACGCGGCGGCACGGGTGACACGCTCGGGCATCAGTGCCGCGCAGGCCAGGGCGTGCGGGGCGCCGCCGGAGCGGCCGACCACGGCGAAGCGCTCCAGTCCGAGCGAGTCCGCGATGGTCCGTACGTCCTCGGCGACGTCCATCACGCGGCGTCCCGGCAGCCGGTCCGAGCCGCCGTAACCCGGCCGGTCGTAGGCGATCAACTGCATGTTGCGCTGGTAGAGGACCATCCCGCGGGGGGCAGGGCCCAGCCGGCTGCCCGGCATGCCGTGGAGGAGGAACACCGGTCTGCCTCGTGGGTCCCCCTGACGTACGACCGTCAGCTGCCGTCCGTCCGCCACGCGAACCCGATTCAGCACGCCGCCCCCTCCGCTCGGTCACCAAGTGCCCGGTGAGTACTGCCTGTTCGATGATGACCTATCCCGGGGGATACCGGCACTCCTTGTCGGAATCGGCCGGTGGTGACGGGGACGTTCGGTGACGTTCGGGGGGCGCACCCCGGTGTTCGACTTCAGGATCGCTCTGCACAGCATGCGGACCGGAAGAGTGATTACAGGACAGGACTGGTCCTCACCCGCGGGCAGCGCCCTGTCGCACGCGGTGTTCGCGAACGGAACCGACGTGGTGCGACACGCGGCTTGTGAACGCGACGCGGGTGAACGGTCGCCGTCGTGTGCGCGTCCTGAAGTCGACCTTGTGTGCTACCGGTCGCGTCGGAATAGTGGGCGCCCCATCCTCCGTGTACCGGGCACCCCACATGTCCGCGCACGGCCCCACAGGAGGTCGAAGTTGAAGCACCGACGCATATCCAGGAAGCGCGTGACGATGGCCGGATCGGCCGTCCTCGCCCTGGTCGCAGCAGGAGTGACGTTCCAGACTGCGAACGCCAGTGAAGACGTACCCCAGTTCACCGTGCGGACCCTCGACGCCCACTCGGCCGGAAGTCTCGCAGCCACCCTGGACAAGGCGCTGGGCGGCGACACGGCGGGCTCGTACTACGACGCCGAGGCCAAGAACCTCGTCGTGAACGTCGTCGACCAGGCAGCGGCCGAGCAGGTCCGTCAGGCGGGCGGCAAGGCCAGACTCGTGAAGCACACGCTCGCCCAGCTGACGGACGCCCGGAAGACCCTCGCCGACAAGGCGACCGTTCCCGGCACCGCCTGGGCGGTGGACCCGGTCAGCAACAAGGTGGTTGTCACGGCCGACCGTACGGTCGAGGGCGCGGACTGGGACAAGCTCAGCAAGGTGGTCGAAGGGCTCGGCTCCAAGGCCGAGCTCACCAGGTCCGCAGGGGAGTTCAAGCCCCTGATCGCGGGAGGCGACGCCATCTGGGGCGGCGGGGGACGCTGCTCGCTGGGCTTCAACGTCGTCAAGGACGGCGAGCCGTACTTCCTGACCGCGGGTCACTGCACGGAGTCGATCACCAGCTGGTCCGACTCGCAGGGCGGCTCCGAGATCGGTGCCAACGAAGGCTCCAGCTTCCCCGACAACGACTACGGTCTCGTGAAGTACACCTCCGGCACGGCGCACCCCAGCGAGGTGAACCTCTACGACGGCTCCACCCAGGCGATCACGCAGGCGGGCGAGGCTACGGTCGGGATGTCGGTGACGCGCAGCGGCTCCACCACCCAGGTCCACGACGGGGAGGTCACCGCACTGGACGCCACGGTCAACTACGGCAACGGCGACATCGTCAACGGTCTCATCCAGACGACGGTCTGCGCCGAGCCGGGCGACAGCGGCGGTTCGCTGTTCTCGGGCGACACCGCGATCGGCCTCACCTCGGGCGGCAGCGGCGACTGCTCCTCGGGCGGCGAGACGTTCTTCCAGCCGGTGCCGGAGGCGTTGGCGGCATACGGCGCCGAGATCGGCTGACGTCCGCTCACTGCTCCCGCTCGCGTTGCCCGTACGAGTGACGTGAGCGAGGGCCGCCCCCCGGCCCGGCGGTTTCCAGGGGGCGGCCCTCCGGGCCGGGCTCCCGCGCGTCAGACGCGCGCGGTGTGCTCGTCGAGGAGGGCCCGCAGCCTGTCCACTTCTCCCGCCTCGTGGGCGCCCCGCTTGGGGAGGACATCGAGACACATGATGTTGGGGTCCCGGCTGATCAGGACGAAGTGGCCGGCCGTCTCCCGGTAGCCCCGGAAGAAGACCCACTGCTGGAACAGGGTGCTGTGGTCGTTGGCGCAGGTGATACCGGCCGAGGAAACGGTGACGCGGTACTCGCCCTGCCAGCCGACGAGCCGCTGTACGTGGGCGGCCTGGATGCGCGGGTATCCCCACAGGACCAGGACGACGAACACGAACAGGACGGTCGACACCACGTCGGCGTTCCCGTGGCGCACGGTGCTGAACAGCCAGTGCCCCACCCACAGGGCGAGGAACACCCAGCGCAGCACCAGCCCGGTCCGCTTGATCCGCTCGCGCACCCGCAGGCCGGCCAGCGTGTCCGCCGGCTCGGGCCGGTACGTCAACCGGACTTCGGCGTGCTCCTCGCCCGCGGCGCCGTCGACGCCTCTGGTGCTGCGGCCCTCGTCCATGGCTTCTCCCCGTTCCTCGAAAATCCCGGGGAGCCTATCGAACGTCAGTGCCGGGGCGGACGGTAGCCGCGGGCAGGAAGGTGACGGCCGAGTGTGCCGCGCAGCCGGTCGACGGTGTCCCTGCCCATGGCGCGCTTCGGCAGGTAGTGCACGACGAGGAGGTGCGGCGCGGGTGACAGCAGGACGAATCCGGCGGCGCTCTCCACGTATCCGCCGAGACTCCGCCAGCCCCGGCGGGTCTCCATGTCCGTGCACCCGAACCGCACGCCGTCGCCGGAGTCGGAGACGGTCACGTTCCACTGCCCGAGCGAGGCGCCCACCCTGGCGTGCCGCCCGGCCAGGACACGTGTTCTGAGGGCGAGCCCCGACAGGCCGCCGAGGAGGGCGAATCCCGCCATGAGTGCGTCGCGGGACAGGAGCCACACAACAGCCACCAGGAACACGGGCCCGGCCAGTCCTCGCAGCCGGCCCCTGAGTCCATGCGCCCGCCCACGGGCGCGGAACGCGTCGGACCAGTCCGCCTGGCCCAACTCGTACCGCAGCTCCACGCGGGCGTCCTCGGTGGTGCTGCTCAGCCCTTCTGTCACGGCCCTGCCTCTCCCTGAACTGCTTCGCGGTGGGCCGTGATCGTAGCGGGAGGGGACCGTCGCCCACCTGGCCGGTCGTGTCTTCCGTCCGGGCGCCGGGAGGGTCGTCGACGCCCGGACCGGTCGTACGGGTCTGGGTCAGGCGGCCTGGGTCAGGCGGCTCGGGACAGGCCGGCGGGGTCGGCCTTGGCCGGTGCGACGCCGAAGATGTCCACCGCGTGGTAGTACGTCCAGGCCGTGCTGTTGCAGGCGGTCAGCTGGGCGCCGGTGTAGGCGGCGCAGACGCGCTTGAGGTCCGCGTAGAACGCGGAGTCGATGCGGGACTTGTTCGCCGAGAACGTCCCTGCGGCCTTGTAGTTGCGGTAGCCGAAATCGTGGCGGGCGCAGGCCTTCTGGAAGGGGAAGCCGAACGGGTTGTCGGGCGAGGTGCTGCAGTAGTCCGTCGTCCAGTTGAAGCCGTACGCGGCCCAGGCTCCCTGGTTGTTGCGGGCCGTGTTCCACGCGTTGTAGCTGGACGCGCTCGTCTGGGTCCAGGAGCTGAGGACCTGCGGCTTGTCTGCCGGGACTGCCGAAGCGGACGCGGCGGGAATCAGGGCGAGCGGCAGCGACAGGGTGACTGCGGCGAGCGGGACGGTGAAGCGGCGACGCATGAGCAACCTCCGAGGGGTGTGAGGGGGTTGTGCCGGCCGTGCTCCTCGCCGATCGCGCGAGGCCGCTCCAAGAATGACGCCATGTACCTGCCATGCCCAGGGCTTCGTCAGGTAGATGCCAAAGCGTCGGGGGTGCGCAGCGCGTTCTCACTGTCGGCTCATGCGCAAGGGCGGAACGGCCGGGCCCGCGGTCTGCTGCCCGGACGCCGTCCACCGCCGACCGCGGTCCTGTCGTCGTCCCCACCCGGCTGTGGCCCCGGCCCGGCGCGGGGTCGCTCGCGGCGTGTTCCCGCACCCGGGGGGCCCGGGCGCCGTCCACCGAGGTCCCACGACCGGTCGGCCCCCCGGCGTGCCCGTGGTCAGGCGGCCTCGGACTCCAGGTGATACGTGGTGTCGACCCAGAAGCCGTTCGTGGCCCTGGCCTTGATCTCCAGTACGTACTGGCCGGGTATCAGCGGCGCCACGCCTCCCCAGATCCCCCATGCGTAGCGCTGCGTCAGGCCCGTCCTGAACGGCGCGGTGAACTCCTGCAACGGCAACGGGATGCCGTTGAGCGAGGCAGTGGCCTCCGCCACCGGCATGGACCGGGGCACCCTCGAATACGAGCGGGTGTGCTGCATGTTGAGCACCGGGAAGAAGACCGGCCGGTCCGAGGGGAGCGCACAGCGTCGTACGACACGGCCACCGTAGGTGCCGGCCAGGAACCAGAGGTCGTCCGGCTGGTTCCACGCGGCGTGCTCACCCGTCGTGTCCTCGACCGGGCTGCGGCCCTCCGGGGCGGACAGCGCCCACTTCCACCACCGGCCCGCGAGTCTCCCGCCCTCTTCGCCGCTGAGCTTCCACCCGCTGTCGACCGACCCCGTACCGCTCATGCCACCCCTCCCGCACGGCCCCTGACGTGGGGCCCGTCCCGAACGAGCAGACAGTACCCGGGGAGAGCGACCGCCTGCCCGCCGGTTTCCACGACCGGCCCGAACCCTAGGCGGCGGGCGTGGGCGACGCCTTGACCACGGGGTCCTTCGAGAGCGGGTCGTTCTCGCAGCCGAGTGCCTCGGTGGCGCGGCGGGTCATGAGGTAGAGGAAGGTGACCTGCTGGTCGATCGTCTTCTGCTGGACGTCGGTCCCCTTGAGCAGGGTGTTGGAGGCTTCGCCCTGGAGGAGAACCTTCTGCGACGCCTCCCTGTCTGTTCCTCGCAGCACGCACTCGACCCTGAGGTGGGAGCTGATGTCGTTGGCTTCTGCCACTGCACCGTTCACGGCGTAGTGGCTGAGCGGACCCGGGAGCCGGTTCGTGTCGTCCGTCCCGGCGTCGCGTGGGGCCCAGGCGAACTCGATGCGCAGTCTTTTGGCGCCGACGGTGTCTCGCGGAGCGAACGAACAGGTGGTTTGGGCCGTTGTTGTACTGCTCAGGTCCTCTGTCAGCCGTTCCCGCATGCCCTCGGCCAGGTCCGATGCCTCCGCGAAGATGGTGGACTTGAGCTCCTGTGCCTTCAGCTGATCGCGCACGAGTTCTCCCTCGGGAGAGGACGCGGGTACGTCGCAGAACGGTGGCGGCTCGGGGGCAGCCTCGGTATCCGCCGTGCATGCGGTCGAGGCGAGGCAGAGGAGGGCCACGGTGGTGAGTGCCCGCCCTCCGCGGAACCGGAGAGGAGCCTGGAGCTCAGAGGTGTGCCTCTGCGGCATCCCTCCCGATGACATATCCGTTGCCCGCATCGTCCTTCGCCTCATTGAACGGTCCGTCACCTTTGATTCCCCTCTGCTTGCCCCATGCGTCGACCAGGCGGGTGGTTCCGTCCATGCCTTTGCCGTAGTTCTCGCTGGAGTCCTGCTTGCCCTGTTGTTCGGCTTCCTCGACGACATCCTTGGTCCAGTCGTACTTGAGTGAATCGATCAACGCACCACCCACGGTGCCCACAACAGGGATCTCGCCAATGAGCCCGTTGGCCCCGATGGCCGAGTACTCGGCGGTGTCCTCCGCCCACTCGGTCTTGTCGTCCTCCTTGTCCTGGTAGACATCGGCGCCGATTCCGTTCAAGGCCCCCATGGCCGTGCCGATCTGATGTGTGCGGTGGTTCCAGTCCGAACTGGCTCCGTGCCGGCTGTCGCCTTGGAAGTCCGGCGCATCGGCCAGTACCTCGGCCGAGTAGGCGCGTTCCGCCTCGTACAGCAGTGAATAGGACGGCGCGTCGTCCGAGATGCCCCGCATGACACGGATGAGACTTCCCTGGCCTACGGCGATGTGCGCCTTGTCGCCGGACCCGTGGATGGAGTCGTTGCCGGAGACGCCCCCGTAGTCCGACTCCTGGCCGCCGAGGATGATGTGCGTGTCGGCCACATAGTCCGCCATCGCCTTGGCCATCGGCTGGCGCAGGTTCTCCAGGTCCTCGGGGAACTCGTCGCCGCCCATCTCGCTGTCCAGGTAACGGATGGCGTTGTGCATGACGCGCGCCTGGCCCTCGCTGTGCGGTCCCGCCTCGCCCAGCTTCTCGCCCGGCTCGTGCCCGGTGGTGGCGGCCTGGATGGCCGCTCCCAGCCCCGTGGCCTTGCCCTGGTCCTCGATGTCCATGACCGCGCCGGGGCCCGAGAAGTACTCGTCGGGCCATTCCTTGCGTTCCGTCAGCAGGTACTTCAGGTGGTCGTTCTTGTTCCCCTCAGCCTCAGGGTCGAGGAAGTACGTCGCCGAGTCCGGGTCCTTGCTCATGATGCCCAGGAGCCCGTCCAGCGGGTCGTTCTCCAGCGTGGGGCGGCTGGAGTCGACGTGGTGCAGCCAGACGTTCGGGTTGGCCTTCTCCGCGGCGATGACGTCCTCGGCGACGTCGTTGAGGAACTGCTTCCCGTAACCGTTGCCGTGCTGCATGAGGGTGACCGCGGTCTGGTAGCCGTTGACCGGCCGCAGGTTGTCGCCCATGTTGTCCGTGCCGACGTCCTTGAGCCCTTCGACGAAGGGCTTGTACGCGTAGCTCGTCGGGTCCTTCGTGCCCGAGGCGACGGTGTTCGCCAGGCTGGTGTTGATCGAGTCGTAGAGCTTCTGGTCCGCCTTCGAAGCGCCCCGTTCGTTGGCCGCGAGCTCCATCTTGTCGGCCAGCTCCAAGGTGCCTTTCGCGCCGAGGCCGTGGATGTAGGCCTCGCTGAAATGCTTGTCCTTGGAGTTCTCGTTCATGATGTCCCGGTACTGCTTCAGCTCCTTCTCGGAAGCGTCGCCGGAACGGACCTTCTCCGTGAGGTTGAGCGCCTCGACGGCTTCGACGTCGTCGACCGGCTTCGCGTTGAAGCCGAAGGGCCCCGGCTTGTCGGCCCCCGAAGCCTGGAGCAGAGCCACCTTGATGTCGTGGTCGTACTCCGTCACGGCCTGCACGGCGTCGGCGATCTTCTGCGTGTAGGAGCGTTCCACGTTCGGCAGATCCGGGTCGTGCTGGATGCTGTACTTCGTCTTCGCGTCGACCTCGCTGAAGTCGTAGCTCGCGACGCCCTGGCCCGAGACCTTCATCCCGGCCTTCTCGGCCTCGGCGACGGCGGAGGTGACCCGGCCTATCAGCTCGGTGAGCTGGCCATGGGCGTCGCGCAGGAGCGACTCCATGGCTTTGGCCTCCTTCTGCGCGGCGTCGTACTCGTTGCGCGTCACCGAGAAGTTCGTCGAGGATATGGAGGCGCTCTCGCCCGTCCAGAGCTGGCCCTTGGAGATGCTCTGCACGTCGTCCTCGTACAGGTCCTCGAGCGTCTTGAACTTGCTCGCCATCGTCTTCCAGCCGTCCGCGGCCGTGGTGAGCGTGGACAGCTTGATCTGCGTGATCTCTTCGTACGTCGGCATCGGTTCCCCCTAAATACCCGACACCTTGGACTTCACCGGGGCGAAACCGGCCTCGGTGTCCAAGTCGTTGTTGGTGAACAGGATCGCCGTGTTGCGCAGCGCCGACTTCTCCTGGCTCAGCCGGCTCATCAGCCGCTTGACCTGTTCGTCCCACTGCTCGTGGGCCTTCTTGAGCCCCGTGGCGGTCTCCCAGCCCTTGAACTCGGCTATGGCGCCGCTCACGGATTCGTCCGCGGCGTTCGCGGCGGTCCTGGTCCCCGGCTCGATGTTGTTCTCGATGCTGTTCGCCGCCTTCTTCTTCTTGGCGGGCGTGGTCGCCAGGTCCGGGGAACTGCTGCTGCCCAGCAACGGCGGCTGCGGGGTGGCCCCCTGGTCGGCGGGGAGCTGGTTCAACCGCGTCTGCGACGAGTGGCGCTCGGCCACCACGTCCTTCTGCTGAGCCCACTCTTCCTCGAACGACACGGGTCCCCCTTGCTGCTGCCACTCACTGCCGGACTGTTCAGGCGTGATCACTCTACCGAGTGACCTGAGCCCTGGGCCCACGTGGCGTTGCACATGTAACGGACCTCGGTCGCGCCGTACGGCAGGCCCCCACCGTCACGGATGCCCTGGGGCGCGGTCGCCTTCCGTGCCGCGAATTCGCAGAAGCGTCACGGGGTGTGGGATCCGTGAAGAGGTCCGGCGGCCGAGGAAGGTCCGCCGGCCTCCGTGGTGCGGCGTCGCATCGAGAGGAGCAGGGTCAGGGCCGTGCCGACGACCGCCCAGGCGGAGAGCACCAGCAAGGGGCCGGTGACCGCGTTGCCGTGTAAGTACGCGATCGAGCGGGCCACCCAGGTCCCCGCGCCCGGCGGCAGGGCGGGCCCGATCGCCCGCCAGAAGTCCGGCAGCATCGGCAGCGGGAAGGCGCCGCCCGCGCTCGGGTTGCCCGCGATCACGATGAGCAGGACGGCCAGACCGATGCCGACGATGCCGGTGAGTGCCTCCAGGGCGAGTGTGATCATGCCGACGGCGAAGACGACCAGGGCGCCCAGCCCGGCGAGGGCCCACACGCTGCCCGGCAGCGCGCCGAGGACCGGCCCGATGATGACCGCCCCGCCGATCCCGCCCGCGATCGAGTACAGCGCCATGACCGCGGTGCGGATCAGCGCGCGCTGCCGGTTGGCGGGCTTGGTGCCCGCGCTGATCGCCAGGATCGAGGCGCAGAGGTAGCCGCCGACGCACCAGCCCACGACCAGGTAGAACGAGGAGAGCCCGTCGAAGTCGTCGGGGGAGGCGGGTGCCACGTCCACGGTGCGCACCGAGCGCTTTTGGGGCGCCTCCGCCTCGGTGATGATCGCCTCCAGGGAGGTGGCCAGCACGGTGCCGCCGCCGGAGGCGACGAGCAGGGTGTCGGCCGTACCCCTGGGGCTGACGACCAGGGCCCCGTCGATGTCGCGGTTCTGGATCTGCCGGCGGGCCTCGGCCTCGCCGGACACCGCGCGTGGATCGAGAGGGCCGCCCGGCAGCCCGTCCAGCTGGGCGACGAGCTGCCCAGACACCTGCTGCGGGGCGACCACGCCGAAGGGGACGTCCGTCGGGTCCGGCCTGTGCAGCGCGCCGACGTAGGAGGCGATGAACAGCAGCTGTAGTCCCAGTACGCCGATGACCAGCAGTGCGGCCCGTGCGGTGACGGCGTTCTTCACCTCGTCAGCGAAAGTCATGCCCCCACGGTCCGGGGAGGGCGCGGCACGCGCAGGCGGGGACGGGCCGAATGGCGGAGAGTGGCCGCGCGCTCGGTTATCGTACGAACGTTCGAAACTTGGTCTATGGTGGAGAGCGAGGGGTGGTGAGTACGGATCGGTCCAGGAGGTGCGGATGCCCGGGTTCACGCATCTGCGTACCGTTTCCGGGTTCTCCCTGCGCTACGGGGCCTCGCACCCGGAGCGGCTGGTCGAGCGCGCCGTCGAGCGGGGCATGGACGCCCTCGCGCTGACCGACCGCGACAGCCTCGCGGGCACGGTCCGCTTCGCCCGGGCCTGTGAGAAGGCCGGGATCCGGCCGCTCTTCGGAGCGGAGCTCGCGGTGGCGCGGCAGACGGGCGGCGAAGGGCGTACGCACCGGCCGCGCACCCCGGCCCGCGGAGGTGCCTTTGTCGACGAATCCGCACCCCGGGTCACCTTTCTCGCCCGGGACGGCGCGGACGGCTGGGCCGAACTGTGCCGGCTGGTCACCGCCGCCCACGCCGCCGGCCCCGGAGCCCCGGACGCCGGGCAGCCGCTGGTCGGCCGGGAGGCACTGCCCGCCGAAGGGCTCACCGTGCTGCTCGGCCCCGCCTCCGAGGTGGGCGCGGCGCTGGCCGCCGGCCGGCCCGACCGGGCCGCCGCCCTGCTCGCACCCTGGCGGGAGATCTACGGCGACGCCCTGCGTCTCGAAGCCGTCCATCACGGCCGCGAGGGCACCGGCCCCGGATCGCTGCGGCTCGCCGCCCGCACCGTCGGCTTCGCCGCCGAACAGGGGGTCCGGGCCGTGCTGACCAACGCCGTCCGCTACGCCGACCCCGGGCAGGGGCCGGTCGCCGACGTACTCGACTCGGCCCGCAGGCTCGTGCCCGTCGACCCTCGCCGTTCCCCTCTCGACAGCGGGGAGCGCTGGCTCAAGGACGCCCGCGCGATGCGGGAGGCCGCCGAGCGGATCACCTCCGCCGCGGGGCTCGGGCGGGGAGCCGGGGAGCGGCTGCTCGCGGAGACCCGGTCCACCGCCGACGCCTGCCGCGTCGATCCCGCGGGCGACCTGGGCCTGGGCGGGGTCCACTTCCCCGAGCCGCGTCTGGTCGGGGCCGGCCGGCGTACCGCCCAGCGGGTGCTGGCCTCCCGCGCCGCCGCCGGCATGATGCGGCGGGGGTACGAACACAGGCGCGACTACTGGGAGCGGATGCACCACGAGCTGGACATCATCGCCCACCACGGCTTCGCCACCTACTTCCTGACAGTCTCCCAGGTCGTCGACGACGTGAAGGAGATGGGCGTACGGGTCGCGGCGCGCGGCTCAGGGGCCGGCTCCCTGGTCAACCACCTGCTCGGGATCGCCCACGCCGACCCGGTCGAGCACGGGCTGCTCATGGAGCGGTTCCTGTCCAAGCGGCGCTTCGTGCTGCCCGACATCGACATCGACGTCGAGTCGGCGCGGCGTCTGGACGTCTACCGCGCGATCATCGGCCGCTTCGGCGCCGAACGGGTCGCGACCGTCTCCATGCCCGAGACCTACCGGGTGCGCCACGCCATCCGCGACGTCGGCGCCGCGCTCTCCATGGACCCCGCCGAGATCGACCGGCTCGCCAAGGCCTTCCCGCACATCCGGGCCAGGGACGCCCGCGCCGCGATGGAGGAACTGCCCGAACTGCGCGCCGTGGCCGGGCGGAAGGAGAAGTACGGGCGGCTCTGGGATCTGGTGGAGTCGCTGGACGCCCTGCCGCGCGGAATCGCCATGCACCCGTGCGGGGTGCTCCTCTCGGACGACTCGCTGCTGCGGCGTACCCCGGTCATGCCCACCAGTGGCGAGGGCTTCCCGATGGCGCAGTTCGACAAGGACGACGTCGAACACCTCGGGCTGCTCAAGCTCGACGTGCTCGGCGTGCGGATGCAGTCGGCGATGGCGCACGCGGTGACCGAGGTGAAGCGGGCGTCCGGCGAGGACGTCGACCTGGACGCCGTACCGCCGGGCGACCCGGAGACGTACCGGCTGATCAGGAGCGCCGAGACGCTGGGCTGCTTCCAGATCGAGTCGCCGGGCCAGCGCGACCTGGTCGGCCGGCTCCAGCCCTCCACCTTCCACGACCTGGTGGTCGACATCTCGCTGTTCCGGCCGGGGCCGGTCGCCGCCGACATGGTGCGGCCGTTCATCGAGGCCAGACACGGCCGCGCGCCCGTGCGCTACCCGCACCCCGACCTGGAGGGGGCGCTGCGCGACACCTACGGGGTGGTCGTCTTCCACGAGCAGATCATCGAAATGGTGAACATCATGACCGGCTGCGGACGCGGCGAGGCCGACCGTGTGCGGCGCGGGCTCTCCGACCCCGAGTCGCAGGCCCGGATCAGGGTCTGGTTCGCGCAGCGGGCGGCGGAGCGGAAGTACGGCGCCGAGGTGATCACCCGCGCCTGGGAGATCATCGAGGCGTTCGGGAGCTACGGCTTCTGCAAGGCGCACGCCGTCGCCTTCGCCGTGCCGACGTACCAGTCGGCCTGGCTCAAGGCGCACCACCCGGCGGCCTTCTACGCCGGGCTGCTCACCCACGACCCCGGGATGTACCCGAAGCGGCTGCTGCTCGCAGACGCCCGGCGGCGCGGGGTGCCGGTGCTGCCGCTGGACGTGAACCGGTCGGCGGCCGCCCATAGGATCGAACTGGTGTCTGGCGACAACGGTGACAAATGGGGATTGCGGCTGGCTCTCTCGGACGTCCACGGCATCAGTGAGGCCGAGGTCGCACGGATCGAGGCCGGACAGCCCTACAGCTCCCTGCTGGACTTCTGGCAGCGGGCCAGGCCCGGGAAACCGGCCGCCGAACGCCTGGCCCAGGTCGGCGCGCTGGACGCCTTCGGCGGCAACCGCAGGGATCTGCTGCTGCACCTGTCCGAGCTCCACCGCGCCCAGCGGGGTTCCGGGTCCGGTGCGGCGGGCGCCCAGCTCCCGCTCGGCGGCGGGCACCGCACCGGCACCGTCGGACTGCCCGACCTCAACGACGCCGAACGCCTCAGCGCCGAGCTCGGCGTCCTCAGCATGGACGTGTCGCGCCATCTGATGGGTGACCACCACGCCTTCCTGGAGGAGCTCGGCGCGGTCTCCGCCAAGCGGCTGCGGGAGGCCAGGCACGGGGAGACCGTGCTGGTCGCGGGTGCCAAGGCGGCCACCCAGACGCCTCCGATACGTTCCGGGCGCCGGGTCATCTTCACCACCCTGGACGACGGAACGGGCCTGGTGGACCTGGCGTTCTTCGACGACAGCCACGCCGCCTGCGCACACACCGTCTTCCACTCCTGGCTGCTGCTGGTGCGCGGGGTGGTCCAGCGGCGTGGCCCCCGCAGCATGAGCGTGGTGGGATCGGCCGCCTGGAATCTGGCGGAGCTCGCCGAACTCCGGCGCACCGGCGGGCTGGACGCCGTCGCGGCGCGGCTCGCGGAGGAACCCGCCGCGCAGGAGGAGAAGGAGGAGGAACCCGGACGCCGCATCCAGCTGCCCACCGGCTACGAGATGAACCCCTGGTCCGATCTCCAGCCTGCCGGCGAAGGGGCGCCCACCGGAAGGAAACTGTGGCACCAGAGCCCGGGGAGCGCGGGATGAACGACCAGCCGGCCGTCCTGTGCCTGCGGTTCCGCCGGATCGGCGGCGGACTGCCGGACAGCGCGGAGTACGAGGGACTGCTCGCCCTGCTCGGGGCGTTCACCCCGGTCGTCGAGGCGGCCCCGCCCGGAGCCGCGCTCGCCGATGTCGGCGGCGCGCTGCGCTACTTCGGGCAGGACGTGGCGGGCCTCGCCTCCGTGATCCGGGTCCGCGCCCTCGCCCTGCACGGCGTGGACTGCGCGATCGGGGCGGCCTCCAACCCCATGCTGGCCAGGATGGCCGCGCGGCAGGCGACGGCCGGAACCACCTTCGTGGTGGCCCCCGGTGAGCACGCCGGCTTCCTCGCGTCCAAGCCCGCCGCCGCGCTGGACGGTGTCGGGGCGGCGACAGCGCGCACCCTGTGCGGATACGGACTCGACTCCATCGGCCGGATCGCCGCCGCCCCGCTCGCCACCCTGCAGCGCATCACGGGGGTGCGGACCGGCCGCGAGCTGTGGGAGCGGGCCAACGGCATCGACCGCGCGCGGGTCGTACCGAACGCGGCGGCCCGTTCGATCGCCGCCGAGCGTTCCTTCCCCCGGGACGAGCTGGACCCGGAGCAGCACCGCCGCGCGCTCCTCTCGCTCACCGAGGAACTGGGCGCCAGGCTGCGCGCCGACGGGCAGGTGTGCCGCTCGCTCGCGGTGTCCGTGCGGTACGCCGACCGGACCGGTTACGCGACGCTGACCCGTAGCCGTACGCTCCCGGAGCCCACCGCGCACTCGGCGGCGCTCACCTCGCTCGCGTACCGGATCCAGGACTCGTTCGCGCTCCAGCGGGCGCGGGTGCGGGGGGTCGGGCTGCGGGCCGAGGGGCTCCACGACGCGGAACGGGCCGCGCACCAGCTCACCTTCGACCCCGTGGACGAACGGGCGCGGCAGATCGAGGCGGTCTCCGACAAGCTGCGGGCCAGGTTCGGCCCGCAGGCGGTGAAGCCGGGGCGGCTCGCCGCCTGACCCTGACGCCGAAATCTTTTTACCGACGCGTAACTTCCCGAGCGACCTTACTCATGCGTAATTTGGCATGAGCACGTAGAGAACGTAGTTCGCTGTGGTCCGGACCGCAGGGCGCACCGACATCGCCACTCCCTTGAGCCGCAAGGAGACCACCCGATGCTGCCCTGGACCCGTGCCCCCCGCCCCCCACGCGCACGCCGGACGCTCGCCGCCCTGATCCTCACCCTCACCGCGCTCCTCGCCGCCCCCACGGCGACCGCGACCGCGGCCGAATCCGCCGCCCCGTCCCGCGGCTGGAACGACTACTCCTGCAAGCCCTCCGCAGCCCACCCCCGCCCGGTCGTCCTCGTCCACGGGACCTTCGGGAACTCGATCGACAACTGGCTGGTCCTCGCGCCCTACCTCGTCAACCGGGGCTACTGCGTCTTCTCGCTCGACTACGGCCGGCTCCCGGGCGTGCCGTTCTTCAACGGACTCGGCCCGATCGACAAGTCGGCAGAACAGCTCGACGTGTTCGTCGACAAGGTGCTCGGCACCACCGGCGCCCCCGAGGCCGACCTCGTCGGCCACTCCCAGGGCGGCATGATGCCCAACCACTACCTGAAGTTCCTCGGCGGCGCCGACAAGGTCAACGCCCTCATCGGGATCGCCCCCGACAACCACGGCACCACGCTCCTCGGCCTCACCGCGCTCCTCCCGTACTTCCCCGGGGCCGAGGACCTCCTCACGGCCAACACCCCGGGCCTCGCCGACCAGATCGCCGGCTCGGCCTTCCTCACGAAGCTCAACGCGGGCGGGGACACCGTGCCCGGGGTCCGCTACACCGTCATCGCGACCCGGTACGACGAGGTCGTGACCCCGTACCGCACGCAGTACCTGGACGGGCCGAACGTACGCAACGTCCTGCTCCAGGACCTGTGCCCGGTCGACCTGTCCGAGCACGTCGCCATCGGGACCGTCGACCGGATCGCCTTCCACGAGGTGGCGAACGCCCTCGACCCGGCGCGTGCCACCCCGACGAACTGCGCCTCGGCCGTCGGCTGAGGCACCCCGCCTGGCCCCCGGAAGCTCCCAGGGACCAGGCGGACGCGGGATCAGGCGCGGTGCGCGCCGCCCGAGGCCCGTCGCCGGACCGAGACGAACAGGGCACTCGCACCGAGGGCCAGCGCGGCGGCTCCGCCCATCGCGAGGTACGAGGTGCTGCTGCTGCCACCCGTCTCGGCGAGCACGTCACCGGCGGGTGCCCCGGAAGCGGCGGACGCGGCGACGTTGTTCGGCTCGGGGGCGTTCGCCTCGGTCTCCTCGGCCGGGGCGGCCGCCTCGGTGACCTCGGCATTGGTCGAGGCGTCGTCGTCGCCGTGGCCGTCGTGCTCGACGGACGACTTGTCGGCGCCCTCGTCGATCTCCTCGTCGGACGGGGCCGAGGCGACCGGCGCCGGGGCCTCCTCGGTGGTGCCGCCCCCGGCGCTCCCACCCCCGAAGACCACGTCGGAGCAGGCGTAGAAGGCCTCGGGGGAGTCCGACCGCTGCCAGACCGTGTAGATCAACTGCCGCCCCGAGGCCTGCGGCACGGTGCCGTCGAAGACGTACGACCCGTTCTCCAAGGTCGGGTCGGTGGCCGTGGCGAACGGCTTCTCCTCCAGGTCCGACCACTTCAGGGGCTGCGTGGGGTCGTAGCCCGCCTTGGTCAGGTACAGCTCGAACGAGCCCTTGTGCGGCGCGGTGGCCCGGAACCGGAAGGTGTGGCTGCCCGCCTCCATGGGCGTGGACGGCCAGTCGGCACGCGGCAGGTCGAGCCCCTTGAACTTGTCGTTGCCCGCGCTGCACAGCTTGCCGTCCGGGATCAGCGAACGGTGGTTGCCCGCCGCGTTGGCGATGTTCACCCCGTTCCAGTCGTACAGCGCCTGGGTCCCGCCCGCCGCCACCGCCGCCTTGCACGCCGCCGACTGCGGGTTCTCCGGGCCCTCCGCGAAACAGGCCGAGACCCGGCTGACCGGATCGCTCAGCGAACCGTGTGCGGCGGCCGGGGCGGCAAGGAGCCCGGTCAGCGCGAGCGGCGTGACACCGAGGGCGACGATGCTTCCGGCGAGCCCGCGGCGAGCGGTGGTGATGACGGCCATGGTGGTGGTTCTCCTTCGGCGGCACGGCTGTTGGCTGCTGGTGACCAGGTCTGGTGATCAGCAAGCTAGCCGCCGCCGAGAGGGGATTCGGGCGTGAAAAGGCGCAGGTGAGGATCGTTATGGTGCGCTTAAGGGGAGGTTAGGGGAGGGCTCAGGAAGCGCCCGTCGAGGGCCCCCGCCGGACGGACCGGCCCTCGGGGGACGGGGCCACCCAGGAGTGCATGACGGCCCGTCTGCCTCGCGTCGGTGACCTCCGTGAGGCTGCCGCCGGGCGTCGTGCTTGGTCGGGCCGAACAGAAGCCGGGCACGTCCGGGGAACAGGGGACGGCCGGCCGGTGGGGGTGTCCTGTCTCCCTGGCGGACGGTCCGCGTCGGCGGGCAGGGGGCCACGGCTGTTCCACCGGTCGGTCCGGGCGCGCGAGCCCGAGGCGCGCACCTCTCGCCCGAACGGCCGAGTGGCCGGCCCCGGCCCGTGCGGGGATCGTGGAGACGGAAGGGGGGCCCACTCCCCGGTTCCTGGGGAGCACCTCGTCATCAGGGAGTCAGTCATGACACCAGACATCGATGCCGCAGAACTCGCCACGCCGGACCCGCTCGCACGGTACCTGGCCGAGTCGGACCTGTCAGGGCGAGAGCACACGCAAAGCCCGTCGCAGTCGGTTCGCACGGCGCAGCACGAGGGTCACAGGATCACCCTCACCACGACCTACGACCTCACCGTGGACGGGACATCCGTGCCGGCCCGGCTGCACGTCGGTGACGGGGGCACGCTGTACAGCCCCGGTCTGCCCTATCACCAGTTCACTTCGGCCCTGGACGCCGTGCGGGCGTTGATGTCGGCCTACCCCCACCACTTCGGGGGAGGCAGCTGAGATGGTTCCGGTCCGCAAGAACGTGCTGTCCGACGAAAGCTCGCTGAACGAGTTCCTCACCGGCGTCTTCCTGCTCAAGAAGGAGCTCACCCGGTACACCACCAAGGCTTTCGGCATTCCCGGCCCGAGCAACCCGGTGTCCACCTACGACGTGCTCGTGATCGCGCATATCGGCGCGACGAATCTGGCCATCCCGCGGAACGGCGATCCGTCGCTGCGCAACGCCGCACACCGGGGGCCGGTCTTCCTGCCGTGGCACCGGCTCATGCTGATCAGCCTGGAGGGGAACATGCGGCGGGTGCTCGACAACCCGGAGTTCGCTCTGCCGTACTGGGACTGGTCGGTCGACGGCGACAACAGCTCACCGATCGATGCCCAGATCTGGACGGACGCCTACATGGGCGGGCAGGGCGTACCCGTCACCGACGGGCCGTTCGGCTACTACGAGCATGACCTGGACCGCTTCACCGTCCGCATCGAGAGCGACGTCGACGGAAAACCTGTGCAGGCCGGGGGAGGTGACGGCCGGGGACTGGAACGGAAGTTCGCCCGGAAGCCGCCCGATGGCTGGGCGACGCTGCCGGACAGCGCGGACGTGAAAGCCACTCTCGGCTACACGCCTCCCGGCATCAACCCGGAAGACCGGTACGACACACTCGACTTCAGTGCCGGCTCCGACGGGTTCCGCGGTCGGCTCGAAGGCTGGCTCCCCGAAGGGCGCCCCTGGATGCACAACCAGGTCCACCAGTGGATCGGCGGAGACATGGATCCCTCGAGCTCCCCCAACGATCCGGTGTTCTACCTGCATCACTGCAATGTGGACCGGATCTGGGAGAGCTGGATGCAGCAGTACAGCCGCCTCTACGCCCCGACGACAGCCCCGGACCCTCCGTACGGAGGTGAACGGATCGACGACATCCTCAACTTCCCCGGCAGTCAGCAGTTCACGCCGCGGTACATGCTGGATGTGAGCAGGCGCTACACCTACGATCACCTCCCCTGAGGGCGAACTCCGCGTCCACCGTCGCGTCGAACCGGCGCCGAGGGCGCGCCGCCTGCCCGCGGCGCCGCGCTCCCGACCGTCCCCCCAGGACCGCGTCCCGTGCGGCGCCCGAGGGGCGGTCAGGGGTGAGGACG
The DNA here is from genome assembly GCF_042872025.1 of Streptomyces sp. NPDC005494. Lineage (NCBI taxonomy): Bacteria > Bacillati > Actinomycetota > Actinomycetes > Kitasatosporales > Streptomycetaceae > Streptomyces > Streptomyces sp. NPDC005494. Next base: position 39,848 of record NZ_JBIAJR010000009.1, read on the forward strand.
AGTTCCCCCAGGCCGATTCCCGGCGTCGCCGGAGTCCTCGGTGCCCGGTGGCGGCGCGGCCGGGTCAGACCTGGACCCCCGGCGTCCCGTCCTCCACGACCACGCTCGCGCGCGTGCTGATCGGAGCGTCCGGCTTCGTCACGAACGGCAGGACGCGGAAGTCGCTCGTCCACCGCTCGCGGTCCACCGTGACACGCACGTAGCCGCGCTGGCTGTTGAAGAACTTCATGTGCGGGTTCGCGTCGAGGAACGTCCGGCCCTGGGCCGTCATGTCGGCACCGTCGCCGCCGCTCGTGATCGAGGTGCCCACGAACTCGGAGCCGACGGTGGCCGACCCGGGGTCGCTGTAGTCGCGCTTGAGGTCCCACGCGTAGTTCTGGTGGCGGTCGCCCGTGATGACGACCAGGTTGCGCACCCCGCAGGTGTCCGCCTCGGCCAGCAGCCGGTTGCGCTCGGCGACGTAGCCGTCCCAGGGGTCCATGAAGACGTTCGTGGCCGGGCCGGGGTCCTGGTCGGTCTGGCCCATCGGGGCCTGGTTGCCGAGAATCTGCCAGCGGGCCTGCGAGCGGCTGAAGCCCTTGAGGACCCAGTCCCGCTGCCGGGCCCCGAGCAGGGTCCGGTCCGTGCCGAAGCGCTCGTCGCAGTCGGCCGAGGAGCCGTCGCCGCACGGTTGGTCGTCGCGGTACTGGCGGGTGTCGAGCATCGTGAAGTCGGCGAGCCGGCCGTAGGAGAGCCTGCGGTACATCTGTACGTCGGAGCCGTTCGGCAACTGCGCCCGGCGCAGCGGCGCGTGCTCGTACAGCGCCTGGAAGGCGGCGGCCCTGCGCAGCAGGAAAGTCTCCGGGGCCTCGTCGTTCTCGGAGGTCTCGTCCGCCCAGTTGTTCTCCACCTCGTGGTCGTCGAACGTCATGATCCACGGGAAGGCGGCGTGCGCCTCGCGCAGGGGAGCCTCGGACTTGTAGAGGCCGTACTGCAGGCGGTAGCGCGCGAGGTCGAGGGTCTCCGTGTGGAACTTCGGATCGGTGCTCACCCCGCGCTTGTTCGTCTTGACCCCGTACTCGTACAGGTAGTCGCCCAGGTGCACCACCAGGTCGAGGTCCTCCTGGGCCATGTGGTGGTACGCGGTGAAGTAGCCGTCCTGCCACGCCTGACAGGAGGCGAAGGCGAACTTCAGGTCGCGCGGGGAGTCCGAGGGGGCCGGAGTGGTGCGCGTACGGCCCACGGGTGAGATCGCGGAGCCGGCCTTGAAGCGGAACCAGTACGTGCGGTCCGGGGCGAGCCCGTGCACCTCGGGGTGGACGGAGTGCGCCAGTTCGGGGGTCGCGACGACGCTGCCGCGGCGTACCACCCGGTGGAAGCGCTCGTCGAGCGCCACCTCGTACTGCACGCGCACCGGCGTGGCGGGCATCCCGCCGAGACCGTCCTGCGCGAAGGGGTCGGGGGCCAGGCGTGTCCACAGCACGACGCCGTCCGGCGTCGGGTCGCCCGAGGCGACACCCAGGGTGAAGGGGTCCCCCTTCAGGGTGGGCGCGGCGTACGCGGACCGGGTGTCCCACGCCCCCGTCCCGAGCATCAGTGCGACGGCCGTCGCACCGCCGTAGCCGAACATCTGCCTGCGGGACACGGAATGAGCGATCACGGGTCCTCCTCGGTCGATCTGCGCCAACCTCGGACACGCTGCCGGGAATTGATGTCATGCTCACGCGTAACGCATGACCGGTTGCCGAGCGATACGTGAACACCGCAACCAGTGCGGCCGGAGGCTCAGGGCACCGTGCGGAACACCGCAGTTGATGCGGCGGGTCGGCTCACCACGCCGCGTGAAACACACCGGCTGATGCGGCCGGCGGCTCAGGGCACCGTCGTGCGAAACACCGCAGTTGATGCGGCCGGGCGGCTCACGCGCGCCGCGCGAGACACCCCGGCTGATGCGGCCGGCGGCTCAGGACACCGCGCGGTAACGGCGCTCGGGCCGGCCCGTCCCGCCGTACCGCAGCGACACCTCGGCCCGCCCCGTCTCCGCGAAGTACTCGAGGTAGCGGCGTGCGCTGACCCGTGACAGGGCGCCCGCCTCGGCGCACTCGGAGGCCGAGAGCCCCGCGGGGTGTTCGCGCAGGATCCGTTCGACCAGGTCCGCCGTGTGCGCGGCCAGCCCTTTGGGGAGTTCGCGGGAGCCAGGGGGGCGGGTGCCGAAGATGCGGTCCACGTCCTCCTGGCGGGCTTCCCGGTGTTCCTCGTCCAGCGCGTCCAGACGGTTGCGCAGCGAGGCCACGTGCTGGACCTGCTCCTGCAGGGCGGTGCGGTGGAACGGCTTGATCAGGTAGTGCAGGGCGCCGGCCCGCAGGGCCGCCCTCACCACCCCGGCCTCGCGGGCCGCCGTGATGAAGAGCGCGTCGGCGCTGTGCGTGTTCCCCTCCCGCTCCTCCGTGGCGCGCAGTTCCCGCAGGACCTGGATGCCGTCCATGTCGGGGAGGTAGATGTCGAGGAGGACCAGGTCGGGGCGGAGCAGGCGGGCCGCGTGCAGCGCCTCCGCGCCCGTGTGGGCCACGCCCACCACCGTAAAACCGTCCATTGCGGACACGTAGCGGCTGTGCAGCTTCGCGACCATGAAGTCGTCGTCCACCACCAGCACTTTCGTCACCCCGACACGCTAGGGCGCGACCACAAGGACCACAACGTCCATTGATTCCGGAACGGCGACAGCTTGCCGTCGCGCAGGCAACATGTGGGCCACCTCACACGCACACACGGCTCGAAAGGCGGCATCCGGTGCGACTGCGCACTCCATTCGCCCTGTTCGGGGCAGCGCTGCTGGTGGTCGTCGGCCCGCCCCTGCTCTCCACCGGCAGCGGCTCCGGCACCGGCACGCAGATCCCCGGACTGCGCTTCATGGTCCCCAACACACCCGGCGGCGGTTACGACATCACCGCGCGCACCGCGGCCAAGAACGCCGAGGACGCCGGACTCACCCACGGCATCGAGGTGTTCAACCTGCCCGGCGCGGGCGGCACCGTAGGCGTGACCCGGCTGGCCGCCGAGCACGGAAACGGCAAGCTCGCCATGTCGATGGGCCTCGGCGTCGTCGGCGCCGTCCACACCAACAAGTCGGCCACGACCCTCGCCGACACCACCCCGATCGCCCGGCTCACCGAGGAGCAGGACATCGTGGTCGTCGCGAAGGACTCCCCGTACGAGACGATCGGCCAGCTGCTCACCGCCTGGAAGAAGGACCCGGGGAAGATCCCGGTCGGCGGCGGTTCCTCGCCCGGTGGCCCCGACCACCTGGCGCCGATGCTGATGGCGAAGGCCGCGGGCATCGCGCCCGCGAAGGTCAACTACATCCCCTTCGACGGCGGCGGCGAGCTTCTCGCCTCCATCCTCGGCAACAAGGTCGGCTTCGGCGTCTCCGGTGTCGGTGAGTACCTCGACCAGATCGAGGCCGGTGAGCTGCGCCTGCTCGCCGTCACCGGGCCGAAGCGGGTCCCGGGCCTCGACGCGCCCACCCTCCGCGAGGCGGGGCTCGACACCGACTTCACCAACTGGCGCGGCATCGTCGCGCCGCCCGGACTCTCCGACTCCGAACGGGACAAGCTCATCGGCCTGGTGAGCGAGCTGCACGACTCGAAGCAGTGGCGCGACTCCATGAAGAAGAACGGCTGGGACGACGCCTTCCTCACCGGCGACGACTTCGGCGACTTCCTGGACGCCCAGGACCGCCGCGTCGCCACCGTCCTGAAGGAGCTGGGACTGTGACGGACGAGACCGGGCCCCGGCCCGCCACCGCACGCGCCTGGCTGCGCGAGCACTCCGAACTCGGTGTGTGCGTCATCCTGCTCGTCCTGGGCGCCCTCGTCCTGACCGACGCCCTCACGATGGACGTGGACATCACCCAGCGCGGGCCCGTGGGCCCCAGGACCGTCCCGATCGCCGTCGGCGCAGGGCTGCTCGCCGTGGCCGTCCTGCTGGCCGTCGACGTGCTGCGCGGCGGTCGGGGCGAAGCCGAGGGCGGCGAGGACGTCGACCTCGCCGAACCCGCCGACCGGCGCACCGTCGCCCTGCTCACCGGCGTCTTCCTCGCCTTCGCCGCCCTCATAGGCCCGCTCGGCTTCCCGATCTCCGGCGCGCTGCTCTTCTGGGGCTCCGCGTACGCACTGGGCAGCCGCCACCACGAACGTGACCCGCTCATCGCCGCCGGGCTCTCCCTGGTGACCTACTTCGTCTTCGACAACCTGCTCGGGGTGCCCCTCCCGGGCGGCCCGCTGATGGGGGTGCTCTGACCCGTGGATTCCCTCAACTCCCTCGTCGACGGCTTCGGCACGGCGCTCACTCCGGTCAACCTGCTCTGGGCGGCGCTCGGCGTCCTGCTCGGCACGGCGATCGGCGTGCTCCCCGGCATCGGCCCCGCCATGGCCGTGGCCCTGCTGCTGCCGGTGACGTACGGACTCGAACCGACCGGCGCCTTCATCATGTTCGCCGGGATCTACTACGGCGCGATGTTCGGCGGCTCCACCACCTCGATCCTCCTGAACACCCCGGGGGAGAGCGCGGCCGTCGTCGCGGCGATCGAGGGCAACCCGATGGCGAAGGCGGGACGCGGCGCCCAGGCGCTGGCCGCCGCGGCCATCGGCCACTTCGCCGGCGGCATGATCGGCACGATCCTGCTGGTCGTCCTCGCCCCGACCGTCGCGTCGCTCGCCGTCGACATCGGCGCACCCGACTACTTCGCCATCATGGTGCTGGCCTTCATCGCCGTCACCTCGGTCCTGGGCTCCTCGCGGATCCGCGGCCTCGCCTCGCTCCTCATCGGCCTCACCATCGGCCTCGTGGGCCTGGACCAGATGACGGGCCAGCAGCGCCTGACCTTCGGCTCGCTCCAACTGGCCGACGGCATCGACGTGGTCATCGTCGCCGTCGGGCTCTTCGCCATCGGGGAGGCCCTCTGGGTCGCCGCGCACCTGCGCCGCTCCAGCGGGAAGCCGATCCCCGTCGGCCGCCCCTGGCTGGGGAAGCCCGACGTCCGGCGCACCTGGAAGCCGTGGCTGCGCGGGCCCTTCATCGGCTTCCCCTTCGGCGCGATCCCGGCCGGCGGGGCCGAGATCCCCACCTTCCTCTCGTACGTCACCGAGAAGCGGCTGTCCAGGCACCGGGACGAGTTCGGCAAGGGCGCCATCGAGGGCGTCGCCGGACCGGAGGCGGCGGCCTCCGCCTCCGCCGCCGGGACCCTGGTCTCCATGCTCACCCTCGGACTGCCCACCACGGCCGTCGCCGCCGTCATGCTGGCCGCCTTCCAGCAGTACGGCATCCAGCCCGGACCGCTGCTGTTCGAGCGCGAACCCGAGCTCGTCTGGGGCCTCATCGCCTCGCTCTTCGTCGGCATGGTGCTGCTGCTCGCGCTGAACCTTCCGCTGGCTCCGGTCTGGGCGAAGCTGCTGCGAATCCCGCGCCCCTACCTCTACGCGGGCATCCTGTTCTTCGCGGCCGTGGGTGCCTACGCGGTCGGGGGAGAGGCCGTCGACCTGGTGATCCTGCTGGTGATCGGACTGATCGGCTTCGGTATGCGGCGGTACGGCCTTCCCGTGCTCCCGGCCGTCATCGCCGTCATCCTCGGCCCCTCCGCCGAACAGCAGTTGCGGCGCGCCCTCCAGATCAGCGACGGCAGCGTGACCGGTCTGGTCGACACCCCCTTCTCCGTGACCGTCTACGCGATCGTCGCGGTGATCCTGCTGTGGCCGCTGGTGAGCAAGGTGAGGGGACGCGACAGGACGTGACGGGCTGTCGGCGGCGGCTGCGACAATCGTGGGTATGACCACGACCGACTGGGACGCCGCCGCCGAGTCCTTCGACGACGAGCCCGACCACGGGCTCCTGGACCCGGTGGTCCGCAGCGCCTGGGCACGCCGGATGGAGACCTGGCTGCCCCCCGCCCGCTCCGAGGTGCTCGACCTCGGATGCGGCACCGGAAGCCTGTCCCTGCTCGTCGCAGGTCAGGGGCACCGGGTCACCGCGGTCGACCGGTCACCGCGCATGGCCGAGCGGGCGCGGGACAAGCTGGCCGGTACCGGCGCCGAGGTGCTCGTCGGCGACGCCGGCCGTCCGCCGGTCGGCAACCAGCGGTTCGACGTGATCCTCGCCCGGCACGTGGTCTGGCTGCTGCCCGACCCCGCGGCCGCCCTGCGGCACTGGTTCTCGCTGCTGCGTCCGGGCGGACGGCTGGTGCTGATCGAAGGGGTGTGGGGCGGCACCGGCCTCTCGGCGGCCCGTCTCACCGCCCTCCTGGCCGAGCACACGGAGCGCGTCCACCACGAGCCGCTCTCCGGCGACGCCACGCTCTGGGGCAAGGAGGTCGACGACGAGCGGTACGCCCTGGTGGCCCGCGCCGAACCCCCGCGCAGGCACGCCGAGGTCGTCGACGTCCACCTGATCCTGCGCCGGGGCTCCGAGGTGCTGCTCGCCCGGCGCGCCGGCACGGGATACGCGGACGGACTGTTGCACGCCCCCTCCGGCCACGCCGAGGAGGGCGAGGACGTCCGGGAGGCGATGGTGCGCGAGACGGCCGAGGAGATCGGGATCGTCCTCGACCCGGACGAGCTCCGGGTCGCCCTGGTGATGCAGCACAGGGGACCGGGCGGTAACCCGAGGATGGGATGGTTCTTCGAGGCGCACCTCGACCCCGCGCGCCCGCCCCGCAACGCGGAGCCGGACAAGTGCTCCGAGCTCGCCTGGTACCCCCTGGACGCGCTGCCGGACGACATCGTGGCGTACTGCCGGGCGGGACTCGACGGATACCGCGCGGAGGAGCGCTTCCTCATCCACTGGCACGAGGACGGCGACACCGTCGCCTACGCCCCGGAGGGACCTCGGCGCGCCGTCCCGCTGCCGGTGGCGGCGGCCCCCACCGGCCGGGTGCACCACATCGAGCTGTGGGTCCCCGACCTGGCGGAGGCCGAGGCGGAATGGGGCTGGCTGCTCGGCGAACTCGGGCATGTCCCGTACCAGAAATGGGCCCACGGCCGCAGCTGGCGGCGCGGCGACCTCTACGTGGTGGCCGAGCACTCACCCGACCTGACCGGCGGGACGCACGACAGACTGCGCCCGGGCCTCAACCACCTGGCGTTCCACGTCCGGGACCGCGCCACCCTGGACGCCCTGGCCGCACGCGCTCCCGGACACGGCTGGCAGCCGCTCGTGCCCGGCGGCGTCCCGGGCGCCGACGGGGGGCACTACGCGGCGTATCTGGTGAACAGCGCGGGATTCGAGGTGGAACTGGTCGCCCCGTGAGGGCACCCCGCTCGTACGCCCCGGGCCCGGGTCAGCCCACCGCGCCTCCGAGCAGCCTCGTGACGAGGTCCTCCTCCGCGATCCGGGTGCTGCGCCCCTCGACGACCACCGCCTCCCCGTCGACGAGCACCGCCGCGACGGTCCGGCCCCCCGCACAGGTCAGCAGGGTCGCACCGGGGTCGCGCACCGGGAGCACCGCGTAGTCGCGGGAGAAGCGGTGGAGCACCAGGTCGGCCTGCACACCCGGCACGATCCCGAGCGGCCTGGACTCCAGCCCCAGGGCGGCGTTGGCCCCGTCCGTACCGATCGCGAGCATCTCCTCGAAGCCCAGCAGATCGGCCTGGCGGCGTGCGGCCCGCTGGAGGTAGGAACCGATCCGCAGGGCCTCCATCACATCCTGTGTGTCGTTGCTCGCCGCACCGTCCACGCCGATGCCGACCCGGAGGCCCGCCGCGAGGAAGTCCGGGACCGGCGCGATGCCACTGCCCAGCCGCATGTTGCTGAGCGGGTTGTAGGAGACGGCCACGCCGTGCGCGGCGAGGGCCCGCTGCCCGGCCGCGTCGAGTTCGACGCAGTGCACCGCCAGCAGCCTGTCCCAGAGGAAGCCGGCCTCCGCCAGATACTCCACCGCGCCCAGCCCCGCGTGCTCACGGCACATGACCTCGTCGGTCGGGGTCTCCAGCAGGTGGAGGGAGACCGGCATGCCGCGCTCCTCGGCGAACGCCCGTACCTCCCGCATGCCCCGGGGAGTCAGCGTGCGCGGGTTGGGAACCGCGAGGCCGACCCCGATCCGGGTGGAGCGCGCCGCCACGGCCAGGGCGTCGATGTGCGCGAAGACCTCGTCGAGAGGCTGCATCAGCCGGGGGTCCATGCCCCAGCGGCGTGTCGGGTCGGGCCGGTCGCACACACCCCGGCCGAGCACGGCACGGATGCCGGAGTCGTCCAGGGCGCGCAGCACGGCGTCATGGACCTCGGCCGAGGGATGGGGCCACATGTGCTCGACCAGGGCGGTGGTCCCGCTGCGCAGTGCCTCCAGCGCCGCCGCCGCAGCGGCCGTGTACGCCTGCTCCGGGGTGAGGTCCACGGTCTCCTCGCCGACCAGATGCAGCCAGGCGAGCAGCGGCTGCCCCTCACCGATGCCGCGCATCCGGGCCTGGTGGAGATGGGTGTGCGTGTTCACGAGCCCCGGGATCAGATGACCGTCCGTACCGTCCAGGACGCGCGCGCCCTCGGGTACGGGCACACTGCCCGTGGGCCGGAGCGAGGCGACCCTGCCGTCCGTGATCTCCACGTCCTGCCCGGGCAGCCACGCCCCCCGGCTCCACACGGTGACGTCGGTGACGAGGTCGATGTGCGTCACAGCGTCACCCCCTCGGGAGCGGTGCGGAGCCCGGGGCGGGCAGGATGTGGGACGAGGCAGCCGTGTGCCATCGCTCCTCCTCGGATCGAAGCAGGGGAAGGGACGGCTGGTTCGCGCCGCCGGCGCCCGGCGAGGTCCCCGCGCGGAGGTGGCGGCGCACACCGGCCGTTGCAGCCATGACCGGTGCGGCCCCGACGGTAGACACCCTTTGTTTCCGCCCCGTTGCGCGCCCGCGACGCGTCCCCGCCGCCGGATCGGAACCTGTGCGTAACGCGCCGATACGCGTCCGCAACACGCTCCGGGCAGGCTCGGATCCATCGCGTACGACACAGGTCGTGCCAGCCGCGCACCGGATTCCCGGCCCTCATGGCCCCCGGCGGGCGCAGCCGCGGCCCCGTACGGACCCGGGCAACCGGTTCCGTACGGCTGCGGACGAGGAGCAGGGGCGGTGACTGCACCTCGCACCCACACCCGCGACAAGCGCACAGGGAGACACCGCGATGGGACAGGACACCCAGCACACCGCTCCGACCGGACCCGCCACCGCCGCCATGGTCGAACTCGACCGGGAGTCGGCGATGGGCGGGCTCGGCGCGGAGACCGCCCGGCGCGAGATCCGCCGCATCGACCTCACCGGCTTCGAGGAGCGGCGTGCCGAGATCACCGGCCAGCTCTGGGAAGCGGCGACCGACATCGGCTTCTTCCAGATCACCGGGCACGGCATCACCCCGCAGGAGACCGACGCCGCCTTCGAGGCCGCGGCGGCGTTCTTCGCCCTGCCCGCCGGGACCAAGCAGCGGTACGCGATGGCGCCGGGCACGAACGCGGGCTGGGAACACCGCAGCCAGGTGCGGCCGTCCGTCGGCATTCCCGACGAGAAGGAGTCCTACCAGCTCACCCGGCCGCGCATGGCAGGGCTGTGGCCCGCGGACGAGGAGGTGGCCGGATTCCGCGACACCGTCCTCGCCTTCGAGTCGCACTGCCGGGAGGTGGCGATGCGGGTGCTGTCCTGCTTCGCCGACCGGCTGGGCATGGAGCGGGAGTTCTTCGCCCGCGCCCACGATCCGCTCAGCGCCGGACACCAGTCGACGCTGCGCCTGCTCCACTACTTCGAGGCACCGAAGGCCCCGGAAGGCTCCGGGGTGTGGTGGCGGGCCGGCGCCCACACCGACTTCGACTGCCTCACCCTCCTCTTCCAGCGGGAGGGCCAGGGCGGCCTCCAGGTCTGCCCGGGCGCCGAGCGCGACGCCCAGGAGTGGACCCCGGTGCCCGCCACCGCCGACGCCATCACCTGCAACATCGGGGACATGCTGATGCGGTGGAGCGACGACCGGCTGCCGTCCAACTTCCACCGGGTCAAGGCGCCCGGCCCGGGTGACGACCACGGCGCACGCCAGTCCATCGCCTACTTCGCACAGGCCGACCGGGACGTGCTCATCGAGAGCCCGCAGGGGCTGTACCCGCCGATCACGGCGGGCGACTACATCAAGCAGCGCATCGCCGCGAACTTCGCCGGCGCCCCGCGCGACTGACCCCTGCCGTATACGGCCCGGTGGGCGAAGGCCCCGCGGCGTGTGGTCCCCGACGACCACCGCCGCGGGGCCTTCTCGCGTGCCCCGGTCGCGGAGGGAGCCTGCGCACGGTTGGGGGAGAGTCGCATACGCCGGCGCCGGGGCCCGTGCCGGCGCGGTTCGCGCGGTACGGACCCCGGCGTGAGGGGACGGGCTGCGGGGCGGGGGTCAGCCGATGCCGACGGAGTGATCGGTGTACGCGTCGGTGAAGACGTCCCCGGGCTTGAGCCCCGCCGGCACGGCGGACCCCTTCTCCCGTATCACCGGCGCGAGTTCACCGACGAAGGAGGCCACCCGCTTCATGTCGTACGTCCCGAGCGAACCGTCCGCCTCCTCGGCGACCAGGCCCTCGTCCTTCAGGAACGCGGCGCTGTAGTCGGCCTCGCCCTGGGTGTAGGGGGAGTAGGAGCTGTCCTGCGAGACCACGTCGACGATCGTTTCGTTCGTGCTCTTCGGGGAGCCGATGTACGCGGCACCCGCCTTCTGCACGATCGGGACCAGCTTCTCCAGACAGGGCGCCAGCTTCTCCCTCCGGTCGGCGCGCACCGCGAGGTTGGACGCGTAGATGTCGTAGCCCGCGTCCTTCAGGAGCTGGAACCCCACCTTCCTGCCCCAGGCCGGTGTCTCCTTCTCGTACGTGTACGGCTCCGAGTTCGCGAAGCCCTGCTGGACGACCTCCGGGTCGCCGACGAAGCGGGCCGGGTTGCCGTCGTAACCGGTGTCGAGCTGCTTCTTCTTCACCAGGCCCTTCGCGACCAGCCAGTCCGGGTAGAACTGGTCCTTGGAGACCAGCACCGTCGCCCCGGAGCCGGCCAGCGAGTCCAGGCTCAGCCCCGGATGCGCCTCGGGGTCCCACATCAGCATCGCCGGGCTGTACTTGAGCAGCGGGGTGACACCCACGACGCGCTGGGCGCCCGAGGCCGCGATGAGCTGGTCGGAGTGGACGAGGCCGAGGTGCACGGAGTCGTCGGCGTACATCTGCGAGGGCACGGACTGGAATCCGATGGCGGGTCCGCCCGCCTTGAGCGTCAGATCGACACCCGTGTCCTTGCCGCCCGCCACCAGCGGGCCCGTCACGGACTTGTCGGAGCTGTCGACCCTGTAACCGGGGCCCAGCATCTCGAAGAGCGCGCCCATGTCGGACTGCGGCTGCCACTGGAGCTGGACGACGACGGTGGAGGGACAGACCCCGTCGAGCCGTTCGGCCGCCGCCGCGGGCGCGATGTCGACGGATGCCGTGGCCGAGCCGCCACCGCCCTGACCGCAGGCCGTGGCGGCCAGGAGCGGGCCGAGAGCGAGGGCGAGCGCGCCGAAGCGGCGGAACGTCATGGGCCTCATGCGGTTCTCCAGGGAAGGTCGCGCCGGGAGGGGCGGGATGCGGATACGCCGGGGTGCGAGGTCGCGGTCGGCGGGGGAGCGGCCGACTGCCTCGATGCGCCACTGTGACGGAGCCCTGTTACGACGTCATTACATGCAACCAGTTGGATTCTGTTGTTCTGGAAAGTTGATTGCATGTAGCGCCTCAGGCGTGTGTGCTGGTCGCCCTGGGGGCGCGAACCCCGTTGCAACTTGGGCTTAAGTGGGCTCAGGGCGCGCCGCGTCACGAGAAGTTAACGCAGGTCTTCTTGTGCCGAGTTACATGCAGTTCCAGACTGGCAGGCATTCCGGCGCAGCGGTTCCCCCCGGTGGCGCCGGGCCCCCGCCACCAGCAGAACGGAGAGTCCGTGCACCTCGTCGACACCCTTCGGCACGTGGACGCCAGCCATCTGATGAAGGGGGTACGGGTCTCGTTCGACCACGTCGGTGTCCGCTATCCCACCGGCACCCAGGCGCTCGACGACGTCACCCTCGCGGTGCCGGACGGCCAGTTCACCGCCATCGTCGGACCGTCCGGCTGCGGAAAGTCCACCCTCCTGCGCCTCGCCGCCGGACTGGAGAGGCCCACCGCCGGCTCCGTCGCCCTGGACACCTCCTCCGTCGGATTCGTCTTCCAGGAGGCCACGCTCCTGCCCTGGCGCACGGTCAGACGCAACATCGGCCTGCTCGCCCGGCTGGCGAAGGTCCCGAAGGCGGAACGCGAGGCGCGCGTCGACGCCGTGATCGACGCCGTCGGCCTCGGTGGCTTCGCCGGCCAGCTGCCCCGCGCGCTCTCCGGCGGCATGCGCATGCGCGTCTCGCTCGCCCGGGCCCTCGTGCTCCGCCCCGATGTGATGCTGCTCGACGAACCCTTCGGCGCCCTCGACGAACTCACCCGCCAGGACATGCAGGTCGAACTGCTGCGCCTCTACGAACAGAGCCGGTTCACCGCCCTGTTCGTCACCCACTCCGTGGCCGAGGCCGTCCTGCTCGCACAGCGCGTCGTCGTCATGTCCCCGCGCCCCGGCCGGATCGCGGCGGTCGTCGACATCGACCTGCCCGCCGCCCGGGGCCCCGAACTCCGCTACGACCCGCGTTACGTCGAACACGTCGCGGCCGTCTCCGCACTGCTCCAGGAGGTCCGATGACCAGCACAGCCGCCTCCACCGGCACGGCTCCCGCGCCTTCCGCCGAACGGACCGCCGAGGAGCCACCCGAGGAGCTCACCGGCACGTCCGCCGGCACGTCCGCCGGGAACCTCACCGCGAAGCCCGCCGAGGCCGCCCCGCCCGCCGCCCCCGGCTCATCCTCCCGGGCTCGGCGGGCCCTCGCCGCCGTCGCGGTGCCCGCACTCGCACTGGCCCTCGGCATCGGGGTCTGGTACGCCGTCAGCTATCTGCTCCTCGACCCCGCCCGGCGCTTCCTGCTCCCGCCCCCGCACCAGGTGGTCTCACGGTCGCTCGCCGACCCCGTCCATCTGGAACCCATGCTCCAGGCGCTCGGGGTGACGGCCAGGATCGCCGCCATCGGCTTCGTCCTCGCCGCGCTGATCGGTATCGGCACCGGCTCCCTCATGAACCAGGCCCGGTGGGTCGAACGCCTCGTCTATCCGTACGCCGTCATGCTCCAGGTCATCCCGGTCCTCGCGATCGTCCCGCTCATCGGCCTGTGGTTCGGCTTCGGTACCGGCTCCCGGGTCATCGTCTGCGTGATGATCGCGCTGTTCCCCGTCATCACCAACACCCACTTCGGCCTGCGCTCCGTCGACCGTGGCCTGCACGAACTGTTCACCCTCGGCCGTGCCTCCAGGGTCCGCCGCCTCGTCAGCCTCGAACTTCCCGCCGCGCTGCCCTCGGTGTTCACCGGGCTGCGCATCGCCTCCGGGCAGGTCGTCATCGGCGCCATCCTCGGCGACATGTTCTTCGCCAAGGGGGAGCCCGGCATCGGAACCCTGCTCGACACCTACCGGGCGACGCTGCGCTCCGAGGACCTCATCGCCGCGATCGCGCTCGCCTCGCTGTTCGGCATCGCGGTGTACACCGTCTTCACGCTCGCCTCGCAGGCCGTGGTGGGCCGCTGGCACAGCTCGGGCGACCGCCGCTGACACCGTGCCGCCGGCCGCCAGCCCGTGCGTTCCGCTCGTTCCGTGCGGTCCGGCGGCAACAGCCACCTCCACCGCGGGCGTTCGGTGGCGAGCACCGCGGCGGCCGGCACGGACACCGGGACCGCCGCCCGGGCGGGCCGGGCCGGCTACGCGAAGACCACGGCCGCCGTGAGCGGGAGCAGAACCAGCCGCACCGTGACCAGCCCGGCACCGCCACGATCACCCGCACCTGGTCGCCGGGGGTCGAGAAGACCGTGGGCAGGCCGATCCGGAGGAGGACCGCCACGACGGCGAGCACCCGGGCGACGGGCTCGGTGGAGAAGCGCTGGACCGACGCGGCGCGGTCGGGCGGTCGTTCCATGAGTCCCCCGGGCCACGGTTCGACGAGCGACAGCAACGTACAGCCCGGCGCGCGAGCCCGCAGGGCCCACGCAACCCGTCAGCCGGCCGGGCGCACTATGCTCGGCCCGGAATGTGAGGGACGACCACCCCGCATGACCACCACCCCAGCACCCACCGCCCCGGCGCCGGGACGCAGACCCGCACGTCCGGCGGCCGGCACGGCGGGCCCCGCGCCCAGGAGAACCATGACCCTCGACAGCGGCGAACTCCTGGCCGACGCCGTGTACCAGCGCCTGCTGGACCGGATCTTCGGCGGCGACCTCGTCCCCGGCGCCCCGCTCAGCGTCCCCGCGCTCGCCGCCGAGATGGACGTCAGCCGCAGCCCCGTACGCGAGTCGGTACAGCGCCTCATCTACGACGGTCTCGCCGTGCACATCCCGCACGCCGGAGCGAAGGTCGCCCAGCTCGACCAGGAGTCCGTCTTCGCCGTGCTCCAGGTCCGCGAGGTGCTGGACGGCCTTGCGGCGAGAGAGGCCACGCTCCGCGCCCGTACGAGCGATGTCGCCGCCCTGGAAGCGCTCGTCGCACGGCAGGAGGCGCTGCTCGGTGAGGCCCCCGACCCGCAGCGCGAGGCCGCTCTCGACCTGGAGTTCCACACCGCGATCCGGGCGCTCGCGGCCAACACCGCCCTCAGCGACGCCCTGCACCGCCTCGACGCCCAGGCCCATCTCTACCGCTCGGCCCTCTGGTCCTCGCAGCACAACAGGGAACTCGCCCTGCGGGAACACCGCACGATCCTGGCCGCCATCGACGCGGGAGACGCGCCCACCGCCCAGACGGCGGCCGCCGCCCATGTCGCTGCCCTCACCGTCCGGATGCGCCGCTGGACGGCCGACGAGAGCTGAGTACACCCGGCCGGATCAGGCCACCAGCCCCGCCAGGCCCTCGGCGCGGGCCAGGGTCTCCAGCTCGTCCAGTGCCCGCACGGCCGCCTCCGCCGCCGAGGGGTCGCGCCCGGCAAGCCCGCTCTCCTCGAACTCGTCCTCGTCCAGGCGCAGCACGGACGAGCCGTCGGCCGACACCCACAGGTCGAGATCCAGGTCCTCGACCAGGAGCTCGGCACCCCGGAGCACGGCGGGCCGGGTGATGTCGCAGTACCAGCCCTTCAGTTCACCGTCACCGGTACGGACCTCCTTCACGGCGTACCACCGGTCGCGCCAGTAGTGCTCGGTGAGGACATCGCCCGGCTCGAACCGCACGAAGCCGAAGTCCCGGACCCCCGGGGCCGCCCAGGGAGCCCGGACGGTGATCCTGGTCCCGTCGTCGCTCACCTGCTCGGCCGGGTAGCGGATCTTGGTGCGACCGGCCTTGACCAGGGCGACCGTCACCGTGGCCGAGGGGTCAGACGAGTGTGCGGACATGACGTACCTCCGTGGCACAGATCTCGTAGCCGAACCAGCGGTTGATCGCCAGCATCGGCCCGTTGTCGGCGTCGTTGCCGGTGTAGGCGTCCGTGTATCCGGCGGCGCGCGACCGGTGCAGCGAGTCACACTTGGCGAGCTTGGCGAGACCCCGGCCGCGGAAGGCCCGCATGGTGCCGGTCATGCCCGACCAGTAGCGGGTCAGACCGTCGGTCTGCGCGACGCTGAACGCCGCGACCTTGCCGTCCACCACGACGACCGTGGTGAGCGCGTGGTCGAAGCCGGGCTGCCGCCAGGTCGTGGCCAGCCAGTTCTCGTAGTCGGAGAACTCCACCGGGGTGTCGCTCGGCTCGTCCGCGGTCGTCTCCGCGTCCGCCTCGAACAGCGGGCGCGGGTCGTGCTCGTAGTCGGCGGCGGTGCGCAGCTCCACCCCGGCAGGGAGCTCCGGGACCGGCGGCAGCGCGCCGCCCGCCAGGTCCAGACGGAGGAAGTGCGCCGGCCTGCGCGGCGCGTATCCGCGCTTCGTGGCGAACGCGCGGTTGGCCGCTTCGTCGAGCACCCAGGCATACACCTCGGTCGCACCGACTCCGGCCAGATACTCCTCACCGGTCCGCGCGAGCAGCGACCCCGCCCCGCGTCCCGTCCTGCCGGGGAGTACGTACGGGTTGCAGAACCCCTGGCCGGGCTTCGCGCTCTCGTGGGAGACGCCGACCTGCGCGGTGCCGATCACCTCGCCGTCCTCCTCGGCCACCAGCAGCCGGTAGTGCCGGTCGGGATGGGCCGAGGCCAGATCACTCAGCACCTGCTCCGGCGTCGTCACCATGTACGGAAGCGCGGCCCGCCTCACCCGCACCCAGGCTTCGGCGTCGGAGGGCAGGAAGTCACGCACGAGTACCGTCATAAACGCACGCTAACGCGGGGAGCCGCCGGCCCGCGCGCGAATTTCCGGCGGTGACCTGCGGTGCCGGGACGCGTGGTGCGAGAGAATCGGCGCGTGACCCTGAAGATCGCCGTTGACCCGGATTCCGCCACCGCACCGTACGAACAGCTGCGCGCCCAGCTGTCCGAACAGGCCCGCTCCGGCGCCCTGCCCGTCGGCTTCCGGCTCCCGACCGTACGCGGCCTCGCGGGTGAACTGGGCCTAGCCGCCAACACCGTGGCCAAGGCCTACCGCGCGCTGGAGAGCGACGGCGTGATCGAGACGCGGGGCCGCAACGGCACCTTCGTCGCCGCGGCAGGCGACGCCGCCGCACGCCACGCGGCGACGGCGGCGCAGGAGTACGCCGAACAGGCGCGCCGGCTGGGCCTGTCACAGGCCGACGCGCTCACGCTGGCCGAGGACGCGGTCCGGGCGGCCTACGCGAGGTGACCCTCCGCGGGTTGTGCTGCCTGCGGGGGTGACGCTGGGCGTCCCGTGCGGCCGGCCTGCGGGGTGACCCTCCGCGTCCCGTGCGGCCTGCGGGGTGACCCTGGGCGTCCCGTGCGGCCTGCGAGGTGCCCCCGGCGCTCCCTCGCGCGGGGGCAGTGCGTTCATGCGCGGCGGTCTGCCCGTCGGATCAGAGGTACAGCCCCGCGTCGGCCCCCGCGTCCTGCTTCGGCACGGACGCCGGGCCGGTGCCGCGCCGCAGGGCGTAGAGCTCGGCGAGCGTGGCGCCCTCCCGGCCGAGGCCCGCTTCCGTGCCGAGCCAGGACACCGACTCCGCGCGGGTGAGCGCGCCCACCTCGATACGTGCCAGGCAGCGTCCCGGCCTGACGACCGCGGGGTGCAGCCGCTCCAGGTCCTCGTTGGTCGTGACCCCCACCAGCACGTTGCGCCCCTGCCCCAGCAGACCGTCCGTCAGGTTCAGCAACCGGGACAGCGCCTGCCCGGCCGTGTGCTTGGCCTCGCCGCGGATGAGCTCGTCGCAGTCCTCGAGAAGCAGCAGGCGCCACCGGCCCTTCGCCGAACCGTCGTCCTCACCGATGGCGATGTCCATCAGATAGCCGACGTCGTTGAAGAGCCGCTCCGGGTCCAGTACGCAGTCGACCTGGCACCAGTCGCGCCACGACCGTGCGAGCGTGCGCAGCGCGGAGGTCTTGCCGGTGCCCGGCGGCCCGTGCAGCAGGAGCAGCCGCCCCGCGATGTCGTCCGGCGTGACCTTCATCAGCCGGTCCATCGCATCGGCCACCGGCGCCGTGTAGTTGGGCCGGACCTCCTCCCAGGTCCCGGCGGCGATCTGCCGCGTGGTGCGGTGCGGGCCGCGGCGCGGGGAGACGTACCAGAAACCCATGGTCACGTTCTCCGGCTGCGGTTCCGGCTCGTCCTTCGCCCCGTCGGTCGCCTCCGACAGCACCTTCTGCGCCAGTTCGGGACTGGTCGCGGTCACCGTGACGTCGGCGCCGCGGCTCCACCGCGAGATCAGCAGCGTCCAGCCGTCCCCCTCCGCGAGCGTCGCGCTGCGGTCGTCGTCGCGTGCCGCCCTCAGCACCCTGGCCTCCACGGGAAGCAGGGTCGCCCCCGACTTCACCCGGTCGAGGGAGGAACTGTGCGAATAGGGCTGCTCACCCGTGGCGAAGCGGCCCAGGAACAGCGCGTCCACGACGTCCGAGGGTGAATCGCTGTCGTCGACGTTGAGCCGGATCGGCAGGGCGGACTCGGGGTTGGCAGACATGGCGCCCATGATCCGGCACGGCGGCACACCGCGCACCCAGGTTTCACGAGCTGCCCGGCGACGGGGCGGGCCGCCGCCGGACGCCGGGCGGGGGATCCCGCCCGCCCGGCACCCCGGGATCAGCCCCGGTCGGCGGCCGGCCGCGTGGCGACTTTGCCCCACAGTGAGCTGGATGCCGGATTTCGATGTGACGCGCCGCCAGGGGGTGGTCAGGAACGCTTTGCCGAAGCATCTTGGCATGAACACTTCCGAAGGTTGGGTCCGTACTGCTACCACGGAGCAGGCAGAGATCCTGCCCAAGGAGGTCTCATGAAAATGTCCAGACTCGTGGCGTTCTCGTCCTCTCTCCTGCTCGGTACCGTTCTCGCCCTGACCGGTGCGGGCGTCGCCCAGGCCAAGGAATCCGTACAGGCCGTCGACTACGTCGCCCTCGGCGACTCCTACTCCTCGGGGGTCGGTGCCGGGAGCTACGACAGCGCGAGCGGCGGCTGCAAGCGCAGCACCCGCGCCTACCCCGCCCTGTGGGCCGCGGCCAACAGCCCGGCCTCGTTCGCCTTCAAGGCCTGCTCGGGGGCCACGACCGGCGATGTGACGAGCGGTCAGCTCTCCTCCCTCAGCGCCTCCACCGACCTCGTCTCGATCTCCGTGGGCGGGAACGACGCGGGCTTCGCGGACGTCATGACCACCTGCGTCCTGCAGTCCGAGGCGACCTGCCTCAGCCGGATCGCCACCGCCCGCGCCTTCGTCGACTCGACGCTCCCCGGCAGGCTGGACTCCGTGTACACGGCGATCAGCGCCAAATCGCCCGCAGCCCGCGTCGTCGTCCTCGGCTACCCCCGCTTCTACAAGCTTGCCGGAAGCTGCATCGCCGGCCTGAGCGAGAACGAACGCGCCGCCATCAACGGCGCCGCCGACCACCTCAACGCCGCCACCGCCAAGCGCGCCGCGGACCACGGCTTCGCCTTCGGGGACGTCACCTCGACCTTCACCGGGCACGAGATCTGCTCGGGCAGCGCCTGGCTGCACAGCGTGAACTGGCTCAACATCGGCGAGTCCTACCACCCCACCGCCGCCGGCCAGTCCGGTGGCTATCTGCCGGTCCTCAGCTCCAAGGCCTGACCGCACGCGCCGCGCGGCACACCTCGCCTCACGTACCTCACACCCTCGCCGCTCCGGCCGCACGCCCGGAGGAGGCCCCGCGCTGCCGGGGCCTCCTCTGCGTGCGTGACCGGTGGCGTGCGTGACCGGTGGCGTGCGTCACCGGTGAAGCGTGCGTCATCGGCGGCGTACGGAAGCACTTCGGATCGTCAGAGGCGAAAGGCGGACCCGGCGTGCGCCCCCGCGCGACCACCGCACCGCACCGGGGACCCCTGCCGAGCAGCCGGTTCGCCGCCGAGTTGACCTTTCCCGTGCGTAACCGGCAAGGTGCGGTAACGGGCCGTCAACCCCCGTACTCGAGTGTGCAATCCTGCGGCCGGGATACACGAGTGTCATCGCGGGACGATAGGGTTAACCTGCCCGGGCCGGGTGCCCTCGTACGGGTGGGGAGTGACATGGAACAGATAACGGTGCGCAGCAGGCCGCGTGTGCCTGCCATTACGTGTGGGAGCGGTGCGACCAGTTCGCGCCTCGACCGCCATCTCGCAGTGCTGGGCGGCCCCGTCGTCCCGCAGCGGGAGTCGGCGGAGGCGACGCTGCTGATGCTCGAGCTCACCTCGCGCGACGCCGCGCACAGCCGCCGGAGCAGGAGCGCGCGTGTCTCGCTCTTCGCCCCGCTGCGGCGACTGCGGCGCTCGCTCTTCGGCAGCCGCCACTGACCGACGGTTGTCATGACCGGTCCGGCCCTCCGCTCAGGGCCGCGTCCACGATCACTCCGTCCCGACGCAGTGCTGCTGTCTGCCCGCCCGTCATCCCCAGGGCCCGCAGCGTTGCGTCGGTGTGTTCCCCTAGCGCCGGTACGGCACCCATCGGCGCCGGCGCCCCGCCCGGCAGCGTGATCGGGGGCAGCAGCGTCCGTAGCGCGCCGGCAGGCGTGGTCACCTCCCGCCACCGGTCCCGTGCGGCCAGCTGAGGGTGCGCGGCCACATCCGCGACCGTGTTCAGCCGGGCGCAGGCGATGCCCGCCGCCTCCAGCCGTGTCAGCGCCTCGTCGCCGCTCAGCGCCGCGAGCGCGCCGGCCACGACCGCGTCCGTCCGGCCCCGGTTGGCCGTCCGCGCGGTGTTCGTCGCGAAGTCGGGGTCGCCGGCCAGTTCGGGCCGTTCCAGCACCTGGTCCGCGAGCCGCCGCCACTCCCGGTCGTTCTGCACGGAGAGCAGCACCCGCTCGCCGTCCGCGGTGGCGTACGCGTCGTACGGGGCGATGACCGCGTGTGCGAGTCCCGTGCGTACCGGGGACTCCCCTCCGTGCATCCCGTGGTGCAGCGGATGCCCCATCCACTCGGCCAGCGAGTCCAGCATCGAGATCTCGACCGGACCCCCGCGCCCGGTGGTCGCGCGCCTCAGCAGGGCCGCCAGCACCCCGGAGAAGGCGTACATCCCCGCGGCGATGTCGGCTGCGGGGATCCCCGCCTTCACGGGCTGCTCCGGGGTGCCCGTGACGGACACGAGGCCCGCCTCGCACTGGACGAGCATGTCGTAGGCCCGCTTGTGGGCGTACGGGCCCTCGGCCCCGTAGCCGGAGATGTCCACGGCCACCAGCCGGGGGTGGGCGGCGCAGAGGGTGGCGGCGTCCAGGCCCAGCCGGGCGGCGGCCCCCTGCGCGAGGTTCTGCACGAACACGTCGGCCCCGGCGACGAGCCGTTTCGCCACCTCCAGGCCGCGTGGGTCCTTGAGGTCGACTGCGACCGACTCCTTGCCGCGGTTGCACCAGACGAAGTGGGAGGCGAGCCCGCGCGCCGCGGTGTCGTAACCCCGCGCGAAGTCACCTCCGTCGGGTCGCTCGATCTTGACGACCCGTGCGCCGAGGTCGGCGAGCTGCCGGGTCGCGAAGGGGGCGGCGACGGCCTGTTCGACGGCCACCACGGTGACGCCTTCCAGCGGGAGAGGCTGTGTGCTGCTCATGGGCAGCGTGCTTACCGTGCGCGTGGGCCGTCTGTCACCTCACGGGCGCGTACGCGGCCCGTCCGTCACCTCTCGGGCCTCTGTGCGGCCCGTCCGTGACCTCATGAGGCGTCAGCGCGGCCGGTCCGTCCGCTCATGAGGCGTCTGCGCGGCCGGTCCGTCCCCTCACGGGCGTGTGCTCGGACGTCACAACAGGGCGAACTGCCCCTCCGGTCCTTCCTCCTCGTGGTCCAGCACGGAGGCGGGGCGCCGCGCCGAGGCGGGTACGGGCAGCACCCCGGCGGCACGCAGCCCGCTCCGGGGCAGAGGCTCAGACCCGGCCAGTGCGGCCCGCAGGGCCTCCTGCCGGGGACCGAGGCCGTCGAGCAGGGCGAGCACGGTGATCAGTTCGAGCAGCTCCGAGGTCCGTTCGCGCGGCCAGCCGCGCGGCCCCACCGCGGCCAGCCCCTCCGCCGGGGCCGTACGCCGCCCGAACCAGAGCTCCAGCATCCGCACCCCGCCGACCCGGAAGTCCCAGGCCCCGACGGGCACGGGCGAGATGCGTCCTTCGCCGATGACCAGCGCCTCGTCGTCGGCGTCGTAGCTCATCGCGTCAGGCCGGGGCGGAAGCGCGGCCCGGACGTACGGACGACGGCCGCCCGGAAGCCGTGGCCGCTCGCCGCCACGCGCCCCGCGCAGCTGCACCCGCAGCAGCTCCCGGCCCAGTTCGACGCCCTGCGCCCACAGCGCCCCGTCCGCGGGCAGCGGCACGACCGGGCCGCCGGGCGAGGGCAGGGCTGCGGCCAGGGCCCAGGCGAGCACGGACTCGGCGGTGACCGGCTGCCCGTAGCGGGCGCCCAGCAGGCCGGACAGACCCGGGGCGAGGTTGGGCTTCAGCCCTCCGGGGCGCCGGTAGAGCGGCCGTATGCGTCCGGGGCGCCCGGCGGGGGAGTGCCCGTCGGGCAGCAGCGCGGAGGCGGCGAGGGCGGGCCCGGTGCCCTGCGGCACATACCCGTGCTCGACCGCGAAGAGCTGATGGCCGTCGGCGACCCGCCACAGCTCCGGCCGGGCGGCGTCCAGCAGCCGGTGGTCGGGGATCAGCCACTGTTCGTCGAAGGGGCCGTGCAGGATGCGTACGGGCTCGGGATACGGCCCGGGGTCCCGGGCGAACGCGCTCGTCCCGGTGGCCCGGCCCGGCAGAGCGGCGGCCGGGGTCAGCGGCGTACGGGAGCGGCTCGGCCCGAACAGCCGCGCCTGCTCCGCTCCTTCGGCCCCGGCCAGCAGGTCCCAGCGGGCCCGGAGGGAGGAGGCGTCCGGCGCGGTCACCCAGGAGCGTCCCGTTCTCAGGGGCCGGACCGACCAGGGCATGAGGTCGTCCAGCAGCGGGGGCGCGTCGCCCCCGCCGGCTCCGGCCGCCACCCGTGCTGCCACCGTGTCGTCCTCCCCGTCGCCACGTCCGCCGCCTCCGGCATCGTAACGACCCCGCCCTCGCGGCCCCGCCGTCAGTGCGCTTCGACGGTCACCGAGAAGGAGAAGCGGTCTCCCCGGTAACGGATGCGGGCCACGTCCACGACCGCGCCCTCCTCGTCGTACGTCACGCCGGTGTAGTGCAGGATCGGGCTGAGCAGCGGCACCTGGAGCAGCTCGGCCGTGACGGGGTCGGCGAGGCGGGCCTCGACGGTGTCCGTGATCCGCGAGATCCGTACGCCGACGGCGTCACGCAGCACCTTGGTCATCGGCCACCGCTCCAGGTCGGCCACGTCGATGCGGGCCGCGAGCTCCGGACGTACGGCGTTCTCCGCCCAGTTGGTGGGCTCGTCCGTGGCCTCGTCGCAGCGCAGCCGCCGGTAGCTCATCACCTCGGGACAGCCCGGGAAGAACTCGGCGAGATCGCCGGGTACGGGTGTCCGGCCGTGGCCGAGCACGGTCGTGCGCTCACCCGACTGCTGCGCGACGATCGCGTCGATCGAACCGAGCAGCCGCACCGGGGAGACCCGCCGGGCGCGCGGCTCGATGAACGTCCCGCGCCTGCGGTGCCTGCTGATCAGACCCTCGCTCTCCAGCTCCTTGAGGGCCTGGCGCATGGTGAGGACGCTGACGCCGTAGTGCACGGCGAGCTGTTCCTCGGTCGGCAGCCGCGTCGAGGCGTCCTGGGGGCGGCCGAGTATGGAGGCGCGCAGAGACTGCGAGACCTGGTACCAGAGGGGCAGCTTCCGGTTCAGCACGAGGGAGTCGGGGGCGAACCCGGGCGGGCGGTTCGCCTCGTCGATCTGATTCATCCCGTTCACCTGAACTCCCTGGGCTGCGGCCGGCCGCGCGGTGTCACGGCCGGAAGTTGCGGCTCAGACCCTGCCACACGTCGTCGTAACCGCGCTGGAGATGGTCCGCGCCCGCGGCCTGTGCGGTCGCGGCGACCGGCCAGCGCGTCTCGAACATGAACGCCAGGCCGTCGTCGATCTTCTGCGGTACGAGCTCCGCCGCGCTCGCCCGGTCGAAGGTCTCCCGGTCCGGCCCGTGCGCCGACATCATGTTGTGCAGGGAGCCGCCGCCCGGTACGAAGCCACCCGCCTTGGCGTCGTACGCGCCTTCGATCAGGCCCATGTACTCACTCATCACGTTCCGGTGGAAGTACGGCGGGCGGAAGGTGTCCTCGCCGACCAGCCAGCGCGGGGCGAAGACGACGAAGTCGACGCCGGCCAGACCGGGGGTGTCGGACGGCGAGGTCAGCACCGTGAAGATCGACGGGTCCGGGTGGTCGTAGCTGATGGTCCCGAGGACGTTGAAGCGGCGCAGGTCGTAGACGTACGGCGTGTGGTTGCCGTGCCAGGCGACGACGTCGAGCGGCGAGTGGCCGTACGTCGCCGACCAGAGGTTCCCGCAGAACTTGTTGACCACCTCGACCGGGCCCTCGCGGTCCTCGAAGGCGGCGACGGGCGCCAGGAAGTCCCGCGCGTTCGCCAGGCCGTTGGCCCCGATCGGGCCGAGGTCCGGCAGCACGAACGGCTGACCGTAGTTCTCGCAGACGTAGCCGCGGGCCGTGGCGTCCAGCAGCTCGACGCGGAAGCGGACACCCCGGGGGATCAGCGCCACCTGGCCGGGGCCGGCCGCCAGCAGTCCGAGTTCGGTACGGAGCAGCAGCCCGCCGTGCTCCGGGACGATCAGGAGCTCGCCGTCGGAGTCGCTGAAGACCCGGTCGGTCATGGAGGAGTTCGCGCTGTAGAGGTGCACGGCCATTCCCGTGCGCTGGGTGACGTCGCCGTTGCCGCCCAGCGTCCACAGGCCGGTCAGGAAGTCGGTGCCGGGGGCGGGCTCGGGGAGAGGGTCCCAGCGCAGCCGGTTGGGGTCGGGCACCGTCTCGGTGAAGGGGGCGCTGCGCAGGGTGCCGTTGTCGATGCGGACGAAGGCCGGGTGGGCGGCCGAGGGCCGGATCCGGTACAGCCACGACCGGCGGTTACGGGCGCGGGGTTCGGTGAAGGCCGAGCCGCTGAGCTGCTCCGCGTACAGCCCGAGAGGCGCGCGCTGGGGGGAGTTGCGGCCGTGCGGCAGAGCCCCGGCGACGGCCTCCGAGCTGTGCTCGTTGCCGAAGCCCGCACTGTGGCCGAGACTCCTCGCCGTCTTCCTCGCCTGCTCGATGCCGCTCATCATGCGCTCCCGGTGGACGGTGGATCCCGCGGATCCCCTCACGAAGAATCCTATGCATCACCGTAGGAATCGAAACGTGGCCCGTCAACGGCATACATGCATCATGGAGCCCGTGTCCCACGCTCATACGAACCTCCGACGCGTCCCCGTGCAGCAGCGCAGCGCCGACCGGCTCGCCCGGATCCTCGACGCCGGCGCCGCGCTGCTCGACGAGACCGGCTACGAGTTGCTCTCCACCCGGGCGGTCGCCGACCGTGCCGGCGTCCCCATCGGTTCCCTCTACCGCTTCTTCCCCAACAAGAGAGCGCTGGTCGACGCCTTGGCCGAGCGCAACCTGGAGGCCTACGCGGGGCGGGTCGTCGCCCGGCTGGAGGTGATACCCGAGCAGGAGTGGCGTGCGGCCATCGACGCCGTGCTCGACGAGTACCTCGCCATGAAGCGCTCCGTGCCGGGCTTCGCCCTCGTCGACTTCGGCCCGCCCCCTCCGGACGCCGGACCGCTCGACGAGGTGAACCGGCGGGTGGCCGGGCGGCTCGCCGACCTGCTCTCGCGGCATCTGGGCCGGGGGCGCGACGGGGCGGTCTCCGAGGCGGGCCTCCTGCGGACCGTCCTGGTCAGCGTGCAGGCCGCCGACGCCCTGCTCCAACTCGCCTTCCGCTCCGACCCGGACGGCGACCCGGACCTGATCGGCGAGACCCGGATCCTGCTCCAGGCCTATCTGGCGCGCGTCCTCGAATAACCGGAGCGGGGCGGGCGCGCACCTCCGGTACGGGTCCTCCACGGGCCCTCGGACAACCGGGCCCGGGCGGGCGCGCGTACCTCCGGTACGGGGCATCGGGCCTCTGGGGCCGGGCGGCGCGCGCACGTCCGGTACGGGTCCTCGCACACCTGGGGCCGGGCGGGCGCGCGCACGTCCGGTACGGGTCCTCGCGCACCTGGGTCCGGGCGGGCACGCGCATCTCCCATAGGGGGGCCTCGCGCAACTGGGCCCGGGCGGCGCACAACGGTGGCGTCGGCGTCTCGCCAGCATCCGTACCGGTCGGTATGCTCGACTCGGCCGGAGCCCGCACCTGCCGTGCGGGGGCGGGAGGCCGGATCACGCCCGCGCGCCACCGCTGCCGCCGCCCCGGGGAGGGCCCATGTCCCACGATTCCCGCACCGCCCTGCGTGTCTGCCCGCTCTGTGAAGCCACCTGCGGACTCACCCTCACCATCGAGGGGACCACGGTGACCGGGGCTCGCGGTGACCGCGACGACGTCTTCAGCCAGGGCTTCATCTGTCCCAAGGGCGCTTCCTTCGGCGGGCTCGACGCCGACCCCGACCGGCTTCGCACCCCGCTCGTCCGCACGGACGGCGTCCTGCGCGAGGCGACCTGGGACGAGGCCTTCGACGTGATCGCCGCGAAGATCCCGGCCCTGATCGCCGAGCACGGCAAACAGGCCGTCGGAGTCTTCCTCGGCAACCCCAACGTGCACACGATGGCCGGCGGGCTCTATCCGCCGCTGCTGCTCTCCGCGCTCGGCACCCGCAACGTCTTCACCGCGAGCACGCTCGACCAGATGCCCAAGCACGTCTCCAGCGGACTCCTCTTCGGCGACGCCCACGCCATCCCCGTACCGGACCTGGACCGCACCGCCCATCTGCTGCTGATCGGTGCCAACCCCCTGGAGTCCAACGGCAGTCTCTGCACCGCCCCCGACTTCCCCGGCAAGCTCAAGGCGCTGCGCAAGCGGGGCGGCACCCTCACCGTCGTCGACCCGCGCCGCACCCGCACCGCGCGCCTCGCCGACCGGCACGCCGCGATCCGGCCCGGCACCGACGCCCTCCTGCTCGCCGCGCTCACGCAGGTCCTCCTGGAGGAGAAGCTCGCCGACCCCGGAGCGCTCGCGGACCACCTCGACGGGCTGGACGAACTGGCCGGGGCCATGGGGGACTTCACGCCGGAGGCGGTGGCCTCCGCCTGTGACCTGGAGGCGGACACCATCCGGGAGATGGCCCGCGAACTCGCCGCGGCTCCCGCCGCCGCCGTATACGGGCGCATCGGCAGCTGCACCGTCGAGCACGGCACCCTGGCCAGCTGGCTCGTCGACGTACTCAACATCCTCACCGGCAACCTGGACCGCCCGGGTGGCGCGCTCTTCCCGCTCTCCGCCACCGCCCGGGCGCCCCGGCCCGCCGCCCCCGGCAAGGGCTTCGCCCTCGGCCGCTGGAGGAGCAGGGTCTCCGGCCACCCCGAGGCCAAGGGGGAACTGCCCGCCGCCGCGCTCGCCGAGGAGATCGAGACCCCGGGGGAGGGCCGCATCCGCGCCCTCATCGTCATCGCGGGCAATCCGGTGCTCTCCGCGCCCGACGGCGACCGCCTGGACCGGGCGCTCTCCGACGGCCTCGACTTCATGGTCAGCGTCGATCCCTACCTCAACGAGACCGCGCGCCACGCGGACGTCGTGCTGCCCCCGCCGCCGCCCTCGCAGAGCGCCCACTTCGACTTCGCGTTCAACTCCTTCGCCGTCCGCAACCAGGTCCGCTACAGCAGGCCGGCCGTGCCGCTGGAGGACGGCAGGATGGACGAGAGCGAGATCCTCGCCCGGCTCGTCCTCGCCGTCGGAGGCAACCACGGAGCGCCGCCGGAGACCGTCGACGACCTGGTCATCGCCTCGACGCTCGCCAGGGCCGGGGCCCCCGAGACCCTCGCCGCCGAACTGACCGGCCGCACCGGCGCCGAACGCCGCCTCGACCTGATGCTGCGCCTCGGGCCCTACGGCCTCACGCTGGAGCAGCTCCTCGCGCACCCGCACGGCATCGACCTCGGCCCGCTTCAGTCGCGCGTCCCGCAGGTGCTCAAGACCCGCTCCGGCCGCATCGAGCTGTTCCCGGAACCGATCGCCGCCGACCTGCCCCGGCTGCGGGCCTCGCTGGACGCGTGCCCCGCGGGGCTCGTCCTGGTCGGCCGCCGTCATCTGAGGTCCAACAACAGCTGGATGCACAACGTGGCGTCACTCCGCGGCGGCTCGAACGTCTGCACCCTGCAGATCCACCCCGAGGACGCCGCCCGGATCGGTCTGGCCGAGGGGGACCCGGCCCGGATCACCGCGGCGGGCGGTGAGGTCGAGGCGCCCACGGAGATCACCGACGCGGTACGAGCGGGAGTCGTGAGCCTCCCGCACGGCTGGGGTCACAACCGCCCGGGCACCCGGACGGCGGTCGCCGAGGCCGAGCCGGGCGTCAATGTGAACCAGCTCCTGGACGGCAGCCTGCTGGACCCGCTGTCCGGCACGGCGGTGCTCAACGCCGTCCCCGTGACCGTCACGCCAATTCCCTGACCTGGGGTTTTGCTCGTATTGCTCACACGTCAACATCTTGTTAACGCCGCTTCGCGACACCTAACGTCATCCGGACCGCGACTCCGGTCAGAGTTCAAGGTGAACGTTAGGTATCCCATATGTTGACAATCCTCGGCTTTGCCATGATCGCGACCTTCCTGGTCCTGATCATGACGAAGAAGATGTCGCCGATCGCGGCGCTGGTGCTGATCCCCGCCCTGTTCTGCGTGGCCGTCGGGCAGGGCGCGAAGCTCGGTGACTACGTCATCGAAGGGGTCGGCAACCTGGCGCCGACCGCCGCGATGCTCATGTTCGCCATCGTCTACTTCGGCGTGATGATCGACGTCGGCCTGTTCGACCCGATCGTCCGGGGCATCCTGCGCTTCTGCAAGGCCGACCCGATGCGCATCGTCATCGGTACGGCGCTGCTCGCGGCGATCGTCTCGCTGGACGGCGACGGTTCCACCACCTTCATGATCACCGTCTCGGCGATGTATCCGCTCTACAAGCGGCTGAAGATGAGCCTGGTCGTGATGACCGGTGTCGCCGCCACCGCGAACGGGGTCATGAACACCCTGCCCTGGGGCGGCCCCACCGCCCGCGCGGCCACCGCGCTCAAGGTGGACGCGGCCGACATCTTCGTCCCGATGATCCCGGCCCTCGCCGTCGGCCTGCTCGCCGTCATCCTGCTCGCCTGTGTCCTGGGCCGCCGCGAGCGCAGGCGCCTGGGCACCCTCACGCTCGACGAGGTGCTCGTCACCGAGCCGGAGACCGTCCTCGTCGGTGCGGGCGGCGGCCCCGACCGCCTCACGAAGGCCCCGAAGGCCACCGGTGCGGGCGGCGGCGCCACCGGCACCGGCGGTACCGGAGACGCGGAGGGTGCGGGCGGCCCCGAAGGCGGCGCCGCTGACGAGGAGTTCAAGGGGCTCGACCCCGACCGGCCCACCCTGCGCCCCAGGCTCTACTGGTTCAACGCCGGTCTCACCGTCGCCCTGCTGGCAGCGATGATCCTCGAACTGATGCCGATCCCGGTGCTGTTCCTGATCGGCGCGGCCCTCGCCCTCACCGTCAACTTCCCCCACATGCCCGACCAGCGGGCCAGGATCGCGGCCCACGCCGACAACGTGCTGAACGTCTCCGGCATGGTCTTCGCCGCCGCCGTCTTCACCGGCGTGCTCACCGGCACCGGTATGGTCGAACACATGGCGGACTGGCTCGTCGGCGCCATCCCTGACGGAATGGGCCCGCACATGGCCGTCGTCACCGGTCTGCTGAGCCTTCCCCTCACGTACTTCATGTCCAACGACGGCTTCTACTTCGGAGTCCTGCCCGTGCTTGCCGAGGCCGGCGCCGCCCACGGCGTCTCCCCGCTGGAGATCGCCCGCGCCTCCATCGCGGGCCAGCCGCTGCACATGTCGTCCCCGCTCGTGCCCGCCGTCTACGTCCTGGTCGGCATGGCCAAGGTCGAGTTCGGCGACCACACCCGCTTCACCGTCAAGTGGGCCGTGCTCACCTCGCTGGTGGTGCTCGGCGCGGGCATCCTCTTCGGGATCATCTGATGCCTCCGGAACCCGGGCCCGGCAGGGGCTGGCTGCTGCGCCTCGTCATCGCCTTCGCCTTCGCGCAGGGGGCCGTGTCGATGGCGCGGCCCGCCGTCTCCTACCGGGCCCTCTCGCTGGGCGCCGACGAGCGGGCGATCGGCGTCATCGCCGGTGTCTACGCGCTGCTGCCGCTCTTCGCCGCCGTACCGCTGGGCCGGCGCACCGACCACGGCCGCTGCGCGCCCCTGCTGCCGGTCGGCGTGCTCCTCATCGGCGGTGGCTGCGCGCTCAGCGGCGCCTCGGGCTCCCTTGCCGCGCTGGCCGCGTGGAGCGGGGTGATCGGCCTCGGTCACCTCTGCTTCGTGATCGGCGCCCAGTCGCTCGTCGCCCGGCAGTCGGCCCCCGCCGACCAGGACCGCAACTTCGGCCACTTCACCATCGGAGCCTCCCTCGGCCAGCTCGTCGGACCGATCGCCGCGGGTTTCGTCATCTCCGAGCAGGACGGCGCCATGGCCCGCACGAGCGCCCTGGCCCTGCTCGTCTCGGCAGTCGTCGCCGCCGTCTCCTTCAGCTCGCTCTGGCGCATCGAACACCGGCGCACCGCCGTGGCCGCGCGGAAGGAGGCCCAGAAGGTGCCGGTGGGCGCCATCCTGCGGACCCGGGGCGTACCGGCCGGAATCTTCATCAGCCTCGCCGTGCTCAGCGCCACCGACATCCTCACCGCCTACCTCCCGGTCGTCGGCGAGCACCGCGGCATCGCCCCCGCCACCGTCGGGCTGCTGCTCAGCCTGCGGGCCGCCGCGACCATCGCCTGCCGGCTGGTCATGACGCCGATGCTGCGCAGGGTGGGCAGGGCCGCCCTGCTGTCCACGACCTGTCTGCTCGGCGGCCTCCTGTGTGCGGCGATCGCGCTGCCCGTCCCCGTGTGGGGACTCGCCGCGATGCTGGCCGTGCTGGGCTTCTGCCTGGGGGTCGGCCAGCCGCTCTCGATGACCACCGTTGTCCAGGCCGCGCCCGCGGCGGCCCGCTCCACCGCGCTGGCGCTCAGGCTCACCGGCAACCGGCTCGGCCAGGTCGCCGCGCCTGCCTCCGCCGGTCTGATCGCCGGAGTCGCGGGCACCGCCGCCCCCTTCGTGATGCTGGGTGCGCTGCTGGCCGGGGCGGCGGGACTCGGCCTGCGGGGCGGCGGGCCTGTGGCGGCGGCACCGGCCACCGAGCCGCCCGCCCCCCGCGCCGAGGCCCCCCGTGCCGAGGCCCCCCGCGCCGAACGGCACCGCGCCGAACGGGACGCCTCCTGACCCCCGGCTCCTGACCCCCGGCTCCTGAATTCCGGCCCCCTGGCTCCTGCATCCTGACCCACGGCTCCTGAATCCTCACCCGCCGCGCCCCGGACACGGGCCCGCCCGGCGTGGGACGGTTGCCGTGGCCCGTGCGTGACCTGTGTCTCCGGCCGTTCCCTGGCGCCCAAAAACTAACAGCGCTAGTTTGGGCCGGGGACGGCATTCGTCCGTACGGCACGGCTTCGGCGGCAGGCACAGCGAGCCCGGGAGGAACAGCATGAAGGCGCATGACGGGATGTACATCGGCGGGGAATGGCGGCCCGCCTCGGGCCAGGACACGATCGCGGTCGTGAACCCGGCGGACGAGCAGGTCGTCGGGCACGTCCCCGCGGGCACCGCCGAGGACGTCGACGCCGCGGTACGCGCCGCACGCGCCGCGTTCCCCGGCTGGGCGGCCACCCCGCCCGCCGAACGGGCCGCCAGGCTCGGAGCCCTGCGTGACGTGCTCGCCGCCCGCAAGGACGAGATCGCGGAGACGGTCACCGCCGAACTCGGCTCACCGCTGCCGCTGTCCCAGATGGTGCACGCGGGCGTACCGGTGCTGGTCGCCGGTTCGTACGCCGAACTGGCCGCCTCGTACTCCTTCGAGGAGAAGCTGGGCAACTCCACCGTCCTGCTGGAGCCCGTCGGCGTCGTCGGCGCGATCACGCCCTGGAACTACCCGCTCCACCAGATCGTCGCCAAGGTGGCCCCCGCGCTGGCCGCCGGCTGCACCGTCGTCCTGAAGCCCGCAGAGGACACCCCGCTCACCGCGCAGCTCTTCGCCGAGGCGACCCAGGAGGCGGGCCTGCCCGCAGGCGTCTTCAACCTGGTCACCGGGATCGGCGCGGTCGCCGGGCAGGCCCTCGCCGAGCACGAGGACGTCGACCTGGTCTCCTTCACCGGATCCACGGCCGTCGGCAAGCAGATCGGTGCCACGGCGGGGGCGGCCGTCAAGCGCGTCGCCCTGGAGCTCGGCGGCAAGTCCGCCAACGTGATCCTCCCGGGCGCGGACCTCGCCAAGGCCGTCAACGTCGGTGTCGCCAACGTGATGTCCAACTCCGGCCAGACGTGCAGCGCCTGGACCCGGATGCTGGTCGACGCCGAGCGGTACGAGGAGGCCGTGAGCCTCGCCGCCACGGCCGTCGCCAAGTACGTGCCCGGGGAGCGGGTGGGCCCCCTCGTCAACGCCAAGCAGCAGGCCCGGGTGCGGGGTTACATCGAGAAGGGCATCGAGGAGGGCGCCCGCCTCGTCGCGGGAGGCCCGGAGGCGCCGAAGGAGCAGGGCTACTACGTCAGCCCCACCGTCTTCGCCGACGTGACCCCGGACATGACCATCGCCCAGGAGGAGATCTTCGGCCCGGTGCTCTCGATCCTCCGTTACGAGGACACGGACGACGCCCTGCGGATCGCCAACGGCACCGTCTACGGGCTCGCCGGAGCCGTCTGGGGTGCGGACGAGGAGCAGGCCGTGGCCTTCGCCCGCCGCATGGACACCGGCCAGGTGGACATCAACGGTGGCCGCTTCAACCCGCTGGCCCCCTTCGGCGGCTACAAGCAGTCCGGGGTGGGCCGCGAGCTCGGCCCGCACGGCCTCTCCGAGTACCTCCAGACCAAGTCCCTCCAGTTCTGATCCCCGCCGGTCCCACCGGTCCGGCCGATCCCACCGGTCCGGCCGATCCCACCGATCCACCGAGGAGTCTGTTCGTGGTCCGCGCCGCCGTACTGCCCGCCGTCGGAGCTCCCCTGGAGATCACCGACATCGAACTCCCGGAGCCCGGCCCCGGCCAGGTGAGCATCAGCCTCGCCGCCGCCGGCGTCTGTCACTCCGACCTGTCCCTGTCCAACGGCACCATGCGCCTGCCGGTGCCCGCAGTCCTCGGCCACGAGGGCGCGGGCACGGTGCTGGCCGTCGGCGAGGGCGTCACCCATGTCTCCGTGGGTGACCCGATCGTCCTCAACTGGGCGCCGTCCTGCGGGGCGTGCTTCCACTGCGGGATCGGCGAGGTCTGGCTCTGCGCCGACGCGCTCAAGGGCGCTGCCAACATCCACGCCCGCACGGCCGACGGCACCGAGCTCCATCCCGGCCTGAACGTCGCGGCGTTCGCCCAGGAGACGGTCGTCGCCGCCAACTGCGTGCTGCCCGCCCCGGCCGGCATCCCGCTCGACGACGCGGCCCTGCTCGGCTGCGCGGTCCTGACCGGGTACGGGGCCGTCCACCACTCCGCCCGCGTGCGCGAGGGCGAGAGCGTCGTCGTCTTCGGGATCGGCGGGGTCGGCCTCGCGGTCCTCCAGGCCGCACGCATCGCAGGAGCGTCGAAGATCATCGCCGTGGACGTGTCACCGGAGAAGGAGGAGCTCGCCCACAAGGCCGGCGCCACCGACTACGTCGTCGCCTCCGACACCACCCCGCGCGCCATCCGCAAGCTCACCGGAGGCCAGGGCGCGGACGTCGCCGTGGAGTGCGTCGGCCGCCCCGCCACGATCCGGGGAGCCTGGGAGTCCACCCGCCGGGGTGGCCGTACGACGGTCGTCGGCATCGGCGGCAAGGACCAGCAGGTGACCTTCAACGCCCTGGAGATCTTCCACTGGGGCCGCTCCCTCACCGGCTGTGTCTACGGCAACAGCGACCCGGCCCGCGACCTGCCGGTGCTCGCCGAGCACATCCGCGCCGGGCGGTTCGACCTCTCCATGCTGGTGACGGAGCGGATCTCGCTGGACGGCATCCCGGCGGCGTTCGACAACATGATCGCCGGCAAGGGCGGACGCGCGCTGGTCGTGTTCTAACCCCTGCCCGGTGCTCCTTCGTGCACCTCCTCCTGCCGGGCTCGCACTCGTCAGGAGGAGGGGGACGCGGAGGGCAGCTCGCACTCGGCCCAGACCGTCTTCCCGGGTGCCCGGTCCCTCGGATACCAGCCCCAGCGGTCGGCGATCCCCGCCACGAGCAGCAGCCCCCGGCCCCCGTCCGCCGGCCCCGACTCGGGTGAGGGGACGGCGAGTCGCCCGGGCGGGGGCGGCACCCGGCCGCTCCGGGTGTCGCTCACCTCGACCCGGGCCACCGGCCGGGGCTCCGCAGTGACGCGCAGCAGCAGGTGGAAGTCCCGTCCGGGCACGTGCCCGTGCCGCACCGCGTTCGCCGTCAGCTCGGCCGCGACCAGTACGACCGCCTCGTGCGGGCCGGTCCCGTACGGCACGCCCCACGCGTCGAGCCGTACGGCCACCAGCCGGCGGGCGAGCCGGGCGCCACGGGGAGTGGACGTGAACCGCATGGCGAAGACGTGGGCGGCCACGTGCGAGGAGAGGCCCGGCAGTTGGGTGGTGCGGCCGGGGCTGTCGATGTTGCTCGTCATGACCACCACGGTCCTCCCGGTGGCGTAGCGTGACCAGTGGTGACGCACCGACGCGGTCCGCCTGTACGCGCGGCGCGGGCGCCGGTACGTGGAGCACGGCGTGACCGCGCCCGACGGGGGCGCAGGTCCGGGGAGACGGGGCGCGATGACGGCGGAACAGACGAGGCCCGAGGCCGGGGCCCGGGCCGGTGCGAGCGGGGACGACGAGAGCGGCGCACGCGCTGCGGACAAGTCGAGCCAGGGCGTGGTGGTCGCCTTCGGGCAGAGCATGAAGACCCTGCGAGTGCGGGCGGGGATGGAGCGGGAGGAACTGGGCAAGCGCCTCGGCTACTCCGCGTCGACCATCGCCTCCTTCGAGCAGGGCCGGAGAATCCCGCCGCCACGGGCGATCGACCGGACGGACGAGGAGCTGGGTGCGGACGGGCTGCTGACGGTGTGGAAGGAGCAGTTGGAGAGGGCGCAGTATCCGGCTTTCTTCCAGGGGATGGCGCAGCTGGAGAAGCAGGCGATGGAACTCCTCGCCTACGACACGATGGTGGTCAACGGCCTGCTCCAGACCGAGGAGTACATGCGGGGGCTACTCGCCATGCGTCGTCCGCCTCTGGATCAGGAGACGATCGAACAGCGCGTGGCGGCGCGATTGGCCCGTCAGGACGTCCTCGACCGCCGTCCCGCGCCGCTGCTGAGTTTCGTGATGGACGAGTCGGTGCTGCGCCACCGGTACGGCGGTCGTCAGGTGATACGGGGTCAGCTGGAGCATCTCCTGCTCCTCGGTGAACGGCGCAACGTCGAACTCCAGATGATGCCGACGGAATCCGAGGACAATGCAGGACTGAACGGGCCGTTCACCGTCGTCACTCGCAGGGACGGGAAAAAGTTCCTCTACGTCGAGGCGGAGAATACGAGCACCCTGTCGACCGACCCGGAACAGACGGGTCTCGCCGCCGCACGCTATGGGATCATCCGATCACAGGCTCTCACCCCGCGAGAGTCGCTGAAGTTCATCGAGAAGTTGCTGGGAGAGCTATGAACAACACCGAATCCCTCGCCTGGTTCAAGAGCAGCTACAGCGGAACCGAGGGCGGCCAGTGCATCGAGGTCGCGGCGGGCGCGGGGGCTGTGTTCGTGCGTGACTCCAAGTCCGTGGCCGGGCCGGTTCTCCAGGTGTCGCGGGAGGCGTGGGCCGGGTTCGTCGGGCTCGCCTCGGAGGCGTAGTACAGCCGGTGGTTGTACGCGCGAAGCCCTGCCTGTCCGTGTGGGACGGCAGGGCTTTCGCGTCCTCGGGAACGGAGCCGGGCCGCGCGGAGGGGCGGGCTCAGCTCTCG
This sequence comes from Streptomyces sp. NPDC005494, assembly GCF_042872025.1. Lineage (NCBI taxonomy): Bacteria > Bacillati > Actinomycetota > Actinomycetes > Kitasatosporales > Streptomycetaceae > Streptomyces > Streptomyces sp. NPDC005494. The sequence goes on from NZ_JBIAJR010000009.1 coordinate 75,467, forward strand.
GGGCCGCCGGACTGCGGCGAGGAGGCCGAGACAGGCGTCCGTGCCGCCCGTGCGCGGCCCCGGGAGACCGCGACCCCGGCCAGGCAGAGCAGCCCGCCCGCGACCGTGAGCAGTGCCGGGACCTCGTCGAGCAGCAGCCATGACATCAGCACCACCAGGGCGGGCACCGCGTACGTCGTCGCGCCCATACGGCCCGCAGTGGTCCTGGCCAGGGCGTAGGCCCAGGTGGTGAAGGCCAGCGCTGTCGGGAACACGCCGAGATAGACCATGTTCAGGGTGGCGGAGACGGGGGCGTCGGCAGCCTCGGAGACCAGCACCCCGGTGAACGGCAGGCAGGCGACCGTACCGATCAGGCAGCCGAACGTGGTGATCTGCAGGGCCGATCCGTGCCGCAGCGCCGGCTTCTGGCTGACCACGCCGCCCGCGTACGCCACCGCGGCCACCACGCACAGCACGACGCCCAGCACGGAGGAACTCCCGTGCCCGGACATCGAGAGCCCGACCACCGCCGCGCCCCCGAACGAGACGGCCATGCCCACCAGGAGCCGGCGGGGCAGCCCCTCGCCGAGGAGCCCGGCGCTCAGCAGGGCGATCAGGATCGGGCCGATGTTCACGACCATGGCGGCCGTACCCGCGTCCACCTGCTGCTCGCCCCAGTTGAGCGCCACCATGTACAGCCCGAACCAGAGCACCCCCGAGGTCACGATTCCCGGCCATGCGGCGCGGGCCGGGAGTCCTTCGCGGCGTACGAGCAGGATCACCCCGAGCGTCAGCGAGCCCGCGAGCAGCCGTCCCAGCGCCAGCGCGCCCGGTGAGTACGCCTCGCCCGCGCTGCGGATGGAGACGAAGGCGGAGGCCCAGAGAATGACCGTGGTGCAGGCCGCGGCCGGTGCCCGCCAGTCGTGTCGCGCGGAGGCGGGCGCGTCGGGGAGCGCCTTCGGTGTCGTCGTCATGGAGCGACGGTAAGTGGGGGAGCCTTCGGTGCCCACCGAATTGTCAGCCGTCCCCGAGCGAGGCGGGCTCCATGCCCAGATGCCGCGAGAGCGCCCGCAGCCCGTCAGGGGTGGCGCGCACCGCCCTCCCCGTCCCCACCCGTTCGCACCAGCCCGCGTCCAGCACGTGCTGGCACAGGGCGGCGCCCGAGACTCCCGCCAGGTGCGGGCGCCGTTCCGTCCAGTCCAGGCAGCCGCGAGCAAGGGGACGCCGTGACGCCGTGTCGAGGCGGACCCCGAGGTCCTCGAACCACGCCAGGCCCTCCTCGGTGAGCGCGAAGCCGGTGTCCTGGCGCAGCAGTCCGCGTTCGGTCATCGCGTCGGTGATCCGGATGCCGAGCCGGCCGGCGAGGTGGTCGTAACAGGTGCGTCCCCGGGCCAGCGCGTGCTGGAGGCTCGCCTCGCGCAGGGTGCGCGGGGGTTTCTCCGCGCCCGGGGCGGCGTGGGCGGCCAGTTCCTCGATCAGCTGGGCGGTCCGTCCGTCGGCCAGACGCACGTAGCGGTGGCGGCCCTGACGTTCCTCGGTGAGCAGGCCGCCCCCGATCAGCTTCCCCAGATGCTCACTCGCCGTGGACGGCGCCACGCCCGCACCCCGGGCCAGCTCGCCCGCCGTCCAGGCCCGCCCGTCGAGCAGGGCGAGGCAGAAGGAGGCGCGGGTCTCGTCGGCCAGCAGAGCGGCCAGCGCGGCGAGCCTGGGGGCTGCCGGATCGTTCGGTCTCGTACGGGCCATACGTCCAGGATGCGTCAGGCACCGTTCGGCGCGGGCCGAACCGTGCGGGAGGCGACCGTCTCGTCGTACTGGAGCGCGAGTCCGTCCAGCAGGGCCCGCAGACCGGTCTCGAACGCGCCCTCGTCGACCTGCTGGCGACGGTCGGCCAGCAGGTGCGCCTGGCCGAGGTGCGGATAGTCGGCGGGGTCGTACGCCGTCTCGTCGTCGACGAAGCCGCGGGCGAAGGAGCCCAGCGCGGAGCCGGTGACGAAGTAGCGCATCAGGGCGCCGATGTAGGTCGCCTGTGCGGGCGGCCAGCCCGCCTCGACCATCGCACCGAAGACCGCGTCGGCCACCCGCAGACCGGCGGGGCGGCGGCCGGGACCCTGGGCGAGCACCGGGACGATGTGCGGGTGCGCGGCGAGCGCGGCGCGGTAGGAGACGGCCCAGTCGTGCAGGGCCGCGGGCCAGTCCCGGGGGTCGGACTCGTCGAACATCGACAGGTCGACCTGTGCGGACACGGCGTCGGCGACGGCGTCGAGGATCTCGTCCTTGTTCCGGAAGTGGTTGTAGAGCGAAGGCCCGCTGACCCCCAGCTCCGCGGCGAGGCGGCGGGTCGACACCGCGTCCAGTCCCTCGGCGTCCACGAGCGCGCTCGCCGCCTCGACGATGCGGTCTCTGCTGAGGAGGGGCTTGCGCGGTCGGGCCATGCGGCACATAGTAGGGCCTGCAAACGAAAAACTAGCAGTGCTAATTAAAAGTGGGGTGTCGCAGGATGAACCTGGAGCTGAGCGAGGAGCAGGATGCCGTCCGGCAGCTCGCCGAGGACTTCGTCGCGCGGGAGATCACCCCGCACGTCGTCGAGTGGGACCGGGCCGAGAGTGTCGACAAGTCGATCGTGAAGAAGCTGGGTGCCCTCGGCTTCCTCGGGCTGACGATCCCGGAGGAGTACGGCGGCTCCGGCGGCGACCACCTCGCCTACTGCCTCGTGACCGAGGAGCTCGGCCGGGGTGACTCCTCGGTGCGCGGCATCGTGTCCGTCTCCCTCGGCCTGGTCGCCAAGACGATCGCCTCCTGGGGCGACGAGGAGCAGAAGCGGCAGTGGCTGCCGAAGCTCACCGCGGGCGAGGCCGTCGGCTGCTTCGGCCTCACCGAGCCCGGCACCGGCTCCGACGCGGGCAACCTGAGCACCAAGGCCGTGCGGGACGGTGACGACTACGTCATCAACGGTTCCAAGATGTTCATCACCAACGGCACCTGGGCCGATGTCGTCCTGCTGTTCGCCCGGACCAACGACACCCCGGGACACCGGGGCGTCTCCGCCTTTCTGGTGCCGGCCGACGCCCCCGGACTGACCCGGCGCACGGTCCACGGGAAGCTCGGGCTGCGGGGCCAGGCCACCGCTGAGCTGGTGCTGGAGGACGTCCGGGTGCCCGCCTCCACCCTCCTGGGTCCCGAGGGCAAGGGATTCTCCATCGCCATGTCCGCCCTGGCCAAGGGCCGGATGTCGGTCGCGGCGGGCTGCGTCGGCATCGCCCAGGCCGCTTTGGACGCCGCCGTGCGTTACGCGGGCGAGCGCGAGCAGTTCGGCAAGTCCATCGCGAGCTACCAGCTCGTCCAGGAACTCATCAGCGACATCTCCGTGGACGTGGACGCCGCCCGGATGCTGACCTGGCGCGTCGCCGACCTGATCGACCGCGGCCAGGACTTCGCCACCGCCGCCTCCACGGCGAAGCTGTTCGCCTCCGAGGCCGCGGTCCGGGCGGCGAACAACGCCCTCCAGGTGTTCGGCGGCTACGGCTACATCGACGAGTACCCCGTCGGCAAGCTGGTCAGGGACGCCCGGGTGATGACCCTGTACGAGGGCACCAGCCAGATCCAGAAGCTGATCATCGGCCGGGCGCTGACGGGAGTCTCCGCCTTCTGAGCCCCTGAGGCACCCGGACTGAGTACCGGGTGAGTACGCCGGCGGATACCGGCGTACGCCACCGCGCCGGATGCTGTGCGGCATGAGTGATTCGACATCGGTCAAGCAGCAGAGCACCGCCGCCTTCTACGGACAGGCAGTCCTCTCCTTCGGGGTGGCGATGGGCGCGGTGGCCCTCGGTATCTTCTTCCTCGACGCCGACGCCTGGGTGCGGGCCTTCCTGGCCATCGGCGTCCTCTATCTCGTCACCTCGTGCTTCACCCTCGCCAAGGTCATCCGGGACCGCCAGGAGGCGGGCCAGATCGTCAGCCGTGTCGACCAGGCCAGACTGGAGAAGATCCTCGCCGAGCACGACCCCTTCCAGAAGCTCTGACGATCTCACCCCACGAGCGCTCTAAGCGCTTGCTCAGGTTCGGGGTATGGTGTTCGTCCTGCCAGCGGAAAGGGGCACGTGGCGATGGACACGGCGGAGGAGACCGACGGCGACAACACGCCGTGGAGCGAGGTCACGCCCGAGGCGGCGAGGCGGCTGCTCGTCGCGGCCGTCGAGGCCTTCGCCGAGCGTGGCTACCACGCGACCACCACCCGGGACATCGCCGGCCGGGCCGGGATGAGCCCGGCCGCGCTCTACATCCACTACAAGACCAAGGAAGAGCTGCTGCACAGGATCAGCAGGATCGGTCACGACCGGGCCCTGCGCCTCCTGGAGACGGCGGCGGACAGCGACGGCACGGCGGCCGAGCGGCTCGCCGACGCGGTCCGTTCCTTCGTCAGCTGGCACGCGGAGCGGCACACCACGGCCCGGGTGGTGCAGTACGAGCTGGAGGCCCTCAGCGACGAGCACCGCGTCGAGATCGTCGCCCTGCGCAGGCGGAGCGACGCCGCGGTGCGCCGGATCATCGGGGACGGTGTCCGGGCGGGGGAGTTCGACGTCCCGGACGTCCCCGGCACCACGCTCGCCGTCCTGTCCCTCTGCATCGACGTGGCGCGCTGGTTCAACGCGCAGGGCAGTCGGACGCCCGAGGAGGTCGGCACCCTGTACGCCGACCTCGTCCTGCGCATGGTGGGTGCCCAGAAGTGACGTGACGCCGGGCGCCCGGCGCCCGGCACGTCACGGCGCCCGGCACGTCACGGCGCCCGGCACACCACGGGCGCCCGGCACACTCCGGGCGCCCCGCGCGCCTGGCACACTCCGGGCGCCGCGGGCGCCCCGGGAGTGGTCGCCGCCGCTCAGAAGTAGTAGCGCGACACCGACTCCGCGACGCAGGCCGGCTTGTCGCCGCCCTCGCGCTCGACCGTGACGAGCGCGGTCACCTGCACACCGCCGCCCGCCTCCTCGACGCTCTTCAGCACGGCCGTGGCGCGCAGCCGCGAGCCCACCGGGACGGTCGAGGGGAAACGGACCTTGTTCGTCCCGTAGTTGATGCCCATCTTCGCGCCCTCGACCCGCAGGACCTGCGGTACGAGCACCGGCAGCAGCGACAGCGTCAGATACCCGTGCGCGATCGTCGTGCCGAACGGACCGGCGGCGGCGCGCTCCGGGTCCACGTGGATCCACTGGTGGTCGCCCGTGGCCTCGGCGAACTGGTCGATCCTCTTCTGCTCGATCTCCAGCCAGTCGCTGTGACCGAGCTCCTCGCCCACTCCGTCCCGCAGCTCCTGCGCGGACGTGAAGATCTTCGGCTCTGCCATGGTTCTGGTCCCTGCCTTCCGGCTGTCGTCCGCCCTGTCCCGGGCGATGTCTAAGCGCTTGCTCAGCATGGTTGGGACTCGCGTCCCTGTCAACGACGGACCGGCCGGGTTTTCCTGGAGGGCGGCGGGGGGGCGGAGTGCGGCCACTAGGGTGGGATGAGTGCCACAGATTCCGCAGACATACCAAGAACTCACCGTCGGTCAGCTCTCCGCCCGCAGTGGGGCCGCGGTGTCGGCCCTGCACTTCTACGAGTCCAAGGGCCTGATCAGCAGCACGCGTACGAGCGGCAACCAGCGCCGCTACACCAGGGACGCGCTGCGCCGGGTGGCGTTCGTACGGGCCGCGCAGCGCGTGGGCATCCCGCTCGCCACGATCCGGAAGGCGCTGGCCGAGCTGCCGGAGGAGCGCACCCCGAACCACGAGGACTGGGCCCGGCTCTCGCAGGCGTGGCGTTCGGAACTGGACGAGCGCATCAAGCAGCTGGGGCGCCTGCGGGACCACCTCAGCGACTGCATCGGCTGCGGGTGCCTCTCGCTGGAGACCTGCGTGCTGTCCAACCCCGACGACGTGTTCGGCGACCGGCTGACCGGCTCGCGTCTGATGCCCGAGCGGGGCGCGGCGGAACGCCCCTGAGCGCGTGCGCGCGCTCCGGCATCGGCCCCGGGCTGTCCGACCACCCCGTGTGCGGGGTACCCGGCCGAGCCGCGTGCTCGTCCCGCCACCCCGTGGTGCGCGACGAGCCGCGTGCTCGTCCCGCCGTCCCGCGGTGCGTGCCAGGCCGAGCCGCCTGCGCCGGACGCGCCGATGGTGTCCGCGCGTTCAGGCGGCCGATGCCAGATCCCGCGTCCGCGCCCCCCTCGCCTTCGCCAGGGCCCCCGCCGTCAGGACCGGGCGCGGGACCACGATGCCGCACCCCGTGCAGACAGGGCCCGACCAGGGTTCGCGGTCCAGGTCCTGGCGCCAGATGATCCCGGCTCCCGTGCAGACCGGGCAGACGGCCCCGGGCTTGGCCCCGAGGGCCGCGATCAGCCGCCCCAGGACCTCGGCCAGGGGAGCGCTGGGGTGGACGTCCGGATCCTCGCAGTGCGCGATGCCGTTGCCGCCCCAGGTCCGCCGGTGCCAGTCGTCGAAGGAGCCGGGCCGGCGCAGCCCGTCGTGCTTCTCGCGGCGCCGCCGCTCGGCGAAGCCCGTCTCGTACGCGAGCCAGACGGCCCGCGCCGCTTCCAGTTCCTCCAGCGCGCGGATCAGGCGCGCCGGGTCGGGGGCCCGGTCCTCGGGTTCCATCCCGTGCCGGGCGCACAGATGGTCCCAGGTCGCCCGGTGCCCGTAGGGGGCGAATCGTTCCAGGCACTTGCGCAGCGAGTACCGCCGCAAGGCCAGATCGCCCCGCGGATCGCGGACCTGTCTCGCAAGACTCCGGAAACCGGCCATGGCACTGCCACCTCCGTCGCTCGTTTTTCGGCGTCAAGGGATGGACGTACGACTGCCCGATTCGGTGCCATCGAAAGGTGAAATGCGTCCACGGAACGAGACAGACCCTGTGAGGCCTTGCGTGAGGCCGTGTACCGGCATGTGGCGATTCGGAAAAAGTGACTGATGTTCATCTTACCGGCGGGGCGTACCGCCAGTAACCTCCGGCGCATCGGCCACCCGGAGGAGCACGCATGCCCCCACGCACCCGCACGCTCAGAACCGCCGCAGCCGCGGCGGTTCTCGCTCTCGGTACGTCCCTTCTCGCCACGGTCCCCAGCGCCGGAGCGGCGGAGCCCGAAGCTCTCGCCGTCACCGATCACTGCGAAGGCCGGTGCGCGGACATCCTGCCGCCCGGCGAGAACGGCAACGCCACTCTCGTCCAGATCCTCGGCAACAAGGCGTTCGGCACCCACCCCCCGCACAGCGACGACCAACTCGACCGCTACAACGGCCTGGTCGCGGGGCACACGAGTCTCACCGACCAGAAGCTCACCGACTTCTTCAACGACGCCTCGTTCGGTGTCGCCGCGGACCAGGTGGAGTCCGTGACGAAACCGCGCGAGGACGTCACGATCACCCGGGACAAGAAGAGCGGCGTCCCCCACATCAAGGGCACCACCCGCTACGGCACCGAGTTCGGTGCGGGGTTCGCCGCCGGGCAGGACCGGCTGTGGCTGATGGACCTCTTCCGGCACATCGGACGCGGCGAACTGACCTCGTTCGCCGGGGGAGCGCTGGCCAACCAGGGCCTGGAGCAGCAGTTCTGGCCACAGGCCCCGTACACGGAAGCGGATCTCGAAGCCCAGGTCGAGCGGATCAGGGCCACCGAAGGCGCGCGCGGCGAACAGGCCATGGCCGACGCCCAGGCCTACGTCGACGGCATCAACGCCTACCGGGTGAAGTCGAAGAACGGCCGCTACTTCCCGGGCGAGTACGTCCTCACCGGAAAGATCGACTCCATCACCAACGTGGGCGAGATCCAGCCGTTCAAGCTGACCGATCTGATCTCGATCGCCTCCGTCGTCGGCGGGCAGTTCGGCGGGGGAGGCGGCGGCGAGGTCCAGGCCGCGCTCTCCCTGCTCGCCGCCCAGCAGAAGTACGGCGTCCAGGAGGGCACCCGCGTCTGGGAGTCCTTCCGCCAGCGCAACGACCCGGAGGCCGTCCTCACGGTCCACGACGGCACGTCCTTCCCGTACGCCGAGAAGCCCGACGTGGCGCGTGGCACCGCTCTCCCCGACGCGGGCTCCGTCACCCCCGAACCCCTGATACACGACCGCACCGGCTCGGCCGGCACGAACGCGAAGGCCCCGGTGAAGGCGCCGGCCGCCCTCGCCCCCCTCCAGGGCATGTACGACGACGGCGTCATCCCGGAGGGCTCGCTGCCCGGGTCCGGCGACGGCGCGAACAAGCGGGGCATGTCCAACGCGCTCCTGGTGTCGGGCAAGCACACCGCGAGCGGAAACCCCGTCGCCGTCATGGGCCCCCAGACCGGCTACTTCGCCCCGCAGCTGATGATGCTCCAGGAGCTCCAGGGCCCCGGCATCAGCGCCCGTGGCGTCTCCTTCGCGGGAGTCGGCATGTACATCCAGATGGGCCGCGGGCAGGACTACGCCTGGAGCGCCACCTCGGCCGCACAGGACATCACCGACACGTACGCCGTCGAACTCTGCGAACCCGACGGCTCCGCGCCCTCCAAGAACTCCACGCACTACCGCTTCCGGGGCGCCTGCACCGCGATGGAGAAGCTGGAGCGCACCAACTCCTGGAAGCCCACCGTCGCCGACTCCACTGCCGCGGGCTCCTACCGGATGCAGGTCTGGAGGACCGGCTACGGCATCGTCACGCACCGCGCGACCGTCGACGGCAAGCCCGTCGCCTACACCGCGCTGCGCACCACCTACCGGCACGAGGCCGACTCCATCATCGGCTTCCAGCTGCTCAACGACCCGGCGTACGTGACGGACGCGGCCTCCTTCCAGCAGGCGGCGAGCCACATCGACTACGCCTTCAACTGGTTCTACGCCGACTCGCGCACCACGGCCTACTACAACAGCGGGATGAACCCGGTGCGCGCCGCAGGGGTGGACGCCGCGCTGCCGGTCAAGGCCGAGAAGGCGTACGAATGGCGGGGTTACGACCCGGCGGCCAACACCACCGACTACACCCCGTTCGCCGAACACCCGCACTCCAGCGGCCAGGACTACTACATCTCCTGGAACAACCGGCAGGCCGAGGACTACTCCACCGCCGCGTTCGGCTTCGGGTCGGTGCACCGGGGCGACCTGCTCGACGACCGGGTCTCCGCACTCGTCGCGGACGGCGGCGTCACCCGTGCCTCCCTGACCCGGGCCATGGCCGAGGCGGCGCTCACCGATCTGCGCGGCGAGCAACTGCTGCCCGAACTGCTCAAGGTGCTGCGCTCCCAGCCGGTCACCGATCCGGAACTCGACGCGGTGATCCAGAAGCTCGACTCCTGGCGAGCCGCCGGCGCCCAGCGCAAGGAGACGGCACCGGGGTCGCACGCGTACACCCACGCCGACGCGGTACGCGTCATGGACGCGTGGTGGCCGAAACTGATCGAGGCAGAGTTCCGGCCCGGGCTCGGCGACGGGCTGTACTCCGCGCTGACCGCGAACCTGGCCACGGACGAGTCCCCGGCCGCCAGCCACGGCCCGAGCGGGGCGCACAGCGGGTCCGCCTTCCAGTACGGCTGGTGGGGCTTCGCCGACAAGGACCTGCGCCAGGTGCTCGGGCAGACGGTCAAGGGGCCGCTCGCGAAGACCTACTGCGGCAACGGCGACCTGAGCGCCTGTCGTTCCGCGCTGCTGAGCACCCTCAAGGCCGCGGCGGCCGTCCCCGCTGCCACCGTCTACCCGGGCGACGACAGCTGTGACGCGGGCGCCCAGTGGTGCAGCGACGCCATCGTGCACCGCCCGCTGGGCGGGATCTCGCAGAAGACGATCCACTGGCAGAACCGGCCGACGTACCAGCAGGTCGTGGAGTTCCCCTCGCACCGCTGACCCCGCGGGCCGCGAGAGTCCGGCGACCGCCGGCCGGGCCCGGTGCGGGCCGGGCCGGCGGGCCGGGCCGGTTCCGGGGGCGACAGCCGCCCCCGGAACCGGCCGGTGCTCACCGGTAGAGGAGGTACTCCTTGCGTGTCGCGCGGAACGCGGCCAGATCCGCCGACCAGGCCCCCACCACCTCGTCGGTGCCGGCGCCCGCGTCGATCATCGTGCGGACCCGTGTGTTGCCCGTGAGCTTGTCGATCCAGTTGTCCGACCGCCACGCGAACCCGCTCCACGTCCGCTTCGCGGTGACCAGCAGCGCGATGCCCGTGCGTACCGGGTCGAACACCTCCCGGTCCTGGACGTGCAGTTGCACCCCGCCCACCGTCTTCCCCTGGAACTTGGAGAACGTCGGTGCGAAGTACGCCTCGCGGAAGGCGACTCCGGGCAGCTCCAGCGCGTTCGCGGCAGCCGCCCACCGGTGGTCGACGCCTTCCGCGCCGAGCAGTTCGAAGGGACGCGTCGTCCCGCGCCCCTCCGAGAGGTTGGTGCCCTCGAACAGGCAGGTGCCCGAGTAGACGAGCGCCGTCTCCGGTGTCGGCATGTTCGGGCTCGGCGGCACCCACGGCAGGCCCGTCTCGTCGAAGAAGTCCGACCGCCGCCAGCCGGACATCTTCACGACGTCCAGCTCGACCGGCTTGTCCGCCAGGAACTCCGCGGCGAAGAGCAGGGCGAGCTCCGCCACCGTCATGCCGTGCGCCTGGGCGATCTCCCTGCGCCCCACGAACGTACCGAACGCCGGGTCGAGCACGGGCCCCAGCGCCGCCCGCCCGGTCACCGGGTTCGGCCGGTCCAGGACGACGAACCGCTTGCCCGCGAGCGCCGCCGCCTCCATGCAGTCGTACAGCGTCCAGATGTACGTGTAGAAGCGCGCGCCCGCGTCCTGGATGTCGAAGACCACCGTGTCCACGCCCGAGGCGGTGAAGACGTCGGCGAGCGGCCGGCCGCTCTTCAGATACGTGTCGTAGACCGGCAGCCCGGTCGCCGGGTCGTCGTAGCGGCCCTCCGAGCCGCCCGCCTGCGCCGTCCCGCGGAAGCCGTGCTCCGGACCGAACACGGCGGTCAGGTCCACCCGGTCGTCGGGGTGCATCACATCGACGATGTGCCCCACGTCCCGGGTGATGCCGGTGGGGTTGGTGACGACGCCGACCTTCTGCCCGGCGAGCAGGCGGTAGCCGTCGGCGGCCAGCCGTTCGAAACCGGTGCGGACCCGGGTGTGCGAGGCCCCGGTGCCCCGCCCGGCGGCCAGGGCCGTCCCGGGGCCCGCTGTGGTCGCCGCGAGGGCGCCCAGCGCACCGCCGACGGACAGCACACCACGTCTGGACAGGGTCATTCCGCTACCTCCATGATCGCGCCGACTGTCATGGTCACGCACGCTAGCGCGGGTGCGGGCCGCACGGAACGGCCACGACTGGGCAGATTCCCAGTCCTGCCCCGAACCTCTTCCCCGATCACATACCGACTGGTTAGTCTGCCGGGGGAGACGGCGGAGAGAGGCGGGACCGATGAGTACGGTGCACGGCGCTGGCGTAGTGGTGACGGGAGCCGGGGGCGGCATCGGAGCCGCTCTCGCCCGCAGGTTCGCCGACGAGGGCGCGCGGGTCGTCGTCAACGACCTCGACGGCGGCCGGATCGAGGCGCTCGCCGAGGAGATCGGCGCCACCGCCGTCGCGGGGGACGCCTCGACGATCGTGGAAGCGGCACGCGACGCGCTCGACGGCACCATCGACGTCTACTGCGCCAACGCCGGTCTCGCGTCGGGCGGAGACGCCTTCGCCGAGGAGGACGTCTGGGCCGCCGCCTGGGACGTCAACGTGATGGCACACGTCCGGGCGGCCCGGGCGCTGCTGCCCGAGTGGCTGGAGCGCGGCAGCGGCCGGTTCGTCTCGACCGCGTCGGCGGCGGGCCTGCTGACGATGATCGGCGCGGCCCCGTACAGCGTCACCAAGCACGGCGCCGTCGCCTTCGCGGAGTGGCTCTCGCTCACCTACCGGCACCGCGGGATCAAGGTCCACACGATCTGCCCCCAGGGCGTGCGTACGGACATGCTCACGGCGGCCGGATCCGCGGGCGACCTCGTGCTCGCCCCCACCGCCATCGAACCGGAGGCCGTAGCCGACGCCCTGTTCGAGGCCATGGAGCAGGACCGCTTCCTGGTCCTGCCCCACCCCGAGGTGGCGGGCTACTACCGGGCCCGTGCCAAGGATCCCGACCAGTGGATCGGCAACATGAACCACCTGCAGCAGAAGTGGGAGGGAGCCGGCGCATGACCGACTCGATCTACGCCGCGAAGCCCTGGACCGCCCTGCTCAGCGAGGCCCAGCTCGCTCCCGTGCACCCCGCCGAGACCATGGTCCACGCCTTCCGCGCGGCCGTGGCGCGGGCCCCGGAGCACACCGCCCTCGCCTACTTCGACGGCCGCCTCAGCTACCGCGAGACCGACGAACTGTCCGACTCCGTGGCGGGGCACCTCGCCGCCGAAGGGCTGCGGCGCGGCGACCGGGTCGCCATCATGCTGCAGAACACCCCCCAGTTCGTGCTCGCCCTGCTCGGCGCCTGGAAGGCGGGCGCGACCGTCGTCCCGCTCAACCCGATGTACAAGTCCGGCGAGGTCGGGCACGTGCTGACGGACGCGGGGGTGACCGCGCTGATCTGTTCGGACCGGGCGTGGGAGTCCTATCTGCGGGCCACCGCCGAGGCCGCCCCGAGCGTGACGATCGCCGTCACCGCCTGCGAGCTCGACCTCCAGTCGGCCGACGACCCCCGTGTGCTCGGTTTCGAACGGCTCCCCGCACCCGGCCCCGAAGCGTGGGCCCACGACCTGGTGACCGTAGCGCGCCGTGGCCTGCCCGCCCCGTCGGACCGGGAGCTCACCGCGTCGGACACCGCCCTGATCAGCTACACCTCGGGAACGAGCGGCACCCCCAAGGGCGCCATGAACTCCCAGGGCAACATCATGGTCAACGCCGAGCGCCAGCGCACCGGCCACCCCATCGGCGAGGGCTCCGCCTACTTCGCGCTGGCCCCCCTCTTCCACATCACCGGCATGGTGTGCCAGCTCGCCGCCTGCGTCGCCAACGCGGGCACCCTCGTCCTCGCCTACCGCTTCGAGGCGAGCGTCGTCCTGGAGGCCTTCGCCGAGCACCGCCCCGCGTACACGGTGGGCCCCTCGACCGCCTTCATGGCACTCGCCGCGCACCCGGCCGCCACCCGGGAGCACTTCGCCTCCTTCCAGGTGATCTCGTCCGGCGGCGCACCGCTGCCGCCCTCGCTGGTCGAGAAGTTCCGCGACGGCTTCGGCCCGTACATCCGCAACGGCTACGGGCTGACCGAGTGCACCGCGCCCTGTGCCTCCGTACCGCCGGAGCGCGAAGCGCCCGTCGACCCCGCGTCGGGGACGCTCTCCGTCGGTGTCCCCGGTCCCGACACCCTGGTCCGGATCATCGACGAGAAGGGCGACGACGTCCCCTTCGGCGAGCAGGGCGAGATCGCCGTACGCGGTCCTCAGGTCGTCTCCGGCTACTGGAACCTGCCCGAGGCGACCGAGGCGGCCTTCCCGGACGGGGAGCTGCGCACCGGTGACATCGGCTTCATGGACACGGCGGGCTGGCTCTACGTCGTCGACCGCAAGAAGGACATGATCAACGCCTCCGGTTTCAAGGTGTGGCCCCGGGAGGTCGAGGACGTCCTCTACACCCACCCGGCGGTCCGGGAGGCCGCCGTCGTCGGTGTGCCCGACGCCTACCGCGGAGAGACGGTCAGGGCCTACGTCAGCCTGCGTCCGGGCGCCGGCGCGGAGCCCGGCGAGCTCAGCGCCTACTGCAAGGAGCGGCTGGCCGCGTACAAGTACCCGCGCGAGGTGGAGATCCTGACCGAGCTCCCCAAGACGGCGAGTGGGAAGATCCTCAGGCGGGAACTGCGTTCCCCCCGTTAGAACAGTTCACGCGGTACGAGAGGGCAGGTGGCGGCAATGGCCAAGGCGACGGACGGGGACGGTACCCCCGTCCCCCAGAGGCTGCTGGCCGCCGCCACCCGCCTGTTCGCCGAGCGCGGCTACGACCGCACCTCGGTCCAGGAGATCGTCGAGGCGGCGGGCGTCACCAAGGGGGCGCTCTACCACTACTTCGGCTCCAAGGAGGATCTCCTCCAGGAGGTCTACGCCCGGGTACTGCGGCTCCAGCAGGAGCGGCTCGACGCCTTCGCGGACGCCGAGGCGCCGATCGAGCAGCGGCTGCGCGACGCGGCGGCGGACGTGGTCGTCACGACCATCGAGAACCTCGACGACGCCTCGATCTTCTTCCGCTCCATGCACCACCTGAGCCCGGAGAAGAACAAGCAGGTGCGGATCGAGCGCCGCCGCTACCACGAGCGCTTCCGTGCCCTGATCGAGGAGGGCCAGCGCCTCGGCGTGTTCTCCTCCGCGACCCCGGCGGACCTGGTCGTCGACTACCACTTCGGCTCGGTCCACCACCTGTCCACGTGGTACAGCCCGGACGGCCCCCTCACCCAGCAGGAGGTCGCCGACCACCTGGCCGACCTGCTGCTGAGGGCCTTGCGCCCCTGACCGCGAGCCGGCTCAGTGGGCGGGCGGGCAGAGGACCAGCAGGCAACTGCGGACCTTCACGTCGTCGACGACCGGGCCGCCGGGCCCGGGACTGGTGCTTGTGAACGTCAGGGTGACGGAGCCCTTCAGCAGGTTGGTGAACACGGCGGTCTGCCGGGTGTAGCCCATGTCGCGGAACTGACGGCCGGTGACGTCGAAGCTGAAGGTCTTCACGAGCGTCCCGTCGACTCTGAGTTCACCCGTCTTGAGGGCCGGGGCCCACGCCGGGTTGCCGGCCAGCTCGAAGCTGACGACGTACGAGGTCAGCGGGAGCGTCGGTATCACCTGCGAGACGCTGCCGGACGTCGTGCCGTTGAGGTCCAGAGACTGGCTGCCCTCGGCCGCGTCCCAGAGCCGGTCGGACGTCACGTCGACGCTGTCGCCGCCCACCGCCCAGGGGCCCGCGGTCTGTCCGCCGGGGACCGTGGTGAAGGGGGCCGGAGCGGGGACGACGGGCACCTCGAAGCCTCCGTCGGCGACGTCCGCCGGGACGGTCCGTGTCTGGGCCGAGGCGGTCGTGGTGGAGGCGGCGGTCAGCAGGAGGGCCGCGGCGAACACGGCGGCGGACAGCTGGAGCGGGCGCATGGAGGGCCTTTCGGTTCACGCGACGCCAGGGGCGGGGCTCCCGGCCGGAAGCCCAATCGGAGTGTGCGGCCCCCGGCATGCCCCGCCAAGAGGCCGGGCCACGGCGCGTGAGGCGTGCTGAGCAGGCAGAACACCGCGAAAGCACGCCCCCGGCGCGCGGCCGGGCGCCGAGTGCTCCGGCACACGCGAAGAGCGGGCCCTGTCGAGGGAGCCGTCTTCGTGCCTGAGGAGGGGCGGCACCGCTCGGACCCCTGCCCCCGCGCAGGGCCGCACTTCCGTCCGGTGAGCGAACACGCCTGTCCGGATTCCACCTTGACGGTACGCGGTCATCTGCCCGAGCATCGGGGGCGCACATCCAGCCCCACCGCTCCAGGCCCAGGGCCGTGCACGGCCCTGAGACCCCCCGCACGTTCCGTCAGTCCCCGAACGGAATCCGGAGCCATCGATGAGACCTGTCCGCCTCAGATCCTTCTCCGCCGCCGCACTCGCCGTCGCGGCGCTGCTGGCGACCGCGGCACCCGCCGTCCAGGCCGCTCCGGCGGCCGCCGCCGCGGCCCCCGACATTTCCCTCGCCAACGTCAAGGCGCACCTCACCCAACTCCAGTCGATCGCCACCGCCAACGGCGGCAACCGTGCCCACGGCAGGGCCGGTTACAAGGCGTCCGTCGACTACGTGAAGGCCAAGCTCGACGCCGCCGGATACACCACGACGCTCCAGCAGTTCACCTCCGGCGGCGCCACGGGCTACAACCTGATCGCCGACTGGCCGGGAGGTGACCCGAACCAGGTCCTCATGGCCGGCTCCCACCTCGACTCGGTGTCCTCCGGCGCGGGCATCAACGACAACGGCTCCGGATCGGCAGCCGTGCTGGAGACCGCCCTCGCCGTCTCCCGCGCCGGGCTCGCACCGGACAAGCACCTGCGCTTCGCCTGGTGGGGCGCCGAGGAGCTGGGGCTCGTCGGCTCGAAGTACTACGTCAACAACCTGGCCACCACCGAGCGTTCCAAGCTCTCCGGCTACCTCAACTTCGACATGATCGGCTCGCCCAACGCCGGCTACTTCGTCTACGACGACGACCCGGTCATCGAGCAGACCTTCAAGGACTACTTCGCCGGGCTCTCGGTACCCACCGAGATCGAGACCGAGGGCGACGGCCGCTCCGACCACGCGCCGTTCAAGAGCGCGGGCGTGCCCGTGGGCGGCCTGTTCACCGGGGCCAGCAACACCAAGTCCAGTGCCCAGGCCCAGAAGTGGGGCGGAACGGCCGGCCAGGCCTTCGACCGCTGCTACCACTCCTCGTGCGACACGACGGCGAACATCAACGACACCGCCCTGGACCGCAACAGCGACGCGGTGGCCCACGCGGTGTGGACCCTCTCCGCGGGCACGGTCACCCCGCCGACCGGGACCGTCTTCAGCAACGCCGCCAACGTCAACGTGCCCGACAACGCCGCCGCCGTGACCTCCTCGGTCGCGGTCACCGGCCGTACGGGCAACGCTCCGTCCGCACTCAAGGTCGGGGTCGACATCAAGCACACCTACCGCGGTGACCTCGTCGTCGACCTGCTCGCACCCGACGGGACCGCCTACCGGCTGAAGAACTCCAGCAGCAGCGACTCGGCCGACAACGTGATCACGACGTACACCGTCGACGCGTCGAGCGAGACCGCGAACGGGACCTGGAAGCTCCAGGTCAGGGACGTCGCCGCCCAGGACACCGGCTACATCGACAGCTGGCAGCTCACCTTCTGAACCGCCGGGGAGGCGCCGGCGGGCGCCTCCCCGTACGGCTGTCAGAGGTACTTCTTGATCTCACGCCGCGCCAGCGACCTCTGGTGCACCTCGTCCGGACCGTCCGCCAGCCGCAGCGTCCGCGCCGAGGACCAGAGCTCGGCCAGCGGGAAGTCCTGGCTGACGCCTCCGGCGCCGTACAACTGCACCGCCTTGTCGAGGATGTCCACCACCGCGCGCGGGGTGGCGATCTTGATCGACTGGATCTCCGTGTGCGCGCCGCGGTTGCCCACCGTGTCCATCAGCCACGCCGTCTTCAGCACCAGCAGCCGCAGCTGCTCCACCGTCACCCGGGCGTCCGCGATCCAGTTCTGCACGACACCCTGCTGCGCCAGCGGCTTGCCGAAGGCCGTACGGGCCACGGCACGCCTGCACATCAGCTCGATCGCGCGCTCGGCCATGCCGATCAGCCGCATGCAGTGGTGGATCCGGCCCGGCCCCAGCCGGGCCTGCGCGATGGCGAAGCCGCCGCCCTCCTCGCCGATCAGGTTCGCGGCGGGCACGCGTACGTCGGTGAACACGACCTCGGCGTGACCGCCGTGGGAGTGGTCCTCGTAGCCGTACACCTGCATCGCACGCCGGACTTCGAGGCCCGGGGTGTCGCGCGGGACGAGGATCATGGACTGCTGACGGCGGATGTCGTCGTTGTCAGGGTCGGTCTTGCCCATCACGATGAAGATCGCACAGTCCGGGTTCATCGCCCCGGAGATGTACCACTTGCGCCCGTCGATGACGTAGTCGTCGCCGTCCCGCCTGATCCGGGTCTCGATGTTCGTCGCGTCCGACGAGGCCACCTCAGGCTCCGTCATCGCGAAGGCCGAGCGGATCTCACCGGCGAGCAGCGGCTCCAGCCACTGCTTCTTCTGCTCGTCGGAGCCGAACTGGAAGAGCACCTCCATGTTCCCGGTGTCCGGGGCCGCGCAGTTCAGCGCCGTCGGAGCCAGATGCGGGCTGCGGCCGGTGATCTCGGCCAGCGGGGCGTACTGGAGGTTCGTCAGGCCGGCGCCGTACTCCGCGTCCGGCAGGAAGAGGTTCCACAGTCCCTGCCTGCGGGCCTCCGCCTTGAGGTCCTCCATGATCTGCGGGGTGTCCCAAGGAGACGCCAGCCGCGCGCGCTGTTCCTCGGCGACCTGCTCGGCCGGGTGGACGTGCTCGTCCATGAACGTGAGGAGCCTGGTGCGCAGCTCTTCGGTCCGGGCGTCGAATGCGAAGTCCATAGGGGTGTTCAGCCTTCCTGGAGGGTGGTGAGGCCGTGCGCGATGAATACCGGGACCAGGTCGCCGATGCGGTCGAAGCCGGCGCCGACGGTCTGGCCGAGGGTGTAGCGGTAGTGGATGCCCTCGAGGATCACGGCGAGCTTGAACCAGGCGAAGGCGGTGTACCAGGAGATGGCGGAGGTGTCACGGCCGGAGCGGGCGGCGTAGCGCTCGATCAGCTCGGCGGGGTCCGGGTGACCCGGGGCGCCGCTCGTGGTGGACACGGGTGACTCGGGAAGGCCCAGGTCGGAGCTGTACATCACCAGCAGGCCGAGGTCGGTGAGCGGGTCGCCGAGCGTGGACATCTCCCAGTCCAGGACCGCCTTGATCCGGTCGTCCTGACCGATGAGGACGTTGTCCAGACGGTAGTCGCCGTGGACGACGGTGGGCGCGGGGGAGACGGGGAGCTCCCTGCCGAGTGCGGCGTGCAGCTCGTCGATCCCGGCGAGATCGCGGTTGCGCGAGGCGTCCAGCTGCTTGCCCCAGCGCCGGAGCTGCCGGTCCAGGAAGCCGTCCGGACGCCCGAAGTCGCCGAGCCCGACGGATGCCGGATCGACGGCGTGCAGGTCCACCAGGGTGTCGACGAGCCCCAGGACGACACCCCGGGTGCGCTCGGCGCCGAGCGGGGCGAGCTGCTGGGCGGTGCGGTACGGGGTGCCCTCGACGTACTCCATGACGTAGAAGGGCGAGCCGATGACCGAGTCGTCCTCGCAGAGCAGCAGGGTCTCCGGTACCGGGACCGCGGTGGGGTGCAGCGCGCTGATCACCCTGTGCTCACGCTTCATGTCGTGCGCGGTGGCCAGCACGTGCCCCAGCGGGGGCCTGCGCACGACCCATCGGCCCGCACCGTCGGTGACGACGTAGGTGAGGTTCGACCGCCCGCCCTCGATCACCCGGGCGTCCAGCGGTCCGTTCACCAGCCCCGGCCGCTCGCGGTCGAGATGGCCGCGCAGCAGGTCGAGATCGAGACCTGGCGGATGGACTGGGCTCATGGTGCGCACCTCCGGGGCGGTTGGACGTCGGGACCATGATGCCGACCAGTCGGTATGTCGTCCAGTGTCCTTCCGGAATCCGGGAGGTGATCTCCGGCTCCCCGCCCCGGCCGTGGGTCAGTCGTCCCAGCCCTGCGCGGCCACGAACGCGTCCCCGTGCGCCGCCGACCAGCGGCCCAGCGCCTCGATCGGCTCCAGCAGCGTCCGGCCGAGTTCGGTCAGGGCGTACTCCACGCGCGGCGGCGCCTCGGCGTAGGCCCGGCGCTCCACCAGGGCGTACTCCTCCAGCCTGCGCAGGGTCTCGGTCAGCACCTTGGAGCTGATGCCGCCGATCTCCGTACGCAGTTCACCCGGCCTCCGGGGCCCCGCGCCGAGCGCGTACAGCACGACGGGATTCCAGGTGTTGCCCAGCAGGTCGAAGCCGAGCCGCGCCCGGCAGTCCGCGAGCAGTCGGTCCATGAGCTCCCCTTCCCTCGCCCGTCAGGCACCGAACGGTGCGTAACGGGTCCCCTAACGTCCCCTTCGGTACGACGCTACGTGACGGGTGTTCAGGGGAGAGAGACATGCGCATCGGCATCATCGGGACCGGCAACATGGCGGAAGCGCTGGGCGGACGCTGGGCGGCGGCCGGCCATCAGGTGCTGTTCGGCGGGCGGTCCGCGGAACGGGCCGGGGCACTCGCGGACCGCACCGGCCAGAGCGCCGGCACCCTGCGGGAAGCGGCCGCCTTCGGCGACGCCACCCTGCTCGCCCTGCCCTACGACGCCGTGGCGGGCGTCCTCACGGCACTCGGCGCTGCGGACGGGGCGCTGCGCGGCCGGCTGCTCGTCGACTGCACCAACGCCGTCGGGCCGGGCTTCCGGCTCACCACCGGCACGGGCCCGGGGGCCGCCCGCACCATCGCCGGCCTCACCGGAGCACGGGTCGTCAAGGCCTTCAACCACCTGCCCGACTCCGTGTGGCGTCTCGACCCGCCCGCCTTCGCCGAAGGGCCCGTCGCCGTCCCGCTGTGCGGGGACGACGCCGGCGCGCTGGAGGCGGTCGGGACCCTGGTCCGGGACCTCGGCTGTGTCCCGCTGCCCGTGGGCGGGCTCGACCGGGCCGCGTACCTGGAGGCGACCACGGCGTTCCTCATCGGGCTCTGGCACTCCGGCCACGACCCGCGCACGCTGCTGCCGCCCTTCGAGGCCGTCACGGCCTGAGTTGCGGGGACCCCGGCCCACGCCGATCGTCGGAGGATGAAGGCGATCAGCTACAGCAGATACGGAACGGCCGACGTCCTGGAGTACGGCGAGCGCCCCGACCCGAAGGTGGGCCCCGACTCGGTCCTGGTGAAGGTGCGGGCCGCGGCCGTGAACCCCGTCGACTGGAAGGCACGCGAGGGCTACCTCCAGGCCGGGCTCGAAGCCGTCTTCCCCGTGATCCCCGGCTGGGACGTCTCCGGGGTCGTCGTCCAGCCCGGCGCTGCCGTCGACGAGTTCGAGGTGGGGGACGAGGTCATCGGCTACGTCCGCGAGGACTTCCTCTCGCGCGGTACCTTCGCCGAGTACGTCGCCGCCCCCGTGCGCACCCTCGCCCGCAAGCCGCTGAGCCTGAGCTTCGAGGAAGCCGCCGGCCTGCCGCTGTGCGGTCTCACCGCACACCAGGTGCTGCACCGCACCCTGAAGATCCAGGAGGGCGAGACCGTCCTGGTCCACGCGGCGGCCGGGGGCGTCGGCTCGCTCGCCGTCCAGCTCGCCCGGCACGCGGGCTGCCGGGTCGTCGGCACCGCGGGGCCCCACAACCACGACTACGTACGCGAGCTGGGCGGCGAGCCGGTGGAGTACGGCGACGGACTCGCCGCCCGGCTGCGGGCCGTGAACCCCGAGGGCTTCGACGCGGCCTTCGACACCGTGGGCGGGGAGGCCCTCCGGGTCTCCGCCGAGACCCTGGCCCCCGGCGGCCGGCTCGCGTCCATCGCGGACGCCGAGGTCTTCTCCTACGGCGGGCGCTACGCCTTCGTACGGCCCGACGCCGCCGACCTCACCCACCTCGCGGAACTGGCCGAGCAGGGGGTCGTCTCCGTACACGTGGACCGGGTCTTCCCGCTCGAACAGGCCATGGACGCCTACCGGCTCAACGAGCAGGGGCGGACCAGGGGCAAGATCGTCGTCACCGTGGACGGGGACGGCTGAGACCGTACGGCCGGGCGCCGGCTCAGAACACGGTCGCCGCAGCGAACACCGCGAGCGCGACCGTGCAGCCCGCGGCCGTGACCGCGAGGCGCGGCGACAGCGTGGCCGGCTCGGACGCCCCCATGGCGGACACCCGGCGGTGCGCCGCCGAGAGGAACCCCAGCCACGCCAGCAGGCTCAGCGCGACCGCGAGCACCCCCACCGCGCTCGTCCCGACGTACAGGCCCTGGCGGACCGCGAGCAGGCCCACCACCGTGCACGCCAGGGTCGTGCGCCGCCAGGCCAGCCGTGTCCGTTCGGGCTGGAGACCCGGGTCGCGCACCGGGCCGGTCACCTGCCCTCCCAGCCGAACAGCACGACCACCACCATCGCGACGGCCACCACGGCGACGACGAGGCTGATCAGCGCGGGGAAGCGGGAGACCGGCAGATCCTCACCGCGCCGCATCGCCCGCTCGCACCGCACCCAGTGGTTGACGGCCCGCAGCGCACAGAGCACCCCGGCCGCCAGCAGCCCGAGGGCCAGCCCCGTCCGGACGCCCCAGGCCAGTCCCGGCAGGAACTGGTCCACGGCGAAACCGCCGCCGATCAGGGCGAGAGCCGTCCGGATCCAGGCCAGGAAGGTGCGCTCGTTGGCGAGGGAGAAGCGGTAGTCCGGGGTGTCGCCCTCCTCGCGTATCCGCCCGGGCGCGAACCACAGCCGCAGCCCCCGCACGAAGTCGCCGCTCATACGGTGCCCCCCGCTCCGCCGCCGGCCCGGAACTCCCGCAGCCGGTGGTAGGCGTCCAGCCCGTCCGGCACCCACTCCCACTCGTCGAGCCGCTCGCGCAGCTCCGCGTCGCTCAGGAACGTGTGCCAGGCGACCTCCTCCGCCTGCGGGTCCACCGGGAGTTCGCAGCGCACCTCGTAGACGTACGACCACCAGCTGTGCCCAGGACCCTCGTAGAGGAACTTGAAGAGCGGTACCGGCCGGGGGAGGCCGGAGACCCCCAGCTCCTCCTCCGCCTCCCGCAGCGCCGCCTCGTCGTACGACTCGCCCGCGCCCACGACCCCGCCGACGAACATGTCGTGGTGCGAGGGGAAGACCAGCTTCGACGGCGTCCTGCGGTGGACGAAGAGCCGCCCCTCCGCGTCCCTCGCCTCGATGAAGACGCAGCGGTGGCGCAGGCCGCGTGCGGTCGCCTCACCGCGTGGCGCCTGCCCGACGACCTCGTCGTTCTCGTCGACAATGTCCAGGATCTCGTCAGCCGGAGTCATGGGGTCCATCCAACATCAACCGGTCGGCGGCCGTTGATCCGTGCCGGTCCCTCCCCTCCGGCATCGCCGGGTGCAGCCCCAGCAGCACGATCCCCGCGACGACCGCCGCGAGCCCCACGGCCTGCCAGGCCAGGGCGGCCGGGTCGGTGCGTACCTGGTCGCCGAGGAAGCCGATCCCGCAGACGATGCCCGACAGCGGCTGCGCCGCGGTGAGGGCGGGCAGGGACTCCCGCAGAGGCCCCGCCTCGAACGCGCTCTGAACCAGGAGCAGCCCCGTCAGCCCCATGACGAGGACGGCGTACGGCTGCCAGCTGGTCAGCAGCGCCCCCCACCCGTCCTCGGTCAGCCGCTCCCCGCTGACCCTGGTCAGCGCGTCCTGCAAGCCGTACAGCAGCCCCGCCGCCAGGCCGAGCATCACGGGGGTCCCACGGGTCCGGGGGTGTCTGGCACACGCGGTCAGGAGCAGGGCGAGCCCCGCCACCACACCGATCACCAGCCAGTGCCGCAGGGCCGCCGTCACCGCGTCCCCGCCGCGCGGCTGTCCGGCCAGCAGGAACGCGGTGACGCCGCCCGCCAGGAGGGCGAGGCCTCCCCAGCCCTGCCTGCCGAGCGGCTGGCCGGTCCGGTGGCGCGAGAGCGCCATCGCGAAGAGCAGGTTGGTCGCCAGCAGCGGTTCCACGACGGACACCTCGCCCTGACCGAGCGCCAGCGCGCCGAGGACCATGCCACAGACCATCAGGCCGATCCCGACGAGCCAGCTCGGCACCCGCATCAGGTCGAGCAGCAGCCGGGGAGAGAGGAAATCGCGCAGCGGCGCGCGCCGGGCGGCGTCCTGCTGGAGGACGAAGCCGAAGCCCAGACAGCAGGCGGCGCCAACCGAGAGGACGATCACCAGCACCGACACGGTCCGACGATAGCCCCGAGGCCGTGCCGGATCGGTGAGGGCGCCACCGGGCGGACGGTTGACGTGGGCGCGGCGCGTACCGAAGATCTGACCCACAAGTAACTTGTCGCCCCCGCCCGCCGCTGCGCGCGACCGCCCCCGAAGGATGGAACCCATGGCGTACGACGCCGACGTGATCGTGATCGGGGCAGGACTCGCGGGGCTCGTGGCCACCGCAGAGCTTGTCGACGCCGGCCGCAGGGTCATCCTGCTGGACCAGGAGCCCGAGCAGTCCATCGGCGGCCAGGCGCACTGGTCCTTCGGCGGGCTCTTCCTCGTCGATTCGCCCGAGCAGCGCCGCATGCGGATCAAGGACAGCCACGCGCTCGCCCTCCAGGACTGGTACGGCACGGCCGGCTTCGACCGCGAGGAGGACCACTGGCCGCGGCAGTGGGCCGAGGCGTACGTCGACTTCGCGTCCGGGGAGAAGAGGTCCTGGCTGCACGCACAGGGCCTGCGGTTCTTCCCCGTCGTCGGCTGGGCCGAACGCGGCGGCTACGACGCGAACGGCCACGGCAACTCCGTCCCCCGCTTCCACATCACCTGGGGCACCGGCCCCGGCGTCGTCGCGCCCTTCGAGCGCCGGGTGCGCGAGGGCGTGGCGAAGGGCCTCGTCCAGCTCCGCTTCCGCCACCGGGTCACCGGGCTCGGCCGGTCGGCCGGGGCGCTGGACACGGTCACCGGCGAGATCCTGGAGGAGAGCGGCGCCGAGCGGGGCACGGCGAGCAGCCGTGAGGTCACCGGCTCCTTCGAGCTCAAGGCACAGGCCGTGATCGTCACCTCGGGTGGCATCGGCGGCAACCACGACCTCGTCCGCGCCCAGTGGCCCGAGCGGCTCGGCACCCCGCCCGAGAAGATGCTCTCCGGCGTCCCCGCCCACGTGGACGGGCTGATGCTCGGCATCGCCGAGAAGGCGGGCGGCCACCACATCAACCGCGACCGGATGTGGCACTACACCGAGGGCATCGAGAACTGGAACCCCATATGGGACAAGCACGGCATCCGGATCCTGCCCGGCCCGTCCTCGCTCTGGCTGGACGCCCGCGGCAAGCGGCTGCCCGTCCCGCTGTTCCCCGGCTTCGACACGCTGGGCACCCTCGACCACATCATGAAGTCGGGGCACGGCTACACCTGGTTCGTCCTCGACCAGAAGATCATCGGCAAGGAGTTCGCGCTCTCCGGTTCCGAGCAGAACCCGGACCTGACCGGCAAGTCCGTGCGTGACGTGATCGGCAGGGCACGCGCCGACGTCCCCGGCCCGGTGAAGGCCTTCATGGACAAGGGCGTGGACTTCGTCGTCGAGAAGGACCTCGGCGCGCTCGTCCGGGGCATGAACGCGCTCACCGGTGAAGCGCTGATCGACGAGGACGCCCTGCGCCGCGAGATCACCGCCCGCGACCGCGAGATCGCCAACCCCTTCACCAAGGATCTCCAGGTCACGGCGATCAACGGCGCCCGCGCCTACCTCGGCGACAAGCTGATCCGCACCGCGAAACCGCACCGCATCCTCGACCCGGCCGCGGGTCCCCTGATCGCCGTGAGGCTGAACATCCTGACGCGCAAGTCCCTCGGGGGCCTGGAGACGGACCTGTCCTCGCGCGTCCTGACCGGCGACGGCACCCCGTTGCCCGGGATGTACGCGGCGGGGGAGGCGGCGGGCTTCGGCGGTGGCGGCGTCCACGGCTACCGCTCGCTGGAGGGCACCTTCCTGGGCGGCTGCATCTTCTCGGGCCGCACGGCGGGCAGGGCGGCGGCGAAGGCGACCGGCTGAGCGGAGCTACCGGCTGGGCGCGGGCGTTCCCGCTGGGCGCGCGCCCCGGCCGGGCGGCGCGCGGCGCCCGGCCCGGCGCCCGGGTCGAGGGACCACGGCCGGCCGGCCCGGGCCCCGGTCCGGGGGACCAGGGCCAGCCGGCCCGGCGCCCGGATCGAGGGACCACGGCCGGCCGGCCCGGCCCCGCGCCCCGGCCGGCGTCAGACGAGGCGCTCCACCACCCGGAAGCACTCCGCCACCACCATCGTGTCGTCGTCCACCGTGA
The DNA here is from genome assembly GCF_042872025.1 of Streptomyces sp. NPDC005494. Taxonomy (NCBI): domain Bacteria; kingdom Bacillati; phylum Actinomycetota; class Actinomycetes; order Kitasatosporales; family Streptomycetaceae; genus Streptomyces; species Streptomyces sp. NPDC005494. The sequence goes on from NZ_JBIAJR010000009.1 coordinate 100,963, forward strand.
ACTCCGGGTCGTCCAGCGCCTCCCGCATCTCCTCGCTGTGCCAGAAGGCCTCGTGCCCCGCCCGCCATTCGGCGACGGAGGTGTGCCCCTCGCCCTCGTCGAGCACGTGCTGCAGTCCCACCGACCCCAGGGGCAGCACCCGCACCTCCGTCAGCTCCACCACGGCGACCTCCCGCCCGTCGGAGTCGATGAGCGCCGACCGCTCGCCCACCGGCGGGAGCTCCTCGCGCTCCGCCTCGTACTCCGCGAGCAGCCCGGTCGTGGAGACCTTCTCCCCCGAGAGCACCGCCGCCACCAGCCGGTCACGCAGCGGTCCGGGGAAGGCGAGGAGGTAGGGCTTGAGCGGTTCACGGTTCTCCATGGCGGCAGTGTGGCACGCGTCACGGGGCCCGCATCCGTCGCGGTCGCAGGCTTGACGCACCCCCGAAGCCCTGGTGATGGGAGGCCGCAGGTGTTCGAATGGGCGAGTGAACCGTCGTCCCTCTTCCTCCGCGTCCGAGCAAGGACCGCCCGAGCAAGGACCGCCCGAGCAAGGACCGCCCGAGCCAGGACCGCCCGAGCCAGGACCGTCCGAGCCCGGGACCACCGCGTCCGAGCCCGGGACCACCGCGTCCGAGCCCGGCGCCCCGGTGGGCCGTCGGCTCGTCCTGGGCATGCTCGGTCTCGGGGCCGTGGGCGTCGCTGCCGCTCCCGTTCTCCAGAAGGGCCTGGAGAAAGGACTCGGCGCGGTCGCCGACAAGGACCCGACCGGCCTGACCGGACTCCTCCCCAACGGAGGCGGTTTCCGCTACTACTCGGTCGTCTCCTCGGTGCCGAGGAAGAGTGCGGCCGACTACGGCCTGACCGTGGACGGCCTGGTGGAGCGCCCGGCGACGTACACCCTGGAGGCGCTGAAGGCCCTCCCGCAGACCCGCATCGTGCGTGACGTCCAGTGCGTGACGGGCTGGAGGGTGCCCGAGACGCCGTTCGAGGGGGTCCGGCTCTCCGCGCTGCTCGACGCGGCAGGGGTGGGGCCCGGGGCGAAGGCGATCCGCTTCACCTGTTTCGACGGGGCCTACAGCGAGAGCCTCACCCTCGAACAGGCGCGCCGCGACGACGTCCTGGTGGCCCTGCGCATGCGCGACGAACCGCTGGCACACGCCCACGGCGGCCCGGTCCGCCTGTACGTGGCCCCCATGTACTTCTACAAGTCCGCCAAATGGCTTTCCGGGATCACCGTCACCGACTCCGTGCGCCCCGGCTACTGGGAGGAACTCGGCTATGACGTCGACGCCTGGGTGGGCCGGTCCAACGGCCGGGACGACGCCCCCACCGTCTGAACTTGCCCCGAGGATCAGCCGATTCACCACCGCCGAGCGCTGGGTGCACCGCACCACGGCCTGGCTCGTGCTGCTCTGCGTGGCCACGGCCGCCTGCCTGTACGTCCCTCAGCTCGCCGAACTCGTCGGGCGCCGCCACCTCGTGGTGACCGTGCACGAATGGTCCGGGCTGCTGATCCCCGTACCGCTGCTCGCGGGTCTGGTCTCCAGGGCGCTGCGGGCGGACCTCTCCCGCCTCAACAGGTTCGGACCGCACGACCGCCGGTGGCTGGTGTCCGCCCTGCGCCGCGACCGTACGCCCGGTTCCCGCCCGGCCGGGAAGTTCAACGCCGGCCAGAAGATCTACGCCGCGTGGATCGCCGGGGCCGTCCTCGTGATGCTGGGCACCGGGCTGCTGATGTGGTTCACCGGGCTCACCCCACTGGTGTGGCGCACGGGGGCGACCTTCGTCCACGACTGGCTGGCCCTCGCGATCGGCATCGTCCTCGCCGGCCACATGGCGAAGGCGCTCGCCGACCCGGAGGCACGCCGTGGCATGCGCACCGGATCGGTCGAGCGCCCATGGGCCCGTTCCGAGCACCCGTTGTGGCGGGTGCCCGAGGAGTGACGCCGGCTACAGCACCAGCGACAGCAGCAGGATGAAGGCCAGCGAGACGACGGAGATGATCGTCTCCATCACCGACCAGGTCTTGATCGTCTGCGGGACGTCCATGCCGAAGTACTCCTTCACCAGCCAGAACCCAGCGTCGTTGACGTGGCTGAAGAAGAGCGAACCCGCTCCGACCGCGAGGACGAGCAGTGCCGCGTGCGACGTCGACATGTCGGCCGCCAGCGGGGCGACCAGGCCGGCCGCCGAGATGGTGGCCACCGTCGCCGAGCCCGTCGCCAGGCGTATCGCCACGGCGATCAGCCAGCCGAGCAGGAGGGCGGGGATCGACCAGTTCTCGGAGAACTCCAGGATCATCTGGCCCACGCCGGCGTCGATGAGGGTCTGCTTGAACCCGCCGCCCGCGCCCACGATCAGGAGGATGCCCGCGATCGGAGCCAGCGACTTCTCGACGGTGCTGGTGATGCGGCCCTTGGTGAATCCGGCGGCGCGGCCGAGGGTGAACATGCCCACGAGCACGGCGGCGAGCAGCGCGATCAGCGGCGAACCGATGACGTCGGTGACGCGCTGGACGTGGTTCTCCGGGTCGTCCACCACGATGTCGACCAGGGCCTTGACCAGCATGAGGACGACGGGCAGCAGGATCGTCGCCAGGGTCGCCCCGAAGTTCGGGCGGCGGTCCAGATCCTCCGACGGGCGCTGCGGGATCATCTTCTCCGGCGCCTCGATGTCCACCCAGCGGGCGGCGTAGCGCGAGAAGACCGGACCGGCGATGATCACGGTCGGGATGGCGACCAGCACACCGAGGGCCAGCGTGACACCCAGGTTGGCGCCGAGGGCGTCGATCGCGACCAGCGGGCCGGGGTGCGGCGGGATCAGCCCGTGCATCACGGAGAGACCGGCCAGCGCGGGGATACCGATGCGCATCAGCGAGTAGTTGCCCCGCTTGGCGACCAGCAGCACCACCGGAATCATCAGCACGATTCCGACCTCGAAGAAGAGCGGCAGCCCGATGATCGAGGCGATCAGGACCATCGCCCACGGCATCGCACGGCCACTCGCCTTCGCGAGGATCGTGTCGACGATCTGGTCCGCGCCGCCGGAGTCGGCGAGCAGCTTGCCCAGGATGGCACCGAGGGCGATGAGGACACCGACACTTGCGACGGTCGAGCCGAGGCCCGTGGTGAAGCTGGTGATCGTCTTCGCAGGGTTGGCCCCGGCGAAGGATCCGAGTGCGAGCGAGCCGATGGTCAACGCGAGGAACGCGTGCATCTTGAGCTTGGTGATGAGCAGGACGATGACTGCGATGCCCGCCAGGACGGCGATGCCCAGCTGTGCGTTGCCGGCCGAAGTGATGGGCTCGACGGCATCCGCTGCCAGCATCTCGACGCTGAGACTGGTCACGGTGGTGATCCTTAGTTCGCGAGCCGGCGCAGCGCGGCGACGGCCCGTTCGGTGATTTCCTCGGGGGTGCCGGACACGTCGACAGCGACGCCCACCTCGTCCTCCTGCAGGGGCTGCAGGGTGGCGAACTGCGAGTCCAGCAGCGCGGTCGGCATGAAGTGGCCCTTACGGTCCGCCATGCGGCGTTCGATGAGTGACCGGTCGCCGGTCAGATGCAGGAAGACGGCACCAGGGGCCTCGGCCCGCAGCCGGTCGCGGTAGGCACGCTTGAGCGCGGAGCTGCTGACGACGCCGCCGAGTCCCGCCCGGCCGTGTGCCCACCGGCCGATCGAGTCCAGCCACGGCCAGCGGTCGTCGTCGTCGAGCGGCGTGCCCGCGGTCATCTTGGCGATGTTGGCCGGCGGGTGGAAGTCGTCGCCCTCGGCATAGGGGACGCCGAGTGCGTCGGCGAGCAGGGGGCCGATCGTGGTCTTGCCGGTCCCTGCTACGCCCATCACCACGACGACGTGGGGGGTGCTCATTGGTGCCTCGCTGTCTTCATCGACATCGGTCCGCGACATCGGTCCGTCGCGCTACTGAAACCCATTACATACGACTTATTCAAGAGGCTGTGACATAAACGTCGTACTTTTTGTTGCCGCACCCCTCCCCGTAGGCTTGTGGCCATGACCACACCTGCCCAGGGGCTCCATACGCATGTGCTGGACGCCCTGGGTCTGGAGATCGCCGCGGGTGACTGCCCGCCCGGCCGGGTTCTGCGCACCGACGAGCTCGCGCAGCGCTTCGACGTGTCCCGCACCGTCGTGCGCGAGGTCATCCGCGTCCTGGAGTCCATGCACCTGGTCGAGTCCCGGCGGCGGGTCGGGGTGACCGTGCGGCCCACCGAGGAGTGGAACGTCTACGACCCCCAGGTCATCCGCTGGCGCCTCGCCGGAGCCGACCGGCCCCGGCAGCTGCGCTCGCTCACCGTGCTGCGGTCCGCCGTCGAGCCCGTCGCCGCGGGCCTCGCCGCCCGTAACGCCAGCGCCGAGCAGTGCGCCGCGCTCACGGAATGCGCGCTGGGCATGGTCGCCACCTCGCGCGGCCAGCAGCTGGAGGGCTACCTCCGCCACGACATCGCCTTCCACCGCATCGTGCTCAACGCCTCCGGCAACGAGATGTTCGCGCGACTGGGTGACGTCGTCGCCGAAGTCCTCGCAGGACGGACCCACCACCAGGTGATGTTCGAGGATCCCGACCCCGCCGCCGTCACCCTCCACGTCCGGCTCGCCGAAGCGGTGCGCGAAGGGGACGCCGAGGGGGCGGAACGGCTGACCAAGGAGATCGCGGTCGGCGCCCTGCACGAACTGGACGTACTGGCCCCGTGAGCGCGCGCCCGCCCGGGTACGGTGGGCGGGTTCGATCTTTGGCACAACGGGGCATTCGGGACGGGAGAGCACGGCATGGCGCAGCAGGTACAAGGGGTCATCGCACCAGGGAAGAACGAGCCCGTCCGTGTGGAGACGATCATCGTGCCCGACCCCGGCCCGGGTGAGGCCGTGGTCAAGATCCAGGCGTGCGGCGTCTGCCACACCGACCTGCACTACAAGCAGGGCGGCATCAACGACGAGTTCCCCTTCCTGCTCGGCCACGAGGCCGCGGGTGTCGTGGAGTCCGTCGGCGAGGGTGTCACCGACGTCGCCCCCGGCGACTTCGTGGTCCTCAACTGGCGTGCGGTGTGCGGCCAGTGCCGTGCCTGTCTGCGGGGCCGCCCGTGGTACTGCTTCGACACCCACAACGCCAAGCAGAAGATGACCCTGCTGGACGGCACGGAACTCTCCCCGGCGCTCGGCATCGGCGCGTTCGCCGAGAAGACCCTGGTCGCCGCCGGCCAGTGCACCAAGGTCGACCCCGAGGTTTCCCCGGCCGTCGCCGGACTGCTCGGCTGCGGTGTCATGGCCGGCATCGGCGCCGCCATCAACACCGGCCAGGTCGGCCGCGGCGACTCCGTCGCCGTCATCGGCTGCGGTGGAGTCGGCGACGCGGCGATCGCCGGTGCCCGTCTCGCGGGCGCGGCGAAGATCATCGCGGTCGACATCGACGACCGCAAGCTGGAGACGGCGAAGAAGATGGGCGCCACCCACACCGTCAACTCCCGCTCGGAGGACGCCGTCGAGGCGATCCGCGCGCTGACCGGCGGCCACGGCGCCGACGTCGTCATCGAGGCCGTCGGCCGCCCGGAGACGTACAAGCAGGCCTTCTACGCCCGCGACCTCGCCGGCACCGTCGTCCTCGTCGGGGTGCCCACCCCCGAGATGCAGCTCGAACTCCCGCTGCTCGACGTGTTCGGCCGAGGCGGCTCGCTCAAGTCCTCCTGGTACGGCGACTGCCTGCCCTCGCGCGACTTCCCGATGCTGATCGACCTGCACCAGCAGGGCCGCCTCGACCTCGGCGCCTTCGTCACCGAGACCATCCAGCTCGGCGAGATCGAGCAGGCGTTCGCCCGGATGCACGACGGAGACGTCCTGCGCTCGGTGGTGGTCCTCTGATGGGCGCGCGCATCGAACACCTGGTCACGTCCGGCACCTTCGCCCTCGACGGCGGGGAGTGGGACGTCGACAACAACGTCTGGATCGTCGGCGACGACACCGAGGCCGTCGTCATCGACGCCGCCCACGACGCCGCCGCGATCGAGGCCGCACTCGGCGGGCGCCGGCTGCGCGCGATCGTCTGCACCCACGCGCACAACGACCACATCGACGCGGCGCCCGCCCTCGCGGACGCGACCGGCGCGCCGATCCTGCTGCACCCCGACGACCTGCCGCTCTGGGAGCAGACCCACCCGCACCGTGCCCCCGACGGCGAACTCGCCGACGGTCAGGAACTGGAGGTCGCCGGCGTCCGGCTGACCGTCCTGCACACCCCGGGGCACGCTCCCGGCGCCGTCTGCCTGCACGCGCCCGAGCTGGACACCGTCTTCTCCGGGGACACCCTCTTCCAGGGTGGTCCGGGCGCGACGGGACGGTCCTTCTCGCACTTCCCGACGATCATCGACTCGATCAGGGACCGGCTGCTCGCCCTCCCGCCGGAGACCACGGTCCGTACCGGGCACGGGGACTCCACGACGATCGGCGCCGAGGCCCCGCAGCTGGACGACTGGATCAACCGCGGTCACTGACCGCGGCGGGGTTCACCGGTCCGCCCACGAGGAGAGCCGCAGCCCGCTCTCGAAGCGCTGCGGCTCGCCCGTGACCGGATCGGTGAACTCCAGGACCTTGGCGAGCAGTTGCAGCGGACGCCCGTAGTCCTCGTGCTCCGGCTCGGGTTCCACCACCGGATAGACCGGATCGTTCACCAACGGCAGGCCCAGCGCGTTCATGTGGACCCGCAGCTGATGGGTGCGGCCGGTCGCGGGCAGCAGCCGGTAGCGTCCGAAGGCGTCCCGGTGCTCCAGCAGTTCGATCCGGCTCTCGCTGTTGACGGCCCCCGGCTCCTCGCGCGCGGCGATGACCCCGCGCTCCTTGACGATCCGGCTCCGTACGGTGCGGGGGAGCGCCACCCCCGCATCGTAGGGAGCCACCGCCTCGTACTCCTTGTGCACCAGCCGGTCCCGGAACAGCGTCTGGTACGCCCCGCGGTCCTGTGCCCGTACGACGCAGAGCACGAGTCCCGCCGTCAGCCGGTCCAGCCGGTGTGCGGGCTGCAGCTCCGGCAGCCCCAGTCCGTCACGCAGCCGGGCGACGAGGGTCTCGGTCACATGCCGTCCGCGCGGGGTGGTGGCCAGGAAGTGCGGCTTGTCGGCGATCACCAGGCGGTCGTCGCGGTGGACGACGCCGACGGGGAAGGGCACCGGCTCCTCGGGCGCGAAGTCACGGTGGAACCAGAGATGACGCCCGGCGGTGTACGGCTCGTCCGCCCGCACCGCTCCGCCGTCCGCTCCGACGAACCTGCCCTCGGCGAGCATGGCGTCCACCCGCCCGGCACCGATCGCACCGGCGAACCGGTCCAGCAGATGGTCCCGGACCGTGGGCCAGGCTCCCGCCGGATCCGCCGGGAGCCGCACCCGCACCGGGTCCACGCCCGAGCGCTGGGGGAGCGGGGCGGCGGGGGGCCTCACCCGTCCTCGCATGGCCATCGGTCCTTGTCGCAGCAGGAGCCCGGCGCGTGAAGGGCCGGGGGCGCCGGCACCCGGACAGCCCCGAGCCCGGCGCGGGCGGGCGCCGGTCCTCCATCATCCCACCGGCGCGTACGCCGTCAGCAGCCGCTCGTACTCCTGCCGCGTGACCGGCAGCACCGACCCGTGCCGGGCGCCCGCCGGGAGGGCGTGGCCGGTGCACATGGTCCACCGCCCCGAATCGAGATCGGTGCTCTCGAAGGGGACGTAACCCCGGCCGCCGAACTCGTCGATGAACAGGTACCACTTCGGCTCGGTGCCGGACGCGAAGACCGCGGGGCCCTCACCGCGCGCGATCGCGCCCCTGCCGATGCCGTCGGCGAGGAACGTGTACGACGCCGAGGTCAGCTCGGGTGACGTCTCGGCGGTGATGAACTTCGACCCGGGGGTGTCCGACGCGGGGTTCCGCTCGTCCTTGGTGAACCGGTAGAACCTGCCGTCGTGCCGGATGACCGTCGAGTCGATCACCGAATAGCCGGGGTCGTGCCACACGGCGGGCTCCCCGAAGGTCCGGAAGTCCCTGGTGGTCGCGTACATCATCCTGTTGTGGGTGCTTCCGGCGTGCTCCGGGTCGTGGTCCGGATAGACCTTCGAGGCCCAGAAGACGACGTACGCGCCGAGCCCTTCGTCGTAGCAGGCCTCGGGAGCCCAGGCGTTGCCCGCGGCAGGGGGTGCCACCTCGGCCATGCGCTGATCGCCCCAGTGCACCAGATCGTCCGACTCCCACACCATGACCGACCTGCTGCCGGTGCGCTGGGCCTCGTCCCAGCCGCCGTGGTTCCCGTACATCCGCAGGTCGGTGGCGATCAGGTGGAACGTGTCGCCCTCGGGGGAGCGGACGACGAACGGATCGCGCAGCCCGCCGGTGCCCAGCCCGGAAGTGAGCACCGGGTCGCCGCCGTTCAGTTCCTGCCAGTGCAGCGCGTCGTTCCCCCGGCTCAGCGCCATCCGGATCCGCTCACCGTCCACCGTGTCCTCGCCGGTGAAGTAGGTCATGAGGTACGCGGCGTACGGGTGTCGCTCCGGCAGCTCCCGCACGGAGGCGGTGAAGACGCGCGTCGCGTCGGCGCCGCCCCGGGTGACGGTCGCGGTGAGCCGCACGCGCGCGGCGCCCTTCCCGTGCGCGGGGCGGTGCACGATGCCGTCCGGACCGACGACGCCGGGAGCGGAGGACGCCCACGCCACCGTCGTGCCGAACGCTCCGGCGCCGGGCAGCGTCAGATGTCCGCGCACGTCGTCGAGCCCGTGCGGGGTGAGCTCGGCGGCGGCCAGGGCCGTGGCCCGGGCGTCATCGGCGGGGGGCGGAGGCATCGGGCTCCCGGCGGGGGGCGGAGGCATCGGGCTCCCAGCGGTCGGCGTGGGCGGCGCGGGTTCGCGACGGGTGCCGGGAACGCACGTGGGACATGGGTGCGGACACCGCCGCCGCAGATCTTCGTTCGGCATACCGGACGGCGTCCGTGAAATCGGACTGACGCTAAGGGTGGCGGCCCGGGGCGTCAAGGGGGTCGAGCGAAACTGTCCGCACCGTAGAAAGCGCTTGTCCCGAGCGCTAGGGTTCCTGCTCGTTGAATCCATTCAACGCGTCACGCATCACTCGCCGTGTTCGTTCCCCGATGAGGAGCCCCCATGCGCCGAGCCGGTACCGCACTGCTGGCCACCTGTGCCGCCGTTGCCGCACTTGCCGCCCTGACCACCCTCGCCGCCCCGCCCGCCCGGGCGCACGACGGAAGATCCGGTGAGGGGGACGGCCTCGGCCACTGCACCGGCACCGCGCCCGTCGTCTGCCACTTCGACGTCACCCCCGGCACCTACCGGGTCCGGGTCCTGCTCGGCGGCGGCTCCGTGCCCGGCTCCACATCCGTCACGGCCGAGAGCCGCCGGGCCATGCTCGCCGAGACACCCAACGCGGCGGGGGAGACGGTCCGCCGCAGCTTCACCGTGGACGTCCGTGACCCGGAGGGTGAGCCCACCGGGGCCACCGGCACCCCCGGACTCGACCTCACCTTCGGCGGGGCCGCCCCTCAGCTCACCTCGGTGCACGTCGAACGCGTCCGTACGCCGCAGATCCTGCTCGCGGGCGACTCCACCGTCTGCGACCAGGCGGCCGAACCGTACACGGGCTGGGGACAGCGGCTCCCGCAGTACCTCACCGACCGCGTGTCGGTCGCCAACTACGCCGACTCCGGCGAAGGCTCACAGTCCTTCCGGGACAATCCCGCGCTCTTCCCCGCGCTGCGCTCCCGTATCCGCCACGGCGACCTCGTCCTCGTCCAGCTCGCCCACAACGACAAGCAGACCGAGCGTGAGACCTACCGGGCCAACCTCACCGCGATGATCGAGGAGGTGCGCGCCGAAGGAGGCCGGCCCGTACTCGTCACCCCGATCGTCCGCCGCTGGTTCAACACCGACGGCACGCTCGACAACGGCACCGCGCTGCTCGTCAACGGCCTGGGCGTGGACCTGCCCGCCGAGATGCGTGCCCTCGCCGCCGAGCACGACACCCCGCTCGTCGACCTCACGGCCCTGACCAAGGCCCGCGTCGAGGAGCTCGGACCCGAGGGCTCCAAGGCCCTGTACCTCTACGACGAGAAGCGCGACAACACCCACACGTCGGTGCGCGGGGCCACGGAGTACGCCGCCCTCGTCCTCGCCGAACTCCGCGGCCTGGGGCTCCTCGCGCCCCGCGCGGTCCGGTGAGCCCGCTGCCCGCGCCGCCCTCCTTCCCGGATCCGCTGGCCGAACAGCGCGCCGACCCGCACATCACCCGGCACACGGACGGCCGTTACCACTTCACCGCGAGCGTCCCCACCTACGACCGGATCGTCCTGCGATCCTCCCGCACCCTGGCCGGACTGGCCACGGCGGAGGAAACCGTCATCTGGACCCGGCACGCGTCCGGCGACATGGGGGCGCACATCTGGGCGCCGGAACTCCACCGTGCCGACGGTGCCTGGTACGTCCACTTCGCGGCGGCACCCGCCGACGACGTGTGGAGGATACGGATGTGGGTGCTGGAGAACACCCACCCCGACCCCCACCGGGGCACCTGGACCGAGAAGGGCCGGATCGTCACGGCCTGGGACACGTTCTCGCTCGACGCCCACACCTTCACCCACCGAGGGGAGCGCTACCTCGCCTGGGCCCAGCACGAGCCGGGCCTGGACTCCAACACCGGGATCTTCCTCTCGCGCATGGCGGACCCCTGGACGCTGACGGGACCCCAGGTCCGCCTCAGCACGCCCGAGTACGCCTGGGAGCGCGTCGGCTTCGCGGTCAACGAGGGGCCCGCGGTCATCCGGCGCAACGGCCGGGTCTTCATGACGTACTCCGCGAGCGCCACCGACGCGAACTACTGCATGGGCCTGCTCACCGCCGACGACGCGAGCGACCTGATGGACCCCGCGTCCTGGGCCAAGTCCCCGCGCCCCGTCTTCGCCGGCTGCGCCGAGACCGGTCAGTACGGCCCGGGCCACAACTCCTTCACCGTCACCGAGGACGGCCGCACGGACGTGCTGGTCTACCACGCGCGGCCGTACGAGCGGATCGACGGCGACCCGTTGCGCGACCCCAACCGCCACACCCGTATACAGGCGTTCGGCTGGCACGCTGACGGCACCCCGGACTTCGGGGCTCCCGGGCGCTCCTGAGCGGGTTTCCACACGGCTCCTGCGGGGCCCGCCTTCCGGCCGGAACCGGCGGGTCCCCGCGTACGGAACGGCGGGTCTGCCGTGCGGAAGCGGCGAGGCTCCTCGGGCGGGAACCGGCGGGTCTCTTCCCGTCGGTTCCGGAGCCGGAGAGGCCCCGTCATTTCCGGAGCCGGAGAAGCCCCCGTAGGTTCCGGCGGAGGAGTCGACGACCTCGCCGGACGGGCACCCGGGATGTGGTCACCCGGGACGACGCGAAACGCCCTGGACGGCGGATGTCAGGCCCCGCACCGGCCTCGAGGCGGAGCCCGCCTCGCGGAGGGCCCGGCCGACCACGCTCCAGGCCGAGAAACAGAAAAAACCCCAGATGCACTGGGGTTTTTCTCTGGTGTCCGAGGGGGGACTTGAACCCCCACGCCCGATAAAGGGCACTAGCACCTCAAGCTAGCGCGTCTGCCATTCCGCCACCCGGACCGGGTGTGTCTCCCGGGCCTTGCCCGTTCCGACGTGGAAAACCATAGCAAACATTCGAGGGTGCTCGATCACGCCCCCGGTCACGTGAAAGGCGTATGACGGGAGCCGGGCGGCCTTGGGTGCGCGGGCCGGGCGCGGGAGGATGAGGGGGAGTACGACCGCGACAGTGGAAGGAAGCAGCGTGAGCGAGACCAACCCGGCTCCGGCCGGCATCGGCACAACCGCCGAGAACGAGGTCGTGGACCTCTGTCGTGACCTGATCCGTATCGACACCAGCAACTACGGCGACCACTCGGGGCCGGGGGAGAGGGCCGCCGCCGAGTACATCGCGGAGAAGCTGGCCGAGGTCGGGCTGGAACCGCAGATCATCGAGTCCCACAAGGGCCGCGCCTCCACCGTGGCCCGGATCGAGGGCGAGGACCCCTCCAAGCCCGCACTGCTCATCCACGGGCACACCGACGTCGTCCCCGCCAACGCGGCGGACTGGACGCACGACCCCTTCTCCGGGGAGATCGCGGACGGCTGCGTGTGGGGCCGCGGCGCGGTCGACATGAAGGACATGGACGCGATGACGCTCGCGGTCGTACGCGACCGGATGCGGACCGGCCGCAAGCCCCCGCGTGACATCGTGCTGGCCTTCCTCGCGGACGAGGAGGCGGGCGGCACGTACGGGGCGCGCCACCTCGTGGACAACCACCGCGACCTCTTCGACGGCGTCACCGAGGCGATCGGCGAGGTCGGCGGCTTCTCCTTCACCGTCAACGAGAACCTCCGCCTCTACCTCGTGGAGACCGCGGAGAAGGGCATGCACTGGATGCGGCTCACCGTGGACGGCACCGCGGGGCACGGGTCGATGACCAACACCGACAACGCGATCACCGAGCTGTGCGAGGCCGTCGGCCGCCTCGGCCGCCACAAGTGGCCGGTCAGGGTGACCAAGACCGTGCGGTCCTTCCTCGACGAGCTGTCCGACGCGCTCGGCACCCCGCTGGACCCGGAGGACATGGAGGCGACGCTCGCCAAGCTCGGCGGGATCGCCAAGATGATCGGCGCGACCCTGCGCAACTCGGCGGCCCCCACCATGCTCGGCGCCGGTTACAAGGTCAACGTGATCCCGGGGCAGGCCACGGCACACGTCGACGGCCGGTTCCTGCCCGGTTTCGAGGACGAGTTCCTCGCGGACCTCGACCGGATCCTCGGCCCGAAGGTGAAGCGCGAGGACGTGCACGGCGACAAGGCCCTGGAGACCAGTTTCGACGGCTCCCTGGTCGACGCGATGCAGCTCGCGCTGAAGGCGGAGGACCCGATCGCCCGCGCGGTGCCCTACATGCTCTCCGGCGGCACCGACGCGAAGTCCTTCGACGACCTCGGCATCCGCTGCTTCGGCTTCGCCCCGCTGAAGCTGCCGCCGGAACTCGACTTCGCCGGCATGTTCCACGGCGTGGACGAGCGGGTTCCCGTCGAAGGCCTGACCTTCGGCGCCCGGGTGCTCGACCGGTTCATCGATCACTCCTGACCCTGCCGGGTGATCACATTCGCCCGCCTGTGCGCACCTCACCGGAAAGGGTGAAAGGGGCCGCTCGCTCGTAGCCCCCTCACCCCCTCCTCGTTACACGTGATGCGGTCCGCGGCTGGGACCGCACTTGTCAACCAGGAGGAATAATGATCAAGAAGGTCGTCGCAATCGCGGCTGCTACCGGCGGTCTCGTGCTCGCGGGTGCGGGTATGGCTTCCGCCGACGCCGGCGCCCAGGGTGCCGCCATCGGCAGCCCCGGCGTGCTCTCGGGCAACGTCGTCCAGGTGCCGGTCCACGTTCCGGTGAACGTGTGCGGTAACACCATCTCCGTGATCGGTCTGCTGAACCCCGCCTTCGGCAACACCTGCGTCAACGCGTGACGATGCGCGTCAACCCGTGAGGGTTTGAGCCCGGTCGGCCCCGGAGTGCGCGCCATGCACTCCGGGGCCGCTGGGCATTCGGCCCCCGCGCGGCTGTGCCGGGGGCATTTCGGTAGGCAGAAGGCAGGAAAGCAACCTATGCGACAGGTCACACGCAAAGGCCTGATCACCATGGCAGCGGCGGGCGGCGTGCTCGCGCTCGGTGGTGGCTACGCACACGCCGACGCGGGAGCGTCCGGCGGTGCGTCGAATTCACCGGGAGTGCTCTCGGGGAACTCGATCCAGGTCCCGGTCGACGTCCCCGTGAACGTGTGCGGAAACTCCGTGAACGTCGGCGGACTGCTCAATCCCACGAGCGGCAACGAGTGCGGAAACGGCTCCTCGGACTCCGCGCACACCTCCGGCCACGGCGGCGACTCCGCGTCCGGCCATGGCTCCGGCAGCCACGCGTCCGGACACCAGGACGGACGCGAAGGCGGTGAGGGGACCGGCAGGCACCGGGCCTCCAGCACCTCCGCGCAGGCGGAGACGACCGGTTCGCCCGGCATCCTCTCCGGCAACCAGGTGCAGGTGCCGGTCGAGATCCCCGTGAACGTCTGCGGCAACAGCGTCACCGTCGGCGGACTGCTGAACCCAGTCTTCGGGAACGACTGCGAGAACGACAGTGAGACGGCCCCGCCTCCGGTCGTACCGCAGACGCCGCACACCCCGCAGACGCCGGCCACCCCCCATGCTCCCGAGCCCCAGCTCGTGACGGGCGAGCAGCTCGCGCACACCGGTGGAGGCGGGCTCGACCTGCTGATCCCGGCGAGCGCGGGCATGCTGCTCGCCGGTGCGGGCACGGTCCTGTACCGGCGCTCGCGCAGCGCCGCGTAACGGCAGCCCTACTCCGGGCGACGAGCGGGTTCCGCACACGCGGGACCCGCTCGGTGCTACCAGGTGGCCCGGAGCTGGCGGATGATCCGGCGGCGCAGCCGGACCCGGCGGCTGCCGTCCAGGCGCAGCGTCAGCCGGTCCAACTCCCAGTGCCCGTACTCGGCATGGTCGGTCAGCAGTCGGGCCGCCTCCTGGCGGGAGACCCCGCGCGGCACGTACACGTCGATGAATTCGTATTCCGGCATCGCATCTATTGTGCGGGCAGACCCCCGGTACGGATAGCGTCTGTCCCATGTCTGATGCTGCGCAGCCCACCGCTGCCGAGGTACGCGCCGCCGCCGATGCAGTCAAAACCGCGCTCGACCGCCACCTCGAGGCCGTCGAACGCCGTACCGGGGACGACGACCCCGCCGTCTACGACGCGTTCAACGCACTGGCCGCCGCTGCCGAGGTCTACGACGAACTGCTCTACGACCGCTACGACGAGGTCACCCCCTTCGAGATCCCCGGCGCGGAGGACTCCCTCCCGCCCTACGAGGGTCCCGAGGAGCCGCACGCGCTGAGCGTGCTGATCCGACGCGACTACGCGGTGGCGGAGCCCGCACGGCTGATCGCCCAGGCCCAGCGGCTCGCCGATCTCGACCCCGACGCGCAGGACAGCGCGTCGGTGGCGGTCGCCGGTGCCGGGGTGCATGCCGCGCTGGGCGTGCTGTTCGGGGAGTACGAGGCCGACGAGATCGCCTCCCGGCACAAGGAGTTCGGCCTGGAGGAAGGCGACTCCACGCTGTGGGTCTCCGCCGCCGACGAGCTCCCCGAGCCGGGGGAGTGGCTCGGGGCGCCTTTCGACGAGGCCGACCCCGCGCTGGTGGTCTGCCGCTTCGACGTCAGCGCGGTCTTCGACGAGGAGGACGAGCCGGACCCGGACCGGGGAGACCGGTCCTGACGGCCACGAGTCGTCCGGCGGGCCGCGCGGCCCTTTGACGGCTGCGCGGCCCTCCGGCCGTTACGAGGCGTCCGGCGGGGCTACGACGCCCTCCGGCGGTTTATGAGGCGCCCGGCGGGCTGCGAGGCCCGTCGGGGGTTACGCGAGGCGTCCGGCGAGGCCCCTCGGGGGTTACGACGCGGCCGGCGAGGCCCGTCGGGGGGTACGAGGCGTCCGGCGAGGCCCGCCGGGGGTTACGAGGCGTCCGGCGTCGGCAGCGCCTCCAGGAGGGGGCGCAGCCGGGTCGTACGTTCCTGGGCCGGGACCTCGGCCACCGCCCGGGGCAGGGCCTGGTCGACCCCGTGCACCACGGACAGATGCCGCTCCCCGCGGCTGAACGCGGTGTACACCCACGGCCGGCTGAGTCCCTGCGCGGCGTCGCCCGGCAGGACGACGACGGCGGCGGGCCACCTCATCCCGGCCGCCTGGTGCGCGCTGAGCGCCCAGCTGTGGCGCACGGAGGTATCCACACGGTCCGCCGGTACGACGACGGGGGTGCCCGCACAGTCCAGGTGCAGGCCCTCCGCGTCGGCCGAGACCACCGAACCGGGCACCACCCTGCCGGGGGCCGGGACGTGCACCACGCGGTCGCCCGGGTCGAAGCCGCCGAACCGCCCGGGTCCCGGGTTGAGCCGCTGCTTCAGTGCCGTGTTCAGCGCCTTGGTGCCCGCGGATCCGCCGTGCCCGACGGTGATGACCTGCGTGTCGTCCGAGGGCACGCCGATGGCGCGGGGGACCGAGTCGGCCACCAGCTGCACGGTGCGGTGGACGGCCTCGCCCGCGTCACGGACGGGCACGATCACGACCTCCTTGCCCGGCGCCTCGACCTGGGCGAGCTCTCCGATGCCGATGCCGGACACCAGCTCGCCGATCGGCCCGGGATCGGGCGTACGCGAGACCACGTGAGGGCAGGCGCGCGCGGCGATCACGTCCGCGAACACCCGGCCCGCGCCGGCGGACCCCAGCACCCCCGGGTCACCGCTCAGCACCAGACGCGTCCCGTCGGCGAGGGACTCCACCAGCATCGCGGCCGTCTCCACGTCGAGCTGTGGGGCGTCCAGGACGACCAGCAGGTCCAGCGCGAACGCGCCGTCCGCGTCCCGGCCCGGCCCGCTCTCTCCGGAGAGCAGTGCGGACAGGGTGACGGCGGACCGCGGGTCACCGACGGCAGCGGCCAGCCGGCGCTGCCCGTCCGCGCTGTGCGTGGTGCCGAGGGCCCGCAGACCGAGAGCGTGCGCCGCGGCGATCAGCGCGGCGGGCTCGGCACGGGCGCTCTCACCGCCGCTGTGCACGACGAGGCCCGTCGTGGCGGCCGTCCGGATCAGCTCACCCGCGGAGGGGGAAGGAGCGGCGGCCGCCGGCTCCGTCCAGTCGGCGCCCTTCTCGCAGGAGTTCACCAGCCGGCCCAGGCCGTCGGCGAGGCTCTCCTCGGCCAGCGCGTATCGATCGAGGCCCAGCAGGACCTGGACCGGCTCCTCCTCGTCCGCCGCACCGTCCTCGGCAACCTCGGCGTCCTCGTGGGACTCCGCCGTGCCGTCCGGTGCTCCCGTGCCTGCGGCGTCGACGCCTTCCTGGAAGACCAGCACGACACCCTCGGCGACGGCGTTCTGCACAGCCGCCTCCGGATCGGCCACGGCGAAGCCCGCCAGCCCCGCGCGGACCTCGTCCGCTTCCAGAGCGGTGTGACCACGCAGCGCGGCCCGCTCCAGCAGCCAGGCCACGAGCGCCGCCGTACGCATGCCGTCGTCCGGGCCGCACTCCGGGCCGAGCAGCGCGCGGGCGAAGCCGTCCGCCTGCTCCGGCCGCACGCCGGGCACGGACAACAGCTGCCAGGGGTCCTGCCGGAGGATGTCCGCGGCCTGCTCGCCCAGCGTCGCGGCGGCCGGGGCCGCCAGGGTCCCGGGGGCCCCGCCCTCCGTGAGCACCTGCGCGACCGACGCCGCGGCCTCGGGAGAAGCCGACCGTGCGGCGGCCGGCCGGGGGCCGGGGGAGGGCCGGTGGGGCGTGGGCGCGGGTGCGGGAGCCCTGCGGGGGGCGGGGGCCGGTGAGGGGGAGTCGAAGAACGCGGTGCCCGGCTTCTCGCCGCTCTCCACGGCCCGCACGGCCGCGAGCAGATCGGCGGCCGGGCCGCTCAGCTTGGCGCCGGCCTCGATGGGACCTTCCTTCTCGGCCTTGCGCTGCTCGATCCGACGGCGGAGCTCCCGCTGTGCGGCCAGCTCGGCCTCGGCCTCCGAGAGCTCGGCCGTGCCGGAGCCCTCCTTCGTCTCCTGCGCGCCCGTCTCCTGCGCGCCCGTCTCCTGCGCGCCCGCCTCTGCCGCGCCCGTCTCCTCCGCGCTTGCCGCGTCCGCGTCCTGCGCGTGCTCGGCGCCGGCGTCCCGCGCGTCTCCCGTGCCGGTGCCGGTGCCGGTGCCCGTCGCGACCGCGCTGGTCCCGTCCGTGTCCGCCGCGGTGGTCGCGTCGCCCTCGTCGGCCGCGGCGTCAGCCGTGCCGGGCGTCCCGGCGGCCGGGGTGCCGGTCTCCTCGCGGTCCTCTTCGTTCTCGGCCGCGGAGTCCGGGGCCTCTCCCCGGGGATGCGCAGTCACAGCGTGCTCCAGTCCTGGTCGGGATAGCGGTGCACGGGCGCCGACACATCGTCGAGCGCCTGGCAGATCTCGTCAGGAAGACTAAGCGCCTCCACTGACAACGCCTCCGTCAGCTGCTGCGCGTTGCGCGCGCCGACCACCGGGGCCACCACTCCCGGCCGGTCCCGCACCCAGGCGAGGGCGACCTGCAGAGGCGTCGTGGCGAGGCCGTCGGCGGCCGTGGCCACGGCGTCCACGATGCTCCTCGCCTGGGCGTCGAGATACGGCTCGACGAACGGGGCCAGGTGCTCGGAGGCGCCGCGCGAACCCGAGGGCGTGCCGGTGCGGTACTTGCCCGTCAGCACGCCCCGGCCGAGCGGGGACGACGGCAGCAGGCCCACCCCGAGGTCCAGCGCCGCCGGGAGCACCTCCCGCTCGATGCCCCGCTGAAGCAGCGAGTACTCCATCTGGGTGCAGGCGAGCCGCGTGCGCAGCCCGGGCGCGGCGAGCTGCCAGGTGGCCGCCTTGGCCAGCTGCCAGCCGCTGAAGTTGGACACCCCGGCGTAGCGGACGCGGCCGGACGAGACCGCCAGATCCACGGCCTGCAGGGTCTCCTCCAACGGCGTCACGGGGTCGAAGGCGTGGATCTGCCACACATCGACGTGATCGGTCCCGAGCCGCCGGAGCGAGGCGTCGAGCGCGGCGAGCAGGTGCCCGCGCGATCCGTCGTGGCGGCGGTAGGGGTCGGGCACGCTGCCCGCCTTCGTCGCGATGACCAGATCCTGCCGCGGCACCAGGTTGCCCAGGAGCCGCCCCAGCACGTACTCGGCCTCCCCGCCGCCGTACGCGTCCGCGGTGTCGACGAGGGTGCCGCCCGCGTCCCAGAAGGCTTTCAGCTGGTCGGCGGCGTCGTGTTCGTCGGTGTCCCGGCCCCAGGTGAGGGTGCCCAGCCCGATCCGGGACACGCGAAGGCCGGTACGGCCGAGATGCCTCTGCTCCATGGGCGCTGAGATTACTGGCCAAGGCCCCACCGGGTGGAAGCCTGTGGACGACGGACCGCACCCGGGCGAGCCTGCCGGAATCCGGCACCCCGCGCTAGAGTCCGGGACACAGGAACGTTACTGATCAGTAGAGGGAGCGTGGGTATGCGGCTCGGCATCAATCTCGGTTACTGGGGAGCGGGCATGGACGGCGACAACCTCGCCGTCGCCCAGGAGGCCGACCGGCTCGGCTACGACGTCTGCTGGGCGGCCGAGGCCTACGGTTCCGACGTACCGACGGTGCTGGCCTGGGTCGCGGCACAGACGGAGTCCATCGACGTGGGCTCCGCCATCATGCAGATCCCGGCCCGCCAGCCCGCCATGACGGCCATGACCGCGGCCACCCTCGACTCGCTGTCCGGCGGCCGTTTCCGCCTCGGCCTCGGCGTCTCCGGACCGCAGGTCTCCGAGGGCTGGTACGGCGTCAAGTTCGACAAGCCGCTGGCCCGCACCCGCGAGTACGTCGAGATCGTGCGCAAGGCGATGTCCCGCGAGCGGCTCTCCTACGAGGGCGAGCACTGGACCCTGCCGCTGCCCGACGGCCCCGGCAAGCCCATCAAGCTGACCGTCCACCCGCAGCGCGAGCACATCCCGCTCTACATCGCCGCCATCGGCCCGAAGAACCTCGAGCAGACCGGCGAGATCGCCGACGGCGCCCTGCTGATCTTCCCGTCCGCGGAGCACATCGAGGAGACCGCGGTGAAGCACCTGCGGGCCGGGCGCGAGAAGGCGGGGAAGACCATGGAGGGCTTCGACGTCTGTCCCACCCTGCCGCTGGCCGTCGGCGACGACATCAACGGGCTCGCCGACATGTTCCGCCCGTACACCGCCCTCTACGTCGGCGGCATGGGCAGCCGCAAGCAGAACTTCTACAACCAGCTCGCCCAGCGCATGGGGTACGAGAAGGAAGCGGCCGAGATCCAGGACAAGTACCTCTCCGGGGACAAGGCCGGGGCGGCGGCGGCCGTGCCTCACGAGCTCATCGACCGGACCACGCTGCTCGGCTCGGTGGAGCGCATCGCGGACCGCATGCAGGCCTACGCGGCCGCAGGCGTCACGACGCTGACCCTCGCTCCGGCCGGCTTCACGCTCGACGAGCGGATCGCGGCCCTGCGCGCCGGCACCGACGCCCTGGAGCGCTCCGGCCTCGCCGCGTAACCCGGGCAGCACTACGGCCGTGGTGGGGGCTCGGGGGGCCTCCCCGCCACGGCCGTCGTAGGGAACAACGCGCCGCGCGTCTCCCGGTTACGCTCCGTCCCCCTCCCGGGGCGCCGGAGCAGGTCCGGGCGCCGCGCGGCGCCCGTTCGGACCTGTCCGGGCACCGCTCGTGTTGCCTACCCACGCGTACCGACTTTGACTGTTCCTCTGCGGACACCGGTGCGAAAGGTGGCAGTGATGCTCTCGGCAAAGAGTCTGTTCCAGGAGATCCTCGACGACGACGCGTCGTTCCGGCTGTTCTGCTCGATCGCCGCCGGCGGGGAGTCGCAGGGCGGCTGGGAGAACGGGCGCATCTCCGCCCTCGTCCCCGCCGGACAGCGCGAACTCGCCCCCAAGGTCGCCCGGCACGGTGCCGACGAGGACAAGCACGGCCGTATCTTCAACGCCCTGCTGAAGCAGCGCGGGCTGGAACCCGTCGCGGTGCCCTACGAGACGGACTACACCCTCCTGCTGGAGCGCCAGGGCATCGGCCTCGCCCACGACCGGCTCAGCCGCGAGGAGCCGCTCACCGAGCGGGACATCATCGTCTACCTCGCCCACAGCCGGGTCACGGAACAGCGTGCCTCCGAGCAGATGCGTCTCCTGCTCAAGCACTTCGCCGGCCACCCCACCCTCGGCCGCGCCGTGAAGATGATCTCGCGGGACGAGGACAACCACCTCGCCTACTGCCACGAGGAGCTC
Source organism: Streptomyces sp. NPDC005494 (assembly GCF_042872025.1). Lineage (NCBI taxonomy): Bacteria > Bacillati > Actinomycetota > Actinomycetes > Kitasatosporales > Streptomycetaceae > Streptomyces > Streptomyces sp. NPDC005494. The sequence goes on from NZ_JBIAJR010000009.1 coordinate 121,818, forward strand.
CTCCGCTTCGCCCGGGCCGGGCACGGCCGGACGATCCAGTCCGTGCTGCGTGAGTGCGCGCACGCCGAGATCCGGGTGTACCGGGACGTCAGCCTCGCCGTGATGAGCCACATGGGCCGCCTGCTGCGCTGGCCCCGTGCCAAGGCGGCCGTCCTCGCGGCGGGGATCCACGCGATGTACGCCTACGAGCGGCTCGTGGGCTGGCGGCGCATGGTGAGCCTCGAACAGCCCGCACTCCGCGACGCGCTGGGCGGCCAGGCCGTACCCGAGAGCGAGTACGCCTGACACGGGCCGGACGCACCCGGGCCCCGCCCCGCCGCCGGGGCCCGCGCTACAACCAGCCGCGTCGCTTGAACAGGCGGTGCAGGCCGAAGACCGCGAAGGCCATCAGGGCTATCACCGCCGGATAGGTCCACACGTAGTCGAGCTCCGGCATGTGGCGGAAGTTCATGCCGTAGATCCCGGCCACCATGGTCGGGACGGCCGCCATGGCGGCCCATGCCGAGATCTTCCGCATGTCGTCGTTCTGCCGCACGCCCACCTGCGCCAGATGCGCCGACAGGATGTCCGAGAGCAGGCGGTCGAGCCCTTCCGCGTGTTCGACGGCGCGGGTCAGATGGTCGTTCACGTCCCGGAAGAAGGGCTGCGAACCCGCGTCGACGAACGGCACGCCCGCTCCGGCCAGCCGGGCCATGGGGGCGCCGAGCGGATTGGTCGCCCGCCGGAATTCGAGCACCTGCCGCTTGAAGGTGTAGATGGCCGCCGCGGTGTTGGAGGAGTCCCCGGCGCCGGTCGGGGCGAACACCTGGGCCTCCAGCTCCTCCAGGTCGATCTGGAGCTCGGCGGCGACCTCGATGTAGTGGTCCACCACCGCGTCGCTGACCGCGTAGAGCACCGATGTGGGCCCGTGCTTGAGGACCTCGGGCTCGGCCTCCAGCCGTTGGCGTACCGCCGCGAGAGGCGCGCCCTCACCGTGCCGCACCGTCACCACGAACGAGTCACCGATGAACAGCATCAGCTCGCCGGCGCTGACCGTGTCGTTCTCCGGCTCGTAGACCACCGGCTTGATGACCACGAACAGTGAGTCGTCGTAGATCTCGAGCTTGGGCCGCTGATGGGCGCGCAGTGCGTCCTCGACGGCCAGCGGATGCAGTGAGAACTCGCTGGTGACGAGGTCGAACTCCTTCTCCGTGGGTTCGTGCAGCCCGATCCAGAGGAACGCGTCCCCGCTCGCGCGTGCCTCGTCGAGGGCATCGGAGAAGTCGGCGGGACCCTCGGTCCTGCGCCCGTCCCGGTAAATTCCGCAGTCGACGATCACCCCGCGCATTCTTCCCTGCCGCGCGCCTTTCACGCACCTCTACGCTGGCAGGTATGCCCACGCTCATCCTCGTACGTCACGGACGCTCGACCGCCAACACCTCCGGAGTGCTCGCCGGGCGGACCCCCGGCGTCTCCCTCGACGAACGCGGCGCCGGACAGGCCGCCGCGCTGCCCGGACGCTTGGCCGCCCTGGACCTCGTCGCGGCGGTCAGCAGCCCGCTCCAGCGCTGCCGCGAGACCCTCCAGCCGCTGCTCGACGCCCGCCCGGCCCTCCCGCTGCACATCGAGGAGGGGATGAACGAGTGCGACTACGGCGACTGGTCGGGACGCAAACTCGCCGAGCTCTCCGACGAACCGCTGATGACCGTCGTGCAGCAGCACCCCTCCGCCGCCCGGTTCCCCGGCGGGGAGTCGATGCGGGCCATGCAGGAACGGGCCGTCGGGGCCGTGCGGGAGTGGAACGCGCGTATCGGCGCCGAGCACGGCGAGGACGCCACCTACGTGATGTGCTCGCACGGCGACATCATCAAGTCGGTCGTGGCCGACGCGCTCGGCATGCATCTCGACCTCTTCCAGCGCGTCCACGTGGACCCGTGCTCCGTCACCGCGATCCGCTACACGCGGCTGCGCCCCTTCCTGCTCCGGCTGGGCGACACCGGTGACTTCGCCTCCCTGGCGCCCCACGAACGGTCCACCGGGGCCGACGCCGACGGTGACACCGCAACCGATGCGGCCGTCGGGGGCGGCGCTGGGGCACCGTGATCTCTCCGCGCAGTAGGGTGGACGCGCCGTAGAGGCCTCGTGGGAGATCCCGTGGGGCCCGGGGCCGCCCACCCGCCATCACACTCGCAAGGGAGACAGGACGTGTCCCGTCAGGTGTTCCTCTACGACCCGCCGGACCGTTTCGTGGCCGGCACGGTCGGGCTGCCTGGACGCCGTACGTTTTTCCTGCAGGCATCCTCGAGGGGACGGGTCACCAGCGTGGCCCTGGAGAAGACCCAGGTTGCCGCGTTGGCGGAACGGATCGACGAGCTCCTCGACGAGGTCGTCCGGCGGACCGGCGGCAATTCACCGGTGCCCGCCGTGGCCCCCATGGACGTCACCGACACCGCTCCGCTCGACGCGCCCGTCGAGGAGGAGTTCAGGGTCGGCACGATGGCGCTCGCCTGGGACGGCGAGGAGCAGCGCATGATCGTCGAGGCCCAGGCACTCGTCGAGCTGGACGCCGACTCCGAGGACGACCTCGCGGAGGCCGAGGAAAGGCTTCTGCAGGACGAGGAGAACGGCCCGCCGATGCTCCGCGTCCGCCTCAGCGGCGCGCAGGCGCGGGCGTTCGCCAAGCGCGCCCTGGACGTCGTGAACGCGGGCAGGCCGCCCTGCCCGCTGTGCAGCCTGCCCCTGGACCCGGAAGGACACGTATGCCCGCGCCAGAACGGATACCGTCGCGGGGCCTGACGGAGGCCGGGCTGCGCACCCTGCTCGCCGAAGGGGAGCTCACCGTCCTCGGCCAGGTCCGTGGCGCGTCGAACGCGGTGCTGTACTGCACGGTCGCCCACGAGGGCGAGCAGCGCACCTGTGTCTACAAACCCGTGGCGGGCGAGCAGCCGCTGTGGGACTTCCCGGACGGCACCCTCGCCCAGCGAGAGGTCGCGGCGTACGAGATCTCCGAGGCCACCGGATGGGGCCTCGTACCGCCGACCGTGCTGCGCGAGGGCCCCTACGGCGAGGGGATGTGCCAGCTGTGGATCGAGGCGGACGAGAGCGCGAGCGCCGCCGGGGCCGGTGCGGACGAGAGAGCGAACGCCACCGGCGCCGGTGAGGCGCACGGGCTGCCGCCGCTCCTCGCGCTCGTCGAGGGCGAGGAGCCGGGGGACGGCTGGAAAGCGGTGGGTTTCGCCGAAGTGGGGGAGGGGAGGACCGCCCTGCTGGTGCACGCCGACGACCCCCGGCTGCGCAGGCTCGCGGTCCTCGACGCGGTGATCAACAACGGTGACCGCAAGGGCGGGCACCTGCTGCCCGCGCCCGGTGGCCGCCTGTACGGCATCGACCACGGGGTCACCTTCAACGCGGACGACAAGCTGCGGACCCTGCTGTGGGGCTGGGCGGGCGAGCCGCTGACCCCCGAGGCAGCCGAGGTGCTCGACCGCCTGGGGGCGGACCTGGCGCCCGGCACGGCGCTCGCCACCCGGCTGGGGGAACTGATCACGGCGGCGGAACTCGACGCCCTGCGGGCCCGCGTGGAGGACCTGCGCAGGTCCGGCCGTCACCCGCAGCCCAGCGGCGAGTGGCCGGCCATCCCCTGGCCGCCGGTGTGACCCTGCCCGTCGGGCAGCCGGTCGACGGGGGCCCCGGGGCGGCTCACGGGAGGCCATGGGGCACGTGCCCCCGTCGCGCAAGACCGCCTCTTCAGCCACGATCTGCCATCCGGTTCGTATCCGGAAGCATCATCCGGTTACGCTCATGACATGCATGCCTGGCCCGCTTCTGAGGTCCCCGCCCTGCCTGGCAAGGGCCGCGACCTTCGGATCCACGACACCGCGACCGGCGGACGGATCACCCTTGACCCCGGTCCCGTCGCCCGCATCTACGTCTGCGGCATCACGCCGTACGACGCGACCCACATGGGTCATGCGGCGACCTACAACGCGTTCGACCTCGTTCAGCGCGTGTGGCTCGACACCAAGCGGCAGGTTCACTACGTCCAGAACGTGACCGACGTGGACGACCCGCTACTGGAGCGGGCCGTGCGCGACGGCGAGGACTGGACCGAGCTCGCGGAGCGCGAGACGGCCCTCTTCCGGGAGGACATGACCGCGCTGCGCATGCTCCCCCCGAAGCACTACATCGGTGCGGTGGAGGCCATACCCGGCATCGTTCCGCTCGTCGAACGGCTCCGCGACGCCGGCGCCGCCTACGAACTCGAAGGCGATGTGTACTTCTCCGTCGAGTGCGACCCGCACTTCGGCGAGGTCTCGGGTCTCGACGCCGACGCGATGCGTCTGCTCTCCGCCGAGCGCGGCGGTGACCCGGAGCGACCCGGCAAGAAGAACCCGCTCGACCCCATGCTCTGGATGGCGGCCCGTGAGGGCGAGCCGAGCTGGGACGGCGGCAGCCTGGGACGCGGCAGGCCCGGCTGGCACATCGAGTGTGTCGCCATCGCGCTGGACCACCTCGGCATGAGCTTCGACGTGCAGGGCGGCGGCTCCGACCTCGCCTTCCCGCACCACGAGATGGGCGCCTCGCACGCCCAGGCGCTCACCGGCGAGTACCCCTTCGCCCGCGCCTACGTGCACGCGGGCATGGTCGCCCTGGACGGCGAGAAGATGTCCAAGTCCAAGGGCAACCTCGTCTTCGTGTCGGCGCTGCGCAGGGCCGACGTGGACCCCGCGGCGATCAGGCTGGCGCTGCTCGCGCACCACTACCGAGCCGACTGGGAGTGGACCGACCAGGTGCTCGCCGACGCCGTCGAGCGTCTCGCGCGGTGGCGCGCCGCGGTCTCCCGGCCCGACGGAGTCTCCGCGGACGCACTCGTCGAAGAGGTGCGGGAGGCGCTGGCCGACGACCTGGACGCCCCGGCCGCACTGGCCGCGGTGGACCGCTGGGCCGCACGGCAGAGCGCGGACGGCGGGACGGACGAGGGAGCTCCCGGTCTCGTCTCGCGCACGGTCGACGCCCTGCTGGGTGTAGCCCTTTAACCCACGCACACGCACAGGACGGCCCCGGACTTCGCGAGCGATCGCAGCAAGTCCGGGGCCGTCCCTGTGTGGTCCGGCTGTCCGGGGCCGTCCTGTGTTGCTCCGGCGGTCCGGGGCCGTCCCTGTGTGCTCCTGCTGTCCGGGGCCGCCCGGGCCGGTACGGGGCCGGCGCCGGCGAGGACCGGACGGGCGGACCCGGGCGCCGTGACGGGTCAGCCGTCCGAGGGGTCCTCGTCCGGGCCGGTGGCCGGCGGGTCGTCCGGCGCGCCGCCCTCGCCGCCTTCCTTCGGCCGCCCCTTCTCGGGGCGCTGCGGCTTGGGCGGTCTGTTACGTCCGCCGGAGGTGTCCCGCAGATAGGGCACGTCCCCGCTCTCCGTGGCATGACCGCCGGGCGCCTGGCCGGGACCGCCGTCCCTGCGCCGCAGGTACCGCTCGAACTCACGGGCGATGGCCTCGCCGGACGCCTCGGGGAGCTCGGCGGTGTCCCGTGCCTCCTCGAGCGTCTGCACGTACTCCGCGACCTCGCTGTCCTCGGCGGCCAGCTGGTCCACCCCGAGCTGCCAGGCGCGGGCGTCCTCGGGCAGCTCGCCCAGCGGGATCCGCAGTCCGAGCAGGTCCTCGAGGCGGTTGAGGAGAGCCAGCGTGGCCTTCGGGTTCGGCGGCTGCGACACGTAGTGGGGCACGGCGGCCCACAGGCTCACCGCGGGCACGCCCGCGTGCGTGCAGGCCTCCTGGAGGATGCCCACGATGCCGGTCGGGCCCTCGTATCTCGTCTCCTCCAGATCCATGGTCCTGGCCAGATCGGGGTCGGAGGTGACCCCGCTGACCGGTACCGGCCTGGTGTGCGGGGTGTCGCCGAGCAGCGCGCCCAGGATGACGACCATCTCGACGCCCAGTTCATGGGCGAAGCCCAGGATCTCGTTGCAGAACGAACGCCAGCGCATGGAGGGCTCGATGCCCCGGATCAGGACCAGGTCACGGGGTTTCTCGCCGCCGACCCGGACCACGGACAGCCGTGTGGTGGGCCAGGTGATCTTGCGCGTCCCGCCGTCCATCCACACAGTGGGCCGGTTGACCTGGAAGTCGTAGTAGTCCTCGGCGTCGAGCGCCGCGAAGACCTCGCCCTTCCATTCCCGGTCCAGATGCCCGACCGCAGTGGAGGCGGCGTCGCCGGCGTCGTTCCAGCCCTCGAACGCGGCCACCATGACCGGGTCGATCAGCTCGGGTACCCCCTCGAGCTCGATCACCCAGGCCTCCTTCCGAAGTTCCCTTGTGTACAGACCAACCTTACGGCTTCCGCCCTGGTGTGCCGCAGCCCGTTTGCCCCGAGAGCTGAACCGTGCAACCGATGGAATCATCCGAGCTGTGCCGACCCGAAGTGATCAAATTTCGCCCGAACCCTGGACTTCTGCCCCTGCGGGGAGTTATACATCGGATGACCGTAGAGAGATCCGATGTTAATTCTTTGGGGGCACACGCATGAGTCCGACCGTCACGGGCTTCGAGGTCGACGACATCCGGTTTCCCACCTCGGAACAGCTGGACGGCTCGGACGCGATGAACCCCGACCCCGACTACTCCGCCGCCTATGTCGTGCTGCGCACGGACGCCACAGGCGGCCCGGACGGCACAGGCGAGGAAGGACACGGGTTCTGCTTCACCATCGGCCGTGGCAACGATGTCATGGCAGCCGCCGTCGAGACGCTCCGGCACTACGTGGTGGGGCGGCCCGCGCCGCGTACCGCCGCCGATCTCGCCACGCTCCACCGCGCGCTCACGCACGACTCCCAGCTGCGCTGGCTCGGCCCCGAGAAGGGCGTGATGCACATGGCGGCCGGAGCCGTCGTCAACGCGGCCTGGGACCTCGCGGCGAAGCTCGCCGGGAAGCCCGTCTGGCAGTTCCTCGCCGAGATGACGCCCGAGGAGCTCGTCTCCCTCGTCGACTTCCGCTACCTCACGGACGCGCTCACCCCGCAGGAGGCGCTGGCCATCCTCCGCGACGCGGAGCCCGGCAGGGCCGAGCGCTCGGAGCGGTTGCTGGCCGAGGGGTATCCCGCGTACACGACCTCGCCCGGCTGGCTCGGATACGACGACGACAAGCTCGTACGCCTGGCCGAGGAGGCCGTCGCCGACGGTTTCACCCAGATCAAGCTGAAGGTCGGCGCCGATCTCGACGACGACATCCGCCGGCTCTCGCTCGCCCGGAAGGCCGTCGGCCCCGGCATCCGGATCGCCGTCGACGCCAACCAGCGCTGGGACGTGGCCGACGCGGTGTCCTGGATGAACGCGCTCGCCCCGTACGACCCGTACTGGATCGAGGAACCCACGAGCCCCGACGACGTGCTCGGCCACGCCGCCGTGCGCGCCGGGCAGCCGGTCAAGGTCGCCACCGGTGAACACGTCGCCAACCGCGTCGTGTTCAAGCAGCTGCTCCAGGCCGGCGCGGTCGACTTCGTCCAGATCGACGCCGCACGGGTGGCCGGCGTCAACGAGAACCTCGCGGTGCTGCTGCTCGCCGCCAAGTTCGGGGTCCCGGTCTGCCCCCACGCGGGAGGCGTCGGCCTGTGCGAACTGGTCCAGCACCTCTCGATGTTCGACTACGTCGCCGTGTCCGGCAGCCAGGAGGACCGCGTCATCGAGTACGTCGACCACCTCCACGAGCACTTCGCCGACCCGGTCGTCATCGAGGGCGGCCGCTACGTCACCCCGCGCGCACCGGGATTCTCGGCGCGGATGCTCCCCGCGTCGATCGCCGCGCACCGCTACCCGCAGGGCCCCGTCTGGCAGGCCCGGCGCACCCCCGAGGAGAGGGACCGATGACTGGTACACGAGATTTCGACGGACTGTCCGCCCTGGTGACGGGCGGTGCATCGGGTATCGGCGCCGCCGTGGCGACCCTGCTGCTCACCCGCGGAGCGCGCGTCGCCGTACTCGACCGCGATCCGAAGGGCGCGCCGGACGGGACGCTCGCCCTGGAGGCGGACGTCACGGACGACGCGGCCGTACGGGACGCGGTCGACCGGGCCGCCTCGGAACTGGGAGGGCTGCACACCCTGGTCTCCAACGCGGGGATCGGCTCGATCGGCACCGTGGAGGACAACGCCGACGACGAGTGGACCCGTGTCCTGGACATCAACGTGCTCGGCATGGTCCGCGCCGCCCGTCACGCCCTGCCTCATCTCCGCCGGGCCGCCCCCGCGCGGCCGGGGGCGGTGTCGATCACCCAGACCTGCTCGATCGCCGCCACCGCCGGTCTGCCGCAGCGCGCCCTCTACAGCGCGAGCAAGGGAGCCGTCCTCTCCCTGACCCTCGCGATGGCCGCCGACCACGTGCGCGAGGGGATCAGGGTCAACTGCGTGAACCCCGGGACCGCGGACACCCCGTGGATCGGCCGGCTGCTCGGGCAGGCGGACGACCCCGTCGCCGAGCGTGCCGCGCTCGACGCCCGCCAGCCGCTGGGACGTCTCGTGTCCGCCGACGAGGTGGCCGCCGCCGTCGTGTACCTGGCGAGCCCGTCGGCCGCGTCCGTCACCGGCACCGCGCTGGCCGTCGACGGGGGGATGCAGGGTCTGAGACTGCGGCCGGCCGGCCCCTCACAGAGTTGAACGCAGCCACTGCTCCACGCTGGCCACGTGAACCGTCGCCCAGGACCGGGCCGCCTCCGCGTCCCGGTCCCGCAGCGCGGCGACGATCGCCCGGTGCTCGTGCAGGGTGCGGCTGACGGCGTCCTCCTGGGTCAGTCCGCGCCACACCCTGGCCCGGGTGGTCGGGCCGGACAGACCGTCCAGCAGCGAACAGAGCACCGAGTTGCCGGAGGACCGGACGATGCCGCGGTGGAACTCCAGATCACAGGCGACCAGCTCCTCCACCGAGGGGGAGTCGCCCAAGGCGTCCAACTGGGCGCTCAGCGCGTCCAGCTGCGCCTCCTCGATGCGGAGCGCGGCCATCGCCGTCGCCGCGGGCTCCAGGATGCGGCGGACGGCGAGGAACTCCAGCACGGTGTCGTCGCGGTGGAAGTCCACCACGAAGCTGAGGGCCTCCAGGAGGAGTTGCGGGTCGAGGCTGGTGACGTACGTGCCGTCGCCCTGCCGGACGTCCAGGATCCGGATCAGCGACAGGGCGCGCACCGCCTCGCGCAGCGAATTGCGGGACAGGCCCAGCTCGGCCGCGAGCTCGCTCTCCTTGGGAAGCCGGTCCCCGGGGCGCAGAGCGCCCGAGACGATCATTCCCTTGATCTTCTCGATCGCTTCGTCGGTGACGGCCATGGAGGGCCTCCTCGTACACAAGACATCCGATGTATCTGCCTCATTATGCGGCCCATGACCGATGCTGTGCCCACCCCGTCCGTTCAGCGGTGCTCCACGCCTGCCCCGCGGGTCGCGCGAGCGGGAGCGGAGGCCCGGCCGCGCCGGAGCCTCACGGCGGGCGCACTCGACTGCCGGCACCGGACATGGCTAGTCTGACCGGCATGGACGACGGACAGAATCTCACGCAGCGACGTCATGTCGACCTCGCACGTGTGGCCAGTGCGTTCTGTTGTCGCGGAGTCTGAGAAGTCCCTCCTCCGCGCGCCGTCCGGCGGCGCCACGATCCTGACGGATCGGCCCGCGCCGGTGAAGGGCTCTCCGGCCCGGTGACCCGGCCGGTTGGCCTGCGCCCCCGTGCTCCTGGCCTCCGTGCTCCTGGCCTCCGTACCCCGCCGGGGCCCCGCGCCGCTCCACACCCCCGCTCCGCGCCGGTCCACGCCTCCGCTCCGCGCTGCTCGTGCGCTTCATGCGGTGGTGCTCTCCGGCGTACGCGACACCCCGGCGCGGCGCTCCGCGCACCCCGCACGCTTCCCGCCCCCGACGGCGCCCGTCCTGCCACTGCCCGCTGTGACACCCGAGATCGGAGATCACCGGTGACTCTCACCTTCCACTGGTTCCTGCCCACCAACGGCGACAGCCGCCACGTCGTCGGAGGCGGCCACGGTGCCCCCGTCACCGCGACCGGCGGCGACCGCCCGCCCGCTGTCCGCTACCTCGCCCAGATCGCCCGCGCCGCCGAGGACCTCGGCTTCGAAGGGGTCCTGACCCCCACCGGCGCCTGGTGCGAGGACGCCTGGCTGACCACGGCCATGGTCAGCCAGCACACCGAGCGGCTGAAGTTCCTGGTCGCCTTCCGGCCCGGTTTCGTCTCGCCCACGCTCGCCGCACAGATGGCCTCCACCTTCCAGCGCCAGTCCGGGGGGCGCCTGCTGCTCAACGTGGTGACGGGCGGCGAGAGCCAGGAGCAGCGGGCCTACGGGGACTTCCTCGACAAGGAAGCGCGCTACGCCCGTACCGGCGAGTTCCTGGAGATCGTCCGTGACCTGTGGGAGGGCAGGACGGTGAATCTGAAGGGCGAGCACCTCACCGTCGAGGACGCCCGGCTGACCCGCCTCCCCGACCCGGTGCCCCAGGTGTACTTCGGCGGTTCCTCACCCGCCGCCGGGGTGGTCGCGGCGCGGCACGCGGACGTCTACCTCACGTGGGGCGAACCGCCCGCGCAGGTGGCCGGGAAGATCGCCTGGATACGCGGGCTCGCGGAGCGGGAGGGGCGCACCCCGCGCTTCGGCATCCGGCTCCACGTCATCGCCCGGGACACCTCGGAGCTGGCATGGGCGGAGGCCGACCGCCTCCTCGCGGGCTTCGACCCCGCGACCGTGCGTACCGTCCAGGAAGGCCTGGCCCGCAGCGAGTCCGACGGGCAGAAGCGGATGCTCGCCCTGCACGGCGGCGGCCGTGACGGCCTGGAGATCCACCCCAACCTGTGGGCGGGCATCGGGCTGGTCCGCGGCGGCGCGGGCACCGCGCTGGTCGGCAGCCACGAGGAGGTCGCCGACCGCATCGAGGAGTACCACCGCCTCGGTATCGACGAGTTCGTCCTCTCCGGCTACCCCCACCTGGAGGAGGCGTACTGGTTCGGCGAGGGTGTCCTGCCCCGGCTCGCGGCGCGCGGGCTCTGGGCCCACCCGGACTCCCCGGCCGGCGCCGAGCCCGTCCCGGCCCAAGCCACGTCCGGGGCCTGAGGGCCGGACACCTGACCCGTCCGGCACCCGCCTCGGGGACCGGACGGGCCGGGCGCGGAGAGCGGCCCCGCACGGACCGTGCGTCACTCCTGGGGCGGGGCCGGGCGTGGGGCGCGGCCCGCGCGGTCCGTGCGTCACTCCCAGAGCGGGGACGGCACCTCGCGCCGCAGCACCGGGGCGACCTCCTCGGCGAACCGCTGGAGCGTCTCCAGCTGTTCGGGGTGCGACAGCCCGAAGCCGTCCACGGTGACCGACTGCAGGTCGTGCCGGTACACCGCGTGGTAACCGAGGATCTTGTCGATGATCTGCTGAGGTGAGCCGATGAGCTGGGGCCCGTCGGCGATCGCCTCCTCGATCGTGCGGAAGGGGGTGTTGTAGCCCGCCCTGCCCTCCAGATGCGGTCTGAACGACTGGGCGACCTTGGCCTCGTACAGCTCCTTGTAGCGGGTGACGGCCTGTCGCGCGGTGTCCGCGATCAGCAGCCCTCCGGACCCCGCCGCCACCCTCGCCCCGGCCGGATCGTGTCCGTAGGCCTCGAACCGCTCCCGGTAGTACGCGATCAGGCGGGCGTAGGCCCCACGGGGCTGGACCGCGTTGGCCGTGAACAGCGGATCGCCGTGCTTCGCCGCGAGCTCGGGGGAGTTGCGGCTGGTCGCCGAGCCGTGCCAGACGCGTGGCGCACCGGCGTACGGACGCGGCAGGGTCGTCACGCCCTTCAGCGGCGGACGGAACTCACCCTTCCAGTCCACCCCCTCCTCGGTCCACAGCCGCCGCAGCAGCTCGTACTTCTCCTTCTGCAGGTCCCACTGCCGCTCCTCGTCCAGTCCGAACAGGTCGAAGTGGCCCGCCTCCGCGCCCTTGCCCACGACCAGCTCGATCCGGCCCCGGGAGATCTGATCGAGAGTCGCGAAGTCCTCCGCCACCCGCACCGGATCGAGGATCGCCACGACGGTGACGCCCGTCAGCAGCCTGATCCGGGAGGTCCGCGCCGCCAGCGCGCCGAGGACCACGCCGGGGCTCGACGAGAGGAACGGACCGGCGTGCCGCTCACCGACCGCGTAGGCGTCGAAACCGAGGCGCTCCGCCTCCGCACCGGTCTCGATCACCTCGCGGAATCGCTGCGCGGCCGAGGGGAGTTCGCCCGTCAGCGGGTGCGGGGCATGCCCGACGAGGGAGAGCACGGAGAACTTCACGAGGGTTCCTTCCGTAGTCGCGGGTCCGGCGAAGAGGTGTCAGACAGCGGCGAGGCCGAGGTGGCCGCGCAGGGTCCGGGCGGTGTACCCGGTACGGAAGAGCCCGCGGCGTTGCAGCACGGGCACCAGCCCGGCGACGATCGCGTCCAGGTCGTCGGGGAGCACCGCGGGCCGCAGCCGGAAGCCGTCGGCGCCACCGTCGCGGAACCACTCCTCCAGGAGGTCCGCCAGGCCCTCGGGGGTGCCGGTGAACACGGCCGCGTCCGACGTGAAAGGAGTACCGGCGGCCTCGTCCAGTTCGGCCAGGCGCGCCTCGGCCGCCGTCGGGGTCTCGCCCAGTACGACGTTCACGTCGGCGAAGACACGCAGCGCTCCGGCGGGACGCCCCTCCTCCTCACGCAGCGCCTCCACCTCCGCGCGTATGGAGACCAGATGGGAGGTGTCCGCCGGGGTCACCAGGACGACGTCGCCGTGCGAGGCCGCCAGACGGTACGGAACGGTGGCGTGCGCGAGCAGCGTCACCGGCGGTCTGCCCTGCGGGGCCGGCACGTCCTTCTCCCAGGCGGCCGTCGCCTGCGTGAGGAACTCGGCCGCCCGTGCGAAGAGTTCGGCCACCCGGGCGTCCCCCTCGGGGGTCCCGAGCAGCGCCAGCAGCCGTGCGTGGTCCGGGCCGCTCGTCGTCGCCCTCGGCCGCACCCCCGCCCGTCCCTCGCTCAGCCGGTCGAGTGTCGCGACCCGCGTCGCCCAGGCCACGGGATCACCCGTCGTCGGCCCCAGCGGGACGAGCCCGATACGGTCGGTGACCTGCGCCGCCAGGGCGAGCAGCAGCCCGGAGTCGAGCCGCCCGGGGCCGTCCTCCACCGTGATGAAGTCCAGCAGCCCGGCCTCGGCCCCGCGCACCAGGGACGCGTACGCCCCGGGCGTGAACGGCCGCGCGGGAGCGGCGGGATGGGACCCGGCACCGTCGAGCGCCACCGACAGATGAATGTTCTCGTGTGCGGTCATCCTTCCACTGTCCCCGCGTCGTATTGCGCCCGTGTGGCCGCGGTGTGGCACAGCCCCGGGGCACGGCTGAGGGGCGGCTCCCCTCCGTGGAGCCGCCCCTCTTCCCGCTGCGGACCGTCAGCGCCTGTCGGCGAGCATGTCCTCGACGCCGGCCCGGATCTCGTCCGTCGCCAGGCCGCGGATCGTCAGTGTCGTGCGCCGGCGCAGGACGTCGTCGGCGGTCTCGGCCCACTCCCGGTCGCGTGCGTACGCCACCTGCGCCCAGATCTCGGGGGCGTCCGGGTGGACGCGCTCGGCCAGGGCCGGGTTCTCCTCCGCCATCCGCGCGATGTCGAAGGAGAGCGAACCGTAGTGCGTGGCGAGGTGCCGGGCCGTGTCCGCTTCCATCCGCGGGCCCGGAGTGCCGCCGCCGGCCAGCAGCCGGTGCGCGACCGCGTTCGGGCTGGCGATGCCGGGAAGGGGCATCTTCCTCGGCAGCCGGGCCATGGGCTCCATGTCCTCGGAGAGGGGGTGCCCGGGCAGTTCGGCCAGCTTGTTCATCACCGTGCGCCCGATGTGACGGAACGTCGTCCACTTGCCGCCCGCGACCGACAGCATCCCACCCCGGCCCTCGGTCACGACCGTCTCCCGCTTGGCCTTGGACGTGTCGCCCGGGCCGCCCGGCAGCACCCGCAGTCCTGCGAAGGAGTACGTGATCAGGTCACGGGACAGCTGCTGGTCGCGTACGGAGAACGCGGCCTCGTCCAGGATCTGCGCCGTGTCCTTCTCGGTGACCGCGACATCGGCCGGATCGCCCTCGTACTCCTCGTCCGTCGTGCCGAGCAGCAGCATGTCCTCCCACGGCAGGGCGAAGGTGATGCGGTACTTGTCGATCGGCGTCGCCAGCGCGGCCTTCCACGGGCGGGTGCGCTTGAGGACGAGGTGCGCCCCCTTGGAAAGGCGTATGGAGGGCGCCGCGTTCGGGTCCTCCAGCTTGCGCAGGTGGTCGACCCACGGGCCGGTCGCGTTGAGCACGAGCCGGGCGTTCACGCCGAACTCCGTGCCGTCCTGACGGTCCTCCAGCTCGGCCCCCGTGACCCGGCCCCTGGTGAACCGCAGTCCGGTGACCGCGGCGTGGTTGAGGACCACGGCGCCCGCGTCCACGGCCGCGCGGACCGTCATCAGCGCCATCCGGGCGTCGTTCATCTGGTCGTCGCCGTAGACCGCGACGGCCTTGAGGTTGTCCGTGCGCAGCTCCGGCACGTCTCGCCGGGCCCTGGCAGGGCTGATCACATGGCCGACGCCGTCACCGAACGCGGACAGCGCGGAGTAGGCGAAGACGCCCGCGCCGAGCTTGGCCGCGCCGTGCGGCCCGCCCTTGTAGACGGGCAGGTAGAAGGTGAGCGGGTTGGCCAGGTGCGGGGCGACCTGGCGGGAGACCGCGCGCCGCTCGAAGTGGTTCTCCGCGACCAGCTTCACCGCGCCGGTCTGGAGGTAGCGCAGGCCGCCGTGGAGCAGCTTGGAGGAGGCGGAGGAGGTGGCGCCGGCGAAGTCGCCGGCGTCCACCAGGGCCACCCGCAGTCCGGACTGCGCCGCATGCCAGGCGGTGGAGATGCCCAGGATGCCGCCGCCGATCACCAGGAGGTCGTACGTCGCCTCGGAAAGCCGCTCCCGGGTCTCGGCGCGGCTCGGGAGGGAGCCGGAGGCCGGATGCGTCCCGAGGGCGGGGACGCTCTGCAGGGTGGTCATGTCGATTGCTCCTCAGCTCTCTTCGTCCTCGATCCAGCCCATGGTCCGTTCGACGGCCTTGAGCCAGCTCTTGTACTCGCGGTCACGGGTGGCCGCGTCCATACGGGGGGTCCACTCGGCGGCCCGGCGCCAGTTGGCGCGCAGCGCGTCGGTGTCCGGCCAGAAGCCGACGGCGAGACCGGCGGCGTAGGCGGCGCCGAGGCAGGTGGTCTCGGCGACCATCGGGCGCACCACCGGTGCGTCCAGGAAGTCGGAGAGGGTCTGCATCAGCAGGTTGTTGGAGGTCATGCCGCCGTCGACCTTCAGCGCGGTCACCTCGACGCCGGAGTCCTTGGTCATGGCGTCGCTGATCTCGCGCGTCTGCCAGGCGGTGGCCTCGAGCACGGCACGGGCGATGTGCGCCTTGGTGACGTACCGGGTGAGGCCGGCGATGACACCGCGGGCGTCCGGCCGCCAGTAGGGGGCGAACAGACCCGAGAACGCGGGTACGAAGTAGGCGCCGCCGTTGTCCTCGACCGAGGACGCGAGCGTCTCGATCTCGGCCGCCGACTTGATCAGGCCCATCTGGTCGCGCATCCACTGGACCAGCGACCCGGTGACGGCGATGGACCCCTCGAGGGCGTACACCGCCTTCTGGTCGCCGATGCGGTACCCGACGGTCGTCAGCAGCCCGTTGTACGAGTTCACGGGGGTGTGGCCGGTGTTGATCAGCATGAAGGTGCCGGTGCCGTACGTGGACTTGGCCTCGCCCTGGGCGAAACACGTCTGGCCGAAGAGCGCGGCCTGCTGGTCGCCGAGCGCCGAGGCGACCGGCACACCGTCCAGCACCCCGCCCTTGGCGTTGCCGTAGACCTCGGCGGAGGACCGGATCTCCGGCAGCACGGCGGACGGGATGCCGATGGAGCTGAGGATCTTGTCGTCCCACTGCATCGTGTGCAGGTTCATCAGCAGGGTGCGCGAGGCGTTGGTGACGTCGGTGACGTGGACCCCGCCGTCGGTCCCACCGGTCAGGTTCCAGATGACCCAGGAGTCCATGGTGCCGAAGAGGATCTCGCCCCGCTCGGCGCGCTCCCGCAGCCCTTCGACGTTGTCGAGCAGCCAGCGGACCTTGGGACCCGCGAAGTACGAGGCGAGCGGCAGCCCGGTCTCGCGGCGGAAGCGGTCCTGGCCGACGTTGCGGCCGAGCTCCTTGCAGAGCGCGTCCGTGCGGGTGTCCTGCCAGACCAGCGCGTTGTGGACCGGCTCGCCGGTGTTCTTGTCCCAGAGCAGGGTGGTCTCGCGCTGGTTGGTGATGCCGATGGCCTTGACGTCGGCGGCGGTGATGCCCGCCTTGACGATGGCTCCGGCGACGACCTCCTGGACGTTCTCCCAGATCTCCTTGGCGTCGTGTTCGACCCAGCCCGGCTTCGGGAAGATCTGCTCGTGCTCCTTCTGGTCGACGGAGACGATCCGGCCGTCCTTGTCGAAGACGATGCAACGGCTGGACGTGGTGCCCTGGTCGATGGCCGCGATGAACGGGCCGGTGGTGTGTGCGTCGGTCACGGTGTGCTCCCGGAAGTCTGTGTGTGGTGCGGGCTGTGGCTCAGGCGAAGGCGAGGTTGTAGAGACCGCCCGCGAGCGCGGCCCCGATGAGCGGTCCTACCACCGGTACCCAGACGTAGCCCCAGTCCGAACCGCCCTTGTTCGGAAGCGGCAGCAACGCGTGCACGATCCGCGGGCCGAGGTCGCGCACCGGGTTGATGGCGTAACCGGTCGGGCCGCCGAGCGACAGGCCGATGCCGACGACCACCAGCGAGGTGATCAGGGCGCCCAGCGTGCCGAGGCCGTTGCCCTCGTTGTTGAGGCCCTGCGTGAGGATCGCCAGGATCAGCACGGCGGTGGCGATGATCTCCGTGACCATGTTCTGCACGGCGTTGCGGATCTCCGGGCCCGTGCTGAAGACGCCGAGCACGGGGCCGGCCTTCGGCGCCGAAGTCTGGTCGACCATGCCCTCCTCGCCCGGCTGGTCCCGGATGATCTCCGGATCCGTGAGGTGCGCGTGGAACTGGCCGTAGTACACGGCCCAGACCAGTACGGCACCGATCATCGCGCCGAGCAGCTGGGAGGCGAAGTACAGGGGCACGTCACCCCACGGGGTGCCGCCCTGGATCGCCAGGCCGAGCGTGACCGCCGGGTTGAGGTGGGCGCCGGAGACTCCGGAGGCGATGTAGGCGCCGGTCAGCACGGCGAAGCCCCACCCGAAGGTGATGGCCAGCCAGCCGGCGTTCTGCGCCTTGGAGCGCTTGAGCGTGACGGCGGCACAGACACCGCCGCCGAGCAGGATGAGTATGGCGGTACCGATGGTCTCGCCGATGAAGATGTCGGAGCTGGACACCCGCGACTCCTTTGTCCTTCGTCCAGGGGAAGGCGAAACACCGGGTCCCTCCGGTGGATCGCGCCCACGATGGGTACCCCTCCGGAGAGGGGGACACCGCCTGTAGGGCTTGACCGGCCCTCGGCACTGTCACACCCTAACGCGTATTGCCGTTAGGTGTTCGGCAATGCCGACCGGTGAGCGGCAATGTTTCTCCCCGACGAGGGGTGCGTCAAGAGGTGTGTGACGTGCGACTCGATCGTTACGAGGCCGGGAGCGCCCACGAGCGCGTTCCGCCGGTGCGCCGCAGCGCGCCGCAGCGGCACGTGTGCGGGCGTGGCCGGGGTGCGCCTCGGGGCCGTCGCAGGGCGCGTGCCGGCTGTCGCGGGGCGCTTACCGGGGAGCTCCAGGGTGGGTCAGGGGGCGGCGCGGGACGCTTCCCGGGGGAGCCCCGGGCGGGTCCGGCGGGCGGCACCGTGCGCCTCCCGCGAGCGTCGTGCGGGGGCTGTGCGGGGAAGTCCGCAGTACGTGGTGCCCGAACAGGGGGAGGCGCTCAGAAGCGTCCGGCGCCCAGGTCCCGGGAGACGGCGCGCGCGCAGTCCCGGACGGCCGCGACCAGTTCGGGGCGCAGCTCGCCCCCCGCGCAGACACGCTCCACCGCACCCGTCACCGCCACGGCGCCGACGGGCATCCTGCGCCGGTCGTGGACCGGGGCCGCCACCGCCGCCACGCCCTCCCAGGTCTCCTCCACGTCGGAGGCCCAGCCCTGTGCCCTGATCAGGTCGAGCAGGGACTCGAACTCCGTCTCGTCCGTGACGGTGCGCGGCGTGAAGGACCGCCGTTCCACCTCGGTGACCTCGCTGTGGGCGACCGGATCGTACGCGGAGAGGACCTTGCCCAGGGCGGTGGAGTGCAACGGCTGCATGGCTCCGACCTCGAGGACCTGGCGACTGTCGTCCGGCCGGAAGACGTGGTGGACGATCAGGACGCCGTGCTGGTGCAGCACGCCCAGGTGCACGCTCTCGCCGCTGGACCGGGCCAGGTCGTCGGTCCACACCAGCGCCCGTGCCCGCAGCTCGTGCACGTCCAGGTAGCTGTTCCCCAGCCGCAGCAGTTCGGCCCCCAGCTGGTAGCGGCCGGACGCCGCGTCCTGCTCCACGAAGCCCTCGTGCTGGAGCGTGCGCAGGATGCCGTGCGCGGTGCCCTTGGCCAGGCCGAGCGAGGACGCGATGTCGGACAGGCCGAGCCGACGCTCGCCGCCTGCCAGCAGACGCAGCATGGCCGCTGCCCGCTCGAGCGACTGGATGTTCTTCGCCATCGCGCCGTACTCCTCCACCTCGGTTCGACAATGCTGAACACTATCGGTCGATGCCGACCTCTGTCCGGTGGCGCGAAGATTATGCGTCACACCCCTGAGTGGGCCCGTTCCCCGCACAGCATGCAGTCCGCCCCGTGGGACACGGCGACCGCCCCGGTCGCCTCCCGGCTACGCTGGCCGCGTGCCCCCTCTGCAGAAGGGCGCAAAGCCGACAGCCGTCGCATCCCAGGGAGAACATCCATGGCCTCGTCGCCGACCCCCACAGCCGACAGCCGGAACCGAGCCGCAGCGCTCCGTGAGGCGCTCGCCACCCGGGTGGTGGTGGCCGACGGCGCCATGGGCACCATGCTCCAGGCGCAGGACCCCACCCTCGAGGACTTCCAGAACCTCGAAGGGTGCAACGAGGTCCTCAACGTCACCCGGCCCGACATCGTCCGCTCGGTGCACGAGGAGTACTTCGCGGTCGGCGTGGACTGCGTCGAGACCAACACCTTCGGGGCCAACGCCTCCGCCCTGGGTGAGTACGACATCCCCGGCCGCATCCACGAGCTCTCCGAGGCCGGCGCGCGCATCGCCCGCGAGGTCGCCGACCGGTTCACCGAGGAGACGGGACAGCAGCGCTGGGTGCTCGGGTCCATCGGGCCCGGCACCAAGCTGCCGACGCTCGGACACGCGCCCTACACCGTCCTGCGCGACGGCTTCCAGCAGAACGCCGAGGGCCTCATCGCGGGCGGCGCCGACGCCCTCATCATCGAGACCACCCAGGACCTCCTGCAGACCAAGGCCGCCGTGCTGGGCGCGCGGCGCGCGCTGGAAGCCATGGGCAGCGACCTCCTGGTGCTGTGCTCCCTCGCCTTCGAGACGACCGGCACCATGCTGCTCGGCTCCGAGATCGGCGCCGCGCTGACCGCGCTCGAACCGCTCGGTGTCGACATGATCGGCCTGAACTGCTCGACCGGCCCCGCCGAGATGAGCGAGCACCTCCGCTACCTCACGCGCCACTCCCGCATCCCGCTGCTCTGCATGCCGAACGCCGGGCTGCCCGTGCTCACCAAGGACGGCGCACACTTCCCGCTCGACGCGGAAGGCCTGGCCGAAGCCCAGGAGACCTTCGTCCAGGAGTACGGCCTCTCCCTCGTCGGCGGCTGCTGCGGTACGACGCCGGAGCACCTGAGGCAGCTCGTCGAGCGGGTCCGCGGCTCCGAGCTCACCCCCCGGGACCCCCGCCCCGAGCCGGGGGCAGCCTCGCTCTACCAGACCGTGCCGTTCCGCCAGGACACCTCGTACCTCGCGATCGGCGAGCGTACGAACGCCAACGGGTCCAAGAAGTTCCGCGAGGCCATGCTCGAGGCCCGCTGGGACGACTGCGTGGAGATGGCCCGCGACCAGATCCGCGAGGGCGCGCACATGCTCGACCTCTGCGTCGACTACGTGGGCCGCGACGGCGTCGCCGACATGGAGGAGCTGGCCGGCCGCTTCGCCACCGCCTCCACGCTGCCGATCGTGCTGGACTCCACCGAGGTGCCCGTCCTGCGCGCCGGTCTGGAGAAGCTCGGCGGCCGGGCCGTACTGAACTCCGTCAACTACGAGGACGGCGACGGCCCCGAGTCCCGCTTCGCGAAGGTCGCCGGGCTGGCCGCCGAGCACGGCGCCGCCCTGATCGCGCTGACCATCGACGAGGAGGGCCAGGCCCGCACCGTCGAGCACAAGGTCGCCATCGCGGAACGGCTCATCGAGGACCTCACCACCAACTGGGGCATCCACGAGGCGGACATCCTCATCGACTGCCTCACCTTCACGATCTGTACCGGTCAGGAGGAGTCCCGCAAGGACGGGATCGCCACGATCGGCGCCATCCGCGAGCTGAAGCGCCGCCACCCCGACGTGCAGACCACGCTCGGCCTGTCCAACATCTCCTTCGGCCTGAACCCGGCCGCCCGCGTCGTCCTGAACTCCGTCTTCCTGGACGAGTGCGTGAAGGCGGGCCTGGACTCCGCGATCGTGCACGCCTCCAAGATCCTTCCGATCGCCCGGCTGGACGAGGAGCAGGTCAAGGTCGCACTCGACCTGATCCACGACCGGCGCGAAGAGGGCTACGACCCCCTCCAGCGGCTCATGGAGCTCTTCGAGGGCGTCAACATGAAGTCGATGAAGGCGGGCAAGGCCGAGGAACTCCAGGCCCTGCCGCTCGACGAGAGGCTCCAGCGCCGCATCATCGACGGCGAGAAGAACGGGCTGGAGGCGGACCTCGACGAGGCACTGGGGACCACGCCCGCCCTCGACATCGTCAACAACACCCTCCTCGAGGGCATGAAGGTCGTCGGCGAGCTCTTCGGCTCCGGTCAGATGCAGCTGCCCTTCGTGCTGCAGTCGGCCGAGGTCATGAAGACCGCGGTGGCCTACCTCGAACCGCACATGGAGAAGACCGACGCCGAGGGCAAGGGCACCATCGTGCTGGCCACCGTCCGGGGCGACGTCCACGACATCGGCAAGAACCTCGTCGACATCATCCTGTCCAACAACGGCTTCAACGTCGTCAACCTGGGCATCAAGCAGCCCGTCTCCGCGATCCTGGAAGCCGCCGAGGAGCACCGCGCCGACGTGATCGGGATGTCGGGCCTGCTGGTGAAGTCCACCGTGATCATGAAGGAGAACCTGGAGGAGCTGAACCAGCGCAAGCTGGCGGCCGACTACCCGGTGATCCTCGGCGGCGCGGCCCTCACCCGGGCCTACGTGGAGCAGGACCTGCACGAGATCTACGAGGGCGAGGTCCGCTACGCCCGCGACGCTTTCGAGGGCCTGCGCCTGATGGACGCGCTCGTCGCGGTCAAGCGCGGTGTCCCCGGCGCCGTACTCCCCGAGCTGAAGCAGCGCCGGGTCCCCAAGCGGGA
The DNA here is from genome assembly GCF_042872025.1 of Streptomyces sp. NPDC005494. Taxonomy (NCBI): domain Bacteria; kingdom Bacillati; phylum Actinomycetota; class Actinomycetes; order Kitasatosporales; family Streptomycetaceae; genus Streptomyces; species Streptomyces sp. NPDC005494. The sequence continues at coordinate 143,370 of NZ_JBIAJR010000009.1, forward strand.
CACCGCGCAGACCGAGGTCGTGGAGCCGGAGGACGGCGTGCGGTCCGACGTCTCCGTCACCAACCCCGTCCCCGAGCCGCCGTTCTGGGGCACCCGGGTCGTCAAGGGCATCCAGCTCAAGGAGTACGCGTCCTGGCTGGACGAAGGCGCCCTGTTCAAGGGCCAGTGGGGTCTCAAGCAGGCCCGCGCCGGCGACGGCCCCACGTACGAGGAGCTCGTGGAGCGCGAGGGCCGCCCGCACCTGCGCGGCTGGCTCGACAAGCTCCACACCGAGAACCTGCTGGAAGCCGCCGTCGTCTACGGCTACTTCCCCTGCGTCTCCAAGGGCGACGACCTGATCCTGCTGCACGAGGACGGCTCGGAGCGGACCCGCTTCACCTTCCCCCGCCAGCGCCGGGGCCGCCGTCTGTGCCTCGCGGACTTCTTCCGCCCCGAGGAGTCGGGGGAGACGGACGTGATCGGGCTCCAGGTCGTCACGGTCGGATCCAGGATCGGCGGCGCCACCGCGGAGCTCTTCGAGTCGAACTCCTACCGCGACTACCTGGAGCTGCACGGGCTGTCCGTGCAGCTGGCGGAGGCACTCGCCGAGTACTGGCACGCCCGCGTCCGCAGTGAGCTCGGCTTCGCGGGGGAGGACCCCTCCGACGTCGAGGACATGTTCGCGCTGAAGTACCGCGGGGCGCGCTTCTCCCTGGGTTACGGGGCCTGCCCCGACCTGGAGGACCGGGCCAAGATCGCCACGCTCCTGGAGCCCGAGCGGATCGGCGTGCACCTGTCCGAGGAGTTCCAGCTGCACCCGGAGCAGTCCACGGACGCCATCGTCATCCACCACCCCGAGGCGAAGTACTTCAACGCACGGTAAGCCGGTGTTCAACGCGCGGTGAGCGGCGCTTCGCGCGCCGTACGCGGACGAGTCGTAGAATGGTCGGTCCAGTGCAGGCCGGTCGTCGTTCCCACCGGGGAGACGGCCGGCCTTCTCGTCCCTCATGGAGGTGTGCCGGATGACCAGTACGGTCCCCGCGTCCCTGACCCGTACCGCCGAAGGGTCGGCGCTGCAAGCTGTCCTGCTCGACATGGACGGCACCCTGGTCGACACCGAAGGATTCTGGTGGGACGTGGAGGTCGAGGTCTTCGCCGACCTCGGGCACCGGCTGGACGAGGCCTGGCGGGACGTGGTCGTCGGCGGGCCGATGACCCGCAGTGCCGGATACCTCATCGAGGTCACCGGCGCCGCCATCACGCTCGAGAAGCTCACGGTGCTGCTCAACGACCGCTTCGAGGAGCGCATCGGGCACGGGGTGCCACTGATGCCGGGGGCGGCCCGGTTGCTCGCCGAGCTCGCGGCGCACGAGGTCCCCACCGCTCTGGTCTCCGCCTCCCACAGGCGCATCATCGACCGGGTCCTGGACTCGGTCGGCCGTCACCACTTCGCCCTCACGATCGCGGGCGACGAGGTCACCCGCACCAAGCCGCACCCCGACCCCTATCTCGCGGCGGCGGCGGGCTTCGGGGCGGACCCGTGGCGCTGCGCGGTCGTCGAGGACACGGCGACGGGCGTCGCCGCGGCTGAGGCGGCAGGCTGCCGCGTCGTCGCCGTACCCTCCGTGGCGCCCATCGCCCCCGCCCCCGGGAGAGCCGTCGTGCCCTCCCTGGAGCAGGTGGATCTCGCCTTCCTGCGCGGCCTGATCACCCCTGCCTGAGAAAGCGTTTTCCCGGCGGGGGCGCGGCTTTCCGGCGATGCGCCCCCGCGCGCAAATCAGGTCCATGTCAATAACTGCATCTGCATGCAGACGTGATGTTCGTCACTCCATGTGACGTCGGGCGCCCCTCAAGATCGACCGGGCTGTCCGTTTTGGGCGCCCATACGTCCGGGTTGGTGGAGTCGTGCACGAAACATTCCCGGACGCGACATGGACAACCCGTGATCGGTGATCACCGAGTGGATACGCCCGCGATCGGCACCGGTCAGGTCCCCCTGCGGCGCCTACTAATCTCGTTTTTCTCACATGCCGGAATGAGGGAGAACGTCCAGATGAACCGCAAGACGCTGGTGTTGCCGGCCGTAGCCGGCCTGCTCGCGCCTGTGCTCGCCGCCTGTGGTGGGTCGGACGACGGGGGCGATGCCATCGTGGTCGGGACGACGGACCAGTTCATCGCCTCGGCGGACAACCCCGCCCCGCTCGACCCGGCGATCGGCTACGAGGCGGGCGTCTGGAACGTGCTGCGCCAGACCGTGCAGACCCTGACCCACATACCGCGCGGCGGCGGGGAGCCGGTCCCCGAGGCGGCCGAGAGCTGCGCCTTCACGGACACGGAGAACGAGAGCTACCGCTGCACGCTGCGCGAGGGCCTCACGTTCGCCGACGGCACCCCCGTCACCCCGGAGGACGTGAAGTACTCCATCCAGCGCGTCATCGACATCAAGGACAAGAGCGGCCCGGTCGGTCTGCTCGCCAACATCGACACGATCGAGACCAAGGGCGAGAACCAGGTCGTCTTCCACCTGAGCACCCCGGACGCGACCTTCCCCTACAAGCTCGCCACCCCGCCCGCCGGCATCGTCCAGAAGGCCAAGTACCCGGCCAAGTCGGCGCGTGAGGGCTTCCAGGTCGACGGCTCCGGCCCCTACACGATGAAGCCGGAGGTCGAGGGCGACCAGGTCGTCAAGGTGGTCTTCACCAAGAACCCGAAGTACAAGGGCGATCTGAAGATCAACAACGAGAAGGTCGAGCTTGACCTCTTCCCCGACGCCGCGGCGATGGGCAAGGCGCTCGACGAGAAGAAGATCGACATGATGACGCGCACCATGTCGCCCGAGCAGGCCCAGCAGATGCTGGCGAAGCCGAAGGAGGGCGTGAAGCTCACCGAGATGCCCGGCCTCGCCATCAGCTACCTGGCCTTCAACACCGAGGACCCGGTGGTGAAGGACAAGGCCGTACGCCAGGCCATGGCCCAGGTCATCGACCGCGGTTCCATCGCGAGCAAGGTCTACGGCAGCACCGCCGAGCCGCTGTACTCGCTGATTCCGTCCGGCATCACCAGCCACACCAACTCGTTCTACAACGAGTACGGCGAGCCCAGTGTGGAGACGGCCGCAGGGATGCTGGAGAAGGCGGGCATCAGCACGCCGGTGAAGTTCACCCTGCACTACACGACGGACCACTACGGTCCCGCCACCAAGACCGAGTTCGAGGCACTGGCCGAGCAGCTCAACAACACAAAGCTCTTCGAGGTCGACGTCCAGGGCACCCCGTGGGCCAAGTACCGCCCGGCCCAGAAGAAGGGGGACTACGCGGTGTACGGCATGGGCTGGTTCCCCGACTTCCCGGACCCGGACACCTACATCGCGCCGTTCCTCGACGAGGGCAACTTCCTCAACTCGCCGTACAAGTCGGCCGAGGCGCAGAAGACGCTCATCCCGCAGTCCCGTCGCGAGGCGGACCGCAGCGCCGCGTCGCCGGCCTTCGAGAAGCTCCAGGACATCGTTGCCACCGACGTCCCCGTGCTCCCCATCTGGCAGGGCAAGCAGTACGTCGCCTCGCTGGACGGGCTGTCCGGTGTCGAATGGGCCGTCAACTCCTCGGCCGATCTCCAGCTCTGGGAGCTGGGCCGCGGCAACTCCTGACGCGGACGTCCCACAAGACCGGCGCGGGGCGGGGGGGCCGCCCCCCGCCCCCCCCCCGGCCCGCGCCCCCCCCCCCCCCCCCGGGGGGCCGGGGCCCCCCCCCCCCCCCCCCGCGCCGGTCTCGCTCCTCGCCTCACTGGGCCCCGGGGCGCACCAGGCCGCTCTCGTAGGCGTAGACGGCGGCCTGCACACGGTCGCGCAGGCTCAGCTTCGTCAGCACATGTCCCACGTGCGTCTTGACCGTCGTCTCGCTCACGAACAGGTCGGCCGCGATCTCCGCGTTGGACAGGCCGCGCGCCACCAGCTTCAGCACCTCGACCTCGCGCTCGGTGAGGGTGTGCAGGGCGTCCGGGACGGGCTCCTCGCCCGAGGGCAGATGATCGGCGTACTTGTCGAGCAGCCGGCGCGTGATGCTCGGCGCCAGCATCGCCTCTCCCGCGGCCACCACCCGGATGGCCTGCACCAGCTCGTTGGCAGGCGCGTCCTTCAGCAGGAAGCCGCTGGCTCCGGCGCGCAGCGCCTCGACCACGTACTCGTCGAGGTCGAACGTCGTCAGGACCAGGACCTTCGCCGGACCGTCCCGGCCGGGGCCGGTGATCTGGCGGGTCGCCTCGACACCGTCCATCCGCGGCATCCGGATGTCCATGAGCACGACATCGGGCTGCAGGGCCCGCACCTGGTCGATGGCCTGCAGGCCGTCACCGGCCTCACCGACCACCGCGAGGTCGCCCTCCGCCTCCAGAATCATCCGGAAGCCCGTGCGCAGCAGCGGTTGGTCATCGACCAGCAGGACGCGGATAGCCACGTAATCTCCTTAAGGGCCTTCGAGGGGCACCGGTTGGCCGGCCTCGGACGGCACCGGCTCCATTCTGCCCTGCACACCCTCCACCGGTTCCGCAGGGCGGACCGACAGGGGATAGACCGGGGGAGTCCCGCCGAACTCGGGGCAGACCGCCCGGTGATCGCACCAGCCGCACAGCTTCGTCGGCCTCGGCCGCCACTCGCCCGTCTCCGTCGCCAGCCGGATCGCGTCCCACAGGGCCAGCAGCTTGCGCTCGACCCGTTCGAGGTCGGCGGGCACCGGGTCGTACGTCAGGACGTCGCCGCTGCCGAGATAGACGAGCTGGAGCCGGCGCGGCACCACGTTCTTCAGGCGCCAGATCACCAGGGCGTAGAACTTCATCTGGAACAGCGCGCCCTCGGCGTACTCCGGCCGCGGCGCCTTGCCCGTCTTGTAGTCCACGATGCGGACCTCGCCCGTGGGAGCCACGTCGATCCGGTCGATCACCCCACGCAGCCGCAGCCCCGAGTCCAGCTCCGTCTCGACGAACAGCTCCCGCTCGGCCGGCTCCAGGCGGGTCGGGTCCTCCAGCGAGAACCACCGCTCCACGAGCCGCTCCGCCTCGCCCAGCCACCCCGCGAGCCGCTCGCCCTCCGGATCCCCCGCGAAGAGCTCCGTCAGCTCGGGCTTCGACTCCAGCAGCCGGTCCCACTGCCCGGGGATCAGCGCCTTGGCCCTCGGCGCCGTACGGTCCACCGCCGGGGCGTCGAAGAGCCGCTCGAGCACCGCATGCACGAGCGTGCCACGGGTAGCAGCCTCACTGGGCTTCTCGGGCAGTTTGTCGATGACCCGGAAGCGGTAGAGCAGGGGGCACTGCATGAAATCGCTCGCGCGCGACGGCGACAGGGACGAGGGTGGCTGAGGCGGGCGCGGTACGGACGTCATGTCGCAGACCCTACGGCCCGCCACCGACATCCAGCGGCATACCATCGACCACAGAGCTCGCGCACAGCATGATCGTGGCACGCGCCACCGACCGAAGGGACCCCGTGGACGAGAGCGGCGACAGCGGGCGCCCGCAGCCCGGCGCAGGGGGAACGGACCCCGGCACCGGACCGGACAAGGGCAAACCGCGACGCCCGGAAGATCCAGGCGGCGGCCTCCTCATGGGCCGTCCCTTCGGCGTGCCCGTCTACGTGGCACCCAGCTGGTTCGTCGTCGCGGCCCTCATCACCTGGGTCTTCGGCGGCCAGCTCGACCGGGTCCTGCCCGAGCTCGGCGGGGCCCGCTACCTGGTGGCGCTCTTCTTCGCCATCGCCTTCTACGCGTCCGTCCTGGTCCACGAGCTCGCCCACACCGTCGCCGCGCTGCGCTACAAGCTGCCCGTGCGCCGCATCCAGCTCCAGTTCTTCGGCGGTGTCTCCGAGATCGAGAAGGAGTCCGAGACCCCGGGCCGCGAATTCGTCCTCGCCTTCGTCGGGCCCCTGCTCTCCCTGGTCCTCGGTGGCCTCTTCTACATCCCGCTGCAGTTCGTCGAGGCGGGGACCGTACCCGGTGTGCTCCTCGCCGGCCTGATGATCTCCAACCTCATCGTCGCCGCGTTCAACCTGCTGCCCGGTCTGCCCCTGGACGGCGGCCGGATGCTCCGCGCGGTCGTATGGAAGATCACGGGCAAGCCGATGAGCGGCACCGTCGCCGCCGCCTGGGTCGGCAGGGGCCTGGCCGTCACGGTGCTCATCGGCCTGCCCCTCCTCACCCACACCGGCGCCCTCGGCAACACCACCAGCGAGATCAGCGGCGTGGAGACCGTCATGGACGCCCTGCTCGCCGCGATCCTCGCCGGAATCATCTGGACCGGTGCCGGCAACAGCCTGCGCATGGCGCGGCTGCGCGAGCACCTCCCCGACCTGCGGGCCCGCACCCTCACCCGGCGCGCCGTCCCCGTCGAGTCCGCCACCCCGCTCTCCGAGGCCCTGCGCCGGGCCAACGAAGCGGGCGCCCGCGCTCTGGTCGTGGTCGACGGACAGGGCACCCCCAAGGGTGTCGTCAGGGAGGCGGCCATCGCCGGCGTCCCCGAACACCGCAGGCCCTGGGTGGCCGTCAGCAGCCTCGCCCAGGACCTCACCGACGGCATGAAGGTCCCCGCCGAACTCGCGGGCGAAGCCCTCCTGGACCGGCTGAAGGCCACCCCGGCCACCGAGTACCTGGTCGTCGAGGAGACCGGGGAGATCTACGGCGTCCTGTCCACGGCCGACGTCGAGCACGCGTTCGTCAAGGCCATGGCCCGGCCTTCCGCCTGACACCCGGAAAGCGGCTCACGAAATACCGGTAGGCTGGTCACATGTCCGAACCGACCGGTGCCGCCCGCCGTCGCGGCCCATTCAAAGTCGGGGACCAGGTCCAGCTCACCGACCCCAAGGGACGCCACTACACCTTCACGCTCGAGGCCGGAAAGAACTTCCACACCCACAAGGGTTCTTTCCCGCACGACGAGCTGATCGGTGCTCCCGAGGGCAGTGTTGTCCGTACCACGGGAAACGTCGCCTACCTCGCGCTGCGCCCCCTGCTCCCCGACTACGTCCTGTCCATGCCCCGCGGTGCCGCCGTGGTCTACCCCAAGGACGCGGGGCAGATCCTGGCCTTCGCCGACATCTTCCCCGGCGCACGCGTCGTGGAAGCGGGAGTCGGCTCCGGAGCGCTCAGCACCTTCCTGCTGCGCGCCATCGGTGAGCAGGGCATGCTGCACTCCTACGAGCGCCGCGAGGACTTCGCCGAGATCGCCCAGCAGAACGTCGAGCGCTACTTCGGCTCGCCGCACCCCGCGTGGGAACTCACCGTCGGCGACCTCCAGGACAACCTCTCCGACACCGACGTCGACCGCGTCGTCCTGGACATGCTCGCCCCCTGGGAGTGCCTGGAGGCCGTCTCCAAGGCCCTCGTGCCCGGCGGCATCCTCTGCGCCTACGTCGCGACCACGACCCAGCTCTCGCGGACCGTCGAGTCCATCCGCGAGATCGGCTGCTTCGCGGAACCGCAGCCCTGGGAGTCGATGATCCGCAACTGGCACGTCGAGGGACTGGCCGTGCGGCCCGACCACCGGATGATCGGCCACACCGGCTTCCTCGTCACCGCCCGCCGTCTCGCGGACGGCGTCGAACCGCCGCTGCGCCGCCGCCGCCCCTCCAAGGGTGCCTACGGCGAGGACTACGACGGTCCCGGCAGCCGCAGCGGCTCGGCCGCCCGCGACTGACCGTCACAACGCGCAGGCGCCGCCGCCGAGTTCCCCGGACCGACCCGGGAGCCCGGCGGCGCCTTTCCGTGGCCCGGGACGGCCCCCGCCGTTCCCCTCGGGTGTGAGGTGTGGCACGATGCTGGCCACCCCCGCCCGCCGACCCCGTTCGGCATCGCCTGCCCAGGCCCTCCAGGAACCACAGGAGACATACCGCGTGCAGACCTCCGCGCTCCCGGACCTCGCGCACACCGACGCCAAGCCGGTGCACTGGCTCGCGACGGCCACGGCGATGGCAGCCGTCGTCGCCCTCGCGGGAATGCTCCAGCCGGAGGCGGCCACCGCGACCGCCTCGGCGTCCGAGCCCCGCGTCACCACGCAGCAGGGCGCGGCCCCGCCCGCGAAGGCGCCCGACCCGGCCGGCGCGGCCTTCCCGCTCGACTGCGGCGCCTCGGGGCACACCGTGGCCGACAGCGCCTCCGGAGACCTGGACGGGGACGGAGGACCCGAGACCGTAGCGGTCGTCCACTGCGCCGCGGGGTCCGGCACCCCGCCCCAGGGCATCTACGTCCTGACACAGCGGAGCGGGGCCACACCCCGGGTCGTGGCGACCCTGGTGGACCCCGCCCAGAAGCTGACGGTGACCGATTTCACCGTCCGCGACGGTCTGGTCTCGGCGACCCTGCTCGGCTACTCCTCGATCGACGTACCGCGCTGCTGCCCCGACGAGCGGGAGAGCGCGACCTGGCAGTGGAAGGGCAACGCCTTCGTCAGGTCCGCCGGTTCCGGCGGGAGCGCCGCGCGGGCCGCCTGAGCGGTCACTCCGCGTCCGGCCCGAAAACCTCCACGTTGTCCGCGACGCGGCGCACGTGGATGCAGTCGCCCGGGCACTCCTTCGCCGAATCCACCACGTCCTGGAGCAGCGGCAGCGGCACCGGCGTGGTCGCGCCCTTGTCCTGGAGGAGCTCGTCGTCCGCGCTCTTCACGTACGCCAGACCGTCGATGTCCAGCTCGAACACCTCGGGCGCGTACTGCACGCAGATGCCGTCGCCCGTACAGAGATCCTGGTCGATCCAGACCTCGAGATCCTGGGTGTCGCTGTCGCCCGGAGCGTCCTGCTGCACGGTCATGTGTCCTGCCGTTCCTGCGTGTCTGCACCAATTGAAGCCAGCCCTGACGGGTGTTGAACGCTTCGACGATACAACCGGCTGCATTCCGGTGCCGAAGGGTGGGTATTCCCCTGGCGTGAGGGAGAGCGCAAGGGTGAAGATCGGACAGACTCCCGGGTCTTTGTGATCTAGGGGTTTCAATCATCACCCACCCAGGTAGGGTCAGGAAGCGTCCAGCTCCCCTTGGAGGAGGTGAGGACCGTGGCAGCCCACGACGACGACATCAACCGCGGCATCCGGCCCGGGCGGGGGTCAGAAGACCCAGCCGGCCAGGTTGCCTATCTCGAGCAGGAAATCGCCGTCCTGCGACGTAAGCTCGCCGACTCTCCGCGTCATACGAGGATTCTCGAAGAGCGGATCGTCGAGTTGCAGACCAACCTGGCAGGCGTGTCCGCGCAGAACGAGCGGCTCGCCGGCACACTCCGGGAGGCCCGCGACCAGATCGTGGCCCTCAAGGAGGAGGTCGACCGGCTCGCGCAGCCGCCGGCCGGCTTCGGTGTCTTCCTGCAGGCCAACGAGGACGACACCTGTGACATCTTCACCGGGGGCCGCAAGCTCCGGGTGAACGTCAGCCCCAGCGTCGAGCTGGAAGGCCTCCGGCGAGGCCAGGAAGTCATGCTCAACGAAGCGCTCAACGTGGTCGAGGCCATGGAATTCGAGCGGGCCGGGGACATCGTCACCCTCAAGGAGATCCTCGAGGACGGCGAGCGCGCCCTGGTCATCGGGCACACCGACGAGGAACGGGTGGTGCGGCTCGCCGAGCCTCTCCTGGACATCACCATCCGCCCCGGCGACGCCCTGCTGCTCGAACCCAGGTCCGGCTACGTCTACGAAGTGGTCCCCAAGAGCGAGGTCGAGGAACTCGTTCTCGAAGAGGTCCCGGACATCGACTACAACAAGATCGGCGGTCTGGGCGACCAGATCGAACTGATCCGCGACGCGGTCGAGCTCCCGTACCTCCACCCGGACCTCTTCAAGGAGCACGAACTGCGCCCGCCGAAGGGCATCCTGCTCTACGGCCCTCCGGGCTGCGGCAAGACGCTCATCGCCAAGGCGGTCGCCAACTCGCTGGCCAAGAAGGTCGCCGAGGTCACCGGACAGCCCGCGGGGAAGAGCTACTTCCTCAACATCAAGGGGCCCGAGCTCCTCAACAAGTACGTCGGAGAGACCGAGCGGCACATCCGCCTCGTCTTCCAGCGTGCCCGGGAGAAGGCGAGCGAGGGCACCCCCGTCATCGTCTTCTTCGACGAGATGGAATCCCTCTTCCGCACCCGTGGTTCCGGTGTCAGCTCGGACGTGGAGAACACCATCGTCCCCCAGCTGCTCGCCGAGATCGACGGTGTGGAGGGCCTGGAGAACGTCATCGTCATCGGTGCCTCCAACCGTGAGGACATGATCGACCCCGCGATCCTGCGGCCCGGCCGTCTCGATGTAAAGATCAAGATCGAGCGTCCGGACGCGGAGGCGGCGAAGGACATCTTCGCGAAGTACCTCACCCCCTCGCTGCCGCTGCACTCGGACGACCTGGCCGAGCACACCGGCTCGAAGGAGGCGGCCGCCCACGCGATGATCCAGTCCGTCGTGGAGCGGATGTACACGGAATCCGAGGAGAACCGCTTCCTCGAGGTCACCTACGCGAACGGCGACAAGGAAGTCCTGTACTTCAAGGACTTCAACTCCGGAGCGATGATTCAGAACATCGTCGACCGGGCGAAGAAAATGGCCATCAAGGCATTCCTCGAGCAGGGCCAGAAGGGCCTGCGCGTCTCCCACCTCCTCCAGGCATGCGTGGACGAGTTCAAGGAGAACGAGGACCTGCCCAACACCACGAACCCGGACGACTGGGCCAGGATTTCCGGAAAGAAGGGCGAGCGGATCGTGTTCATCCGCACACTCGTCACCGGAAAGCAGGGCGCGGACACCGGTCGCTCCATCGACACGGTGGCAAACACCGGACAGTACCTGTAAAACGCAGACCGGCTGCGGATTCCCGGAAGGGCATCCGCAGCCGGCCGTTTTCCCCGAAGTCCGGCCACACCCGAACAATGACGTAATTGATCTCCCCACCGGCGCAGAGGCGCTCTAGGCTCTGCGGTACCGCCGAGTCGCGCAGCGCGGGTACGGACACCGCACGCGTACCGGCCAGCAGCGGTACGTGAGCGCCGCTCCCGGACGGGAGCGACGCCGGGCAAGGAGGGCCGCATGACCGTACGGCGAGTAATGGGCATCGAGACGGAGTACGGGATCTCCGTCCCCGGTCAACCCAACGCCAATGCCATGCTCACCTCGTCCCAGATCGTCAACGCCTACGCGGCGGCGATGCACCGGGCGCGCCGCGCCCGCTGGGACTTCGAGGAGGAGAATCCGCTGCGGGACGCGCGAGGCTTCGACCTCGCCCGTGAGACCGCCGACTCCAGCCAGCTCACCGACGAGGACATCGGCCTGGCCAATGTCATCCTCACCAACGGCGCGCGGCTCTACGTCGACCACGCGCACCCCGAATACAGCTCACCCGAGATCACCAATCCGCTGGACGCGGTGCTCTGGGACAAGGCCGGCGAGCGGGTGATGGCCGAGGCCGCCGAGAGGGCGGCAGCCATCCCCGGGGCCCAGCCGATCCATCTCTACAAGAACAACACCGACAACAAGGGCGCGTCCTACGGCACGCACGAGAACTACCTGATGAAGCGGGAGACCCCGTTCTCGGACATCGTGCGCCACCTGACCCCGTTCTTCGTCTCCCGCCAGGTCGTCACCGGCGCGGGCCGGGTCGGCATCGGCCAGGACGGCCATGAGCACGGCTTCCAGATCAGCCAGCGGGCCGACTACTTCGAGGTCGAGGTCGGCCTCGAGACCACCCTCAAGCGCCCCATCATCAACACCCGCGACGAACCCCACTCCGACGCGGAGAAGTACCGCAGGCTGCACGTCATCATCGGCGACGCCAACCTCTCCGAGATCTCGACCTACCTGAAGCTCGGCACCACCTCGCTGGTCCTGGCCATGATCGAGGACGGCTTCATCAACGTCGACCTGGCCGTCGACCAGCCGGTGCGCACCCTGCACCAGGTCTCGCACGACCCGACGCTGAAACAGCTGGTCACACTGCGCAGCGGCAGGACACTCACCGCTGTCCAGCTGCAGATGGAGTACTTCGAGCTCGGCCGCAAGTACGTCGAGGAGCGGTACGGGGCCGACGCCGACGAGCAGACCAAGGACGTCCTGGCCCGCTGGGAGGACACCCTGAACCGTCTGGAGAACGACCCGATGAGCCTGTCGGGCGAGCTGGACTGGATCGCCAAGCGGGAGCTCATGGAGGGCTACCGGCGCCGTGACGGCCTGGACTGGGACGCCCCCCGGCTGCACCTGGTGGACCTCCAGTACGCCGACGTGCGGGCCGAGAAGGGCCTGTACAACCGCCTGGCGGCCCGCGGGAAGATCAAGCGCCTGCTGGACGAGGCCGACGTCGAGCGGGCCCGTACGAAGCCGCCCGAGGACACCAGGGCCTATTTCCGGGGCCGCTGCCTCGAGCAGTACGCCGACGACGTCGCCGCGGCCTCCTGGGACTCCGTGATCTTCGATCTGCCCGACCGTGACTCCCTCCAGAGGGTGCCCACCATGGAACCGCTGCGGGGTACACGTAGTCACGTCAAGGACCTCCTGGACCGCTGCCGCACCGCGGAAGAGCTGGTCCGCACGCTCACAGGGGGCTGAAAGGCGCTCCGGCTGGGAATCAATGAGATGACCTCCGGACGTTGAGGAAAGTACCGGGCCAATGTCGGACCCCGTAGGTAGGGTCTGATCAAGTGCTTCGAACCGAGCGGGGTGAGCTACATGGCGACCAAGGACACCGGCGGCGGACAGCAGAAGGCCACACGTTCCACCGAGGAGACCGAGGAGCAGGCGCAGGAAGCGCAGGCGTCCGAGGACCTCGCGGAGCGACAGGAGAAGCTCAGCGAGGACGTGGACGACGTCCTCGACGAGATCGACGACGTACTCGAGTCCAATGCCGAGGATTTTGTTCGAAGCTTCGTACAAAAAGGCGGACAGTAAGAAAAAATGTCCGAATCGGGCGAAGAGAAGTGGTGCTCCGGCTGTAAGAGGAACTTGCCACTCCCCTCCTTCGCGTCGGACAAGAACCGACGTGACGGGCTTCAACCTCGGTGCCGGGGGTGCGTGGCTGCCTATGGGGCCGCGCACTACCGGCGCCGCCGGGAGGCTGAAGGCAAGCCGGTAAGGCAGCGCGTGGACGTTCCGCAGGGGCACAAGGAGTGCCGGACGTGTGGAGAAGTCAAGCCGCACGGCGAGTGGCACCGTAACTCCACTGCCACCGACGGCTCGGCGACGCGCTGTAAAGCATGCAAGGCCATTCAGGGACGCGCAGGTCATCTGAAGCGCCACTACGGCATGACCGAGGCTCAGCGCGACGCCATGGTCTCGTCGCAGTCGGGTGTCTGCACGATCTGTCTAGCTGCGCCCGCCGTTCATGTGGATCACTGTCACAGGACGGGTAGGGTCCGAGGCGTACTGTGCTTCAACTGCAATTCGGCCATCGGCAAGTTGGGAGATGATCCTGACTCCTTGCGCAGGGCCATCGCATACCTGGAGGGAAACGCGTGGAAGCCAACACTCGTAGCACCGGGCGTCTACCAGCTGCCTTCCTGACGCCGGGTTCGTCCTCGTTCATGGACTTCCTGTCCGACCACTCTCCCGAGATCCTGCCCGGCAACCGCAGTCTGCCGCCGCTGCAGGGCGCGATCGAGGCGCCGCACGGCACCACCATCGTGGCCGCCTCGTTCCCCGGCGGAGTGGTGCTGGCCGGTGACCGGCGGGCCACCATGGGCAACATGATCGCGCAGCGCGACATCGAGAAGGTCTTCCCGGCCGACGAGTACTCGGCGGTGGGCATCGCCGGCACGGCGGGTCTGGCCGTGGAGATGGTCAAGCTGTTCCAGCTGGAGCTGGAACACTTCGAGAAGGTCGAGGGCGCCACGCTCTCCCTGGAGGGCAAGGCCAACCGGCTCTCCACGATGATCCGCAGCAATCTGGCGATGGCCATGCAGGGCCTCGCGGTCGTCCCGCTCTTCGCGGGGTACGACCTCGACCGCGAGAAGGGCCGGATCTTCTCGTACGACGTCACGGGCGGGCGCTCCGAGGAGCACGGCTACGCGGCCACCGGTTCCGGCTCGGTCTTCGCCCGCGGCTCCATGAAGAAGCTGTACCGCGACGACCTGACGGAGGAGCAGGCGCTCACCCTGGTCGTGCAGGCGCTGTACGACGCCGCCGACGACGACTCGGCGACCGGCGGCCCGGACGTGGCCCGCAGGATCTACCCGATCGTCACCGTCATCACCGACGAGGGCTTCCGCAAGCTGAACGACACGGAATCCTCGGAGATCGCGCGCGCGATCCTGGAGCGCCGGCTGGAGCAGCCCGACGGCCCCCGCGCCGCGCTGCTCTGACCGGTCCCAAGCCTCTCCGACGCACTCGTCACTGACAGAAAGGGACGGATAGCCGGTGTCGACGCCGTTCTATGTCTCACCCCAGCAGGCGATGGCCGACCGGGCGGAATACGCCCGCAAGGGCATCGCCCGTGGTCGCAGCCTGGTTGTGCTGCAGTACGCCGACGGCATTGTGTTCGTCGGCGAGAACCCGTCCCGCGCGCTGCACAAGTTCAGCGAGATCTACGACCGGATCGGCTTCGCCGCCGCCGGGAAGTACAACGAGTACGAGAACCTGCGGATCGGCGGTGTGCGCTACGCCGATCTGCGCGGCTACACCTACGACCGCGACGACGTGACGGCGCGTGGGCTGGCCAACGTCTACGCGCAGACGCTGGGCACCATCTTCTCCAGCGCGGCCGAGAAGCCGTACGAGGTGGAGCTGGTGGTCGCCGAGGTGGGCGCCGGCCCCGAGGGCGACCAGATCTACCGGCTGCCGCACGACGGCTCGATCGTGGACGAGCACGGCTCGGTCGCGGTCGGTGGCAACGCGGAGCAGATCAGCAGCTTCCTGGACCAGCGTCACCGGGACGGGATGTCGCTCGCCGAGGCGCTGAAACTGGCGGTGCAGGCGCTGTCCCGCGAGGCCAACGGCAACGAGCGGGAGATTCCCGCCGAGCGGCTCGAGGTCGCGGTCCTGGACCGCACGCGGCCGCAGCAGCGCAAGTTCAAGCGGATCGTCGGACGGCAGCTGGCCCGCCTGCTGGAGGCGGACGGTGCGGGCGCCACCCCGACGGACGCTCCGTCCGACACGGAGGAGCCGGAAGGCACCGCCACGCCGGACGCCGGGAACGGCACCCCGGCGAAGGGCCCCGAGAGTCCCTCCGGGGACACGGACGGGTCCGCCAAGGAGTAGATCACCTCTGACCTTGCCCCCGGACGCTCGGCGCGCCTCCGGGGGCACTGTCATGCGGTGGGCGGGGGCGCGGTGGAGCCGCGTACCACCAGGCGCACGGGAAGGTCGTGACGGGCCGCGGGGCGGCCCTCCAGGACGTCCAGCAGAGCCGTCATACCCCGCTCGCCGACCTGCTCCGCCGGGAGGCGCACGGTGGTGAGCTCGGGCTCGACCGCCGTGGCGAGCGCCAGGTCGTCGAAGCCCGTCACGGAGATGTCGCCGGGGACCCGCAGGCCCCTTCTGCGGGCAGCCTTGCAGGCGCCGGCGGCCAGGATGTCGTCGTCGCACACGATCGCGGTGGGCGGCGGGCCGAGGGCGGACAGCACCGCCTCCATCGCCTCGCGCCCCGCCCCGACGTCCAGCGTGGCCGTGACCGTGCGCAGGGTGGTCCCCGGCACCTCCCGCACGGCCTCCCGCAGCGCGCGGGCGCGCACCGCGAAGGTCCAGGTCTCCACCGCCGAGGCGAGATGGACGATCCGGCGGTGCCCGAGTCCCAGGAGGTGGCCGGCCACCTGGTGCATGCCGTGCGCGATGTCGAGGTTCACCCGTGCGGCGGCCTCCCCGTCCTCGGGGTCGCTGTCCAGCATCACCAGCGGCAGACCGGCGCCCCGGAGCGCACCGAGAGCGCCGGTGGCCATCGAGGACGCGATCACACCGTCGAGTGCGGCGCGCGCGGAGGCGAACGGGTCCCGGGCGGGACCGGTGCCGTCGGGGGAGGGGTAGAGGACCACGCCGAAGTCGTGCTCGGCCGCCACGGCGGCCGCACCGGTGTACACGCGGGCGAAGAACTCGTTGGTCAGCGCGGGGACGACGAGCAGGGCCGTACGGGTGCGGCCCATCCGCAGGCTGCGGGCGGCGAGGTTCGGCCGGTAGCCGAGCTCCCTGGCGCTGTCGCGGACCCGGTCGGCCGTCGACGACGACACGCGGCCCCGCCACTTCTCGCCGAGCACCAGCGAGACCGTGGCCTGCGAGACGCCCGCGGCCCTCGCCACGTCACGGCTGGTGGGCCGGGGTGGGGCGGGCTGCTGCGCGCTGCTCACTCGTGCCTCCGTGCTGGCCGGTCAGGTGCGGTGGGATGGACTCGCGGACTGTCCACATGGTACGTATGAACGCCGACGTTATACGTAAAACCCCGAGGCTGTGACGCCGGCGGGGGAGAGGGGCGGACATGGCCGCGGGATATCTGGACATCCTCCGGGCGCGGCACGCCGCCCGGCTGCTCGCGGGAACGCTGGTGGGGCGGCTCCCCAACGGCACCGCCCACATCGCGATCGTCCTGTTCACCCGGGCCGAGGGCGGCAGCTACACCCTGGCCGGCGCACTTGCCGCGGCGTACGGCCTCGCCACGGCCGTGGGCCAGCCCCTGCTGGGCCGGGCCGTCGACCTGTACGGCCAGCCGCTCGTCCAGCTGCCCGCGGCGGTGGTGTCCGCGCTCGGCATGGCCGCGCTCGCCCTGGCAGGTCTCGGTTCGCTGCCCGCCGCCTACGCGTCGGTCGTCGTGGCCGGTGTCTTCACGCCACCGCTGGAGGGCGGCCTGCGCGCCCTGTGGCCGACAGTCCTCGGCCGGGAGGACCGGGTGCACCGCGCGTACGCCATGGACGCCGTCGCGCAGGAGATCATGTTCACCGTCGGACCGCTGCTCGTCACGGTCCTGGTCTCGCTGTGGTCCCCTGCCGCCGCTCTCCTGGTCATCAACGCCATCGGGGTCCTGGGCGCCCTGTCCGTCGTCCTGTCCGAGCCCTCCAGGGCCTGGCGCTCCGAGCCCCGCGAGGCGCACTGGCTGGGCGCGCTGCGCTCGCCCGGACTGCTCGCCCTCCTGGGGGCCTTCTTCTTCGTCGGGCTCGCCCTCGGCTCGATCACGGTGGCGGGGGTCGCGTACGCCGACGACCACGGCCGGGAGTCCGTCTACGGCTGGCTGATGGCCGCGCTGGGCCTCGGCGCGCTGATCGGGGGCGTGGTGTACGGGGCGCGGCAGTGGGCCGGAGCGCCCGAGCGGAGACTGCGGGTCATCCTCGCGCTGCTGGCCCTGGGCTACCTGCCGTTGACGCTGACGCCCGGGGTGCCCGCCATGACGGCGCTGGCGGCACTGGCCGGTGTGTTCCTCGCCCCGGCGATCGCCTGTTCGTTCATCGTGGTGGACAGGCACGCGCCGCGCGGGACCGTGACCGAGGCGTTCTCCTGGCTCGTGACCACCTTCGGCGTCGGCGCGGCGGCCGGAACGGCGGTGGCGGGACCGGCCGTCGAGCTCGGCGGGACGGCGTGGAGTTTCGCCGTCGCGGGGGCCGGTGGAGTGGCGGCGCTGCTGGTTCTGCTGGCCACCGGAAGGGTCCTCGCAGCTCCCGGGCGTACGCCCGCGGTTGTGGCCGGTTCGGAAAATGATCGAAACGGTGCTGCCGAACCCGGTTTCAGCTCAGGCCATAAGGCGTAATGTTCAGTCATGGACCGCCGCATTTTCGGGCTGGAGAACGAGTACGGCGTCACGTGCACGTTCAGGGGACAGCGCCGACTGTCACCTGACGAAGTGGCGCGCTACCTCTTCCGCCGTGTTGTGTCATGGGGCCGCAGCAGCAATGTCTTCCTGCGGAACGGCGCCCGCCTGTACCTCGACGTGGGATCGCATCCGGAATACGCAACCCCCGAATGCGACAACGTGACCGAACTGGTCACGCACGACAAGGCAGGCGAACGCATTCTCGAGGGCCTGCTCGTCGACGCCGAACGCCGCCTGCACGAGGAGGGAATCGCGGGCGACGTCTATCTCTTCAAGAACAACACCGACTCGGCAGGAAACTCCTACGGATGTCACGAGAACTACCTCGTGGCCCGGCACGGGGAATTCTCCCGGCTCGCGGACATCCTCATTCCGTTCCTCGTCACCCGTCAGCTCATCTGCGGCGCCGGCAAGGTGCTGCAGACGCCGCGCGGCGCCGTCTACTGCGTCAGCCAGCGGGCCGAGCACATCTGGGAGGGCGTCAGCTCCGCGACGACGCGCTCCCGCCCGATCATCAACACCAGGGACGAACCGCACGCCGACGCGGAGCGGTACCGCCGCCTCCACGTCATCGTCGGTGACTCCAACATGTCCGAGACGACCATGCTCCTCAAGGTCGGCGCCACCGACCTCGTGCTGCGCATGATCGAAGCGGGCACGGTGATGCGCGACCTGACCCTGGAGAACCCGATCCGGGCCATCCGCGAGGTCAGCCACGACATCACGGGCCAGCGCAAGGTGCGCCTCGCCAGCGGCCGGGAGGCCTCGGCCATCGAGGTCCAGCGCGAGTACTACGAGAAGGCCGTCGACTTCGTCGAACGCCGTGGCATCCGCACCGGCACCGTCGACCAGGTCCTCGAACTGTGGGGCCGCACCCTCGACGCCATCGAGGCCGAGGACCTCGACCGGATCGGCACCGAGATCGACTGGGTCATGAAGTACAAGCTCATCGAGCGGTACCGGGCGAAGAACAACATGACCATGTCGAACCCGAGGGTCGCTCAGATAGACCTCGCCTACCACGACATCCACCGGCGGCGCGGGCTCTACTACCTGCTGGAACGCAAGGGCCAGGCCGCCCGCATCTGCAACGACCTGAAGATCTTCGAGGGCAAGTCGGTGCCCCCGCAGACGACCAGGGCGCGGCTGCGCGGCGACTTCATCCGCCGGGCCCAGGAGCAGCGGCGGGACTTCACCGTCGACTGGGTCCACCTCAAGCTCAACGACCAGGCGCAGCGCACCGTGCTGTGCAAGGACCCCTTCCGTTCCGTCGACGACCGCGTGGAGAAGCTGATCGCCGGCATGTGATCCGGGACGTGCGCGTCCCGCCCCTCGCGCGACCGGGCCCCGTACGTTCCTCGTACGGGGCCCTTCGCTCGGCCTAGAGTGGCGGGGACCAATCACGTGTCGTCTGAGATCTGAGGAACCAGTGCGCCGACTTGCCGGCCTTCTCGTTGTCCCCCTTCTGCTGCTGTCCGCGGTGGCATGCGGCGACGACAAGGCCTCCGACTCCGCCTCGTCCACGAACGGCGTGCCCGCGATCACCGCGGGAGCCGAGTTCGGCGAGAAGCCCACTCTGGCGAAGGGCGAAGGTGACCCCCCCAAGGAACTGAAGACCGAAGTCATCAGTGAGGGTGACGGCGCGAAGCTCAAGAACGGCGACGCGATCCAGGTGAACTACCTCGGACAGGCGTGGGATTCCACCAAGCCGTTCGACAACAGCTTCGACCGCAAGCAGCCCTTCGACCTGACGCTGGGCGCGGGCATGGTCATCCAGGGCTGGGACAAGGGGCTCGTGGGCCAGAAGGTCGGCAGCCGCGTCGAGCTGGTCATTCCGCCGGACCTCGGTTACGGCGAGCAGGGGCAGGGCGACATCAAGCCCAACGCCACCCTGGTCTTCGTCGTCGACATCGTGAAGGCCACACAGATCCCGGCCTCCGCCGAGGGCACCCCGGTCGCCCAGGACAACATCGACCTGCCGAAGGTCGGGACCAAGACGGACGGCAAGGCGCCGACGGTCACGATCCCCAAGAGCGACCCGCCGAAGAAGCTGGTCTCCAACTACATCCTCGAGTCCAAGGGTGAGGTCATCAAGGAGACCGACAGCGTCGTCGTGAACTACGTGGGGCTGCTCTGGAAGGGCAGCAAGGCCTTCGACAGCACCTACGAGGCGGGCAAGACCCAGACCTTCCCGCTGGCCCAGGTCACCCTCAAGGGCCTGAAGAACGGCCTGGTCGGCAAGAAGGTCGGCAGCCGTGTTCTGCTCGTCATCCCGCCGGACCAGGGCTTCGGCTCCGAGGCGCAGCAGACCGTCCCGGCCAACTCCACTCTCGTGTTCGCCGTGGACCTCCTGGCAAAGATGTAAGACTGTCCCGGTTGCACAGTTCATCGTAGGAGGAGCAGTTCAGTGAGCATCGAGAAGCCCGAGATCGACTTCCCGGGTGGCGAGCCGCCGGCCGACCTGGAGATCAAGGACATCTGGGAAGGCGACGGCCCGGTGGCCCAGGCAGGCCAGACCGTCTCCGTCCACTACGTGGGCGTGGCGTTCTCCACCGGCGAGGAATTCGACGCCTCGTGGAACCGCGGCACCCCGCTGCAGTTCCAGCTCGGTGCCGGTCAGGTCATCGCGGGCTGGGACAAGGGTGTCCAGGGCATGAAGGTCGGCGGCCGTCGTCAGCTGACGATCCCCGCCCACCTCGCCTACGGCGACCGCGGCGCGGGCGGCGGCGCCATCGCGCCGGGCGAGACGCTGATCTTCGTCTGCGACCTCGTCGGCGTCTGATCCGTCCGTCTACAGCAGCCAGGGCCCGCGCCGCAAGGCGCGGGCCCTCGCTTTGGTCCGGACACCCCGGGGCGGTACGGTCGACGGTCAAGGAGCACGTCGAGAAAGGGCGTCGATGGCGATTGCCAAGGCCGAACGGCTGATGAACCTGGCACTGTGTCTGCTGGGTACCCGGCGCCCGCTCAGCAAGCGCGAACTCCGTGGGTCGATCGAGGCCTACCTGGAGGCGGGCTCCGACGAATCCTTCAACCGGATGTTCGAGCGCGACAAGGACGACCTGCGCGAACTCGGCCTGGTCATCGAGACCGTGGAGAACCTGGACGGCGACACCGGCTATCTCGCGCGCCGTGACAGCAACCGGCTGCCCCCCATCACGCTGGACGCCGAGGAGGCCGCGGCCCTCGGGCTGGCCGCCAAGGTCTGGCAGCAGGCCCGGCTCGCCGGGGCCGCCAGTGGCGCCCTGCAGAAGCTGCGCGCCGCGGGCATGCCGGAGGCCGAGGACGCGTACGAGGTGCACAGCGCCCTCGAACCCCGCATCCCGGTCCACGAGGCCGCGTTCGAACCTCTGATGCTCGCCTGCCGGGACCGCCGCCCGGTCACCTTCGACTACCGCAAGGGCAACGCCGCCCGGCCCGAGCAGCGTCAGGTCGAACCCTGGACGCTCGAGTGCTGGCGCGGCCACTGGTATCTGGCCGGCTGGGACCGGGAGCGGGGCGCCGAGCGGGTCTTCAGGCTCTCCCGGATCTCGGGGAAGGTCCGCTCCCGCGCGGGCGCGTTCACCGCCGCGGTCCCGGATGTCGTCACCGTACGGGAGACGGTCGAGAGCTGGGCCGGTGAGACCGCCACCAGGACCGCCCGCATCAGGCTGCGTACCGGCGCCGGCTACCCCCTGCGTTCCCGCGCGATATCGGTACGGGAACTCGGTGACGGCTGGGACGAGCTGGAGATTCCGTACGGACACGGGCTGGATGCCTGGCTCGTGGAGTTCGGGGCGGACGTGATCGTGAGCGAGCCCGCGGATCTGCGGGCCGATGTGATGGACCGGCTGCGCGCCGTGGCCAAGGACTGAGGGGGAGACGTACTCGTGGCCACGAACGCGATCGACCAGACCCGGCGGATGCTCTCCCTGGTGACGTACCTGCGCGAGCGCCCCGGCGCGCACGTGCAGGACGTGGCCCGGGCCTTCGGGATCACCGAGGACGAGCTGATCTCCGACCTCGACGTCCTGCCGATGTGCGGCACCAGCTTCCGCGGCGGGGACCTGTTGGACATCGACACCGACGGTGACCGGATCTGGTGGCACAACCCGGACGACGTCGCGGAGCCGCTGCGGCTCGCCGCCGACGAGGCGACCGCCCTGCTCGTCGCCGCCCGGGCCGTCGCCACGCTCCCTGGCCTGCGCGAGAGCGACCGGCAGGCGCTCGTGCGCGCGACCGCGAAGCTGGAGACGGCTGCCGGGGAGGTGGGGGCCGCCAGTTCGAGGCTCTCGGTCACCTTCGAGTCGGAGGGCGGCGTCTTCGCCGACGTGGACCGGGCGATCTCCGAGCGACGCCGGCTCTGGCTGCGCTACTACTCGCCCGCCCGCGACGAGCTGACCGAGCGCGAGGTGGACCCGATCCGGCTCTTCGCCGTCGGCCACACCTACATGGAGGGCTGGTGCCGGCTCACCGAGGCCCGGCGTACGTTCCGGCTCGACCGGGTCGCCGAGATCAGGCTGCTCGACGCCCCCTCGGCCCCGCCCGAGCTGGAACTGCGCGACCTCTCCGAAGGGCTGGTGCAGCCTGCCGCCGAGGACCCGGAGGTCGTGGTCGAGGTCGGTCCCGGCGGGCGGTGGGTGGCCGAGTACTACCCTCACGACAGTGCGGAGGAGCTGCCCGACGGTGGCTTGCGGATCACCCTGCGCACCCCCGACCCGGCCTCCCTGCGCAGACTCGCCCTGCGCCTGGGCGGCGAAGGACGCATCACCGCCCCCGAGGAGCTGGCCGAGAGCGCCCGGCTCGCTGCGCGTGAGGCTCTGGCCGCCTACGACGGCGCGCTCTGAACGGCGGCCGCAGGTGCACCGAGGAGACAGAGACAGAGGTCACATGAGTGCGATATCGAGCCCGCGGACCGGTCCGGTCGCGGCCCCGGTGCCCGCCGCCGTGCGCTTCCGGGCCGCGTGCCCGGACTGCCGCGGGCGGTTCGAGCTCCCGTCGGCCGCGCTGCGCCTCGCCATAGGCGCCAGCCACCGTACGACCTTCTACTCCTTCACCTGCCCCGAGTGCGGGTCCGCGGTCCGCAAGCCGGCCGGGGAGCGCATCATCGAGCTCCTCAGCGGCGGTGGCGTGCGCACCCTGCGCCTGCACACCGCCCTGGGGTGACGAGACATCGAGGAACCGTCCATGTTCTGGCCCATGCTCGCCATCGCCCTGGGTTTCGCCGGCCTGGCCGTGCTCGGGGTACTGGCCGTCAAGGTCTTCGTCGAGGCACAGCGGCTCGCCGGTCAGGTCGCCGAGACCACGCGGCGGATCAACCGAGCGGCCGAGGATCTCGAACGAGCGGCCACCACGCTCGCCGACACCGGTGACGCCCTGAGATAGCGGAGCGCGCCCTCCAGATTCACTGGTTCGGGGGGTACTCTGCTGGAGCGGCCCAGGCAGGGAGGTGCGGGCCGCAAGCGGGAGTACGCACGGGCATTGCCTCGTGTTCACCCCTGCGGGTTACGATCGCTGCCAGCGCGAAGGTCGGACACATGTCCGTTCACACGGGTAGCGAGCCCACCCTCCAGACGCCTCAGTGAGAAGGAAGTCGCACATGATCGGCAATCTGAAGCCCCTCGAGATCGTTCTGATCATCGCTGTCATCCTGCTGCTCTTCGGTGCCAAGAAGCTTCCCGACATGGCGCGTTCGCTCGGCAAGTCGGCCCGCATCCTCAAGAGCGAGGCCAAGGCCATGAAGAAGGACGACGCGGAGTCCGCGGCGCCCACCACGGAGACCGTCGCGGACCCCACCCCGCCCGCGGCCACCGCTCGCACGATCCAGGCCGCCCCGGGAGACGTCACCAGCTCCCGCCCGGTCAGCGACGCCAAGCCCACCACCCAGAGCTGACAGCCGCCCCGTACCACCGGAAGCTGCCGCACGAGACGAGGGAAGTGGGTTGCTCAAGTCTGCCCGCAAGCAGGAGAAGGACGACGAGGGGCGGATGCCCCTCCTCGATCACCTGCGTGAGCTGCGCAACCGGCTGCTGAAGTCGGTCCTGGCGATCGTCGTCGCCGTGATCGTGGCAGCGTTCTTCCAGAAGGAAATCTTCGAGTTCCTGATGAAGCCGATCCTCGACTCGGTCGGCTGCAAGGACGGCGCCTTGACCATGGTCAACGGCCGGCCCTGCGCGGAGATGACCACCAACGGTCTGCTGTCGCCGTTCACCATCGCGCTGAAGGTGTCCCTGATGGCGGGCGTGCTGGTGGCCACCCCTGTGTGGCTCTACCAGCTGTGGGCGTTCGTCGCCCCGGGCCTGCACAAGCAGGAGAAGCGCTACTCGATGGCCTTCGTCGCGGCGGGGGTCCCCCTCTTCGTGGGCGGCGCCTACCTCGCGTACGCGATCCTGCCGCAGACCGCCGAGATCATGCTCGGCTTCACGCCCGACAACGTGAAGAACCTGCTGCCGCTCGACGACTTCCTGGACCTGATCACCCGCATGGTGATCGTCTTCGGACTGGCCTTCGAGCTGCCGCTGCTGCTCATCCTGCTCAACATGACCGGCGTCCTGTCCGGCGAACGCATGCTGCGCTGGTGGCGCGGCATGCTCGTGGGCCTCACCGCTTTCGCGGCCATCGCGACCCCCGGCGGCGAGCCCATCTCGATGCTGCTGCTGGCGGGCCCGCTGGCCGTCCTCTACTTCATCGCGGTCGGTGTCTCCCTGCTCAACGACAAGCGCAGGCGACGGGCGAACCCCGACGCCGAGCTCGACGACGACGAGGCCTCGCGGCTGGACCTCACCCCCGAGGCGGTCGGTGCGGTCGAGCCGGTGTCCTCCCGCGCCGCCCTGCCCGAGCAGTCGGACGGTGACGCCGACGGGGGCCGGTCCCCCCGGCTCAACGGTTACGACGACATCACCTGACCTTGTAGGGTCCGGCGGGTGACCAGCGAGATCACCCTCTTCGTCAATCCCACCGCGGGGAGCGGCCGGGGCGCGCGTGCCGCGCAGCCGGCCGCTTCCGCGTTGCGGGACGCCGGCTTCTCCGTACGCACGGTCCTCGGGGAGGACGCCGACGACGCCCTGAGGCGGGCGCGGGAAGCCGTGGCCGGCGGGACCGGAGCGCTCATAGCCGTGGGCGGGGACGGCATGATGTCCCTCGCCCTGCAGGCCGTGGCGGGCACGTCGACACCCCTCGGCGCCGTGGCCGTGGGCACCGGAAACGACTTCGCCCGGGCGCTGGGGCTGCCGATCCGTGAGCCGGCGGCCGCCGGGAGGCTGGCCGCCGAGGCGCTCAAGGCCGGGACGGTACGCACGATCGACCTCGGCCGGGTGGGGGAGCGCTGGTTCGGCTCCGTGCTGGCCTCCGGCTTCGACTCCCGCGTCAACGACCGCGGCAACCGGATGCGCTGGGTCGGCGGGCGGTTCAAGTACGACCTCGCGATCCTCGCCGAGCTGGCGGCCTTCCGGCCGATCCCGTACCGCGTGCGGCTGGACGGCGGCCCGGTGCGAGAGATGGAGGCGGCGCTGATAGCCGTGGGCAACGGCACCACGTACGGCGGCGGCATGCGCATCTGTGCCGGGGCGGTCATGGACGACGGACTCTTCGACGTGACCGTGGTCGGCGACTGCAGCCGGACCACTCTGGTCAGGGTCTTCCCGAAGGTCTACCGGGGCACGCACCTCGGCCACCCGGCGGTCACCGTGCACCGGGTCTCCTCGATCGAGCTGGCCGCCCCCGGGGTCACGGCCTACGCGGACGGCGAGCCGCTGGGCGCGCTGCCGCTCACGGCCACCTGCGTACCCGGTGCCGTCAGGGTCCTCGCGCCCTGAGAGGACGAGGTCCTTGCACCGTGAAATAAAGATCGGGCTGACTGTCATACGAGGCGGGTAGGCTCGTACCAAGATGACAGAGGACCTCTCACCAGCTGAGCGATACCAGGCGTCCCGGGTCCGTGCGGCCGAGCAGGCCACGGCCCTCGGGCCCTTCCGCGAGATGTACGAATTCGGGCTGGATCCGTTCCAGATCGAGGCATGCCAGGCCCTGGAGGCGGGCAAGGGGGTGCTGGTCGCCGCTCCCACCGGCTCGGGCAAGACGATCGTCGGTGAGTTCGCCGTGCACCTGGCCCTGTTGCAGGGGCGCAAGTGCTTCTACACCACCCCGATCAAGGCCCTCTCCAACCAGAAGTTCACCGATCTCGTGCGGCGCTACGGCGCCGACAAGGTCGGTCTGCTGACCGGTGACAACAGCGTCAACGCGGACGCGCCGGTGGTCGTCATGACCACCGAGGTCCTGCGCAACATGCTGTACGCGGGCTCCCAGGCGCTCACCGGCCTCGGTTACGTGGTCATGGACGAGGTGCACTACCTCTCCGACCGCTTCCGGGGCGCGGTGTGGGAGGAAGTGATCATCCACCTGCCGGAGTCGGTGACCCTGGTCTCCCTGTCGGCGACCGTGTCCAACGCCGAGGAGTTCGGCGACTGGCTGGACACCGTCCGCGGCGACACCCAGGTGATCGTCTCCGAGAACCGGCCCGTGCCGCTGTGGCAGCACGTCATGGCCGGCCGGCGGATGTACGACCTCTTCGAGGAGGAGACCGACCACGGCGGCCGGGGCACCGGCCGGCGAGAGGTCAGCCCCGACCTCGTCCGCCTCGCCCGGATGGAGAACCAGCGCGGGTACAACCCACGCGACCGCCGGCGCGGGAAAATGGTCCGTGAGGCCGACCGTGAGCGGGAGCGCCGCCAGCGCAGCCGGATCTGGACCCCCTCCCGGCCGGAGGTCATCGACCGCCTCGACGCCGAAGGGCTGCTGCCCGCCATCACCTTCATCTTCAGCCGGGCCGGCTGTCAGGCGGCCGTGCAGCAGTGCCTTCAGGCAGGGCTCCGGCTGAACGACGAGGAAAAGCGCCACCTGGTGCGGGAGATCGTCGAGGAGCGGACCGCGTCTATCCCACCCGAGGACCTCCACGTCCTCGGCTACTACGAGTGGCTCGAAGGCCTGGAGCGGGGCATCGCCGCGCACCACGCAGGGATGCTGCCGACCTTCAAGGAGGTCGTGGAGGAGCTGTTCGTCCGGGGCCTGGTCAAGGCGGTCTTCGCCACCGAGACGCTCGCGCTCGGCATCAACATGCCCGCGCGCTCCGTCGTGCTCGAGAAGCTCGTCAAGTGGAACGGCGAGCAGCACGCCGACATCACCCCCGGCGAGTACACGCAGCTGACCGGCCGGGCCGGCCGCCGGGGCATCGACGTGGAGGGTCACGCGGTCGTCCTGTGGCAGCGGGGCATGGACCCGGGTGCGCTCGCCGGACTCGCTGGCACCCGTACGTATCCGCTGCGGTCCAGCTTCCGGCCGTCGTACAACATGGCCGTGAACCTCGTGCAGCAGTTCGGGCGGCACCGTTCGCGTGAGCTGCTCGAGACCTCGTTCGCGCAGTTCCAGGCGGACCGTTCCGTCGTCGGGATCTCCCGGCAGGTCCAGCGCAACGAGGAGGGCCTCGCGGGCTACAAGGAGGGCATGACCTGCCACCTCGGGGACTTCGAGGAGTACGCGCGCCTGCGCCGCGACCTCAAGGACCGGGAGACCGAGCTGGCGAAGCAGGGCGCTGCCCAGCGGAGGGCGGCCGCGGCCGCCTCGCTGGAGAAGCTGAAGCCCGGTGACGTCATCCACGTCCCCACCGGCAAGTTCGCCGGGCTCGCGCTGGTCCTGGACCCGGGCTTGCCCGCCGGGCGTACCAACGGCCACCGCGGCCTGGAGTACCACGACGGGCCGCGTCCG
Organism: Streptomyces sp. NPDC005494; assembly: GCF_042872025.1. Taxonomy (NCBI): domain Bacteria; kingdom Bacillati; phylum Actinomycetota; class Actinomycetes; order Kitasatosporales; family Streptomycetaceae; genus Streptomyces; species Streptomyces sp. NPDC005494. Next base: position 170,796 of record NZ_JBIAJR010000009.1, read on the forward strand.
CTGGTGCTCACCGCCGAGCGGCAGGTCAAGCGGCTGGCCCACATCGACTTCCCGGTGCCGGTCGAGGCGCTGGAGCGGATGCGGGTGCCCAAGTCGTTCAACCCGCGCTCACCGCAGTCCCGCCGTGACCTGGCATCGGCGCTGCGCAGCAAGGCGGGCCACATCGACCCGGGCCGCCACCGCAAGCAGCGGGCCGCGGCGGCCGACGACCGGGAGATCGCCCGGCTGCGCACGGAGCTGCGCGCCCACCCCTGCCACGGCTGCGACGAGCGCGAGGACCACGCCCGCTGGGCCGAGCGCTACCACCGGCTGCAGCGCGACACCCGGCAGCTGGAGCACCGCATCGAGGGCCGGACGAACACCATCGCCCGGACCTTCGACCGCATCGTCGCGCTCCTGACCGAGCTGGACTACCTGCGGGGCAACGAGGTCACCGACAACGGCCGGCGTCTGGCACGCCTCTACGGAGAGCTCGATCTGCTGGCCAGCGAGTGCCTGCGCGAGCGTGTCTGGGAGGGGCTCAACCCCGCCGAGCTCGCGGCGTGCGTCTCGGCGCTGGTCTACGAGGCCCGCCAGGCGGACGACGCGGTGGCGCCCAAGCTGCCGTCCGGGCCCGCGAAGGCGGCGCTCGGCGAGATGGTCCGCATCTGGGGCCGGCTCGACGCCGTCGAGGAGGACTTCAAGATCAGCCAGACGGAAGGGGTCGGTCAGCGGGAACCCGATCTCGGCTTCGCCTGGGCGGTCTACATGTGGGCCTCCGGCCGGTCGCTGGACGAGGTGCTCCGTGAGGCGGAGATGCCGGCCGGTGACTTCGTCCGGTGGTGCAAGCAGGTCATCGACGTGCTCGGCCAGATCGCGGCCGCCGCGCCCCGGGAGGGGAGTTCGGTCGCGAAGAACGCCCACAAGGCCGTCGACGCGGTCCTGCGGGGCGTGGTGGCGTACAGCTCAGTGGGGTGAGCTCCGTCGGCGTCGGCTCCGTCGAGGGGCGGGCACCGAGGGAGCGCGGATGACATGAGCGGACGAGTGGCCACAGGCGGGACGCCTGTGGCCACTTCCGCGTGTCCTTTCGTCAGGTCTTCTTGCGGTTCTTCATCGAAAGCCCCGCGCAGGCCGCCCCCAGCACGATCGCCAGACCGCCGACGATGACGTTGTTGAGAATGACGCCCGTGTCCGGGCTCTGACCCACGACCCACGTCGACACGATGAGCCACGCGCCCAGGGCGACGATGGCCATGCTCATCCCGGTCATCCGCTCCGGCATGGCGGTGAAGCAGAGTGCCAGCACGGCTATCGCGATTCCGATGACGAGGTTGTGCGTCACCAGGTCGGGCTGGTTCGCGCTGAAGTGGAGCACCCAGGGGGAGATGGCGCAGTACAGGCCGAGCAGGAAGACGGGTGCGTCCGCCATCGCTGTGGTGCGACGTCCGCTGATCACGCGGTCGTGGCGTGCACGCATCTCTTCGGCGTCGGGGTGTCCGGAGAGATCCCTTCCGGTGTGGCCGGAAACGTCCCTTCCGGTGTGCGAGATGTTACTCATGAGGATGTTCTCCTTCGCACTTGCTGGAGCGACCGCAGTCAGGAGGCGCGGTCATCAGCTCTCCTGACCAGTGTGCTCTTATATGCCCCTTATGTGTAGTTCTCGGGGTGGTCCGATCCTGTGGATCCGTCCAGGCGGAGAGCCAGTGCCGTCAGATCCTCCGTCCGAAGGACACGGCCCCCGAATCCCGGCAGGGGTAGGTGGAGCGGACGCGTCCAGCGCTCCGGGACCGCGTCGATCCCGTACACCGCTCCGGCCAGTCCGCCCGTGACCGCCGCCACCGTGTCGGTGTCCCCGCCCACGTCGACCGCGGCCGCCAGGGCCGGCTCGAAACCGGTGGTGGTGCGCAGGGCCCAGACCGCCGTCCCCAGGCAGGGCCAGACCGCCCCGTTGAACTCCGTGGCATCGTCGGGATGCCAGTCCGGCCCCAGGACAACGGCCCAGCGGGCCCGGTGGGCCTCGGGGACGGCGGCCAGCGCCTCGTCCACGGCGGCGAGTGGATCGCCGCCCTCCAGCGCCACGCGTACCAGTTCGTGAAAGAGGGCGGTGCCCTCCCAGGCCGCCCCGTCCCCGTGCGTCAGGGCCGCGATCCGCCGGGCGGCGTCCATCGTCGCCGCCCGTCCGGCCCGGGCGAAGTACACCGCGGACGTGGTGGCGCGCATCAGCGAACCGTTCCCGGCGGCACGCATGTTGACCTGGAAGTGCAGTGCGGCGGCCAGATCCCAGGGGTCGCCGCTGGTGAGGACGGCCTCGGTCTGCAGCCCGATGTCCTTCGGCTCGGAGACCGCCCACCGCCTGAACCGGCCGAAGATGTCCGGGAGGTCCAGGCCGCCCCGCTCCAGCAGCGACTCCCCGACCAGGACGGCCATCTGCGTGTCGTCCGTCGCCTCGCCGGGATCCCAGCCGCCGCCCCCGCACAGCGTTCCCGCTCCGTCGGGGAACCTGGCGCTGTACGCACCGGGGGGCCCGAACTCGAAGGGGGCGCCGAGGGCGTCGCCGACAGCGGAGCCGACCACCGCGCCCACGGCACGAGCCCCGCGGTCCGGGCCGCTCCGGTCGGGTCGGAGGGCACGGTCCTCGGGGCTCGTCGGCGTCATCCCGTCAGCGTACTGACGGCACGACGGGTCAGGCGGCCGGCATCAGGACGGTGTCGACGATGTAGACCGTGGCGTTGGCGGTCGGGACGTTGCCGCAGACGACCTTGGAGGAGTCGTTCACGGTGTACTCCTCGCCCGAACCCGCCGTGGTCAGCTTCGTCTTGGCCAGGGTGTCGAACGAGCCCTTCTCCAGCTGTGCCGGCGTCAGCTTCTCGCCGACCACGTGCGCGGTGAGCACCTTGGTGAGCTCGGCCTTGTTCGCGAGCAGCTTGTCCAGGTCCGCCTTCGGGATCTTGGCGAAGGCGTCGTTCGTGGGGGCGAACACCGTGATGTTCTCGGCGCTGTTCAGGGTGTCGACCAGGCCGGCCTGCTTGACGGCCGCCACCAGGGTGGAGAGCGCCGGGTTGTTGGACGCTGCCGTGGCGACCGGGTCCTGCGCCATGCCCTCGAAAGAGCCCGCGCCCTCCTTCGGGACCGACGCACAGCCCGGGCCGAACGGCTCGTCCATGCTCGCGGCGGGCTCGGTCGCCTTTGCCGGCGCGCTGGACGCGGCCTTGTCCGCACCGGCGTCGGACGAGGAGGTGCCGGAGTCACCGGAGCAGGCGGTCAGCGCCAGGGGCAGCAGGGCGGCGGCGGAGGCAGCGACGGCGATGCGGCGAAGGTGACGGGTGTTCATCATGTGCTCCTGAGTGGATCGTTGTTCGACAGAGGGAAGAGAAAGAGAGATTCGGCGGGAGCAGCGGTGGTCAGGTCACGTCGACCACCACCGAGTGCCACCCGGTCGCACCGTCCGGGACGGTGCCGACGCGCTTGCCGGTCTGTGTGGCGCCGGTCCGGTCCGTCGCGCGGACCTCGAGGGTGTGGTGGCCGGCCGTGGCGGGCCACTCCCACACCCACTGGCGCCAGGTGTCACGGCCGGTCTCCGCCGCCAGGCGTGCGGTGTGCCACGCGCCGCCGTCCACCCGGACCTCCACCCGGGCGATGCCCCGGTGCTGGGCCCAGGCGACACCGGCGACCGGTACGGTCCCCGCTCGCGGGGCGGCGAAGGGGCGCGGAGTGTCGATCCGCGACTGTGTCTTGACCGGGGCCTCACGGGCCCAGTCACGCTCGACCCAGTACGCGTCGTAGGTGTCGAACGTCGTGAGCTCGATGTCCCGGATCCACTTGCACGCCGAGACGTAGCCGTAGAGACCGGGGACGACCATCCGGACCGGGAAGCCGTGGTCGAACGGCAGCGGTTCGCCGTTCATACCGACCGCGAGCAGGGCGTCGCGGCCGTCCATGACGTCCTCGACGGGGGTGCCGATCGTCATGCCGTCCACGGAGCGCGACACGATCTGGTCGGCCGGTCCGCCCTGTGAGGGGGGCTTCACCCCGGCCTCGCGCAGCAGATCGGCCAGACGTACGCCGGTCCACCGGGCGTTGCCGGCGTACGGACCGCCCACCTGGTTGGACACGCAGGTCAGCGTGATGCCGCGTTCGACGAGCTCACGCCGCAGGAGGTCCTGGAAGGTGAGGGTGACGGGGCGCGCCACCCCCTTCCCGTGGATCCGCAGCCGCCATCGGCCGGCGTCGACACGCGGGACCACCAGGGCGGTGTCCACCCGGTAGAAGTCCTTGTTCGGAGTGGTGAACGAACTCAGGCCACGGATGTCCAGATCCGCTCCGCCCGGTATGACGGGGGCGGGTGACGCCGGCGCGGGGAGCACGACGTCACCCCGCGAGGCGGAGACCCCGGCCAGCCGGTCCGCCTGGAGCCGTCGCCCCAGAAGTCCCGCACCGGCCGAGGCCGCCGCCGCTGCGGTCGCCGCGGCCACGAACCCGCGGCGGTCGAAGGCGCCCTGTTCCCCGTCCTCGCCCGTCTCCCCAGCCGCGGGAGGCGGGACGGTGACGGGGGCCAGCCGTCCGGTCAGGAGATACAGCACTCCTGCGGCCACCAGCGCGCCCACGACCGAAGGCAGTGCGTCGAGCGGGCGGCCCTCGGGCCGCCCGGCCGCGGAGACTGCCCCGACCACACCGAAGACCAGGACGGCCGCCGCGCCGGCCCACCGGTGCCGCAGCGCGAGCACCCCCACCGCCATGGCGAAGACCGCCAGGAGGACGAGGATGCCGAGCTGCAGGACCAGCTTGTCGTCGGTGCCGAAGTTCCGTACCGCGAAGTCCTTGACGGCCGGGGGAGTGCGGTCGATGACCGCCCCGCCCACGGCCGTGACCGGACCCGCTTCGGGACGCACGGCAGCCGCGACGAGTTCGGCGACGCACAGGGCCGTGAACCCGGCGATCAGACCGCCGAGTGCGGCGAACGCGGCGCGCACCCGGCGGGATCGCCGGGAACGGGCGGCCCCTTGCTTCTGCGAAACGTCTTGGTCTGTTGTCACGCCGGGAATTCGGCGCTGATCGCCAGGCGGATTGGTCATTCACTCGATCGAAGGAAGTCTGATCATCGGCCAATCCGCGAGGCCCGCTGCTCCGAATGACCTCTGAGGGGCAGTGGGAAACGGCCCCGGCCAGGCAGGCGAGACCGGAGGGAACCCGAATGGCAGGGGAGCGGCGGCGTACGGCCGTGGTGGGCAGCGGGGTGGCGGGGCTCACCGCCGCGCACGTCCTGGGGAAGGCGCACGACGTGACGCTCGTCGAGGCGGACGAGCGCCCCGGCGGGCACGCGCACACCCATGACCTGACCTCGTCGGACGGCCGGACACACCGCGTCGACTCGGGGTTCATCGTGCACAACCGGCGGACGTACCCGAATCTGCTGCGGCTCTTCGACGAACTCGGTGTGGCGACACAGGAGTCGGAGATGAGCATGTCCGTGCGCTGCGAAGGCTGCGGACTCCAGTACGCGGGCGCCAAGGGCGCAGCGGGACTCTTCGCCAGGCCCGGGTCGGTGGTGAACGGCCCGTACCTGCGGATGCTGACCGAGGTGCCGCGATTCCACCGGGCGGCCCGGGCACTGCTCGCCGTACCGGAGGGGACCGGATCCATGACCCTGGGGGAGTTCGCGGCCCGCGGGCGCTTCTCCCCCTACTTCCGCGCGCACTTCCTCACCCCCATGGTCTCCGCCGTCTGGTCCTGCGACCCGGTGACCGCGCTGCGCTACCCCGCCGGCTACCTCTTCCGGTTCCTGGAGCACCACGGGATGCTCTCGATCGGCGACTCGCCGGTCTGGCGCACCGTCACCGGCGGGTCGCGCGAGTACGTGGACCGCATCGTCAAGCAGGTGCACTCCGTACGGACGGCGACCCCTGTCCGGACCGTCCGCAGGCACAGCGACGGCGTGGACATCGTCACCGAGGACGGCACGACCGAGGAGTACGACGCGGTGGTCCTCGCCACCCACCCCGACCAGGCGCTCCGGCTGCTCGCCGACCCGACCGACGAGGAGAGGCGGACGCTCGGCGCGTTCCACTACTCCCGCAACCCCACGCTGCTGCACACCGACACCACGTTGCTGCCGGACAGCCGGGGCGCCGCGGCCTCCTGGAACTACCTCATGCCCTCCTGCGCCGCCGACGCGGACCGGGTCACCGTCAGCTACGACATGAACCGCCTCCAGCGGCTGGACGCCCCCGAGCGGTTCGTCGTCACGCTGAACGGCGCCGACCGGGTCGACCCGGACCTCGTACGGGCCCGGATGGTGTACGAACACCCCGTCTTCACCCCGGAGTCGGTCGCCGCCCAGGCCCGGCTGCCCGGGCTGTCGGGGCCGGTCACCGCCTACGCGGGGGCCTACCACGGCTGGGGGTTCCACGAGGACGGCTGCCGTTCCGGGGCCGAGGCGGCCGCCGCGCTCGGGGTGGCCTGGTGAACAGTGCCCTCTACCCGTGCACCATCACCCATGTCCGGACGGCGCCCCGCAGGTACGCCCTGCGTCACCGCACCTATCTCTGGCTCATAGACCCGGACCGCCCGCCACGGCTGCCGGCCCTGCTGCGCCCGCTGGCCGGCTTCCACGCGCGTGATCACTTCGGCGGCACGGCGCCCACCGTACGGGCCGGGCTCGAACGGTTCCTGCGCACCCGGGGCGTCGATCTCGCCGACGGCACCGTCACCATGCTCACGCAGGCCCGGGTCCTCGGCCATGTCTTCAACCCGCTGACCGTCTACTGGTGCCACCGCCCCGACGGCAGCCCGCTCTGCGTGGTCGCCGAGGTGCACAACACCTACGGCGGGCGCCACTGCTACCTGCTGCGCCCGGACGCCGAAGGCCGTGCGGACACCCGCAAGGACTTCTACGTCTCGCCGTTCTTCCCGGTGGACGGCGACTACCGCATGCGGTTGCCCGAACCGGGCCGGCTGCTGAACCTGACGGTCCACCTGGAACGGCAGGACGCCCGCCCGTTCACCGCGACCGTGCGGGGCGTCCGGCGTGCCGGTACCCCCGCCCAGTTGCTGCGGCTCTTCCTCCGGCACCCCTTCTCCACCGCGGTCGTGTCCGCCGCCATCCGGCTGCACGGCATCCGGCTGTTCCTCCGCCGGCTGCCCGTCCAGCCCCGACCCCCTCACCACACCCAGGAAGGCATGCAGTGAAGGCGCCCACCTCCTCGCCCACCCCGCCCACCCGCGGCGGTGGCGTCATCCCGGCCCAGAAGCGCGCTGCGACGACCCCCCTCGCCGGCGTGGACCCGGGCCGATGGCCCGACGTCGCCGCCCAGCCACGGGCCTCCGGAATCAGGACCGCCGTGGCCGAACGCCTCGTGCGGCACGCGCTGTCCAGCCTGCCGCTCCGGGTCCGGCTCGCCGGCCGCGACAGCATCGGGCTGGGCGGACCGCTCATGGAGATCCGCCGCCCCGACGCGTTCTTCCGGCGCATCGGCGCGGGCGGGCTCGTCGGCTTCGGCGAGTCGTACATGGCGGGGGAGTGGGACTCCCCCGACCTCGTCGGGGTGCTGAGCGTCCTCGCGGGGAACGCGGCGGACCTCGTCCCCGCACCCCTGCAGAAGCTGCGCGGTCTGTGGGCCCCGCGCCGGCCCGCCTCGCAGGCCAACACCCCCGAGGGCTCACGCGACAACATCAGTCACCACTACGACCTGTCGAACGACCTCTTCGCCCTCTTCCTCGACGAGACGCTGACGTACTCCTCGGCGGTCTTCCGTGGCTTCCCGGCCGAGCACGACCTGCTGCCCGCGGCCCAGCACCGCAAGATCGACCTGCTGCTGGACCTGGCCGGTGTGGGGCAAGGCACCGAGCTGCTGGAGATCGGCACCGGCTGGGGCGAACTCGCGCTCCGCGCCGCCGCGCGGGGAGCCCGCGTCACCACCCTCACGCTCTCCCGGGAACAACGGGAGCTGGCCAGGGACCGGATCCGCGAAGCCGGCCACGAGGACCGGGTCGACGTGCGGCTCTGCGACTACCGGGACGTCATCGGGGAGTACGACGCGATCGTCAGCGTCGAGATGATCGAGGCCGTCGGCGAGGAGTTCTGGCCGGTGTACTTCCGGACTCTGGAGCGCTGCCTCGCCCCCGGCGGCCGCATCGCGCTCCAGGCCATCACCATGCCGGACGACCGGATGCTCGCCAGCCGCAGCACCTACACCTGGATCCACAAGTACATCTTCCCGGGCGGGCTCCTCCCCTCCACGGAGGCCGTCGAGCGCGTCACCACCGCCCACACCGGCCTGCGGACGCGGCAGCGCGGCTCCTTCGGCACGCACTACGCCGAAACCCTGAGGCTGTGGCGCGAACGGTTCGAGGAGCGGGCCGCCGAGGTCGACGCGCTCGGCTTCGACGCGACCTTCCGCCGTATGTGGACCTTCTACCTCGCCTACTCCGAGGCCGGATTCCGGTCCGGTTACCTCGATGTGCAGCAGCTGCTCCTGACCCGTGAGGACACCGCGTGAACACCGTCACCGACACCCCGGCAACCGGAGCGGCGCAGCGGATCGCGCCGGTCGTCGAGCAGTTCCTGGGCGGCCCCCCGCCGGTCAGGATCAGGATGTGGGACGGCAGCGAGACCGGCCCCGACGGCGCTCCCACGGTGCACGTGCGCTCCCGCCGCGCGCTGCGCCGACTGCTGTGGCAGCCGGGCGAACTCGGCCTCGCCGAGGCCTACATCACCGGTGACATCGACATCGCCGACGACCTCGCGGAAGGGCTGCGCGCCATGCGCCGCGCCGCACGGGAACACGGCCTCGACCTGCCCCGTCCCGGTGTCGCCGACCGTCTCCGGGCGGCCGGGACCGCGCTGCGTCTCGGCGCGGTCGGCCCGCGCCCCCCGGTGCCCGCCGCCCGGGCCGGACTCAGCGGGGCCCTGCACAGCAAGGCCCGCGACCGGGCGGCCATCAGCCACCACTACGACCTGTCGAACGCCTTCTACTCCCTGCTGCTCGACGAGACCATGGCCTACTCCTGCGGTTACTGGACGGGCACCGGCCCGGACTACGGCCCGGCCGACGCCCAGCGCGACAAGCTGGAGCTGGTCTGCCGCAAGCTCGGACTGCGGCCCGGCGCGCGCCTCCTCGACATCGGCTGCGGCTGGGGGTCCCTGACGCTGCACGCGGCGGTCCGGCACGGGGTCCGCGTCACGGCGGTCACCCTCGCCAGGGAGCAAGCGGCGTACGTACGCGGGCAGGTGGCGGAGCGCGGACTGGAGGACCTCGTCGAGGTGCACTGCCGCGACTACCGCGACGTCCCCGGACTGCCGGACTTCCGGGGCGACTACGACGCCGTGTCCACGATCGAGATGGGGGAGCACGTCGGGGACGCCGAGTACCCGGCCTTCACCGCCCTCCTGCACTCGGTGCTCCGGCCGCAGGGACGCGCCCTGGTCCAGCAGATGTCCCGGGGCTCCACCGCCCCCGGTGGCGGAGCCTTCATCGAGTCGTACATCGCCCCGGACATGCACATGCGCCCGCTCGGTGAGACGGTCGCACTCCTCGAAGGGGCGGGGCTGGAGGTCCGTGACGTGGAATCGATGCGTGAGCACTACGTGCTGACCGTCGAGGCCTGGCACCGGACGCTGGAGGAGTGCTGGTCCGAGTTCACGGCCCTCGTCGGTGAGGAGACCGCGAGGGTGTGGCGCCTCTATCTGGTGGGCGGCGCCCTCGCCTTCGAGGAGCGGCGCATGGGCGTGGACCAGATCCTCTCGGTCCGGCCCGACGCGCGAGGGTCCGTCGGCATGCCCCCCACCCGCCACGGCTGGTACGAGGGACTCGGAGCGGTGGCAGGGCAGGACGGTCACCAGCGGGCCGAACCCGTCGCCGCGGGGTCCCGCACGGAGGCGGACCGGTGAACGGCTTCGCGTGGGCGGAGTTCGCCACGAATCTGGCGGCAGCGGCGGGGGCGGCTCTCGCCGTCATGCTGGTGACGTTCCTGATCGCCCTGCGCAAGCGCGTGCACCGGATCGTCGACGTGGCGTGGGGCCTCGGCTTCGCCGCCGTCGCCCTCGTCTCGTACGCCGTGTCCGCCGGGGAGGGGGACCAGGCGCGCAAAATCCTGGTGACCGTGCTGACCGTCGTCTGGGGCGTGCGGCTCGCCGTGCACATCGCCCGGCGGGGGAGGGGACACGGGGAGGACCCGCGGTACGAGGCCATGCTGGCCAAGGCGCCGGGCCACCCGGACCTGTACGCCCTGCGCAAGGTGTATCTGCTCCAGGGAGCGCTGGTCTGGCTCATCTCCCTGCCGGTGCAGGCCGGGTACCACCTGCCGGGCCCCCTGGACGGGTGGGCCTGGGCCGGTGCGGCCCTGTGGGCCGTGGGGCTGGTCTTCGAGGCCGTCGGGGACGCGCAGCTCGCCCGGTTCAAGCGTGACCCGGCGAACAAGGGCCGGATCATGGACCGGGGGCTGTGGTCCTGGACCCGGCACCCGAACTACTTCGGCGACTTCTGCGTCTGGTGGGGGCTCTTCCTCGTCGTCTGCGCCGACCCGGCGGTGGCCGCCGCCACGGTCGTCTCGCCCGTGGCGATGAGCCTGCTGCTGACCAAGGGCAGCGGCAAGGCCCTGCTGGAGCGGCACATGGAGGGCCGGCCGGGATACGCCGACTACGCCGCCCGCACCAGCGGCTTCTTCCCCCTGCCGCCGGGCAGGCGACGCCGGGGCTGAACACGGATGTGCCCCCGGCCTCGACGTCCGAGGCCGGGGGCACACCCACGTGGCGGGGCCGCTCATGGGCGGGCGTCTCACGCCCGGGCGTCTCATGGCGGGCCGCTCACGCCCGGGCGGCTCATGGGCGGGCGCTTCATGGCGGGCCGCCCACGCCTCACGCGTCGCGGAACTCCATCAGGGCCACGGGCTGCGAGGTCGGCTGCTCGGACCCGCCCGTCGGCTCCACGGTGATGCCCATGCCGGACGCGCGGTCCACCGGGCCGTCCAGCAGCACCGTCCCGTCCGTCGCCGACGGGTCCATCAGACCGGCCGACCGCATCGCGCCCTCGTCGTCGAACCACAGCTGGTACACCTTGCCGCCGGGCGGCCGTGCCATGTCCGAGGCCAGGAACACCGCCTTGTTGACGCTCTGCGAGACCACCACGGTGCCCCGGGCGCCGTCCCCGAGATCGGCGGCGGTGGTCCTCGCGTCCGGCGCGGTGAGCACCCGCGCCACCTGCTCGTCGCGCTGCTGGGCCCGGTCGGTCTTCTGCCGGGCGTCCTGGGCGACCTGGTTCTGCCACACGGCGACCCCGCCGAACGCCGCAGCCGCGGCGACACAGGCGGCGAGCGCGTACGTCGACCAGCGGCCGGCCCGCCCGGGAGGGGGCACGGCGCGGGCACTTCGGCCGTGGGGCGGAGGCTCCTGCCGTACGGTCGTGATCTCCCGCAGCACCCTTCCCCGGAGCCCGGGCGGCGCGGTGGCGGACACGGCGAGCCCGAGCCGGGCGGCGGTGGCGGACAGTTCCCGTACCTCCTGGGCACACGCCTCGCACACCCCCAGATGCCGTTCGAACGCGACGCGCTCGTCCTCCGGCAGCGCGTGCAGGGCGTAGGCCCCGGTCAGTGTGTGCAGATCGGCCGTGCTCATGCGCTCACCCCCAGGCAGTCGCGCAGCCGGATCAGCCCGTCGCGCAGCCGTGTCTTGATCGTTCCCAGCGGTACCGACAGCAGCTCGCCGACCTCGCGGTAGGTCAGGCCGCGGTAGTACGCCAGCGTCACCGACTCACGCTGGAGTTCGGAGAGGGTCCGCAGACAACGCCGGACCTGTTCCCGCTCCAGCCGGCTCTCGACCTGCTCGGACACCTCGTCGAAGTCCGGTGTGCGGTCGAGCAGCGCGGCCTTGTGCTCCCGCGCCGCCGTCGCCTCGGCCGACCGTACCCGGTCGACCGCGCGGTGGTGGGCGAGCGTCAGTACCCAGTTCATGGCACTGCCACGGGACGGCTGGTAGCGGGGGGCGGTGCGCCACACCTCGACCAGGACCTCCTGGGCCACCTCCTCGGACTGGGCCGGGTCCCGGAGCACACTCCGCACCAGTCCCAGGACCGGTCCGCTGACCTGGTCGTACACCTGCGTGAAGGCGTCCTGGTCGCCACGCGCGACCTGGACGAGCAACTCCTGCAGGCCGGGGCCCGGCGACGGGGCCCCACTGATGTGTACGGCTTCTCTCACGCGGACGATCCTCCCGGAGCACGCATCGGTTTCCTCCATGATTCGGAGCCGACGCTCCCCCGGATTGGTCGAACAGGCTACGGATTCGTGGCCCGGACCGCACACTCCTGCGAGGGCCGTGCCGCTCCGGACTTCCGGGCCGCTCCGGACTTCCGGGCCGCGCGGAGGCAGAGGAAGAGCACCAGGCCGATCGGTGAGAGCAGGATCGTCAGGACCAGCAGCGGGCCCATCACCAGCGGGGACACCCCCAGCCTGCGTGACTCCAGGAACATCCACTGCCCGAGCAGCAGATCCCAGGCGATGATCTGTGCCCAGACCGCTCCGGCGCCGTTCGCCAGTGCCGTCAGCTCGCGGAAGGTGTCGATGTCGGGGCTGCTCACCGCCGCCCACACCTCGGGGAACACCGGGGCGGCCATGACCGCCCAGAGCGTGAGCACCGGCAGGACGGTCAGTGGGGAGGCGGCCAGCCGGGCGGTGTGCCGCAGGCGCGGGGCGAAGATCATGAGCAGCCAGAACGGGGCGGCCGCCATGAAGGCCGTTTCGAAGAGCGCACCGGTCATGACACGGGCTCCTTGTCCGGCTGGGCGACCGTCCCGGCGGGGGCGTCCGTGCGCAGCGCGGCGAACATGCCGGCTGCCGTGACGGCGGCGATCAGTACGGCGGCGGTCAGCGTCACGCCGTCGGGGTGGACCAGCGGCCGGCCGCGCAGCGCCTGCCAGAGCGTCAGCGCGACGACCGCGGCGTACGCACCGCAGGCCACGCGCACCAGCCGCAGCCGCACCCGGGGATCGCGCAGCCGGGCGAACCGTGGTGCGAGCAGGAACAGCGGAAGTGCCTGAAGCGCGTGCATGCCGACGAAGTGCGGGATGCGCAGGTCCCCGCCCGTCGTGGACCAGCCGGTGAGCGGCATCGAGGGCCCGCCGTCCGGTACACCGACCGAGTGCGCGCCGACCACGTCCGCGGTGTCCAGGTCCCCGGCCGCGCGCTGCCCGGCGGAGGGCTGCGTCATGAGGAAGCCGATCCCGGCGCCGGCCAGGGCGATCAGCACCCCGGACCGCACGGCCCAGGCCGCTGCGCGGTCGGCGATACGTGCGCGGAGGAGCAGGATCGCGATGACGAGCGTGCCCGTCCACAGGACGACGACGGTGGCGGCCATCACGTCGTACAGAGCCGAGTCGAACGGCGTCTCCTGGTTGAAGTGACTGCGCTTCCCTCTGATCACCTGGCCCGTTATGACCGCCATCTCACCGATACAGGCGAGGGCGACCACGGTCCCCGCCCACCAGCCGACGCGCCTGCCCCGCGTCAGAAGCGTCAGCATCCATGCCAGCGCCAGGGCGTACACCACGAACGAGAGGGCGAACTTGAACGGCTTGGCCCAGATCGGCGCGCTCGCGACGATCCGGTCGTCCACCAGGAGCCCGACCGCGCCGACGACGGACATCACGACCATCGAGGCGGCCAGGAGAACTAACGGCCGGTGCCATGTGCGCCAGGACTGCATGAGGAGACCCCCTGAGGTGATGACATTATGGATAGTAGTGATGTCCGCTATCCGATAGGGAGACTATCTATGATGGTGTTCTGCTTGGCAAGCTCCTGGAGGGTGAACGCGCGGTGCGCATCGGCGAATTGAGTCGGAGGTCCGGAGTTCCGGTGCCGACGATCAAGTACTACGTACGAGAGGGGCTGCTGCCCGCCGGCCGGCTGACCAGCCCGAACCAGGCGCACTACGACGAAGGGCACGAGCGGAGGCTGCGGCTGATCCGGGCACTCCTCGACGTGGGCGGCCTCCCGATCTCCGCCATCGCGGAGGTTCTGGGCGCGATCGACGATCCTGGGCAGCCCGTGCACAAGGTGCTCGGCGTGGTGACCGCGCGCATGTCACCCGCGGAGGCAGAGCTGGGGGCGGACGCGGGGGAGCCGGACGCAGGGGAGCCGGAGGCGGTGGAGGCCCGTGACGAGGTCGCCGCCCTGCTGGAACGGCGCGGCTGGCGGGCGGAGGCGGACAGTCCCGCCGGACGGTCGCTGGCGCGCGTGCTGACCGCGCTGCGCCGGGTGGGGCACGGCGGCCTCGTCGAACTGCTCGACGCCTACGCCGACGCCGCCGAGACCGTCGCCCGTGCGGACCTCGACTACGTGGCGAAACGCGTGGCGCGCGAGGACCTCGTGGAGAGCGTGGTCGTCGGCACGGTGCTCGGGGAGGCGATGTTCGGGGCGCTGCGCCGGCTTGCCCACACCGACGCCTCGGCCCGCGTCTACGACCCGGCGGAAGGGTCAGGGGCGGCCACGACCGTCGAGGGGCCGGGGATGGCCGCGTCCGGCGAAGGGCCTGGGGTGGCCGCGTCCGGCGAAGGGCGGCCCGCTGCGGCGGCGGAGTGAGGAACGCGCGAGACCCGCCCGCCTTCGGGGAAGGCGGCCGGGTCTCCGGGGGCGGGGAAGGTCAGGCGGCGTTCTCCTGCTCGCGCTCGACCTGCTCGTTCCACTCGCGCTTGACCGCGCGCCAGGCGTCGTCGTTCTGCCCGAGGCGCCAATACCCCGAGATCGACAGCTGCTGGAGCGGAATGCCGCGCTCCAGGCGCAGATGGCGCCGGATCTCCTTGACGAAGCCCGCCTCCCCGTGGACGAAGGCCTGGACCGTGCCCTCCGGGAAGTCCAGCCCGCCCACCGCCGCGACGAGAGCCTCGCCGACCGGCCGGTCGCCACGGTGCAGCCAGGTCACCGAGACTCCGTCCGGCGTCACCAGCTTCTGCTCCTCGGAGGCGTCCGGCACCTCCACGAAGGCGTGCACCAGGGCGCCCTGCGGCATTTGCTCCAGTGACGCCGCGATCGCCGGCAGGGCGCTCTCGTCACCCACCAGCAGGTGCCAGTCCGCCGAGGCGTCGGGGGCGTATCCGCCGCCGGGGCCCAAGAAGGTCACTTGGTCACCGGGGAGCGCCCGCGCCGCCCAGGGGCCCGCAAGGCCCTCGTCGCCGTGCACCACGAAGTCGATCGCGAGCTCGCCGGTGCCCGCGTCCCAGGAGCGCACGGTGTAGGTGCGGGTGGTGGGCCACAGCTCGCGCGGATACTCCTCACGGATCCGGGCCATGTCGAAGGGGTGGGAGTAGTCCGCGCCCTCGGGGGCGAAGCACAGCTTGACGTAGTGGTCGGTGTAGCCCTCGAGGGTGAAACCGGCGAGGCCGTCGCCACCGAGGATCACGCGCACCATGTGCGGGGTGATCTGCTCGGTGCGCAGGACCTGCGCCCCCTGCGCCTTCGGTGCCCGGCGTTGCGGCCGCTCTGCCACGAGGTACTCCCTGCTCTGGACATGTGTGAAGCTCTGCGTACTTAGGCTTACCTAAGCTAACATCTCACGCCTGGAGTGTCAGGAGCAGGCGCTGCAGTGCACCGCCCAGCCCCCACCGCGTCGCGAGAGCCTCCAGTGCGGCAGGGTCGCGCGGTTCGCGGGGGAGCGCGGCGTCGAACGCGGGTACGGGGACGTCGTCGGCGACGCGGACCACCTTGGGGGCGACGGCCACGTAGTCGCGGGCCTCGTCGAGCCGCTTGCGCTGGGAGGGGGTCAGGCGGGCAGAGGGGTCGTCCACCGCGGCCATGATCCCGGCGAGGTCTCCGAAGGCGTCCAGCAGCTTCGCCGCCGTCTTCTCGCCGATCCCGGGGACCCCCGGCAGTCCGTCGCTCGGGTCGCCGCGCAGCAGGGCCAGATCGACGTATCCGGCGCCGTCGACCCCGTACTTCTCGCGCAGCCAGGCCTCGTCCGTCATCTGGAGCGTACCCACGCCCTTCAGGGGGTAGAGCACCCGGACCCCACGGGCGTCGTCCACCAGCTGGTACAGGTCGCGGTCCCCGGTCACGATGTCCACCGGCCCGGTGGCCCGCCGTGCCAGCGTGCCGATCACGTCGTCCGCCTCGTAGGGGGCGACACCCACCCGGGCGATGCCCAGGGCGTCCAGCACGTCCTCGATGACGGGGACCTGAGGGGAGAGCGTGTCCGGGGTCTCCTCCTCGTCGGGCATGCCCGCGGGGGTCTCCGTCGCCACCCGGTGCGCCTTGTACGTGGGGATCAGGTCGACCCGCCACTGCGGGCGCCAGTCCGCGTCCATGCAGGCCACCAGGTCGTCGGGCCGGTGGTCCTGCACGAGCCGGGCGATGAAGTCGAGCAGCCCGCGCACGGCGTTGACCGGAGTGCCGTCCGGTGCGCGCACCGAGTCCGGGACGCCGAAATAGGCGCGGAAGTAGAGGGAGGCGGTGTCGAGGAGCATCAGGCGTCGCGTCACACCCCGATGATGCCGCAACCCTCCGACAGTGCGTGCGAGGGAAGCGCGCGGTTCCCGCGACAGCGGTTGCTTACGAGTGAACTGGGTCACACAAGTGTTTGTGTGGCGTAAGTGAGGGCAGGCGCGCCACCGGAGCGGACCACGTCCATTTTTGACTGATGCGCGTGCTCTGCGGGCCGAATCCGCACCGCTCCACGGTCTGCCGCGGGGGTGGCAGACCGTTTCGGTTCAACGCGTGAGGTGTATGTGTCAAGGCTGCAAGCGGAGCACCTGTACAAGGTGTTCGGCAGACGACCCGATCAAGCCGTGCGGAAGCTCGAAGGCGGGACCCGCCGCGACGAGCTGCGCGCCGACGGAACGACCGCAGCGGTGATCGACGCCTCGTTCACCGTGGAGCCGGGCCAGATCTTCGTCGTCATGGGGCTCTCCGGATCCGGTAAGTCCACCCTGCTCCGGATGCTCAACGGCCTGCTGGAGCCCACTGCCGGGCGGGTGCTGTTCGACGGTCAGGACCTGACCGCCCTCAGCCCTCGTGAGCTGCGCAGCGTCCGCTCCACCAAGATCAGCATGGTCTTCCAGCACTTCGCGCTCTTCCCCCACAGGAGCGTCCTGGAGAACGCCGCCTACGGGCTGGAGGTCCAGGGCGTCCCGCGTGCGGAGCGTGAGGAGCGTGCCGCCCAGGCGCTGGAGCTGACCGGTCTCGCCGGCTGGGAGAAGTCCTGGCCCGACGAGCTGTCCGGGGGTATGCAGCAGCGCGTGGGCCTGGCCCGCGCGCTCGCCACCGACGCCGACCTGCTCCTGATGGACGAGTCCTTCAGCGCGCTCGACCCGCTGATCCGCCGCGACATGCAGGACCAGCTCCTGGAACTGCAGAAGCGGCTGAAGAAGACGATCGTCTTCATCACCCACGACCTCAACGAGGCCATGCGCCTCGGTGACCGCATCGCCGTGATGCGGGACGGCGAGATCGTCCAGCAGGGCACCGCCGAGGACATCCTCGTCCGGCCGTCCAACGACTACGTCGCCTCCTTCATCCAGGACGTCGACCGGTCCCGGGTCCTCACCGCCGGTTCGATCATGGAGGCGCCGGAGGCGGGCCGTTCCGACAAGGACGTGCTGGCCGAGGCCCCCGCGACCGTGACGACCGAGACCCCCATCGCCGAACTCTTCACCCCCTGCTCCACGAGCGGGGTGGCCGTCGCGGTCACCGGTGAGGACGGCGGAGTCATAGGCGTCGTCCCGCGCTCCAGGCTCCTCGCCGCGCTCGGCGAGGAACCGCAGGTGGAGGCCCCCGTGCCGGCCCAGCGTGAGGCGAAGAAGGTGATCGCCGGTGCCTAGGCTCTCCTTCGGCAGCTGGGTCGAGGACGCGGTCGACTGGCTCCAGTCGAACCTCACCTGGATCTTCGACTTCATCAAGACCGTCCTCGGCGGCATGTACGACGGTGTCAACGCCGTGCTCAGCGGCGGTGACGCCCTCCTGATGGCCGGGATCTTCGCCGTCGTCGCGTTCTGGCTGCGCGGCGTGATCCCCGCCGTCCTCACCTTCGTGGGCTTCGCGCTCATCGACTCCCTCGCCCTCTGGGACGAGGCGATGGCGACGCTCTCCCTGGTCGTCGTGGCGGCAGTGATCACCATCGTGATCGCGGTTCCCACGGGCATCTGGGCGGCGCGCAACAACAGGGTCGGCGCCGCGCTTCGGCCGGTGCTCGACGTCATGCAGACGATGCCCGCCTTCGTCTACCTGATCCCCGGCGTCATGTTCTTCGGCGTCGGCGTCACCCCCGGTGTCATCGCCACCATCGTCTTCGCGATGCCGCCCGGCGTCCGTATGACCGAGCTGGGTATCCGCCAGGTCGACAGCGAGCTGGTCGAGGCCGCCGAGGCCTTCGGTACCACGCCCAAGCACACCCTCACCCGGGTGCAGCTTCCGTTGGCGCTGCCGACGATCATGGCCGGGATCAACCAGGTCATCATGCTGGCCCTGTCGATGGTCGTCATCGGCGGCATG
This sequence comes from Streptomyces sp. NPDC005494, assembly GCF_042872025.1. Taxonomy (NCBI): domain Bacteria; kingdom Bacillati; phylum Actinomycetota; class Actinomycetes; order Kitasatosporales; family Streptomycetaceae; genus Streptomyces; species Streptomyces sp. NPDC005494. The sequence goes on from NZ_JBIAJR010000009.1 coordinate 189,246, forward strand.
GCCGGCGCCGGCGGTCTCGGCGAGAAGGTCTACGCCGCGATCACCCAGCTCCAGGTCGGCCTCGCCGCCGAGAGCGGGATCGCCGTCGTCATCCTCGCCATGTACCTGGACCGGATGACCGGCGCGCTCAACGAGCGGGTCTCCCCGCTCGGCCGCCGCGCCGCCGCCAAGGTCGCCGCGGGTGCGCGGCGGCTGAAGTTCACGCACTACAAGCCGGGCACCGCCGTCGCGATGACCGGTGTCGTCGTCCTCGCGCTCGTCGCGGGAGGCCTCAACATCGCAGGTTCCTCCGACTCGAAGGCGGCGCAGGCCGACGCCTCGAACGTCGGCAAGGGCCAGAAGATCAACATGGGCTACATCCCCTGGGACGAGGGCATCGCCTCCACGTTCCTGTGGAAGGAGATCCTGGAGCAGCGCGGCTACGAGACCGGGATCACCCAGCTCGACGCCGGTCCGCTCTACTCCGGTGTCGCCCGCGGCGACATCGACTTCCAGACGGACTCCTGGCTGCCGACCACGCACAAGGACTACTGGGACAAGTACAGCGACCAGCTGGACGACCTCGGTTCCTGGTACGGCCCCACGTCGCTGGAGCTGACGGTCCCGTCGTACGTCAAGGGCATCGACTCGCTCGAGGACCTCAAGGGCCAGGGCAAGAAGTTCGACGGCAAGATCATCGGCATCGAGGCCAGCGCCGGGATGATGGGCACCCTCAACAAGAAGGTGCTCAAGGAGTACGGCCTCGAAGGTGAGTACAAGGTCGTCTCCTCCAGCACCTCCTCGATGCTGGCCGAGCTCAACGCCTCCATCAAGAAGAAGGAGCCCGTCGTGGTGACCCTGTGGTCGCCGCACTGGGCCTACGGCAAGCACGACCTGAAGAAGCTCAAGGACCCGAAGGGTGCCTGGGGCAAGGGCGAAGAGGTCCACACCGTCGCGCACAAGGGCTTCGCCAAGAAGGCGCCCGCCGTCGCCGAGTGGCTCAAGGACTTCAAGCTCTCCGAGGAGCAGCTCACCGGCCTCGAGAACGAGATCCAGAACGCCGGTCAGGGCAAGGAGCAGGACGGCGTCCGCGCCTGGCTGAAGAAGAACCCGGGCCTGGTCGACAAGCTGGCTCCGGTGCCGGGCGGCGCGGGCGGCTCGCAGCAGGGCAAGGACGCGGGCAAGACCGTCAACATGGGGTACTTCCCGTGGGACGAGGCGATCGCCTCCACCTACCTCTGGCAGAACATGCTCGAGGACCGGGGTTACAAGACCACGGTCAAGCAGCTCGACCCCGGCCCGCTCTACACCGGTCTCGCGCAGGGCCAGCTCGACGTCCAGTTCGACTCCTGGCTGCCGACGACGCACAAGGACTACTGGGACCGGTACAAGGACAACCTCACCGATCTCGGTTCCTGGTACGGCCCGACCTCGCTGGAGCTGAGCGTGCCCTCGTACGTCAAGGGCATCGACTCGCTCGAGGACCTCAAGGGCCAGGGCAAGAAGTTCAACGGCAAGATCATCGGCATCGAGTCGAGCGCCGGGATGATGGGAACCCTCAACAAGAAGGTGCTCAAGGAGTACGGCCTCGAAGGTGAGTACGAGGTGGTCTCCTCCAGCACCTCGTCGATGCTGGCCGAGCTGAACCGGTCGATCAAGAAGAAGGAGCCCGTCGTGGTGACCCTGTGGTCGCCGCACTGGGCCTACGGCAAGCACGACCTGAAGAAGCTCGAGGACCCGAAGGGTGCCTGGGGCGAGGGCGAGCAGATCCACACGGTCGCCAAGAAGGACTTCGCCAAGGACTTCCCGGAGCTGACCGGCTGGCTGAAGGACTTCAAGCTCAGCGAGGCGCAGCTGGCCTCGCTGGAGGTTGAGCTCCAGAAGGGCGGCGCGGGCAAGGAGAAGGAGTCCGCCCGCCGCTGGATGGACGCCAACCCGGACGTGGTCGCGAAGCTGGCACCCGTCAGCTGACCCCCGGGCCCACGGACCAGCCATGACGAAGGGGACGGCCCCGGTAGCGAACCGGAGCCGTCCCCTTCAGGCTTGTCTCAGGGAGTCCCCGAAGGTTTCCCGTCCGTCCTCGTCCGCCCGCTTCCCCTCCATCACGCGAACGACATGCGTAGGGTGCTGGCAACCGGCAGGATGGCGAACCGGGGAGGGAGCCGGACATGGACGACAAGGAAGCCCTTCGAGTGGGTGCCGCGGTCCGCCGACGCCGCAGGACCCTCGGACTCACCCTGGCCGCGGTGGCCGGGCGCAGTGGCCTGTCCGTACCGTTCCTGAGCCAGATCGAGAACGAGCGGGCCAGACCGAGCCCCCGCTCCCTGGACCGGGTGGCGCAGGCGCTGGAGACCACGACCGAGCGGCTGCGGGCCGCGGCGGACTCGGCACGCGCCGTGGACGTCGTGCGGGCCGACGGCGAGGACGGCGTGCGCCGCCTGGTGCGAGGCCGCCACCAGCTCAGCGCGCTGGAGTTCAGCGGCGAACCGGACCTGGGGCGCGAGTTCCAGCACCGCAACGACGAGGTGATGTACGTCGTGGAGGGTGCCGTCGAGGTCGAGGCCGAGGGACAGGCCCATCGGCTCGGCCGGGGCGACACCCTCTTCCTGTCCGGCGGGGTCCGGCACCGCTGGCGGGCGGCCGTTCCCGGCACCCGGCTGCTGGTCGTCTCCGTCGCCGAGCACATCGACGCGACGTACGACTCGCGCCGCTGACGGGGCTGCCGTGCGTGTCGTGTCCCTCGTTCCCTCGCTCACCGAGGCGGTCGCCGTCACGGCCCCCGGCCGTCTCGTCGGTGTCACCGACTGGTGCACCCACCCCGCGGGGCTGACCGCGGCGCGGATCGGCGGCACGAAGAACCCCGACACCGCCGCGGTGGCCGCCCTGCGCCCCGACCTCGTCCTCGCCAACGAGGAGGAGAACCGGGAGGCGGACCTCGACGCCCTGCGCGCGGCCGGCCTGGACGTCCTGGTCACCGAGATCCGCACCCTCGACCAGGCCTTCGCCGAACTGGAACGGGTCCTCGCCGCGTGCGGCCTGCCCCGGGCGCGCTGGCTGGAGGAGTCACGTGCCGCCTGGTCGGCGCTGCCGCCGGCGCCCGTCACGCGCCCCGCCGTCGTGCCGGTCTGGCGCAGGCCCTGGATGGTCCTGGGCCGTGACACCTTCGCCGGCGACCTGCTGGCCCGCCTCGGGATACGCAACGTGTACGCGGACCACCACGAGCGCTACCCCCGCGTCCCCCTGGCCGAGCTGAACGCCGCCGGCGCCGAGCTGGTGGTGCTGCCCGACGAGCCGTACCGCTTCACCGCCACCGACGGGCCCGAGGCCTTCCCCGGACTGCCCGCCGCGCTCGTCGACGGGCGGCACCTCACGTGGTACGGACCGTCGCTCGCCGAAGCGGCCCCGGCGCTGCGAGCAGGGCTCCGCTGACCAGCCCGCCCACCGTCCGCAGCCCGGCGAACGCCCAGGCGGCCACCAGCAGTGCGTACAGCGCCGCGGCGAGCCAGGTGAACGCGTGGAGCCCGGTGTGCCGGGCCAGTCCCGCCGCTCCGGTGACGCACGTGCCGACCGGGAAGGTGAACCCCCACCACGTCATCGTGAACCGCATGCCGCGCCGCACCGCGCGCACCACCATCGCGGCGGACAGAGCGAGCCACAGCAGTGCGAACCCCATGACCGGGACCCCGTAGAGCACGGCGAACGCGCCGAAGGCCGAGGCGTACGGCGCGGCGATCGCGCCGGGCGCGGCATCGGCCAGCTGGTTGACGGCGGTCGTGGACTGGCCCAGCGGGCCGAGCACGAGGAAGAGCGTCGGCGTCAGCGCGAGGGGCAACGGGCCCTCGTGGACCAGCCGCGCGAAGACCAGCGGGAGGACCACCAAGGTCGCCAGCAGCGACAGCCCGAACATCGCGTAACAGGCCAGCAGGAGCGCCTCGCGCCCCTGGCCGGGCGGCAGCTCCGGCACCAGCAGCGGCCCGACGGCGGCCGACACCATCGGGGCCACCAGCGGCAGAAGCCAGACCGGGGAAGCGCTGCCCTGCGCCGGCCGGTGGCGTACGACCATGAGATACGGGATCACCACGGCGGTGGCGAGCCCGCTCAGCGTGCCCGCCGAGAACAGCACCACGTCCACGGCGACGGCCGCCTGGTGCCCGAGAACGTCCCGGCCGACCACCAGGGTGCCCGCGCCCACGGCGAGCAGCGCCATGGACAGGCAGCCGTGGAACGGGGCCACGGCGGGATCCAGCAGATGGGCACGCGCCTGGTCCGGGTGGAGGAGCCAGTGGCCGGCCCGGGCCGCGAGCACCACGACGAGCAGCACGGCGGAGAGGGCCCAGACCATGAGGCAGGCCGCACGCAGGCCCGGCACGTACAGGGGCAGAGCGGCGCCGGCCGTGGCCACGACGGCCGTGCCCATCACGGTGGCGTACCAGTTCGGGCCGAGATGCCGCAGTGCGGGGAGGCGGACGGCTGCGGGCCGGGGGGAGGGCGCCTCGGTCGTGATCCGCGGAAAGATGGCCATGCCACGATTCTGGGTGGGCGGCCCCCCGCACACCAGTGAGCACACGGCTATGGGGCCATAAGCTGGGGTTATGACCAGTCCCGTCCCTCCGTCCTCCTCCTTGCCCCACCGGGTTCCCGATCTGGGAGCCATGGTGCTTCTGCTCGCCGTCGCGCGGCACGGGAGCCTGGGCCGGGCCGCGCGGGAGGTCGGCATCAGCCAGCCGGCGGCCTCCAGCCGGATCCGGTCCATGGAACGGCAGCTGGGGGTCGCGCTGCTGGACCGTTCCCCGAGCGGCTCCCGGCTGACCGACGCCGGCGCCCTGGTCACCGACTGGGCGCGCCGGGTGGTGGAGGCCGCCGAAGCCTTCGACGCGGGCGCTCAGGCGCTCCGCGACCGGCGGGACTCCCGGCTGCGGGTGGCGGCCAGCATGACCATCGCGGAGTACCTGATGCCGGGCTGGCTGATCGCCCTGCGCGCCGGCCGCCCGGACACGGCGGTGTCCCTGCTGGCGGGGAACTCGGCTGTCGTCGCCCAGCGGCTGCTCTCCGGCGAGGCGGACCTCGGCTTCGTCGAAGGGCTGTCCGTGCCGGAAGGCCTCGACGGCACCGTCATCGCGCACGACCGGCTCGTCGTCGTGGTCGCCCCGTCCCACCCCTGGGCCCGCCGGCGTACGCCCCTGACCCCCGGCGAGCTCGCGGCGTCCCCCCTGATCCTGCGCGAACGCGGTTCGGGCACCCGCCAGGTCCTGGACGCGGCGCTCGCCGTGCACGGCGGACTGGCGAGCCCGCTGCTCGAACTCTCCTCCACCACTGCCGTGAAGGGCGCGGCGGAGAGCGGCGCGGGCCCCTGCGTGCTGAGCGAACTGGCGCTCTCCGAGGAGCTGTCGGCCAGGCGCCTCGTCGAGATTCCCGTCGCGGGCGTACGGCTCCGCCGGCAACTGCGCGCCGTCTGGCCCGCCGGGCACCGCCCGTCCGGCCCGGCCCGCGACCTGCTCTCCCTGACCGCACACCCCTCGGGTCCGGCGCGCGGTTGAGACGTGGGCGCTCGCGGCCGGCTCATGTGCCGCTCGCGGGCCGGTTCATGTGCCGGACACCTCTGCTCGACCTCATGTCCGGGCAATCGTCCCCGGCAGGATTTCCATGAGACGAAGGTCACTTTCGCTTTTGGGTCCGGCGTGCAGGTGTCGGCTGAATGTACCCATCTGCGCAGGTGGACGCGTTCATCCGCGGTCCCTACGGTCACTGGCAGTCACATCATGTGATCTTTTTCTGTGGGCTCTGGGGGGCTGGGGGATGTTTCGTCGTGCCCGCGCACGCGGGGGAGCGGGAAGACCGGCGGCGGCGTGGGTGCTCGCCGTCGCACTGGTGGCCGGTACGGCTTCGGTGGCCGGCGTCGGACTGCGAGCACGACCTGCGGAACCGGGCCCGGGACACGCAGTGCACCGGCCTGAGCAACGCGGGGGTCAGAGTCCTGCGACGCGATCGGAGAGCTCGGCCGGTTCGGCGACCGCGACGACGGACGCTCTCCTGACGGCGATCGGATGCTGATGGCCGACGACGAGGAAGCGGACTTCCCCTACTGGAGCATCGACATGCCGGGGCTCGACGAGCGCCGCGCCGCCGAGCTGGCCGACCTGGTCCGGCGGTCGGACGCGGGGATCGTTCCCACACTGGTCGACCCGAGGCTCTGGCTCACCGTGCACCTGGACCGGGAGACGGTCGAAGTGATCCGGGACGCCCTGGCCTCCGCCCCGGCAACCGCGACCACGGCAGCCCTGGTCGAGAGCTTCGACGAGTGGCTGGACAGCTCGGCGGACGCGGGGCCCACGCCGGGAGCGACCCGCCCGGCACACGGCGGGGAAGGGGGAGCCGACAGTCCGTGAGGGCTCCCGCGTCCCGGGCCGGGGGCGGACGTCCACCCCCCGGCCCGGGACGCGGCACTACGGCTTCCTCCTCCTCGGCCGAGGCTCCGTACCGTGCGCAGGCGTGGAGGGACCTGATGAAGGGCCGGGAGAGGCCGAGCTCACAGGCGCGTCGAGGAAGGAAGGGTCACCCGGTGGCTGCTGAGACGCCGCACGGCGCGATCACCACGCTCCTGGAGGGCGCTGTGGTCCGGTCCGTCGGCAGGGCCGCGGACATGGGCGTGATCGAGTTCGCCGGTCCGGCGGGCGAGAAGGTCATGGTCCATGTGCAGTGCCCCTTCCGGATCACGCACGAGGGAAAGACCGTTCTCGGGTCCGCGGACATGCGATACGCGCAGAAGGGAGCGGGAGCCACCGCCTTCGACGAGTTCCGCACGGTGTACGACGCCCGCGCGGCCACGCTCGACGGGGTACTCGGGCAACTGCGCCCCACCGTGGACGCCGTGACCGTCGGCGAGGCCGGGGAGTTCACCGTGACCTGGGCACCCGGCTTCAGGCTCGCGGTGTTCCCCGACTGCTCCGGCGCCATGGAGGCCTGGCGGGTACTCGTACCGGGCGGCGCGCACCACGGATTCCCGCAGGACGCGGTCTGAGACGGCCCGGCCCCTGCTCCGCGCGCGTCGCGGAGCAGGGGCCGGGCCGTGTGTGCGACACGCGCGAAGCCGGGGGACAGGCCACCCGTGCGAGACGCGCGAAGCCGGGGCCGGGCCACCCGTGCGAGACGCGCGGAGGTTCCCTCAGGCCCGGTCCGCGACCGGCTGCGCCGCCCCCGTACGCGTGCGGGCCGCGTCCACCAGGGCCCGCATGATCCGCGGGTCGTCGCCCATCTCCGGGTGCCACTGCACACCCAGCACCCACGGGGTCCCCGGCAGCTCGATCGCCTCCACCGTGCCGTCCGCGGCGTACGCGGACGCCACCAGCCCCGGCGCGAGCCGGTCCACGGCCTGGTGGTGGTAGGTCGGGACGGACGCCTCATCGGGCACGAGCGAGGCGTACAGCGTGCCCGGGACCGGTGTCACCGTGTGCTCGCCCAGCACACCCGCCTTGCCGAACGGGCCCGCGTGGCCGTCAAGATGCTGGGTCAGGGTCCCGCCCAGCGCGACGTTCAGCAGCTGCATCCCCCGGCAGATCCCGAGCACCGGCACACCCGCCTCGCGCGCCGCGCGCAGCAGGGCCACCTCCCAGGTGTCGCGCTCGTGCGCCGGCGGGCCGGTCCTGAAGTCGCGCTCCGCGCCGTACAGTCCGGGATCGACGTCCGCGCCGCCCGCGATCACGAGGCCGTCCAGCCGGGCGACGACCTGTGCGGCCCGCGCCGGGGCGTCCGGCGGCAACAGCGCGGCCAGGCCGCCGGATCGCTGGACCAGCCGCGGATACGCGGAGGGGAGCACCGCCGCGGGGAGTTCCCAGACGCCCCAGCGAGCCGCCGGCTCCAGATAGGTCGTGACGCCGATGAGCGGTTCGTGCATGGTGCGGTCCCTCCGGCGGCCGGTCTGCGGACCGGCCCGGTGCAATGGTGTCGCGTCATACCTTTGTTCGTCGAACGCCGCCGCGCAAGAGCAGTGATCCGGAAGGGCAAGATCAAGCCAGGAAGCCCCGGAGCAGTGCCGCGGTCCCCGCGCAGTGCTCGCGCACCACCGCACGCGCCGCTTCCTCGTCGCCGTCGAGCACCGCCTCGACGAGGGCCGTGTGCTGCTGCTGCGAATGCTCCAGATTCCGTACGAGCAGGGGTATGCAGTCCAGCAGGTCGTTCACGGTCGCCCGGACGGTCGCGTAACGGGCCGTGAGGGAGGGGGAGCCGGACAGCTCCGCGATCGTCAGGTGGAAGAGGGTGTCGAGCCTGCGGTAGTCGGGCAGAGGTGCCTCGTGTGTCGCCGCCAGAGCCGTCCGGAGCCGGTCCGCCCCCTCGTCGTCGAGGCCGCGCGAGGCGCACAGGCCCGCCGCCCCCGTCTCCAGCACCTCCCGGAACAGCAGAACGTCCTCGATGTCGACACCGGCCACCCGCCGGCGCAGTTCGTCCCCGTCGGCCGGGCCGGTGCGCCGAAGCACGAACGTGCCGCCGTATCGGCCGCGCCGCGCCTCCACCAGCCCCTGGTCCTGGAGCACCTTCAGCACGTCGCGCAGGGTGACGCGGCTGATCCCGAGGAGGGCGGCGAGCTCACGCTCGGCCGGCAGCCGTCCGCCCGCGGGCACCAGGCCGAGCCGGACCACCTGGAGGATCTGCTCCAGGGCCTCCTCGAAGCCGCTGCCCGCCCGGACCGGCCGCAGCGCGGGCAGCAGCGGACCGGAAGCCCCTGGTTCCACGGTCTCCTCCGCCACGTCCCGATTCCCTTCCCTCCAATGGTTTTCTCCCATACCTTAAGCCTTCCGGCTGACCGAACGAGGAGTATCCCGTGGCAGACCGAACACCCCCGCTCCAGGTCGACGAGTTGCGCGAACTCGTGGGGAGCGGCGAGATCGACACCGTCGTCCTCGCCTTCCCCGACATGCAGGGCCGGCTGCAGGGCAAGCGGTTCGCCGCGCCGTTCTTCCTGGACGAGGTGCTCGAACACGGCACGGAGGGGTGCAACTACCTGCTCGCCGTCGACACGGACATGAACACCGTCGACGGATTCGCCATGTCGTCCTGGTCGAACGGCTACGGCGACTTCGCGATGCACCCCGACCTCACCACCCTGCGCCGCATCCCCTGGCACGAGGGGACGGCGCTGGTCATGGCCGATCTCGCCTGGGAGGACGGCTCACCGGTCCTCGCCGCGCCCCGCCAGATCCTCCGGCGGCAGCTCGAGCGGCTCGCCGCGCACGGACTGACCGCCCATGTCGGCACCGAGCTCGAGTTCATCGTCTTCAAGGACACCTACGAGCAGGCGTGGGACCGCCACTACCGCGGGCTCACCCCGGTCAACCAGTACAACATCGACTACTCCGTCCTCGGCACCGGCCGCGTCGAGCCGCTGCTGCGCCGCATCCGCAACGAGATGGCGTCCGCCGGCCTCACCGTCGAGTCGGCGAAGGGCGAGTGCAATCCGGGCCAGCACGAGATCGTCTTCCGCTACGACGAGGCGCTCGTCACCTGCGACCAGCACGCGGTCTACAAGACGGGTTCGAAGGAGATCGCCGCCCAGGAAGGTGTCGCCCTCACCTTCATGGCCAAGTACAACGAGCGCGAGGGCAACTCCTGCCACATCCACCTCTCCCTCCGGGACGCCGACGGGCGCAGTGTCATGGCGGGCGAGGACGGCGCCATGTCGCCCGTGATGCGCCGCTTCCTCGCCGGGCAGCTCGCGGCCCTGCGCGACTTCTCCCTGCTGTACGCGCCGAACATCAACTCCTACAAGCGATTCCAGCCGGGCTCCTTCGCCCCGACCGCCGTCGCGTGGGGGCACGACAACCGCACCTGCGCCCTGCGCGTGGTCGGCCACGGCCGCTCGATGCGCTTCGAGAACCGGCTGCCCGGAGGGGACGTCAATCCCTACCTCGCCGTCGCAGGGCTCGTGGCCGCCGGACTGCACGGCATCGACAACGAGCTGGAACTCCCCGAGGCCTGCGAGGGTAACGCCTACACCGCCGGATACGACCAGGTCCCCACCACACTGCGCGAAGCCGCCGAGCTCTGGGAGAGCAGCGCGATCGCCCGCGCCGCCTTCGGTGACGAGATCGTGGCTCACTACCGCAACACGGCGCGCGTCGAACTGGAGGCCTTCGACGCCGCGGTGACCGACTGGGAACTCCGCCGCTCCTTCGAACGCCTGTGAGGCACCCCGTGATCCACGAACACCGCGTCCTGAACCCGGCGACCGAAGCGCTCGTCGCCACCGTCCCCGCCACCACCGCCTCCGAGGTGTCCGCCGCCGTCACCCGGGCCGCCGCGGCCCAGCGCGCCTGGGCCGCCCTGGCACCGGCCGACCGCGCGCGGCTGCTGCGCCGGTTCGCCGTCCTCGTCGACGAACAGGCCGAACGCCTCGCCCTGCTGGAGGTCACGGAGGCGGGCCACACCCTGGGCAACGCACGCTGGGAGGCGTCCAACGTCCGGGACCTGCTGGACTACGCCGCCGGGGGAGTGGAACGCCTGACCGGACGCCAGATCCCGGTCCCCGGCGGGATCGATCTCACCCTCCTCGAACCGCTCGGCGTCGTCGGGGTCATCGCCCCGTGGAACTTCCCCATGCCGATCGCCGCCTGGGGCACCGCGCCCGCGCTCGCCGCCGGCAACGCGGTCATCCTCAAGCCGGCCGAGACCACTCCGCTCACCGCCCTCGAACTGGCCCGGATCGCCCTCGACGCGGGACTGCCCGAACACCTCTTCCAGGTGCTGCCCGGCGCGGGGGACGTGACGGGCGCCGCGCTGGTCGACCATCCCGGCGTCGCCAAGATCGTCTTCACCGGATCGACCCGGGTCGGCAGACAGATCATGGCCAGGTGCGCGGACCGGGTGAAGCGGCTGACCCTCGAACTCGGCGGCAAGAGCCCCAACATCGTCTTCGCCGACGCCGACGTCGAGGCCGCGGCGGCCTCCGCGCCCATGTCCTTCCTCGACAACACCGGCCAGGACTGCTGCGCCCGCACCCGCATCCTGGTCCAGCGGCCCGTGTACGAGCGCTTCCTCGAACTGCTCGTACCGGCCATCGCCTCGGTCGTCGTCGGAGACCCCTCCGACGAGAAGACCCAGATGGGCCCGCTGATCTCCCGGACCCAGCTGGAGCGCGTCCGCGCCCTCGTCCCCGACAACGCCGACGGCATCCGGGGCAGCGCGCCCTCAGGGCCCGGTTTCTGGTTCCCGCCCACCGTCCTCACCGGTGTCGCTCCGGACGCGCCCGTCGCCACCGAGGAGGTCTTCGGCCCCGTAGCCGTCGTCCTGCCCTTCGAGGACGAGGAGGACGCCGTACGACTGGCCAACGCCACCGACTACGGACTGGCGGGCTCCATCTGGACCCGTGACGTCGGCCGCGCCCTCCGGGTGTCGCAGGCGGTCCGGGCCGGGAACCTGTCCGTCAACTCCCACTCAGCAGTCCGCTACTGGACCCCCTTCGGCGGGTACGGACAGTCCGGGCTCGGCCGTGAACTGGGGCCCGACGCCCTCGCGGCCTTCACCGAAACCAAGAACGTCTTCATCGGCACGGAGGCCTGACCACACATGAGCACCGACACCGGGAACATCTGCCGCCGTCTCACCGGCCGCACCGCCGTCATCACCGGCGCCGGCAGCGGCATCGGCCTGGCCACCGCCCGCCGGCTGGCGTCCGAAGGGGCCCACGTCGTCTGCGGCGACATCGACGAGACCACGGGCCTGGCCGCGGCGAAGGAGGTGGGAGGCACCTTCGTACGCGTCGACGTCACCGACCCCGGCCAGGTCGACGCGCTCTTCGCGGCGGCGGACGACACCTACGGCTCCGTCGACATCGCCTTCAACAACGCGGGCATCTCGCCCCCCGACGACGACTCCATCCTCACCACGGGTCTGGAGGCATGGAAACGCGTCCAGGACGTCAACCTCACCTCGGTCTACCTCTGCTGCAAGGCCGCCCTGCCCTACATGCGGCGCCAGGGGCGCGGCTCGATCATCAACACCGCCTCGTTCGTGGCCAGGATGGGCGCGGCCACCTCGCAGATCTCCTACACCGCGTCCAAGGGCGGAGTGCTCGCCCTGTCCCGGGAACTCGGGGTGCAGTTCGCCCGTGAGGGCATCCGCGTCAACGCCCTGTGCCCGGGACCGGTCAACACACCACTGCTGCAGGAGCTGTTCGCGAAGGACCCGGAACGCGCCGCCCGCAGGCTCGTGCACATCCCCCTCGGCCGGTTCGCCGAGGCGACGGAGATCGCGGCCGCCGTCGCCTTCCTGGCCAGCGACGACTCGTCCTTCGTCAACGCCACCGACTTCCTCGTCGACGGCGGGATCTCGGGGGCGTACGTGACCCCGCTCTAGGAGCCGGGCCCGGATCCTGCCTCGCCGGCCCGATCCGGACCCGGGGCCCCGGGCGCCGTCCCTACAGTGGTCCCATGAGCCACTCGACCCCACCCGGCTGGTACCCGGACGTGAACGTGCCGGGAACCGAGCGCTGGTGGGACGGCACGGCCTGGACCGCGCACGCCCGCGCGGTCCCCTCGTCGCTGTCCGTACCCCACCCGCCCGGGAGCCCCGCACCCGTCGGCGCCCGCCGCACGCCCAGGACCGTCGTCCTCGCCGCGGCGGGCCTCGCGGTCGTGGCGGCGACCGTCGCCGGTTTCCTGGTGCTCGGCGAGGACAGCGGCCGGGACACCGGCCACGGATCAGGCGCGCCCTCGCCCACCGCCACGGTCAGCGCGAGCGCCCCCTCCCCAGCAGGCGGTGCGGAGGACGACCCCACGGTGCTGGTCGACCAGCTCAACGGCGTCACCCTGAAGGTCCCCGAGGGCTGGGAGAAGCCGGAACACACCCTCGACGACTCCTCCACGATGCGTACGGTCGAGTCGTACACCTGCCCCGGCGACTCGGGGAGCTACTGCTACCACGGCACCGTCACGGTCCGGACGGCGGGCGGCACCGACCTCACGGACATGAAGGACCTCGCCGAGCAGGACATCGGGACCGCCGCGGACAACGCCTACGGCGAGGACTTCGCCGGCGGACGCCCGCACGGAGGGATCAGGTCCCACGAGCAACTGGCGTCCGAGTCCGTCACCGTGGCCGGTCGCACCGGCCACCTGGTGCGCTGGAAGGTCACCACCGGCAAGGGGCCGGGCGGCTATGTGCAGTCGCTCGTCTTCCCCTCCGCGGTGGGCAGCGAGACCCCGGTCATCGTGCGCTTCGCGTTCGACGCGGGCCAGGACGATCTGCCGCTCTCCCTCATGGACACCGTCACCGAGGGCATCCGACCGGTCGGTGACGCCACGAACGGCGGGGTGGGCAGCACCGTGGGGCCCTGACACCCCACGATCTCGCCGCCCGGTCCGGGCCGGGAAGCCTCAGCGGCAGGACCGGGAAACCGCATCGGCAGGACAGGGGAGCCTCAGCGGCAGGACCGGGGAGCCTCAGAGGAAGGTGCGGCCCTCACCGCGGTACGTCGGCACGGTGTCCGTGATCCGATCCCCCTCGATCAGCCGCAACTCGTCGAACCGCTCGCACAGTTCACCTGCCTTCGCGTGCCGGAACCACACCTTGTCGCCGATCAGCAGATCGTCCGCGGGCGAGCCGAGCAGAGGAGTCTGCACCTCTCCGGGGCCCTCCTGCGGGTCGTAGCGCAGGCCCTCCGGCAGATACGGCACCGGCAGCCGGTCCGGGCCCGCCGCCCCCGACGCCGGATATCCGCCGCCGAGCACCGTCACCACGCCCACGCCGGGACGGCGCACCACCGGCTGGGCGAACAACGCGGCCGGACGGCCGGTGAACGACGTGTAGTTGTCGAACAGCCTCGGCACGTACAGCCCGGAGCCCGCGGCGATCTCGGTCACCGCGGCCTCGGCGGCGGTGTGCTGCACACTGCCGGTACCGCCCCCGTTCACGAACTCCAGGTCCGGCGCCACCGCCCGTACCGCCCGCACGACCTCCGCCCGCCGGGTCGCCAGCTCCCTGCGCGCCGCCGCCTGCATCAGCCGCACCGCGCGCGAGCGCAGCGGGCGGCCGGCCAACGAGTCGCCGACACCGGCGACATGACCCTCGTACGCCATCAGCCCCACCAGCCGGAAACCCGGCCTGCGCTCCACCGAGCGGGCCAGCTCGGCCAGTTGGGCGGGGGAGCGGAGCGGGGAGCGCAGCGCGCCGATCCTGACCCTGCCGCCCAGCAGCCGCAGCGACGTGTCCAGCTCCAGGCAGACCCGGATCTCCTCGGTGCCACCGGACCGCGCCGCGTCGATCAGCTCCAGCTGCGCCGGATCGTCCACCATCACGGTCACCGCCGCCGCGAGTTTCGGATCGCCCGCCAGTTCGGCGTAGGCGGCGCGGTCGGCCGACGGGTAGGCCAGCAGCACGTCCTCGAAGCCGGACCGGGCCAGCCACAGTGACTCCGCGAGGGTGAACGACATGATCCCGGCGAACCCGGGGCGCGCGAGCACCCGCTCCAGCAGGGCGCGGCAGCGTACCGACTTGCTCGCCACCCTGATCGGCTTGCCGCCGGCCCGCCGCACCAGATCGTCGGCATTGGAGTCGAAGGCCTCCAGATCGACGACGGCCACCGGGGCGTCGAGATGGGCGGTGGCCCGGTCGTAACGGGTCCGGTCAGCGGCGCGGGCAGTCATGGCCGCAGCTTGCCAGACGGCCGTATCACTGGGTAGGGGACGTTCGGTGCAGATCGTCCCGCACCCTCCGTCCCCGTCCCACGGGGCGCCCTGCACCCCGTAGAGTGAACGCCACGCGAGCGAACGACGGGCCCGTGCGAAGCGCCGGTCCGCGGGCGGTACGGGGACGTGGACCAGGGGGACGGATGAGTACCGAAGCGCAGCGCGCTCCAGTGCCGCCCCGCCCGGGCGTCCCGCCTCCGCCGCCCCACCCCGGACACGCCCCGGCACCGCGACTGCCGCGTACGGAGCCCACGCCTCCCGCCCCGCGTACGGAGCCCACGCCTCCCGCGCCGCGCACGGAGCCCACGCCCGCGGAGACGACCACCCGGCTGCGCGCCGTACCGCCCGCGCCCCCCGTCGCGCCGCCGCCGTCCGCGCCCCCCGGCCACCCCGCGCAGCCCGCCGCGACCCGGCGCAGGCCCGTCGGCGCTGTGGACCTCACCCCCCGCCCCGGCGTCGCCCCGGCCCCGCCCGGTGCCTACTACGCCTACGCGGAGACCCCCGCCGAGACCACCACCCGGCTCCGCCCCGTACCGGCCAGGCGCCCGCTCAGGACCGCGGCGGCCGCCGCCTGTGCCGTGCTCGGCCTCGGGCTCATCGGCGGCGCGGTCACCGGCAGCTGGCTCACCGGGGACTCCGCCGCCGAGCCCGGCGAGGACAGCGCGTACACCGTGAGCCGCTCCGTCTGGCACAGCGTGCCCGTCGACACCCTCTTCCCGCGCACGCTCAAGGGCGAGGGCGCGGGTCCGGGAGCCACCGACCGGGTGTGGACCCGGGTCGCCGTCGCGGGCGACAGCGAGTGCGCGGCCGGTCTGGACCCGCTGCTCCTCGAGGCGCTCCGGCCGGTCGGCTGCGAACGCCTGCTGCGCGCCACCTACTCCGACGCGACCCGCAGCAGCGTCACGACTGTCGGGATGGTCTTCACGGAGGCGGACGCCCAGGCGATGAGCGCGCTGAGCACCCGCTTCACCGCCCAGAAGCTCGCCGCGCGCTCCGACCTGATGCCCCGTGCCTATCCGGCCGAGAACACCGTCGCGGCGGACTTCACGGACGGTCAGCGCGCGAGCTGGACCGTCCATGTGCTGACCGAGGCCCCCGTCGTGGTGTTCGCGGTCTCCGGCTTCGCCGACGGCCGGACGGTCGCCGATCCGCAGCCCGTCGCCGAGGCCATGGCCGCCGGGGCCACCACCGCCGTCGCCCAGGCCGGACTCGGCCACGAGGCGAAGGGCATCGCCGACCGGGTGGAGCGCGCACTGCGCAGGACCGTCACCGACCTCACGGAGAAGCCGGAGTGACCGCAGCAGCCGGAACACCCCGGGCCCGCCTGTTCCGCGCGTTCGCCGCCGTGACCACGGCCACCGCCTTCGCGCTGATCCCCGCCGTCCCGGCCCGCGCGGACGCCATCCGGGACCAGCAGTGGGGCCTGGAGGCCCTGCACACCGACCAGGCCTGGCGGACGACGAAGGGCGAGGGCGTCACCGTCGCCGTCCTGGACACCGGGGTCGACGACCAGCACCCCGACCTCGCGGGCCAGGTCCTGCCCGGCAAGGACCTCATCGGCTTCGGCGCAGGGCGCGGCGACAGCGCATGGGCCCTGCACGGCACCGCCATGGCCGGTATCATCGCGGGCCGGGGCAACGGACCCGGCCGGGCCGACGGGGTGCTCGGCGTCGCTCCGGAGGCGAAGATCCTGCCCGTCCGGGTGATCCTCGAGTCCAACGACTCCTCCCGCGGCAAGGCTCGCGAGTCACGCGGCACGGCGCTCGCGGACGGCATCCGCTGGGCGACCGACCAGGGCGCCGACGTCATCAACCTCTCCCTGGGCGACGACAGCAAGTCCGCGCACCCGGAGCCGGGCGAGGACGCGGCCATCCAGTACGCCCTCGGCAAGGGCGTGGCCGTCGTCGCGTCGGCGGGCAACAGCGGCGACAAGGGCGACCGTGTCTCCTACCCGGCCGCCTACCCCGGGGTGATCGCCGTCGCCGCCGTCGACAAGTACGGCACGCACGCCTCGTTCTCGACCCGCCGCTGGTACGCCACCGTCAGCGCCCCCGGCGTCGACATCGTCGTCGCCAACCCCGACCAGCACTACTACATCGAGTGGGGCACCTCCGCCGCCTCGGCCTTCGTCTCCGGGGCCGTCGCCCTCGTGCGCGCCGCCCATCCGGGGCTCTCGCCCGCCCAGATCAAGACCCTGCTCGCCGACACCGCCCGCAACGCCCCCGAGGGCGGCCGTGACGACGCCCGCGGTTACGGCCTGGTCGACCCCGCCGCCGCCATCGAGGCCGGGGCGGAACTGAGCCCCGACGGTACGGAGGCCCGGTCCGCCACGGCCGGCTACCGCAAGCAGTACTTCGGAGCCGGCCCCACCCCCGAGCCGGAGGACCAGGACCCGGCCGGCTGGCTCGCCCCGGCCGCGGGCGGCCTCGGAGCCGTACTCCTCGCCCTGGCCGTGGTGCTGTGGCGCGGCGGCAACTCCGTCAGCCGGACCCGCTGACCGCACCGGTCACGCCGGCCGCGGCCTTCGCGACGGACTCCACGAGGGCGATGCCCGCCTCCTTCGTCGTGTGCCCGCGCGAGAGCACGGCGATCAGCAGGGTGTGCCCGCCACTCTCCACCCGCCCGATGCTGTTGACGTCCCACAGCCCCGTCGTGGTCCGGGGCATCCAGCCGTTCTTCAGCACCGCTCCGCTTCCCGCTGCGGACACCCCCCAGCGCTGGTC
Organism: Streptomyces sp. NPDC005494; assembly: GCF_042872025.1. Classification (NCBI taxonomy): domain Bacteria; kingdom Bacillati; phylum Actinomycetota; class Actinomycetes; order Kitasatosporales; family Streptomycetaceae; genus Streptomyces; species Streptomyces sp. NPDC005494. The sequence continues at coordinate 206,623 of NZ_JBIAJR010000009.1, forward strand.
CGCCTCGACCTCGCCCATCAGCTCCGTCAGATAGGCGCGGGAGGCATCCGTCAGCACCGGCCCCGAACCGCACACCGCCTCCAACAGCCGCACCTGGTCGGCAGCCGTGGTCTGGGTCAGCCCCCACGCGTGCACGGCCCCGGTCCCGGTCAGGCCCAGACGTTCGTTGGCCGCGTCCAGCCCCTCGGCGCCGCCGATCACCTTGAGCAGTTCGGTCGCCGAGGTGTTGTCGCTGCGCCGGATCATGGCCTCCGCGTACGCGTGCTCCGCCCCGCTCAGCTCACGCTGCTCGTCCTGGGCCAGCAGCAGCAGCGCCGCCAGGATGTCGACCTTGACGATGCTGGCGGTGTCGTACGTGCCGTCGCCGTACGTCGCGTGCGCTCCCGTCTCCGTGTCCAGCACCGACACCGAGACATCGGCGCCGTCCGCCGGGACCGCCAGCGCCTCGGCCAGCTCCGCGTCGAGATCCACCTGGGGCTCCTCGCTCACGCCCGTCGTGGCCGACGGGCTCGACGCGGAGGATACGGCGGCCACGGCGGCCGGGGCGTCCTCCGCGGAACGACCCACCAGGTACGCGCCACCCACGGCGGAACAGACCAGGAGCAGGCCGGCGGTCACCGAGGCGGACAGCGTGGACCTGCGGGTTCTGTGACGGGGCATGGCGCGGACGCTAGGCGGCGCACCTGGCAGCAGCCTGTGCCCGACCTGTCGCCCAGGTGGGAGACGCCACCCACTACGCTCGTCGTGTGGAGCTCAAGAACATCCCGGACCCAGGTTTCTCCGACGACGACGGCACCGCCGCCCCCGAGCTGACGGCCGCCCTCGCGGCGTGGGCGGAGGACCGCACGGCCGTCGGCCCGGTCCTGACGGCGCTCCGCGACGCCCGGCTGCTCGTCCCCGTCGTCGCCGTCCTGGGCGAGGTCGAGGAGGACGATGAGGAGGGGCGCGAAGCTCCTGGGAAGGGCGGTGGCGGGCGACGGGGGGGCGGCCTGCGCCGGGAGAAGACCAGCGACATGGCCGTGCCGACGCTTCAGGCCGGTGACCGGCGTGCGCTGCCCGCCTTCACCTCCACCGCCTCGCTGGCCCGCTGGGACCCGCAGGCGCGGCCCGTCGCCGTACCCCTGCACCAGGCGCTGCAGGCCGCCGCGCACGAGAAGGCGGACACCGTGGTGCTCGACCTCGCGGGGCCCGTGACCTTCGAGCTCACCGGGCCGGCGCTGCGGGCCCTGGCGGAGAACCGCGTCAGCGCGGACCCGCTCGACGACCCCGCCGTCGTCACCGCCGTACGGGAGGCGGTCGCCGCCGAGCCCGCCGTGCTCCGCGCGCACCTCGGCCCGGGGCCGGCCGACGGCACCCTCGCCCTGGTCCTCGCCGAGGGCGCGGTGGTCGCCGACGCCGCCCGCCGGGTCGCCGAGGCGCTGTCGGCCAGCGAGGTGCTCCGGGCCCGCCTGGTGCGCGGCATCGATCTCGCGCTGCTGCCCGCCGGGGCCGACGCCCCGGGCGAGCCGCTGTTCAGCCGCTGACGCCGACGAGCCCGCCGCCTGTGACCAGGCGGCGGGCTCGCGTGCGTCAGCCGTGGCTTCTAGCCGTAGACCGGGCCCGTGTACTTCTCGCCCGGACCGTGGCCGGGCTCGTCCGGGACGAGCGAGGCCTCGCGGAAGGCGAGCTGGAGCGACTTCAGGCCGTCGCGCAGCGGGGAGGCGTGGAAGGTGCTGATCTCCGTGGCGCTCGCGTCGAGCAGTCCGGCCAGGGCCTGGACCAGCTTGCGCGCCTCGTCCAGGTCCTTGTGCTGCTCGCCCTCCTCGGTCAGACCGAGCTTCACGGCTGCCGCGCTCATCAGGTTGACGGCGACGGTCACGATCACCTCGACCGCGGGAACCTCCGCGATGTCGCGGGCCATGTCGTCGAAGCCGGGGTTCTCGGTGCTGGGAGTGGTCGCGTCGCTCATGCCCCACACGATAAGGCCAGGCCGCGCACCCCTCTCCCGCGGGAGCGCCCCGGGACACGGGATTAGCGCACGCGTCGGCGGGCTGCTAACCTTGTGTAACGACCGGCCGGACACCTATGTGCTCGGCCCACAAGTGGAGGCTCCGATCTCCCACCTGACCGTCCTCCGGGACGGCGGGTCACCGGTCAGGTGGCAGCCATCGTTCCGTACGGACGATGGGGCCGCCCGATAGCGCCCCGCGGTTGCACGCGGCGGTGTTCCGGTAGTTCCAGGAGCCCCGCCTGTGTCCCGTCCGGGGCATTTCTGTTTTCCCGGCTCGGTTGGTCATACATAAGACGTTACGCGGCTGTCCGCCAGGCGGTCGCGTGGTGCTACCGAGGAGGATCCATCAGCGCCGAGCCCCGCATCAACGACCGGATTCGCGTTCCCGAGGTGCGACTTGTCGGTCCCAGCGGCGAGCAGGTCGGGATTGTCCCGCTTGCCAAGGCCCTGGAGCTCGCACAGGAGTACGACCTCGACCTGGTCGAGGTGGCGGCGACAGCCCGTCCCCCCGTGTGCAAGCTCATGGACTACGGGAAGTTCAAGTACGAGTCGGCCATGAAGGCCCGTGAGGCGCGCAAGAACCAGGCGCACACGGTCATCAAGGAAATGAAGCTCCGGCCGAAGATCGACCCGCACGACTACGACACCAAGAAGGGTCACGTCGTCCGGTTCCTCAAGCAGGGGGACAAGGTCAAGATCACGATCATGTTCCGCGGTCGTGAGCAGTCCCGCCCCGAGCTGGGCTTCCGACTGCTCCAGCGTCTCGCTTCGGATGTCGAGGACCTCGGCTTCATCGAGTCCAACCCGAAGCAGGACGGCCGGAACATGATCATGGTTCTGGGCCCGCACAAGAAGAAGACCGAAGCCATGGCCGAAGCCCGCGAGGCCCAGGCCGCCCGTAAGGCGGAGCGTCAGGGACCGACCCCCGACGCCGAGTCCGAGGGTGAGACCGCTGAGGCCCCCGCCGCAGCGGCCGAGGCTCCGGCCGACACACCTTCCGAGGCGTGACCTCCGGGGGTCGCCACCCAGGCGCCCCCGGGTCCCCCGGAAGCCACCCAAAGATCTGACGCCCCTGCAGTCCGGTGCCCGCACCGTGAGGGGCGCCACTGACGAGGAGATAACGGCGCGATGCCGAAGAACAAGACGCACAGCGGTGCCAGCAAGCGCTTCAAGATCACCGGCTCCGGCAAGGTGCTGCGCGAGAAGGCCGGCAAGCGCCACCTGCTCGAGCACAAGTCGTCCAAGAAGACCCGCTCGCTGACCGGCACGGTCGTCGTGGCTCCGGCCGACGCCAAGAAGATCAAGAAGCTTCTCGGCAAGTGAGGCGCGGCCTCCGGTGACCCCGGAGGCGCCCTCGATCCGACCGGGACCTATTCGTTTCCGGGCCAGGTGAGGTCTGACTTCCGACCACCCGGCCCCGCTGCAAGGAGTTAAAAGTGGCACGCGTCAAGCGGGCAGTAAACGCCCACAAGAAGCGCCGGGCGATCCTCGAGGCCGCCAGCGGTTACCGCGGTCAGCGTTCGCGCCTGTACCGCAAGGCCAAGGAGCAGGTCACCCACTCCCTGGTCTACAACTACAACGACCGCAAGAAGCGCAAGGGCGACTTCCGTCAGCTCTGGATCCAGCGCATCAACGCGGCCGCTCGCCAGAACGGCATGACGTACAACCGCCTCATCCAGGGTCTGAAGGCCGCCAACATCGAGGTGGACCGCAAGATCCTGGCCGAGCTCGCGGTCAACGACGCCAACGCGTTCGCCGCCCTGGTCGAGGTCGCTCAGAAGGCCCTCCCGAGCGACGTCAACGCCCCGAAGGCCGCCTGATCCAGGCCGCACTTCCAAGCGTCCCAGCGCTTTGAGCCGGACCCGCAGGCGCATGCCGTCTGCGGGTCCGGTGCGTTGCACCACGTGTCGCGTACGTAGTCAGCCGTACGCAGAGAAACGTACGCAGAGAAGCTGACTTACGCAGAGAGGCTCGCCGCCGACCATGGGCACCCCCGAACTGATCTCCGCGCGATCGCCGCGAGTCGCCGCCGCACGACGGCTGGCCAGACGCAATTTCCGCGGCAAGGAGCGCAGGTTCATCGCCGAGGGGCCGCAGGCCGTACGCGAGGCCGCCGCCCACCGGGGCCGGGACGGCGAGCCCACCCTGGTCGAGCTCTTCGCCACCGTCGAGGCCGCCGAGCGGTACACCGCGATCATCGACGCCGCCCGTGCCGCCGGAGCCCGCGTCCACCTCGCGGACAGCGACGTGCTGGCCGACGTCTCGCAGACCGTCACCCCCCAGGGGCTCATCGGCGTCTGCCGCTTCCTGGACTCCCCGTTCGCGGACATCCTCGCGGCGAAGCCCACCCTGGTCGCCGTCCTCGCCCACGTACGCGACCCCGGGAACGCGGGAACCGTACTGCGCTGCGCGGACGCCGCCGGCGCGGACGCGGTGGTGCTCACCGACGCCTCGGTGGACCTCTACAACCCCAAGTCGGTCCGGGCGTCCGTCGGCTCGCTCTTCCATCTGCCCGTGGCCGTCGGCGTACCCGTCGAGCAGGCCGTGCGAGGGCTGCGTGACGCCGGGGTGCGCATCCTGGCGGCCGACGGCGCGGGCGAGGACGACCTCGACGACGAACTCGACGCGGGCACCATGGGCGGGCCGACCGCCTGGGTCTTCGGCAACGAGGCGTGGGGCCTGCCCGAGGAGACCCGCGCCCTGGCCGACGCCGTGGTCCGGGTCCCGATCCACGGCAAGGCCGAGAGCCTCAACCTCGCGACCGCCGCCGCCGTGTGCCTCTACGCCTCCGCGCGGGCGCAGCGCCCCCGCCGCACCGGCTGATCACCCGAGGGCGCCTCGCCGATCGATACGGGCCACACCCCGGCGCTGGCCGCCCACAGGGTGTCGCCCGGCCGCCGGCGCCTAGTAGGGTGACGAACTCGGGGGCCCACTGCACCGGTTCGAGAGGTGGGGTACGGGAAGATGGCTGTCGGCACGAGCAGGCCGCGGGAGGCACACACGGCCGCCGCGCGTGCCCTCTCCGACGGGGCCGGCACGGGCCCGGCCACCGGTGACCCCGGCACGGGCATCGACCCCGACGACCTGCCCGACGGCCTCGTCGTCGCCGACGAGAACGGCACGGTCATCTGCTTCAACCGGGCCGCCGCACGGATCACCGCCACCCCCGGCGCCGCCGCCCTCGGCAGTTCCCTCGAGCAGGCGCTGCCGCTGGAGGACCTGAAGGGCCGGCGCTGGTGGGAGCTGACCGACCCGTACGGCGGACTCGCCACCCGGGTCGGCCAGCCCGAGCGGAATCTGCTGCTCCCCGGCGGCCGTGAGGTCCTGGTCTCCGCCCGGTACGTGAGGGAGACCCCGACCGGGCCGGTCAGCCGGCTCGTCGTCTCGCTGCGGGGCACCGAGGCCCGCCGCCGCACCGAGCTCAGCCACGCCGAGCTGATCGCGACCGTCGCCCACGAGCTGCGCTCGCCGCTCACCTCGGTCAAGGGCTTCACCGCCACCCTGCTGGCCAAGTGGGAGCGGTTCACCGACGACCAGAAGCGGCTGATGCTGGAGACCGTCGACGCCGACGCCAACCGCGTCACCCGGCTCATCGCCGAGCTGCTCGACATCTCCCGCATCGACTCCGGCAGGCTGGAGCTGCGCCGCCAGCCCGTGGACGTCTCCGCCGCCGTCGAGCGCCACATCCAGGCCCTCATGGCGACCGGCCTGCCCCCGGACCGCTTCCTGGTGCACACCCGGCAGCCGCTGCCCGCGCTCTGGGCCGATCCGGACAAGGTGGACCAGGTCCTCGGCAACCTCCTGGAAAACGCGGTGCGCCACGGCGACGGAACCGTCACCATCGAGATCGCCCCTGCGCCCGCACCGGGCAAGAGCGACGAGAGCGGAACGGCGGTCACCGTGAGCGACGAGGGTCCCGGCATCCCCGAGGAGTCGATGGCCCGCGTCTTCACCCGCTTCTGGCGGGGCAGCAAACGCGGCGGGACCGGCCTGGGCCTCTACATCGTCAAGGGCATCGTCGAGGCGCACGGCGGCACCATCACCGTCGCCCGGGCGCCCGGCGGGGGCGCCGAGTTCCGATTTATCCTGCCCGTGAGCGCGCCCGCCTACCTGGCGTGAGCGGCCCACGGGCTCCTTCGTCCTCCGGCGGCCCGTAGACTCGACTTTTGGCACCTTTGCGTCCTCAGTCGTCGAACCAGGGTCGCCACCAGCCAATCGGAAGCACGGGAAGAGATGTCGGCACCGAACAAGTCGTACGACCCAGTCGAGGTCGAGGCACTGAAACCGGAAGAGATCGAGCGCATGCGGGACGAGGCGTTCGCCGCCTTCGCCTCCGCCGGCGACCTCGACGCGCTCGCCCAGGCGAAGACCGCGCACACCGGTGGTACCTCGCCCCTGTCGCTCGCCAACCGGGAGATCGGCGCGCTGCCGCCGCAGGCCAAGGCCGAGGCGGGCAAGCGCGTGGGCCAGGCCCGTGGCGCCGTCTCCAAGGCGCTGGCCGCCCGCCAGAGCGAACTGGAGGCCGAGCGTGACGCCCGCGTACTGGTCGAGGAGGCGGTGGATGTCACGCTGCCCTACGACCGCACGCCGGCCGGTGCGCGCCACCCCCTGACGACCATCATGGAGCGCGTCGCCGACGTCTTCGTGGCCATGGGCTACGAGATCGCCGAGGGCCCCGAGGTCGAGGCGGAGTGGTTCAACTTCGACGCCCTGAACTTCGTGCCCGACCACCCGGCGCGGCAGATGCAGGACACCTTCTTCGTCCAGGGCGCCGACGGTGCGAAGAGCGACGAGTCCGGAGTCGTGCTGCGTACGCACACCTCGCCGGTCCAGGCCCGCTCGCTGCTCAGCCGCAAGCCCCCCGTCTACGTGGTCTGCCCCGGCCGGGTCTACCGCACCGACGAGCTCGACGCCACGCACACCCCGGTCTTCCACCAGATCGAGCTGCTCGCCGTCGACGAGGGCCTCACCATGGCCGACCTCAAGGGCACCCTCGACCACATGGTCCAGGCGCTCTTCGGCCCGGACATGAAGACCCGGCTGCGGCCGAACTTCTTCCCTTTCACCGAGCCGTCCGCCGAGATGGACATGGTCTGCTACGTCTGCCGCGGGGAGTCCGTCGGCAACCCGGACCGCCCCTGCCGCACCTGCGGCAGCGAGGGCTGGATCGAGCTCGGCGGCTGCGGCATGGTCAACCCCAAGGTGCTCGTCGCCTGCGGTGTGGACCCCGAGAAGTACAGCGGATTCGCCTTCGGGTTCGGCATCGAGCGGATGCTGATGTTCCGCCACAACGTAGAGGACATGCGAGACATGGTCGAGGGTGACGTCCGGTTCACCCGGCCGTTCGGGATGGAGATCTGATGCGCGTCCCGCTTTCCTGGCTGCGGGAGTACGTCGACCTGCCGGCGACGGAGTCCGGCCGTGACGTACAGGCCAAGCTCGTGTCCGTCGGCCTCGAGGTCGAGACCGTCGAGCAGACGGGCGCCGGCCTCAAGGGCCCCCTCGTCGTCGGTCAGGTCCTGACCATCGAGGAGCTGGAGGGCTTCAAGAAGCCCATCCGCTTCTGCACCGTCGACGTCGGCACCGCCAACGGCACCGGCGAACCGCAGGAGATCGTCTGCGGCGCCCGCAACTTCTCCGTCGGCGACAAGGTCGTCGTGGTCCTCCCCGGCGCCGTCCTGCCCGGTGACTTCGCGATTGCCGCCCGCAAGACGTACGGCAAGACCTCGCACGGCATGATCTGCTCCACCGACGAGCTCGGCATGGGCGACGACGGCACGCACGGCATCATCGTGCTGCCGCCGGAGTACGAGCCCGGCACCGACGCGATCGAGCTCCTGGAGCTCGTCGACGAGGTCCTCGACATCGCCGTCACCCCGGACCGCGGCTACTGCCTGTCGATGCGCGGTGTCGCCCGCGAGACCGCCATCGCGTACGGGCTGCCGCTGCGCGATCCGGCGCTCCTGGACGTGCCCCCGCCCAACGCGCACGGCTACCCGGTGAAGGTGTCCGACCCGATCGGGTGCGGCAAGTTCACCGCGCGTACGGTCACCGGCCTGCAGCCCGAGGCGCGCTCCCCGATCTGGATGCAGCGCAGGCTGCAGAAGGCCGGGATGCGTACCGTCTCGCTCGCCGTCGACATCACCAACTACGTGATGCTGGAGCTCGGCCAGCCGCTGCACGCCTACGACCGCTCCCGCGTCCAGGGCCCCCTCGGGGTGCGCCGCGCGGAGCAGGGCGAGAAGCTCACCACGCTCGACGGCGCCAAGCGCGTCCTGGACGCCCAGGACCTGGTCATCACCGACGACCGCGGGCCGATCGGCCTCGCGGGCGTCATGGGCGGCGCCGACACCGAGATCGCCGACCACGCCGAGGACACCGGGACCACCGAGGTCGTCATCGAGGCCGCGCACTTCGACGCGATCGCCATCGCCCGGACCGCGCGCCGCCACAAGCTGAGCTCCGAGGCGTCCAAGCGCTTCGAGCGGGGTGTCGACCCGCAGGCCGCCGCCGCTGCAGCGCAGCGCACCGTCGACCTGCTGGTCCTCCTGGCGGGCGGCACGGCCGAGGCAGGCGTCACGGAGATCACCGCCCCTTCGGCGCCCCGCACCATCGCGATGCCGGCGAACCACCCCGACCGGGTGGCCGGTGTCGAGTACGGCCGCGAGACCGTCGTACGCCGCCTCCAGCAGGTCGGCTGCGACGTCTACGGGCAGGACGAGCTGATCGTCACGGTGCCCTCCTGGCGCCCCGACCTCGCCGAGCCGAACGACCTGGCCGAGGAGGTCATCCGGCTGGAGGGGTACGAGAACCTCCCCTCCACCCTGCCGACCCCGCCGTCCGGGCGCGGGCTCACCGACCGCCAGCGGCTGCACCGCCGCATCGGCCGGGCGCTCGCGGGCGCCGGTTACGTCGAGGCCCTCAGCTACCCGTTCATCGGCGAGGCCGTCCTCGACCAGCTCGGCCTGGAGAAGGACGACGCCCGGCGCCGTACGGTCACCCTCGTCAACCCGCTCTCCGACGAGGAGCCCGCGCTGCGCACCACGCTGCTGCCGGGACTGCTCGGCGCGCTGCGGCGCAACGACGGACGCGGCAACCACGACCTGGCGCTCTTCGAGACCGGCCTCGTCTTCAGGCCGACCGGCGAGGAGACCAAGGCGGTACGGCTGCCCGTGGACCGCCGTCCCACCGACGAGGAGATCGCCGGGCTGGACGCGGCACTGCCGCGTCAGCCGCGCCGTGCCGCCGTCGTCCTCGCGGGCGCCCGCGAGCAGGCCGGATGGTGGGGCAAGGGCCGCCCCGCGAACTGGGCGGACTCCGTCGAGGCGGCGCGCAGCATCGCCCGTGAGGCGGGCGTCGAGCTCACGGTCCGCGCCGACCGGCACGCGCCGTGGCACCCCGGACGCTGCGCCGCGCTGTACGTCACGGTCGACGGCGAGGAGACCCTCTTCGGACACGCGGGCGAACTGCACCCGCGCGTCGTCAAGGAGCTCCACCTGCCCGAGCGGACCTGCGCCATGGAGGTCGAACTCGACGTCCTGGAGCGGGCCGTGGACGGCGTGCTCCAGGCGCCCAGGATCTCCACCTTCCCGGTGGCGACCCAGGACGTGGCGCTCGTCGTCGACGCCGGAGTGCCCGCCGCCGAGGTGGAGAAGGCCCTGCGCGAAGGCGCCGGCGGTCTCCTCGAGTCGCTGCGGCTGTTCGACGTCTTCACCGGTGAGCAGATCGGTGAGGGCAAGAAGTCCCTGGCGTACGCGCTGCGGTTCCGTGCCGCGGACCGCACGCTGACCGTCGAGGAGGCATCGGCGGCCCGCGACAGCGCGGTGGCCCTGGCCGCCGGGCGCACCGGTGCGGTGCTGCGCGGCGCGTAGTCGGCGAGGACGGTGAGAAGGGGCGTATCCGGCCACCGGATACGCCCCTTCTGTTCCCGCCGGACGGCCTGGGGACCGCACGCGGTCCCTCTGCCATCGGGGCAGTGGGCCGTGCGATCCGGCGCCGCCCGCCCTGCCACGGAGTGTCGGGCAGGCCGGCAGGACGAACGGCGCGGGTGCGGGTCGTCGAACTGTTACGAGGGGGAGCCGACGACCCGGCCGCCTCTTGCGAGGCACTTATTCAACCGAGCGGGGCCCCGGCCGGGCAGAGCGCACAGCAGGATGGTTCGGGCATTCCGTTCACACCCCGTGTGAACCGTGCTCCACTAGGCTCATTGCGACACGCACATGGGGGGGCAATGGAGCCCAACATCCTGCTCGAATCCCTGATCGACGAGGCGGGGGTGTCCCGGGCGGGGCTCGCCGGACACGTCAACCAGGCCGGCCGGGCCCGCGGGCTCTGCCTGCGGTACGAACACACGGCGGTCGCCCGCTGGCTCAAGGGCCAGCGCCCGCGCGGACAGGTACCCGATCTGATCTGCGAGGTCCTCGGCGCCCGGCTGCGCCGGGCGATCACGCTCGACGACATCGGCATGGGAATCGCCGGGGCGCACGCCACCCAGCAGGGCGCGGGCCTCTCCGGCTTCGTCGAGCACGCGACCGCCCTGTGGCGCTCCGACGACCAGCAGCGCCTGCACCTCGCCTCCGCGCCCGCCGTGACGGGCACCGGCGCGGTGGTGCCGGTATGGGAGTGGGAGAACCCTCCCGAGGACGCGGACGTCTCCCGCCCCGGGCCGGCCCGCGTCGGCACGGCGGACATAACGATGCTCCGGGCCGCCCGAGCTCACTACGAGCAGATGTACCGGAAGGCGGGCGGCGTCGCGACGAGGTCGCGCATCGTCGGCTTCCTCAACGCCGAGGCCGCACCGCTGCTGCGGGGCGGGTACAACGACGCCACGGGCCGCCGGCTCCATCGCGCGACCGCGGGACTGGTCGCCGTCGCGGGCATCTGCGCCTACGACTCCGACGCCCACGGGCTCGCCCAGCGCTACTTCCACCAGGCCCTGCGCCTGGCCAAGGCCAGCGGGGACCGAGGCCTCGGCGGTTACGTGATCGCGCTGCTCGTGAACCAGTCGCTCCACCTGGCCGAATTCCGCAGGTCCGTCGCCTTCGCCGAAGCGGCGCTGCGGGCCGCGGGCCCGCACATCACGCCTGCGCTGGCCACGGACCTCCACGCGATGCAGGCCAAGGCCTACGCCGAGCTCGGCGACCCGCGCAGCGCTCTGGAGTGCATCCACCGGGCGGAGTCCGAGGCCGGCCGCATCCACGCGCTCCACGAGCCGGACGAGACGGGATACGTGCAGCCCGGCCTCGTCAACGTCCAGGTGGCGGAGGCGCTGCTGAGCCTCGGGGACCTCGCCGGGGCGCGGGAGCACGCCACGGCGGCCGTACGCTCCCCGGCACACGACCGCGGCACCGTGCACCGGCTCGGCCTGCTGACCCGTCTCCAGCTGCTCCAGGGAGAGGCGGACAAGGCGGCCCGCACCGCCTCGGAGATGGCGGAACGCGCCCGGGGCATGGAGTCCCGGCGGCTGCGGGACAGGCTGCGCTCCGTACGGGAGCCGCTGGCCGCGAGCGGGTGCGCGGACGCGCGGGAGGCGGCCGGACTCATCGACGGGGCGCTCCGCGTGCCTCTGTGAGCCTCGGCCCGGGGGCCTCGCCGCGTTCCGCTTCGCGGCTGTCCCTGCTCCGATGTTGCCATCAACCAGTCGGAAGGTGGCATGACCGTGCAGTGGACGAACTTAAACGAACAAACTGTGTATGAGAACCGCTGGTTCCGCGTCAACCTGGCGGATGTCGTACTCCCCGACGGACGGCATCTGGACCACTTCCTCATCCGGCTCCGCGCGGTCGCCGCGGCGACGGTGGTCAACGAGGCCAACGAGGTCCTGCTCCTGTGGCGGCACCGGTTCATCACCGACAGCTGGGGCTGGGAGCTCGCAGCGGGGGTGGTCGAGGACGGCGAGGACATCGCCGAGGCGGCTGCCCGGGAGATGGAGGAGGAGACCGGCTGGCGCCCCGGCGAACTGCGCCCCCTCATGACCGTCGAGCCCGCCAACGGGCTCATCGACGCGCGGCACCACTTCTTCTGGTCGCGCGAGGCGGTGTACACGGGACATCCGGCGGACGACTTCGAGTCCTCGCGCCGGGAGTGGGTCCCGCTCAAACTCGTGCCGGACATGGTCGCGCGCGGTGAGATCCCCGCGGCCAACATGGCGGCCGCTCTGCTGATGCTCCATCACATGCGGCTGGGGTGACCCTTGTCGAGGGCCGTCCGGGACAGCCGGGCGGCCCTCCGTGCGGAGACCCGGTCCGGCCCGTCGGCCGGACCGCGGGCGCGGCGCGGTCCGGGCATAGAATCCTTCGATAGTCGCAGGTCGGAGATGGTTCGACGACGTTCCCCCGACCTGCCGGGGCAGTGAGACAGGTGCGAGGGGGAGGGATCGGTGGGGATCCACATACGCCGGGCCGGGGAGTACATCAGGCCTGCGGGCCGCATCCTGCTGGACGACTACTGCCGTACGGAAGGGGAGTACTACGCCTCCGGGGCGTACTACCTCCAGGAGTCGCTGAGCAGATTCGACGCCGGCCAGAAGGTCGAGGCCGAGCTCGTGCCCGAGCCGTGCAACCCCTGGGACGCGCGGGCGGTGGCCTACGACGTGGAGGGGCAGAGGGTCGCCTACCTCCCCGCGACCGCCGCGAAGATGTGGCACGACGTCGTGCGGGGGTGGAACGCCGCCGGCTTCGCGGTGTACGTCGCGGCGGAGGTGAACCGCTGGGAGGGCGACGGTGAGGTCCGGTTCGGCCTCACCGTGCCCAAGTGGGACTGGCAGACGCTTCTGGCGATGGCGGAGGCTGCCGGCCTGAGGAAGGCCTCGCAAGCGGCCATGGAGGGGCTGACGCAGGAGCAACGACTCCTCATGCGGGAGGACGGCGGCTACACCCCGCACGCGACCACGCTGAAGGCGTTGTGGAGGAAGCGCGAACAGCACCCCGCATGCGCGTGGGGCGGGAAGCGCGACGGCGATCTGAGCGAGCGGATGCCGTTCTGGTACGGCTACTTCGTGCGCGAGCAGATGCGCGAGGAGGCGGAGCGACTCCGCTTCGCCCGTTCCGTGAAGTCGGCCCTGACCCGTGCGCTCAAGGACGAGATCAGGCGGCGGAAGGAACGGGAGCGCGAGCGGGAGCGTCTGCTGCGCGGAGCTCAGGTGGAGCACGCACTCCGGCTGCACGGCGAGGGGCGGCGAAATCAGGACATCGCCGCGGAGCTGGGCCTGACGCCCAAGCAGGTCGAGAGTCTCCTCCACCGTGCCCGCAAGGCGGCGGGAATCACGCTCCGGCGCAACGAGGACCTGCGGACGGAGCGATACGGCGCGGCGGCGGAGGCCCTCCGGCACAAGAGGTCGGGCATGGCCAGGGCGCAGATAGCGCGAGCGATGGGCCGGTCGGTCGATTCGGTGAAGGAACTGCTGCAGGACGCGGTCTTCTACGAAGCCCCCGACGATCATCCGGAGCGGCTGGAGCTGGCACGGCACTGCGTCGAACTCCGCGGCGCCGGTCTGGTGAAGGAGCAGGTCCTGGAGAAGCTGGGTGTCACCAGGGCGAAGGGGCTCAGAGCCTTCCGGGACGCGTCCTTCCTCGAAACCCGTGACGAGGCACAGGGCGAGGCGGCCCCCTCCGCCCTCTGACGCGACGGGGTCAGGACGCGGGCCACGGCCACGTCGTGACCGGCCTGCGTGCACGGCCCAGCCGTGCCGAGGACCCATGAGCGCGGCGGCCGGAGGCTCCCTCGTCACGGAGTCGCCGCCCGGCCGGGCGCACACCCGGCGGAGTCCGCGGGCGCCGAGCCGAACTCCCGGCGCGGCGCCCGCGGGTGAGCCGTCAGTCGTACGGGTAGAACCCCGACCCCGTCTTGCGGCCGAGCCGCCCCGCGTCCACCATCCGCTGGAGCAGCGGGGGAGCGGCGTACAGGGGCTCCTTGTACTCCGCGTACATCGAGTCGGCGACCGAGGCCACGGTGTCCAGGCCGATCAGGTCGGCCAGCTTGAGCGGGCCCATCGGGTGGGCGCAGCCCATCTCCATGCCGTTGTCGATGTCCTCGCGGCTGGCGATACCCGACTCGAACATCCGGATCGCCGAGAGCAGGTACGGGATCAGCAGGGCGTTCACGACGAAGCCCGAACGGTCCTGGGCGCGGATCGCGTGCTTGTCCAGGACGTTCTGCACGACGGCTTCGGCGCGCTTTATCGTCTCGTCGGACGTCGTCAGCGCCGGGATCAGCTCCACGAGCCGCTGCACCGGGGCCGGGTTGAAGAAGTGGATGCCGATGACCTGGTCCGGCCGGGAGGTCGCCACGGCGAGCTTCACCAGCGGGATGGACGAGGTGTTCGAGGCGAGGATCGCGTCGGGCCGGGTCACCACCTGGTCGAGCACCTGGAAGATCTCGGTCTTGACCTGCTCGTTCTCCACGACGGCCTCGATCACGAGATCGCGGTCGGCGAACTCACCGAGGTCGGTGGTGAAGCTGAGGCGGCCCAGGGTCTCGTCGCGCTCCTCCACGGTGATCTTGCCGCGCTCGGCGGCCTTCGAGAGGGAGTTGTGCAGCCGGGTACGCCCTATCTCCAGGGCCTCGCCGGTGGTCTCCGCGACCTTGACCTCGAGGCCGCTGCGGGCGCACACCTCCGCGATGCCTGCGCCCATCTGGCCACAGCCCACCACTCCGACGCGTGCAATGTCGGCCATAGAGTCCGTCACCTCGTGCCTTTCGCTGATCTCCGTGCGGCAGTTCCCGTTAGATTCCGGTGCCCGCCTCGACCCCACGACGTTACTCCGCGATCCGGCCCCGGCGAGCTGCGGGTCGTGCGGGCCGGGGCCGGGCATGATCTGCGTCACGCGCTGCCGGAGTGGCTCACGGGTACAACGGAACGAAAGGTGTGCACATGCGTGGTTTGGGCCGGAGGTCTTTTGTGCTGGGCGCGGCGGCGACGGCCGCCGCGATGACGACCGCGGGCGACGCCGTCGCGGCGCACCGTCCGGGTGGCCCCCACCGGGGCCGCAGAGCCGGCCAGGGCGAGCTGCGCGGCGTGTGGATCGCCACCGTCGCCAACATCGACTGGCCGTCGGCGCCCGGCCTGGGCGCCGCCGCCCAGGAGGCCGAGCTGATCGCCCATCTGGACCGTGCCGTGGAACTGCGGCTGAACGCCGTCGTCCTCCAGGTCCGGCCGGCCGCCGACGCCCTGTGGCCCTCCTCGTACGAGCCGTGGGCCCAGTGCCTCACCGGTGTGCAGGGCAAGGACCCGGGCTGGGACCCGCTGGGGACGGCGGTGCGGGAGGCACACGCACGCGGTCTGGAACTGCACGCGTGGTTCAACCCGTACCGCGTCGCCAACCACACGGACCCGTCACGGCTCGTCGCCTCCCACCCCGCCCGGCTGCACCCGGACTGGGTCGTGCCGTACGGAGGGAAGCTCTACTACAACCCGGGCGTGCCCGAGGTCAGGAGGTTCGTCCAGGACGCCATGCTCGACGCGGTGAGCCGTTACGCCGTCGACGCGGTGCACTGGGACGACTACTTCTACCCCTACCCGGTGGCAGGCCAGGTCTTCGCCGACGACGAAGCCTACGAACAGTACGGCGGGGACTTCGTGGGCAAGGCCGCCTGGCGCCGCGACAACATCGACCGACTGGTGCGTGAGACGGCCGAACGGATCAAGGAGGTCAGGAGCGGGGTCCGGTTCGGGATCAGCCCCTTCGCGATCTGGCGCAACGCCAAGACCGATCCGCTGGGCTCCGACACCTCGGCCGGTGTGCAGACGTACGACGATCTGTACGCCGACACCCGTAAGTGGGTGAAGGAGGGCTGGATCGACTACATCTGCCCGCAGATCTACTGGAACATCGGCTTCACCGCCGCGGACTACGCGAAGCTGCTGCCGTGGTGGGCCGAGACCGTCAAGGGCACGGGCGTCGGGCTGTACGTCGGGGAGGCGCTCTACAAGGCCGGTGACCCGGCGCAGCCCGCAGCCTGGCAGGACCCGGCCGAACTCTCCCGGCACCTCGACTTCGCCGCAGGTCATCCGGAGGTGGGCGGCCACGTCTACTTCTCCGCGCGGCACGTGAAGAGCGACCCCATCGGGGCCATGGCCCGGGTGGTGGCCGACCACTACCAGCTGCGGGCCCGCACCCCGCGCTGAGCCGGACCGCCGCGCCCGGGGCGCGTGCGCCGGGGACCACTCGTGCCCCCGGCGCACGCGCGCTCTACCGGTCCTGGTCCTCGGGGACGGTGTGCTGGACGACGCTGTCGGGGCCCGGGGACCTGATCGACTCATGGCCGTCCTCGAAGCGCAGACGGTACGGGGGGCCGCCCCGGTCGCCGAGCACTTCGATGATCTCTGCGACCCTGTCGTGCTGCCCCACGGTCCTGCCGTGTGTCAGCAGCCGGTCGCCCGCGTGTGCCTCCATCGGGAGTGACCTCCTCACGGGTGGCGGTCCATGTCGACAAGTCTATGACCGGATGCCCTCACCGTCCTTCGTGCGGCTGCTCCCCGCACGCTGGGTGACGGCGATGCAGACCAGGACGGCCACGGCCGCCACCGGCGCGGCGGCGGACATCTCCTCGCCGAGGGCCAGGAACGACCAGACCAGGGTGAGCAGCGGCTGCGCCAGCTGGAGCTGGCTCGCCCGGGGTACGCCGATCTCCGCCATGCCGCGGTACCAGACGTACAGTCCGAGAAAGGTGGACCCGGCGGCCACCCAGACCAGCCCGATCACCCCGTGCGCCGTCAGATGCACGGGCTCGAAGGGCAGCGCCACGGCGGCTCCGGCCACAGCGAGCGGCAGGGCGAGTACGAGGGCCCAGCCGATCACCTGCCAGCCGGGCATCACCCTCGCCAGCCTGCCGCCCTCGGTGTAGCCCGCCGCGCAGACCAGCAGTGCCCCGAACAGATACAGATCGCCGGAGGAGAGCGCCCCGCCACTCTGCTGGACCGTGAAGACGATCACCACCGCCGCCCCGGCCAGCGCGGCGATCCAGAAGGCGCGGGGAGGGCGCGTACCGGTGCGCAGAGCGGAGAACAGGGCGGTCGTCAGAGGCAGCAGCCCCACCACCACGGCCGCGTGCGAACTCGTGGAGGTCTGCAGCGCCAGCGAGGTCAGCAGCGGGAACCCCACCACCACGCCCCCCGCGACGACCGCGAGACCCGCCCAGTGGTGCCGCGCGGGCACCGGGACCCGGCCGGCGAGCAGGGCGCACCCCGCGATCAGTGCCGCGAGGACGCTGCGCAGTGCGACCAGGGACCAGGGGCCGAAGCTCTCCAGGCCCCACACCGTCGAGGGGAAGGTCAGCGAGAAGGCGAGGACGCCGAGCCCGGCGAGCAGGACGCCGCCTCCGGGGCCGCGGCGCACCACGGGCGGGCCGGCGGGGACCGGGACCGCTATCGCGGTCCGGCCGGTAGCGCTATTGTGTGCTGTCATGCATGAGCGTAGCAGTGTGGCCGAACTGGCGAGTTCCCTGCGGGGTGAGCTCGACCGCTACTCTCCAGGTGGGAAGCTGCCGTCCAGCCGGAGTCTCGTCGAGCGCTATCGGGTCAGCCCGGTCACCGTCTCCCGGGCCATCGCCCAGCTCGCCGCCGAGGGGCTGGTCGTCACCCGCCCGGGCTCCGGGGCCTTCCGGGCCGAGGTGCACACGACGCTCCCCGAGGCCGGTGACACCTCCTGGCAGGAGGTGTCACTGAGCAGTGACGGCGGACCCGACGCCGTGCCGCGCACCGTCGACGCCTCGGGCGTCCTCGTCACCCTCGCCGCGCCCCCGTCGGGCGTCATCGAGTTCAACGGCGGCTATCTCCACCCCAGCCTCCAGCCCGAGCGTGCCCTGGCCGCCGCCCTCGCACGGGCGGGCCGCCGGCCGGGCGCGTGGGGCAGGCCGCCCACCTGCGGCCTCGCCGAACTGCGCGCCTGGTTCGCTCGCGAGATCGGCGGCACCCTCACGGGCCCCGACGTCCTGGTCACGGCGGGCGGACAGAGCGCCCTGGCCACCGCGCTGCGGGCCCTCGCCCCGCCCGGTGCTCCCGTGCTCGTCGAGTCGCCCACCTATCCAGGCATGCTGGCGGCCGCCCGCGCCACCGGCCTGCGGCCCGTACCCGTACCGATGGACGCGGACGGGGTGCGGCCCGACCTGCTGGAGGAGGCCTTCCGGGCCACCGGGGCCAAGGTCTTCGTCTGCCAGCCGCTCTTCCACAACCCCACGGGCGTGATCCTCGCCCCCGAGCGGCGCGAACGTGTCGTACAGGCCGCCCGGAAGGCCGGCGCCTTCGTCGTCGAGGACGACTTCGCCCGCCACCTCGCCCACCAGGACGCCGGACCCCTGCCCGAGCCGCTGGCCGCCCACGACCCGGATGGTGTCGTGATCCACGTGCGCTCCCTCACCAAGGTCACATCGCCCAGCCTCCGCGTCGGGGCCCTCGCCGCCCGGGGGCCTGTCCGGGAGCGGCTGCGCGCCATCCAGGTCGTCGACAGTTTCTTCGTACCGCGACCGCTCCAGGAGGCCGCACTCGAACTCGTGGGCGCCCCGTCCTGGGACCGGCATCTGCGTACCGTGGCAGCGGAGTTGGGCAGCCGCCGCACCGCCGTGACGGCGGCCGTGCGCACCCTGCTCCCCGAACTCACCCTGACGCACGTGCCGTCGGGCGGCGGCAGCGTCTGGCTGCGGCTCCCCGGCCCGGGAGCCGACGAGCCCGCCCTGGTCTCCGCCGCCCTGCGGGCCGGTGTCGCCGTGGCGCCGGGCAGCCCGTACCACTGCGCCGAACCCCCCGCCGGACACATCAGGCTGAGCTTCGCGGGCCTCTCGGGACCGGCCGAGATCGCGGAAGGGGTACGCAGGCTGCGCACCGCCTGCGACGAGCTGCCGACGTCCGGGCGATAGCCTCCCGTCCATGACCGACACCGACACCGCCGGGCGGCGATACGAGATCTCCTCCGACCCGGCGCGCCTCGACCACGCCCGCATCCACCACTGGCTCTCCACGGACGCCTACTGGGCGCAGGGCCGCACCCGCGAGCACCAGGACCGCGCGATGGCGGGCTCGCTCAACTTCGGTGCGTACGACCTAGCGTCGGGCGAGCAGAAGGCCTACCTGCGGGTGGTGACGGACCACGCCTCGTTCGCCTGGCTGTGTGACGTGTACGTCGACCGCGACGCCCGTGGCCACGGCCTGGGGACCCGGATCGTCACCACCGCCCGGGACCACCTGGCCTCCCTCGGCGTGAGCAGGCTGGTCCTCGCGACCCGGGACGCCCACGGCGTCTACGCGAAGACAGGGTTCGCCCCGCTCGCCGAACCGGACATGTGGATGGCCCTCCAGTTGAAGTGACCCGAAGGCGCCCGTACGCCGCCCGCTCGCCCTCTTGACCGGCGCGGCGTTCGGCTCCACGATCGCGCCCATGAGTGTTCGCGTCTCACTGGTCGCCGCAGCACGCAGCTCCGCCCTGCTCGCCGAGCGCTTCGACGACGACCGGCCGCTCGACGCCACGGGCTGGCACGAGGTGAGGCTCGCCGCGCACTCCCTGATCCCGCTGGCCGCCGCCGAGCTGCGCTACTGCTCGCCCACGCCCCGCAGCCGTGCCACCGGCGACGCCCTCGGCTTCGCGCCGCTGGTCCAGCCCGCGTTGCGCGACTGCGACATGGGCCGGTGGCGAGGGATGACCCTTGCCGACGTGGCCGCCCACGAACCGGCCGGGGTCGACGCCTGGCTCGCCGATCCGCGCGCGGCCCCGCACGGCGGCGAGTCGCTGCTCGGCTTCATATCCCGCGTAGGCGGCTGGCTGGACACCCGGCCGGTGCGCGAGGGCTGGATCGTCGCCGTCGCCGAGCCCGCCGTCGTCCGCGCCGCTCTCGTGTACGCGCTGAAGGCCCCGCCGTCGACGTACTGGAACGTCGACGTGCGCCCGCTCTCCACCGTGACACTCAACGGACTGCCCGGCCGCTGGAGCCTCAGCCTCGAACTGCCGCCGGGCTGACGTGCCGGACCGGGCTGACGTGCCGGACCGGCGGACGTGCCGGCCCGGCGGAAGAGCGCGGCCCGGCGCCTTCCCGCCAGTCCGACCAGTCGGTATGGTGCGTGCCAACGAGACGAGGAGACGCCCGTGCCCCAGATCCATGGCCACTGTGACGACCGGTTCGCGGCGGTGCGCGACGCGTTCGCGGCGAACTTCGCCGAGCGTGACGAACTGGGGGCCGCGGTCACCGTCCTGCTCGACGGAAACCCGGTGGTGGACCTCTGGGGCGGCTGGGCCGACGGGGACCGGAGCCGCCCGTGGGAGCGGGACACCGTGGTCAACGTCTGGTCCACGACGAAGGGCCCGACCGCCCTCTGCGCCCACATCCTCGTCGACCGCGGACTCCTGGACCTGGACGCCCCGGTGTCCGCGTACTGGCCCGAATTCGCCGCCGCGGGCAAGGAGTCCGTCCTCGTACGCCATCTGCTCTCGCACCGTTCGGGCGTCGCCGGGCTGCGGGACCCGCATACCCTGGCCGAGCTCTACGACTGGGAGCTGACCACGGCCCGGCTCGCGGCGACCGAACCCTGGTGGGAGCCGGGCACCCGCTCCGGATACCACGCCATCTCCTACGGTTTCCTCGTCGGGGAGGTCGTCCGCCGGATCACCGGCCTGCTGCCCGGCGAGTTCCTGCGGCAGGAGATCACCGGGCCGCTCGGCATCGACTTCACCGTCGGCCTCCCCGAGAAGGACGCCGGCCGGGTGGCCGAGCTCGTCCAGCCGAAGACCGTCTCCCGCGAACAGGCCGCGCTGTTCGCCCAGATGGAGCCCCTGGCCATCGCCTCGCTGCTCAACCCCGGCACCGGCACCGCCGCCGCCAACACTCCCGAGTGGCGGGCCGCCGAGATCCCCGCCGCCAACGGCCACGGCACCGCCCGCGCGGTCGCCGCCCTCTACGGCATCGTCGCCGGCCGGGGCACCCTGGACGGCCGGCGGATCCTGTCCCAGGAGGCGGCGGAACGTGTCCGCGAAGGACAGGGCAGCTGCCGGGACCTGGTCCTGGGAGCGGGCTTCGCCCACGAGACGGAGCTCGGCCTCGGTCTCTGGCTGAGCGGCCCGAACTCGTCGTACGGTCCCAACCCGCGCGCCGTCGGCCACGACGGGGCGGGCGGCTCCTGCGGTCTCGCCGACCCGGAGGCCGGCATCGCGCTCGGTTACGTCATGAACCGCATGGGCCCGAACATCGCGGACGACCCGCGCAAGATGGCGCTGATCGACGCGGTGTACGACGCCCTCCCGGCAGCTCAGTAACCCGCCGGGCGCACCAGCCCCGACTCGTACGCGTACACCGCTGCCTGGGTCCGGTCGCGCAGACCCAGTTTCACCAGGATCCGGCTCACATGGGTCTTCACGGTCTGCTCCGCCACCACCAGGCGCACCGCGATCTCCGCGTTCGACAAACCCTGTGCGATCAGGGACAGCACCTCCGTCTCCCGCTCGGTCAGGTCGCCGACGCGCTCCCGCGAGGGGGCGCGCGGCCCGGCACTCACCCGGGAGAACTCGGCGATCAGACGCTTGGTGATGTTCGGGGCGAGCAGCGCGTCACCGGCGGCCACCACCCGTACCGCCTGGGCGAGTTCGTCGGCCGAGGCGTCCTTCAGCAGGAAGCCGGAGGCACCCGAGCGCAGTGCCTCGTACACGTACTCGTCGAGGTCGAAGGTGGTCAGGACGAGAACACGGGCCGTCGCGCCGGGTGCCCCGGTGATGCGGCGCGTGGCGTCGATGCCGCCGAGCCGGGGCATCCGTATGTCCATCAGGACGACGTCGGGGTCGAGTTCGGCCGCCTTCTCCAGCGCGTCCACACCGTCCACCGCCTGGCCGACGACCTCGATGCCGGGCTCGGCGTTCAGGAGCACGGTGAAGCCCTGGCGGACCATCATCTGGTCGTCGGCGATCAGCACGCGGATGGTCATGTGAGGTCCTCCAGGGGGAGCGTCGCCACTACTTCGTAACCCCCGCCGGGGGTGGGGCCGTGCGTGAACTCGCCGCCGAGCATGACGGTGCGTTCCCGCATGCCGAGCAGTCCGTGGCCCCCACGGCCCGCCTTCCGTCCGGGCGATGCCGGGGCGGTGTTGGCGACGCGGACGGTGATCGCGTGGGAGTGGTAGCCGACCTCGACCGTGGCCCGTGCCCCGGGGGCGTGCCGGAGCACGTTGCTCAGGGCCTCCTGCACGATGCGGAAGGCCGAGAGCTCCACCCCCGGCGGCAGTGGGCGGCGCAGGCCCGTGCTCCGCGCCGCGACGGTGACGCCCGCGCTCCGTACCTTGTCGATCAGTTCGTCCAGCCGGTCCAGGGTGGGCTGCGGGGCGTGCCGCACCCCGTCCGCCACCGCGTCCTCCGAGCGGAGCACCCCCAGGACCCGGCGCAGCTCGGCCAGGGCCTCCACGGCGTTCTCCCGTATGCCGGCGAGATTCTCCCGGAGCTCGGCCGACGGGTTCTCGACCAGATGCGGGGCCACCTGCGCCTGGATGGAGATCACCGACATGTGGTGGGCGACCACGTCGTGCAGCTCGCGGGCGATCCGGTTGCGCTCCTCCAGAAGGGTGCGGCGGGCGCGCTCCTCCTCCGTCAGCCCCGACTGCACCACGAGCTGACCGCGGGCGACCCTGAGGGCGCGCAGTGCCGAGCCGATCACCACGGTCGTGATGACGGCCAACGCCCCCACGTCAAAGGCGTAGTTGTGGGCCCGGGTGGTGAAGCCACCGGCCAACAGCCCCGCCAGCAGGCTCAGCGTGAGCGCGAGGACCGCCCTGCGCGGCTGGACCCGCAGGGTGAGCAGGAAGAGTGCGCCGGCCTGCAGCGCGATCTCGGGTCCCGACCACGGAAACATGTCACCGGGTGTGGTCGCGGACTCCGCGATCCGCACGCTGACCACCATGAGGACCAGCGAGACCCACCACGCGTACAAGGGCTGCCACATGCCCGCGAGGAGAGCGAGCGCCTGGCAGACGACGAGGAGCACCGCGTACTCGGGCACGGCGGCACCGTGGGGGACCAGGTCGGACACGTGCCACAGCGAGACCGTCGTGGCGCCCAGCGTCAGCAGCATCCCGAACGCGGGCCGCCACACCGGGGCGCCGGGCGCGCCCACGGGCGGCAACGGATCGACGGGTGAGGTCCACAGATCCTCGCGCAGCATGCGGGGCAGCCCGCGCACCGCCGTCACGACCCGGCTCCAGGCCCCCGCCCCCGTCATGCCGTTCAGCTTAGGCATGACGCGACTCCGGGGTGCACGCGGGGGAACCCGACGTCACGACGGTCGAACGCCCGCCGCGCTCCTGTTCGTACGCCCCGAAGGCCGCCCGAAGACCCAGCAGCGCCAGGGCGAACACCGGGAGCCACGCGAACCGGGCGAGCACCCAGCCGAGGTCGTCGGGGACCGTGTGCAGGCCGGGCAGCGGACCGCCCAGGAACAGCGTGGTGGACGTGACCACGATCATCGCGGTCTGGTGCCACAGGAACACGGTCATCGCGGACAGATTCAGCAGGGCCACGGCCGCCCACACCGCGGGCCGCGCGAGGGCCCGCCGCAGAGGTCCGAGCAGCAGCAGGGCCGCCCCGCACTGGGTGAGTCCGAAGGTGACGGCGGCGAGCGTCGGCGGGTCGAGATTGGAGAGAGCGGCGCCCGGCACCCCGACCATGGCGGCGGGGTACCCGGCGAACGACACCAGCCCCGCCGTGGCCACCACGCCTCCGAGCAGCAGCGTCCAGCCGGTCCGGCGGTCGCTCAGCCCGCCCCGGGCCCAGGCCGCGCCCAGGCAGTAGGGGACCAGCCATCCGGCGGGCACGTCGATCCAGCCGAGGGCGGCAGGACCGTCGAGCCCCAGCCGGAGCAGGTCGACGTGCAGCACGACGGCGAACGGCCACACCGGGTGCAGTCGTGCCACCAGCGGGGTCACCGCGGTCAGCGCCGCGAACACCAGCAGGAACCACAGGGGCGACCACACCAGCTTGCCCAGCGTGCGCACGGTGGTCTCGTCCACCCCCGAGACCAGCATCACCCCGGCCGCCACGGCCCATACGACGGTCACCGCCGCCACCGGCCGGAAAAGACGTGCCGTCCGGACCCGCAGCCACCTCCCGTAGGACTCCCCCCTGGCCCGGGCGGCGGCGTAGCCCTTCGTGTTCACCTGACCGCCCACCAGGAAGAAGACGGCGAGCGTCTGGAACACCCAGGAGACGGGGGCGAGCCGGGGCATGTGCTGAAGGGGACTCGCGCCGTGCACCGTGCCGCTGTCGGCGACCAGTGAGGTCACCAGCCAGTGGCCGCACACCACGCCCAGGATGGCGAGGGCACGCAGGCCGTCGACCGCACGGTCGCGGTGCCGGGGTGTCGCCGCGTCGATCCGCCGCACCAGTTCCCGTACACCGCCGCGGCGCGCGAGGTCACGCATCACGGCCCCCGGTCGCGCCCGTCACGATCGCGGCGATGCCGCGCAGCGAGACCGAACCCGGTCTCAGGTAGTCGCTGTGCGCGGCGTCGCCCGCGTCGAACACCTCGGCTCCGAACCCCGGCGACACCGGATCCGCCCCGAACCCGAACGTGAGGAACGGCAGTCGCAGAGCCGTGTGCGGGACATGCCCGACCCAGTCCTCCGCTCCCGTACCGGCCCATACCGTGGCCCGGGTCCGCAGGCCGGCGGCGCTGCCGGACCCCGTCCCCGGACTTCCGTACAGCACGATGTCCGCGACGTCGAGCCCGGACGCGGCCCTGGCACAGACCACGGAGCCGTAGGAATGGCAGAGGAGCGAGATGCGGGCGGCAGGCCTGGCTCCGGCCAGCTCCCGCACGAAGGACCGCAGGACGGGCGCGGCTTCCCCGGCCCGCCCCGTGGTCAGGGCCGAGGGGCTCAGCAGGTCGGGTGTCCGGTAGCCGAGCCAGGCGACCACGGCCGATCCGCCGCCCAGCTCGCCCAGGAGCGTTCCGGCGTCACGCCGTAAGCGCCAGTAGTGATCGAGGCCGACGCCCGCCCCCGGCACCATCACGGCGATCCGCCGCGCCGAGGACAGGTCTCCGAAGACCTCCACGCTCCGGCCACCGTCGCGTCCGTCGAACATCAGGAACGTACGCCCCGGAGCCGCCATGGCCGTGAGTGCCGCGGCCCGCCGCCGGTCGCCGTGGCGGGCGGCCGTCTCGCGCGCCGCCCGGATCTCCTCACGGCCGACCGCGTATCTGGCGTCCAGCGCCGAGGCGCCCGCCCCGCCCAGCGGGGTGAGGGCGGCCGGCGCGGGTGCCGGAACCGCTGCGGGGCGGGCAGCCCCCGAGACGGGGAGCGCCACCGAGGCGGTGACGAGTGCGCTGAGCAGCGCGCGCCGAGCGCGGCTGCTCCATGGGCGGGACGCCATGGGAGGTCCTTCCGTACCGGACGGTCTCGTTGAATCCGGTACCGAAGGTATGGAGCGGGCCGTGCGACCGGCGTCCCGCCGGGGAGCGCACCTGCCGCGTAGCTCCGAAGTACTACGGGTAGGGGTGCGGGCCTCCCGTCACGGCCGGCGGCGGGGCTTTCCGCGCTTGGCCGCGGCCCTGGGGTTCTTCGCGCCGCCGCCCTTGGCGCTCTTGGCGCCGCCCCTTGGCGTCTGGCCGGCCGCCGGTTTGCGCGGGGTGCCGCTCTTCTTCGCGGCGTCGCGCCCGGCCTTGGGCTGCGGCGGTGTCGGGGGACGGCCCCGGGTGCTGTTCACCGTGCGCCCACGGACGATCCCGATGAACTCCTCCACCAGGTCGGTCGTCCTCTCCTCCGGCCACGACAGCGCGATCCGCGACTCGGGAACGCCCGTCAGCGGCCGGTAGGTGAGGTCCTTGCGGTGGTGCAGGCGGGCCAGCGACTGCGGTACGACGAGCAGCCCCACCCCCGCCGCCACGAGCTCGACCGCGTCCGCCGTCGTGGCGGGCCGCTCGAACGCGGGCCGGCCCGGCGGGCGCTCCCAGTCGAGGACGTCGTCGAGGGGGTGCAGCACGATCTCCTCGGCGAGATCCTCGGCCGCCATCTCCTCGACGGCCGTCGCGTCGTGGTCCTTGGGGATCACGACCACGGTCGTCTCGGTGTAGAGCGGGATCGCGCTGAGGTCCGTACGGTCCACGGGCAGCCGCACGAAACCGGCGTCGGCGCCGCCTTCGCGCAGCAGGTCCGCGGCTTCCGCGGCGGGCACTCCGACGAGGGTCAGCGGGGTACCGGGCAGCCGCTCGTTCCAGATCCGCACCCACTTGGTCGGGGTCACGCCGGGGACGTAGGCGAGCCGGAACGCAGGGGGTACTTCCGAGCCTGTCACCCCGCCAGGTTACCGGCCGTGGTCGGAGGCGGTGCACATGCTCGATACCCTGGACACCATGACGTCGCACCAGACCACCCAGACGATGAAGCCCGCCACCGCGGCGAAGAAGCTGGGTGTGTACCTCGAAGCCACCCCCGCCGAGTTCCAGGAGGGCGTCGTCTCGCGCGCCGAGCTGAACGCGCTGCAGTCCGACCCGCCCCAGTGGCTGCAGGAACTGCGCCGCAACGGCCCGCACCCCCGGCCCGTCGTCGCCTCGAAGCTGGGCGTCTCCATCGCCGGCCTCGCACGCGGCGGTGTCACCGAGCCGCTCACGACCGAGCAGATCGACGCGCTGAAGCAGGAGAGCCCGGAGTGGCTCGAGAAGGAACGCGCCACCCAGGCCGAGGTCCGCAAGGAAGCGGTCCGCATCAAGGAGCGCAACGCCGCACGCGCCGAGCAGACCGACCGCGACTGACGGTCCCGCCGGGGACGCCCGCCTCCGGGCCGCCGGCCACGCGCGGGACGCGGGGGCGGTGACCGGGTCCTGGCCGCAGGCGCCGATCCGGACACATCCGGGGGACGGCCCGCCGGCCCTGTGCGCGCCCCTTGGTGTCGTACGCCGTACCCGTGATCGCCGTCCTTGCGGCGGGGGCGCCGATCCGCACCGCCGCGGCTGCGGGACCGCTCCTGTGAGGGTGGTCCCGGCTGCGGGGCAGGGCACGAAGGGCGTCTGCGGCTGCCGTCCCGTTGCGGCGACCGCGTCCCGAAGTTCTCTGCCGGCGCGGCGGTCTATTCCCCCGTGTAGAACGCGATCGTGGCCACCGTCGTGGCGGTCACGATCTCCGGGTCCGCCCCGGAGGCCGCGAACGCGCGCCCCCACTCCTCGCCCGAGCGCGCCACGAAGGCCTTCGCCGCGGGTGAGTTCTGCCACTCGACGGCGTCCTCCGGGCTGAGCCCGCCGCCCGTCAGGTGCCAGCCGAGCCCCAGAAGGGCCAGGTCCCAGCCGATCCCGACGGCTCCCGGGCCGTACTGGCTCCGGAACTCCTCCGGAAGCACGGACGCGTGCTCCAGCTCGAACACCGTGCCACCGCCGTTCGCCGGTGCCAGGCGTACCTCCACCTCGCTGAAGCCGGGATCGGGCCCGAACAGCCAGGACACCCGGAGCCGTTCCCGGGGCACGCACTCCAGGATCTCGCCGCCGGCGTTCCCCTCCAGCTGGTAGCGTCCGCCGGCCCGGAACTCCCCGGTCACCGGGAGGAACCACCGGGCGATCCGCTCCGGCGAGGTCAGCGCGTCCCAGACGTCCGGGGCCGCGGCGTCGAAGGTCCGCCGCAACAGGACCGTCCCGGCCTCGTCCGACGCCACGTGGCGCGTGCCTACCTGCCGGTGCACGCGCTCGATCGCGTCGAGGATCTCGTCCATGGCCGCTCCCTGTCCTCCGCCTGCCGGTCCGCTCGGTGGTGCCGGGCACCCGAGCCCATGTAACCGAAGTTCCGTCCGTCCCGCCTCAGCCGGCACAGGCGTCCGCCTCGGCCCAGCGGCTGAGCGTCCCGGTCGTGTCGTCGTAGGTGAGCCAGGTGCCGTCGCCGAGCGGGCGTACGTAGCTGTCGACGGGGCCCCCGGGGTACTCGACCGTCCCGCGCACCTCCAGGGTGCGGCCGTCGAGCAGCCGGTGGCGAGGGCGCCCGAGGCCGTCGGAGCAGGTCACGGAGGCGATGACGGTGCGGGCGTCGACGAAGCCGCAGTCGTGGTCCCAGCGGGGCGGGTCGTCCTCCTCGTCGTCCGGATCGAGGCAGGCCTCGGCGATCGTCGTGCCGTCC
This sequence comes from Streptomyces sp. NPDC005494, assembly GCF_042872025.1. Lineage (NCBI taxonomy): Bacteria > Bacillati > Actinomycetota > Actinomycetes > Kitasatosporales > Streptomycetaceae > Streptomyces > Streptomyces sp. NPDC005494. The sequence continues at coordinate 234,666 of NZ_JBIAJR010000009.1, forward strand.
AGCGCGTGCAGTTCCAGGTCCGACCCGTAGTGCTCGACCGTCAGGAAGCCCGGATGCGCGGGGTGGGCGTCCATCAGGATGCGGTCCGTACGCCGGCCCAGATCCCAGCCTGTCAGCACCTCGCCGTCCCAGCGCGCCCAGTGCAGCAGAATGCCGTCCTGCCCCATACCGATGCACAGCCCCATGTGGACGCCGTCCGGGTGGCGCAGATGACGCGAGCCGGCTGCGGCACTGTCCAGCGGGATCCGGCCGAGTTCCCGGCCGTCCCGGGCGTCCAGGAGGACCCAGAACTCCTGCCAGTTTCCGCCCTCCTGCTCCGTCACGACATGGGCCCAGACGAGCCGGCCGTCCGCGGACACCTGGCAGGAGCCGTGTTCGAGGCCGCGGCACACCTCCTGCTCGTCCCCCGTGTGCGGGTGGCCGATCTCGGGTCCCCAGCAGGCGTGCCGGTACTCCCACAGGGTCTCTCCACCCGGGCCGACGGCGCGGACCGCGCGCTGACCCGAGAAGACCGCGAAGGTGGTGTCGGGGCTGACCGAGTGAACGCCCCGGTCCCATCCAGGCCAGGGAAGGGGGAAGACGGCGGCAGGGGCCCGCTCGCCGGCGAACACCTCGTGGAGGTCGTGGACCTCCAGCTCGTGCCCGTTCTGGAGGAGGGCGCGAGGCAGCCGTTCCCCGCTGACCTCGAAGGCGCAGCCGTTGACCAGCGCGCCGCCACCCGGCAGCGTCACCGACTCGCGCAGTTGTGCGGTGATCGACATGGCGGCAAGGTAGCGGACCCCACTGACACGGGCCGCCCGGTCCGGCCCGCGACCGCGCGGACACCTGGTTTTGATCTTCGACATGTGCATGTCCTAGGGTCCGGAGTTCAGGCGGTGGCGGAGCGGCGGGGGAGCGGACATGCGTGGGGTGCGGGCCTTGGCGGCCGTGGCGGTCATGGGAGCAGCGGTGGCGGGTCTGGCCGGGTGCGAGGACGGCTCGGACAGCGCGAACCCCGCAGAGATCGGCGCGATCGGCGGCGCGGTGGACCCACCGGCCCCGGAAAGCGGTGCCCGCAACGGTGGCGCGGGGGGAGAGGGCGAGCAGTCCGGCGGGCTCAGCACGCGGCAGAGGTTCATGCTCGACAACCTCCCGGAGTCCGGATCGGTCATGGCCGCCGGTGAGTTCCTGCAGCGGTTCACGACCTGCGAGCAGTACAGCATCGACCCGTCCGACACCCGCTACTACCCGATGGACGAGCAGTTCGACGAGAGCTGGGGTGTCCGCTTCCGGGGCACCTGCGACGACGGGGGCCACGGCTACATCCGCGTGTTCTGGACCGGAACCGACGGCATGAGGACGCTGCAGAACGCCTACCGTGCCGACATCGCCGAGCGGGTCAAGACCTCGCCCGACGCCGGCATCGAGGGAGGATTCGGCGTCGGCAAGGACTTCGCCGTCATCGCACCCGACCCGGACACGCTGGGAGACCTCTCCGCGTCCAACCTGCTCGTCCTCAACTGCAACCCGGACTTCGAGGCGAGCGGCGACGTGAGTACGGCCCCCGCCCAGGCGGACGGCTGCGTCCTGACCGACGACTTCCACTCGGCTGACTGAGGGGTACGGGGCCGTGCTGCTTCCGGAGGACGCCGTGGCCGCCACCGCGCTGATCGAGGTCGTCAGGATCTCCGCCCTCCCGGCCGGACGGAGCGACCCGTATCCGGGCGAGGTGGCCGGCCACTGGGCCGACGGCGAGGCCGCCGCAGCCCTGGCCCTGATCGAGGCCCTGCCCGCCGGCGAACAGCACCGCTGCGGCTTCTCGCCGGGCTGGGGCATCCGGGCGTACGACGACACGCTCGGCCTCGCGCTGTACGAGGCGGCGTTCTGCTTCCGCTGCCACGAGGTCCGGATGCGGGGCACGGCTGTGCCGCCCGCCCTGGCCACGCAGTTCTTCGACGCGGACGCCCCGCAGGCCCAGGAACTCCTGGCCCTGTTCCGTGCCGTGACCCGGGGCCGCCCGACCGGATGAGCGCCGGCGGGAGGTGCGACCGGCCGGGGCCGGGGGAGGCGGCTCCTCCGGCTCGCCCCGACGGGCCTGGCCGGTTCGCCCCCACCGGCCTGGCCGGTTCGCCCCGACCGGCCTCGTCGGCTTGCCGGGCCCCGCGGGCCTGGCCGGTTCGCCCGGACCGGCGGGCCCGGCCGGTTCCTCCGCCGCCCCGTGCTCCGAGGCGCCCGTACCCCCGGAAGCCCGCAGGGTCACACGGTGGCGGCGCCGAACCACCTGGGCAGGTGCCCGAGCAGGTCCTGCTGGTCCTCGCCCACCCACGCCACATGGCCGTCCGGCCGCAGGAGTACGGCGGGCGCGTCCAGTTCCTTGCTGCCGTCGACGACGTGGTCGACCCGGTCCGCCCAGCCCGCCACCGACAGCCGTCCCGCCGGGTCGAGCAGCAGCCCGCGCCCTTCGTGCATCAGCCCGTAGAGGCGACCCCGCTCCAGCTCGACGTCCCGGAGCCGCAGGCCCAGCAGTTCGTGGCCTTCCCCGAAGTCGTAGCGGATGCCGATGCCGATGATCTTCGAGATCACCTGCCGGTTCACCTCCTCGATCTCCATCAGCTCCGACATCAGCCGGCGCACCGCCCGGGGACCCGGCCGGTCGGACATGAGCTCCATCTGTGCACGGGTGTTGTCCAGTACGGCGGCGGCCACCGGGTGCCGTTCGGTGTGGTAGCTGTCCAGGAGCCCTTCGGGGGCCCAGCCGTTCACCTCGGCGGCCAGTTTCCAGCCCAGGTTGAACGCGTCCTGCACGCCCAGGTTGAGCCCCTGGCCGCCGGTCGGCGGGTGGATGTGCGCCGCGTCGCCGGCCAGCAGCACCCGGCCCGCCCGGTAACGCTCGGCGAGCCGGGTGGCGTCGCCGAACCGGGAGATCCAGCGTGGCGAGTGCACGCCGAAGTCGGTGCCCGCGAACGCCCGCAGCTGCGCCTTGAGTTCGTCGAGCGTGGGCGTGGCCGTACGGTCCTCGGCCACGCCCTCGGCGGGTACGACCACGCGGTACACCCCGTCCTTCAGGGGCGCGAAGCCGAACCGCTTCTGGGTCTTGCGCACCTCCGCCGTCGCGGCGGCCAGCGTCTCGGGCGGAACGGCCGCCTCCACCTCGCCGAGCAGGGTCTCGACCCTGGAGGGCTCACCGGGGAAGCCGATACCGAGCAGCTTGCGCACCGTGCTGCGCCCGCCGTCGCAGCCGACGAGGTACCGGGAGCGCAGCTGCGTGCCGTCGGCCAGTTCCACCTGTACCCCGTGGTCGTCCTGACTCAGCCCGGTCAGCTCGTGGCCCCGCAGGATCTCGGTGCCCAGTTCGGCGGCGCGCTCGGCCAGCAGCCGCTCGGTGACCTGCTGCGGGATGGCGAGAACGTAGGAATGCGCGGTGTCCAGCCGGTCGGGCCACTTGTCGCTGAGGCCGGCGAAGAAGCCACCGACCTCGAACTTCTTGCCGAGCGCGAGGAAGCGCTCCAGCAGGCCGCGCTGGTCCATCACCTCCACGCTGCGGGCGTGCAGGCCCTGCGCCCGGGACTGAACGGTCGGCTCCGTCTCCTTCTCCAGCACCAGCACCCGCACGCCGTGCAGCCGGAGCTCGCACGCCAGCATCAGGCCGGTCGGCCCGCCGCCTGCAACGATCACGTCGATCATGAAAACCCGCCCCATTCATCGCACTTGCTCTTCGGCCGGCCGCTCCGCGCGGCCCACGGGCGTACGCGCCGACGGTTTCCACCGGTGTCCCGCTGCCCTGACGAGACCGGTGCACCGACAAACCGCGCGTACGCCGCGAAACCCTGATTTCCGCAGGTTCCGGCTTCGAGCGGATATTCTGCGGCACCACCGGGGCCTTGCCGCAAGGCCCCCGGTGCGCTATATCTTGAGAGTGGCGAGGAGTGGGTGAGCTCCTTGCCCTTCTTTTTTTCGCCCGTCCCCCTCCCTTTCGTCCGCGCCCCTCCTCGCCGTGGCCTCGCGCCTGGCCGTCGCGCGATCGGCGACGGCGGACTTCTTCCGGCGGGCTCCTCCCTCGACCCGGGCCCTGGGCGGCTGGCTCCCTCCCGTGTACTCCCAGGCCGCAGGCGCATGCCCTTGAAACTCTTTGCATAAAACTGCATAGGTGCGTATAGTCATGCCATCGACAAGGAGGCTTTCCGATGGTGGTACGTGCGGCAGTGGCAGGAGCGAGCGGATACGCCGGCGGGGAACTGCTCCGCCTGCTCCTCACCCACCCCCAGGTCGAGATCGGCGCCCTCACCGCCCACACCAACGCCGGAGAGCGGCTCGGCGCCCTGCAGCCGCATCTGAGGCCGCTCGCGGACCGCGTTCTCCAGCCGACCACCGCCGAGGTGCTCGGCGGGCACGACGTCGTCTTCCTGGCCCTCCCGCACGGGCAGTCCGCCGCCGTCGCCGAGCAGCTCGGCGACGATGTGTTGGTCGTGGACATGGGGGCCGACTTCCGGCTGAAGGACGCCGCCGACTGGGAGAAGTTCTACGGCTCCCCGCACGCGGGTACCTGGCCCTACGGCCTGCCCGAGCTCCCCGGGGCCCGCGCGGCGCTGGAGGGGACCAAACGCATCGCGGTGCCCGGCTGCTACCCGACCGCCGTGTCCCTCGCGCTCTTCCCGGCCTACGCCGCAGGGCTCGCCGAGCCCGAGGCCGTCGTCGTCGCCGCGTCCGGCACCTCCGGGGCGGGCAAGGCGCTGAAGCCGCACCTGCTCGGCTCCGAGGTCATGGGCAACATGACCCCGTACGGCGTCGGAGGCGGACACCGGCACACCCCCGAGATGATGCAGAACCTCGGTGCCGCCGCCGGTGAACCCGTCACCGTCTCCTTCACCCCGACCCTCGCGCCCATGCCCCGCGGCATCCTCGCCACGTGCAGCGCCAAGGCGAAGCCCGGGGTGAGCGGCGGGTCGCTGCGGGCGGTGTACGAGAAGGCCTTCGCCGACGAGCCGTTCGTCGACCTGCTGCCGGAGGGCCGGTGGCCCTCCACCGCGGCCGTGTACGGCTCGAACGCCGTGCAGATCCAGGTCGCCCACGACGAGACGGCCGGGCGGATCGTCGTGATCAGCGCCATCGACAACCTCGCCAAGGGCACCGCCGGCGGCGCCCTGCAGAGCATGAACATCGCCCTCGGACTCCCCGAGGACACCGGTCTTTTCACGATCGGAGTCGCTCCTTGAGCGGCTCACACGCGGCCGCCGGGCCGCGGGCAACGAAGGAAACCGCGCCGCTGGGATGCGCGGGCGGAGAAGCGAACGAGGAGATGCAGTGAGCGTCACGGCACCCAAGGGATTCACGGCGGCGGGGATCGCCGCCGGGATCAAGGAGAGCGGTAATCCGGATCTGGCCCTCGTGGTCAACCACGGCCCCCGCCGCGCCGCCGCGGGCGTCTTCACCTCCAACCGGGTCAAGGCCGCGCCCGTCCTCTGGTCCGAACAGGTGCTGAAGGGCGGCGAGGTGACCGCCGTCGTCCTCAACTCCGGTGGCGCCAACGCCTGTACGGGCCCCAAGGGCTTCCAGGACACCCACGCGACCGCCGAGAAGGCAGCCGAGGCCCTCGGCGGTCACAGCGCGGGCGAGATCGCCGTGGCGTCCACCGGGCTGATCGGCGTGCTCCTGCCCATGGACAAGCTCCTGCCGGGCATCGAGAAGGCCGCACAGGCCCTCAGCGAGCACGGCGGTGAGAAGGCCGCCATCGCGATCAAGACCACGGACACCGTGCACAAGACCGCCGTCGCGGGCGGCGAGGGCTGGACGGTCGGCGGCATGGCGAAGGGCGCGGGCATGCTCGCCCCCGGCCTCGCCACCATGCTCGTCGTCCTCACCACCGACGCCGACGTGGAGGCACCCGCTCTCGACACCGCGCTGCGCGCCGCCACCCGCACCACCTTCGACCGGGTCGACTCCGACGGCTGCATGTCGACCAACGACACCGTGCTGCTGCTCGCCTCGGGTGCGAGCGGAACCACCCCCGCGCAGGCCGATTTCGAGCAGGCCGTGCAGAGCGTCTGCGCCGACCTCGCCCGCCAGTTGATCGGCGACGCCGAGGGCGCGTCCAAGGACATCCGGATCGAGGTGATCAACGCGGCGACCGAGGACGACGCCGTCGAGGTCGGCCGGAGCATCGCCCGCAACAACCTCCTGAAGTGCGCCATCCACGGCGAGGACCCCAACTGGGGCCGCGTCCTTTCCGCGATCGGCACCACGCGGGCCGCCTTCGACCCCGACCAGCTCAACGTCGCCATCAACGACGTCTGGGTGTGCAAGAACGGCGGCGTCGGCGAGGACCGCGACCTGGTCGACATGCGCTACCGGGAGGTCCGCATCACCGCGGACCTCGCCGCCGGCGACGAGTCGGCCGTGATCTGGGCCAACGACCTCACCGCCGAGTACGTCCACGAGAACAGCGCGTACAGCTCATGAGCGCCGCGAGGAAGCACACCGCGCTGCCCAAGGCCCAGATCCTCATCGAGGCGCTGCCCTGGCTCACCCGGCACAACGGCAAGACCGTCGTCATCAAGTTCGGCGGCAACGCCATGATCGACGACGAGCTGAAGGCGGCCTTCGCCCAGGACGTCGTCTTCCTGCGGCACGCCGGCCTCAAGCCCGTCGTCGTGCACGGCGGCGGCCCGCAGATCAGCGCCCAGCTCGACAAGCAGGGCCTGGTCAGCGAGTTCAAGGCCGGGCTGCGTGTGACCACCCCCGAGGCCATGGACGTCGTACGCATGGTGCTCGCCGGGCAGGTCCAGCGTGAGCTCGTCGGGCTGCTCAACCAGCACGGCCCGCTCGCCGTCGGAATGACCGGCGAGGACGCGCACACGATCACCGCCACCCAGCACCGCCCCGTCATCGACGGCGAGGCCGTCGACATCGGCCGGGTCGGCGAGATCACCGCCATCGACACCGGGGCGATCCAGGCGCTGCTGGACGACGGCCGGATCCCGGTCATCTCCTCCATCGCGCGCTCCGCCGAGGACAACCACGTCTACAACGTCAACGCCGACACCGCCGCCGCCGCACTCGCCGCCGCGCTGGGCGCCGAGACGCTGATGGTCCTCACCGACGTCGAGGGGCTCTACGAGGACTGGCCGAACAGCGACGACGTCATCAGCCGTCTCACCGCCACCGAGCTGGAGAAGCTGCTGCCCGACCTCTCCAGCGGCATGGTCCCCAAGATGCAGGGCTGCCTACACGCCGTACGCAACGGGGTCGAGACCGCCCGCGTCATCGACGGCCGGGTCCAGCACTCGATCCTGCTGGAGATCTTCACCGACGAGGGAATCGGCACGATGGTCGTGCCCGACGCAACAGCCGCGGCACAGCCCGGCGCCGAGGGGGAGTCATGAGCAACGAGGAGATCACACAGCGCTGGCAGGGCGCGCTGATGGACAACTACGGCACCCCGCAGCTCCCCCTGGTGCGCGGCGAGGGCGCCCGCGTGTGGGACGCGGACGGCACCGGCTACCTCGACTTCGTCGGTGGCATCGCGGTCAACGCGCTCGGCCACGCCCACCCCGCGGTGGTCGAAGCGGTGTCCACGCAGATCGCCTCCCTCGGCCACGTCTCCAACCTCTACACCGCCGAGCCGCCCGTCGCGCTCGCCGAGCGGCTCCTCCAGCTCTTCGGCCGCAAGGGCAGGGTCTACTTCTGCAACTCCGGCGCCGAGGCCAACGAGGCGGCCTTCAAGATCGGCCGGCTGACCGGGCGCACGCACATGGTCGCCACCGACGGCGGCTTCCACGGCCGCACCATGGGCAGCCTCGCCCTGACCGGCCAGCCCGCCAAGCGCACCCCCTTCCTGCCGCTGCCCGGCGACGTCACGCACGTGCCGTACGGCGACATCGAGGCGCTCCGGACCGCGGTGACCACCGACACCGCGCTGCTGATCATCGAGCCGATGCAGGGCGAGAACGGTGTCGTCGTGCCGCCCGCGGGCTATCTGGAGGCCGCCAGGGAGATCACCCGGGCCACCGGCACCCTGCTCGTCCTGGACGAGGTGCAGACCGGGATCGGACGCTGCGGCCACTGGTTCGAGCACCAGGCCCACCAGAGCGTCGAGCCCGACGTGGTCACGCTCGCCAAGGGGCTCGGCGGCGGACTGCCGATCGGCGCCACCGTGGCGTTCGGCGCCACCGCCGACCTGCTGAAGCCCGGTCAGCACGGCACGACGTTCGGCGGCAACCCGGTCGCCTGCGCCGCCGGCCTCGCCGTACTGGACACGCTCGCCGCCGACGGCATCCTGGACGACGTGAAGCGGCTGGGCGAGCGGATCAGGGACGGCGTCGAGGGGCTGGGGCACCCGTTGGTCTCCCACGTCCGCGGCTCCGGACTGCTGCTGGGTATCGTGCTCACCGGCCCCCTCGCACCGAAGGTGCAGCAGGCGGCTCAGGGAGCCGGACTCCTGGTGAACGCGCCCGCCCCCGACGTCGTACGGCTCATGCCGCCGCTGATCATCGGTGACGCCGAGGTGGACGAGTTCCTGCGGATTCTGCCGGGAGCCCTCGACGCGGCTTACGGGGACGGACGATCCGGGGAGTGACGATCCGGAGAATGAGGCGACGACGATGACCGAGGCACAGGACACCGATCACGGCGGGCCGTCGGTGCCGCAGACCCGCACGGCACGCCACCGCAGGATCGTGGACATCCTGAACCGGCAGCCGGTGCGCTCCCAGAGCCAGCTGGCCAGGCTCCTGTCCGACGACGGGCTGAGCGTCACCCAGGCGACGCTCTCGCGCGACCTGGACGAGCTGGGTGCGGTGAAGATCCGCAACACCGGCGGCGAGCTGATCTACGCAGTGCCGAGCGAGGGCGGCTTCCGCACCCCGCAGGCGCCCCTCGGAGGCTCGGCGAAGGAGGAGCGGATGCGCAGGCTCTCCGCGGAGCTGCTCATCTCCGCCGAGGCCTCCGCCAACCTCGTGGTGCTGCGCACGCCTCCGGGCGCCGCCCAGTTCCTCGCCTCGGCCATCGACCAGGCCGAACTCCAGGCGATCCTCGGCACGATCGCGGGTGACGACACGCTGATGCTGATCAGCCGTGACCCGAACGGGGGTCAGGCGCTGGCCGACCACCTGCTGCGACTGGCCCAGAACGACCGCTGACAGGTCCTCAGTAGAGGGTGATCGCAGTCGGTCCGGACGCCGTCCCGACCGCGATGTGCGGACGGCGTACCGGATCGGCCCAGGCCAGGATCCGGTCCATGGCGACCGCCGGCACGGACACACAGCCGGCGGTCGCGCCCTTTCCGTCGACGTGGAGGAAGATCCCGGCGCCCCTGCCGCGCTCCGGCCGGTGGTAGTTGAAGCCGACGACGAGCGCACGGGCGTACTGCGCGCGGTAGGTGATCAGATGCTCGGCCTCGTCGGCCCGGCAGTCGGCGGGGCGCGGCTCCACCCAGCGGTTGTACGCGGTGGAGGCGTTGTCCTGGCACCACCACGAGGCGTCGGTGACCCGGCGGTACGGGTACCGGGTTCCGGGCGCCGCGGCCTCGGTCCCGAAGGCGTACGGCAGGTCGTAGAGCCCCGTGGGCGTGGTGTTCGTGCCCTGCGTACGGGTCCTGCCCTCGGCGAGCCCGTTCGCCCCGAAGCGCGCGGGCGCCGAGCCCGCCGCCACCCAGCCGCCCGGACGCAGGTCCCACCAGGTGACGGTTCCCGTGGTGGAGTCCGTGCCGGGAGCCTCGGCGGTGATGAGCTGGGTGCCGCCGCCCGTGTCGGTCAGCCGCTCGGGAAGGGGCGGCGGTGCGGCGGGCCGCGCCGCGAGCGAACCGGCCAGAGCCAGCAGGACCGACACGGTCACCAGGAGTCTGCGCATGCTCCGGACCGTACGGCGCACGGCGCGGCGCCCCCACCGCGCCTGCTCCGTACGGCCCAGCGCCTTACTCCGAGAACGGGGCGGGCAGGGCGGGGAGAGGGAGGGGGAGTCCCGGCAGGCCGTCGATGCTGGTGCCGATGCCGGACTTCTTCTCGAAGTACCGGCTCAGGCTGGAGTCGTCCTCGCGCCTGAAGCGGTCCGGCCTTGCGCGCGGGGCGTCGGCGGCGACACGGACGACGGGAGGCACCGGATCGTCCAGCAGCGGTTCCAGCCACGGTGGGACCGTACGGCGCCGATCGTGGAGGCGGGAGTGCCTCCCGCCCCAGTGATTTCCGGTGGCGGACCAGCAGCTTTGACAAAGCATGCAGACCCTTGCATAGTTATGCCATTACTGGTCGCGCGCCGTGAGGCGGACGCACACCCCCTTGCACTCCCGAGGAGCACGCAGTGAGCAACGGCACCGGAAACAGCGACGTACGGCTCTGGGGCGGCCGTTTCGCCGACGGTCCGGCCGAGGCGCTGGCCAAGCTGTCCGCGTCCGTCCACTTCGACTGGCGGCTCGCGCCGTACGACATCGCCGGCTCCCGTGCCCACGCGCGCGTGCTCAGCAAGGCAGGGCTGCTGACCGACGACGAGCTGGCCCGCATGCTCGAAGGGTTGGACTCGCTGGAGGCCGCCGTCGCCGACGGCACGTTCACCGGAACCATCGCCGACGAGGACGTCCACACCGCGCTGGAGCGTGGCCTCCTGGAGCGCCTCGGCCCCGACCTCGGCGGGAAGCTGCGGGCGGGCCGGTCCCGTAACGACCAGGTCGCCACGCTCTTCCGGATGTACCTGCGCGACCACGCCCGGATCATCGGCGGCCTGATCGCCGAGCTCCAGGACGCGCTGGTCGGGCTCGCCGAGGCGCACCCCGACGTGGCCATGCCGGGCCGCACGCACCTCCAGCACGCCCAGCCCGTCCTCTTCGCCCACCACGTCCTGGCGCACGTGCAGCCGCTGTCCCGGGACGCCGAGCGGCTGCGGCAGTGGGACGAGCGGACGGCCGTGTCCCCGTACGGCTCCGGCGCCCTGGCCGGCTCCTCCCTCGGGCTGGACCCGGAGGCGGTCGCCGCGGACCTCGGATTCGAGCGGGGCTCCGTGGGCAACTCGATCGACGGCACCGCGTCACGTGACTTCGTCGCCGAGTTCGCCTTCATCACCGCGATGATCGGCGTCAACCTCTCCCGGATCGCCGAGGAGATCATCATCTGGAACACGAAGGAGTTCTCCTTCGTCACCCTGCACGACGCGTTCTCCACCGGCTCCTCGATCATGCCGCAGAAGAAGAACCCGGACATCGCCGAGCTCGCACGCGGCAAGTCCGGCCGGCTCGTCGGCAACCTGACCGGGCTGATGGCGACCCTGAAGGCCCTGCCGCTCGCGTACAACCGCGACCTCCAGGAGGACAAGGAGCCCGTCTTCGACTCCTGCGACCAGCTGGAGGTCCTGCTGCCGGCCTTCACCGGGATGATGGCCACGCTCACCGTCAACCGCGAGCGCATGGAGGAGCTGGCCCCGGCAGGCTTCTCGCTCGCCACGGACATCGCCGAGTGGCTGGTCAAGCAGGGTGTGCCGTTCCGTGTGGCCCACGAGGTCGCGGGGGAGTGCGTGAAGGTCTGCGAACAGCAGGGCATCGAGCTCGACGAGCTGACGGACGAGCAGTTCGCGAAGATCTCCGAGCACCTCACCCCGGAGGTGCGCACCGTGCTGAACGTGCCCGGCGCGCTGGCCTCCCGGAACGGGCGCGGCGGGACGGCCCCCTCGGCCGTCGCCGTCCAGCTGGCCGAGGTGAAGGCCGACCTGGTGACGCAGCACGCCTGGGCGACCGCGCGCGGCTGATTCGCAGGCATCGCGGGCTACGTTGACGGGAAGGCGTTCGGAACCGACCCAGAGGAGCCCGCGATGCCCTTCGCCCGCCTGAACCGAGCGACCACCCCGACCTCCCACATCGGGCTCGGCCTGGCCGCCGTCGGCAGGCCCGGCTACATCACCCCGCACCGTGACCGGGACCTGCCCGGCGACCGCAGCGCCGACGCCCTGCGCGCCCGCACCCATGAACTCCTGGACGCCGCCTACGCGCAGGGTGTCCGTTACATCGACGCGGCCCGCTCCTACGGCGGTGCCGAGGAGTTCCTGGCGGACTGGCTCGGCGCCCGCCCCGATGTGACGGACGTGGTCATCGGCAGCAAATGGGGTTACACCTACACCGCCGACCGGCGCAGCGACGCCGAGGCGCACGAGGTCAAGGACCACAGCCTGGCCGCGTTCGAACGGCAGCACGCCGAGTCGGCCGAACTGCTCGGGGACCGGCTCGACCTCTACCAGATCCACTCGGTGACGGCCGACAGCCCCGCGCTGAGCGACAAGGACCTGCACGCCCGGCTCGCCGAACTCGCGACCCGGGGCACCACCATCGGCTTCTCGGCGAGCGGGCCCGCCCAGGCGGACGCCATCCGGTCCGCCCTGGCCGTGACCGTCGACGGCGAGCCCCTCTTCCGTACGGTCCAGGCGACCTTCAACGCCCTGGAGACCTCCGCCGGGCCCGCGCTCGCGGAGGCCCATGACGCGGGGCTCACCGTGATCGTCAAGGAAGCCATGGCCAACGGCCGGCTCGCCGGGACCGAGGCGCCCGCCGTCCTCCGGGAGATCGGCGCCGAGGCGGGACTGGACGCGGACGCCGTCGCCCTGGCGCTCGTGCTCCACCAGCCGTGGGCCGGAGTCGTCCTGTCCGGCGCGGCGACGGTCACGCAGCTGGCCGCCAACCTGCACGCGCCGCTCCTCGACCTGGACGCCGGCCGGCTGGACAGGCTGGCCGCGCTGGTGGAGGAGCCGGAGGCGTACTGGCGTCACCGGGCCGCACTGCCCTGGAGCTGACGGCCGGGCCCGGGGGACGGACCAACGGCGCTGGGCCCGTACAGGCGGGACAGGAGGCGGGCCCGCCGTGTCGCGGGTCCGGGTCACGCCCAGTCCGCGAGCGCCTCGAAGTCCGACCGCACCAGCCCCACCCAGGGGTCGATCCGCCGGAGCAGGGCACGGCCCGGGTGGTGCGCCGCGACCCACTCCACGTCCGGCGCGGCGATCTCGTCGTCGATCCAGGCGAAGGGCCTGCCGTCCGCGTACTCGACGACGTACCGCGTCTTCCAGTACGTCCCGTCCGCCGTCATCGCGTGCATCGCGGGCCAGTCGACGTACGGCAGCGGCGGCAGTCCGAGGCGCGGGCCGACCCACTCGTTGGCCTCGTCCTTCCAGGTGGTCGCCCACACGAGCTCGTACCGGCCGGCGAGCGCCAGCAACTCCTCGCCGTGCCCGGGGCTGAGCAGGACGGGCAGCGGCACCCCCGCCTTCCACCCCGTCGGCCGCATCCGGTGGAGCAGATAGCCCTGCGGCGGCGCGGGGCGGGCCAGTGCCGCGTACGGGTTGAGCGGACCGTCGATGTCGATCAGCAGCAGCGGCTTCATCCCGTCATGGTGCCTCCTGATCCTCCAAGCTCCGAGGCGTTACGCGCGGGCCGGTCCAGTGGGACGTTCATGTCTCATATGGTCTAGTGTCGTCTCATGACTCTTGATCGTGAGCAGGTGCTGCGGAGCGCCGCCGCGCTGCTGACCCGCAGATCGACCGCGACCATGGACGAGGTCGCCAGGGCCGCCGGGATCGGCCGCGCCACCCTGCACCGGCACTTCGCCGGCCGGGACGCCCTCGTGGGAGCGCTGGAAGATCTCGGGATCCGGGAGTTCGAAGCCGCCCTGGAGGCCGCCGGGCTCGACGAGGGCAGCGCCGAGGACGCTCTGCGACGCCTGATCACGGCCGTCGAGCCCAGCGCGGGACTGCTGTCCTTCCTCGTCACGGAGAACCAGCTCTTCGAGGGCGACGACGTCAACGAGGGCTGGAACCGCCTCGACGCCCGAGTCTCCGCCTTCTTCCGACGCGGACAGGAGCGCGGCGAGTTCCGGATCGACCTGACCCCGGCATGGCTGACCGAGGCACTGTACGGCCTGATCAGCAGCTGCGCGTGGTCGGTGCAGACGGGGCGGGTCGCCGCCCAGGACTTCCCCTACATGGTCGTCGAGTTGCTGCTGGGCGGCGCACGCCGGAGCGTGGAGAAATGAGCAGCACCTCTCAGCACGCGGGCGTCACGGGCGATCCCCACCATCCGGGCCGGTGGATCGCCCTCACCGTGCTCGTCCTGGCCGTGCTGCTGGTCGCCGTGGACGCCACCGTCCTGGGCCTGGCCACGCCGTTCCTCAGCGAGGACCTCGAACCGACCGGCACCCAACTGCTGTGGATCGGCGACGTCTACTCCTTCGTCATCGCCGGACTCCTGGTCTCCATGGGCAGCCTCGGCGACCGCATCGGCCGTAAGAAACTGCTGCTGACCGGTGCCACGGCCTTCGGGGCGGTCTCCGTGCTCAACGCCTACGCGACGAGCCCCGAGATGATGATCGTGGCCAGGGCCCTGCTCGGTGTCGCGGGCGCCACGCTGATGCCGTCCACGCTCGCCCTGATCCGCAACCTCTTCCACGACCCGCGGGAACGCAGTCTCGCCGTCGGCATCTGGGGCGCGATGGCCGCGGCGGGCGCCGCCGTCGGCCCGGTCGTGGGAGGCCTCCTGCTGGAGCACTTCTGGTGGGGGTCGGTCTTCCTGATCAACCTGCCCGTGATGGCGGTCCTCGTCGCCGTGGGCATCAAGATGATCCCCGAGTCGAAGAACCCGGCGCCGGGCCCCTGGGACCTGCTCAGCGTGGGGCTCTCCCTGGTCGGAATGATCGGCATCGTGTACGCGATCAAGGAGGCCGCGGCCCACGGGGTGAGCTGGGGGACCGGCGTGGCGGCCGTCGGCGGTGCGGGAGCGCTCACCTGGTTCGTACGCCGCCAGCTGAAGCTGCCGGCCCCTCTGCTGGACATGCGGCTCTTCCACCACCGCGGTTTCTCCGGAGCGGTCCTCGCCGACCTCCTGACCATCCTCGGCCTGTCCGGGATCGTCTTCTTCCTCTCCCAGTTCCTCCAGCTGGTCCAAGGCAGGGGACCACTCGAGGCGGGGCTCGCCGAACTGCCCGCGGCCGTCGGCGCGGTGACGGCCGGGCTGCTGGCCGGGAGGGTCGCACGCCGCTACTCGGTGCGTTCCGTGGTCGCCGTGGGGCTGGGGGCCATCGGCGTGTCGCTGGCGGTGGTCACACTGATCCACAAGGAGACCGGCTATCCCCTGATCGGGGTCCTGCTCCTCGTGGTGGGCGTCGGCGCCGGCTTCGCCTTCACCGTGACCTCCGACGTCATCCTCTCCAGCGTCCCGAAGGAGCAGGCGGGCTCGGCGTCGGCGGTGTCCGAGACGGCGTACGAACTCGGCGCCGCCCTCGGCATCGCGCTGCTCGGATCCATCGTCACGGGGGTCTACCGGGGCTTCGGAACACCCGAGGGCATCCCCGCCGCAGCCGAGGCCGCGGCCCACGAGTCGCTGGGCGGTGCCGTGGAGACGGCGGAACACCTGCCGGCGCACCAGGGGAGCGAACTCGTCGTCGCGGCCCAGGAGGCCTTCGTCAACGGGCTGCGGGTGTCGGCGGCGGTCGGGGCCGTGGTCCTCCTCGCGACCGCCGTGGCCGCGTGGTTCATGCTGCGCGGCCAGCGGCTGGAGGACGGCATCATCCCCGACGAGTGAACCGCCCGGGAGCACGCGTGAGGCAGCGCCGGCCTGCCCCCGGGAGGGCGGAAGCGGCGGGCCCGGACGCACGAGTGGCCCGGCGCGTGATCGCGCCGGGCCACTCGAAGAACACTCGTACGGCTCAGGCGGCCTTGGCCTTCGTGGCGTACATGTCGACGTACTCCTGGCCGGACAGCCGCATGACCTCGGCCATCACCGAGTCCGTCACCGCCCGCAGCACGTAGCGGTCGCGGTCCATGCCCTCGTAGCGGGAGAACTCCATCGGCTCGCCGAAACGGACCGTGACCTTGCCCGGGCGGGGCAGGCCGGCGCCGCCCGGCTGCAGCTTGTCCGTGCCGATCATCGCGAACGGCACCACCGGCGCGCCCGTCATCAGGGTCAGCCGCGCGATCCCTGTGCGGCCCCGGTAGAGACGGCCGTCGGGGGAGCGGGTGCCCTCGGGGTAGATCGCGAAGGCCTTGCCCTCCTCCAGGACCCGGCGGCCCGTCATCAGCGCCGCGACACCGCCGCGCCCGCCGTCGCGGTCCACCGGAATCATCCCGCAGCCCGTGAAGAACCAGGCCATCAGCCGTCCCTTGACGCCCTTGCCGGTCACGTACTCGTCCTTGCCGATGTAGAACACCGGCCGGTCGCAGCAGATCGGCATGATCATCGAGTCGATGAAGGTCAGGTGATTCCCCGCGAGAATGACCGGACCCGTCCCCGGGATGTTCTCCACGCCCTCCACGCTGGGCCGGAAGAGCAGCCGCAGGATCGGTCCGAGCACTGCCTTGATGACCGTGAGTCGGGACAACGCGTCCTCCGGTTTCGTGGCCGGGCGGCCGGGGCGGGAATTCGTGAGGGTCTGTGCAGGTGAGGACGATACTCGCGGGTACCGCCTCCGCGCACATCGGGTTCACCGAGCCGATACGCAGTGTTGACGTGTGTTTCCGCCATGTTCGTCCACAGGCCGCCCCGCCGATGGCGTAGCTGCCTACGATCAAGCCTGCCCCGAAGGTGCGGGACATCACATGCGAGGAGCATTCATGACAGAGCGCGCGCAGACTGCACCCGGTCGGCGGACACTCCTGGGGGCCGCGGTCCTCGGGACGGCCGCCCTCGGAGTGCCCGGCACCGCGAACGCCGCCGCGAGCAGTGGGTCCGGTGCGCGGAGCGGCAGGCACGGCTCCTACCGGGACCTGCCCGTGCCCACCGTCATCGGCCACCGGGGAGCCAGCGGCTACCGGCCGGAGCACACCCTCGGCTCCTACCAGCTGGCCCTGGACATGGGCGCGCACATCGTGGAGCAGGACCTCGTGCCGACCAAGGACGGCCACCTCGTCTGCCGCCACGAGAACGACATCACCGGGACCACGGACGTCGCCGACCACCCCGAGTTCGCGAGCCGCCGGACGACCAAGAAGGTCGACGGCGTGTCGCTCACCGGCTGGTTCACCGAGGACTTCACCCTCGCCGAGCTGAAGACCCTGCGGGCCGAGGAGCGCATCCCCGGCACCCGCCAGGAGAACACCCTGTACGACGGCCGCTGGCAGATCCCCACCTTCGAGGAGGTCCTGCGCTGGGCCGACGAGGAGGGCCGCAAGCGGGGCGAGCCCGTCTGGCTCTACGTCGAGACCAAGCACCCCTCCTACTTCAGGGGCCTCGGGCTGGGCCTGGAGGAGCCGCTCGCCCGGCTGCTGCGCCGCCACGGCCGCCACCGCGCGAACTCCCCGCTCATCCTCCAGTCCTTCGAGCCGAGCTCCATGCAGCGGCTGTCGAAGCTCGTGTCCACCCCTCGTGTGGTCCTGCTGTCCGGACCGAAGGAGCGGCCCTGGGACTTCGTGGAGGCGGGCGACCCGCGCACGGTCGCGGACCTGGTGAAGCCCGCGGGGCTGAAGTGGATCGCCTCCTTCGCCCAGGGCATCGGCCCGACGCTGGACCTGGTCATACCCAAGGACGCGGCGGGGCGGCTGACCACCCCCACCACGCTGGTCGCGGACGCGCACGCGCGGGACCTCGTCCTGCACCCCTACACACTGCGCAACGAGAACGCCTTCCTGCCCGCCGACTTCCGGCGCGGCACCGACCCGAACGCGTACGGCGACGCGTTCGGCGCCCTGCGGGCCTACTTCGACGCGGGCATCGACGGGATCTTCTCCGACAACCCGGACACCGCGCTGCTCGCGGCGGCCGACTTCACCAAGGCCTGAGAGCCCGCGGTGCCGCCGGGTGCGGTTCCGGGCCGCCCCGGGACCGCTCGGCAGGCGTCGGTCACCCGGTGAGCCCTGCCGGACGGTTCCCGGGCCCGTCCGGCAGGCGTCAGCCACCCGGCCGGGATGCCCCGGTCGGGTGGAGCTCCCCGTACGCGGCAACCGGCCGCGCGCGGGAAGCGTTGACGGGGCATGACTCTTCTTGATCATGCTCCGAGCGTCCTGGCCGGCAGGGCGGAGGACGGCGGGCGGGCCCTCGTGCGCGCCCTGCACGCACTCGTGCGGGCCGAGGCCGGAGCCGAGGCGCATGCCGCGGGCGTGGAAGCCGCCGACCTGGAACAGGCGGTATGGGTGCGGCTGCTGGAGCGCCCGACCGGTCCCGGCCTTCCGGCGGACCCGGCCCGCCGGGTCCGCGCCGCGGTGCGGGCCGAGGTCCGCGCCGCCCGCCGCAGGGCCCGGCGGGAAAGCTCCTACGCGAGAGGCGAGTCCCCGGGCGACTGGGCCGGCTGTCCCGAACGCCTCGCCCTCGGAGCCGCCGAACGCCGGGCGCTGCGCACCGCGGTGAACCGGCTGCCCGGCAGGTGCCCGCGCTTACTGGAGGCGATGCTGGCGCCCCACGATCCGACGTACCGGGAAATCGCAGGGGAGTTGGGTATGTCACAGGGCAGTTTGGGTCCTATGCGTTCCCGATGCCTTGGATGTCTGCGCAGAATGCTCGCGGCGGAGGTTGTAGCTCCTGAACTGCGGGGAAAGGAGCGGTAGACAACCGGCGGACCAGGTGAGCGGGAGGCATGCACACATGGGCATGAGCGTGACCATCTCGGCGGCGACAGCACAGGACGTCGAGCAGATCTTCAGACTCCAGTACCTCTGCTTCCAGAGCGAGGCGGAGCTCTACGGCAACTACCGGATAGACCCACTCGTCCAGACACTCGACTCCGTCCGGGACGAAGTCGCCACCGATCTGGTGTTCGTGGCCCGGCTCGGCGACGAAGTCGTCGGTTCCGTACGCGGCTTCACCGACGAGGACGGCGTCGGCCGGATCGGCAAGCTCTGCGTCCACCCCAGGCTCCGCAACCACGGCCTCGGCGGCAGGCTGCTGCGCGCCGCCGAATCGGGCCTGGCCGACGGGCGTTCGGCGACCCGCTTCCGGCTGCACACCGGTGAGCGCAGCGAGGGCAATCTGCGGCTGTACCGCAAGGCCGGCTACGCGCGGGTGGGCAACGCCACCGGAGGGGACGGCGTCCGGCTGGTCCTGCTGGAGAAGGACGCCACCGCACCGGCCTATGTGGCCAGTGCCTGAACGGCCCCTGTGAGGCTGCGCGTCACGGGGTCCGCGCGCGGCGCAGCCAGATCATCCCGGTGACCGGAAGGATCACCGGGATGAGCAGGTAGCCCATGCCGAATCCCGACCACACCGTGCTGTCCGGGAAGGCGGAAGGCTCCACCAGCGTCCAGGTGCCGACGACCAGTACGCCCGCGAGCTCGGCGGCGCAGCACATCAGCGCCGCCCTGCGCGCCTTCTCGCCACCACGCACCAGGGAGTACGTGATGAAGCCGTACACGACGGCGGCGAGCGCCGAGAGCATGTAGGCGAGCGGGGCCTTCTCGAAGTCCAGGATCATCTCGACGACCGAGCGGGACGCGGCGGCCACCGTGAACACGCCGTAGAACCAGACCAGTACCCGGCCCGGCCCGCTGCCGAGCTCGAACTGCCGCACCTGCCCGGCGGGCCGGGCGTCTTCCGGGGCCTTCGTGCGTTCGGTGTCGCTCATGGTCAGTTTCCCCAGATGTCGTAGAGCCGCACTTCGAGGACGGCGAGCACAACCGCCCCGGCCGCCACCGTCACCGAACCCCAGCGGGTCCGTTCCGACAGTGACAGGAACGCCGCCGCCGGCACGGCCGCGAAGGCACCGATCAGATAGGCGATGAAGATCGTCATGCCCTGATCAGGCCGTTCGCCCCGCGCGAGCTGCACGATCCCGACGAGCAGCTGCGCCAGCGCGAGGACGGAGACGACCGCCATCCCGATGAAGTGCCAGTCCTTCGTGGGCTGGTCCCGGTAGGCGGCGTGTCCGCACCAGGCGGCGAGGGCGAGCGCGGTCACGGCGACCGCGACCGTCAGGGCGTCAAGCATGCAGTGAGGGTATTACGGGCGGCGGCGGCAGCCGCGTGCGGGCCCGGTCGCGTGACGGGGGCCGGAGGGGCGGAGGGAGGCGCGGGAGCCGGCTCCCGGAATGGTGGCCTTTGCCACAGGGTGCCCACGGCAAGATCGCCCCGCGCTCGGTGGACAGGTCGGTAGGGATCCACGTTTTCGCAGGTCGACGTGGGGATGACGGGAATCTTGGGGGGTGGTGCGAGCACCCCGCGCTGTCCGCTATCCGGACAGCCAGGCTCGGCGGAACGTTACGTCTGTTTTACTTGGGCCATGACCACGACGAGCTACCGCAGCCCTGCGACCGAGGCGATCACGACGCCCGGTGCTCGTTGTATGTGTCGAATGCGCGCCTTCTGAGGGCCCCCGCCTGAGCCTCGCGCCCCGAAGCGAGACCGAGCCCGTGCCGTCCGCATCCAGCGGATCGAGCCTGCCCTGGCCTGTGCCGCCCCCGGCCGTCCGCCGGTCCGCACACGCCGAGACTCCCACCGGTCGACCACTGAGAAAAGTCTCATCAGATGAATGCCCCGTGCCCGGCGGACACCGCGCCGTGCACTCGACAGTGACGGAAACCCTGTGATCACCACTTCGGGCCTCACGAAGGTCTACCAGTCACGCGGCCGTGAGGTCACCGCCCTGGACGGCGTGGACCTGCACGTCCGCGAAGGCGAGGTCTACGGCGTCATCGGACAGAGCGGCGCCGGCAAGTCCTCCCTCATCCGCTGCGTCAACCTCCTCGAACGCCCCACGTCGGGCACCGTGACGGTCGCCGGTCAGGACCTCACCGCTCTCGCGGGCCGCGGCCGGCGCGCGGGCAAGGAACTGCGCCAGGCGCGCAGCCGCATCGGCATGGTCTTCCAGCACTTCAACCTGCTGGACTCACGCACCGTCCGGGACAACGTCGAGCTGCCCCTAGAGATCCTCGGGATCTCCGGACAGGCCCGCACCCGCAAGGCGCTGGAACTCCTCGACCTCGTCGGCCTCGCCGACAAGGCGAAGGCCTACCCGGGCCAGCTCTCCGGAGGCCAGAAGCAGCGCGTCGGCATCGCCCGCGCCCTCGCGGGCGACCCGAAGGTGCTCCTCTCCGACGAGGCGACCTCCGCGCTCGACCCGGAGACGACCCGTTCCATCCTCCAGCTGCTGCGCGACCTCAACCAGGAACTCGGCCTCACCGTCCTGCTCATCACGCACGAGATGGACGTCGTCAAGACGGTCTGCGATTCCGCCGCGCTGATGAGGAAGGGCCGCATCGTCGAATCGGGCACGGTCGGCGAACTGCTCGCCACCCCCGGTTCCGAGCTGGCCCACACGCTGTTCCCCGTCGGTGGCTCCCCCTCCGCCCCCGACCGCACCGTCGTCGACGTCACCTTCCACGGCGAGGCGGCCGCCCGCCCGGTGATCTCGCAGCTCTCCCGTACGTACAACATCGACATCTCGATCCTGGGCGCGGCGATGGACACCGTCGCGGGCAAGCAGATCGGCCGGATGCGCATCGAGCTGCCCGGCCGCTTCGAGGAGAACGTCGTACCGATCGGCTTTCTGCGCGAGCAGGGCCTCCAGGCCGAGGTCGTCAACGGCGGCCCCGCCACCGCGGACATCCCCGCACAGACCCCCGCACCGCTCACCAAGGAGGTGGCGAAGTGACCTGGTCCGAAATGCAGCCACTGCTCACGCAGGGAACCGTCGACACCCTCTACATGGTGCTCTGGTCCACCCTCGTCACCGTCATCGGCGGACTCCCGCTCGGCATCCTGCTCGTCCTCACGGACAAGGGCGGACTGCTGCAGAACACCGTGGTGAACAAGGTCATCGGCGTGATCGTGAACATCGGCCGCTCGCTGCCGTTCATCATCCTGCTGATCGCCCTGATCCCCTTCACCACCTGGGTCGTCGGCACCTTCATCGGCCCCTCCGCCATGATCGTGCCGCTCGCCGTCGGCGCCATCCCCTTCTTCGCGCGGCTCGTCGAGACGGCGGTGCGCGAGGTCGACCACGGGCTCGTCGAGGCCGTGCAGTCGATGGGCGGATCCATCCCCACGATCGTCCGCAAGGTCCTGCTGCCGCAGGCCCTCCCCTCGCTGGTCTCCGGCGTGACGACCACCGTCATCGTGCTCATCGGCTACTCCGCGATGGCCGGCGCCGTCGGCGGCGAAGGACTCGGGTCCAAGGCCATCACCTACGGATTCCAGCGCTTCGACGACCAGTTCATGCTCATCACCGTCGTGCTGCTCATCGTCATCGTGACCGTGGTCCAGCTCATCGGCGACGGCGCCGTACGGCTGCTGGCCCGCCGGGGCCGCACCGCCTCCTGAACCTCATCTCCCCCCTGAAGCCCGCACTCCTTGTCCGGGCGCACCACCATCACCACCGGAAAGAGGCACTCTTCGTGCGTAAGAACATCAAGATCACCGCTGCCGCAGCCGCCACCGCCGCCCTGGCCTTCGGGCTCAGCGCCTGCGGTACGGACTCCGACCCGGCCGCCAAGGGCGGGTCCGGCGCGAGCGCGGACACCTCCAAGGCCCTCGTCGTCGCCGCGTCCCCGACGCCGCACGCCGACATCCTGAACTTCGTCAAGGACAACCTTGCGAAGAAGGCCGGCCTCAAGCTGGAGGTCAAGGAGTTCACGGACTACGTCCTGCCCAACACCGCCACCGAGAGCGGCCAGGTCGACGCCAACTTCTTCCAGCACCGGCCCTACCTGACCGACTTCAACGAGAAGAACGGCACCCACGTCGTCCCGGTCGTCGACGTCCACCTCGAGCCCCTCGGTCTCTACTCCAAGAAGATCAAGGACGTCAAGGACATCAAGGCCGGCCAGACGGTCGCCGTCCCGAACGACACCACCAACGAGGGCCGCGCGCTCCAGCTGCTCGCCGAGAACGGCCTGATCACCGTCAAGGACGGCGTGGGCACCAACGCCAAGCTCAGCGACATCACGGACAAGAAGGGCCTGGAGTTCAAGGAGGTCGAGGCCGCGACCGTGCCCCGCGCCCTGGACGACGTCGACGCCGCCGTCATCAACGGCAACTACGCGATCGAGGCCAAGCTCCAGCCGGGCAAGGACTCCCTGGTCCTGGAGAAGGCCGAGGGCAACCCGTACGCCAACATCCTCGCCGTCAAGGAAGGCAACGAGGAGGACCCGCGGGTCCAGAAGCTCGCGAAGCTCCTGAACAGCGACGAGGTCAAGAAGTTCATCGAGGACACCTACAAGGGCTCGATCGTCCCGGCCTTCGGCGAGGACGCCAAGTCCTGACCTCCTGGCACCACTTGCTCCACGAGCCCCGCACACCCCCACCGGGTGTGCGGGGCTCCGCCGTGCGGCGACCCGGCCATGCACATCATCGGCCCGATGCTGCATGCTGGGTCTTCACACGGTCCTCGGCATGGAGCTGCGCATGACTCTCACCTTCCCGTCCATCTCCATCAGCACGGACAGGTTGGTGCTGCGCCCCTTCGACATGGCGGACGTGCCCGCGTACATCGAGATGATGAACGACGAGCTGGTCACCGCCTGGACCGACGCCCCGTACCCCTACACCCAGGTCGACGCTGAACGGTGGGTGCGCCGGATCGCCCCCGCCGAGCGCACCCAGGGCAACGGCATCGTCTTCGCCGTCACCGAGTTCCTCACCCAGCGGCTCGTCGGATCCGTCCGGCTGCTGAACACCGACCGGCGCACCCTGGCCACCGAGGTCCGCTACATCACCGCCCCCTGGGCGCGCGGTGAGGGATACGCCACCGAGTCCGTGCTGGCACTCGCCGAGTGGCTCTTCCGCGACCAGGGCTTCGAGCGCATCGAGCTGCGCACCCCCGCGGGCAACACGGCCTCCCAGCAGGTCGCCCAGAAACTCGGCTGCATCAGCGAGGGCGTCCTGCGCAACGCCCGCATAGCGCGGACCCGGACCGAGAACGGCACGGACGGCGGCTGGACCGACATCAGGACCGACCTCATCGTGTGGGGCCTGCTGCCCGAGGACCTGGAAGGCGTCGCCGAGCAGCTGGCCGACGCGGGCGGCTACGGCACCTACAACGACTGGAACTGACCCCTCCGCCCTGCCCGGGGGAGCCACCGGCAAGGCGTTGGTACGGACCGGATACGCTCACCCTTGCTCCGCCCCCCGGAGGAGTGCCCCCGCCTGCTACACCCCCAGGAGACTGACGACGATGGCCGACCGGGTCACGGTGATCGGCTGGGACGGCTCGCCGCTGACCAGAGCGGCCACGGCCGCGCTCTCGGCCGCCACCCTCGTCGCCGGCGCTGCCCACCACCTCGCGCTCCCCGAGGTGCCCGAGCGCGCGGAACGCATCCGCCTCGGCAGTGTCGACCTGGCCGCCCGCAGGATCGCCGGACACCGCGGCAGCGCCGTGGTCCTCGCCGACGGCGACCCCGGGTTCTTCGGCGTCGTACGCACCCTGCGCGCCCGCGAACACGGCCTCGAGGTCGAGGTCGTGCCCGCCGTCTCCTCGGTCGCCACCGCGTTCGCCCGGGCCGGCATGCCCTGGGACGACGCGCAGATCGTCGTCGCCCATCCACGCACCCTGCGCCGCGCGGTCAACGTCATCCGCGCCCACCACAAGGTGGCCGTCCTCACCTCTCCGGGAGCCGGTCCCGCCGAACTCGCCCTGCTGCTCGAAGGGATCCACCGCACCTTCGTGATCTGCGAGGAACTCGGCACCGTACGCGAGCGGGTCACCGTCCTCACCTCCGACAAGACCGCCGACCACACCTGGCGTGACCCCAACGTCGTCATCGCCGTCGGCGGCGGCCCCGAGACCACGGCCAACGGCGCCTGGATCGCGGGCCGTCGCCCCGCCCAGCCGGAGAACGTCCGGGGCTGGGCCCTGCCCGCCTCGGCCTACGGCCCCGGCAGGGACGGCACGGGGGAGGGCGGCGAGGGCGAGGCGCCCGGGCTGCGAGCCGCCCAACTGGCGCGGCTCGGACCCCGTACCGGTGACCTGGTCTGGGACATCGGCTGCGGCAGCGGAGCGCTCGCCGTGGAAGCGGCCCGTTTCGGAGCGGCCGTCCTGGCCGTGGACAGCGACCCCGACGCCTGCGCCCGTACGACTGCCGCGGCCCGCGACTTCCAGGTGGCCGTGCAGGTGGTCCGGGGCACGGCGCCGCACGTCCTGGAAAGCCTGCCGGAACCCGATGTCGTGCGCATCGGAGGCGGCGGCGCCCGGGTCGTCACCGCGGTGGCCGACCGGCGGCCGGAACGTATCGTCACCCATGCCTCGAACCGTGACGAGGCGGAGGCCCTGGGCGCGGCCCTCGTGGAGAACGGCTACACGGTCGAGTGCCAGCTGCTCCAGTCCGTCGAACTGGACACCTCGGACTGGGCGGAGCGTGAACGTTCCGTCGTCTTCCTGCTCTCCGCCGTACGTTCCGACCTCGCCCCCTGAGCCGCCCGCGCCGAGGCGCGAGGTAGGCTGACCGATTGTTGTACCGCGCCCGGGCGTTCGATCTTTCGTTCGTCAATGTCCGGAAAAGTGGACCGTTTTGGTCCGCGATGTGGTACAGCGCAACCGGGGGACGCGCAACGTGGCGCAGTCCACAGCGAGCCGTGGCGGAACTGTCTGTCGCGGTGGCGAACGACCGCGAGAATGTATACCTCCGCGCGCGTTTCGTGCCGCGCGGCGAGCCCGCTCGTTCTTGTTGACGAGCACCGGCGTGCCGTGGTTCGGGCATCCCGGGCGAAGGGCGAAGGAGCACTGACGATGGGCGAGGGGTACGCATGACTGACACCGGCCAGATCCCGGGCGAGGGACTGCCGGAGAACGCAGGCATGGTGGAGCAGCCGGGCATCCCCGCCCAGGACGCCTACACCTACCTCGAGCCCTCCGAGCATCCCACCCCCGAGGACGACGACCTCCTTCTGATGCCCGCGGCCCAGGGCGCGTGGAGTGACGCACCCACCGCACCCGTGGGTCAGCCCGAGCCGTACGCGGCGCAGGTCCCGGCTGCCGCCGCTCCGGCACGCCGCCCGCTGCACCGCGGTCCTTCGTCCACCGAGGCGCCCACCTACGGCGGGTCGTCGACCGGGGGAGTGGTCCGCTCGCTCGCGGACCGAGGGCCTGCCGGGGCGCCGCAGCCCCCGACGCCGGCCCGCCACGCCGGACCCCTCACGACGGGTCCCGAGTACTTCGACCTGCCCGCGGACGACGCGGCTCGGCTTCCCGGCCCGCAGCTGGGCGAGATCCCGCCGCAGAGCGCGCCCGCGTGGGGCGCCCCGGAGCCGGAGCCGGTGGCGGCACCGGAGGCGGTGGCCGCGCCCGAGCCGGTCGCCGTGCCGGAAGCGGTGGTCGCCGCCCCGGAGCCGGCGGCTGCCCCGGAGCGGGTCGTGGCCGAGGCTGCGGTACCCGCCGAGGCTGCTGCGCCTGCCGAGACTGCTGTGCCCGCCGAGACTGCTGTGCCCGCCGAGACCGTGGCACCGGTCGAGGCCGTGGCACCGGTCGAGGCCGCCGTTCAGGCCGTGCCCGTCGAGGCCGTCGGGCCGGAGACGTCTCCCGTGCCCGCAGAAACGGTCGCCCAGGACACCGCCCCCGCCGAGGCAGTCGCGGAGACGGTGGAGGAGCGCCCCGAGGAGATCCTGGTCCAGCTGCCGCCGCAGGGGCCGGCCTCCGTACCCGCTGAGCCTCCTGTCGAGATCCCTGCCGAGATCCCCGACGAGCCGGTCCTGGACGCCGCCGTCGCCCCGGCCCCTCCGACGGGTCCGTTCGAGCCGGTGGAAGGGGCCGTGCAGGCTTCCCCCCACCTCGCCCCGACGCCCGCAGCGGGCACCCAGGCCGACCCCGCGCCGGCGCCGGGCCCCGAGCAGACCGCGCCGCAGCCGACGGCCCCCGTCGCGCAGCCTGTGGCCGAGGTGGCCGCCGAGCCCGAGCCCGTACCGTCCGCACCCGAAGTTCCCCAGGTGCAGGAGCCGGCGGCGGTCCAGCAGCCCGAGATCGTTCCCGAGCCCGCCGTGGAGGCCGCGCCGGCCCCGGCGGCCGAGCCCGTCGCCGTGCCCCAGGCCGCTCCCGGCCTCGCCGAGGATCCGGAACAGGCCACCGGGCCCGAGATCATCGAAACCCCGGAAGCAGAGGTCCCCGAGGCTCCGGAAGCGGACGTTCCGCAGCCGGAGGCCCCGCAGGCGGTGATCCCGCAGGCGCAGGCTCCCGAGGACGCGGAGGTGGCACAGGCCGAGTCGCCCGTCGTGGCCGAGGAACCGTCCACGGCCCAGGACGCCCCGCTCGCCGAGGTGCCTGAGGCACCGGAGGCGCTGGAGGCACCCGAGACGCAGGAAGTTGCTGAGACGCCCGAGGCAGTCTCGGAAGTACCCGAGGCGTCCGAGGCCGCCCCCGTCTCTCCGCCCGCGCCCGGCTACGACGACGCCGAGCGCGAGGCCGTCCTGCGCGTCATGCGGGAGCGCCGCGACATCCGTAACGGCTTCCGCAGCGACCCCATCCCGCACGAGGTCCTCCTCCGCGTCCTCGAAGCCGCCCACACCGCGCCGAGCGTCGGCCACTCGCAGCCCTGGGACTTCGTCGTCATCCGCTCCGCGGAGACGCGCCGCTCCATGCACGAACTGGCGCAGCGTCAGCGCGAGGCGTACGCCAAGTCGCTTCCCAAGGCGCGGGCGAAGCAGTTCAAGGAACTGAAGATCGAGGCCATCCTCGACACACCGGTGAACATCGTCGTCACCGCCGATCCCACCCGGGGCGGCCGGCACACCCTCGGCCGGCACACGCAGCCGCAGATGGCGCCGTACTCCTCGGCGCTCGCCGTGGAGAACCTCTGGCTCGCCGCCCGCGCCGAAGGGCTCGGCGTCGGCTGGGTGAGCTTCTTCGACGAGCGCGAGATGGTCCGCGCGCTGGGCCTTCCCGAGCACCTCGAAGTCGTCGCCTACCTCTGCGTCGGCTACGTCGACGAGTTCCCCGAGGAGCCCGAGCTGATGCAGGCGGGCTGGTCCAAGCGCCGCCCCCTGTCCTGGGTGGTCCACGAGGAGACGTACGGCCGCCGTGCCCTGCCGGGCGAGGAGCCGCACAACCTGCTCCAGGAGACCATCGCCAACATCCGCCCGCTGGACGCCAAGGCGCTCGGCGAGGCGTGGGAACGCCAGAAGCGGATGACGAAGCCCGCCGGAGCGCTCGGCATGCTGGAGATCATCTCCGCGCAGCTGTCCGGGCTCTCCCGGCTCTGCCCGCCGCCGATCCCGGAGCCCGCCGCCGTCGCGATCTTCGCAGGTGACCACGGGGTGCACGCCCAGGGCGTCACCGCGTGGCCGCAGGAGGTGACCGGCCAGATGGTCGCCAACTTCCTCGGGGGCGGCGCCGTCTGCAACGCCTTCGCCTCCCAGGTCGGTGCAGAGGTCTGCGTCGTCGACGTCGGTGTCGCGACGGAACTCCCGGCCACCCCCGGCCTGCTGCCGAGGAAGGTCCGTGCCGGTACGGCCGACTTCACCACGGGCCCCGCTCTCACGCGGGAAGAGGTGCTCGCGGCGATCGAGGTCGGCATCGAGACCGCCCGCGACCTGGTGGCGGCAGGCAACAAGGGCCTGCTCACCGGCGAGATGGGCATCGCCAACACCACCGCGTCGGCCGCGCTGATCTGCGTCTACACCGGCATGGACCCGGCGGAGGTGACCGGTCGCGGCACCGGCATCAACGACGAGATGCACGCCCGCAAGGTCGACGTCGTCCGCCGCGCCCTGGATCTGCACCAGCCCGACCCCACCGACCCGATCGGGGTACTGGCCGCGGTCGGCGGCCTGGAGCACGCCGCCATGGCCGGCTTCCTCCTGGGCGGAGCGTCCCTCCGTACGCCGGTGATCCTCGACGGTGTGAGCGCCGGAGCGGCCGCGCTGGTCGCCCGCGCGATTGCCCCCGAGGCGCTCGCCGCGTGCATCGCGGGCCACCGCAGCGCGGAGCCCGGCCATGTCGCCGCGCTCAACAAGCTCGGTCTGCGCCCGCTGGTGGATCTGGACCTCAGGCTCGGCGAGGGCACGGGCGCGCTGCTCGCGCTCCCCATCGTGCAGAGCGCGGCCCGCGCGATGCACGAGGTGGCGACCTTCGACTCCGCGGGCGTCACCGAGAAGTAGGCGGCCCTTGTGCCCGGACGCGCCCCCAGGCCGTCCGGGCACCGTCTCGCGCGGGCGAACCCCGTCCCGTGTACTCCCCACCCGCCTGCACCCGGGGGCCCGGCTCGTCAGGCGGACGAGGAACGGGAACCAGGGCCGTAGGACGACCGGAGCCGGGACGTACGAGGACCGGCGCCAGGCCCCTGCGACGAGCGGAACCAGGACCGGGACCGGTACGGGTCCGGCCCACCGCGGGGGCGGGAGACCGTGCCCGCCCCCGGTCACGGCAGACGCACCGCGAAACCCCCCGCCAGGGCCACCCCGTATCGTGGTCCCACGCCCCACCGCTCCACCTCACGTCACAGCCGCTCCACCGCCGCAGCGGCCCGCAGCACACCGCACCCTGCACGAGGAGCCCGCCCGCCCATGGCCGAGCATGACGATCACCCTGCCTACCCCGTCGGACTGCGCCTGAACGGGCGCCGCGTCGTCGTCGTCGGCGGCGGCCAGGTCGCACAGCGCCGGCTGCCCGCCCTCATCGCGGCCGGAGCCGACATCACCCTCGTCTCACCGTCCGCGACGCCGTCCGTCGAGGCGATGGCCGACACGGGCGAGATCCGCTGGGAGCGCCGCAGGTACCAGGACGGGGACCTCACCGACACCTGGTACGCCCTCGTCGCCTCGTCCGACGCGGCCGCCAACGACGCGGCGTCGGCAGAGGCCGAACGCACCCGCACCTGGTGCGTCCGGAGCGACGACGCCGAGGCGGCCACGGCCTGGACCCCCGCCACCGGCCGCAGCGAGGGCATCACCGTCGCGGTGCTCACCACCACCTCGCAGGGCCGCGACCCCAGGCACTCCGCCGCGGTCCGTGACGCGATCGTGGAGGGCCTGCGTGACGGTACGCTCGCCGCCCCCCACCACCGCACCCGCGCCCCCGGGGTCGCCCTGGTCGGCGGAGGCCCCGGCGACCCCGACCTCATCACGGTCCGCGGCCGCCGTCTCCTCGCCGAGGCCGACGTCGTCATCGCCGACCGTCTCGGCCCGCGCGACCTGCTCGACGAACTGCCTCCGCACGTCGAGGTCATCGATGCCGCGAAGATCCCCTACGGCCGTTACATGGCGCAGGAGGCGATCAACCAGGCGCTCATCGACCACGTCAAGGCCGGCAAGTCCGTGGTCCGTCTCAAGGGCGGCGACCCCTTCGTCTTCGGCCGCGGCATGGAGGAGGCCCAGGCACTCGCCGCCGAGGGCATCGCCTGCACCGTCGTCCCCGGAATCTCCAGCTCGATCTCTGTGCCGGGCGCCGCCGGGATCCCCGTCACCCACCGCGGGGTCGCCCACGAGTTCACCGTGGTCAGCGGCCATGTGGCGCCCGACGACCCGCGCTCCCTGGTCGACTGGCAGGCCCTCGCGCAGCTGCGCGGCACCCTGGTCCTCCTGATGGCCGTCGACAAGATCGGTGCCATCTCCCAGGCGCTCATCAGCCACGGCAAGTCCCCCGACACCCCCGTGGCCCTGGTCCAGGAGGGCACCACGGCCGCCCAGCGCAGGGTGGACGCGACCCTCGCGACCGTCGGTGAGCGAGTCGTCTCGGAAGAGGTCCGGCCCCCGGCCGTCATCGTCATCGGCGATGTCGTCGCCGTCGGCGCGCACATAGCCGCACCGCTCGCAGACTGAGCTGCGGGACGCCTGCCCCGGCCAGGCCCTCGCCGCACCCCACCACCCGACAAGGCAGTAGCGATCCCCGTGGCTGAACTCATCACCGTCGATGACCCGGACGACCCCCGGCTCGCCGACTACACCGGTCTGACCGACGTCGGACTCAGGCGCCGGAGAGAACCCGCCGAGGGCCTGTTCATCGCCGAGGGCGAGAAGGTGATCCGGCGTGCCGGGAACGCCGGGTACGAGATGCGGTCCATGCTCCTCACCGCCAAGTGGATCGACGTCATGCGGGATGTGATCGACGAGGCCACGGCTCCGGTGTACGCGGTGACACCGGAGCTGGCCGAGCGCGTCACCGGCTACCACGTGCACCGGGGGGCCCTCGCCTCCATGCGGCGCGAGCCGCTCCCCGACGTCCGCACCCTGCTCGCCCCGGAGCGGGGCGACGTACGGCGGGTCGCCGTGTTCGAGGACATCGTCGACCACGCCAACATCGGTGCCGCCTTCCGCAACGCCGCCGCGCTCGGCGTGGACGCCGTCCTTCTCACCCCGCGCTGCGCCGACCCGCTCTACCGGCGGGCGGTGAAGGTGTCGATGGGCTCGGTCTTCCACGTCCCCTGGACCCGCCTGACCTCATGGCCCGATGACGTGGGCCTGCTGCGCGAGGCCGGTTTCACCACGGCCGCGCTCTGCCTCAGCGACCGGTCGATCACACTGGACGAACTCGTCGCACGGCGCCACGAGAAGCTGGCGCTCGTCTTCGGCACGGAAGGCGACGGCCTCACGCCCGCGGCACTGGCCGCGGCCGACGCCCACGTACGGATCCCGATGGACGCGGGAGTCGACTCGCTCAACGTTGCCGCGGCCTCCGCCGTCGTCTTCTACGCGACCCGGCCCGACCCCGCCTGACCGGCAGGGGAGTCCTCAGGAACCGCCGTCGGCCCGGGCTGCGATACGGCCCCGTCGTACGTCTGCGACGGAGAGCCGCCCAGTCCGCGGGCCGGACCCTGGCACCCCTGGGCGGCGGCGATACCCAGCGCCACCAGCAGGGTCACCACGACGAAGACGACGAGCCGCTGCCGCAGCAGCCGCGGATTCGCCGGCCGCCGCTTCGTGCCGTTGCCCGCAGAGGTCGTCCGGACACCCGGCCGGGAGGCGGGCCTGCCGTTGGTGCCGTTCGTGCCCTTCGGCGCGTTGGGCTGCCGGCCGGGCCGTGTGCCGTTACGCGACCCCCGGGGCTGCGATCCGCCGGTACGGGGAGGAGCCTGACGCGAGGACGCCGGCCGCCGCCCCGGGGCGCGCGAAGGCTGGGCGCCACCTCCGGCCGTACGGCGGGTGGACTGCTCGGTGTACGGACCGTCCAGCCGGCCCGTCGGCCGGTCCAGCTCCTGCTCGCCGCGCTGCGAGGGCGGCCGGCGCTCCTGCAGCCCCTGCGCCTCGCGGGCCGCGATCTCCTTGAGCCGCATGGAGAGCTGCAACGTGCTCGGCCGGTCCTCGGGATCCTTCGCCAGACATGCCCGTACGAGCGGGGCGAGGGCGTCGTGCACGTCGAACAGGTGCGGTTCCTCGTGGACCACGCGGTAGAGCATCACTTCGGAACTGCCGTGCCCGAAGGGCGAGTCGGCCATGGCCGCGTACGCAAGGGTGGCGCCGAGCGAGAACACGTCGGTCGCCGGTGTCACGGCCGCGCCGCGCACCTGCTCGGGTGCCAGGAAGCCGGGCGAGCCGACCGCCGTCCCGACATGGGTGAGCGTGCTGGCGCCGGTCGCCCAGGCGATACCGAAGTCGATGATCCGGGGGCCCTTGGGGGAGAGCAGGATGTTCGACGGCTTGAGGTCACGGTGGACGACACCCGCCTCGTGCACCGCCACGAGCCCCTCCGACAGCGCCGCCCCGATCGAGGCCACCTCGGCGGCCGCCAGCGGGCCCTCCTCCACGACCTTGTCGTGGAGGGACGGCCCGGGTACGTACTGGGTGGCGAACCACGGGCGGTCCGCCTCCAGGTCGGCGGCCACCAGGCGCGCCGTACAGCCGCCGCGGATCCTCCGTGCGGCGGACACCTCGCGTGCGAAACGCGAGCGGAACTCCTGATCCTCCGCCAGGTCCGGCCTGATCACCTTGAGCGCCACCCGCTGGCCGCGCCGGTCGGATCCGAGATAGACGACGCCCATGCCGCCCGCGCCGAGCCGCCGGTGGAGCCTGAACGAGCCGACGACACGCGGGTCCTCGCGCCGGAGCCGCATCATCGCCATCGTCTGCCCATCCCCGCTGCCGGTCCGCCTGACGAGGCACAGCTTACGTACCCGCGGCGCGGCGCGCTCAGAGGCCGCGCCCTCACCGCCCCATCGATTGTCAGTCCCCGGTGGGAGAATTGAGGGGTGGTCAAGGAGCCGGAGATCCGGACTCCGTGACCTGTGCGAGATCCCAAAGGTCCGTCACCGAAGGGGGAGTTGGATCAATGAAGGGCGATCGTGTGGAAATAGTCGTGGACGCGGGTGACACGACCAGGACGTACGAAGTGGTGGCCTCCAGGGCAGGCCGCCGGGTGGAGACAGCGGTCCGTCGGGGTGTGGTGGAAGTGAGTGAAGTCACCCGAAGTGGATCAGTTGTCCGTACCGCCCGCTTCATGGCGACCAGGGTGCTCGCCCTGGTCGAACAGCCGGTCCCCCGGGAGGACGCCTCCGAGCGCCCGCTCGCCGGAGGCCTCGACTCCCAGTAGCGCCGCGTCGGGTGCTGTGCGTCCGGGCGGGTCCGGCCGCACTGCACTCCCGCCGCACAGCACCTCCGTGCACCCGCACGCCTGCACCACCCGCTCCCGCACCCGTTCCTGGCGCCGATGACCCCACCGAGTGGCCGGCGGCACCGTGCCCGACGTGTCCGCACCGGCCCTGCTCGCGTCGTCCGAACGGGGGAATCCACGGCGGCCCCCTAGGTGGCTGGTACCGCAACCAGCACCATTTCTCCACCCAGGGGAGTACACCGAAGTGCGCCGGCTCATCCTCCGGGAGGCCCGGCATTCGGTACGCGGGCATGACGCCCGGTGGCTCGCGCCTCCCTAGTGTTGAGGTCATGCGGCGGGCGAGGAACTCGTCCCCCGAGGCCAGACGCCCGCCGCTCCGGAACAGGTCAGGAGAGGAACCATGGCGGACGCCGCCACGCGGACGATGATCCGCACGCAAGGACGCAGGGCCTACGCCTCGTTCGGCGCACGCCCGTCCGGTCGTCGCCACCCGCTGGTGGCGACGGCGATGGTTCTTCCTCTGGCGGCCCTGCTCGTGGTCGTCTTCGGCGGCTGGGACGCAGTGGTCACACAGGCGTCGTCCGTGGGCGTGATGCTGGGGCGCTGAGCGGCGCCCCGGGTCCGGAAGAGCGGTCCGGACCGGGACATCCGGCCAACAGCCCCGTGGGGACGGGGGTGCGGCGGGCGGCAGCGTTTGTCCGGCCAGCTGGGGAGCTGGCCGGACATCGCGCTTTCCGGGGTCTTTTCCAGCGCCTGCCGACGGCTGCCCGCGTCGGTCGCCGGGGTCTTTCCACCGGCTTCTCTGCCGCCCGCGTACGATCGCCGGGGCCGGCCGCAGGTCGGCAGACCACCGTCGGGGGAGCCGAGCAGATGACCACCACCCCTGTCGTACGCGTCCTGGGCGGTCTCGCGCACGACGCCGCCCACCGCCTCACCACCCCCTGCGCCCCGCCCCAGGTGCTCGCGGACCGGCCGGACGGCACGGTGGTCCGCAGTGGCCCCGTCGTCGCCAAGGCCCACGCTCCCGACGCCGACGCCCAGGCCCTGACCGAGCGTCTGTCCCTGGCCGCGGATCCCCGGCTCGCGGGCATCCTGCTCCCGCCGGTCCCCGGACTGGGCGCGCCGCCCCGCGTCGACGGAGGCCGCGTGGTGAGCCTCTGGCCGTACGGCGAACCCGTCGACCCCTCCGACCCGGACGCCGCCCCCTGGGAGGAGGCCGCCGGCCTGCTGGCCCGGCTGCACAGCACCCCGCCGCCGCGCCCGCTCCCGCCGATGCGCGGACCGGCCAAGGCCGCCAGGGCCGTCGCGCGGATGCGCGCGGCCCTCCCCGGGGACCCGGCCACCGCGCCGGTGCTCGCGGCGTGGCACGGGCTCCCCGGCTGGGCGCGCGCCGAGGAGCGGACGCCCCAAGGCAGGGACGGCTTCCTCTGCCACGGGGACCTGCACCTCGGCCAGCTCGTCCGGCATCCCGCCCCGCACGGGCCCTGGCAGCTGATCGACGTCGACGACGCCGGTTCGGGCGACCCCGCGTGGGACCTCGCGCGTCCTGCCGCCTGGTACGCGGCGGGACTGCTCCCCTCGGAGGTCTGGCTGCGTTTCCTGGGCGCCTATCGCGCCGCAGGCGGCCCCGCGGTGCGCGCCGAAGGGGACCCCTGGCCCGACCTGGACGTGCCGGCCCGCGCGCTCACGGTGCAGACGGCTGCCCTCGCCCTCGCCAAGTCCGCTGCGGAGGAGCGCAGTCCGGATGAGGTGGAACAGCTGATGATCGATGCATGTGTCCGCATTGCCTCCCTCCCGCCCGAGTTGGTGTCCGAGCACGCGTCGTAGGGTGAAGCGAT
The DNA here is from genome assembly GCF_042872025.1 of Streptomyces sp. NPDC005494. Taxonomy (NCBI): domain Bacteria; kingdom Bacillati; phylum Actinomycetota; class Actinomycetes; order Kitasatosporales; family Streptomycetaceae; genus Streptomyces; species Streptomyces sp. NPDC005494. The sequence continues at coordinate 269,823 of NZ_JBIAJR010000009.1, forward strand.
CGCCGCCGGGCATGCATCCGGCGACGTCTCACGACTGAGGAGCCGATTCGATGATCCAGTGCCCCAAGTGTCACGCCCAGATGCACACGTACAACCGCAACGGTGTCCAGATCGAGCAGTGCAGCGGCTGCCGGGGGATATTCCTGGACTACGGCGAGCTGGAGTCCCTGACCCGTCTGGAGTCCCAGTGGGCCCAGCAGGCGCCGCCCGCCCCGCCCGCCCCGCAGGCCTACCCCGCCGCCCCCGCACCGGCCTGGGGCGCGCCGCACCAGGGCGGCGGTCACTACGGAGGCCACCACCGTCAGAAGAGCTTCGGCCGGATGCTGTTCTCCTCCTGACCGGTCTGCCGCGCGGCCGACGCCGCCGGGCGGGTCCGGGCCCCGCGCCCGGACCCGCATTGCATACGGTCGACGGACTTCCGTTCATGATCTAGTCATGGCCATGGCTGGTGCCTAGAGTGCGGGATCATGAACTTCCTCGACAGGTCCCGAACTGTCGCGCCCCCGGGGTGGAGCCGCTGGCTCGTACCACCCGCCGCGCTCGCCGTGCACCTCTCCATCGGACAGGCCTACGCCTGGAGCGTGTTCAAGCCACCGCTCGAATCCGCGCTCGACCTGTCGGGCACCGCGAGCGCCCTGCCGTTCCAGCTGGGCATCGTCATGCTCGGGCTCTCCGCGGCCTTCGGCGGCACGCTCGTCGAACGCAACGGCCCCCGCTGGGCGATGTTCGTCTCCCTGGTCTGCTTCTCCTCCGGCTTCCTCGTCGCCTCGCTCGGTGCCGCGACCGGCCAGTACTGGCTCGTCGTCCTCGGCTACGGCTTCATCGGCGGCATCGGGCTCGGCATCGGCTACATCTCGCCGGTCTCCACCCTCATCAAGTGGTTCCCCGACCGCCCCGGCATGGCCACGGGCATCGCCATCATGGGGTTCGGCGGCGGCGCCCTCATCGCCTCGCCCTGGTCCACCGGGATGCTCGAGAGCTTCGGTACGGACCGCTCCGGCATCGCCACCGCCTTCCTCGTGCACGGTGTCGTCTACGCCGCCTTCATGGCGCTGGGCGTCCTCCTCGTCCGGGTACCGCCGGAGGGCTGGCTCCCCGACGGCTGGGAGCCCAAGCAGGAGACCCGAAGGCTCGTCACCAACGGCCAGGTGTCCGCGCGCAACGCCCTGCGCACGCCGCAGTTCTGGTGCCTGTGGGTCGTCCTGTGCATGAACGTCACCGCGGGCATCGGCATCCTGGAGAAGGCGGTGCCCATGATCCAGGACTTCTTCGCGGACACCTCCACCCCGGTCTCGGTCTCCGCGGCGGCGGGCTTCGTCGCCCTCCTCTCGCTGGCCAACATGGGCGGCAGGCTCCTCTGGTCCTCCACCTCGGACCTCATCGGCCGCAAGAACATGTACCGGGTGTACCTCGGCGTCGGCGCACTCATGTACGTCGTCATAGCCCAGCTCGGCAACGACTCCAAGCCGCTCTTCATCTGCTGCGCGCTGGTGATCCTCTCCTTCTACGGCGGAGGGTTCGCGACCGCGCCCGCCTATCTGAGGGACCTCTTCGGCACCTACCAGGTCGGAGCGATCCACGGCCGTCTGCTGACCGCCTGGTCCACCGCCGGCGTGCTGGGTCCGCTGATCGTCAACCGCGTCGCCGACGCGGGGGAGCGGGCCGGTCACAGCGGCCCCAGCCTCTACACGACCTCGCTGACCATCATGATCGGCCTGCTGGTCGTCGGCTTCGTCGCCAACGAGTGCATCCGCCCCGTCCACGCACGTTTCCACGAGACTCAGGAAGGGAGCCCTCGTGTCCACCAGCAGTCGTAAGCCGCTCATGGTGTTCGCCTGGCTCTGGGTCGCCGTGCCGTTCGCCTACGGACTGTACGAGCTCGCCCGCAAGGCCACCCAGCTCTTCACCGGCTGACCCGGCCCCCACGCCCACGAAAGAACCCCCGGTCGTCGAGACGACCGGGGGTTCTTGCTGGTGCGCGATACTGGGATTGAACCAGTGACCTCTTCCGTGTCAGGGAAGCGCTCTCCCGCTGAGCTAATCGCGCAGGGTGACCCTGCGTGTACTGCGTGCGCGATACTGGGATTGAACCAGTGACCTCTTCCGTGTCAGGGAAGCGCTCTCCCGCTGAGCTAATCGCGCGGGGATCCTTGCGGATCAGTGGACGATACTGGGATTGAACCAGTGACCCCTTCCGTGTCAGGGAAGTGCTCTCCCGCTGAGCTAATCGTCCTTGGAGGTGGAGACGGGATTTGAACCCGTGTAGACGGCTTTGCAGGCCGTTGCCTCGCCTCTCGGCCACTCCACCAGGGGTGGGAGTTCGGGAAGATCCCCCACCTTCTGCGAGCGGACGACCAGGTTCGAACTGGCGACCTCAACCTTGGCAAGGTTGCGCTCTACCAACTGAGCTACGTCCGCTTGTCTTTCCCGGTCCGCTTGCGCGTCCCGGCGACGTGTTGAACTCTAGCGGATTACCGGGCCAGCACAAAAACGCGTTTGCGCAGCGTGCTGCGCCACCGTCGCACACCCGCAGGTCACCGCTCGCCGTCCTAGACTCGACGGCGTGCACGCCCTCACCCCCCTCGCCCGCTTCAGCGGCCTCGTCGCCACCGGTCTGCAGGACGTGACCAGCGATCCCGCCGCCCTCGGCTCGTCCGGTTTCTGGGCGGTGTCCGCCGACTTCGAAGGCCGTCTCGTCTGCGCGCGCTTCGCCACCGTACGGCCCGAGCAGGTCCCCCTTCCGGTGCCCGGGGCCTGGCGCGGTCCGGCGCCGGACGACTGGACGACATCACTGGACGAGGACGCCTACACGGCGGGCGTACGGCGGATCCGTGAACACATAGCGGCCGGCGAGGTCTATCAGGCCAACCTCTGCCGGGTGCTCTCCGCCCCGCTGCCCGACCCGGGCGCCGATGTGGACGCGCTCACCGCGCTGCTCGCCCGGGGCAACCCGGCGCCGTACGCGGGGACGATCCGGCTGCCCGGACACGGCGTGGAGATCGCGACCGCGTCCCCCGAGCTCTTCCTCGCCCGCGACGGCCGGACCGTCGAATCCGGTCCGATCAAGGGGACGGGACGCACCGAGGACGATCTGCTGGAGAAGGATCACGCGGAGAACGTGATGATCGTGGACCTGGTCCGCAACGATCTGGGCCGCGTCTGCGCCACCGGCAGCGTGAGCGTCCCCGACCTCTGCGTGGTGGAGAAGCACCCCGGGCTCGTCCACCTCGTCTCCACCGTGCGCGGGCGGCTCGCCGACGACGCCGACTGGCCCGAACTGCTCACCGCGGCGTTCCCTCCCGGCTCCGTCACCGGCGCGCCCAAGTCCAGCGCGCTACGGATCATCGACGCTCTGGAGACGGCCCCACGCGGCCCCTACTGCGGAGCCGTCGGCTGGGTGGACGCCGACCGGGGTACCGCCGAACTGGCCGTCGGCATAAGGACGTTCTGGATCGACCGCACCGGTCCCGAGCCGCTCCTGCGCTTCGGCACCGGAGCCGGCATCACCTGGGGATCCGACCCGGCCCGCGAATGGGCGGAGACCGAGCTCAAGGCCTCCCGGCTGCTCGCTGTAGCGTCAGGCGCATACGAGGAGACAGGAAGGACCGCGTCATGAGGATCTGGGTCAACGGCGGGCTGCGCGATGCCGATGACGCACGGCTGTCCGTGCTCGATCACGGGCTGACGGTGGGGGACGGCGTCTTCGAGACGGTCAGGGTCGCCGGGGGCAGGCCCTTCGCCCTCACCCGGCACCTCGACCGGCTGACGCGCTCCGCCACGGGCCTGGGCCTGGCCGAGCCCGACCAGGACGAGGTCCGCCGTGCGGTGGCCGCCGTCGTCGAGGCCAACCCCATGGCGCTCGGCCGGCTGCGGATCACCTACACCGGCGGCCTCTCCCCGCTCGGCTCCGACCGTGGCGACGCGGGCCCCAGCCTGATCGTCGCCCAGGGGGAGGTCTCCCGCCGCCCCGACAGCACGGCCGTGATCACGGTCCCCTGGACGCGGAACGAACGCGGCGCGGTGACGGGCCTCAAGACCACCTCGTACGCCGAGAACGTCATCGCCCTCGCGCGCGCCCACGAGCAGGGTGCGTCGGAGGCGCTCTTCGCCAACACGGTGGGGCAGCTCTGCGAGGGCACCGGTTCCAACGTCTTCGTCGTCCTCGACGGCCGCATCCACACCCCTCCCGTCAGTTCGGGCTGCCTCGCGGGCATCACCCGCGCCCTGGCCGTCGAGTGGACGGGCGCCCAGGAGACGGACCTCCCCCTGGACGTGCTGGAAAGGGCCGACGAGATCTTCCTGACCTCGACGCTCCGCGACATCCAGGCCGTTCACCGGGTCGACGGCCGGCAGCTGCCCGGCGCCCCCGGGCCGGTCACGGCGAAGGCCGCCCGGATCTTCGACGAGCGCGCGGCCGACGACCTCGATCCGTGAGCAGGCCGGCGGCCCGGCTTCCGTAATGGGGGTGACGGGCCGCCCTGCAGCGGATAGAACACCCTGATGACCACCACCCTCCGGCCGGCCGGGCCGATCGAGCAAGGCGCCGACGGCGCGCGGGCACGCACCTACGATGTCTGCGACAACGGACGACCCGTCGGGACCGTCGCCATCTCCACCGATCCCGTGTTCGGGCCCACGGCGGGGATACTGCAGTCGCTCAGCGTCGGGGAACCGGACCGCAGGCGCGGCCGGGGCACGATCGCCGCACTCGCCGCGGAGGAGGTGCTGCGGAGCTGGGGCTGCACCCAGGTCCGCCTGGTCGCCCCCGCGGACAACGAGGCAGCCCGGGCCCTGGCGTCCGTGCTCGGCTACACCGAGCGCAGCCGGAACATGCTGAAGACGCTCCGGCGGACCGCCCCCGCCCTGCCGGCCGGCGTCACCGGCCGCCCCATGACGGAGCGGGAGTACGCCGAGTGGGCCGCCACCGGCGTCGAGACGTACGCGCGGAGCTGGATGGAGCGCGGGGTCCCGGAGGAACAGGCCAGGCTCAAGTCCGAGGCCGACCACGCGGCGAACCTGCCGGACGGGCAGAGCACCCCGGGCATGTACTTCCATGTCCTCGTCCACGGGGAGGACGTCGTCGGCCACGTCTGGGTCGCGCGGCGCGAGAGCCCTCACGCCGAGGATCTCGGCTACGTGTTCGACGTCGAGGTGCGCGAGGGGAACCGGGGCAGGGGGTACGGCCGGGCGCTGATGCACCTCGCGGAGGAGATCACGCTCGACGCGGGTCTGGGGCTGCTGGGTCTGCACGTCTTCGCGTCGAACACGCCCGCACTGCGGCTGTACGAGTCGCTCGGCTACGAGGTCACCCAGTACAACCTCGCCAAGGCGCTGTAGAGGACCGCGGCGCCTCGGTCGGTGGCGGGCGGCTCGCCCGCCGTACGCCCCCGGCCCGGCGCTCGGCCGACACGGGCTCCTCGGCCTGGCGCACCGGTTCGGCCTGGCGCACCGGCTCGGCCGGCGTACGCCTGCGGCCTGGCGCCCGGCCGACGCGGGTTCCCCGGCCCGGCGCACCGGTTCGGCCCGGCGCACCGGTTCGTCCCGGCCGGCGCGGGCCGCCCCTGCGTCACCGGCGGGCAGGCGGCTCAGCCCTGGGCGGCCAGCAGCCGGTCGGCGATCTCCTCGATCCGCGCGCGCAGGCCCTCCTGGCTCTTCCCGCCGTCGAGCCGCTCGTCGCCGATGACATACGTCGGCGTACCGGTGACCCCGATCGCCTTGCCCTCGGCCTGGTCCGCGTCCACGATCAGCAGGTGCCTGCCGTCGATCAGAGCCGTGTCGAACTCCTCGGCGTCCAGGTCCAGTTCGCGAGCCACGTCCAGCAGCAGGGGCTCGCCGCCGCGCGCGAGGTCGGCGGTGCGGGCCAGAACGGCCTCGATGTACGGCCACCCCTTGCCCTGGACGACGGCCTCCTCGGCAGCCTGGGCCGCCGCGTAGGCGTGCTTGTGCTTCTCCAGCGGGAAGTGGCGCAGCCGGATCTCCAGCCGGTCGCCGTAGCGGGCGCGCAGGGCGTGGACGTCGGAGAGGGCCTGGTGGCAGTCGGGGCACTCGAGCTCGCACCAGAGGTCGAGGACGACCGGCGCTGCGGAGGGGGAATCACTCATGGAATCAGTCTTTCAGGCCGGACCCACGCGTCCCAATCGGGACCTGGGGAGGAGCGCGGCCCTGAAATGTCCCTGAAGTGGTCCTGAACCGTGGCCCCGCCGACGGCGGCCGGTGCAGGATGGAAGGACAGATTTCCGATCGCTGGAGGCCCCGATGCTTGCCGAGACCATCTGTTCCGCGGTGTCGGCGGCCGGCCTGGGTGTCGCCGCGATCACCGCGTACCGCAAGCGGTTCCTCGCGGCGACCCGGATCGCCGCCTACTCGCTGGTGCCCCTCGGCCTGGTGATGACCGGGGTCGTCCAGTGGGTGTCGGACATCGCCTTCAAGCCGAGCGTCTGGATCGGCTTCGGTCTGCTGGCCGTCGCCTGGCTGCTCTTCATGACCACGCGGGCCGTGGAACGCCGCGCCGGATCGACCCGCAAGGAGCGCAGGGCCGCCCGGAACGCGGAGCGGGGTGCCGCCGTCGCCCCGGCGGCCTCGTCGCCGTCGCTGACCTCGGGATCCGGTGCGACGGCCCCGCAGGCACAGGCCGAGCCCCGGAAGAAGCAGCGGGAGGCCGCCCCCGGCGACGACTTCAGCGACATCGAGGCCATTCTGAAGAAGCACGGCATCTGACCGGCGCCCTGCGCAGGCTGCTGGGTATGAATCGATTCATGCCCGAACGTGGCAGCGCCGGACCCGTGCGGGTGCCGCACGTCGGTATATTCGGGTCACGCGGTCCGGATCTTGACGGTGTCCCGGGGCTGAGGCTAGCGTCCTGAGCAGATTGAAACAATTCAATCCCGGGCTGCGGTCAGGGCGACGGTCGGACGGATCGAGCAGGACGTCCGTCCGCGGACCAGGAGACCCGGCGCCGACCCGCGGCGGCCGAACGCATCAGTGGGGCAGGACAAGTGGGGCGTGTGGCAGGCATCAAGGACGTGGCCCGGCAGGCCGGAGTCTCGGTGGGCACGGTCTCCAACGTGATCAACCGCCCCGAAGCGGTGCTCCCCGACACCCGCGCGAGGGTGCTCGCCGCGATCGAGGAGCTCGGTTACGTACGCAGCGAGTCGGCCAGGCAGCTCAGGGCCGGCCGGAGCCGCATCATGGCCCTGCTCGTGCTGGACATGGGCAACCCCTTCTTCGTGGACATCGCCCGTGGCGCCGAGCGCGCGGCGCGGGAGGCCGGTCTCGGCGTGATGGTCTGCAACAGCGGCCAGAGCCAGGAGGAGGAGGCCGAATACCTCGGGCTCTTCGCCGAGCAGCGGGTCTGCGGCGTGCTCGTTACCCCGGCCGACGCCACCGGCGGCAACCTCGAGGCCTTCGCCCGTCACCGCATTCCCCATGTGCTGGTCGACCGGGTGGCGGCGTCCACCGACACCTGCGCCGTCTCGGTGGACGACGTCCGCGGCGGCATGCTGGCCGTCGGGCATCTCGTGTCGGCCGGTCACCGGTGCGTCGCCTATGTCAGCGGACCGGGAGATCTCCACCAGATCCGGGACCGCCGGCAGGGCGCCCTCGCGGCGCTCGCCGAGGCCGGGCTCGGCCCGGAGGCTCTGGTCGAGATCCCCTCCGACCGCCTCGACGTCGCGGCGGGCCGTGACGCGGGGGCCCGGTTGCTGGGGCTCGTACCGCGGCCGACGGCCGTCTTCTGTGCCAACGACCTGCTGGCGCTCGGTGTCCTGCAGTCGCTGTACGCGGCCGGCGTGCGGGTGCCCCAGGACGTCGCCATCGTCGGTTACGACGACATCGAGTTCGCGGCGGCGGCCGCCGTGCCGCTCACCTCCGTACGGCAGCCCGCCGTGGTCATGGGCCGCATGGCGGCGGAACTGCTCCTGGAGGAGGCGGACGACGAGGACCGCAGCCACCGGCACCGCAGCGTGGTCCTTCAGCCGGAACTGGTGGTGCGCGCCTCCAGCGCAGCTCCGCGCTGAGCTCCGGGAGCGGCGCGGACCCGAGCCGCCCCCGTGGCGCGAACACACGGCTGCCGTTCGGGCACGGGAGCGATTTCGCAGGTCCTGGAGAGGGTGAACCAGCCCTGGAAAAGGGTCTGTTGATCGCCAACGGGGTCCGCTCTGCGTCATGATCACTACGAGATGGTGGACACATCCCGGGGCGATGCCCCCGCACCCCCTGCCGAAGAGCCGCGTGGCTGCCTCTTCGCGCTTTCCCAGCCGCCCCTGATGATCTTCCTGACGGTGGTCGGCAGCCTGTTGCTCATGGCCGCCCTGCACGATCTCTTACTGCTGTGAGGCCGTGGGGTGATCAGCGCGACCTCTTACTGCTCTCGGGCCGTGGCGTGATCAGCCGGCCGCCTCGCGGCGCCGGGCGCGGTACGCGGCGACATGGAGCCGGTTGCCGCAGGTGCGGCTCGAGCAGTAGCGCCGGGACCGGTTGCGTGACAGGTCGACGAACGCGTCCAGGCAGTCCGGAGCCTCGCAGCGCCGCAGCCGTTCCTGCTCGCCCGCCACGACGATGAAGGCCAGGGCCATGCCGCAGTCGGCCGCCAGGTGGTCCGCGATCGAGGCGTCCGGTGCGAAGTAGTGGACGTGCCAGTCGTAGCCGTCGTGGTTCGTGAGCTGCGGAGTGGTGCCGGCGGCGGCGACCAGCCCGTTGACGAGGTCCGCCGCGGTACGGGCGTCGGGCGCCGCGAATATCTCGGCGAACCGGCTCCGTACGTCCTGCACGGCGCGCAGGTCCTTGTCGGTGAGGGTGCCGACGCCGCTGATGTGGTGGCGCTCGGCGAAGCCGTAGAGCGCGGCGAGGTCGGCGAGCCCGTCGCCCGCGGCGGTCTCCGGTGCGGTGTTCACCAGATCGACCACCGTTTCGAGGGCGATCCGGGTGTCGTGTGGGATCAGCACGCTTCGCTCCCTGGCCTCCGGCGGACGGGCGCCCGCCGATGCGGGCTGACTCTACTGGCTCGGCGGAGGCGCTCATGGCCCGGTGGGGCTTTCGGGCGCCACGAGAGGCCCGCGCGGAGCCACCGGGCGGCCTTCGGGGCCTGTGGGGCGCTCGGAGGGCTCTCCGGGGCGTCCCGGGAGCACGGAGGCGGGTGCGTGGTGCGAACGGTGCCCGGGGGCTTCCCCGGCGCCCACCGGCCGCCCTCGTGCGTCCGCAGGCCGGGTCCCGGACGGTGGCCGCGACGTGGGCGGGGCCGGGTACGCCGCCGGGCCGCGCCCGGACGCGATGAGCGGTGCCCACGACGCGGGCGGGAGCCGGCCGGGTCCCGGACGGTGGCCGCGACGTGGGCGGGGCCGGGTACGCCGCCGGGCCGCGCCCGGACGCGACGAGCGTCGGCCACGGCGCGGGCGGGAGCCGGGTACGCCGCCGGGGCGCGCCCGGACGCGACGAGCGTCGGCGGCGACGCGGGCGGGAGCGCGCGTGGTGCCCGCTACGCGCGCCTGCGCCGCCGCCGCGGTGGGTTCCGCGGCGACGGCGCCGGTGTCCGCCCTATGAGGTTGTCCGCGCGACGCCGTCTCCCCGAGTCGGACGGCGTCCCGCAGCTCTCGGCCTGGCTCAGCTCTCGGCCAGGATGTGTGAGAGCTCCGTATCGAGGTCGAAGTGACGGTGCTCGGTGCCCGGCGGGACCGCGGCGTCGGTCCTTTTCAGGAACGACTCCAGGGCCCGCGCCGGGGCTTCCAGCAGGGCTTCGCCCTCAGGGGAGCTCAGCGCGATGCAGACGACGCCTTGGCCGTGGCTACGAGATGGCCAGACGCGGACGTCTCCGGTGCCGGTGGGCCGGTGCAGCCCCTCGGCGAGGAGGTCACGGGCGAAAACCCACTCGACCGTCTCCTCCGCTCCGGTGTGGAAGGTGGCGTGCACGGCATAGGGATCGGCCGTGTCATACCGCAGGCCCGCGGGTACAGGCAGTGAGGACTCGCTCGACACAACGAGGCGCAGGTGCAGCTCGCAGCTGACCGTGGTGTTCATAAGCGCCAGGGCCTTTCGCTCAGTGTGCGCTCGGGGATTCGCACGTCGGCGAAATCGACATGCCACCTACGGTGGCGTTGTAAACCCCTCTGACCTATTTGTGGCGCTTCGGGTCCCTCGTGCGGCGGTGTGTAACTTTGGGTCATGCGTCCATTCCGGTGACGATCGCCGTTCGGGTAGGTTGGCTCCATGAACGCGGAGAGTGACGAGCGGAAAGGGGTCGCCGCGACATCGGCGCCCGACTCCGCCACGGGGGACGAGCAGACGGCGGAGCGTGAGCTGGGGTCCCGGGCGCCCCGGTACATCCAGGCGTCGCGGGTGCTTCACCTGAGCTGGCAGGTAGGAATCTTCGTCGTCGGCCTGGCCGTGGTCGGCGCGGGCATCGTGATGCTGCCGCTGCCGGGTCCCGGGTGGCTGGTGATCTTCGGCGGTATGGCGATCTGGGCGACCGAGTTCGTCTGGGCCCAGCTCGTCCTGCGCTGGACCCGGCGCAAGGTCACGGAGGCCGCCCAGCGCGCCCTCGACCCCAAGGTCCGGCGGCGCAACATCATCCTCACCACGCTCGGGCTGCTGATCGTCGCGGTGCTGGTCGGGATCTACGTCTGGAAGTTCGGCATCGAGATGCCGTGGAAGATCGACCAGTGATCCGGTGATGGTCCGAAGGCGCCGCTGACATGGGGTAATGTATGCCGTGCGCCGGGGCGATTAGCTCAGTGGGAGAGCGCTTCGTTCACACCGAAGAGGTCACTGGTTCGAACCCAGTATCGCCCACCCCGGTCCGATGGCCCGGAAGCTTCTGAGAAGCTTCCGGGCCATCGGCGTTTCCGGGTGTGCCGTCGCGGCGCCCGGCCCCAAGTCTGTTCGGCCCGCCGACAGCCGACCGAATTTTCGTCCGAACCGTTGACGTGCTGGGTGCGGCTCCTTACTTTGACCCAGCAAGCGCTTTCTAAAACGATTCAATGCGAATGGATGGGGGCGAGCCATGTCTCGGAACAGCGGCATCGACCGTCGGCAGATGCTGAAGCTGGCCGGCTTCTCGGCGGCCGGTCTCGGATTGACAGCGGCCGGTTGCGGCTCGGGCGGAGGCAGTGGCTCCGGAGGTCCGGTCACCATCCGGCACTCCTGGTGGGGCGCCGACGACCGGGCGAAGAAGGTCCAGCAGTGCGTCACCCTCTTCGAGAAGAAGCACCCGAAGATCAAGGTGAAGACCGACTTCCAGCAGTACCCGGACTTCTGGAAGAAGTTCAACACCCAGGCGGCCGGCGGCAACCCGCCGGACGTCATCCAGAACGCCGTGACCTTCCTGCGCAAGTACGAGGCGAAGAACGTCCTCCTCGACCTCAACCCCCAGGCGAAGGCCGGCAACCTCGACCTCACCGGCTTCCGCTCCGGGCTGGAGAAGTTCGCCGAGATCGACGGCAAGCTGCTCGGGGTGCCGGTCGGCAGCAACTCGATGGCTCTGGTCATCGACGAGAAGGTCTACGAGAAGGCGGGCATCACCCCCGAGATCGGCTGGACCTGGGACGACTGGTACGCCGGTCTCCAGAAGATCAAGAACGGCCAGAAGATAGCCGGCGACGCCGGGCCGCACGGAGTGATGTACCTCTACGACCTGATACTCCGCCAGAACGGCAAGGCCTTCTTCACCGAGGACGGCATGGGCTTCGGCGAGGCCGAACTGCTGCCGTACTGGACCGAGGCGCTGGAGCGGGTCAAGTCGGGCATCTACGCCGACCCCAAGAAGGTCGAGCAGCTCAAGCCCGCCTCCGCGACGGCCAAGGGCCTGTCCGCCGGCGAGTTCACCTGGGACAACTTCTCGGTGCGCTACAGCGCCGAGGGCAAGAGCAGCTACGGCCTCGCGCCCATCCCCAGCACCGACGGCAAGAAGACCGGTCAGTACCTCGGCTCCCTGATGCTGAGCGGCACGGCCCGCACCAAGCACCCCGCCGAGGTGGCGACCTTCATCAGTTTCATGACGCACGACCCCGAGGTCGCCCGGATCATGGGTTACGACCGGGGAGTGCCCGCGACCACCGCGCAGTTCGAGGCGTACGAGCCCACCGACGCCCCCAGCAAGGCGATCGGCGCGTACGAGACCGCCATCGCCGACGCGGGCGTGCTGGAGCCCATCACCCCGCACCCCGCGGGCGCGGACGTCGTCGAGGCGGCCTTCCTGCGCATCGGTGCCGACCTGGCCCTGGGCAAGGCCTCGCCGAAGGACTCCGTGCAGCAGTTCTTCTCCGAGGCGAAGACCGCCCTCGCCTCGAACTGAGAGGACTGTGGTGACTGACATCCACACCTCCCCGGGAGTGATCGCCCCCGGGGACGACCGTTCCGCCACCGAGCGGCACGGTCCCGGAGGAAGCGCGCCGCCCGCCGCCACGAAGCGGCGGGGCTCCGGGGAGAACCTGGCCGGCTACCTGTTCATGTCGCCCTGGATCGCGGGCTTCCTGTTCCTGATCGCCGGGCCCATGGTCTTCTCGCTGTACCTCTCGTTCACCGAGTACAACCTGTTCGAAGCACCGCGCTGGATCGGTCTGCAGAACTTCACCGACATGTTCGCCGACCCCCGCTGGCGCCAGTCGGTCGAGGTGACCTCCTGGTACGTGCTGATCGGCACCCCGGTCAAGCTGGCCGCCGCACTCGCCGTCGCCATGCTGCTCGCGCAGAAGCGGTGGGGCCAGTCCTTCTACCGGGCGGCCTTCTACGCCCCCTCGCTGATCGGCGCGAGCGTCTCGGCGGCCATCGTCTGGCGCGCGCTGTTCTCGGACGACGCGATCGTCGACCGTACGCAGAAGGTGTTCGGCGTCGAGACCGGTGGCTGGATCGGCGACCCGGCGATGATCATCTACGCGCTGATCGCCCTCACCGTCTGGCAGTTCGGCGCGCCGATGGTCATCTTCCTGGCCGGTCTCAAGCAGGTCCCGCAGGAGCTGTACGAGGCCGCCGAGATGGACGGAGCCGGCCGCTGGCGGAAGTTCTTCAACATCACCCTGCCGATGATCTCGCCGGTGCTGTTCTTCAACGTCCTGCTGGAGACCATCCACTCGTTCCAGATCTTCGGCTCGGCCTACATCGTCAGCAACGGCAGCTGCGGGCCGGCCGACGCGACGCTCGTCTACACCTGTTACCTGTACGAACAAGGCTTCGTGAACAGCCGCATGGGCTTCGCGTCCGCCATGGGATGGCTGCTGCTGGTGGCGGTCGGCCTGGTCACCGCCGTGCTGTTCTGGTCCCAGAAGCGCTGGGTGCACTACGAGGAGGGCGGCCGATGAGTCTCCTGACAGCTGCCGTACGCCGCCGGGGCCCCGGCGCACTCGCCTGGCACCTCGGTGCGCTCGCCATCCTCGCCGTGGTCCTGTACCCCGTGGTGTGGACGATCGGCGCCTCGTTCAAACCGAGCGCCGAGATCATCGGCGCCCTGGACCTGCTCCCGGCCGACCCCATCGGTGACAACTACACCCGGCTCACCGAGGGCATCGCCGACATCCCGATCTCCACGTTCTTCCTGAACTCGACGTACATAGCCGTCGGTTCCGTGATCGGCGTGGTGCTGTCCTGCTCGCTGACCGCCTACGCCTTCGCCAAGGTCCGGTTCGCGGGACGCAACGTCATGTTCGCCATCATGATCGGCACGCTGCTGCTGCCGTACCACGTACTGATCATCCCGCAGTACGTGATGTTCCAGAAGCTGGAGCTGATCAACACCTTCACCCCGTTGCTGATCGGCAAGTACCTGGCCACCGACGCCTTCTTCGTCTTCCTGATGGTGCAGTTCATGCGCGGGCTGCCCAAGGAACTCGACGAGGCGGCCCGGCTGGACGGCTGCGGGCACCTGAGGACCTACTGGTCGATCGTCATGCCGCTCTGCCGGCCGGCGCTCGTCACCAGTGCGATCTTCACCTTCATCAACGCCTGGAACGACTTCATGGGCCCGCTGCTGTACCTCAACGAGCCGGACAAGTACACCGTCTCCATGGGCCTGAAGATGTTCATCGACCAGGACGCGGTGGCGGACTACGGCGGCATGATCGCCATGTCCCTGGTCGCCCTGCTGCCGGTGCTGGCCTTCTTCGTGGCCTTCCAGCGCTATCTCATCGACGGCATGGCCACCTCGGGCCTGAAGGGCTGACCGCACCATGGCGACGAAGGCCCGCACCCAGGCCAGGCGCACCCGCGCCATGGACCGCTTCGCCCTGTTCTCCGAATGCCTGCTCGTCGGTGTGTGGATCGCCGTGGCCGCACTGCCCGTGTTCACGTTCCCCGCGGCCTTCGCCGCGGGGACCCGGCACCTGCGCCGCTACCTCGGCGGAGAACGCGGCGGGCTGCGCGAGTTCGCCACCGACGCCCTCGCCGCGGCACGCGGCGGATGGCTCGTCGGCGCGGCCGTCTGGGCCGCCGCCGCACTGCTCTGGCTCGACCTCGCGGCCGTACACGCCGGGCTGCCCGGCGGGCCGCTCGTGGGGGCCGTCGGGATCCTCGCCATGATCGGATTCCTGGTCGCCGTGCTGCGCGCCGCCACCTGCTGGGAGCCGGGAGCGCGCTGGCGCGCCCTCCTGGCCGAGGCCGGCCGCACCACGGTCCGCGACCCGGCCGGCTCCCTCCTGCTGGTGTGCGGGATGGCCGTCGTCGTGCTGTCCGGCGCCATGATCCTGCCGCTGGCCGTCCCCGTCGTCGGGGCCGTCGCCGCCGCTGCCACCGCGGTGCAGGCGCGCCGGCTCTCGCACTGACCCGCAGACCCCTCCCTGTTCGTCCCCTGTCCCGATCCCGCACGGAGAGAGGCACAACCATGTCCAGGATGCCCCGCAGAACGCTCCTGAAGGCCGCCGCAGCGGCCGGCGCCGCCGCACAGTTCAGCTGGTCGCTCGGCGCCACCCCCGCGTCCGCCGCCCAGGGCGCGCGGGAGGCGGCGGAACCGGTCACGCTGACGTGGCTGGAGTCCGGCGGGCTCGGCGCGGCCCCCGGTTCCACGCTCGGTGTGCCCTGGCCCAAGGGTCAGTACGCCAAGGACCAGACCTTCGCGCTGGCCACGGAGGACGGCAAGGACGTCCCCGTCCAGACCTGGCCGATCGGCTACTGGCCGGACGGCTCGCTCAAGTGGACCGCGCACGCCGTCGGTCCCGAGGTCACCGCCAAGAAGTTCTCCCTGACCGCCGGTGCCCCCGCCGCTCCGTCGAAGAAGGTCACCGCCGTGCGCTCCGGCGGCACCATCACCGTCTCCACCGGGGTGATCACGGCCAAGCTCGGCACGAACGGCTCCGCCCTCGTCAAGACCGTCACCCGGGGTTCCACCGAGATCGCGCGGAACGGCCGTCTCGTCCTCGTACGCCAGGGGGAGATCGAGGACGGCGACCAGGGCAGCGAGAAGTTCGAGCGCTTCGAGAGCGTCGTCGAGGAGGCCGTGCTCGAACAGGACGGCCCCGTCCGGGCCGTCGTACGCATCGACGGCAAGCACCGCAAGGGCTCACGCTCCTGGATGCCCTTCTCCGTACGCTTCTACTTCTACGCGGGCGCCGAATCCTTCCGGATGGTGCACACCATCACCTACGACGGCACGGTGGAGCCCGGCAAGGCGTCGGGCGACTTCGTCCGGGGCCTCGGGGTCCGCTTCACCGTGCCGATGCGCGACGCCGCCTACGACCGTCACATCCGCATCGGCGGCGACGGCACCGGACTCCTGCGCGAAGCGGTGAAGGGCATCACCGGTCTGCGCCGCGACCCCGGGGCGGCCGTACGCGAGGCACAGTTCGCCGGCCGGAAGCTCCCCGACCCCGCCACCTGGGACCAGCGGGTCACCACCCGGCTCCAGTACATCCCCGAATGGGGCGACTACACCCTCTCCCAGCTCTCCGCCGACGGCTTCGGCCTGCGCAAGCGCACCAAGAAGGGGCACGGCTGGATCGGGGCGGGCGGCGGCAGGAGGGCGTCCGGCTTCGGCTACGTCGGCGGCCCCAGCGGCGGATTCTCCTTCGGCCTGCGGGACTTCTGGGAGAAGCACCCCGCCCAGCTCGACATCCGTGACGCGCACACCGACGCGGCCGAGGTCACCCTCTGGCTCTGGTCGCCCGAGGCCCAGCCCATGGACCTGCGCTTCTACCACGACGGCATGGGGCAGGACACCTACCCCGAACAGGTCGAGGGCCTCAACATCACGTACGAGGACTACGAGCCCGGATTCGGCACCCCGTACGGCATCGCCAGGACCAGCGAACTCCTGTTCTGGGCCAACGAGTCCACCCCGGCCCCCGAGACACTCGCCCAGCAGGTCGAGGCCGTGCGCACCCCGCCCCAGCTCGCCGCGCCGCCCGCGCAGCTCGTCAAGGCGAAGGTCTTCGGCGGCCTGTTCGCCGAACCCGACCGCTCCACCGCCGCGAAGTCGAAGATCGAGGACCACCTGGACTTCCTCTTCACGTACTACAAGGACCAGGTGGAGATGCGCCGTTGGTACGGCTTCTGGGACTACGGCGACATCATGCACACCTACGACCCGACCCGTCACCAGTGGTGCTACGACGTCGGCGGCTATGCCTGGGACAACTCCGAACTCTCGCCCGACCTCTGGCTCTGGTACGCCTACATGCGCTCCGGGCGGGCGGACATCTACCGCTTCGCCGAGGCCATGACCCGGCACACCGGCGAGGTGGACGTCTACCACCTCGGCAAATGGGCGGGCCTGGGCACCCGCCACGGCGTCCAGCACTACGCCGACAGCGCCAAGCAGCAGCGCATCGCCAACACCACCTACCGGCGCATGTTCTACTTCCTCACCGCGGACGAGCGCGTCGGTGACCTCATGCACGCCAACGTCGACTCCGACGAGACCTTCCTGGCCCTCGACCCGATCCGCAAGATCCGCACCGAGCCCTACACCCCGGACCGCCACGCCCTGTCCATCGGCTTCGGGACCGACTGGAGCGGGCTCGTCTCCGCCTGGCTCACCGAGTGGGAACGGCGCGGCCCCAAGTGGGAGAAGGCCAGGGACCGCGTCCTGTCCACCATGGAGACCATCGCCGCCCAGCCCAACGGCTTCGTCCAGGGCACCGGCCTCTACGACCTCGACACCGGGAAGTTCGCGATAGCCGACAAGCCCGCGGTCGGCGTCTCGCACCTCTCGGCCATGTTCGGACTGGTCGAACTCAACGCCGAACTCATCGACATGATCGACATGCCGGCGTTCGAGGCCGCCTGGATCGACTACTGCCGCTACTTCAACGCCACCAAGGCCGAACAGACCGCCCGCTACGGCAGCAACTTCGGCACCCTGCTGCTGTTCCAGGGCCACTCACGCCAGGACGCCTACGCCGCCGTACGGACCGGTGACGTCACCCTGGCGACCCGGGCGTGGAAGCAGTTCTACAGCAGCGCCGACGCCTGGGACTACAAGGAGAGCACGGACTGGAGCACCAAGAAGATAGAGGGGCCGACCGGTCCGGTGCCGGGCAGCGAAGCGGCCTGGGTCAGCACCAACACCACCGCCCTGTACGGCCTCGCGGCCATCCAGAACCTCGCACTGGTCGGCGACAAGATGCCTTAACGCATGCGGCCGAAGCTCTCCCTCACCCGGCGCGCGTCGCGCAGCCGCTGCTCGTACGTCGCACCGACCGCGAGCAGCAGCAGCCCGGCGAGCGCCGGGGGAGCCCAGCGCGGGAGCGCGTCGAAGACCTGGACGACGTGCGGGGCCAGCTCATGGAGCCCGTCCAGCGCGAGGACCGCACCACCGATCACCAGGGGCGCCCGCAGCCGCAGGCGGGCGCCCGCCAGGGTGACCACCAGCGCCGCGATCCCCAGCAGCAGGGGCCGCAGCCAGTGCGGATCGCCCCAGGCCACGACGAGGCTCGGCACCATCGTCACGGACAGGGCCGGACCGTAGGCCACCCACGAGGACGCGGAGGGGTCCCTGCGAAGACGCAGGTGCCCCACCACGAACGCGGCCACCGAGACCGGCAGCGTGTAGGCCTCCGGGTCCGTCACCCCCGAGGCCGCCAGCCGCACCCACGCCGCCGCGAGGAACAGCGCCGCCGCCGGATACCCCGCCGCCCGGCGGCGCTCCGGCCGCAGCGCGGAACCGGCTGCCAGAACCCCGCACAGGCCCAGCACCAGGGACAGGAACGGCGCGTCGGTCACCGAGAGCAGCACGGCCACGAGCGCGGCGAAGGCCCCCGTGAGCTCCACCGGCACCGCCACCGCGGGCACCCGCGACCGCGCCCCCAGCAGCACCGTCGCCGCGGTCACCGCCAGCACCAGCGGGGCCGTGTGCGGGGCGCTCCACCCCAGTGAGGCCCCGGCCGCCACGGCGACCACCGTGGCGCACAGGACCGAGCCGCAGGCGAGCACCGAGCGCACGGCACTCACCCCCGGCCGGGCAGCCGCACCGCCGAAGAGCACGGCCAGGGCTCCGAAGACGACGTACGTCGCGGGTTCGGCGGCCAGTCCGAGCACCCCTGCGCTCGCCGCGCCGGTGAGCGCGCACACCAGGGCCGTCACCGCGAGGGCGTCGCCGCCCCGGCGTACGGATGCGGTCAGCAGCGCCGCCACGAGCAGCAGCTCCACGCCCACCGCGACCGGGTACGGCGCGTCCGCCACCCCGAGCAGAGCCAGCGCCGCGCCCCAGCCCAGGACCGTGGCCCCCGCCCCGGCCGCGGCGCGCCCGCTCCTGCCCGGGAGGGACTGCGGCCACCTGACGTGGAGCGCGGCCGCCAGGCCGGCCGCCACCCCGAGCACCACGGGGGAGGAGGCCGAGGCCGACCAGGGCATCGTGCCCCCCATCGCGTCCCGCAGGCCCTCCGGCGCCCCGGACCAGACGCCCCCCGACAGCGTCACCGGACCCAGCACCACCGCTGCCACCACGGGCACCGCCCACAGCACCGAGGCCCCCACCACGACGGCCGACGCTCCCAGCACACCCCGGCTCACCGGGAGCGGGACGCGGAGCCGCAGAACGCCCGCCGACGCCGCACCGCACAGCAGATACACGACGACCGCCCAGCCCCACGGCAGGGCCGCCGCCGGCACACCGCCCACGGCCGCCACCGCGGCCAGACCGGCGACGAGGCCCCCGAACACGGCCAGTTCCTTCGGCGCGCGCAACGCCCCGGCCGCCGCCAGCGCACCGCCCGCCAGCAGCAGCGCCCCGGGGCCCACGGCCCCGAGCGCGTCACCCGCGGACACGGACAGCCCCAGCCCCAGACCCAGCGCGATCAGCCCGGTCAGCAGGGCACCGGTGCACGCCGTGACGCGCACCGCGAGGCCCCGGCCCCACAGCGCCACGGCGACATCCGCCGCCGCCGTCATCAGGAGCGCCCAGCCGAAGCCGGCCGCCGGCGCCTCCACCGCCCACGCCGCGAACACCAGCGGGAACTGCCCCGCCACCACGGCCGCCGGCAGCGGAACCCGCAGCTTTCCCAGCGACAGGCCGTACGCGGTCCAGAGCACCACCAGTACCGCCGAGGCCACCGCCGAGAAGGCGAACCCGTCCGTGCCCGGTGCCGCCACCGCGTGCAGCGCGACCGCGTCCAGGACGGTCAGCACCAGGGCCAGCGTGGCCACCGCCTCCGCCGTCGAGGGCAGCCGCCGGCCGAGCAGCAAAGCAGGCACCACCAGCGCCCCGGCGGTCACCACCGCGAGCACCGCCGAACGGCCCGCGATCTCCATCTCGCCCCAGCTGAACAGGGTGAACGCGATCGCCGCCACCGTGAGCAGCAGCCCTCCGAGGACCAGCAGCACGTTCTGCGTGCCGTGCGCCGGCGCCGCCGGAGCGAACGGCCTTGCGGCAGGCGCCGGAGCGAACGGCGGGGTGCCGGGCGCCGGAGCGGACGGCGGAGCGCCGGGCGCCTGGGGCCACGGCGGTGAAACCGGCGTACGCAGCACACCGAGCAGCCAGGCACGACGGTTGAGCAACTGGACCCGGCGGGCATCCAGCCAGACCAGTTCACGGTCGAGGAGCGCCAGTTCCTCTGCGGGCGGCGGCACATGTTCCATGAACGGGAGTGTGGCGGCGACCACATGCGCGTACATGCGTTCTCCTACTCAGTTCCGCGTCTGAGTAGGCACCCGGGCGCAGACTGGAGCCATGGACTGGAACCACTACCGCTTCACGAGCGTGTGGGAGATGCCCGCCCCGCCCGACGCCGTGTACGCGGCCCTCGAACGCCCAGAGGACTATCCGCGCTGGTGGCCCCAGGTCCGTGAGGTCAGCCGGATCGACGACGCCACCGCCAGGGCACGCTTCCGCTCCTCGCTGCCCTACGAACTCGTCCTGACGCTGCGGCAGCGCCACAGCGACCCCGTGACGCGGACCCTGGAGGCGGAGATGAGCGGTGATCTCGACGGCTGGGCGCGCTGGACCGTCGCGCCCCACGAGGACGGCAGCCGGATCGTGTACGAGCAGGAGGCCGTCGTGCGCAGGGCGCTGCTGCGCAGGTTCGCCGTCCCCGGACGGCTCTTCTTCCGGGCCAACCACGCGCTGATGATGCGCGCCGGACGCCGCGGACTGAGGGCGTGGCTGGGAACGGTTTGAACGGAGACCGCCGAGCCCTGTATGGTTCAACCCGTTCCCGGGCGATTAGCTCAGTGGGAGAGCGCTTCGTTCACACCGAAGAGGTCACTGGTTCGAAACCAGTATCGCCCACCCGGGAAAAGCCGGTCCGTCGCATGCCGACGGACCGGCTTTCGCGTACCCGGCCCGGATCACGCCGCCGCGGGCAGCTCCGGGCGCAGCGGCCACGCCGGGTCGACCACCTCCGGTGTTCCGCTCTTCTCGAACCAGGCCTGCAGTCCGCGCGCCTGCGCCGCGTGCCACACCGCCTGGAGCGAGTGGACCTCCGCCGGCGACAGCCGCTCCAGCCGGGCGGAGAACCGCCGCCCCACCGCGCGCACCAGCTCCAGCGACGCCGCCGCGTCCGCCGCCGCGTCGTGGGCGCCGTCCAGCGTCACCCCGTACAGCTCGCACAGGTCCGTCAGCGTGCGGCGGCCCTTGCGGTAGCGGTCCAGATGCTTGTCCAGGACCCGCGGATCCAGCACGCACAGCGGCTTGTTCCGCAGGTACCCCGCCAGCGAGGACGCCCGGTGCCGCCTCAGCTCCCGGTCCAGCAGGGTCAGATCGAACGGAGCGTTCATCACGACCAGCGGCCGCCCCGTCGCGCACTGCTCGGCCAGCGCCCGGCCTATCTCCTCGACCACCGGAGCCGGCCACCGGCCGTTGCGCTGCAGATGGTCGTCGGTCAGACCGTGGATCTCGGTGGCGCCGGGCGGCACCGGAATCCCCGGATTGACCAGCCAGCGGGTGACGCGGAGCCGTCCGCCCGCCATGTCCTGGAGGACGAGAGCGGCCGAAACGATCCGGTCCTCCTCGACGTCCACGCCTGTCGTCTCGGTGTCAAAAGCCGCCAGCGGCCCCTCGAACCAATGCATCATCCCCGAACTCCTCGCGCCTGCACGGCAGATGACGGGATTCCTCTGCCCGGTCCGGTGATACCCGCGCCTTATGCCTGATACGCCGTTTACGGGCCCTCTCCTGCGGTGACAACACAATTGACGGGCACGGAAGTTGACCAGCCCGGCAGCGGAGACCGGGCGACCGGTCGGCACAGCCCGGAAGGCACGGAGCCATGGCGCTCGCGCAGCCGAACCCAGGGAGTCCCGCCCGCACCGAGGACCACGGGGGAAAGCCGCCGCCGCAGCGGAACGCACCACCGCTGCGCGGCACACTCGCCACCACCGCCTGCATGGAGACCCTCCAGGTGGGCTACCTCCACGCCGTGGCAGCGGCGGCGGGCTGCTCGCTCTCGCAGCCCTTCCCCGACAACGGCATCGACTGGCACGTCAGCCACGGCGCCCCCGACCACACCGTCGACGACGAAGTGACCGTCAAGGTGCAGCTCAAATGCACCTACCAGATCCCCGCGCACCCGCCCGGCGCCGCGTTCTCCTTCACCCTCGACAACGCCCATCTGGTGAAGCTGGCCCGCACACCGGTCTCGGTGCACAAGATCCTGGTCGTGATGCTCGTGCCGCGCAGCCAGGACGACTGGCTGCGGGCCGGACACGACCGGCTCGACCTGCGGCACTGCTGTTACTGGACGAATCTGGCCGGCCACCCCGTCACGGGCCGGTACCGGACCACCGTGCGGATCCCGACCTCGCGGATCTTCGACGACCGCGCGCTCTGCGACATCATGGCCCGGGTCGGGGCGGGAGGGAGACCCTGATGCACCGCTCGA
Organism: Streptomyces sp. NPDC005494; assembly: GCF_042872025.1. Classification (NCBI taxonomy): domain Bacteria; kingdom Bacillati; phylum Actinomycetota; class Actinomycetes; order Kitasatosporales; family Streptomycetaceae; genus Streptomyces; species Streptomyces sp. NPDC005494. Next base: position 292,052 of record NZ_JBIAJR010000009.1, read on the forward strand.
CGGACGAGCCCACCGGAGGAACGGTCCCGGCGGGAACACGCGCACACCCGTACGCCGGGGAACCCGGGCCCGGCCAGGTCCCGGACCCGGCGCGTGTCGACCCAGCCGTCCTGTCCGCGCTGCTGCGCAGGCACGGCTGGAACCGGCGCGGAGGCGCCCAGGGCCGGTACAGCCGCTGGGTCCCGCCCGGCTCCGCCGCCCCCGGCACCAGCCTGCTCGTGCCGGACACCACCGCCTTCCCCGACAGCGAGGACCTGCTCGCCGAGGCCCTCACCGCCCTCGCCCGCAGCGCCGCCCCCTCGGCCCGCGAGATCATCGTGGCGCTCACCGTGCCCAGTGACGAGATCCGCTGGTGGCGGCACGTGCCCGAGGAACCCGTCGGCGCGGCCGACTGGACCGGCACCGACCAGCTGCGCACGGCGGCCCGGCAGATCCTCCTGGCCGGAGCCCTCTCCCTGCGGGGCCGGGCGGGCTACCACGGCGCACGGCACAGCAGGAAGGCCCGCGCGGCACTCGACGGAACCCTGGTGGGGCCGGTGTCATCGGGCCGCGGTCTCACCGCGTTCGTCCCCGTCGCGGAGGGGCGGGCCGTCGCCGTGCAGCTCTACGCGGCGCTCAACGCCACCCGCGAGGCCGTCGACTACCAGCGCGCCACCGGCGGCATGGACGCCTTCGACGCCGCCGTGGCCGCGGGAGTCAGCCGGGAGCTCACCGAGGCGCTCGTCGCCCTGGTCCGGGGCGCGGAGGGCGCCAGGATCACGCTGGCCTGGGCGCCGGCGGCGGGAACCCCCCGAGGGTGCCCGGCGCGCCCCGAGCCCGTGGAGTTCTCACCGGGCGACCTGCCCGCCCTCCGTCTCGCCGGGGTGCGCTATCTCCAGGACGAGCCCTCCGTCCCCGTACGGATCACCGGGGCCGTCGTCCGGCTGCGCCGCTCCGCACCGCGCGGCCCCGGCGTCGTACGCCTGCGGGTGCTGGCCGGGGCGGAGGTCGCGCACGTACGGATCGAGCTCGACGAGGAGGCCTACCGGATAGCGGGCCACGCCCACCTCGTCGGGCTGCCGCTGCGGGTGGAGGGGAGGCTGGAGAACCGGGGCGGCTTCCGGCGGCTCACCGGCGCCTCCCAGGTCGCCCCCGTCCAGGTGGACGAGGCGGAGCGTGACCGGCTGATGAAGTCGCTCCACGAGAACGTCGATTTCTTCGAGGAAGCGTGCACGGGGGACGAGGAGTAGGCGGCCCCGGTATCCCTTTCGCGTCGAGGCCCCCCGGCTCGGTACGATTCCTCTTGCGCGCGCAAGAGGAAAGCGACGCACCCCCTCAGTCAGGAGAGACCGGTGTCAGACGTCCGTGTGATCATCCAACGCGATTCCGAGCGGGAAGAGCACGTGGTGACGACGGGCACGACGGCCGCCGAGCTCTTCCCCGGGCAGCGCACCGTCGTCGCCGCGCGGGTCGAGGGCGAGCTGCGGGACCTCGCGTACGAGCTCAGGGACGGCGAGGTCGTCGAGCCCGTCGAGATCTCGTCCGAGGACGGCCTGAACATCCTGCGGCACTCCACCGCGCACGTCATGGCGCAGGCGGTGCAGGAGCTCTTCCCCGAGGCCAAGCTGGGCATCGGCCCGCCGGTCAAGGACGGTTTCTACTACGACTTCGACGTCGAGAAGCCGTTCACGCCCGAGGATCTCAAGGCCATCGAGAAGAAGATGCAGGAGATCCAGAAGCGGGGCCAGAAGTTCTCCCGCCGCGTCGTCACCGACGAGGCGGCCCGCGAGGAGCTCGCCGACGAGCCGTACAAGCTGGAGCTCATCGGCATCAAGGGCTCCGCCTCCACGGACGACGGCGCGGACGTCGAGGTGGGCGGCGGCGAGCTGACCATCTACGACAACCTCGACGCCAAGACCGGCGACCTGTGCTGGAAGGACCTCTGCCGGGGTCCGCACCTGCCCACCACCCGCTTCATCCCGGCCTTCAAGCTGATGCGCAACGCCGCGGCCTACTGGCGGGGCAGCGAGAAGAACCCGATGCTCCAGCGCATCTACGGCACCGCATGGCCCACCAAGGACGAGCTCAAGGCGCACCTGGAGTTCCTGGAGGAGGCCGCCAAGCGCGACCACCGCCGCCTCGGCAACGAGCTGGACCTCTTCTCCTTCCCCGACGAGATCGGCCCCGGTCTCGCCGTCTTCCACCCCAAGGGCGGCATCATCCGCCGGGCCATGGAGGACTACTCGCGGCGCCGCCACGAGGAGGAGGGCTACGAGTTCGTCTACAGCCCCCACGCGACCAAGGGCAAGCTCTTCGAGAAGTCCGGCCACCTGGACTGGTACGCCGACGGCATGTACCCGCCCATGCAGCTCGACGACGGGGTGGACTACTACCTCAAGCCGATGAACTGCCCCATGCACAACCTGATCTTCGACGCGCGCGGCCGCTCCTACCGCGAACTGCCGCTGCGTCTCTTCGAGTTCGGCACGGTGTACCGGTACGAGAAGTCGGGTGTGGTGCACGGACTGACCCGCTCGCGCGGCTTCACCCAGGACGACGCGCACATCTACTGCACCAAGGAGCAGATGGCGGAGGAGCTCGACCGTACGCTCACCTTCGTCCTGAACCTGCTCCGCGACTACGGTCTGACCGACTTCTACCTGGAGCTCTCCACCAAGGACCCGGAGAAGTTCGTCGGCTCGGACGAGGTCTGGGAGGAGGCCACCGAGACGCTGCGTCAGGTCGCGGAGAAGCAGGGCCTCCCGCTCGTCCCCGACCCGGGCGGCGCCGCCTTCTACGGGCCGAAGATCTCGGTGCAGTGCAAGGACGCCATCGGCCGGACCTGGCAGATGTCGACCGTGCAGCTCGACTTCAACCTGCCCGAGCGCTTCGACCTGGAGTACACCGGCCCGGACGGCACCAAGCAGCGCCCGGTCATGATCCACCGTGCGCTGTTCGGATCCATCGAGCGCTTCTTCGCGGTGCTGCTGGAGCACTACGCGGGCGCCTTCCCGGTCTGGCTGGCCCCGGTCCAGGCGGTCGGCATCCCGATCGGCGACACCCACATCCCGTACCTCCAGGAGTTCGCCGCCGAGGCGCGCAAGAAGGGGCTGCGGGTCGAGGTGGACGCCTCGTCGGACCGGATGCAGAAGAAGATCCGCAACCACCAGAAGGCCAAGGTCCCCTTCATGGTCATCGTCGGCGACGAGGACATGAACGCGGGCACGGTGTCCTTCCGCTACCGCGACGGCTCGCAGGAGAACGGCATCGCCCGTGACGAGGCGATCGCCAAGCTCGCCGACGTGGTGGAGCGCCGCGTCCAGGTGTGATCTCCGCCTGACCCGAAGCCCCTGGAGGAGCTACGCGCCCTCCGGGGGCTTCTTGTCGTCCTCCCGCCTGAACACCTCCACGAGCCACGACGAGAACGACCCCGTCACGGCCCCCAGCAGCGCCAGCCCGCAGGCCATCAGGAACGCGGCGATCACCCGGCCGCCGGCCGTCACGGGCACCGCGTCGCCGTAGCCCACCGTCGTGAGCGTCGCGCACGCCCACCACAACGAGTCCCCGAACGTGCGGATCGTCGAATCCCGCACCCCCTGCTCCTGGTGGTAGACGGCGAGGGAGGCGGAGAAGCCCAGGAGCACGGCGCTGAGGCCCGCGTAACTCATCACCCGGGCGTACAGGCTCAGCCGGGCCTTGCCCGTGCGGTGCCGGACCGCCGTGTAGACCTTGACCAGGCGCAGCGGGCGCAGCAGCGGCAGCAGGAGGACCACCGTGTCCAGCCAGTGCGTGTGGACGAAGCGCCCGCCCAGGCCGCTGAGCCGGAGCCGTACGCCGTAGTCGACGGCGAAGAGCAGCCAGGTCGCGGCCACCAGGGCGAGGGCGATGTCGCGCCACGGCTGGGCGCCGATCGGGGCGAGGACGCGTACCGCGTAACCGACGAGGAAGACCAGGGCCGCGGCGAAGAGGGGCACCTCGGTGCGCTGCTCCCACGCCGCGAGCCGGTCGGGGGCGGGGGCTGGGGTGCGGTCGCTCATGGCGCCAGCATCGCGGTGCGCCCACGGGGACCGCCCCGGCGACACGCGCGCCGGGAGTGACGCAATATGCTGGCCGGCATGACGAGTGAGCCGGAGCAGCAGTTCGGAGTGGGGACGCCCGACGCGTTCCAGCGCCTGTGGACGCCCCACCGGATGGCCTACATCCAGGGTGAGAGCAAGCCGAGCGGCCCGGGAGCCGGGGACGGGTGTCCGTTCTGCGAGATTCCGTCGAAGTCGGACGAGGACGGTCTGGTCATCGCGCGCGGTGAGAAGGTCTACGCGGTGCTGAACCTGTACCCGTACAACGGCGGGCACCTGATGGTGGTGCCCTACCGTCACGTGGCCGACTACACGGAGCTGGAAGGCGCGGAGACGGCCGAGCTGGCCGACTTCACCAAGCGGGCCATGGTCGCGCTGCGGGCCGCCTCGGGGGCGCACGGCTTCAACATCGGGATGAACCAGGGGGCCGAGGCCGGGGCCGGTATCGCCGCGCACCTCCACCAGCACGTGGTGCCCCGCTGGGGCGGGGACACCAACTTCATGCCGGTCGTCGGTCACACGAAGGTGCTCCCGCAGCTGCTGGGCGACACCCGGACGATGCTGGCCGGCGTCTGGCCGGCCGAGCTGCCGTCCGTCTGACCCGGTCGCACCCGCCCCGGGCCGAGGTCACGCGTCGTAGACGTCGGCCTTGCGCGGGGCGGGGTCCTGGACCAGGCCGCTGAGGATCATGGAGCGGTTGTCGAAGCGCTCGGTGTCGACGCCGTGCTCCTTCAGGACCCGCATCGTCGCCGCGTGGACGACGCGCAGGACCGGGGTGGCCGTCCGCATGGCGTCGTCGGCCATGAAGCGGTGGCCCCACGGCTTGGCCGCCCAGGCGTGGCGCAGGCCGAACGGCTCGGGCAGGACGATCTTGCCGCCCAGGTAGTCGAGCAGCGGCGGGTACCAGGTGAAGGGGGCGCGCAGGGCGAGCCTGACGACCTCGCTCGCCGTGACGAGGGGGAGGGAGATCTTGCGGGTCTCCCAGAACCTGACCGCCTTCTTGACCGTCTTGGTCGGTGCCTCGGGCTTGGTGAGGAACAGGCCGTGGACGGGGCCCAGCGCGTGCCCGGTGACCTCGATACGGAGGGTCTCGTGGAGCACGGTGACGCTGATCAGCATCGTGATCACCAGCTGGCCGTCCCAGAGGGTGAACTGGACACCCAGGTAGTGCCGGTCGCCGCTGCCGAACTGCTGGTGGTTGCAGATGCGCTGTATCTCGTGGGGCTTCACCTGGAAGGTGGCGACGTCCTCGCCCTCGGGGCGGGAGACGGAGTCGGCGTTCTCACCGACGGGGGAGACGATCCAGTGCTTCACGGACGGCGTGGGGAACCCGCCGGTGTTCAGCGGACCGCGCTCCAGCATCTTCAGCTGGTCGTGCACGGCGCGTACGACGTCCCAGCTGCGGAACTGGTGGATCTCCCTGGTGGGGTCCTCCGGGGTGAGTTCCTCGGCGAGCTGCCAGCTGCCCCAGCGTGTGCCCATGCCGAGGATGCCCTTGGGGCCCGCGTAGAAGACGGAGTTGGACTGCTGCTCCGCCGACAGCTTCTCCAGGCCCTGGCGCAGCGCCTCGCGAGCGGTCTCGTTGGGGTTCTTCGGCACGGCTTCGGGGATCTTCGCGCTGACCCCCGCGCCGGTGAGGAGCCCTTCCCAGCGGCCTCGCAGGTCCCTGGTCGAGGCCTCCGCGATCCGCTTGGCGAGCAGCCAGCCGATCAGCGGCGCGACGGCGGCGGCGCGCAGGTAGAGCGCCAGGAAGCCGGTGAGCGGCATGGCGATCAGGAAGAACGCGGCGGCGCCGCCGAGGACGACGAGCAGCACACCGCCCAGTGCCTGGAAGAACTTGTCCTTGGACTTGGCGAGGGAGTCCCGCAGCCGGAAGGCGAGGACCCACAGGAGCATGCCGGGCAGGAAGACGAAGCCGCAGACGGCCGTGATCAGGGTCAGCTTGGTGTCACGTGCCTTGCGCAGCCGGGTGGCGGACAGGCAGTGCTCGACGACGGTCTGCGGGTCGGTGCCGAAGGACTGGATGAGCGCGGCGCGACCGCCGCCGAGCATCCGCTCCTGCACGGCCCGGGAGAATGCCTCGCCCAGATTCGGCTTGAAGTAGTCGGACTTGAACAGCGTGGACGAGCCCGGTTTCACCTCGGACTTGTGCCACTCGCTGTTGGCCTTGAGGATCTCCGACACGTCGCTGTCGCGGTACGCGGCGGAGGCGAGGGCGTTGGTCGCCACCGCCTGTCCGCCTGAACCCTGGAGCGGGATCTGCGCTCCGGGAGAGAAATCGAATCCGTCGTTGGCCACTGTCGCCCCCACTCGCCCGCACGGCCTGCTCCTGCGGCTGTTCCCAACTACCGTACGTCGCACACCTTCTGAGCTGGGACCACAGCGTATCGTCCGGGCCCGCCGCCCGCCCGGACGACGCGGCCGGGAGGGACGGGAGGCGCCATATCCGGTCAGCTAGCTGACATTTGCGGTGTTTTCCTGTGTTTTACGGAGGCGCTCAGCCAGGGGCGGCGGCATGGGTTCGTGCCGGGCGTACGCCCGGTCGAACCGTCCTGTGCCGTGCGTCAGGGAGCGGAGGTCCACGGTGTACCTGCCGATCTCGATCTCGGGGACCTCGGCGCGGACAAGAGTGCGGTCCCCGGTCTCCTGTTCCGTGCCGACGAGCCGGCCGCGCCGGCCCGCGAGGTCGCTCATGACGGTTCCCACGTAGTCGTCGGGAACCAGCACGGCCACTTCGTCGACGGGTTCCAGGAGCTGGACCTGGGTGTCGGCGGCTGCTTCCCGCAGCGCCAGGGCGCCCGCGGTCTGGAAGGCGGCGTCGGAGGAGTCCACCGAGTGCGACTTCCCGTCGAGCAGTGTCACGCGCACGTCCACGAGAGGGTGCCCGGCCGCGACCCCACGGGCCGCCTGGGCGCGTACGCCCTTCTCGACGGAGGCGATGAACTGGCGCGGCACCGAGCCGCCGACCACCTTGTCGACGAACTCGACGCCCGCGCCGGGCGGCAGCGGTTCCACCTCGATCTCGCAGACGGCGTACTGGCCGTGCCCACCGGACTGCTTGACGTGCCGGCCGCGCCCCACGGCCCGCGAGGCGAAGGTCTCGCGCAGCGGGACGCGGTGGGGCTCTGCGTCGACCTGGACCCCGTACCTGCTGCGCAGCCTTTCGAGCGCCACGTCCGTGTGGGCCTCGCCCATGCACCACAGGACGACCTGGTGGGTGTCCTGGTTCTGTTCGAGTCGCATGGTGGGGTCCTCGGCGACCAGACGCGCCAGGCCCTGGGAGAGCTTGTCCTCGTCGGCCTTGCTGTGGGCGCGCACCGCCAGCGGCAGCAGCGGGTCGGGCAGGCTCCAGGGTTCGACCAGCAGCGGTTCCCCGGTGCCCGAGAGGGTGTCGCCGGTCTCGGCCCCGCCGAGCTTGGACACACAGGCCAGGTCCCCCGCGATGCAGCTGTCCAGGGGGCGCTGCTGTCTGCCGAACGGTGCCGAGAGCGCCCCGACGCGCACGTCGGACTCGTGGCGGGGGCCCGACCCGCCTTCCGGTGCGGTGAGGCCGTGGCCGCACACGTGCACGGTCTCGTCCGGACGCAGCGTCCCGGAGAAGACGCGGACCAGGGAGACCCTGCCGACGTAGGGGTCCGAAGCGGTCTTCACGACCTCGGCGACCAGCGGCCCCCCGGGGTCGCAGACCGGGGCGGGCCGAGGGGAGCCTTCCGGCGTGGAGACGGCCGGAAGCGTGCGCTCCACGGGGGAGGGGAAGCCGGCGCGGATCAGGTCGAGGAGTTCCACGGTGCCGACGCCATGGCCCGCGCCCTCGGCCGCCGGGGCCGCGGTGAGCACCGGATGGAAGGAGCCGCGTGCCACCGCGCGTTCGAGATCGCGCATGAGGGTCGCGACGTCGATCTCCTCGCCGCCGAGGTAGCGGTCCATCAGTGTCTCGTCCTCGCTCTCGGCGATGATCCCCTCGATGAGCCGGTCGCGGGCCTCCTGGAGCGGCCCCTCCTGGTCGCCCGAGGGCGGCAGCTGACGTCGTTCCCCGGTGGAGTAGTCGAAGACCCGCCGGGTGAGGAGTCCGGTGAGCCCGGTGAGCTGGGCATGCCCGTCGGGGCCCTCAGGGCCTTGTACCGGCAGATGGAGGGGCAGCACGGCGTCCGGGTCGTCGTGCCCGAAGATCCGCCCGCAGACCCGGGTCATCTCCTCGAAGGACATGCGCGCGGTGTCCAGGTGCGTGACGACGATCGCGCGCGGCATCCCGACGGCCGCGCACTCCTCCCAGACCGCGCGGGTGGTGCCGGCCACGGCGTCGGCCTCCTGGGCGGCCGAGACGACGAAGAGGGCCGCGTCCGCCGCGCGCAGACCGGCCCTGAGCTCCCCGACGAAGTCCGCGTAGCCGGGGGTGTCCAGAAGGTTGATCTTGTGGCCCTCCCATTCGACGGGGACCAGCGAGAGCTGCACGGAGCGCCGGCGGCGCTGTTCGATCTCGTCGTAGTCGGAGACGGTGGCGCCGTCCTCGACCCGGCCCGCCCGGTTGAGTGCCCCGGCCGTCAGCGCGAGTGCCTCGACCAGAGTGGTCTTGCCCGAGCCGCTGTGGCCGACCAGCACCACGTTCCGTACGGAAGCGGGCCCGTCGGCCGTCGTCGCCCTGCCGGCGGCCCCGGTGTGTGTATGAGTCCTGTCGCCCATGATGCGTGCCTCCCGATCGGTGGCAGTGCCGCGAGTACTGGGGGATGGATGCACGGGCGAGGGGAGCCGTGGCGGCGGCCTCGGCGACGCCCGCGGTCTTCCGAGCTTTTCACCCGTACCGTGCGCCGTCCATCCGTCGTGCACGGCGGCACGTGACTTCCGGGACATCCGGCGGGACGGGGTGCCCCGCCGATGCGCGGCGCGGCTCGTGACTACGATGGGCCAGCCGGTGGCCGAAGGGGCCGCGCGGCCCACCGAACCTCGGGAAGGCCATGCTGAACAAGTACGCGCGTGCATTTTTTACGCGTGTCCTCACACCGTTCGCCGCTCTGCTGCTCCGCCTCGGGGTCAGCCCCGACGCGGTCACCCTCGTCGGTACGGCCGGAGTGATGGCAGGTGCGCTGGTCTTCTTCCCCATGGGGGAGTTCTTCTGGGGCACCATCGTGATCACGGTCTTCGTCTTCTCGGACCTGGTCGACGGCAACATGGCCCGGCAGGCCGGGATCTCCAGCCGGTGGGGGGCGTTCCTCGACTCCACGCTCGACCGGGTCGCGGACGGGGCGATCTTCGCCGGTTTCGCCCTCTGGTACGCGGGGGGCGGCGACGACAACGTGCTCTGCGCGGTCGCGATCTTCTGTCTGGCCAGCGGCCAGGTCGTCTCGTACACGAAGGCGCGCGGTGAGTCGATCGGCCTGCCCGTCGCGGTGAACGGCCTGGTGGAGCGCGCCGAGCGACTGGTGATCTCCCTGGTGGCCGCCGGTCTCGCGGGACTGCACGGCTTCGGGGTACCCGGCATCCAGGTCCTGCTGCCGATCGCGCTGTGGATCGTCGCGGTGGGCAGCCTGGTGACGCTGGTCCAGCGCGTGGTGACCGTCCGCAGGGAGTCGGCCGAGGCCGACGCCGCCGCGGCGGCCGTCCAGGGCGGGAGCGAGTCCGCACAGTGAGCGGCACCCGAACCGACCTGAAGGAACGCCTGACGGACGGGCTTTACGGCCTCGGCTGGGGCGCGGTCAAGAAGCTCCCCGAGCCCGCCGCGGCCGCGCTCTTCCGTACCCTCGCCGACCAGGTGTGGAAGCGGCGGGGCAAGTCCGTGCTGCGCCTGGAGTCGAACCTCGCCCGGGTGGTGCCCGACGCGGACGCCGCCCGGCTCGCCGAGCTGTCGAAGGCCGGCATGCGCTCGTACATGCGCTACTGGATGGAGTCCTTCCGGCTCCCGACCTGGAGCCCGGAGCGCATCGCGGCGTCCATCGACGTCCGGGACGTCCACCGGCTCACGGAGGGCCTGGACGCGGGCCAGGGGGTCGTCCTCGCGCTGCCGCACCTCGGCAACTGGGACCTGGCGGGCGCGTGGGTCACCACGGACCTCAAGGTGCCGTTCACCACGGTCGCCGAGCGGCTGAAGCCCGAGACCCTCTACGACCGCTTCGTGGCCTACCGCCAGGGCCTCGGCATGGAGGTCCTGCCGCACAGCGGAGGGGCCGCGTTCGGCACCCTGGCGCGACGGCTGCGCGCGGGCGGGCTGGTCTGCCTCGTCGCCGACCGTGACCTGTCGGCCTCCGGCGTCGAGGTGGACTTCTTCGGGGACACCGCGCGCATGCCCGCCGGTCCGGCCCTGCTGGCCCAGCAGACCGGCGCGCTGCTGCTGCCCGTGACCCTCTGGTACGACGGCACGCCCGTCATGGGGGCGCGGGTCCACCCGCCCGTCCCCGTACCGGAGTCAGGCAGCCGTGCCGAGAAGACGTCCTCCATGACACAGGCGCTGGCCGACGCCTTCGCCACCGGGATCGCCGAGCATCCGGAGGACTGGCACATGCTGCAGCGGCTCTGGGTCTCCGATCTGGACCCCCAGGGGGAAGCGCCGTGAAGATCGGCATCGTCTGCCCGTACTCCTGGGACGTTCCGGGCGGGGTGCAGTTCCACATCCGCGACCTGGCCGAGCACCTGATCCGTCTCGGTCACGAGGTCTCCGTGCTCGCGCCCGCCGACGACGAGACGCCGCTGCCGCCGTACGTCGTGTCCGCGGGCCGGGCCGTGCCCGTGCCCTACAACGGCTCGGTCGCCCGGCTCAACTTCGGCTTCCTGTCCGCCGCGCGCGTCCGGCGCTGGCTGAACGAGGGCACCTTCGACGTCATCCACATCCACGAGCCGACCTCGCCCTCACTGGGCCTGCTCGCCTGCTGGGCGGCCCAGGGGCCGATCGTGGCCACGTTCCACACGTCCAACCCGCGCTCCCGGGCCATGATCGCGGCGTACCCGATCCTCCAGCCCGCGCTGGAGAAGATCAGTGCGCGCATCGCGGTCAGCGAGTACGCGCGGCGGACCCTGGTCGAGCACCTCGGCGGGGACGCCGTGGTCATCCCCAACGGCGTCGACGTGGACTTCTTCGCCCGCGCGGAGCCGAAGGCCGAATGGCAGGGCGGCACGCTCGGCTTCATAGGGCGCATCGACGAGCCCCGCAAGGGGCTGCCCGTCCTGATGAAGGCGCTCCCCGCGATCCTCGCCGCCCGCCCGGACACCAGGCTGCTGGTCGCGGGGCGCGGTGACGAGGAGGAGGCCGTCGCCTCGCTGCCCGAGGAGATGCGCTCGCGCGTCGAGTTCCTCGGGATGGTGAGCGACGAGGACAAGGCGCGGCTGCTGCGCAGCGTGGACGTGTACGTCGCGCCCAACACCGGCGGCGAGAGCTTCGGGATCATCCTGGTCGAGGCGCTGTCGGCGAGCGCCGCGGTGCTCGCCAGCGATCTGGACGCCTTCGCGCAGGTGCTCGACCAGGGCTCCGCCGGCGACCTGTTCGCCAACGAGGACGCGGACGCGCTGGCCGAGGCCGCGATCCGGCTGCTCGGCGACGAGGACCGGCGCGCGGGGCTCCGCGAGCGGGGCAGCGCGCACGTGCGCCGTTTCGACTGGACGACGGTCGGCGCGGACATCCTGGCGGTGTACGAGACGGTGACCGACGGGGCCGCCGCCGTCGACACCGACGAACGCACGGGTCTGCGCGCCCGCTTCGGCCTCGCCAGGGACTGAGCGGGACAGGGCCCCGCCCCGGGGCCGTACCGGCGGAACCGGGCGGGGCGTGCCGACGGTAGCCTTTGCGCCCGTGATCGAAACCCTCATCTGGATCGTCGTCGCGCTCCTCGCGATCGGCCTGTACCTCAGCTGGACCGCCGGGCGGCTCGACCGGCTCCACGCCCGCATCGACGCGGCCCGCGCGGCGCTGGACGCCCAGCTGCTGCGCCGTGCGTCGGTCACCCAGGAACTGGCCACCTCCGGTGTCCTGGACCCCGCGGCGTCCATCGTGCTCTACGAGGCGGCGCACGCGGCGCGGCAGGCCGAGGAGGAGCAGCGCGAGGTCGCCGAGAGCGAGCTGACCACCGCCCTGCGCGCCGTGTTCGGCGAGACCGCGCAGGTCGACGCGGTGAAGGAGGTGCCCGGCGGCGAGGACGCGGCGAGGGAGCTGGCCGCCGCCGTGCGCCGCGTACCGATGGCACGCCGCTTCCACAACGACGCGGTGCGCGCTGCCCGCGCGCTGCGCAGGCACCGGACCGTTCGGCTGTTCCGGCTCGCGGGCCACGCCCCGTTCCCTCTCGCGTTCGAGATGGACGACGAGCCGCCCGTCGCCCTGGCCGACCGTCCCGGCAGCTGAGGGAGGAAACGGCGGGCAAGGGGCCTGGCGGCGGCCGTCGCGGCAGCCGAAACGAAGGGGTGCCGGAGCCGGCGGCGGGAGAACGATCCACAGGGTCCTCATTGGCCCTTGCTGTGGACTGCTTCCGGAGCGTTTGCTCGGGGCTGCAGTATTCAGCTCTTCCACCCCAGTGAGGTCGATCCGTGTCCACGCTTCCCAGCACCCCGCAGTCCACCGAGACCCCGGCCACCGGCACCGCCCGCGTCAAGCGCGGCATGGCCGAGCAGCTCAAGGGCGGCGTGATCATGGACGTCGTCAACGCCGAGCAGGCGAAGATCGCCGAGGACGCGGGCGCCGTGGCGGTCATGGCCCTGGAGCGGGTCCCGGCCGACATCCGCAAGGACGGCGGCGTGGCCCGGATGTCGGACCCCAACATGATCGAGGAGATCATCGAGGCCGTCTCCATCCCCGTGATGGCCAAGTCCCGCATCGGCCACTTCGTCGAGGCCCAGGTGCTGCAGTCCCTCGGCGTCGACTACATCGACGAGTCCGAGGTCCTCACCCCGGCCGACGAGGTCAACCACAGCGACAAGTTCGCCTTCACCACCCCCTTCGTCTGCGGCGCCACCAACCTGGGCGAGGCCCTGCGCCGTATCGCCGAGGGCGCGGCCATGATCCGCTCGAAGGGCGAGGCGGGTACCGGCAACGTCGTCGAGGCGGTCCGTCACCTGCGTCAGATCAAGAACGAGATCGCCCGGCTGCGCGGCTACGACAACAACGAGCTGTACGCCGCCGCCAAGGAGCTGCGCGCCCCGTACGAGCTGGTCAAGGAGGTCTCCGAGCTCGGCCGGCTGCCCGTCGTCCTGTTCTCGGCCGGTGGCGTGGCCACCCCCGCCGACGCCGCCCTGATGCGACAGCTCGGTGCCGAGGGCGTCTTCGTGGGCTCCGGCATCTTCAAGTCCGGCGACCCGGCCAAGCGCGCCGCCGCCATCGTGAAGGCCACCACCTTCTACGACGACCCGAAGATCATCGCGGACGCCTCCCGCAACCTGGGCGAGGCCATGGTCGGCATCAACTGCGACACGCTGCCCGAGGGCGAGCGCTACGCCAACCGCGGCTGGTAAGCACCGATGACCGACACGCCTGTCATCGGAGTCCTGGCTCTCCAGGGCGACGTACGGGAACACCTGATCGCCCTGGCCACGGCGGACGCCGTGGCCAGGCCGGTCCGGCGGCCCGAGGAGCTCGCCGAGGTCGACGGCCTCGTCATCCCCGGTGGCGAGTCCACCACGATGTCCAAGCTGGCCGTCCTCTTCGGCATGCTGGAACCGCTGCGCGAGAGGGTCGCCGCCGGGATGCCGGTCTACGGCACCTGCGCCGGAATGATCATGCTCGCGGACAAGATCCTCGATCCGCGCTCCGGTCAGGAGACCGTCGGCGGCATCGACATGATCGTGCGCCGTAACGCTTTCGGGCGGCAGAACGAGTCCTTCGAGGCGGCCGTCGAGGTCGAGGGCGTGCCCGGCGGCCCCGTCGACGGAGTCTTCATCCGGGCCCCCTGGGTGGAGTCCGTCGGCGCCGCCGCGGAGGTCGTCGCGGTGCACGGCGGTCATATCGTGGCCGTACGCCAGGGAAACGCCTTGGCGACGTCGTTCCACCCCGAGCTGACCGGCGACCACCGGGTGCACGCGCTCTTCACCGACATGGTGCGCGCCGTGGGCTGATCCGATCCCGGTAGGATCTCTCGGGTTCGGATCGATTTTGGTGACGCGAAGGAGAAGGCAGATGTCCGGCCACTCTAAATGGGCTACGACGAAGCACAAGAAGGCCGTGATCGACGCCAAGCGCGGCAAGCTCTTCGCGAAGATGATCAAGAACATCGAGGTCGCGGCCCGCACGGGCGGCGCCGACGTGTCCGGCAACCCGACCCTCTTCGACGCCATCCAGAAGGCCAAGAAGAGCTCGGTCCCGAACAAGAACATCGACTCCGCGGTCAAGCGCGGCGCCGGTCTCGAAGCCGGCGGCGCCGACTACGAGACGATCATGTACGAGGGCTACGGCCCGAACGGCGTCGCGGTGCTCATCGAGTGCCTCACCGACAACCGCAACCGTGCCGCGTCCGACGTCCGTGTCGCCATGACCCGCAACGGCGGCTCGATGGCGGACCCGGGCTCGGTCTCGTACCTCTTCAACCGCAAGGGCGTCGTGATCGTCCCCAAGGGCGAGCTGTCCGAGGACGACGTGCTCGGAGCGGTGCTCGACGCGGGTGCCGAGGAGGTCAACGACCTCGGTGACACCTTCGAGGTGCTCAGCGAGGCCACCGACATGGTCGCGGTCCGCACCGCGCTGCAGGACGCCGGCATCGACTACGACTCGGCCGAGGCGAACTTCGTCCCGACCATGCAGGTCGAGCTCGACGAAGAGGGCGCCCGCAAGATCTTCAAGCTCATCGACGCGCTGGAGGACAGCGACGACGTGCAGAACGTCTTCGCGAACTTCGACGTCTCCGACGAGGTCATGGAGAAGGTCGACGCCTGAGACGGCGTCGCGGTACGCCGACGGGCCGACGGGACACACCCCGTCGGCCCGTCGCATTGTCAGCGGGACCCGATAGCCTGCGGGAACAGATGACCGAGCGGCGGAGGGGGCCCTTTCATGCGGGTGCTGGGCGTGGACCCGGGGCTGACCCGGTGCGGTGTCGGAGTGGTCGAGGGCGTCGCCGGAAGGCCGCTCACGATGATCGGCGTCGGCGTGGTGCGGACCCCGGCCGACGCGGAGCTGGGCCACCGGCTCGTCGCCATCGAGCAGGGCATCGAAGCGTGGCTCGACGAACACCGGCCCGAATTCGTCGCCGTGGAGCGGGTGTTCAGCCAGCACAACGTACGTACGGTGATGGGCACCGCCCAGGCCAGCGCGGTCGCCATGCTCTGCGCCTCCCGGCGCGGCATCCCCGTGGCCCTGCACACCCCCAGCGAGGTCAAGGCGGCCGTCACCGGATCGGGACGTGCCGACAAGGCGCAGGTCGGGGCCATGGTGACCCGGCTGCTGCGGCTCGACGCGCCGCCGAAGCCCGCGGACGCGGCCGATGCCCTCGCTCTCGCCATCTGTCACATCTGGCGCGCGCCCGCGCAGAACCGACTGCAGCGGGCCGTCGCCGCCCATCGCACGCTGAAAGGCCGTACCGCATGATCGCCTTCGTCTCCGGCCCGGTGGCCGCGCTCGCCCCGACCACGGCCGTGATCGAGGTCGGCGGCATCGGCATGGCCGTCCAGTGCACGCCCGCCACCCTCGCCGGCCTGCGGATCGGCGACGACGCCCGGCTGGCCACCTCCCTCGTCGTCCGGGAGGACTCGCTCACCCTCTACGGCTTCGCCGACGACGACGAGCGCCAGGTCTTCGAGCTGCTCCAGACAGCCAGCGGTGTGGGCCCCCGGCTCGCCCAGGCCATGCTCGCCACCCACAGCCCGGACGCCCTGCGCATCGCCGTCGCCACCGGTGACGAGAAGGCGCTCACCGCCGTGTCCGGCATCGGCAAGAAGGGCGCGCAGAAGCTCCTGCTGGAGCTCAAGGACCGCCTCGGCGAGCCGGTCGGCGCGCACATCGGGCAGCAGGGCGTCGGCGCGGCCGTCAGCTCCTCCTGGCGCGACCAGCTGGGGGCCGCCCTGATCGGCCTCGGCTACGCGACCCGTGAGGCCGACGAGGCCGTGAGCGCCGTCGCACCGCAGGCGGAGGCCGCGATCGCGGACGGCGGCCAGGCACCCGTGCCGCAACTGCTGCGCGCGGCCCTGCAGACGCTCAACCGCGCACGCTGACCCAGGGGCCCCACACGCCCTCCGCGCCGGCCGGGACACCGCACGGCCCGGCACCGAAACACCCGAGGCGGGACTGACGAGATGAACTGGGACGAGACCGGGCCCGACACCGGCGAACTGACCGACGAGCGGCTCGACGACCGCCTCGTCGACGCCGGCGCGGACGGCGAGGACACCGCCGTCGAGGCCGCCCTCCGCCCGAAGGACCTCCATGAGTTCGTCGGCCAGGAGAAGGTGCGCGAACAGCTCGACCTGGTCCTCAAGGCCGCCCGCGCCCGGGGCGCCACCGCCGACCACGTCCTGCTCTCCGGCGCCCCCGGCCTCGGCAAGACGACGCTTTCCATGATCATCGCGGCGGAGATGGGCGCCCCGATCCGCATCACCTCCGGGCCCGCCATCCAGCACGCCGGAGACCTCGCGGCGATCCTCTCCTCGCTCCAGGAGGGCGAGGTCCTCTTCCTCGACGAGATCCACCGCATGTCGCGGCCCGCGGAGGAGATGCTCTACATGGCGATGGAGGACTTCCGCGTCGACGTCATCGTCGGCAAGGGACCCGGTGCCACCGCCATCCCCCTGGAGCTCCCTCCGTTCACCCTCGTCGGCGCCACCACCCGGGCCGGACTGCTGCCGCCCCCGCTGCGCGACCGCTTCGGCTTCACCGGCCACATGGAGTTCTACGCCCCCACCGAGCTGGAGCGGGTCATCCACCGCTCCGCGGGCCTGCTCGACGTCGCCATAGACCCGGCGGGCGCCGCCGAGATCGCCGGGCGCTCCCGGGGCACGCCCCGCATCGCCAACCGGCTGCTGCGCCGCGTCCGTGACTACGCCCAGGTCAAGGCCGAGGGCCGCATCGACCGGGACATCGCCGCGGCGGCCCTGCGGGTGTACGAGGTCGACGACAAGGGCCTGGACCGGCTGGACCGCGCGGTGCTCGGCGCCCTGCTGAAGCTCTTCGGCGGCGGCCCCGTCGGGCTCTCCACCCTCGCGGTGGCGGTGGGGGAGGAGCGCGAGACGGTCGAGGAGGTCGCCGAGCCCTTCCTCGTACGGGAGGGACTGCTCGCCAGGACCCCGCGCGGCCGGGTCGCGACCCCCGCGGCATGGGCCCACCTCGGGCTCGTCCCCCCTCAGCACGGCGTAAAGGGACAACAGGGCCTGTTCGGGGCGTGACAGAGGACAGGTTGGCCAGCACGGGAACCAGGGTGCGATGCTGGACGTTGTTCCAATGATGCGGACTCGCTTAGACTCCGCCGATGCCGCCCGTACAGGTCGGTGTACCCACCCCCGTAGACCAGGCCGCGTGAGTTCGACGTGGTCGTGCGAAGGAAGTTCCGTCCCGTGAGTCTCGTGACCCTCCTCCCCTTCATCGTGCTCATCGGGGCCATGTTCCTGATGACCCGGTCCGCCAAGAAGAAGCAGCAGGCGGCTGCGCAGATGCGCGACGACATGCAGCCCGGCACGGGCGTCCGGACGATCGGGGGCATGTACGCCACCGTCAAGGAGATCCAGGACGACACGGTGCTCCTCGAGGTCGCGCCCGGCGTCCACGCGGTCTACGCCAAGAACGCCATCGGTGCCGTCCTGGACGACGCGGAGTACAACCGCATCGTCCACGGCGACGACGAGCTGGAGACCGACGGCACGGTCGTGCCGGACGACGCCTCCTCGCTCACCGCCGGTGAGCACGCGGACGACGACGTCGCGAAGATCGACCTGGGCAAGAAGGCCGAGGACGACACCGTCGCGAAGGACTCCGAGGTCAAGGACGCCAAGGCCGACGGCGAGGGCGACGCGAAGTAGTTCCACGACCCAGAGACGCCGGACACCCACGGGTGTCCGGCGTCTCACGGGCCGTGCGGTCTTCTGCGGGGGCGGGTCCCCACAACACTTCGTGGCCGCTCGGGCGCGTACCCGGCGCGGGGCGGTTGGACAGGGAGAAACGAAAAGGTGGCAGCACCGAAGAAAGGCCGGGGCTCAACCGGTGGACAGGGCAGGCCGGGCCGTGCCCTGGCTCTGATCCTCATCGCCATGGTCGCCCTGACCGGTGGGATGTTCCTGTCCGGGCACACCACGCCCCGGCTCGGGATCGACCTGGCCGGCGGTACGTCGATCACACTCAAGGCGAAGAGCCAGCCCGGCAAGCCTGAGGCGATCAACGAGACCAACATGAACACAGCGGTCAGCATCATCGAACGCCGTGTCAATGGTCTGGGTGTCTCCGAGGCCGAGGTTCAGACCCAGGGCGCATCGAACATCATCGTCAACATCCCCAAGGGCACGAATTCGAAGCAGGCCCGGGAGCAGGTCGGCACGACCGCCCAGCTCTACTTCCGGCCCGTGCTCACCGTCACCGGTGGAGGGCCGACGCCCGAGGGCTCCGCGAGCCCGTCCGCGAGCGGTTCCGGAGAGGCGAGCGCCACGCCCAGCGCGAAGGCGACCGACCCGGAAACGGCCTCCGATCCGAAGGCGACGCCCTCGGGGAGCGCGAGCACCCAGGGCCGTGCGGTCACCGACGCCCTGAAGAAGGACACGACGCCGACCCCGTCCGCCAGCGCCTCCGGCGGGGCGGACTCGTCGAAGACCCCCGCGGCCACCGAGACCCCCGACGCCGCCACCGCGGCGCTGGAGAAGAAGTTCACCGCCCTGGACTGCACCGACGAGGCGGCCCGCGCCAAGGCCGGCGACGGCGTCAAGCCCGAGGACCCCACCGTCGCGTGCAGCTCCGAGGGTGACGCCAAGTACCTCCTCGGCCCGGCCGAGGTCTCCGGCACGGACGTCGACGACGCCAAGGCCCAGTTCGACCAGCAGCGCGGCATCTGGCTCGTCTCCATGGAGTTCACCGACAAGGGCTCCAAGAAGTTCCAGACGATCACCAAGAAGCTGTCGACGCAGACGTCGCCGATGAACCAGTTCGCGATCTCCCTCGACGGTGAGGTCGTCTCCGCGCCCCAGGTCAACGAGACCCTCAGCGGCAGCGCCGAGATCTCCGGCAGCTTCACGCAGCAGTCCGCCGAGGACCTGGCCAACGTCCTGTCCTACGGCGCGCTCCCGCTGTCCTTCAGCGAGGACACCGTCACCACCGTCACCGCCGCGCTCGGCGGCGAGCAGCTGGAGGCCGGTCTCATCGCCGGCGCCATCGGCCTGGCCCTGGTCGTCATCTACCTGGTGGCCTACTACCGCGGCCTGGCCCTCATCGCGCTGCTCAGCCTGCTGGCCTCCGGCATCCTGACGTACACGATCATGGCGCTGCTCGGCCCGGCCATCGGCTTCGCGCTGAACCTCCCGGCCGTCTGTGGCGCCATCGTGGCGATCGGTATCACGGCGGACTCGTTCATCGTGTACTTCGAACGCATCCGGGACGAGATCCGGGAAGGCCGCACGCTGCGGCCGGCTGTCGAGCGTGCCTGGCCCAGGGCCCGGCGCACCATCCTCGTGTCCGACTTCGTGTCGTTCCTCGCGGCTGCCGTGCTCTTCCTCGTCACCGTCGGCAAGGTCCAGGGCTTCGCCTTCACGCTCGGCCTCACCACCCTGCTCGACGTCGTCGTCGTCTTCCTCTTCACCAAGCCCGTCATGACGCTGATGGCCCGCACCAAGTTCTTCGGCGGCGGTCACCCGTGGTCCGGCCTGGACCCGAAGCGGCTCGGCGCCAAGCCGCCGCTGCGCCGCTCGCGCCGCGTCAACGTCCGTACCGACCACCCGAAGGAGGCGTGAGATGTCGCGACTCGGCAATCTCGGCGCCCGGCTCTACCGTGGCGAGGTCGGTTACGACTTCATCGGCAAGCGCAAGATCTGGTACGGCGTCTCGATCCTGATCACCATCACGGCCATCCTCGGCCTGGCGGTCAGCGGCCTGAACATGGGCATCGAGTTCAAGGGCGGCGCGGTCTTCACGACCGACACCAAGGCCAAGGTGTCCGTCAGCCAGGCCCACGAGGACGCGGTCGCGGCCTCCGGCCACGAGGCGATCGTCCAGGAGCTCGGCAACGGCGGGCTCCGCATCCAGATCACCGAGGTCGACACCGCCAAGGCCGACCAGATCAAGGCCCAGCTCTCCGAGGACCTCGGCATCCCCGAGGCGAAGATCAACGCCGACCTCGTCGGTCCCAGCTGGGGCGAGCAGATCGCCAACAAGGCCTGGATGGGCCTCGGCATCTTCATGGTCCTGGTCGTGGTCTACCTGGCCATCGCCTTCGAGTGGCGGATGGCGGTCGCCGCCCTCATCGCGCTGATCCACGACATCACCATCACGGTCGGTGTCTACGCCCTCGTCGGCTTCGAGGTCACACCGGGCACCGTGATCGGTCTGCTCACCATCCTCGGTTACTCCCTCTACGACACGGTCGTCGTCTTCGACAGCCTCAAGGAGGGCACGAAGGGGATCACCAAGCAGACCCGCTGGACCTACAGCGAGATCGCGAACCGCTCCATCAACGGCACCCTGGTGCGTTCCATCAACACCACGGTCGTGGCGCTGCTGCCGGTCGCCGGTCTGCTGTTCATCGGCGGCGGTGTGCTCGGCGCCGGCATGCTGAACGACATCTCGCTGTCGCTCTTCGTCGGCCTCGCCGCCGGTGCGTACTCCTCGATCTTCATCGCCACCCCGCTGGTCGCCGACCTCAAGGAACGCGAGCCGCAGATAAAGGCACTGAAGAAGCGGATCCTCGCCAAGCGCGCCGCCGCAGCGGCCAAGGGCGAGTCCCCCGAGGACGAGCGCGACGACCGGGAGCAGGACTTCGACGAGGACTCCGAGCCCGCCGCTGCCGTCGTCGGCCAGCGCCGCCAGCCCGGCGGACACGGCCGGAGCCCGAGGAACCGCCGATGACGAGCACCAGCATCGACCAGGCGACCCGGGAGCTCCTGCTCAGCCGGATCCGTGACGTGGCGGACTACCCGAAGCCCGGAGTGCTGTTCAAGGACATCACCCCGCTGCTCGCGGACCCGGTGGCCTTCAGCGCGCTCACGGACTACTTCGCGGAGCTGTGCGTCCGGCACGGGGCCACCAAGATCGTCGGACTGGAGGCGCGCGGGTTCATCCTCGCCGCACCGGTCTCGGTCAGGGCCGGCCTCGGCTTCGTGCCCGTGCGCAAGGCCGGGAAGCTGCCCGGTGCCACGCTCGGGCAGGCGTACGAGCTGGAGTACGGCACGGCCGAGATCGAGATCCACGCCGAGGACCTGTGCGCCGACGACCGGGTCATGGTCATCGACGACGTCCTGGCCACCGGCGGCACCGCCGAGGCCTCGCTGGAGCTGATCCGGCGGGCCGGGGCCCAGGTCGCCGGCGTCTCGGTCCTGATGGAGCTCGGTTTCCTGGCCGGCCGCGCCCGGCTGGAGACCGGGCTGCGGGACGCTCCGCTGGAGGCTCTGATCACCCTCTGACCTGCGCCGCGCCACCTCGGCGCGTGTAAGGACGGACAGGACGGGCACCCGGGAACACCGGGTGCCCGTCCTGTGTTGTGAGGGGTTCCACCGTCCCCGGGCGAGGTCCTGCCCCGAGGTCGATACCATGGGCTTTCCGGTAGCCCGGATCCGCACGAGGAGCGCTCTTGCCAGACGAGGCCCAGCCAGTCGCCGCCCCGCAGCCCGAAAAGCCCGAGGCGGCCTCCGCCACGCCCGGGAAGGCCCAGCCCGCCGCGGCGGCGGGCGAGTCCGGGTCCTCCGGCGAGCACACGCAGGGCCCCGCCCAGGCTCCGGCCCCCCAGTCTCCCGACGGTCCTGCCAAGCCGGCCCCGCCCCCCGGGACGAAGGCCGCGCCCGTCTCCGGGACGAAGCCGCCCGCCCCTCCCGCGACGGAGCAGACGCCCCCGGCGCCTCCCGCCGCCGGGTCCGCGGCCCCGGCGGCGAAGCCCCCGGCCAAGCCCTCCGCCACACCGCCGGCACCGCCCGCCCGTTCCGGCGGCTCGTCCAACCGGGTCCGTGCGCGCCTCGCCCGCCTGGGCGTGCAGCGCTCCAGCCCGTACAACCCGGTCCTCGAACCCCTCCTGCGCACGGTCCGAGGCAACGATCCCAAGATCGAGTCCGCCACCCTGCGCCAGATCGAGAAGGCCTACCAGGTCGCCGAGCGCTGGCACCGGGGCCAGAAGCGCAAGAGCGGCGACCCGTACATCACCCACCCGCTCGCCGTCACCACGATCCTCGCCGAGCTCGGCATGGACCCGGCGACGCTGATGGCCGGGCTGCTGCACGACACGGTCGAGGACACCGAGTACGGCCTGGACACCCTGCGCAAGGACTTCGGCGACCAAGTCGCGCTGCTCGTCGACGGCGTCACCAAGCTGGACAAGGTCAAGTTCGGCGAGGCCGCCCAGGCCGAGACCGTGCGCAAGATGGTCGTCGCCATGGCCAAGGACCCCCGGGTCCTGGTCATCAAGCTCGCCGACCGGCTGCACAACATGCGCACCATGCGGTACCTCAAGCGGGAGAAGCAGGAGAAGAAGGCCCGCGAGACCCTCGAGATCTACGCGCCGCTCGCCCACCGCCTGGGCATGAACACCATCAAGTGGGAGCTGGAGGACCTCGCCTTCGCGATCCTCTACCCCAAGATGTACGACGAGATCGTCCGCCTCGTCGCCGAGCGCGCGCCCAAGCGGGACGAGTACCTCGCCATAGTGACCGACGAGGTCCAGGCCGACCTGCGCGCCGCCCGGATCAAGGCCACCGTCACCGGCCGGCCGAAGCACTACTACAGCGTCTACCAGAAGATGATCGTGCGAGGCCGGGACTTCGCCGAGATCTACGACCTGGTGGGCATCAGGGTCCTCGTCGACACGGTCCGCGACTGCTACGCGGCGCTCGGCACCGTCCACGCCCGGTGGAATCCGGTGCCCGGGCGGTTCAAGGACTACATCGCGATGCCCAAGTTCAACATGTACCAGTCGCTGCACACCACGGTGATCGGCCCCAGCGGCAAGCCCGTCGAGCTCCAGATCCGTACGTTCGACATGCACCGCCGTGCCGAGTACGGCATCGCCGCGCACTGGAAGTACAAGCAGGAGGCCGTCGCCGGCGCCTCCAAGGTCCGCACGGACGTCCCCAAGAACACGGGCGGCGGCCGGGGCCAGGACACCGTCAACGACATGGCGTGGCTGCGGCAGCTCCTCGACTGGCAGAAGGAGACCGAGGACCCCGGCGAGTTCCTGGAGTCGCTGCGCTTCGACCTCTCGCGCAACGAGGTCTTCGTCTTCACGCCCAAGGGCGACGTCATAGCGCTGCCCGCCGGTGCGACGCCGGTCGACTTCGCGTACGCCGTCCACACGGAGGTCGGCCACCGGACCATAGGGGCACGGGTCAACGGGCGGCTCGTGCCGCTGGAGTCCACGCTCGACAACGGTGATCTGGTGGAGGTCTTCACCTCCAAGGCGGCAGGCGCGGGACCCTCCCGTGACTGGCTCCAGTTCGTCAAGTCGCCCCGGGCACGCAACAAGATCCGCGCCTGGTTCTCCAAGGAGCGCCGGGACGAGGCGATCGAGCAGGGCAAGGACGCCATCGCGCGGGCCATGCGCAAGCAGAACCTGCCCATCCAGCGGATCCTGACAGGTGACTCCCTCGTCACGCTGGCCCACGAGATGCGCTACCCGGACATCTCCTCGCTGTACGCGGCGATCGGCGAAGGCCATGTCGCAGCGGCCGGCGTCGTCCAGAAGCTCGTCCAGGCGCTCGGCGGCGAGGACGCGGCCAACGAGGACCTGGCGGAGAGCTCGCCGCCCTCGCACGGCCGCAACAAGCGCCGGGCCAAGGCGGATCCGGGCGTGGTCGTCAAGGGCGTCGAGGACGTCTGGGTCAAGCTGGCCCGCTGCTGCACACCCGTCCCCGGCGACCCGATCATCGGATTCGTCACCCGGGGCAGCGGAGTCTCCGTCCACCGCGCGGACTGCGTCAACGTCGACTCGCTCTCGCAGCAGCCGGAGCGCATCCTCGACGTCGAGTGGGCGCCGACCCAGTCGTCGGTCTTCCTCGTCGCCATCCAGGTCGAGGCGCTGGACCGGTCGCGGCTGCTCTCCGACGTCACGCGCGTCCTGTCCGACCAGCACGTCAACATCCTGTCGGCGGCCGTGCAGACCTCCCGCGACCGGGTGGCCACCTCGCGGTTCACCTTCGAGATGGGCGACCCGAAGCACCTGGGCCACGTCCTGAAGGCCGTACGGGGCGTGGAGGGCGTCTACGACGTCTACCGGGTCACCTCGGCGCGCCGGCCGTGATCGGTGCCGTCCTGGGCGGGTCCCGCCGGACCCGCCCAGGACGGCGGCACCGGGGCCGTGCGGGTGTCAGCCGTCGATCTCGTACTGCCCGTACTCCAGGAAGTGACGCATCTCCTCCGGCGTGCCCTCGATCGCCTCGGTCACGGCCGCGCGGAGCGCGTCGCTGATGCCCGGGCGGGCCAGGATCCGGAAGAGGGCGACGCGGTCGTCCTCGGCTTGGGCGAGCCGGTAGCCGGTCTCCAGCCACTGGCGGATCTCCTGCGGGGTGCCGCTGTCGAGCAGCGTGTTGATCTCGTTCGTGACGCGCCGGCCCGAGTCGGGGTCGGCGAGGATGCGGAAGAGGGCGACCTGGTCGTCCTCGGCCTGGGCGAGGGGATAGGCGGTCTCCAGGAAGTACCGCATGGCTTCCGTGGTGCCGTTGTCGAGGGCCTCGTTCGCCTCCCGGATCACCCTGCTGCCGCTGTCCTCGTCGGCCAGGATGCGCAGGATCGCGACGCGGAGATCGTCGTCGGACATGTCGCCCACGGAGGACGCGGGGACAGCGGGCACACCCGCAGGCGCGACGGCCGGTGACGGGGACGCCGGGCCCGCCGCGGCGGCCGGTCCGGCGAGGAGAAGGGCCGGGAGCAGGGCGGTGGCCGCGACGGTCAGAACGGTACGGGTCGGTCTCATGGTGAAGCCTGCCTCGAAGTCGTGGTGATTCCGGCGGATCCGGCAGAGGCACGCCCTCTGCCGTGTGCCGATCCTCGCTCCCCGCGGGCCCGGATTCACTGCGGTGTTCCGGCAGTCACGACGCCCGTTCGCTGCCGTCCACGCACCGGAGGCCCGACGCTCCGCCTGCCTCCTCCGCACGAGAGGAGCCGAGTCCTGGAACCCACGGGCCGGCCCCACGCACGGAAAGGCCCCCGCACGCAGCGCGTACGGGAGCCCTCGCCTCGTTCCGGCGCGACCGGCGTCAGCCGCCGAACTCCTCCAGGCCCTTCAGCGCCTGGTCCAGCAGAGCCTGACGGCCCTCCAGCTCACGGGAGAGCTTGTCGGCCCTGGCGTTGTTGCCGGAGGCGCGGGCCGTGTCGATCTGCGTACGCAGCTTGTCGACGGCCGCCTGGAGCTGACCGGTGAGGCCCTCCGCGCGTGCCCGCGCCTCCGGGTTCGTCCGGCGCCACTCGGCCTCCTCGGCCTCCTGGAGCGCGCGCTCCACCGCGTGCAGCCGGCCCTCGACCTTCGGGCGGGCGTCACGCGGAACGTGGCCGATGGCCTCCCAGCGCTCGTTGACCGAACGGAACGCGGCCCTGGCCGCCTTCAGATCCGTCACCGGGACCAGCTTCTCGGCCTCGGTGGCGAGCTCCTCCTTGAGCTTGAGGTTCTCGCCCTGCTCCGCGTCCCGCTCGGCGAAGACACCGCTGCGGGCCGCGAAGAACACGTCCTGGGCACCGCGGAAGCGGTTCCACAGCTCGTCCTCGGCCTCGCGCTGGGCGCGCCCGGCCGCCTTCCACTCGGTCATCAGGTCGCGGTAGCGGGCAGCCGTCGCACCCCAGTCGGTCGAGCCGGAGAGCGACTCGGCCTCGGCGACCAGCTTCTCCTTGGCCTTGCGGGCCTCCTCGCGCTGGGCGTCCAGCGCGGCGAAGTGCGCCTTGCGGCGCTTGGAGAAGGCGGAACGGGCGTGCGAGAAGCGGTGCCACAGCTCGTCGTCGGACTTGCGGTCCAGACGAGGCAGCCCCTTCCAGGTGTCGACGAGCGCCCTCAGACGCTCACCCGCCGACCGCCACTGCTCGCTCTGCGCCAGCTCCTCCGCCTCGACGACGAGGGCCTCCTTGGCCTGACGCGCCTCGTCGGTCTGCTTGGCCTTCTGGACCTTGCGCTCCTCACGGCGCGAGTCCACGGTCGCGACGAGCGCGTCCAGTCGCTTGCCGAGCGCGGCCAGGTCGCCGACGGCGTGGTGCTCGTCGACCTGCTGACGCAGGTGATCGATCGCCGCCGTGGCGTCCTTCGCCGAGAGGTCGGTGGTCTTCACCCGCCGCTCGAGGAGGCCGATCTCGACCACCAAGCCCTCGTACTTGCGCTCGAAATAGGCCAGAGCCTCCTCGGGGGAACCGGCCTGCCACGATCCGACGACCTGCTCGCCCTCGGCTGTACGCACGTACACGGTGCCCGTCTCGTCGACACGGCCCCACGGGTCGCTGCTCACAGCGCCTCCTCCACCTGATGCATCGGGGGAGTTCGCCCCCGTGCATCGTCCACAGTTTCCTGGGGCGGGCAGCGCCCGCCCTGCACAACGCCAATCTAGGCGACCGGCCACCCGGCTGTCCGCACTCAGCGCGGCTGAAATTCTCCGGTCCGCCCGCCGGGGCGGTCACCGGGTGGCCGCCCGGGGTCAGGCCTTGTCGACGGTCACCTTCTCGACCGTGACGGTCTTCTTGGGCGCACCGTCACTCGCACCCTCGGCGACGCCCGCCTCGGCGACCTTCTGGACGGCCTTCAGGCCGGCATCGTCCATGGTGCCGAACGGCGTGTAGCTGGGCGGGAGTTTGGTGTCCTTGTAGACCAGGAAGAACTGGCTGCCGCCGGTGCCCGGCTGACCGGTGTTCGCCATCGCGACGGTGCCCGCCGGATACGTCACCGCACCGTCGTCGCCCGCCTTGCCCAGCGCGGTCAGGTTCTCGTCGGGGATCGTGTAGCCGGGACCGCCCGTGCCGTCGCCCTTCGGGTCACCGCACTGCAGGACGAAGATGCCCTCCGTGGTCAGCCGGTGACACTTCGTGCCGTCGAAGTACTTCTTGTCCGCGAGGGCCTTGAACGAGTTCGTGGTGTGCGGGGTCTTCGCCGCGTCCATCTCGATCGCGATGTCGCCCTGGCTCGTGGCGAGGGCCATCGTGTAGTGGGCCTTCTTGTCGATCGTCATCTCGGGCTCGGGCTCGCTGCTCTCGCTCGCCGAGGGGGAGGGGGAAGGGCTCGCGCTCGCGGCCGCGTCCGCGGAGTCCTTCGAGTCGTCGCCGTCGACGAAGACGTACGAGCCCACTCCGATGACCGCCACCACGGCCACCGTCGATGCGATGATCGCCGTGAGGCGCCTCGTCCTGCGGCGAGCCTCCTCCCGGCGCTGCTGCTGCCGCTCGAACTTCTCCCGGGCGAGCTGCCGCCGCCGCTGATCGCTGCTGACCACCGGATGGTCTCCTTGTACGTCGTGTGATCGGGCCTGGATTGCCCCGTACGGTATATGGGTTAGCTGTGGAATGAGGAGCGCCGGTAGGCTCTGATCTGCCGCCTTCCTCTCCGCGGCCCTTCCCGTCGGACGAACACTAAGGACGATCGTGCTCATTGCCGGGTTCCCCGCCGGGGCCTGGGGGACCAATTGCTATCTGGTCGCCCCCGCCGCAGGCGAGGAGTGCGTGATCATCGACCCGGGCCACCAGGCCGCCCAGGGCGTCGAGGAAGCGCTGAAGAAGCATCGGCTCAAGCCCGTCGCCGTCGTGCTCACCCACGGCCACATCGACCACGTCGCCTCGGTCGTCCCCGTCTGCGGCGCCCACGACGTCCCCGCCTGGATCCACCCCGAGGACCGCTACATGATGAGCGACCCGGAGAAGGCACTCGGCCGCTCCATCGGGATGCCGCTCATGGGAGAGCTGACCGTGGGCGAGCCCGCCGAGGTCGAGGAACTGACCGACGGCTCCCTGCTGAAGCTGGCGGGCCTGGAGTTCGGCGTCGCGCACGCGCCCGGCCATACCAAGGGGTCGGTGACGTTCAGGATGCCCGAGGCCGCGGACGTGCCGCAGGTCCTCTTCTCGGGCGACCTGCTCTTCGCCGGCTCCGTCGGACGCACCGACCTGCCCGGCGGCGACCACGCCGAGCTGCTCGAGTCGCTGGCCCGCGTGTGCCTGCCGCTCGACGACTCGACCGTGGTGCTGTCCGGCCACGGCCCCCAGACGACCATCGGCCGCGAGCGCGCCTCCAATCCGTATCTGCACGGCCTGGACGCGCCCCGCCGAGGAATGTGACGAGAGAAAAACACCGTGAGTACCTTCCAGGCCCCCAAGGGCACGTACGACCTGATCCCGCCGCGTTCCGCGAAGTTCCTCGCGGTCCGCGAGGCGATCTCCGCACCCCTGAAGAACTCCGGCTACGGCTACATCGAGACGCCCGGATTCGAGGACGTCGCCCTGTTCTCACGCGGTGTCGGTGAGTCCACCGACATCGTGTCCAAGGAGATGTACGCCTTCGAGACCAAGGGCGGCGACAAGCTCGCCCTGCGCCCCGAGGGCACCGCATCCGTGCTGCGCGCGGCGCTGGAGGCCAACCTGCACAAGGCGGGCAACCTCCCCGTCAAGCTCTGGTACTCCGGCTCGTACTACCGCTACGAGAAGCCGCAGGCCGGCCGGTACCGCCACTTCTCGCAGGTGGGTGCCGAGGCCATCGGCACCGAGGACCCCGCGCTGGACGCCGAGTTGATCATCCTCGCCGACCAGGCGTACCGCTCGCTCGGCCTCAGCGAGTTCCGCATCCTGCTGAACTCGCTGGGCGACAAGGAGTGCCGCCCCGTCTACCGCGAGGCGCTCCAGACCTTCCTGCGCGACCTCGACCTCGACGAGGAGACCCGCCGTCGCATCGAGATCAACCCGCTCCGGGTGCTCGACGACAAGCGGACCGACGTCCAGAAGCAGCTGATGGGCGCGCCGATGCTGCGCGACTTCCTCTGCGACGGCTGCAAGGCGTACCACGAGGAGGTCCGCGAGCTGCTGACGGCTGCCGGCGTGGTCTACGAGGACGACGAGAAGCTGGTCCGGGGACTCGACTACTACACCCGCACGACCTTCGAGTTCGTCCACGACGGCCTGGGATCCCAGTCCGCGGTGGGCGGCGGCGGCCGGTACGACGGCCTGTCCGAGATGATCGGCGGCCCGTCGCTGCCGTCCGTCGGCTGGGCCCTCGGCGTGGACCGTACGGTGCTCGCCCTGGAGGCCGAAGGCATCGAGCTCGGGATCCCGGCCACCACCAGCGTGTACGCGGTCCCGCTCGGCGAAGAGGCGCGGCGGGTGCTCTTCGGCCTGGTGACCGAGCTGCGGAAGGCTGGTGTCGCCACGGACTTCGCCTTCGGCGGGCGCGGTCTGAAGGGCGCGATGAAGAACGCGAACCGCTCCGGCGCCCGCTACACGATCGTGGCCGGTGAGCGTGATCTCGCCGATGGCGCGGTGCAGCTCAAGGACATGGAGTCGGGCAACCAGGAAGCGGTCGCGCTCGACGCCCTGGTCGACACCGTACGGGCCCGGCTGGCCTGACCCGCCGCGTGCTCACTCCGTGCCCGCCCGGTTCGCCCGGGCGGGCACGGGTGTGCCGGGCGCGGGCACCCCTGGACCCGCTCCCGCCGTCAGCCGGGCTCCCGCCGTCGGCCCGGTCGGAGTCCCGCCGTCAGCCGGGCTCCGGCCGTCAGCCCGGTCGGAGTCCCGCCGTCAACCTGGCCGGAGCGAATTAATCCCGCCAGGTGATTCCGATCTTGGGCCGTCGCCGGCAGTGGGCGACGGCCCGGTGCGCGCCGGTCTCCCGCGCTGTTCCGCCGTCCCCGCTGCGTACGCCCGCCATGGGCTTCTTCGCCGGGGTGGACGCCCTGTGCGGCCCCGGATTCCGGGCGGGCCGCACGCACGTCTTTACGCCGATCGAACGGCTGGGCGCGACAGCGGTACGGCACAATGACCGTGCCCGGCTGGCTACTCAGTGATGGAACGGCGATATGACGATGGCAGCGGTAGATCATCCCTCCTCCCGGCAGGACGAGGACAACGGAGCCAGGACCTTCGGCGGCAGTCGCGCGCTCGCGCTGCTGCTGGTGATCACGGGCGCCGCCGGACTGCTCGCCGCCTGGGTGATCACGATCGACAAGTTCAAGCTGCTGGAGGACCCGAGCTTCACGCCGGGATGCAGCCTGAACCCCGTGGTCGCGTGCGGCAACATCATGAAGAGCGAGCAGGCGTCCGCCTTCGGCTTCCCCAACCCGATGCTCGGCATCGCCACCTACTCGGTGGTCATCGGCATCGGCATGGCGCTCCTCGCCGGCGCCCGCTTCCGCGCCTGGTACTGGCTGGGCCTCAACGCCGGCACGCTCTTCGGCGTCGGCTTCTGCACCTGGCTGCAGTACCAGTCGCTGTACAACATCAACTCGCTCTGCCTGTGGTGCTGCCTGGCCTGGGTCGCCACGATCTTCATGTTCTGCTACGTCACCGTCCACAACGTCAAGCACGGCATCCTGCCCGCGCCCGCCTGGCTGCGGAACGCCCTCACCGAGTTCCACTGGGTGCCGCCGGTGCTCTGGATCGGGATCATCGGCATGCTGATCCTGACCCGCTGGTGGGACTTCTGGACCAGCTGACGCTCCAGGCGGTCCTGTCGGTGGGGTGACATAGGCTTCCTTGCGTGGAGCCCGACCTCTTTACCGCAGCAGCCGAAGACCGCCAGGAGAAGGACCCGTCCAGCAGCCCCCTCGCTGTCCGGATGCGCCCTCGTACGCTGGACGAGGTCGTCGGCCAGCAGCATCTGCTCAAGCCGGGATCACCGCTGCGCCGCCTGGTCGGTGAGGGCGGTGGAGGGCCCGCCGGGGCCTCGTCGGTGATCCTCTGGGGCCCGCCCGGCACAGGAAAGACGACCCTGGCGTACGTGGTCAGCAAGGCCACCAACAAGCGCTTCGTCGAACTCTCGGCGATCACCGCCGGGGTCAAGGAGGTCCGGGCCGTCATCGAGGGCGCTCGACGCGCCACCGGTGGCTTCGGCAAGGAGACCGTCCTCTTCCTCGACGAGATCCACCGCTTCTCCAAGGCCCAGCAGGACTCCCTGCTCCCCGCCGTGGAGAACCGCTGGGTCACTCTGATCGCGGCCACCACGGAGAATCCGTACTTCTCGATCATCTCCCCGCTGCTGTCGCGCTCCCTGCTCCTCACCCTGGAGCCCCTCACCGACGAGGATCTGCGCGCACTGCTGCGCAGGGCCCTGACGGACGAGCGGGGGCTGGGCGGTGCCGTCACCCTGCCCGAGGACGCCGAGGCGCATCTGCTGCGCATCGCCGGCGGCGACGCCCGGCGGGCACTGACCGCGCTGGAGGCGGCCGCCGGAGCGGCTCTCGCGACGCACGAGCGGGAGATCACGCTCACGACGCTCGAGGAGACCGTCGACCGCGCCGCCGTGAAGTACGACCGTGACGGCGACCAGCACTACGACGTGGCGAGTGCCCTCATCAAGTCGATCCGCGGATCCGACGTGGACGCCGCACTGCACTACCTGGCCCGGATGATCGAGGCGGGGGAGGACCCGCGCTTCATCGCGCGCCGGCTGATGATCTCCGCCAGTGAGGACATCGGGCTCGCCGATCCGGCGGCGCTGCCCCTCGCCGTCGCGGCGGCCCAGGCCGTGGCCATGATCGGTTTCCCCGAAGCGGCGCTCACCCTCAGCCACGCCACGATCGCGCTCGCTCTCGCACCGAAGTCCAACGCGGCGACCCTGGCGATCTCGGCGGCGCAGGACGACGTGCGCCGGGGCCTCGCGGGCCCCGTCCCGCCCCATCTGCGCGACGGCCACTACAAGGGCGCCGCGAAACTGGGCCATGCCCAGGGCTACGTCTATCCGCACGACGTGCCCGGCGGGATCGCCGCCCAGGAGTACGCCCCGGACGCCGTCCGGGACCGCCGCTACTACGAACCCACGCGGTACGGCGCGGAGGCGCGGTACGCGGACGTGGTGGACCGGGTCCGCGAGCGGCTCGGCCGCACGGAGCAGGGGGGCGGGGCGTCTTCGTGAGCCGTGCGGCTCAGCAGGCCGCGGCCTCGAAGAGCGTGTGCATCGCACGGCGGATCTCGACGATGTCGCCTACCGGCTCGGGGAACTCGAAGCGGGCGTCGAAGCAGGCCCCGCCGCCCTCGACGAACCGCACCCGCAGACCGAAGCGGTCGAGCGCGACCGGCACGGCCTCGGTCCCGCCCCCGGCGCAGCCGCAGTCGCCCCTCTCGCCGAGCAGCGCCGACAGCGTCGCCATCCGGTCTCCGTGGGCTGCGTGCAGGTGCTGGAGCAGCTCGGCCTCGTGGGCCGCCATCGGGTCGGCGACGGCGTCCCGGAAATCCTCCGGCTCGACCTCCTCGTAGCCCCACAGGTCGTCGACCGACGCCTCGCCGAACTCCAGCCGGAGCATCATCCGGCCCGGCTGTGCCAGGCCCGGCACCGAGGTGAGCCAGCCGGCGACGCGGGCACGGCCGCGGATGCGGTGCGGGACCGAGACCGGTGCGACATCGGTGAGCTCCAGCACGGCGGTCAGCTCGTCGCCCTGAGCGCGCGTAGCGGCCCGTACGACCGGCGAATCAGCGGGGAAGCCGAGGAACAGATCCCCTTCCGGGCCGACGCTCCGGGAGTCGGGCATCACCTGGTCGGGATGGGCCACCGACAGCCCCGGTACGAGCAGCACCGCGGAGCAGGTACTCTGTACGAGAGTTCGTGTGCGCTCGGCTGCTGACGGCATCCGAGTGTTATCAAGCCCGCTGGGACGCGGCTGACCACGATCAGATCGGCCTTCCGTCGTTACGGCGCCTTCGTGTGTGCCGTCGCTGTCTGTGCTGTCCGTGACGTGTGTGGTGTTCCCAGGGCGAGACATGCGATCTCCTTGAGTAAGGTAAGCCTAACCTAACCTACAACGGAGGTCTGGAGAACGTGCCTAACCAGTCGCGTCCCAAGGTCAAGAAGTCGCGTGCCCTCGGCATCGCCCTGACGCCGAAGGCTGTCAAGTACTTCGAAGCCCGCCCCTACCCGCCGGGCGAGCACGGCCGTGGCCGCAAGCAGAACTCGGACTACAAGGTCCGTCTGCTCGAGAAGCAGCGTCTGCGTGCGCAGTACGACATCAGCGAGCGCCAGATGGCGCGCGCCTACGACCGCGCCCGTAAGGCCGAGGGCAAGACGGGCGAGGCGCTGGTCGTCGAGCTCGAGCGCCGCCTCGACGCCCTGGTCCTGCGTTCGGGCATCGCCCGCACCATCTACCAGGCCCGCCAGATGGTCGTCCACGGCCACATCGAGGTCAACGGTGGCAAGGTCGACAAGCCGTCCTTCCGCGTGCGCCCCGACGACGTCGTGCAGGTCCGCGAGCGCAGCCGCTCCAAGGTCCCCTTCCAGGTGGCCCGCGAGGGTGGTTACGACACCGACGGCGAGACCCCGCGCTACCTCCAGGTGAACCTGAAGGCCCTGGCCTTCCGCCTGGACCGTGACCCGAACCGCAAGGAAATCCCGGTCATCTGCGACGAGCAGCTCGTCGTCGAGTACTACGCCCGCTGACGCAGGCGTAGTCATCGACCGAGTTCGGGCCCGCCCCTTCCCGTTGTACGGGAGGCGGCGGGCCTTCGCGTTTCCTCCGGGGCCCCGCAGCCGGGAGCGGCCTGCGGGGGCGTGCCCGTGCCGAGTGCCCGGGCCACCGCCGTCCTCGTGTCGAGCAGGCGCCCCGCACCCCGTGCGGCGTCGTACCGTGTGTCACCCAGGGCCGCCCTGGCTCTCTCCTCGCACTTGAGCCGGGGACCGCCGTAGTGGGCGGAGCCGAACAGCGGCAGGCCGACCGACGGCCAGATCCGGTCCGCCGCGCCCTGCAGCACCGCCGCCTCCGTCGCGTCACCTTCGACCACCGTGATGAGGGCGAGCAGCTCCAGGGAGAGCGCCGTGCCGAGCAGATCGTCGAAGGCGTGCCCGATGGACAAGGACTCCTCCAGCATCCGGCGGGCCCGTCCGCTCAGCCCGGCCTGGAGCGCCGCGAACCCGAGGACGTACAGCGCGTAGGCCATGGCCCACCGCTCGCCGTGGTCCTCGCAGATCTCGCGGACCTCGTCACAGATCGCCTCGGCGCCGTCCAGGTCCCCGAGGAAGGCCATGGCCATGCCCAGCTCCACCTGGGCCATCAGCACGTTGCTGTTCAGCTCGCCGATCTCCCGGTAGCGCGCGAGCGCCTCACGCAACAGCTCCTCCGCGCGCACCGCGTCGTCCGTGACGAGCGAGAGGCAGCCCGTGCGGTGCACCGCGTAGGCCACGGCGGACGCGTCCTGGGAGCGCTCGCCCTCCTCACGGCACTCCTGCAGCGCCGAGACCGCGCCGGCCGGATCGCCCTGGAGCACCGCGACGTAACCGAGGACCCACAGGGCCTTCAGCCGCGAGTGGTCGTGGGGCGATTCCTCGGCGAGGACGTGGTCCAGCCAGTGGCGGCCCTCGGCCAGATGCCCGCACCCGGTCCAGTAGAACCAGAGTGTGCCCGCCAGGTACTGCGCGAGATGGACCTCGTCGGGGCTCTCGAGCGAGCACTCCATCGCCTGGCGGAGATTGGGCAGCTCGCCGTCGATCCTGGCCGCGGCATCGGCCTGGCGGGGGCTGAACCAGTCGAGCTCGCACCAGGTGGCGAGCCCCAGGTACCAGTCGCGGTGCCTGCGGCGCAGCCGCTCGGCGTCCCCCGTGGCCCGGAGCCACTCGGCGCCGTACTCCCGCACGGTGTCCAGCAGCCGGAACCGGCTGCCCAGGACCGAGTCCTCGCGCAGCACGACGGACTGGGCCAGCAGCGCGTCGAGGACGTCGAGCACCGAGTCGGCCGGCAGCCCCGGGCCGCTGCAGATGTACTCGACCGCCTCCAGGTCGAACTGCCCGGCGAACACCGAGAGCCGTGCCCACAGCAACCGCTGCTCCGGAGCGCACAGCTC
Source organism: Streptomyces sp. NPDC005494 (assembly GCF_042872025.1). Taxonomy (NCBI): domain Bacteria; kingdom Bacillati; phylum Actinomycetota; class Actinomycetes; order Kitasatosporales; family Streptomycetaceae; genus Streptomyces; species Streptomyces sp. NPDC005494. The sequence continues at coordinate 327,098 of NZ_JBIAJR010000009.1, forward strand.
GTGGCTCCAGCCGATGGCCGTACGCAGCGTCTGGTGGCGGGGGAGCGCGTTGGGGCTCCCTCCCGTCAGCAGCCGGAACCGGTCGTCGAGCCGGTGCAGCACCTGCTCCATCGTCAGGGCGCGCAGCCTTCCCGCCGCGAGCTCGAGGGCGAGCGGGATGCCGTCGAGACGCCGGCAGAGCTCCCGGGCCGTCTCCCGGTTGCCGTCCGTCAGCCTGAACCCCTGCCGCACCGCGGCGGCGCGCCGGGCGAAGAGCTCCATGGCGTCGTCGTCCGCCATCGGCGCCAGCGGGAAGGTGAGTTCGCCGTCCACCCGCAGCGGCCGGCGGCCTGCGGCGATCACCCGCAGGCGCGGTGCCCGGCGCAGCAGCTCCCTCACGAGCTCGGCGCACACATCGAGGAGATGCTCGAAGCCGTCGATCACGAGCAGGAGGTCGCGGTCTGCGCAGTGCTCGACGAGGACGGTGCGCGGGGGCCGGTGGGTGTGGTCGGTCAGCCCCAGTGCGTCGACCAGGGCGTGTTCGAGCAGCTCGGGATCACGGACGGTCGAGAGCTCGGCGATCCACACCCCGTCGCAGTACCGTTTCTCCATGAGCGCCGCAGCCCGGGAGGCGAAGCGGGTCTTCCCCACCCCGGCGACTCCGGCCACGGTGACCAGCCTGGATTCCCGCAGAAGTGCGGCGAGTGCGGCCAGTTCGTCCTCGCGGCCCACGAAGGTGTCCAGCTCGGCCGGGAGGTTTCCGCGTACAGGGACGGGCTCCGCGTCGTCGGGGGTGGGCGAGGGGCGCTGAGGGCGTCGCATGAAACACGCAGAGTACTGGCACATAAGCTCTCCGTACAATCTCCCCGCTCCCGGCGCCCGTCTCACCACCCACCCCGCCACCCGCACCACCCGCCCGTAATGCGGTACGGCGCGTGACGCCCGGCGCGATAGGCTCGGGGGACGACGATCGGCAGTGGTGGCGGTACGCGCCGGCCGAGCAGAGACAGGCAGAACGCCGGCCGGGAGATGCCCCGGCCGATGCGGGCGACGAGCAGAGAGCGGTGCACTGTGTCCGGTGGAGAGGTGGCCGGCATCCTGGTGGCTGTCTTCTGGGCGATCCTGGTGTCCTTCCTCGCCGTGGTACTGGTGAGGCTGGCCCAGACGCTCAAGGCGACGACGGCGCTGGTGGCGGACGTGACGGAGCAGGCGGTCCCGCTGCTCGCCGACGCCTCCGCCACCCTGCGCTCCGCGCAGACCCAGCTCGACAAGGTCGACGCCATCGCGAGCGACGTCCAGGAGGTCACCTCCAACGCCTCCGCGCTCTCCACCACCGTCGCCTCGACGTTCGGCGGTCCGCTCGTGAAGGTCGCGGCCTTCGGCTACGGCGTGCGCCAGGCGATCGGCCGCCGTACCGCCGGAGAGTCCGAGCCCGCGCGCAAGGCCTCCCGCCGCACCGTCATCGTCGGCCGTACCGTGCCGTCCGCGCGTGACAGGAAGCGGAACGGCCGAAGCTCCCGCGGACAGAAGGACTGACGCAGCGATGTTCCGCCGTACGTTCTGGTTCACCGCCGGCGCAGCCGCCGGTGTCTGGGCCACCACCAAGGTCAACCGCAAGATCCGGCAGCTGACCCCCGAGAGCCTCGCGGCGCAGGCCGCCGACAAGGCGATCGAAGCGGGCCACAAGCTGAAGGACTTCGCCCTCGACGTCCGTGAGGGCATGGTCAGACGCGAGGCGGAACTGGGCGGGGCTCTCGGTATCGAGGCGCCTGCCGACCCCGGACTCGCCGCCCGTCGCGCACTTCCCTACAACTCGAACAACCGGAATGAGGACTACTGATGGAGTCGGCTGAAATTCGCCGCCGCTGGCTGAGCTTCTTCGAGGAGCGCGGTCACACCGTCGTGCCTTCGGCGTCGCTCATCGCGGACGACCCGACTCTGCTGCTGGTCCCCGCGGGCATGGTCCCCTTCAAGCCCTACTTCCTCGGTGAGGTCAAGCCGCCCGCGCCGCGCGTCACCAGCGTGCAGAAGTGCGTGCGTACGCCGGACATCGAAGAGGTCGGCAAGACGACCCGGCACGGCACGTTCTTCCAGATGTGCGGCAACTTCTCCTTCGGCGACTACTTCAAGGAAGGCGCCATCGAGTTCGCCTGGGCCGCTCTCACGAGCTCCGTGGCGGACGGCGGCTTCGGCCTCGACCCGGAGCGGCTGTGGATCACGGTCTACCTCGACGACGACGAGGCCGAGGCCATCTGGCGCGACAAGATCGGCGTCCCGGCCGAGCGCATCCAGCGCCTGGGCAAGAAGGACAACTTCTGGTCCATGGGCGTCCCCGGGCCCTGCGGCCCGTGCTCGGAGATCAACTACGACCGCGGTCCCGAGTTCGGCGTCGAGGGCGGCCCGGCCGTCAACGACGAGCGCTACGTGGAGATCTGGAACCTCGTCTTCATGCAGTACGTGCGGGGTGCCGGTGACGGCAAGGAGGACTTCCCGATCCTCGGGGACCTGCCGTCGAAGAACATCGACACCGGACTCGGTCTCGAGCGCCTCGCCATGATCCTGCAGGGCGTGCAGAACATGTACGAGACCGACACCCTGCGCGTCGTCATGGACAAGGCCACCGAGCTCACCGGCGTGCGTTACGGCGCCGAGCAGGGCTCCGACGTCTCCCTCCGGGTCGTCGCCGACCACATCCGCACGTCCGTCATGCTCATCGGCGACGGCGTCACCCCGGGCAACGAGGGCCGCGGCTACGTCCTGCGCCGCATCATGCGCCGCGCCATCCGCAACATGCGCCTGATGGGTGCCACCGGTCCCGTCGTGCGTGAGCTCGTCGACGTCGTCGTCGACACCATGGGCCAGCAGTACCCGGAGCTGATCACCGACCGCAAGCGCATCGAGACCGTCGCCCTCGCCGAGGAGGCCGCCTTCCTCAAGGCCCTCAAGGGCGGCACGAACATCCTCGACACCGCCGTCACCGAGACCAAGGCCGCCGGCGGCAAGGTCCTGGCCGGCGACAAGGCGTTCCTGCTCCACGACACCTGGGGCTTCCCGATCGACCTCACGCTGGAGATGGCCGCCGAACAGGGCCTCTCGGTGGACGAGGACGGTTTCCGCCGTCTGATGAAGGAGCAGCGGGAGCGCGCCAAGGCCGACGCCAAGGCCAAGAAGACCGGCCACGCCGACCTGTCCGCCTACCGTGAGGTCGCCGACAACGCGGGCGTCACGGAGTTCACCGGCTACGCCAGCATCGAGGGGGAGTCGAAGATCGTCGGCCTCCTCGTCGACGGCGTGCCCTCGCCCGCCGCCACCGAGGGCGACGAGGTCGAGGTCGTCCTCGACCGCACCCCGTTCTACGCCGAGGGCGGCGGCCAGCTCGCCGACCAGGGCCGGATCAAGCTCGACAGCGGTGCCGTCATCCAGGTCCGCGACGTGCAGCAGCCGGTTCCGGGCGTCTCCGTGCACAAGGGTTCGGTCCAGGTCGGAGAGGTGACGGTCGGGGCCTCCGCCTACGCCGCCATCGACAACACCCGCCGCCGTGCCATCGCCCGCGCCCACAGCGCCACGCACCTCACGCACCAGGCGCTGCGTGACGCCCTCGGCCCGACGGCCGCCCAGGCCGGTTCGGAGAACTCGCCCGGCCGCTTCCGCTTCGACTTCGGTTCGCCCGCCGCCGTCCCCGGCACGGTCCTCACCGACGTCGAGCAGAAGATCAACGAGGTCCTCTCCCGGGAGCTCGACGTCCAGGCCGAGGTCATGTCCATCGACGACGCCAGGAAGCAGGGCGCCATCGCGGAGTTCGGCGAGAAGTACGGCGAGCGGGTCCGCGTCGTGACCATCGGCGACTTCTCCAAGGAGCTGTGCGGCGGCACGCACGTCGGCAACACCGCCCAGCTGGGCCTGGTGAAGCTGCTCGGCGAGTCCTCCATCGGCTCCGGGGTGCGCCGCATCGAGGCCCTCGTCGGCGTCGACGCGTACAACTTCCTGGCCAAGGAGCACACGGTCGTCGCCCAGCTCCAGGAGCTGCTCAAGGGGCGCCCCGAGGAGCTCCCCGAGAAGATCTCCGGCATGCTCGGCAAGCTCAAGGACGCCGAGAAGGAGATCGAGAAGTTCCGCGCGGAGAAGGTCCTCGCCGCCGCCGCCGGGCTCGTGGAGTCCGCCAAGGACGTGCGGGGCGTCGCCCTGGTCACCGGGCAGGTTCCGGACGGCACCACGGCCGACGACCTGCGCAAGCTGGTCCTCGACGTCCGTGGGCGCATCCAGGGCGGCCGGCCGGCCGTCGTGGCCCTGTTCACTACGGCCAACGGCCGCCCGCTGACGGTGATCGCCACCAACGAGGCCGCCCGCGAGCGCGGCCTCAAGGCCGGTGACCTGGTGCGCACCGCCGCCAAGACCCTCGGTGGCGGAGGCGGCGGCAAGCCGGACGTCGCCCAGGGCGGCGGCCAGAACCCGGACGCCATCGGCGACGCCGTCGCCGCTGTCGAACGTCTCGTCACCGAGACGGCGTGACGCCGGAGATGCCGCAGATGCGCAGGGGGCGCCGACTCGCGATCGATGTCGGCGATGCCCGGATCGGGGTCGCCTCGTGCGACCCCGACGGGATCCTCGCCACGCCGGTGGAGACCGTGCCGGGACGTGACGTCCCGGCCGCCCACCGGCGGCTCGGCCAGATCGTCGAGGAGTACGAGCCGATCGAGGTCGTCGTCGGGCTTCCCCGCTCCCTCGGGGGCGGGGAGGGCCCGGCCGCCGCGAAGGTCCGTGCGTTCGCCCAGGTGTTCGCCCGTGCGATCGCGCCGATTCCTGTACGTCTCCTGGACGAGAGGATGACCACAGTGACGGCCACTCAAGGGCTACGCGCTTCGGGCGTGAAGTCCAAGAAGGGCCGGTCTGTCATCGACCAGGCTGCCGCTGTGGTGATCCTTCAGAACGCTCTGGAGTCCGAACGGGCGTCAGGCGTTGCTCCGGGCGAGGGCGTCGAAGTGGTTGTCTGATCGCGATACGGTAACGTTCCGCGCGATGCGCCGGTGTTCGAACAGACACCGCACAGCAAAGCGAAGAGACGGAGCGTCGTCTCGCGGCTCAAGGGGATCGATGACTGAGTATGGCCGGGGCCCCGGCTCCGAACCGTGGCATCCCGAGGACCCCTTGTACGGGGACCAGGGATGGGGAGGCCCTCAGGCCCCCCACGGCCAGGGCCAGTACGAAGGCCAGCAGCAGCCCTACGCGCAGGACCCGTACGCCCAGCAGGGCTACCAGCAGGACCCCTACGCCCAGCAGCATCAGCAGGACCCTTATGCGCGGCAGCAGCAGCCGCACCAGCAGGATCCCTACGCCCAGCAGCAGCACCAGCAGGATCCTTACGCCCAGCAGCAGCACCAGCAGCCGTACGACGGGCAGGACCCGTACGGGCAGCAGGGGCAACAGCCTCCCCAGCAGCCGCCCTACGACGGCGGCTGGGACACCGGCCAGCAGCCGGCGATGCCGTACGGGGCCGAGCCCTCGTACGGCAGCGCCGCCGGTGGCTACGGCGAGCAGCCCGACCACTACGGCACCCCCGATGCCTACCCCCCGCCGCAGCCTCCGGGGCGGCGCGAGCAGGCGGCCCAGCAGCAGAACCCGGACTGGGACCCGGAGGTGCAGCCGGAGGAGACGCATCCTTTCTTCACGGGCACCGACGAGCAGTCGCCGGAGCGCGGTTCCAGGTCGTCCAGGGGCTCCGGGGAGCCTGAGGGCGACCAGGGCCACGACGACGGGTACGACGACGACCCGCGGGAGAGCAGGCGGGGCGGCGGTGACCGCCGGGGCAAGGGCAAGAAGAAGAACCGCAGCGGCTGCGCCTGCCTGGTCGTCTCCGTGATCCTCGTCGGTGGCCTCGGGGGAGTGGGCTACTTCGGCTACTCCTACTACCAGAGCCAGTTCGGCGAGGCGCCCGACTACGCGGGCGGCGGCAGCGGCTCGGTGGAGGTCGAGATTCCCGAGGGCGCTTTCGGGAACGAGATCGCGAGCATCCTGAAGAAGGCCGGCGTCGTGAAATCGTCCGGCGCCTTCATTTCGGCACAGAACGGAAATCCCAAGGGGAAATCCATCCAGGCCGGTGTCTATCTCCTGAAGAAGGAGATGTCGGCGGACAGCGCCCTCGAAATGATGCTGGACCCCGCCAGCCAGAACGCGATGATCATCCCCGAGGGCACGAGCACCATCGATGTCTACAAGCGGATCGACAAGAAGCTGAAGCTGAAGGCCGGCACCACGGCCGGTGTCGCGAAGACGAAGGCGGAGAGCCTCGGGCTGCCCGAATGGGCGGACGACGACCCGGAGATCAAGGATCCGCTGGAAGGATTCCTCTTCCCGGCCGCCTACGCGGTCCCCGAGGGCTCCAAGCCCGAGGACGCGCTGAAGAAGATGGTGACCCGGGCCAAGAAGGAATACGCGAAACTCGATCTCGAGGAGAACGCGGAGAAACTGAATCTGGACTCTCCGCTCGACGTCATCACCGTGGCGAGCCTCGTCCAGAAAGAGGGCAAGTACAAACACGACTTCGACAAGGTCGCGAGGGTCGTGTACAACCGGCTCAAGCCCGACAATCTCGAAACGGTCGGCAGGCTCGAGTTCGACTCGACGATCAACTACATCCGGGCGGAGAGCACGCTGGACGTGGGGGCCGTCGACGATCTGCGGAAGATCGACGACCCGTACAACACGTACAGCGTCAAGGGGCTGCCGCTCGGCCCGATCTCCAATCCGGGCGCGGACGCACTGCACTCCGCGATCAGCCCCGCGTCGGGTCCCTGGTACTACTTCGTCTCCGTCACCGAGGACAAGACCCTGTTCGCCGTGACGAACGAGGAGCACGAGCGCAACCGCAGGCAGTACGAAGAGAACAAGGCAGACCAGTGAGCACCGCCCGTCGCGCCGCCGTACTCGGCTCGCCCATCGCCCATTCGCTCTCCCCCGACCTGCACCGGGCCGCTTACGCCGAGCTCGGGCTCGTCCACTGGTCCTACGACCGCTTCGAGGTCGACGAGGCCGGGCTCCCGGGCTTCGTCGAGGGCCTGGACCCCTCGTGGGCGGGCCTCTCCCTGACCATGCCGCTCAAGCGGGCGATCATCCCGCTGCTGGACGGGATCAGCGACACGGCGGCGGCGATCGAGACGGTCAACACGGTCGTCCTCACCGAGGACGGCCGACGGGTCGGCGACAACACCGACATCCCCGGCATGGTCGCGGCACTGCGCGAACGTGGCGTCGAGAAGGCCGAATCCGCCTCCGTCCTGGGCGCCGGAGCCACCGCGTCCTCGGCGCTGGCCGCCCTCGCCGAGATCTGCACCGGTCCGGTGACGGCCTACGTGCGCAGCGCCGCACGGGCCGACGAGATGCGCGGCTGGGGCGACCGTCTCGGGGTCGACGTGCGGATCGCGGACTGGGCCCGCGCCGAGGAGGCCCTGCACGCGCCTCTGGTCATCGCCACCACGCCGGCCGGCACCACGGACGCCCTGGCGGACGCCGTGCCCCAGGCCCCGGGAACGCTGTTCGACGTGCTGTACGAGCCCTGGCCGACGGCGCTGGCCTCCCGATGGTCGGCGACCGGAGGCGGGGTGGTCGGCGGCCTCGACCTGCTGGTGCACCAGGCCGTCCTCCAGGTGGAACAGATGACCGGGCGCGACGCCCCGCTCGCCGTCATGCGGGCGGCCGGCGAAGCGGCACTCGCGGCGCGCGGACGCTGAGGGCTGTCCCGTAATCCGTGGTGGATCAGCGCGCGGCGTCAGATGCGGTGCATCGCACGGCGGAGGGACGTCCGCATACTGGATGTACTCGGACGCTCCGACAACGCTGCCAGGTGCCGTAGCTGTCGTCGTGCGCCCGCCAGGGATTGCGGGACAGCCCTTGGGGCAGCTGCTCCTTCGGATCATGCCGGGCTCGCGGGCGCCGGCACCGCGAGGCGCGGTTGCGGCCGTCCGCCAGCTCCGTGCGGTCCTCGCGCAGACGGGCCGCCTCTCGACGACCGGGCCCGCGCGCCGTCACCCGTGTGAACTGCGGCCGGCGGTCCTCCTCGCCCTCCGGCCCCTCCCTGCACCCCGCTGAGACGCGGCCGAAACGTCCGTCTGCTGGACCGGCGGCGGGTCGGGCCTCCTGGTCGTGGGAGGATCGGAGGCGGCGGGCCAGGGCCGCGCACCCGGTCGCGCCGTTGCAGTTTCAGGCGCGAGCATGAGGAGCACCGTTGAGCAGGTTGCGCTGGCTGACCGCGGGGGAATCGCACGGCCCCGCACTGGTGGCGACGCTGGAGGGTCTTCCCGCCGGCATCCCGGTCACCACGGAGATGGTGGCGGACGCGCTCGCCCGGCGGCGGCTCGGTTACGGGCGCGGCGCGCGGATGAAGTTCGAGAAGGACGAGGTCACCTTCCTCGGTGGCGTCCGGCACGGCCTCACCATGGGCTCGCCCGTCGCCGTCATGGTGGGCAACACCGAGTGGCCCAAGTGGGAGCAGGTCATGTCGGCCGACCCGGTCGACCCGGAGGTGCTGGCCGCGCAGGCCCGTAACGCCCCGCTGACCCGCCCCCGGCCCGGTCACGCCGACCTGGCCGGTATGCAGAAGTACGGCTTCGACGAGGCCCGGCCCGTCCTGGAGCGCGCGAGCGCCCGTGAGACCGCCGCCCGTGTGGCCCTCGGCGCCGTCGCCCGCTCCTACCTCAAGGAGACCGCGGGCATCGAGATCGTCTCCCACGTCGTCGAGCTGGCAGCGGCCAAGGCGCCCTACGGCGTCTACCCCAAGCCCTCCGATGTGGAGCGGCTCGACGCCGACCCGGTGCGCTGCCTGGACGCGGACGCCTCGAAGGCGATGGTCGCGGAGATCGACCAGGCCCACAAGGACGGGGACACCCTCGGCGGGGTCGTCGAGGTGCTCGCGTACGGCGTCCCCGTCGGCCTCGGCTCGCACGTCCACTGGGACCGCAGGCTCGACGCCCGCCTCGCCGCCGCCCTGATGGGCATCCAGGCCATCAAGGGCGTCGAGGTCGGCGACGGCTTCGACCTGGCCCGGGTCCCCGGCTCGAAGGCGCACGACGAGATCGTGGCCACCGCCGACGGGATCAGGCGGACCTCCGGCCGCTCCGGTGGCACCGAGGGCGGACTGACCACCGGCGAGCTGCTGCGGGTCCGTGCCGCGATGAAGCCGATCGCCACCGTGCCCCGCGCGCTCGCCACGGTCGACGTCGTCACCGGTGAGGCCGCCAAGGCGCACCACCAGCGCTCCGACGTCTGCGCGGTCCCCGCCGCCGGGATCGTCGCCGAGGCGATGGTCGCGCTGGTCCTGGCCGACGCGGTCGCGGAGAAGTTCGGCGGCGACAGCGTCGCCGAGACCCACCGCAACGTGCAGTCCTACCTCTCCCACCTCCAGATCCGGTGAGCGGCCCGCTGATCGTCCTGGTCGGCCCGATGGGCGTCGGCAAGTCGACGGTGGGCGAGCTGCTCGCCGAGCGGCTCGGAACCAGCTACCGCGACACCGACGCGGACGTGGTGGCCACGACCGGCAAGCCGATCGCGGACATCTTCGTCGACGAGGGCGAGGAGCACTTCCGCGCCCTGGAGCGCCAGGCGGTACGGGACGCGCTCGCCGAACACCCGGGCGTCCTCGCGCTCGGGGGCGGTGCGGTGCTGGACGAGGAGACCCGTGGGCTGCTCGGCGGCCGGCGGGTCGTCTACCTGTCGATGGACGTGGACGAGGCGGTCAAGCGGGTCGGGCTGAACACCGCCCGCCCCCTGCTCGCCGTCAACCCACGACGGCAGTGGCGTGAACTCATGGACGCCAGGCGCCATCTGTACGAGGAAGTGGCCGCCGCGACCGTCGCGACCGACGAACGTACCCCCGAAGAGGTCGCCCAGGCGGTCCTCGACGCAACGGAACTGCCGGAGCGCGCGGTCCAGGCCGTGCCGCCCGGCCGGGAGAACACACGCATGAGCGAGCAGGGCACCACGCGCATCCAGATCGCCGGCACGGCAGGCACCGACCCGTACGAGGTGCTCGTGGGCCGCCAGCTCCTCGGCGAACTGCCCGGCCTCATCGGCGAGCGCGCGAAGCGGGTCGCCGTCCTGCACCCCGAGGCGCTCGCGGAGACGGGCGAGGCGGTCCGTGAGGACCTCGCCTCCCAGGGCTACGAGGCGATCGCCATCCAGCTGCCGAACGCCGAGGAGGCCAAGACCGTCGAGGTCGCCGCCTACTGCTGGAAGGCGCTGGGACAGACGGGCTTCACCCGCACCGATGTCATCGTCGGAGTCGGCGGCGGCGCCACCACCGACGTGGCGGGATTCGTCGCCGCGTCCTGGCTGCGGGGAGTGCGCTGGATCGCCGTGCCCACGACCGTGCTCGCCATGGTCGACGCGGCGGTCGGCGGCAAGACCGGCATCAACACGGCCGAGGGCAAGAACCTCGTCGGCGCCTTCCACCCGCCGGCCGGAGTGCTCTGCGACCTCGCCGCGCTGGACTCGCTGCCGGTCAACGACTACGTCTCCGGTATGGCCGAGATCATCAAGGCCGGCTTCATCGCCGACCCGGTCATCCTCGACCTCGTCGAGGCGGACCCCCAGGGCGCCCGTACGCCTGCCGGGCCCCACACCGCGGAGCTCATCGAGCGCTCCATCCGGGTCAAGGCCGAGGTCGTCTCCAGCGACCTCAAGGAGTCCGGCCTGCGGGAGATCCTCAACTACGGGCACACCCTGGCCCACGCCATCGAGAAGAACGAGCGCTACAAGTGGCGCCACGGCGCCGCCGTCTCCGTCGGCATGGTCTTCGCCGCCGAGCTGGGCCGGCTCGCCGGACGCCTCGACGACGCGACCGCCGACCGGCACCGGGCCGTTCTGGAGTCCGTCGGGCTGCCGCTCACCTACCGCGGTGACCAGTGGCCCAAGCTCCTGGAGAACATGAAGGTCGACAAGAAGTCCCGCGGGGACCTGCTGCGCTTCATCGTCCTCGACGGCATCGGCAAGCCCACCGTCCTGGAGGGCCCCGACCCGGCCGTCCTGCTCGCCGCCTACGGGGAGGTCTCCGCGTGACGGCCCGCAGGGTCTTCGTGCTCAACGGCCCGAACCTGGGCCGCCTCGGCTCCCGCGAGCCCGACGTCTACGGTGCGACGTCCTACGCCGGTCTCGTCGACACCTGCCAGGCCCTCGGCAAGGAGCTCGGCTTCGATGTCGACGTCCGCGAGACCAACGACGAGGGCGAACTGATCCGCTGGCTGCACGAGGCAGCGGACGGATCAATTCCGGTCGTTCTCAACCCGGGTGCGTTCACGCACTACTCGTACGGCATGCGGGACGCGGCAGCCCAGCGGACCGCCCCGCTGATCGAGGTGCACATCTCCAATCCGTACGCACGGGAGGAATTCCGCCACACCTCGGTGGTCGCTCCCGTGGCCACCGGCACCGTGGCAGGGTTCGGAATCGGCTCCTACCGGCTCGCCCTGCGCGCCCTGGCCGACGAACTGACGGACTGACACCGGGCACTTCGTGCCTTCCCCGCCCGTTCACAGCCTGGCGGCCGGGGAAGGTACGGTTGCCGTCGACCAGCGCCAGTAGCCTGCACGAGACGGAGTGGCACCGGATGCAGCAAGCAGTGGGGGCCCCGCTGCCGCCTCCCCAGGGTCCCGGGAACGGGCCGTGGACGCACCAGGCCCAGGCCCAGCACTCAGGCAGGCCAGGCCCGCAAGGGCCGCCCCTTCCTCCCCAGGCGCCCCTGACGCCGATGCCCCAGGCCCCTGTGACCCAGGCGCCCGCGACTCAGCACGCCCCGGTGCCGCCGTCCCCGGAGACCACCGGGCACGTCCAGCTGCCGCCGGGCGGTCCCGTACCGCTGCCGGCGCAGCCCGCCGAGCCGGGCACGGGAGCCGCGACCCTGGCCGTGCTCCTGATCGGCCCGGCCGGAGCGGGCAAGACCACCGTCGCCAAGCTCTGGGCCGGCCGTCGCCGGGTCCCGACCGCGCACGTCTCCCTGGACGACGTCCGCGAGTGGGTCTGTTCCGGCTTCGCCGACCCGCAGGCGGGATGGAACGACCACTCCGAGGCGCAGTACCGCCTGGCCCGGCGCACCTGCGGCTTCGCCGCCCGTAACTTCCTGGCCAACGGCATCTCCTGCATCCTCGACGACGCCGTCTTCCCCGACCGGCCCGTCGTCGGCCTCGGCGGCTGGAAGCGGCACGTCGGACCCGGGCTGCTGCCCGTCGTCCTCCTGCCCGGCCTGGAGGTCGTCCTGGAGCGCAACGCGGCCCGCAGCGGGAACCGCAGGCTCTCCGACGAGGAAGTGGCCCGGATCCACGGCCGGATGGCCGGCTGGTACGGCTCGGGCCTGCCGATCATCGACAATTCCACCTACGACGTCGAGACGACCGCCCGAGTGCTCGACGACGTCCTGGCCCGCTCCATAGCCAGCCCGCCGGCCTGGTAGCGCCGCTTCCGTTCCCGGTCGGGTGCGCTGACCGGGCGGGCGGCCACCGGCGCTCGTAGGCTCGAAAACATGTCAGAGGTGTACGCCGTCCGACGCGGGCTGCTGCGCGACCGGTACGCCGCCGCCGGGTCGGCGGCAGCCCTGGTCTCCCGTCCCGCCAACGTCCGTTATCTGGCGGGCGGAGCCCCGCCGGGCGCCGTGCTGCTGCTCGGGGCGCGCGAGGACGTCCTGCTCTGCCCCCGCGCCCCGAGCGGCGACCCCTCCCACGGGCGCCCCGACGAGCAGCTGCGGGTGGACGTACTGCCCGATCCCGCCGGTGACCCCGTCGTCGCCGCTGCCGGACTGGCCCTCTCGGCGGACACGGAGTCGCTCGCCGTCGAGGAACACGACCTCACCGTCGCCCGGCACCGCGCCATGCTCTCCGTCGCCCCTCATCTGCGCCTGGCCGACCTCGGCCACACCGTGGAACAGCTGCGGATCGTCAAGGACGAGGAGGAGATCGCCTGCCTCCGGATCGCCGCCGAGATCACCGACCAGGCTCTCGGCGAGCTCCTGGAATCGATCCTGGTGGGCCGTACGGAGCGCCACCTCGCCCTGGAGCTGGAGCGCCGGCTCGTCGACCACGGTGCGGACGGTCCGGCGTTCCCCACATCCGTCGGGACCGGGCCCCACTCGGGCCTGGGCCGCCACCGGCCCTCGGACCGGAGGGTCGAGGAGGGGGATTTCCTTTCCGTGTGCCTCGGGGCGAACTACCGCGGATACCGCTGCGAGATCGGCCGGACGTTCGTCATCGGGACCAGCCCCGCGGACTGGCAGATCGAGCTCTACGACCTCGTTTTCGCCGCTCAGAGGGGTGCACGGGAGGCTCTCGTGCCCGGAGCCGCCTACCGTGACGTCGACCGCGCAGCCCGCCATCTCCTGGACTCGGCGGGCCACTCGGACGGCCTTCCGCCCAGCACCGGGCACGGCGTCGGGCTCGAAATCGACGAGGACCCGCAGTTGGCACCGACAGCCATGGGTAAACTGGACGCTTGTGTGCCGGTCACCGTCGAACCGGGGGTCCACCTCCCGGGCCGGGGCGGTGTCCGGATCGATGACACGCTCGTCGTGCGCCCCGAGGCGGACGGCGGACCCGAGCTACTCACCATTACGACCAAGGAGCTGCTCGCGCTCTAGCGCGCGTTCGTTGGTTGTCCACCAGCTTTCAGTCCAGGAGATTCCGCAACCGTGGCTTCCACGAACGACCTCAAGAACGGCCTGGTGCTCAAGCTCGACGGAGGCCAGCTCTGGTCCGTCGTCGAGTTCCAGCACGTCAAGCCCGGCAAGGGCCCCGCCTTCGTGCGCACCAAGCTCAAGAACGTGCTCTCCGGCAAGGTCGTCGACAAGACGTTCAACGCCGGTGTGAAGGTCGAAACGGCCACCATCGACCGCCGGGACATGCAGTTCTCGTACATGGACGGCGAGTACTTCGTCTTCATGGACATGGACACGTACGACCAGCTCATGGTCGACCGCAAGGCCGTCGGCGACGCCGCCAACTTCCTGATCGAGGGCTTCACCGCCTCGGTCGCCCAGCACGAGGGCGAGGTGCTGTACGTCGAGCTGCCCGCCGCGGTCGAGCTGACCATCCAGCACACCGACCCGGGCGTCCAGGGTGACCGCTCCACCGGTGGCACCAAGCCCGCCACCCTGGAGACCGGCTACGAGATCGGCGTCCCGCTCTTCATCACCACCGGCGAGAAGATCAAGGTCGACACCCGCTCGGGCGACTACCTCGGCCGGGTGAACAGCTAACCGTGGCTGCCCGGAACAAGGCCCGCAAGCGCGCCTTCCAGATCCTTTTCGAGGCCGACCAGCGCGGCGAGTCCGTGCAGACGGTCCTCGCGGACTGGGTACGGCTCTCGCGGACCGACGACCGTCAGCCGCCGGTCGGTGAATTCACGATGGAGCTGGTCGAGGGGTACGCGCAGTACGCGGACCGTATCGACGACCTCATCGTCACCTACGCCGTCGACTGGGAGATCGACCGCATGCCGGTCGTCGACCGGAGCATCCTGCGGCTCGGCGCGTACGAGCTGATCTGGATGGACTCCACCCCGGACGCCGTGGTGATCGACGAGGCGGTCCAGCTCGCCAAGGAGTTCTCCACGGACGACTCCCCGGCCTTCGTGAACGGCCTGCTGGCCCGGTTCAAGGACCTCAAGCCGAACCTCCGCCGGGATCAGTGATCCTGGCGGCGTCGAGCCGGACGAAGGGCCCACGGTCATGGACCGTGGGCCCTTCGGCGTCCTTCCGGGCGGATGAGTGACGGCACGAAAAAGCCGGCCCGGCGGGGTCCTCGGGACCCCGCCGGGCCGGCGGCACGTCGAACGCGAGAGCTGCTCAGCCCTCTTCGTGGGCGACGGCGCGACGCGCGTCGGCGTCCAGCACACCCCAGCTGATCAGCTGCTCCGTGAGCACGGACGGCGACTGGTCGTAGATCACGGCCAGGGTGCGGAGGTCGTCCTGGCGGATCGAGAGCACCTTGCCGTTGTAGTCGCCGCGCTGGCTCTGGATCGTCGCGGCGTAACGCTGCAGCGGTCCGGCCTTCTCCGGCGGCACGTGGGCGAGGCGCTCGAGGTCGAGGACCAGCTTCGGCGGCGGCTCGGCGGCACCGCCGGGGGTCGTGCCGGGCAGGAGCTCCTGCACCGGAACGCCGTAGAAGTCGGCCAGCTCGGCAAGGCGCTGCACGGTCACGGCGCGGTCGCCGCGCTCGTAGGAACCGACCACGACGGCCTTCCAGCGGCCCTGCGACTTCTCCTCCACGCCGTGGAGGGAGAGGCCCTGCTGGGTGCGGATGGCGCGGAGCTTGGCCCCGAGCTGCTTTGCGTATTCGCTGGACATAAGGCTCCCCGGACGCTGGAACATTCTGCGGCTGGGCCGCGTGGCTGGTAACTCACTGTGAGGTTACGCAGCGTTACTTGGCTGCGTCAAGCCGAAAGGTCCGGACTGCCACCTCCTGGGGGTGGGTCCGGGGCCTCACACAAGCCCTGGTAACGTGGATGACGCAATTTCGACGTCCTTTAACGTCCGTCCAGTGAGGCGGAGAAGGAGGTCCGTTTCTTATGGACGCACAGCATGACCGGACCGGCAATGCGGCACGCCCCGTTCTCGAGGCTCCCGACATCGCCCGGGTTCTGACCCGTATCGCCCACGAGATCGTCGAACGCGCCAAGGGCGCCGACGACGTGGTGCTGCTCGGCATCCCGACCCGCGGGGTCTTCCTCGCCCGCCGGCTCGCCGGAAAGCTCGAAGAAATCACCGGCCGAAAGACGCCGGTCGGGTCGCTCGACATCACGATGTACCGCGACGACCTGCGCATGCGCCCCGCGCGTGCCCTGGGGCGTACTGAGATCCCCGGTGAGGGCATCGAGGACCGGCTGGTCGTCCTGGTCGACGACGTGCTCTTCTCCGGCCGCACGATCCGAGCCGCGCTCGACGCCCTCGGCGACATCGGCAGGCCCCGTGCCGTACAGCTCGCGGTCCTCGTCGACCGCGGCCACCGCGAACTCCCGATCCGTGCCGACTACGTCGGCAAGAACCTCCCCACGTCGCTGCGGGAGACGGTCAGGGTCCAGCTCGCCGAGGAGGACGGCCGCGACGCCGTGCTGCTCGGTGTCAAGCAGACCGTCCCGGCAGGCGAGCAGTAGCCGCATCACCTCCCGTGCGCCCCACCGGCCGCACGGCTGCTCCGGCACGCCCGCCTGCCTGATCCCTCCACCCTTCACGGAGACCCCAGATGCTGCGCCCTCCCGGGGGAAGCCCCCGGACCCCCCGTCACCTCATCTCCGCCGCAGATCTCACCCGCGACGACGCCGTCCTGATCCTCGACACCGCCGAGGAGATGGCCCGGGTCGCCGACCGGCCGATCAAGAAGCTCCCCACCCTGCGTGGACGCACGGTCGTCAACCTGTTCTTCGAGGACTCGACGAGGACCCGCATCTCGTTCGAGGCCGCCGCCAAGCGCCTCTCCGCCGACGTCATCAACTTCTCCGCGAAGGGCTCGTCCGTCTCCAAGGGCGAGTCGCTCAAGGACACCGCCCTGACCCTGGAGGCCATGGGCGCCGACGCCGTCGTCATCCGGCACGGAGCCTCCGGCGCCCCGTACCGCCTCGCGACCTCCGGCTGGATCGACAGCGCCGTCGTCAACGCCGGTGACGGCACCCACGAGCACCCCACCCAGGCCCTGCTGGACGCCTTCACGATGCGCCGCAGGCTGGTCGGGACCGACGCCGGGATCGGCCGGGACCTCGAGGGCCGCCGGATCACGATCGTCGGTGACGTCCTGCACAGCCGGGTGGCCCGCTCCAACGTCCACCTGCTGCACACGCTCGGCGCGCACGTCACCCTGGTGGCCCCGCCCACCCTCGTGCCGGTCGGCGTCGAGCAGTGGCCCTGCGACGTCAGCTACCGCCTCGACGACGTGCTCCCGAAGTCGGACGCGGTCATGATGCTGCGTGTGCAGCGCGAGCGGATGAACGCCGCCTACTTCCCGACCGAGCGCGAGTACTCCCGCCGCTACGGCCTGAACGGCGACCGCATGGCGCGGATGCCCGAGCACGCCATCGTGATGCACCCCGGCCCCATGGTCCGCGGCATGGAGATCACGGCCGAGGTGGCCGACTCCGACCGCTGCACGGCCGTCGAACAGGTCGCGAACGGCGTCTCCACCCGCATGGCCGTCCTGTACCTGCTCCTGGGCGGCTCCGAGACCGCCCTGCCCTCCGCGTCCGCCCGTACCGAGGAGAACAAGTAATCATGAGCAAGATCCTGATCCGCGGTGCGAAGGTCCTCGGCGGCGAGCCGCTGGACGTCCTCATCGACGGGGAGACCATCGCCCGCACCGGCACCGGTCTCGAGGCCGGCGACGCCATCGTGATCGAGGCGGCCGGCCAGGTCCTGCTGCCCGGTCTCGTCGACCTGCACACGCACCTGCGCGAGCCCGGCCGCGAGGACAGCGAGACCGTCCTCACCGGCACGAAGGCGGCGGCGGCCGGCGGCTTCACGGCCGTCCACGCCATGGCCAACACCTTCCCCGTCGCCGACACCGCCGGCGTCGTCGAGCAGGTCTGGCGGCTCGGCAAGGAGTCCGGTTACTGCGACGTGCAGCCCGTCGGCGCCGTCACCGTCGGCCTGGAGGGCAAGCAGCTCGCCGAGCTCGGCGCCATGCACGACTCCGCCGCCGGGGTGAAGGTCTTCTCCGACGACGGCAAGTGCGTCGACGACGCCGTGATCATGCGGCGCGCCCTG
This sequence comes from Streptomyces sp. NPDC005494, assembly GCF_042872025.1. NCBI lineage: Bacteria > Bacillati > Actinomycetota > Actinomycetes > Kitasatosporales > Streptomycetaceae > Streptomyces > Streptomyces sp. NPDC005494. Next base: position 344,799 of record NZ_JBIAJR010000009.1, read on the forward strand.
GAGTACGTGAAGGCCTTCGACGGCGTCGTCGCCCAGCACGCCCAGGAGCCCCGTCTCACCGAAGGCGCCCAGATGAACGAGGGCGTCGTCTCGGCCGAGCTCGGTCTCGGCGGCTGGCCCGCCGTCGCCGAGGAGTCGATCATCGCCCGCGACGTGCTGCTCGCCGCCCACGTCGGCTCCCGCGTGCACATCTGCCACCTCTCGACCGCCGGGTCCGTGGAGATCGTCCGCTGGGCCAAGTCCAAGGGCTGGGACGTCACCGCCGAGGTCACCCCGCACCACCTGCTGCTCACCGACGAGCTCGTGCGGTCCTACAACCCCGTCTACAAGGTGAACCCGCCACTGCGTACCGAGGCCGACGTCATGGCCCTGCGCGAGGCACTCGCCGACGGCACCATCGACTGCGTCGCCACCGACCACGCCCCGCACCCGCACGAGGACAAGGACTGCGAGTGGGCCGCCGCCGCCATGGGCATGGTGGGCCTGGAGACCGCGCTCTCCGTGGTCCAGCAGACGATGGTGGAGACCGGGCTCCTCGACTGGGCGGGTGTCGCCGACCGCATGTCCTTCCGCCCCGCGGCCATCGGAAGGCTCGAAGGACACGGCCGGCCCGTCTCGGCGGGTGAGCCCGCCAACCTCACGCTGGTCGATCCGGCATACCGTGGAGCTGTGGACCCCGCGGGCTTCGCCTCCCGCAGCCGCAACACTCCGTACGAGGGTCGCGAGCTGCCCGGCCGAGTGACCCACACCTTCCTGCGGGGCCGTGCCACGGTCGTCGACGGGAAGCTCGCGTGACAACACTCCACCCCAATTACCAGCTGTACCGACTGGCCGCCGAGCAGAAGTCGGCCGAAGTGACGGACTGGTCCGCCCGCATCAGCTGGGTCGTCGGACTGATCGTCTTCGTCGCCTTCGTCTACTGGCTGATGCGCCAGGGATGGAAGTGGCGGGGAAGTCTCCAGTCCGGCCTGCCCGAGCTCGCCACCACCCCCGACGGGTTCCCGGGCGGGGAGAGCCTGCTCACACTCTCCGGGCGTTACCACGCGTCCACGACCGCGGGACAGTGGCTCGACCGGATCGTCGCCCACGGCCTCGGCACCCGCAGCAGGGTCGAGCTGACCCTCACGGAGCAGGGCCTCGACGTCGTACGCCCCGGGGCGGCCGACTTCTTCGTACCGGCCGGCGCGCTGCGCGAGGCCAGGCTCGACAAGGCGCTCGCCGGCAAGGTCCTGCCCGAGGGCGGCCTGCTCGTCATCACCTGGGCGCACGGCGACCAGCTGATCGACTCGGGCTTCCGCTCCGACCACGCGGCCGAGCACCAGGCATGGGTCGACGCCGTCAACCGGCTCGCCGGCACCACCGACAACAACCTCACCAGCTCGACGGAAGGCACCGCACGATGACCATCTCCACCCGGGGAGCCGGAAAAGCTCCCGCCGTACTCGTCCTGGAGGACGGCCGCTCCTTCCGCGGCCGCGCCTACGGGGCCGTGGGGGAGACCTTCGGCGAGGCGGTGTTCTCCACCGGCATGACCGGCTACCAGGAAACGCTGACGGACCCCTCCTACCACCGCCAGGTCGTCGTGATGACGGCCCCGCACGTCGGCAACACCGGCGTGAACGACGAGGACCCCGAGTCCAAGCGGATCTGGGTCTCCGGCTACGTCGTCCGCGACCCCGCCCGGGTGCCGTCCAACTGGCGCTCCCGCCGCTCGCTGGACGAGGAGCTCGCGAGCCAGGGAGTCGTCGGCATCAGCGGCATCGACACCCGCGCGCTCACCCGCCACCTGCGCGAGCGCGGAGCGATGCGCGTCGGCATCTTCTCCGGCAACGCGATCCAGGACGAGGGCATACTGCTCGCCAAGGTGCGCCAGGCCCCCGAGATGAGCGGTGCCGACCTCGCGGCCGAGGTCGCCACCAAGGAGGCGTACGTCGTCCCCGCCGTCGGCACCAAGAAGTTCACCGTCGCCGCGATCGACCTCGGCATCAAGGGCATGACCCCGCACCGCATGGCCGAGCGCGGCATCGAGGTGCACGTCCTGCCGGCCACCGCCACCCTCGACGAGGTCTACGCGGTCGAGCCCGACGGTGTCTTCTTCTCGAACGGCCCCGGCGACCCGTCCACCGCCGACCACCCCGTCTCCGTCATGCGCGGTGTCCTGGAGCGCAAGACCCCGCTCTTCGGCATCTGCTTCGGCAACCAGATCCTGGGCCGCTCGCTCGGCTTCGGCACCTACAAGCTGAAGTACGGCCACCGGGGCATCAACCAGCCCGTGCAGGACCGCACGACCGGCAAGGTCGAGGTCACCGCGCACAACCACGGCTTCGCCGTCGACGCCCCGCTCGACAAGGTCTCCGACACGGAGTTCGGCCGCGCCGAGGTCTCCCACGTATGCCTGAACGACCAGGTCGTCGAAGGGCTCCAGCTGCTCGACCAGCCGGCCTTCAGCGTCCAGTACCACCCCGAAGCAGCCGCGGGCCCGCACGACGCCGCGTACCTCTTCGACCGTTTCGTCACCCTGATGGAGGGCCAGCGTGCCTAAGCGCTCCGATATCCAGTCCGTCCTGGTCATCGGCTCCGGTCCGATCGTCATCGGGCAGGCCGCCGAGTTCGACTACTCCGGCACCCAGGCCTGCCGCGTACTCAAGGCCGAGGGCCTGCGCGTCATCCTGGTGAACTCCAACCCGGCGACGATCATGACCGACCCGGAGATCGCCGACGCCACGTACGTCGAGCCGATCACCCCCGAGTTCGTCGAGAAGATCATCGCCAAGGAGCGCCCCGACGCGCTGCTCCCCACCCTCGGCGGCCAGACCGCGCTCAACACGGCCATCTCCATGCACGAGAACGGTGTCCTGGAGAAGTACGGCGTCGAGCTCATCGGCGCCAACGTCGAGGCCATCAACAAGGGCGAGGACCGCGACCTCTTCAAGGGAGTCGTCGAGGCCGTCAAGGCCAAGATCGGTTACGGCGAGTCCGCCCGCTCCGTGATCTGCCACACCATGGACGACGTCATCGCAGGCGTCGACACCCTCGGCGGCTACCCCGTCGTCGTCCGCCCCTCCTTCACCATGGGCGGCGCCGGCTCCGGCTTCGCCCACGACGAGGAGGAGCTGCGCCGCATCGCCGGACAGGGCCTCACGCTCTCGCCGACCACCGAGGTGCTCCTGGAGGAGTCCATCCTCGGCTGGAAGGAGTACGAGCTGGAGCTGATGCGCGACAAGAACGACAACGTCGTGGTCGTCTGCTCCATCGAGAACTTCGACCCGATGGGCGTCCACACCGGCGACTCGATCACCGTGGCGCCCGCGATGACGCTCACCGACCGTGAGTACCAGCGGCTGCGCGACATCGGCATCGCGATCATCCGCGAGGTCGGCGTCGACACCGGCGGCTGCAACATCCAGTTCGCGATCGACCCGGCCGACGGCCGGATCATCGTGATCGAGATGAACCCGCGCGTCTCCCGCTCCTCGGCGCTCGCGTCGAAGGCCACCGGCTTCCCGATCGCCAAGATCGCCGCCAAGCTGGCCGTCGGCTACACGCTCGACGAGATCCCCAACGACATCACCGAGAAGACGCCGGCCTCCTTCGAGCCGACACTCGACTACGTCGTGGTGAAGGCCCCGCGCTTCGCCTTCGAGAAGTTCCCGTCCGCCGACTCCACCCTCACCACCACCATGAAGTCGGTGGGCGAGGCCATGGCGATCGGCCGCAACTTCACCGAGGCACTCCAGAAGGCACTGCGCTCCCTGGAGAAGAAGGGCTCCCAGTTCGCCTTCACCGGCGAGCCCGGGGACAAGGCCGAGCTGCTCGCCGAGGCCGTCCGTCCCACCGACGGCCGCATCAACACCGTGATGCAGGCGATCCGCGCCGGCGCCACCCAGGAAGAGGTCTTCGAGTCAACGAAGATCGACCCCTGGTTCGTCGACCAGCTCTTCCTCATCAAGGAGATCGCCGACGAGCTGACCGCAGCCGAGCGCCTCGACACCGAGCTGCTCGCCGAGGCCAAGCGGCACGGCTTCTCCGACGCCCAGATCGCCGAGATCCGCGGCCTGCGCGAGGACGTCGTCCGCGAGGTCCGGCACGCGCTCGGCATCCGCCCGGTCTACAAGACGGTCGACACCTGCGCTGCCGAGTTCGCCGCGAAGACGCCGTACTTCTACTCCTCCTACGACGAGGAGACCGAGGTCGCGCCCCGCACCAAGCCCGCGGTGATCATCCTCGGCTCCGGCCCGAACCGCATCGGCCAGGGCATCGAGTTCGACTACTCGTGCGTCCACGCCTCGTTCGCCCTGCACGACGCGGGCTACGAGACCGTGATGGTCAACTGCAACCCGGAGACCGTCTCCACCGACTACGACACCTCCGACCGGCTGTACTTCGAGCCGCTCACGCTCGAGGACGTCCTGGAGATCGTGCACGCCGAGTCGCTCGCGGGCCCGATCGCCGGTGTCGTCGTCCAGCTCGGCGGACAGACGCCGCTCGGCCTCTCGCAGGCGCTCAAGGACAACGGCGTGCCGGTCGTGGGGACCTCCCCCGAGGCCATCCACGCCGCCGAGGACCGCGGCGCCTTCGGCCGCGTACTCGCCGAGGCCGGTCTGCCCGCCCCGAAGCACGGCACCGCCACCACCTTCGCCGAGGCCAAGGCCATCGCCGACGAGATCGGCTACCCCGTCCTCGTCCGCCCGTCGTACGTGCTCGGCGGCCGGGGCATGGAGATCGTCTACGACGAGACCCGCCTGTCCTCGTACATCGAGGAGTCCACCGAGATCAGCCCCACCCGGCCGGTCCTGGTCGACCGCTTCCTCGACGACGCGATCGAGATCGACGTCGACGCTCTCTACGACGGCACCGAGCTCTACCTCGGCGGCGTCATGGAGCACATCGAGGAGGCCGGCATCCACTCCGGCGACTCGGCGTGCGCGCTGCCCCCGATCACCCTCGGCGGCTACGACATCAAGCGGCTGCGCGCCTCCACCGAGGGCATCGCCAAGGGCGTCGGCGTACGCGGGCTGATCAACATCCAGTTCGCGCTCTCCGGTGACATCCTCTACGTCCTGGAGGCCAACCCGCGCGCCTCGCGGACGGTCCCCTTCACCTCGAAGGCGACCGCGGTCCCGCTCGCGAAGGCCGCCGCCCGCATCTCGCTGGGCGCCACCATCGCCGAGCTGCGCGAGGAGGGCCTGCTGCCGAAGACCGGCGACGGCGGCACCCTGCCGCTGGACGCGCCGATCTCCGTCAAGGAGGCAGTCATGCCGTGGTCGCGTTTCCGCGACATCCAGGGCCGCGGCGTCGACACGGTCCTCGGCCCGGAGATGCGCTCCACCGGTGAGGTCATGGGCATCGACTCCGTCTTCGGCACGGCGTACGCCAAGTCGCAGGCCGGCGCCTACGGGCCGCTGCCCACCAAGGGCCGTGCCTTCATCTCGGTCGCCAACCGCGACAAGCGCACGATGATCTTCCCGGCCCGCGAGCTGGTCGCCCACGGCTTCGAGCTGATGGCCACCTCCGGCACCGCCGAGGTCCTCAAGCGCAACGGCATCAACGCCACGGTCGTGCGCAAGCTCTCGGAGGGCGAGGGCCCGAACGGCGAGAAGACCATCGTCCAGCTGATCCACGACGGCGAGGTCGACCTCATCGTCAACACCCCGTACGGGACGGGCGGCCGGCTCGACGGCTACGAGATCCGCACCGCGGCTGTTGCCCGGTCCGTGCCGTGCCTCACCACGGTCCAGGCGCTGGCCGCCGCGGTCCAGGGCATCGACGCGCTCAACCACGGCGGCGTCGGCGTACGTTCCCTCCAGGAACACGCGGAGCATCTGACCGCGGCCCGCGACTAGGAAGCCCACAGGGGGACACCGGAAACGGTGTCCCCCTCTTCATGAGGACACCCGTGATCTACACACTCTTCTTCCGCCTCGTCTTCAAGCGGATGGACCCGGAGCAGGCCCACCACCTGGCCTTCCGCTGGATCCGCCTCGCCGCGCGCATCCCCGTGCTGCGCACCTTCACCGCCGCCGCTTTCGCCCCCCGCTACGAGGAGCTGCGCACCGAGGCCTTCGGCCTGCGGATGCACGGACCCTTCGGGCTCGCCGCCGGCTTCGACAAGAACGCCGTCGCGATCGACGGCATGTCGATGCTCGGCTTCGACCACGTCGAGATCGGCACGGTCACCGGCGAGCCGCAGCCCGGCAACCCGAAGAAGCGGCTGTTCCGCCTCGTGGCCGACCGGGCCCTGATCAACCGCATGGGCTTCAACAACGAGGGCTCCGCGGCCGTGGCGGAGCGCCTCGCCGCCCGCACCCCGGTCTTCCGCACGACCGTCGGCGTCAACATCGGCAAGACCAAGGTGGTCCCCGAGGACGAGGCCGTGGGCGACTACGTGAAGTCCACCGAGCGGCTCGCCGCCCACGCCGACTACCTCGTCGTGAACGTCTCCTCGCCGAACACCCCCGGCCTGCGCAACCTCCAGGCCACCGAGGCGCTCCGCCCGCTGCTCACCGCCGTGCGCGAGGCAGCGGACCGCACCGTCACCGGCCGGCGGGTCCCGCTGCTCGTCAAGATCGCCCCGGACCTCGCGGACGAGGACGTCGACGCGGTCGCCGACCTCGCCGTCGAGCTCGGCCTGGACGGCATCATCGCCACCAACACCACCATCGCCCGCGACGGCCTGGGCCTGAAGTCCGACGCCTCCCTGGTCCAGGAGACCGGCGGGCTCTCCGGCGCACCCCTCAAGGAGCGCTCCCTGGAGGTCCTGAGCCGCCTGTACGCCCGCGTGGGGACCCGGCTCACCCTCGTGGGCGTCGGGGGCGTCGAGAACGCCGAGGACGCCTGGCAACGCATCCTCGCCGGCGCCACGCTGGTGCAGGGCTACAGCGCCTTCATCTACGAGGGCCCGTTCTACGCCCGCGCGATCCACAAGGGCCTGGCCGCCCGGCTGGCCGCCTCCCCGTACGCCACCCTCGCCGAAGCCGTCGGCGCCGAGACACGGAAGGTCATGCAGTGACCCTCGAACCCTTCGGCGCGCGCCTGCGCCACGCCATGGACACCCGCGGGCCGCTCTGCGTCGGCATCGACCCGCACGCCTCCCTGCTCGCCTCCTGGGGCCTGAACGACGACATCGCGGGGCTGGAGCGCTTCACGCGTACGGTCGTCGACGCCCTGGCCGACCGTGTCGCCGTGCTGAAGCCGCAGTCCGCCTTCTTCGAGCGCTTCGGCTCGCGCGGCATCGCCGTCCTGGAGAAGGCTGTCGAGGAGGCCCGCGCGGCCGGGGCCCTGGTGCTCATGGACGCCAAGCGCGGCGACATCGGCTCCACGATGGGGGCCTACGCGGCCACCTACCTCGACAAGGACTCGCCGCTCTTCTCCGACGCGGTCACCGTCTCGCCCTACCTCGGCTTCGGCTCGCTGCGCCCGGCGCTCGACGCCGCGGCCGTCTCCGGCGCGGGCGTCTTCGTGCTCGCGCTCACCTCCAACCCGGAGGGCGCGGAGGTCCAGCGCGCCACCGCCGCGGACGGGCGCTCGCTGGCCCAGCTGATGCTCGACCACATGGCGGCCGAGAACGCCGGCGCGACGCCGCTCGGGTCCGTCGGCGCGGTGGTGGGTGCCACGCTCGGGGACGCGGGGGCCGATCTGTCGATCAACGGTCCGCTGCTCGCTCCCGGCATCGGAGCCCAGGGCGCGACCCCCGCGGATCTTCCCCGGGTCTTCGGCGCCGCCGTGGGCAACGTGGTGCCGAGCGTGAGCCGGGGCGTGCTGCGCCACGGACCGGACGCGTCAGGGCTGCGCGAAGCCGCCGGACGGTTCGCGGACGAGGTCCGTGCGGCCGTCTCGGAAGGCTGACGATGCCACGTAACAGGCTGTTGACGGAATCCTGACCAGAATTCCGGGTTGTTATGGCCGAAATGTCCCGGTCGGCCAAGGCTGACCAGGACTTTTCGTCTGTTCTCGCTGACTCAGGCGGCCATGGCCGCTAGTCTCCGTCGAGAGCCAACGAGCACGCGTTGTTCGTTGCTCACCAGGTGTGGGGCCACAAGGTTCCTCACCGGGTCCGTATCCGACAGATCGACATCCGAGGTGACGTAGGCGTGGCTCTTCCGCCCCTTACCCCTGAACAGCGCGCAGCCGCGCTCGAAAAGGCCGCCGCGGCTCGCCGGGAGCGGGCCGAGGTCAAGAATCGACTCAAGCACTCCGGCGCCTCGCTCCATGAGGTCATCAAGCAGGGCCAGGAGAACGACGTCATCGGCAAGATGAAGGTCTCCGCTCTTCTCGAGTCCCTGCCGGGCGTGGGCAAGGTCCGCGCCAAGCAGATCATGGAGCGGCTCGGCATCTCCGAGAGCCGCCGGGTCCGGGGTCTCGGCTCCAACCAGATCGCATCCCTGGAGCGTGAGTTCGGCGGCAGCGCCGCCTGACGTTCTCAGGCACTCCTGAGAACGGGGATAATCGCCCCATGGCTGCAACATCCCGGGGGACGTCCCCCGTACCCCCGGACGCACGTCCGCGGCTGACCGTGCTCTCCGGCCCCTCCGGGGTCGGTAAGAGCACGGTCGTCGCTCATATGCGCAAGGTTCACCCCGAGGTCTGGCTCTCGGTGTCCGCCACGACGCGTAAGCCCCGCCCCGGCGAGCGCAACGGCGTCCACTACTTCTTCGTGGACGACGAGGAGTTCGACAAGCTGATCGCCAACGGCGAACTGCTGGAGTGGGCCGAATTCGCGGGCAACCGTTACGGCACCCCCCGCAGGGCGGTGCTCGACCGCCTGGAGGCGGGTGAGCCGGTGCTGCTGGAGATCGATCTGCAGGGCGCCAGGCTGGTCCGTCAGTCGATGCCGGACGCCCGGCTCGTCTTCCTCGCGCCGCCCAGCTGGGACGAGCTGGTGCGCCGGCTCACCGGCCGGGGGACGGAGGCGTCCGACGTGATCGAACGCCGGCTCGCCGCGGCGAAGATCGAACTGGCCGCCGAGGCCGAGTTCGACACGACGCTCGTCAACACCTCCGTCGAGGACGTCGCACGCGAGCTGCTAACGTTGATGCTGCAGGCTTCCGGCCTCCGCGGCACCGACGGCTGACCTCACAGGTCCTCACCGGTCCACGGACGCAGAGCAGCACCACTGCGGAACCCAGCACGATCAAAGATCTCTTTGATCTCTATCCCCTTCGGAAGGCAGAGAGTGTCCTCTTCCATCACCACGCCCGAGGGCATCATCAACCCGCCGATTGATGAGCTCCTCGAAGCCACCGACTCGAAGTACAGCCTCGTGATCTACGCCGCCAAGCGCGCGCGCCAGATCAACGCGTACTACTCGCAGCTCGGTGAAGGCCTCCTCGAGTACGTCGGTCCGCTCGTCGACACCCACGTGCACGAGAAGCCGCTCTCGATCGCGCTCCGCGAGATCAACGCGGGCCTGCTGACCTCCGAGGCCATCGAGGGCCCCGCGCAGTAGTCAGGCGGTATGCAGGAAACGCACCTTCACCACAGGCCCGGCGGCCGCGTCCGCCGGGCCTGTGGTGTGTCCGCAGCCAGGCCCGCCGCAGTGCCGAGGGCACGGTGAGGCAGCATGGAGTGCGTACGTCATGAGGCCGCACGCGAGTGCGCGGAGACACGAGTGCGGGGAGACGCAGTGGAGAAGCCGAAGGTCGTCCTGGGGGTCAGCGGAGGCATCGCCGCGTACAAGGCGTGCGAGCTGCTGCGCAGGCTGACCGAGTCCGGCCACGACGTCCGGGTCGTCCCGACCGCCGCGTCGCTGAACTTCGTCGGAGCGGCGACCTGGTCCGCCCTCTCCGGAAACCCGGTGTCGACCGAGGTCTGGGACGGTGTGCACGAGGTGCCGCACGTCAGGATCGGCCAGGCCGCCGATCTCGTGGTGGTCGCTCCCGCGACCGCGGACATGCTCGCCAAGGCCGCCCACGGCCTCGCCGACGACCTCCTGACGAACACCCTGCTCACCGCACGCTGTCCGGTCGTCTTCGCGCCCGCCATGCACACGGAGATGTGGGAGCACCCCGCCACCCAGGAGAACGTCGCCACCCTCCGCCGCCGGGGCGCCGTCGTCATCGAGCCCGCCGTGGGCAGGCTCACCGGCGTGGACACGGGCAAGGGCAGGCTGCCGGACCCCGGGGAGATCTTCGAGGTCTGCCGGGGCGTCCTGGCCCGTGGTCCCGTGGCGGCCGACCTCGCCGGCCGGCACGTGGTGATCAGCGCGGGCGGCACCCGTGAGCCGCTCGACCCGGTCCGCTACCTGGGCAACCGCTCCTCCGGCAAGCAGGGGTACGCCCTGGCCCGCACGGCGGTCGCCCGTGGCGCCCGGGTGACCCTCGTCGAGGCCAACACCGGGCTCCCCGACCCGGCGGGCGCCGACGTCCTGCACGCCGGGACCGCCGTACAGCTGCGCGAAGCCGTGCTGAAGGCCGCGGCCGACGCCGATGTCGTGGTGATGGCCGCGGCGGTCGCCGACTTCCGGCCTGCCGTCTACGCCTCGGGCAAGATCAAGAAGAAGGACGGCCAGGAGCCCGCGCCCATCGCCCTCGTCCGCAACCCCGACATCCTCGCCGAGGTCGCCGCGGAGCGTGCCCGGCCGGGACAGATCGTCGTGGGCTTCGCCGCCGAGACGGACGACGTCCTCGCCAACGGCCGCGCAAAGCTCCGCCGCAAGGGCTGCGACCTCCTCGTCGTCAACGAGGTGGGGGAGCGCAAGACCTTCGGATCGGAGGAGAACGAGGCGGTCGTGCTCGCGTCGGACGGTGCGGAGACCGCTGTGCCGTACGGTCCCAAGGAAGCGCTCGCCGACACGGTGTGGGACCTGGTGGCGGCCCGTTTCGGCCAGACCGGCTAGACCGGACCGACTGGGAGGAATCTCACGACAATCAGCCTTATTGTGCCCCCGAAAGGGCGGATTTTCGTACTGCCGTCAACGGTGCCGCAGGTCACAGACCCTCCAAGGGGCGAGACGTGTCGCCCATTCACCGGGAGCGACCGATAAACTGGTCGACGGAATGTGCCGGGCGCAGCTCCCGGCGGTCCACCAATGATCAGCCAGCAGCCGCTGCAACCCCAGGGAGCGATGTGTCCCGCCGTCTCTTCACCTCGGAGTCCGTCACCGAGGGCCACCCCGACAAGATCGCTGACCAGATCAGCGACACGATTCTGGACGCGCTCCTGCGCGAGGACCCTTCCTCGCGCGTCGCCGTCGAGACCCTGATCACCACTGGTCTGGTGCATGTCGCGGGTGAGGTCACGACCAAGGCCTACGCCGACATCCCCAACCTCGTGCGCAACAAGGTCCTGGAGATCGGCTACGACTCCTCCAAGAAGGGCTTCGACGGAGCCTCCTGCGGCGTCTCCGTGTCCATCGGGGCGCAGTCCCCGGACATCGCCCAGGGCGTCGACACGGCGTACGAGAAGCGTGTCGAGGGCGACGAGGACGAGCTCGACAAGCAGGGTGCCGGCGACCAGGGGCTGATGTTCGGCTACGCCTGCGACGAGACGCCCGAGCTGATGCCGCTCCCGATCTACCTCGCGCACCGCCTCTCGCGCCGGCTGTCCGAGGTCCGCAAGAACGGGACCATCCCGTACCTGCGCCCCGACGGCAAGACCCAGGTCACCATCGAGTACGACGACGACAAGGCCGTCCGCCTCGACACCGTCGTCGTCTCCTCGCAGCACGCCTCCGACATCGACCTCGACTCGCTGCTCGCGCCCGACATCCGCGAGTTCGTCGTGGAGCACGTCCTGGCGCAGCTCATCGAGGACGGCATCAAGCTCGACACCGAGGGCTACCGCCTCCTGGTGAACCCGACCGGGCGCTTCGAGATCGGTGGCCCGATGGGCGACGCCGGTCTGACCGGCCGCAAGATCATCATCGACACCTACGGCGGCATGGCCCGCCACGGCGGCGGCGCCTTCTCGGGCAAGGACCCGTCCAAGGTGGACCGCTCGGCCGCCTACGCCATGCGCTGGGTCGCCAAGAACGTCGTCGCGGCCGGCCTCGCCACCCGGTGCGAGGTCCAGGTCGCCTACGCGATCGGCAAGGCCGAGCCCGTGGGCCTGTTCGTCGAGACCTTCGGCACCGCCGCGGTCGACACGGAGAAGATCGAGCACGCCATCGGCGAGGTCTTCGACCTCCGCCCGGCCGCGATCATCCGCGACCTCGACCTGCTCCGTCCGATCTACGCCCAGACCGCGGCGTACGGCCACTTCGGCCGGGAGCTCCCCGACTTCACCTGGGAGCGGACCGACCGCGTGGACGCGCTGCGCCAGGCGGCGGGGCTCTGAGCCGAGCCCTTCGTTCCTCACCCGGGGCCCGGACACCGCGACGCGGAGTCCGGGCCCCGGGTGTGTGCCAGGGCCCGGAAAACGGTGTGCGGTGCGCGGGTCCCGTGCCGCATGATGGCTCCGGCTCCCGGTGCGAAGGCTGCGGATACTTCTGGAGCGGGGCGGTGTCCCCGCAGTGAAAGAAACCCGCCGCGGCCGGATCCTGATCTCGGGGGCCGTTTCGCCGTCCGGCGCCGCTGTCGGTGGCGTCTGGTAGGAATTTGGCTGTGAGCAGCGACAACGAGCGGTCCGACGACCCCGGCGCAGGGGCCCCGGAGCAGCTTGCGCTCATCCGGGAGACGGTGCGCCAGGCCAAGGTACCGCGCGCCAAGCCCAGGACGTGGCGGGGAGCGGCGCTCGCCACGGAGCTGCCGGTCGCCCGCGTCCTGGTGAACAAGGGCGCGCTCCACCTCGACCAGTACTTCGACTACGCCGTCCCGGAGGAGCTCGACGCCGAGGCACAGCCCGGTGTCCGCGTCCGGGTCCGTTTCGGCGCCGGAGGCCGCCAGGTACGCGGCGGGCGGCGCGAGGGCGGCGGTCTCATCGACGGCTTCCTGATCGAGCGGCGCGCCTCCTCGGACTACCAGGGCGCCCTCGCCGCCCTGGCCTACGTCGTCTCACCCGAGCCGGTGCTCGGGCCCGAGCTGCTGGAGCTCTCCAGGGCCGTCGCCGACCGCTATGCCGGCAGCCTCGCCGATGTGCTGCAGCTCGCCGTGCCGCCCAGGAACGGCCGGGCCGAGTCCAAGCCGTCGCCCGCGCCCCTTCCGCCCCCGCCCGCTCCGGAGCCGGGGACCTGGGAACGCTATGCCCAGGGGCCCGGTTTCCTGCGGGCTCTGGCGGAGGGCGGGGCGCCCCGCGCCGTGTGGACCGCGCTGCCCGGACCGCACTGGCCCGAGGAGATCGCCCGCGCCGTGGCCGCCACCCTGGCCTCCGGCCGGGGCGCGCTCGTCGTCGTACCGGACGGGCGCAGTGCCGGGCGGGTCGACGCGGCTCTGACCGGGGTCCTGGGGGAGGGGCGGCACGCGCTGCTGACGGCCGAGTCGGGCCCCGAGAAGCGCTACCGCCAGTGGCTCGCCGTCCGGCGCGGATCGGTGCGTGCGGTGGTCGGCACGAGGGCCGCCATGTTCGCCCCCGTCACCGATCTCGGGCTGGTGGCCGTCTGGGACGACGGGGACTCCAGCCACAGCGACGACAACGCCCCCTTCCCGCACGTCAGGGAGGTTCTGGAGCTGCGGGCCGCGCACGGACGGTGTGCGTTCCTGCTGGGCGGGACGAACTGCACGGTCGAGGCCGCCCAGCTGGTCGAGAGCGGCTGGGCCCTGCCCCTGCGCGCGGACCGGGAGCAGCTGCGGATCGCCGCTCCCCTGATCCGCACGGTCGGCGACGGGGAGCTCGCACGGGACGGCGCGGCCCGCTCGGCGCGGCTGCCCAGCCTGGCCTGGCAGACCGTACGGGACGGACTGCGCAGCGGGCCCGTGCTCGTCCAGGTCCCGCGCAGGGGTTACGCCCCCAGACTGGCCTGCGAGCGCTGCCGCGAACCCGCGCGGTGCCGGCACTGCGCGGGTCCCCTGGAGGCGCCGGACCAGCGCGAGCTCGACTGCGCCTGGTGCGGGCGCGCCGAAACGGCCTGGAGCTGTGGCGCCTGCGGTGGTGTGCGGCTGAGGGCGCAGATCGTCGGGGCCCGCCGGACCGCCGAGGAGCTGGGCCGGGCGTTCCCGGCCGTGCCCGTGCGGACGTCGGGCCGCGACCATGTGCTGGACTCCGTGCCCGGACAGCCCGCCCTGGTCGTCAGCACCCCCGGGGCCGAACCGGTGGCCGAGGGCGGGTACGCGGCCGCACTGCTCCTGGACGGCTGGGCGATGGTCGGCAGGCCCGACCTGCGGGCCGGCGAGGAGGCGCTGCGGCGCTGGACGGCGGCCGCCGCGCTGGTGCGCGGCCAGCCGGAGGGGGGCACGGTCGTGATCGTGGCCGAACCGACCTTGCGGCCCGTCCAGGCGCTGGTCCGCTGGGACCCGGTCGGCCATGCCCGCCGAGAGCTCGCGGAACGGGCCGAGCTCGGTTTCCCGCCCGTGTCCCGGATGGCGTCGGTGACAGGCCCCGCCGAGGCGGTGGCCGCCTTCCTCGCGGGTGCCGATCTGCCACCGGAAGCGCAGGTGCTCGGCCCGGTGCAGGTGCCGGGCGTCGCTCCCGGCAGACCCCGCAGGCAGGGTGACGCCCCGCCCGGAGACACCTGGGAGCGGGCGCTGATCAGGGTTCCGCCGGGGCGGGGCGCGGCGCTGGCGACCGCCCTGAAGACGGCGCAGGCGGCCCGGACGGCCAAGGGCACCGGAGATCCGGTACGGATCAGGATCGACCCCCTGGACATCGGCTGACGACGCCCGGGCCCGGACCCTGGCGCTTCTCAGCCGTTGCGGGGCCCCGGGAACGCTCCCGGGCGGTCCGAGGGCTGCGGCGGCATGGAGCGGGCCGCGGGCACGGAGGGCAGCGCGGGGGAGGAGTTCGGCGCCGCGGGCAGCGGGCGGTTCACGGTCTCGGCAGCCGCCTCCGCCGACCCCGGCTGCGGGGTGTTGCGGCGCGCGCCGTAACGGCGGTGCACCGCCTGCTTGGTGACGCCCAGGGCGGAACCCACCGCGTCCCACGAGAACCCCAGCGAACGGTCGAAGTCCACCGCCGCCGTCACCAGCGTCTCGACGCTGTCCCGCAGTTCCTGGGCCAGTCGCACCGTCGGGGCCGGCGCCCTCCCGTAGACGACGAAGCCCGCGGACGGGCCGGAGCGGCGCGGACGGTAGACGTTGCCCAGCTGCGCAGTGAGGGTGCGCAGGGCGTCCACCTGCCGCCGGACCCGCTCGATGTCCCGCACCAACAGGTGCAGGCTGGCACGCGCTTGGGCGTCGTGGGTTGCGTGGTCGGCCATGAAGAAGCCTCTCGAACCGGCGTTGAAAGGGATCGGACCGCGTGAAGGCGGTCCACTTCGGTCAATCTCACTTGACCAACGCGTCACCCGGCCATGTGGTCACGCAACAGGGGCGTATGTGTCTGTGCGCGGGGCGCACGACGTCCGCGTACGCTCCCCGTGGCCGGGTTCACGCGAGGCCCTAGACTGGTGTGCTGCTCGCCACGTACGTTCCGGCCCGAGAGGCAGTCCGCCACCCATGAAGCTCGTCTTCGCAGGCACCCCCGAGGTCGCCGTTCCCGCCCTGGACGCCCTGATCGCCTCCGGCCGCCACGAGGTGGCCGCCGTGGTGACCCGCCCCGACGCCCCCGCCGGGCGAGGGCGCCGGCTCGTGGCCAGCCCCGTGGCGGAGCGGGCCGAAGAGGCCGGGATCGAGGTGCTCAAGCCGGTCAGGCCGCGCGACGAGGACTTCCTGGCCCGGCTGCGTGAGATCGCACCCGACTGCTGTCCCGTCGTCGCCTACGGCGCTCTGCTGCCCAGGACCGCCCTGGACGTCCCGGCCCGGGGCTGGGTGAACCTCCACTTCTCGCTGCTGCCCGCCTGGCGTGGGGCCGCGCCCGTGCAGCACTCCGTGATGGCCGGGGACGAGGTCACCGGCGCCTCGACCTTCCTGATCGAGGAGGGGCTGGACTCGGGACCCGTGTACGGAGTGCTGACCGAGGAGGTCCGCCCCACCGACACCAGCGGCGACCTCCTCACCCGGCTCGCCTTCGCGGGCGCCGGGCTGCTCGCGGCGACCATGGACGGCATCGAGGACGGCACCCTGCACGCCGTCCCGCAGCCCGCCGACGGTGTGACGCTCGCCCCCAAGATCACCGTCGAGGACGCCCAGGTGCAGTGGTCCGCGCCCGCCCTCCGGGTCGACCGCGTCGTGCGCGGCTGCACCCCCGCGCCCGGCGCCTGGACCCTCTTCCGCGGGGAGCGCCTGAAGCTGGTCCAGGTCGCGCCCGTCCTCGACCGCACGGACCTGGCCCCGGGCGAGCTGTCCGTGGGCAAGAACAACGTGTACGTGGGCACCGGCTCGCACGCCGTGGAGCTCCTGTGGGTGCAGCCGCAGGGGAAGAAGCCGATGCGCGCCGCCGACTGGGCCCGCGGGGTGCGCATCGCCCACGGGGAGCTGCTGGGCCTCTGAGGCTCCGGGACGGCCGGCGGCCTCGGGGCGGGCCGTCCCGCCCAGTCCCGTCGGCGGCCTCGGGACCGGCCGGCGGGAACCGGCGACGTACGCTGGACGGGATCGCCCCCTCACCATCAGCGGAGCACCTTTCACGTGAACGACCAGCAGCGTCGCCGTCCCGCAAAGCCCCACCGCCGCCCGAAGAAGGACCCGGTCCGCTTCCTCGCCTTCGAGGTGCTCCGGGCCGTCGACGAGCGCGACGCCTACGCCAACCTCGTCCTCCCGCCGCTGCTGAAGAAGGCACGTGCCAAGGGCGACTTCGAGGGCAGGGACGCCGCGCTGGCGACCGAGCTGGTCTACGGCACGCTGCGCCGCCAGGGCACCTACGACGCGATCGTCGCCGCCTGCATCGACCGGCCGCTGCGCGAGGTGGACCCGCCCGTGCTCGACGTCCTCAACATGGGTGTGCACCAGCTGCTCGGCACCCGCATCCCGACCCACGCGGCCGTCTCGGCCAGTGTGGAGCTCGCCCGGGTGGTCCTGGGCGAGGGGCGCGCCAAGTTCGTCAACGCCGTGCTGCGCAAGGTCACCGCGCACGACCTCGACGGCTGGACGGAGCGCGTCGCCCCCTCGTACGAGGAGGACGCCGAGGAGTACCTCTCCGTCGTCCACTCGCACCCCCGCTGGGTCGTCTCCGCACTCTGGGACGCCCTCGGCGGAGGGCGCGCGGGGATCGAGGACCTGCTGGAGGCGGACAACGAGCGGCCCGAGGTCACGCTGGTGGCGCGCCCCGGCCGCTCGACCCCCGACGAGCTGCTTGACGCCCTCGGCGAGGAGAGCGGCCTGCCCGGCCGCTGGTCGCCGTACGCCGTGCGGATGGCCGAGGGCGGCGAACCGGGGGCCCTGGCCGCGGTGCGGGACGGCAGCGCCGGGGTGCAGGACGAGGGCAGTCAGCTCGTCGCCGCCGCCCTGGCCGCCGCGCCCGTCGAGGGCGAGGACACCCGGTGGCTCGACGGCTGCGCGGGACCGGGCGGCAAGGCCGCGCTGCTGGCCGCGCTGGCCGCCGAGCGCGGCGCGACCCTGCTCGCAGCCGAGAAGCAGCCGCACCGGGCCCGGCTCGTCGAGCGCGCGCTCGCCGGCAACCCCGGGCCGTACCAGGTGATCACCGCCGACGGCACCCGGCCGCCGTGGCGGCCCGGCTCCTTCGACCGGGTCCTGATGGACGTCCCGTGCTCCGGCCTCGGCGCACTGCGCAGGCGCCCCGAATCCCGCTGGCGGCGCCGGCCCGAGGACCTGGAGGGCTTCGCACCCCTGCAGCGCGGTCTGCTGCGCGAGGCGCTGAAGGCCGTACGCATCGGCGGGGTGGTCGGTTACGCGACCTGCTCGCCGCATCTGGCCGAGACGCGCGTCGTCGTCGAGGACGTGCTCAAGGGACGCGGAGGATCACCGGTCGAGGCCGAGTGGGTCGACGCCCGTCCGCTGCTCCCCGGAGTTCCCGCGCTGGGCGACGGGCCCGACATCCAGCTCTGGCCGCACCTGCACGGCACCGACGCGATGTACCTGGCCCTGCTGCGCCGCACGGGCTGACACGGCGCGGTGCCGCACGAGCAGCCTCGCCCGGACCGTCGCGACGCGGCGCCGCACGGGCGCCCGCGTCGCGGGCGGTCCGGGGTCAGCGCGGGCGGTCCCCGGCGACGGCGACACGCTCGGCCACCCTGCGGTGCGGGGCGTAGTCGTTCACCGCGTAGTGCTGTGTGGCCCGGTTGTCCCAGAACGCGACGTCACCCGCGCGCCAGGTGAAGCGCACCTGGTACTCGGGGACGTGTGCCTGCTGGAAGAGCAGGCGCAGCATCCGGTCGCTCTCCTCCTGGTCCCAGCCCACGATCCGGGTGGTGAACGAGGTGTTGACGAAGAGCATCCGGCGCCCGGTGGCGGGATGCGTCCGCACCACCGGGTGCTCGACCGGCGGGAAGCGGTCCTGGAAGGGGAGCAGCCGCTCCGGAGGGGTGAACCGCGCGAACCCCGGCACGAAGTCGTGCACCGCCCGCGCCCCCTCCAGACGTGCCTTGGTCTCCGGCGGAAGGTTGTCGTACGCGGCGGCCATGTCGGCCCACATCGTGTCCCCGCCGTAGGGCGGCACCTCGCGCAGGTGCAGTACGGCGCCGAGCGCGGGCCGCTCGCGGAACGTCACATCGGTGTGCCAGACGTTCTCGAAGCCCGGCGTGGACGAGCGGTCGAAGCGCGCCACCTCCGGATCGTCGCCGGTGGCCAGCAGGGGGTTGGTCTCCAGCTCGCCCCAGTTGCGGGCGAAGGCACGCTGCTCGGCCGAACCGGGGTGCTGCCCCCGGAAGAAGAGCACCTTCCACTCCAGCAGCGCCCGGTCGAGCTCCGCGCGCACGGCCGGCGTGAGCGGACGGGTCAGGTCGACACCGCCGATCTCCGCGCCGATGACAGGCCCGAGCGGTACGACGTCGAACAGCGTGTAGGGCCGGTCGGGCTGACCCGGCGCCAGCCTGCGCAGCTCGCGGGGGCCCTCGTACAGCCCGTCCGGAGGCAGCCGGGTGGAGCGCAGCGCGGAGGCGGGACCGAGGGGCGTGGTGAGGGACATGGGGACTCCTGTCTCCGTGGGGGTGTGCGGGGCCGCCCGCCGGGACGGGCGGCCCCGGGGTCAGCGGGCCGCGTCGCGTACGGCCGCGCCGATCTCGGCGCGCAGTGCGGCGTACTCCGGCAGTCCGCGCAGCCCGTCCGGGTCGTCGTCGCCCGTACGGGGCAGAGGGATCGGGACGTCCAGGGCGACGGTGCCCGGGCCACCGCTCAGGACGACCGCGCGGCTGCCGAGGAAGACGGCCTCGTCCACGCTGTGCGTGACGAAGACCGACGTGATCCCCGTACGCGCGCTCACCGTTCTCAGGTCCTCCTGGAGCCGCTCACGGGTCAGCGCGTCCAGTGCGGCGAACGGCTCGTCCAGCAGGAGCAGGTCCTTGCTGCCGGCGAGGGCCCGGGCGATGGCCACCCGCTGCTGCTGGCCTCCGGAGATCTGCCACGTCCTGCGCCGGGCGGTGCCGGCCAGCCCGACCCGCTCCAGCAACTCCTCGACGCGTGCCGGGCGTTCGGCTCGGGGGATCCCCGCGTAGCGCAGAGCCAGGGAGATGTTCTCCCCGACCGTGTGCCAGGGGAACAGTCGTGGCTGCTGGAAGACGACTCCCGCCTGACGCCCCGGCTCGGGCTCGCCGCCGTGCACGCTCACGTCGCCGGACGAGGCCCGTTCGAAGCCGGCGATCAGCCGCAGCAGTGTGCTCTTGCCGCTCCCGGAGGGGCCGACGAGCACCAGGAACTCGCCGGCCGGGACGTCGAGCGACAGCGGGCCGAGGGCCGTGACGGTGTCCGGGCCGCGACCGTAGCGATGGGTCACGTCACGGACGGAGACGGCGGGAGTGACGGTCGCGGGTCCGGCCTCCCGGGCGCCGTCCCGGCTGCTCTCGCGGGGGTCAGCCGGAGACGGCATCGCTCAGCCCTTCCACGTAGACGGCCTTCTCCAGCTCCGAGAGCTCCGGTGCGGCGGGGATCTGCTTCTGCCCGGCCAGGAACTCCGCCGCGCTGTGCAGGTTCTCCGCCAGTCCGCCGACCTTTCCGGGGCGGCCCAGCCACTTGTCGTCCGCCTGTTCGGCCGGCTTGAGGAAGATGCCCTGCTTCAGCTGGGCGGCGGCGTCGCCCGGGTCGATCCCGAGCTGCTTGCCGACGGCCGCGGCGGCGGCAGACGGGTCGTCATGGATGAGGTCCAGGGCCTGTGCCTGCGCCGTGCGCCAGGCGGCGATCACCTCGGGCTGCTTCTCGATGAAGGCGGTGGACGCCACCCCGAGGTCGAGGGTCGGCTTCCCGGACGCGGCCAGTTCCCGGCTGGAGAGCAGGGTCTCGCCGGTCTTCCCGAGTTCGTCGAGCGTGGGCAGCCAGACGTAGGCGGCGTCGATGTCCCCCCGCGACCAGGCCGCGACGATGTCCTGCGGTTCGAGGTCGAGCAGTTCGACCTCGGACGTGTCCACTCCCGCCTCGTCGAGCGCGGCCAGCAGGCTGTAGTGCGAGGTGGAGCTGAAGGGGGTGGCGACCTTGTGGCCCACCAGGTCCTCGACGTCCTCGATGCCGGAGCCGTCCCGGGCCACCAGCGCCTCGTTGTCACCGGCGACGTCCAGGACCCAGGTGACCTGGTACGGGATGTTCAGCGGCTCGGACAGTCCGCGCGCCACCGGGCTGGAGCCGATCGCGGCCAGATCGATCGAGCCGGCGACGAACGCGGTGTTGATGCTCGCCCCGGAGTCGAATTTGATCCACTTGACGGTGTGGTCGGGAAGGGCCTTCTCCAGCAGGCCCTTCTCCTTCACGATCAGGTCGCCGCTGGGGAAGGCCTGGTAGCCGATCCGGATCGTGCTGCCGCCGCCCTGGTCGTCACCGCCTCCGCCACCGCCGGTACCGCAGGCCGTGGTGACGACGAGCGCCCCCAGCGCCGCGAAGAGCAGGGAGGTGCGGCGCAGACCGCGTGTTCCGGGCATGACGTAGTCCTTCGTTCGTCGATCGTGGGATCCGCGGGGGGAGGGAGCTCGGGTGGGGAGGCGCAGGAGGGTCACGAGAGCCTGCGCCAGGGGGCGAAACGGTTCTCGGCACCCCGCAGCAGGGCGTCGATCAGCAGGCCGGAGACGCCGATCGCGAAGAGGCCGAGGACGACCACGTCGGACTGGTTGTAGCGCTGGGCGTCACGGATCATGCCGCCGATGCCGGGCAGCCCGTTGACGGTCTCGGCGGCGACCACCGAGGAGTACGCGATCCCGAACGCCAGCCGTACGCCGACCAGGATCTCCGGCAGCGCGGACGGCAGGACGACGGAGGCCACCACCTGCGAGCGGCGGGCCCCGATGGCCCGCGCCGCCTCCACCAGCGAGGCGGGAGCGGAGGCGACGGCGGACGCGGTGGCGACGGCCACGGGCGGCATGGCGGCGATCGCCAGCAGCCACAGTTTGGGAGCCTCGTCGATGCCGAACCAGATGATCAGCAGGCTGAAGTAGGCCAGCGGCGGAAGCGTCCGGAGGAAGGCCACCGCCGGTTCGAACACCACCCGCACCCAGGGCAGCGTGCCCATCAGCACCCCGGCCACGAGCCCGGCCAGGACACCGGCGCCGGCACCGATCGCGATCCGGCGCAGGCTGATGCCCAGATGCTCGATCAGGGTGTGGCCCTGGTAGCCGCGTACCCCGTCGTGGGTGCCCGACGTCGCGACGAGCGCGTCCCAGACGGCCGACGGCGGCGGCACCAGCAACGGCGACCACAGGCGCAGGGTGGTGACGAGCTGCCAGAGGGCGAGCAGCACGGCCAGTGCGAGGAGCCGCAGCCCCACACGCCGCAGCCGTGCGGTTCTCTCGGCGGTTCTCCCGGGCGAGCGGCGGCTCGGCGGGGGTACGGCCGAGGGATCACGTGAGGGTGCCGGGCCGGGCGGCCGCTTCTGAGTCGTGGGTGTGGTCATGGCGGGCTCCGTCGGGAGGTGCCGAAGGCACCCGGCCGCCGACAAGGGCGGACGGGGCCGGGCAGGCGGGTGCGGGGCGCGGACGAGGGCGCCCGCGGCAACGGGGGAGGGGCCCCGCAGAACGTGGGTGTGCCTGCTTGCCGTACGCGGACACAGGTCCGGTCCGGCTCGCGGACGGAGTTCTGGAGGGGGACCGCCGGCTCACCCGAGGGGCGGCCGGAAGGCGGGCGGACGACGCCGCACAGTTCTGGAAGCGCTCAGCGCTGCCGGGCCAGGCTCAACAGGAGCAGCTGGTCACGCGGCAGAGATCGATGCTGAGGCGCTCCCTCAGGAACTGGTCGCTGATCACGCAGCGTTTCTAACACAGCCTCACGGCGGGCACCAGAGGCTGTCCGCGCCCTGGTACGGCCCGAGGCGGATCCGACCGCTGCTGCGGGCCCGCAGGGTTCGCCGGGCGGAGGCCGGAAGGGAAACGGTGAGGGCTGCGAGATCCACCTGCCCGCCGGTGCCGCCCCCCGGGTCAGGTCCGGGAGACGGAATCGCGGGGCGAAAAGGCCGGGATCGTGAGAACCGTAATGATCCCGTGAGGCTTTGGGGCGCACCGAGGCGGGGAAGTGGCGCGGAGCATGGCAGGCTTGGGTGCATGGCCCAGATCAACCCCAGCATCCTGTCCGCCGACTTCGCCCGCCTCGCCGAGGAGGCGAAGGCCGTCGAAGGCGCCGACTGGCTCCATGTCGATGTCATGGACAACCACTTCGTGCCCAACCTGACGCTCGGGGTGCCCATCGTGGAGGCCCTGAGCAAGGCCACGGACACCCCGCTGGACTGCCACCTGATGATCGAGGACGCGGACCGCTGGGCCCCGCAGTACGTCGAGGCCGGTGCGGGATCGGTGACCTTCCACGCGGAGGCCGCCGCCGCGCCCGTGCGGCTCGCGCGGGAGATCAGGGCCAAGGGGGCCCGCGCCTCCATGGCGCTGAAGCCCGCCACGCCCATCGAGCCGTACGAGGACCTGCTCCCCGAGCTCGACATGCTGCTGATCATGACCGTGGAGCCGGGATTCGGCGGGCAGGCGTTCCTGGACATCATGCTGCCGAAGATCCGCCGCACCCGTGAGCTGATCTCCAAGCACGGACTCGAGCTGTGGCTCCAGGTCGACGGCGGCGTCTCCGCCTCCACCATCGAGCGGTGCGCCGAGGCCGGCGCGGACGTGTTCGTCGCGGGTTCGGCCGTGTACGGGGCCGAGGACCCGGCCGAGGCGGTGCGTGCGCTGCGCGCGCAGGCGGACACGGCCACGGCCGCTGCCGCCTGGGCGTGCGGCCACTGAGACAAGAGCAGATGAACGCGGCCCGACGGGCCGGATCAAGGATCGCCGGATCTGACAGGATGAACGGCGTATCGGGCGTGTGAACAGCAGTGAGGAGATCGCGGTGTCTGGCATCTCGGCGGGTCGGTCAGCCATGCGGATGGGACCCGCGGAGCTGGTGCAGGCGGCGGCCATGGCCCGCCGGTTCTACCTCGAGGGAAAGTCGAAGATCCAGATCGCCGAGGAGTTCGGCGTCAGCCGCTTCAAGGTGGCCAGGGTTCTGGAGACGGCCCTCGAGCGTGATCTCGTACGGATCGAGATCCGGGTACCGGCGGAGCTCGACGCGGAGCGCTCCGACGCGCTCCGGGCACGCTACGGCCTGCGGCACGCTGTCGTGGTCGAATCCCCGGCGGAGGAGCAGGACGACGCCGCCGACCCGGAGAACCTCGGTGAGGTCGCGGCCGAGCTGCTCGGTGAGCTGGTGAACGAGGGCGACGTGCTGGGCCTGGCCTGGGGCCGCTCCACCATCCACATGGCGGCGGCCCTCGACCGGCTGCCGCCGTGCACGGTCGTGCAGCTGACCGGCGTCTACGACGCGGGGACTGCGGAGCGCGGCTCGGTCGAGGCGGTGCGTCGCGCGGCTCAGGTGTCCGGAGGCGAGGCGCACCCCATCTACGCCCCGATGCTGCTGCCCGACCCGGCCACGGCCGCCGCCCTGCGCCATCAGACGGGTATCGCACGCGCCTTCGAGTACTTCGACAAGGTGACGGTGGCGGCGGTCTCGATCGGGTCGTGGGAACCGGGCATCTCCACCGTCCACGACATGCTCTCGGACGAGGAGCGCGGCCACTACGCCTCGCTCGGTGTCGCCGCGGAGATGTCGGCGCACCTCTTCGACTCCGACGGCCGCAGGGTCGGCCGGGATCTCGGCGAGCGGTGCATCACGGTGGAGGCCGACCGGCTGCGCCGGATTCCCGAGGTGGTGGCCATCGCCGGTGGCCAGCGCAAGGCGGCGGCGATCGGCGCGGTGCTCCGCTCGGGTCTGGTCACCAGCCTCGTCACGGACACGGCGGCGGCCGACTACCTCCTGACGGAGTCCGCCGCGGGCCAGCGCCCGGCGCTGGAGCGGGCCGACCCCGACGACTGAGACGGATCAGGCCGGCCGAGCCGGACGGCACGGAGGCCGGGCACCCGCACGGGTGCCCGGCCTCCGCGCCGTCCGGCCTCAGCGGCTCTCGCCCGCCGTCTGCCGCGCGTGCTCCGCGCGCACGCCCAGTACGGCCTCCTCCAGATACGCCCCCGGCTCCGCGTACTGGCTGACGGCGTCCGGGTTGTAGCGCGGGGTCTGCCGCGACCAGTCGAGATTGCCCCGCATCCAGCTCCGCATGCCGTCGAGGTAGGGCACGAGCACCCCCGCGAGCTGCGGGTACAGCTCGAGCAGCTCCTCCTCGGCCGTGAGGAACCGTTCCGTCTCGGTGGCGATCTCGGCGCACACGTGCTCGAGTGCCTGCTGCTTGCCGTAGCCCCGGTGGTGCCGGACCAGGTGGACGAGGTTGTGGATCTCGCCGAGCACCTGCTCCTTCTCGTAGGAATAGACGTCGTTCGCCCAGCACACGACGTTGCAGGAGGCTTCCAGCGCCGTGATGAAGCGGGGATCGTTGTGGACCCACTCGGGCGCGCCGATGCCGGCCACGATCTCGATCAGGTCCATGCAGACGTGGATGGCGCCGGTGTGCCTGCGCCGGGTGATGTAGGTGGCCTCGGACGGCACGACGTCGGCGGCGCGGTTGCCCGCCTCCCAGGTGGTGGCCGTCGTCAGATAGGCCATGAGGTGCCACGAGAACCGGCTGCGCCAGTGCGGAGCGGCCTTGGGGACCGTACGTTCCCACAGGTCCATCAGGGCCACGACGGCGGCGGGAGCCTCCTCGCCCGGCAGAAGGCCGGGAGCGGTGCCCTCGACCACGGCGCGCATGCGTTCGACCACATGGCGTACCCGCTCGGGGTCACGTCCGAGGTGGCCGTCGTCCAGCTGGTCGTCGACGAGGAAGAGCCAGACGAACCAGTCGGCGACCAGATCGAGATGCTCCCCGTTCGCCGTCGGGTAGACCATGCCGACGAATGCGCCGAAGTCGGCCTGCTCGAACCGTTCTCTGGCAGCCTCCCGGTGGACCAGGCCGGTGCGTCGTGTCCATGTGTCGAGGTGCTCGCGGGTGTGTTCCACGTGCGGATTACTCCGCTGGGGGAACGGGCAGTAGATGTCCGGCAGTTCGCTCTCCACAGGCAGACCCCACATCCTCTCCGGTCGAGCGCGTGGCAGGTGTTCCGGCGGACGGGCGGCGTTGCCTTTACCGCAGAGACCTGCGAATTTGAAGCTACCTGACCCTTCGTCACCTGGTCCAGGGATAATGATCGGGAGTGCTCGAATCCTGTTCGGGTAAGGTCCCTGGGTAAGGCAGGGTTCCACTTGCCCGGTCCCCGAAGCGGCTCCTTGGAGGAACCGACGAACGAGGGGGCGCATTGCTGTGTCTTCGTGGAAGCGACCTGCACCGATTCGTATGAAAAAATGGGTGTTATGCGTTTTCTTGAACCCGGCACCGGTCGTTACACGGCCTCCCCCTCGGTCCCGTACGACCTGACGTACGACGACGTCTTCATGGTCCCCGGCCGTTCCGCGGTCGGATCCCGCCAGGCCGTCGACCTCTCGTCGCCCGACGGCAGCGGCACCACCATCCCCCTCGTCGTCGCGAACATGACCGCCATCGCGGGCCGCCGGATGGCCGAGACCATCGCCCGGCGCGGAGGACTGGTGGTCATCCCCCAGGACATCCCGATCGAGGTCGTCACTGAGGTCATCGGCTGGGTCAAGAAGCGCCACCTCGTGCTCGACACGCCGATCGTCCTGGCCCCCGGCCAGACCGTCGCCGACGCGCTGTCGCTCCTCCACAAGCGGGCCCACGGAGCCGGTGTCGTCGTCGATGCCGAGCACCGGCCGGTCGGCGTCGTCACCGACCACGACCTGAGCGGTGTCGACCGCTTCACCCAGCTGTCCGAGGTCATGTCCAAGGACCTCGTCGTGCTCGACGCGGAGATCGACCCGCGCGAGGCCTTCAACAGGCTGGACGGAGCCAACCGCAAGCTCGCTCCCGCGGTCGACGCGGACGGGCGGCTCGTCGGCATCCTCACCCGTAAGGCCGCGCTCCGCGCGACGCTCTACACCCCCGCGACCGACGCGAGCGGCAAGCTGCGCATCGCGGCCGCGGTCGGCATCAACGGCGACGTGGCCGGCAAGGCCAAGCAGCTCCTCGACGCCGGCGTCGACACCCTGGTGGTGGACACCGCGCACGGCCACCAGGAGTCCATGATCAGCGCCGTCGCCGCCGTGCGCGCGCTCGACCCGCAGGTGCCGATCGTCGCGGGCAACGTCGTGGCGGCGGAGGGTGTACGCGATCTGATCGAGGCGGGCGCCGACATCATCAAGGTCGGTGTGGGCCCCGGCGCGATGTGCACCACCCGGATGATGACCGGCGTCGGCAGGCCCCAGTTCTCCGCCGTGCTGGAGTGCGCCGCCGAGGCGAGGAAGCACGGCAAGCACGTCTGGGCCGACGGCGGCGTCCGGCACCCGCGCGATGTGGCCATGGCCCTGGCCGCCGGTGCGTCCAACGTCATGATCGGGTCGTGGTTCGCGGGGACGTACGAGTCGCCCGGCGACCTCCAGCAGTCCGCCGACGGGCGGTACTACAAGGAGTCGTTCGGCATGGCCTCGGCGCGTGCGGTCAAGAACCGCACCTCGGAGGAGTCCGCCTACGACCGTGCCCGCAAGGGGCTCTTCGAGGAGGGCATCTCCACCTCGCGGATGTTCCTCGACCCCACCCGTCCCGGTGTGGAGGATTTGATCGACTCGATCATCGCCGGCGTGCGGTCCTCCTGCACCTACGCGGGCGCCGCCTCGCTGGAGGAGTTCGCCGAGAAGGCGATCGTGGGTGTGCAGAGCGCCGCCGGTTACGCGGAGGGCAAGCCGCTGCACGCCAGCTGGAGCTGACGGCCCGGCGGCTGTCGGCCGCCCCGCCCCACAGGTGCCCCTCCCGGGAGTCTCCCGGGAGGGGCACCTGTTTCTGAACGCAGTCGACATCTTTACGGCAACGACCGTCGACTTCTGTACGACAACGATCGCTGGGCGACCGTTCGTCTTCACGTATGAGCGAGCCGGACTTCCCTCAACGTGGTTGAACGGTAAGTAATATGAGCGCCAATCAATGGCCCCCTCGTCTCTGCGGTAAGGGATCTCATGACCTTCTTCACCGAACTGGCCCAGCAGTACATCGACGGCGAGTGGAGGCCGGGGAAGGGATCCTGGGACATCATCGACTTCAACCCCTACAGCGGGGAGAAGCTCGCCTCGATCACCGTCGCCACGGCGGGCGAGGTCGACCAGGCCTACCGGGCCGCCGAGCGAGCCCAGGAGCAGTGGGCGGACACCAACCCGTACGCCCGGCGGACCGTGCTGGAGAAGGCGCTGCGCGTCGTCGAGGAGCGCGAGGCCGAGATAGCCGAGGCGATCGTCGCGGAGCTCGGCGGCACCCGGCTGAAGGCGGGCTTCGAGCTGCACCTGGCCAAGGAGTTCCTCCGTGAGGCGGCCCAGCTCACGCTGCGGTCCACGGGTCAGATACTCCCCTCGCCGACCGACGGCAAGGAGAACCGCGTCTACCGGGTGCCCGTGGGCGTCGTGGGCGTCATCAGCCCCTTCAACTTCCCCTTCCTGCTGTCCCTCAAGTCGGTCGCGCCCGCCCTCGCCCTCGGCAACGCCGTGGTCCTCAAGCCGCACCAGAACACCCCGGTCTGCGGCGGCACGCTCATAGCCAGAGTGTTCGAGGAGGCGGGGCTCCCCGCCGGGCTGCTGAACGTCGTGGTCACCGACATCGCCGAGATCGGGGACAGCCTGCTGGAGCACCCCGTCCCGCAGGTGATCTCCTTCACCGGCTCCGACAAGGTCGGCCGGCACGTCGCGACGGTCTGCGCCGCCAACCTCAAGCGCGCGGTGCTCGAACTGGGCGGCAACAGTGCCCTGATCGTCCTGGACGACGCCGATGTGGACTACGCCGTCGACGCCGCGGTCTTCAGCCGCTACATCCACCAGGGCCAGGTCTGCATGGCGGCCAACCGCATCCTGGTGGACCGCGCGGTGGAGCAGGAGTTCACCGAGAAGTTCGTCGCCAAGGTCGCCTCCCTGCACGTCGGGGACCCTGCCGACCCCGCCACCCACATCGGCCCGCTGATCAACTCCTCGCAGGCCGAAGCGGTGTCCAGGCTCGTCGACGAGACCGTGGAGGCCGGCGCCACGGCACTGCTGCACGGACGGGCCGAGGGCAACGTGGTGAGCCCGTCCGTACTGACCGGCCTCGCCGCCGATTCCCCCGTGCTCCAGCAGGAGATCTTCGGCCCCGTGGCCCTGCTCGTCCCCTTCGACGGCGAGGACGAGGCCGTCCGGATCGCCAACGACACCCCGTACGGGCTGAGCGGCGCGGTCCACACCGCGAACGTCGAGCGCGGCGTACGGGTGGGGCAGCGGATCCGCACCGGCATGATCCACGTCAACGACGGCACGGTCCACGACGAGCCCATCGTCCCCTTCGGCGGGGAGAAGAACTCGGGCCTCGGACGGCTGAACGGCGACTCGATGCTGGAGGCCTTCACCACGCAGAAGTGGATCTCGGTCCAGCACGGACGTTCGCAGTTCCCCTTCTGACCCACCTCCCCACGGCGGGCGCGCCCCGCGCGGCGGACCCACTCCCCGCGGCGGCGCGCCCTGCGCGGCGGACCCACTCCCCGCGGCGGCGCGCCCCGTGCGGCGGACCCGTGGTCTACTTCGGGGGCGGCCCTCGCCGCCCCCGAACCGTCCGTCGCAGAGAAGTGACCCACCCGAAGTGCGCCTGAACGACCTCGACGAACGCATCGTCCACGCCCTCGCGGAAGACGCCCGACGCTCCTACGCGGACATCGGCGCGCTCATCGGACTCTCCGCACCCGCGGTCAAACGCCGAGTGGACCGGCTGCGCGCCGAAGGCGCCATCACGGGTTTCACCGTGCGGGTCGACCCGGCGGCACTCGGCTGGGAGACCGAGGGCTTCATCGAGATCTACTGCAGCCGCAACACCGCCCCCGAGGCGATCAAGCGTGGTCTGTCCGCCTACCCGGAGGTCGCGTCCGCCTCCACCGTGACCGGCGACGCCGACGCGATCGTGCAGGTCTTCGCCGCCGACATGCGGCACTTCGAGCAGGTGCTGGAGCGGATCGCGGGCGAGCCGTACATCGAGCGGACGAAGTCCGTGCTCGTGCTCTCCCCGCTCCTTCGGCGCTACACCTCGGGCCCGCCCGCCTGAGCCCGCCGCCCCTCGGCCCACGGGTGGCCGGGCGGAGCGTACCGAGACCGAAATCACTCGCCTGACCTGCGATGACGCGGCACGCAACGAATCTTCGCGCAGCGGCCCGGGCGCGCAACGGATCGACGGTGAACGCGCAACAAACGCGTCTTGTCGGCCGTGCCGCCCGCGCCGTACCTTCGATACGTCTCCCACCCCACCCGTCCCGCCCGAGGTCAGCCATGCCGCCGTTGCGTACCGCCCTGCTCCAGAGCTCAGGACGTCCCGGCTCCGTGGCCGACAACCTCGCGACCCTGGACGAGGCCGCCGGGCGTGCCGCGTCCGCCGGCGCCCGGCTGCTGGTCTGCCCGGAACTGTTCCTCACCGGGTACGCCGTCGGCGACGCGCTCCCCGAGCTCGCCGAACCCGCCGACGGCCCCGGCGCGCGGGCCGTCGCCGACATCTGCGTACGCCACGGGCTCGCCGTCCACTACGGCTACCCGGAGCGGGAGGGCGCGCGGCTCTTCAACGCGGCCCAGCTGATCGGCCCCGACGGCGCCCGGCTCGCCGCCTACCGCAAGACCCACCTCTTCGGCGCCTTCGAGCAGAAGTGGTTCACCCCCGGTGAGCGTCCCGTGGTGCAGGCCGAGCTGGACGGCGTACGGATCGGACTGCTGATCTGCTACGACGTCGAGTTCCCGGAGAACGTCCGCGCCCACGCCCTGGCCGGGACCGAGCTGCTGCTCGTGCCGACCGCGCTGATGCACCCGTACCCGTTCGTCGCCGAATCCGTCGTACCGGTCCGCGCGTTCGAGAGCCAGATGTACATCGCCTACGTCAACAGGACCGGCAGCGAAGGCGAGTTCGAGTTCACCGGGCTGAGCTGCCTCGCCGCCCCCGACGGTGCCGTCCGCACCCGCGCCGGCCGGGGCGAGGAGCTCGTCCTCGGCGAGGTGGACCCCGGCCTGCTCGCCGCGTCCCGCGCGGCCAACCCGTATCTGCGGGACCGCGTACCCGGTCTGTACGGCTCCCTCGTCTGAGCCCCGCCCCGTCATCCCCACGCTTCCCCCGCTAGGAGTCCGCACCCCATGACGTCCACGGTGCCCAACGCCGTCCAGCACACCGACGCGCAGCCGCCGATCACCATGTTCGGGCCGGACTTCCCCTACGCCTACGACGACTTCCTGGCCCATCCGGCGGGCATCGGGCAGATACCGGCGACGGAGCACGGCACCGAGGTCGCCGTCATCGGCGGCGGGCTCTCCGGCATCATCACCGCCTACGAACTCATGAAGATGGGCCTGAAGCCGGTCGTCTACGAGGCCGACCGGATCGGCGGCAGGCTCCGGACCGTCGGCTTCGACGGCTGCGACCCCTCGCTGACCGCCGAGATGGGCGCCATGCGCTTCCCGCCCTCGTCCACGGCGCTCCAGCACTACATCGACCTGGTCGGGCTGGAGACGAAGCCGTTCCCCAACCCGCTCTCCCCGGCCACCCCGTCGACCGTCGTCGACCTCAAGGGTGAGTCCCACTACGCGCGCACCATCGACGACCTGCCCCCGGTGTACCGCGAGGTGATGGATGCCTGGAACTCCTGCCTGGAGGAGGGCGCCGACTTCTCCGACATGAACCGCGCCATGCGCGAGCGCGACGTACCGCGCATCCGGGAGATCTGGTCCGAGCTCGTCGAAAAGCTCGACGACCAGACCTTCTACGGCTTCCTCTGCGGTTCCGCGTCCTTCTCCTCCTTCCGGCACCGCGAGATCTTCGGGCAGGTCGGCTTCGGCACCGGCGGCTGGGACACCGACTTCCCCAACTCCATCCTGGAGATCCTCCGCGTCGTCTACACCGAGGCCGACGACCACCACCGCGGGATCGTCGGCGGCAGCCAGCAACTGCCGCTACGCCTCTGGGACCGTGAGCCGCAGAAGATCACGCACTGGCCGCTCGGCACGTCGCTGTCCTCCCTGCACGGGGGGCAGCCGCGCACCGCCGTGACCCGCCTCGACCGCACGGCCGGGAACCGGATCACCGTCACCGACGCCACCGGCGACATCCGTACCTACCGGGCCGCCGTCTTCACCGGACAGTCCTGGCTGCTGCTCTCCAAGATCGCCTGCGACGACGCTCTCTTCCCCATCGACCACTGGACGGCGATGGAGCGCACCCACTACATGGAGTCGTCCAAGCTGTTCGTGCCGGTCGACCGTCCGTTCTGGCTCGACAAGGACGCGACCACCGGCCGGGACACGATGTCCATGACGCTCACCGACCGGATGACCCGGGGGACCTACCTCCTGGACGACGGACCCGACAAGCCGGCCGTCATCTGCCTCTCCTACACCTGGTGCGACGACAGCCTGAAGTGGCTGCCCCTCTCGCCGGAGGAGCGCATGGACGTCATGCTCAAGTCCCTCGGCGAGATCTATCCGGGTGTCGACATCCGCAAGCACGTCATCGGCAACCCGGTCACCGTGTCGTGGGAGAACGAGCCGTACTTCATGGGCGCGTTCAAGGCCAACCTGCCCGGGCACTACCGCTACCAGCGCCGCCTGTTCACCCACTTCATGCAGGACCGGCTGCCGGCCGACAAGCGCGGCCTGTTCCTCGCCGGCGACGACATTTCCTGGACCGCCGGATGGGCCGAGGGCGCCGTGCAGACGGCACTCAACGCCGTGTGGGGCGTGATGGCCCAGTTCGGCGGCACCACCGATCCGACGAACCCGGGGCCGGGCGACGTCTTCGACGAGATCGCGCCGGTCGAGCTCCCGGAGGGCTGAGACCACCCGCCGCCCCGGCCACGGGGCCGGTTCCTCCTCGGCAGGACGCTGCCGGGGAGGAACGTATCAGCGGCACGGAGTCAGCAGGAAGCGGCCCACCAGCCCGGCCCCCGCGTCCATCCGCACCCTGAACTCCTCGGCCAGGAGCGGCAGCCCACGCAGACGCCACAGCACCCCGGCAGCGGTCCACGACGCCTCACGGGCCCGCTCCAGGCTCCAGGCACCCGCCAGGTGGGTCAGCGGATCGGCGATCTCCAGCAGATCGGGACCGGGCATCAGATCGTCGCGGATCCGCTCCTCCAGCATCACGAGGAGATCGCCCACCCGGTCGAACTCCTCCTCCAGGTCCGCCGGAGCGCAGCCGAGCGTACGGCAGGTGTCCACGACGGCCAGCGCGAGATCGTGCCCGATGTGTGCGTTGATACCGGCCAGGGCGAACTGCAGCGGGCGTACGCCGGGATGGCGGCGGAACTGGAACAGCGGGCGCCAGCACGCCGGCGGACTTCCGCCCGCGGCGGCCGTGTCCACCGCCGTCAGATAGCGCAGGGCGAACCGGACGTCCAGTGCGGACACGGCCTCGACGTCCCCGAACGCCCCGTCCGTCAGGTGCCGGCCGAGCGTCTCCGTGACCGTCAGATACACCTGGTTGAACACGCCCAGCCCGTCACCCGGGGGCCAGTCGGAGCGGAACGCGCGCATCCGCTCGATCACCGCGCCGACGTCGGACACCGTGCCGGCCGCGCCGGCCGGAATTGCGAACTGCTCGATCCGGTCCATCCGGGCAGCGTCCCAGCCATAGGCTCGCCACGGCGCCGACGGGCCGGAGACTTCATCGGAACGGACGAACAGCGGGCGCCGGAGGAGAGGACGAGGGGTGCCGGGTGTACGGGCGGAGCGCATGAGCGAGGCGAGGCGCCGCAGGGGCGCCGCACGGCGTCACACCATGGCCGTGCTGGCGTCGGCCGTGGTGGTGGCCGGCGCCGCGACGGGGGTGATGGCCGCCGCCGACGGGGACGGGGGACGCCCGGTCGCGCGGCCCGACGCCGGCGCGTCGACCGTGCTGGGACCGCTGCCCGCCGCGCCCACACCTTCCGTCCTGCCGTCGCCCTCCGGGCCGGCCTCGGCCGCACCGGAACCCACCCGGACGGCCCGCGCGAGCACGGCCCCGGCCACGGCCGGGCAGCCCTCGCGGCGTGCCGAGCGGGCCACCGGTCTCTACCGCCACCCCCGATCCCAGGTCCTGGACTGGGTCGACGCCCACCGGAGCGATCCGCGCCGCCCTCTGATCGAGTCCAGGATCGCTGCGCGGCCCGCGGCCGTCTGGTTCCCCGCCCACAACCCGGGTGCCGTGACCGGACAGGTCCGCGCCGTGACGGCCGCCGCGGCGGCCGCGGGGCGCACTCCCGTCCTCGTGCCGTACGCCATCCCCGACCGTGACTGCGGCGGTGCGTCCGAGGGCGGAGCACCCGGACTCGGCGCGTACGACGCGTGGATGGAGGACTTCGCCGCCGGTCTCGGCAACGGCCCGGTGATCGTGATCCTGGAGCCGGACGCCATCGCCCTGTCGGACTGTCTGTCGGCCGCCCAGCGGGCGGCCCGCTTCGCCTCGCTGGCCCGCGCGGGCCGTACCCTGCACGCCGCCGCCCCGCGGGCCAAGGTCTACTTCGACGGCGGGCACTCGGGCTGGCACACCGCCGCGAAGCAGGCGGCGGCGCTCAGGGAGGCGGGAGCGGCGACCAGCGGCGACGGCATCTTCACGAACGTGTCCAACTTCCACACCACCGCGGACGAGACGGCTTACGCCCGGCGGGTGCTGGCCGCGCTCGGCGGCCCGCCCGGGCTGGGCGCCGTCATCGACACCAGCCGCAACGGCAACGGCGCTCTGAAGGCCGGTGAGTGGTGCGACCCGGCCGGACGGGCCCTGGGCAGGGCCCCCACCACGGACACCGGCGCGGCCGGGATCGACGCGTATCTCTGGGTGAAACTGCCGGGGGAGTCCGACGGCTGCAAGGGCTCGGCCGGATCCTTCACCCCTGACTACGCCTACGAACTGGCCACCGGCTGAGCGCCACGGCCGAGCTCAGCCCTTGCCGGGGGCGGGCGGCTCCTCGTCGTACTGGGAGGTGCCCGAGTCCAGCAGGGGCTCCTGCGTCTTGAGGTGGGCGGGGGCGAACGCCCGCAGTGCGTGGTAGCCGGTGATGACGACGAGCGTGCCGAGCGCGATGCCGCTCAGCTCGAAGTTGTCGGTGATCTTCAGGCTGACCCCGCCGACACCGATGATGATGCCCGCGGCGGCCGGTACGAGGTTGAGCGGGTTGCGCAGGTCGACCTTGGCGTTCAGCCAGATCTGGGCGCCCAGGAGACCGATCATGCCGTAGAGGATGACGGTGATCCCGCCGAGCACCCCACCGGGGATCGCGGCCACCACAGCGCCGAACTTGGGGCAGAGACCGAAGAGCAGGGCGAAGCAGGCCGCGGCCCAGTAGGCGGCGGTCGAGTAGACCCGGGTCGCCGCCATGACTCCGATGTTCTCGGAGTACGTGGTGTTCGGCGGGCCGCCCACGGCCGTGGACAGCATCGAGGCGGCGCCGTCCGCCGCGATGGCGGTGCCCAGCTTGTCGTCGAGCGAGTCGCCGGTCATCTCCCCGACGGCCTTCACGTGACCGGCGTTCTCCGCGATCAGCGCGATGACGACGGGCAGCGCGACCAGGATCGCCGACCACTCGAAGCTCGGCGCGTGGAAGGACGGCAGACCGATCCAGTCGGCGTCCGTCACGGCCGACAGGTCCAGTCGCCAGTGGTCGACGGCCTCGGCTCCGCCGGCCGGGGAATGGATCTTCCCGAAGACCAGGTCGAGCACCCAGGACAGGACGTATCCGAAGACCAGACCGAGGAAGATCGCGATACGGGAGAAGAACCCGCGCAGGCAGACCACGGCCAGCCCGGTGAACAGCATGACCAGCAGAGCGGTCCACTGGTCCTGGGGCCAGTACGTCGACGCGGTGACGGGGGCCAGGTTGAACCCGATCAACATGACGACCGCGCCCGTCACCACCGGAGGCATCGCCGCGTGGATGATCCGCGCCCCGAACCGCTGGACGAGGAGCCCCACCAGGAAGAGCACGGCGCCGACGACCAGGACCG
Source organism: Streptomyces sp. NPDC005494 (assembly GCF_042872025.1). Classification (NCBI taxonomy): domain Bacteria; kingdom Bacillati; phylum Actinomycetota; class Actinomycetes; order Kitasatosporales; family Streptomycetaceae; genus Streptomyces; species Streptomyces sp. NPDC005494. Next base: position 380,273 of record NZ_JBIAJR010000009.1, read on the forward strand.
CGCCCGTGACCGTGGCGCTGCTGCCGCCACTGGCCCGGATCGTGGCGGCCACACCCACGAAGGAGAGGGAGCAGCCGAGATAGCTGGGGACCCTGCCCCGGGTCGCCAGCAGGAAGATGGCGGTCGCGACACCGGACATCATGATCGCGAGGTTCGGGTCGAGGCCCATCAGGACGGGCGCGACGAAGGACGCGCCGAACATGGCCACGACGTGCTGGGCGCCGAGGCCGAACGTCCGCGGCCAGGAGAGCCGCTCGTCGGGACGCACCACGGCCCCCGGTGCGGGCGTCTTTCCGTCGCCGTGCAAGGTCCAGCGCACGCCGAGGCCCATGGTCGCTCCCTGATTGGTGTGTGCGGTGCGCCCTGTGGGTCCATCCGCGGAAAAAGATCAGAGCCATGGTAGTGCCGCAGCGCCGTGACCTCGTGCTCGGGCCCCACCGCCGCCCGGTCCGCGACGTGCTGCGACGGGGCGCCGGTCCGCGCCACGCCCGGGCGGGACGCGGTCCGCGAAGCCGGTGGGCGGAGTCCCACCACGCCGGTGGGCGGAGTCCCACCACGCCGGTGGGCGGAGCCCCGTCACGCCGGGAGGCGGAGCCCCCACGCCCGTATGCGGGGAGCCCCCCACACCGCGCCGGGATGCGGAGCCCTCACGCCGGTATGCGGGGAGCCCCCCCACACCACGCCGGGAGGCGGAGCCCCGTCACGCCAGGGCGCGGGGCTCCGCCGGTCTCCCCGCCGTCCTGGCGGCGGCCGTCAGCCGCCCGTCGGGCTCTCGGCCGGGGCCTGCTTCGGGACGCCGCCCCCCGCGACGGTGCGGTCGCCGGCCCGCAGCACCCCCGCACCGAGGACCAGCCCGAAGGCCAGCACCGTGACCAGGCCGAAGGACACGAGCAGCGAGGTCGCCTCGGCCAGCGAACCGATCGCGGACGGGGCGATGAGCCCCGAGGTGTACGTGATGGTGGCGACACCCGCGATGGCCCGGCTCGGGTTCGTACCGCTGCGCCCGGCCGCCGCGAACGCCAGCGGTACGACGACGGCCACGCCGAGGCCCAGCAGTCCGAAGCCGCAGAGCGCGAGGGCCGGGCCGGGCGACAGGACCACGAGCAGTCCGCCGGCCGTGGCCAGGACGCCTCCGACCCGTACGGTGCGCACCGCTCCGAACCGGTCGACGACCTTGTCGCCGGCGATCCTCGCGATGGCCATCATCAGGGCGAACGCCGTGGTGGAAGCCGCCGCCAGACCCGCCGAACTGCCCATCACGTCACGGAGGTACACCGCCGACCAGTCCATGCTGGCCCCCTCGGCGAACACCGCGCAGAAGCCCACCGCGCCGATGACCAGCGCGGACTTCGGCGGCAGGGTGAAGCGCGGCGGCGGCTCCTCGTCGGGCTCGCTGCGCAGGTCCAGGACGCCCTGGCAGGCGGCCAGGCCGAGTCCCGTCAGCACCAGGGCGGCCAGGGTGTGGTGCAGCCGGGCGTCGGCCCCGATGTGCGCCGCGACCGTGCCCGCCGCCGAACCGACCAGGGCGCCCACGCTCCACATGCCGTGCAGCCCGGACATGATCGACTTGTTCAGCCTGTTCTCGACCTCGACCCCGAGCGCGTTCATCGCCACGTCCGACATCCCGGCGGTCGCCCCGTACACGAACAGCGCGACGCAGAGCGTGAGCAGGTTCGGCGACAGCGCGGGGAGGATCAGCGCCAGCGTCCACAGGGCCAGCAGCCCGCGCAGGGCGGTCCGGGCTCCGAAGCGGTGGCTGACGCTGCCCGCCAGGGGCATGGCCAGTGACGCGCCGATGGCGGGGAAGGCGAGGGCGAGGCCGAGCTGGCCCGCGCTCACCGAGGCGTGGTCCTGGATCCACGGGACCCGGGTCGCGAAGCTGCCGGTCACCGCCCCGTGCACGGCGAAGACCGCCGCGATCGCGTACCTGGCCCGTCTGATCTGCTCCGTACCGAAGACCGGGACCGCTGGATCCGTTGTCATACGCCGTGCCCTCCCCTGGGAATTCTCGCTCGCCGGTGTCTCCGGCGCCCGTCGCGTGGTGCGGGCCGTAAACTATCAGGAACCCTGCCTGATAAATAACCCCTCTGGCGGCGGACCGTCAGCGATCTGGAAGGATCCCGGCATGCCCGCATCCCCGAGCACCGCCCGGGCCATCAACGACCGGCTCGCCCTGCGACTGCTCCAGCAGGACGGCCCGCTGACGGCCACTCAGCTCAAGACCCTGACCGGGCTGTCCCGCCCCACGGTCGCCGATCTGGTGGAGCGGCTCCAGGACGCGGGCCTGGTCCGGGTCGTGGGGGAGAGCGGCGCGGACCGCCGCGGGCCCAACGCCCGTCTGTACGGGATCGTCGCCGACCGTGCGCATCTGGCCGCCCTCGACGTCCGCACGGACAGCGTCGCCGTGGCCGTCGCCGACCTGCTCGGTGTCACGCTCGCCGAGGCCACCCTGCCGATCGGCAGCGACACCGGGACGGGACCGGCCGTCGAGAGGGCCGTGGCGATGCTGGAGCGCACCGCCCGCAGGGCGGGCCCGGCCCCCCTCCACAGCGTGGGCATCGGCGCCCCCGGCCTGATCGACCCCCTCAGCGGCGAACTCCGTTCCACCGCGGGCCTCCCCGCCTGGCACCGGGGCCTGGTGAAGGAACTCCAGCGACGGCTGCCCGCGACGGTCCTCGTGGAGAACGAGACCAACCTCGCCGCCGTCGCCGAACACCGCATCGGCGCCGCCCAGGACCGCGACACCTTCGTCCTGCTCTGGCTCGGCCACGGCATCGGCGCGGCCGTCATGCTCGACGGGAAGCTGCGCCGGGGTGCCTCGGGAGGGGCCGGCGAGATCGGTTTCCTGCCCGTGCCGGGCACGTCCGGGGTTCCCTCGTCGGTCAACTGTGACGGCGGTTTTCACTCCTTGGTGGGATCCGCGGCCGTCTGCGACCTGGCCACGGAGCACGGCATCACGGCCTGGGCCCCCTCGCCGGACGCGGCGCAGGAGCAGGACCCCGCCGCCGCCTTCGCTGTACGGGCCGCCCTGCGCGACGGCGGTGCGCGCGGCGAGGCGTTCCTGGCCGCACTCGCCGACCGCCTCGCCCTCGGTGCCGCCTCCGTCGTCTCCGTGCTCGACCCCGGCTGCCTCGTCCTGGCCGGTGAGGTCGGCCGCGCCGGCGGCGACGCGCTCGCCGCGCGGGTGGAGGAGCGGCTGGCCCGTATGTCACCCCTGCGCACCGAGGTCAGGGCCGGGATGCTCGGCGGCGGCGCGGTCATGAGCGGGGCGCTGTTCGCCGCCCGGGACGCGGCCCAGGACGCTCTCTTCGCCCCGGGGGCCGGGTCCGCCGGCCCCGTGGCGCACAGTCACCTGTGAGCGGTGCCACACAAGGCACCCGGATGGACCATTGCCATACGTGGCAGAATGACCTCTGTACCAGCAGCAGCGCACTCCGGGGTCGGTGTAATTCCGAACCGGCGGTTATAGTCCGCGACCCGTCCGCATCCAGCGGCCGGTTGACCAGGTGAGATTCCTGGACCGACGGTGAAAGTCCGGATGGGAGGCAGTGCGCGGCGGGCCGTCACAGGTATGCCGCCGTAGGCGGATGCGTTCCGGGATGTCCCGGGGCGAGCACATCCGTTCCTTCGGAATTCGGCGTGTCCCTGTTCGCGTTCCGCTTCATCTGTCGTCATCGACAGGCCCCGGAGTCCGTGCCCGAAGAGGCAGGAGGACCCGGTGGCCACCGCAGCCGAAAGAACCGCCATGCGGCGGGCGATCACGCTCGCAGCCCGCGGACTCGGCGCCACCAGCCCGAACCCGGTCGTCGGATGCGTCATCCTCGACGCGGCCGGGGAACAGGCCGGAGAAGGCTTCCACCAGCGCGCCGGGGGACCGCACGCCGAGATCCACGCCCTGCGTGAGGCCGGCGAGCGGGCCCGTGGCGGAACCGCCCTCGTCACCCTCGAACCCTGTAACCACACCGGACGCACCGGTCCCTGTGCCCAGGCACTCATCGAGGCCGGCGTCCGCCGTGTCGTCCACGCGGTGAGCGACCCGAACCCCCAGGCCACCGGCGGCGCGGACACCCTGCGCGCCGCGGGCGTCGAGGTCGAGCAGGGTCTCCTCGCCGACGAGGCGGAGGCCGGTAACACCGCGTGGCTCACCTCGGTCCGCCTCGGCCGCCCGTACGTCCTGTGGAAGTACGCCGCCACCCTCGACGGCCGGATCGCCGCCGCCGACTCCACCAGTCGCTGGATCACCTCCCCCGAGTCCCGCGCCGACGTCCACCGGCTGCGCGCCGAGGCCGACGCGGTCGTGGTCGGTTCGGGCACCGCCCGCGCCGACGACCCCCAGCTGGGCGTACGCGGCGTCGAGGGCGCCACCCAGCCGCTCCGGGTGGTCGTCGACACCGGTGCCACCGCCGTGCGGCCGGGAGCCCGCGTCCTCGACGGGACCGCGCCCACCCTGGTCGCGGTCGCCGCCGACGCCGACGCCGGTCACCTCCCCGAAGAGGCAGTGCTGCGCCTCCCGCGCGCCGCCGCGGGCCCCGGACTGGACATCGACGCGCTGCTCTCCGCCCTCCACGGGCGGGGCGTCCGTTCCGTACTCCTCGAAGGAGGTCCGGTCCTCGCCGGGTCCTTCGTCGCCGCGGGAGCGGTCGACACCGTCGTCGGCTACCTCGCTCCGGTCCTCCTCGGCTCGGGCCCGGCGGCCCTCGCCGACGCCGGAATCTCCACCATCTCCCAGGCGTTGCGCCTCGATGTGACCGAGACCGTCCGAATCGGCCCCGATCTGCGCATCACCGCCGTCCCCGTTCCTGCTCGGAAGGGAAACTGAGTGTTCACCGGAATTGTCGAAGAACTGGGTGAGGTCACGGCCGTCGAGGAACTCGACGACGCCTCCCGCTTCCGACTGCGTGGCCCCGTCGTCACCGAGGGCGCCAAGCACGGCGACTCCATCGCCGTCAACGGTGTCTGCCTCACCGTCGTGGACCTGGGGGACGACGAGTTCACCGCCGACGTCATGGCCGAGACGCTGGAACGCTCCAGCCTCGGCGCGCTGGCGGCCGGCTCCCGGGTGAACCTGGAGCGCCCCATGGCACTCGGCGGCCGGCTCGGCGGGCACATCGTCCAGGGGCACGTGGACGGTACGGGCACCATCGTCGAACGCACGGTCTCCGAGAACTGGGAGATCGTGAAGATCTCCCTGCCCGCCGGTCTGACCCGCTACGTGGTGGAGAAGGGCTCGATCACCGTCGACGGCGTGAGCCTGACCGTCGTCGAGGCGGGTCCCGACTACTTCACCATCAGCCTCATCCCCACCACCCTCGCGCTGACCACGCTCGGCATCAAGAAGGCCGGCGACCCGGTCAACCTCGAGGTGGACGTCCTCGCGAAGTACGTCGAGCGGCTGCTCGCCCACGGCTCCGCCGCGGAAGCCGGGGAGCCGGTCGCATGAGCGCCCTGGACTGGCTGAACTCGGAGGCCTTCAGCGCCTTCGGGCAGCACATCATCTGGTCGGACATGATCGGCAACACGATCGGCCTGATCGCCCTGGCCCTCGGCTGGCTGCGCTCGGTGTGGACCTGGCCCGCCCAGCTCCTGTCCGGCGTCGTCCTCGTCGCCGCCAACGTCTCCGTGCAGCAGGCGGGCAGCGTCGGCAAGCAGCTGATCGTCATCGCCGTCGCCGTCTGGGGCTGGCAGCAGTGGACCCGCGGCCGGCAGCAGGCCCAGGACGGCTCCATCGCCGTGCGCTTCGCCACCTGGCGCGAGCGCGGGTACCTGGTGGGCGGCGCCGCGCTCGGCACCCTCGCGGTCGGCGGACTGTTCACCGCCTTCCCGTCGCTCTCCTGGAGCCCGTGGGCCGACGCCTACATCTTCGCCGGGACCCTCGTGGCGATGATCGCCCAGGCGCGCGGCATGGTCGAGTTCTGGTTCGCCTGGCTGCTCGTCGACCTCGTCGGCGTACCGCTGAACTTCCACAGCGGCCTCGCCTTCTCCGGCCTCATCTACGTCGTCTACGGGGCGCTCGTCCTGTGGGGCATGCGCGACTGGTGGCTGCGTACGCGGACACCCGCTCTGAAGGGAGCCACGGCATGACAGCCCGACCCGCCTGGTTGCACGACCGCACCCTCGACGACCTCTCCCTCGACCCCGTCGAGCAGGCGATCCGCGACATCGCCGCCGGACGGCCCGTCGTGGTCGTCGACGACGAGGACCGGGAGAACGAGGGCGACCTCGTCATCGCCGCCGAGAAGGCGACCCCCGAGATCATCGCCTTCATGATGAGCGAGTGCCGGGGCCTGATCTGCGCGCCCATGGAGGACGACGAGCTGGAGCGCCTCGAACTCCCGCAGATGGTCACGCACAACACCGAGTCGATGAAGACGGCCTTCACGGTCTCCGTGGACGCCTCCGCCGAACACGGGGTGACCACCGGGATCTCCGCAGCCGACCGCGCCACCACCCTCCGGATGCTGGCGGGCGGCACGGCCGGCCCCGGCGACTTCGTACGGCCCGGTCACATCTTCCCGCTCCGCGCCCGCACCGGCGGCGTGCTCGTCCGCAACGGCCACACCGAGGCCGCGGTCGACCTGGCCCGGCTCGCCGGGCTGCGCCCCGCCGGAGCCATCGTCGAGATCGCCGGCGAGGACGGCGTGATGCTGCGGCTGCCCGAACTCGTCCCGTTCGCCCGCAAGCACGGACTCACGATCATCTCCATCGAGGACCTGATCGCCTACCGCCGCAGCGCCGAGCCGACCGTGCGCCGTGAGGCCGAGGTGCGGCTTCCCACCAGCTTCGGCCCGTTCACCGCGTACGGGTACCGCTCCACCGTCGACGGCGTCGAGCACGTGGCGCTCGTCCACGGCGACATCGGGGACGGCGAGGACGTCCTCGTCCGGGTGCACTCCGAATGCCTGACCGGCGACATCTTCCAGTCCCAGCGCTGCGACTGCGGCCCCCAGCTGCACACCTCCATGGAGCGTGTCACGGCCGAGGGACGCGGGGTCGTCGTCTACCTGCGCGGCCACGAGGGCCGGGGCATCGGACTGGTGTCCAAGCTGCGCGCGTACGAACTCCAGGAGCGCGGCTCCGACACCCTCGACGCCAACCTCGAACTCGGCCTGCCCGCCGACGCCCGGGACTACGCGGCGGGCGCGCAGATACTGCGGGACCTCGGCGTGCGCACCCTGCGCCTGATGACCAACAACCCGGACAAGACCGCCGCGCTCGTCCGGTACGGCCTCGGGATCACCGGGCGCGAGCCCATGCCCGTCCAGGCCGGCGAGCACAACCTCCGCTACCTGCGTACCAAGCGGGACCGGATGGGGCACGACCTGCCGTGGCTCGACGCCACCGTCGCGTCCGCCTGCGGCAACCAGTAACCACCGACGAACACACAGGAGAGACATGAGCGGCAAGGGCGCACCCGAACTGTCCGTACGCAACTGCGGAGACCTGCGGGTGGCGGTGATCGCGGCCCAGTGGCACGAGAAGGTCATGGACGGGCTGGTCGACGGGGCACTGCGCGCCCTGCACGACCTCGGCATCGACGAGCCGACGCTGCTGCGGGTCCCCGGCAGCTTCGAGCTCCCGGTGGTCGCCAAGGTGCTCGCCGGCCGCGGCTACGACGCGATCGTCGCACTCGGCGTGATCATCCGTGGCGGCACACCCCACTTCGAGTACGTGTCCCAGGGCGTCACCAACGGCCTCACCCAGGTCACGGTCGACACCGGAGTACCCGTCGGCTTCGGCGTCCTCACCTGTGACAACGAGGAACAGGCCCTGGACCGTGCCGGACTCGAGGGTTCCAACGAGGACAAGGGCCACGAAGCGGTCACCGCGGCCGTCGCCACCGCGGCCACGCTGCGGACCGTAAGCGAACCCTGGCGCTGAGCAGTGCTCCGGGACCCCGTATTCTAAGGACCATCATGGCGAACAAAACCTTCGAAGAGCTCTTCGCCGAGCTCCAGCTCAAGGCCGCCGACGGCGACCCCTCCACCTCCCGCACCGCCGAACTGGTGGACAAGGGCGTGCATGCCATCGGCAAGAAGGTCGTCGAGGAGGCCGCCGAGGTCTGGATGGCCGCCGAATACGAGGGCAAGGAAGCCGCCGCCGAGGAGATCTCGCAGCTGCTGTACCACGTCCAGGTGATGATGGTCGCCCGCGGGATCTCCCTCGACGACGTCTACGCCCACCTCTGAGCACCGCCGCACTCTCCCCGAACATCCCTCCGCACAAAGGAAACCCGACCTCATGCTGCGCATCGCCGTCCCCAACAAGGGTTCACTCTCCGGGCCTGCGATGGCGATGCTCCATGAGGCCGGCTACCAGCAGCGCAAGGAGTCGAAGGAACTCGTCCTCGTCGACCCGTCGAACGAGGTCGAGTTCTTCTACCTGAGGCCGCGCGACATCGCGATCTACGTCAGCTCGGGCCGCCTCGACATCGGCATCACCGGCCGCGACCTGCTCCTGGACTCGGGCGCCGAGGCCGAGGAGATCCTCCAGCTCGGCTTCGCGCGCTCCACCTTCCGCTACGCCACGAAGCCCGGCACGGCCGAGGGTCCCCAGGACTTCGACGGTATGACGATCGCCACCTCCTACGAGGGCATCGTCGCGGCCCACCTTGCCGAGGCAGGGGTCAAGGCCTCCGTCGTCCACCTCGACGGCGCGGTCGAGACCGCCATCGAGCTGGGGGTCGCGCAGGTCATCGCCGACGTCGTGGAGACCGGCACCAGCCTGCGCAACGCCGGCCTCGAGGTGATCGGCGAGCCGATCATGACGTCGGAGGCCGTCGTGATCCGGCGCAAGGGAGCCGACGCGGAGGACCCCAAGGTCCAGCAGTTCCTGCGCCGCCTTCAGGGCGTCCTGGTCGCCCGCACCTACGTGATGATGGACTACGACTGCCGCGTCGAGCACCTGGAGCGCGCCGTCGCCCTCACCCCGGGCCTGGAGTCGCCGACCATCTCCCCGCTGCACCACGAGGGCTGGGTCGCCGTCCGCTCCATGGTCGCGTCCAAGGAAGCCCAGCGGATCATGGACGACCTGTACGAGCTGGGGGCGCGCGCCATCCTCACGACCGCCATCCACGCCTGCCGCCTCTGACAGCCGGACGCACCGGGCCCCGGCCGGATCAGCACACCAGGCCGGGCCACCGCACATCTCCGGACCACCGCGCCCGACGAACCACCGCGCCGGACGAACCACCGCACACCTAAGGACGACAGCGCCGCCATGTCCGCCCCCGCGACCCGGCAGCCCGGGCTTCCCTCCCTTCCGGCCACCTTCCGGCCCACCCTCACCCGAGTGGTCCTGCTCGCCGTGGGGGCGGCGACGTTCGTCGTCATCACCGCGATCGCGCTGATACTGGAGAACCTCGGTCCGGGGGAGCGCGCCAGCTTCGTCCTCGTCGCCCTGCTGTTCTTCGGGGTCCTGGCCCTGCTCAGCAGGCCCCACATCACCGTGGACGAGGACGGGGTCACCGTCGTCAACATCACCCGCACCCGGCGGCTGGCATGGGCCGAGATCCTCCGCGTCAACCTGCGTGCCGGAGACCCGTGGGTCTTCCTCGACCTCAGCGACGGCACCAGCATGCCCGCACTCGGAATCCAGCCCGGAATGGCCAAGGAGCGGGCGATCCGTGACGCCCGCACCCTGCGCGCTCTCGCCGAATTCCACGGCAGCGGAGTGAACGACGCCACGGAGAACGGCTGAGCCCCCTGCCCCGCGGAGCCGAATCCCGATTATTCTGGGACCGGTGGCGCACCGGGTGCGCCCCGCCCCGCAGCAGACGGCCCCCGAGGCCCGCGGGGCACTTTCCTGCGACCCAAGGAGTGACTCCCTCCAGCAATGGACGGATCGTCCGGTAGTACCTGCGCCGCCCTCTCCCCGGAGGCGGCGGCATGACCACCCCCCTGTTGCTGCTCCTCGCGGCATTCCTTCTCATCCTCGCCAACGGATTCTTCGTGGCAGCCGAATTCGGGCTCGTCACCGTGGACCGGCCGGACGCCGAGCGCGCCGCCGCCGAAGGCGACCGCCGGGCCCGCACCGTCGTCGCGGCCCTGCGGGAACTCTCCTTCCAGCTCTCCGGCACCCAGCTCGGCATCACCATCACCTCGCTGGTCGTCGGCATGCTCGCCGAACCCGCGCTCGCCCAGCTGCTCGCCGGACCGCTCACCACCGTCGGACTGCCCGCGGGGGCCGTCCCCGGAGTGAGCGTCGTGATCGGCATGCTGTTCGCCTCCGCCGTCCAGATGGTGGTCGGCGAGCTCGTACCGAAGAACTGGGCGGTCTCCCGGCCGCTCCAGGTGGCCCGGTTCGTCGCCGGACCCCAGCACCGCTTCTCCACCCTCCTGCGCCCGGTGATCACCGCGCTGAACACCGTCGCCAACCGGCTGGTGCGGCTGCTGGGCGTCGAACCCACCGACGAACTGGCCTCCGCCCGCACCCCGGGCGAACTCGTCTCCCTCGCCCGGCACTCCGCCGAGGCCGGCACCCTGGAGCAGGACACCGCCGACCTCTTCGTGCGGACCCTGTCCCTCGCCGGCCTCACCGCGCAGCACGTCATGACCCCGCGCGTGAAGGTCAGCGCGCTGCAGTCCTCGGCGACCGCGGCGGACGTCCTCAACCTCACCCGGGCCACCGGGCTGTCCCGCTTCCCCGTCTACCGGGAGCGCATCGACGAGGTCGTCGGCATGGTCCACCTCAAGAACGCCCTGGCCGTCCCCGGCCAGGACCGGCTGCGCACCCCGGTGAGCAGGATCGCCGTACCACCGCTCCTGGTGCCGGAGTCCCTGCCCGTCGAGCAGCTCCTCCAGCGGCTGCGCAGCGAGCAGCCGATCGCGGTGGTGGTCGACGAGTACGGCGGCACCGCCGGCGTCGTCACCCTGGAGGACATCATCGAGGAGCTCGTCGGCGAGGTCAGGGACGAGCACGACGCCGAAGGCGCCGACCGTCCCGAGCTGACACCCGTCGTCGCCGACGACGGGCGCTCGGGCTGGGACGTGGAAGGCAGCACCCGGGTGCTGACCCTGCGGCGGATCGGCCTCGACGTGCCCGAAGGGCCGTACGAGACCGTGGCAGGACTGGTCGCCGATCTCCTGGGGCGCATCCCCGCACCGGGTGACCGCGCGGAACTGCCCGGATGGCGGATCTCCGTCCGCCAGGTCGGCCACTACCGCGCCGAGCAGGTCCGCTTCGTCCGGCTGGCGGACATACCGTCCGCGCCGCCGGAGCGCCTCACCCAGGATCTGCTGGAGGCCGTGCGATGAGTCTCGTACAGCTGATGTTCGCCGGTCTCCTGGTGCTCGCCAACGGGTTCTTCGTCGGCGCGGAGTTCGCGCTCGTCTCCGTACGGCGCAGTCAGGTCGAACCCCTGGCCGCGGCCGGGTCGACCCGGGCCAGGCAGGTCCTGCACGGCCTGGAGAACCTGCCGCAGATGATGGCCGCCGCCCAGTTCGGCATCACCGTCTGCTCGCTCACGCTCGGCGCCGTGGCCGAGCCGACCGTCGCCCACCTGCTGGAACCCGTCTTCCACGCGGCGCACGTGCCCGAAGGCCTCATCCACCCGCTCGGCTTCGCGGTGGCCCTCGTCTCCGTCGTCTTCCTCCACCTCGTCATCGGCGAGATGGTCCCGAAGAACCTGGCGATGGCCGCCCCCGAGAAGACCGCGATGTGGCTCAGCCCCGGTCTGGTCGGCTTCGCCCGGCTCTGCCGGCCGGTCACATCGGCCCTCGGGGCCTGTGCCCGGATGGTGCTGAGGCTCTTCAAGGTCGAGCCGAAGGACGAGGTCGAGGCCGTCTTCACCAGCGAGCAGCTCAACCGGCTGGTGGAGGACTCCGGCATGGCGGGCCTGCTCGAACCGGAGGCGCAGGAACGCCTCGGGGACGCTCTCGAACTGGGCAGCCGTCCCGTGACCGATGTGCTGCTCGACCGGGCCGCCCTGGTGACGGTGGACCCCTCGGTCACCCCGCGCCGCGTCGAGGAGCTGACCGTACGGACCGGCTACTCGCGCTTTCCCGTCTGCGCGGAGGGCGGCGGCCCGTTCATGGGCTATCTGCACGTGAAGGACGTGCTGGAGCTCGAGGACACCGAGCGGGCCGTACCCCAGCAGATCTGGCGTCCGATGGCGACCGTACGGGCCGAACTCCCGCTGGACGACGCGCTGACGGTGATGCGACGGGCGGCCACGCACCTCGCCCAGGTCGCCGACGCGTCGGGCAGGGTGCTCGGGCTCGTCGCCATGGAGGACGTCCTGGAGATGCTCGTGGGCGAGGTCCGCGACCCGGCCCACCGGGTCTCGGTGCCCCGCCGCACGGTGGAGGCGCCGAAGGCCATGGCACCCCTGGGCTGATCACCACCGCCGGGCGGGCCCTTCGGGTCCGTCCGGCGGTCGCGCCCTACAGCCCGCCCGGCTCCTGCTTCCCCCGGCCCGCCGGACCCCGCCCGGACAGCACCTCGCCGTACGCCTGCATCAGGTCGGGGAGCCGCAGGGTGGCCAGGTCGTCCCGGGTCGGCGCGGCCGTGTATCCGGAGAGCCGCAGGTCACGGTAGGCGCAGCTCTTCTCGTACAGGGTGCGCAGGAACCGGCCGTTGCCGAGCTCGTCGATCCAGCCCTGGTCCACCACGTGCCCGCTGATGCTGCGCAGTTCGTCCAGGGACTCTTCGTCCCACACGTCGCCGTTCTCGGCGGCCAGCACCCCGCCGATCGCGGTCAGTTCGAGGGGGCGGTAGCTGGGGAAGTCCACCCGGGTGGTGAAACGCGAGGAGAGCCCCGGGTTGGTGGAGAGCAGCCGGTCCATGCCCTCCGGATAGCCGGCGAGTATGACGACCAGGTGGTCCCTGTTGTCCTCGGCCCGCTTGAGGAGGACCTGCAGGGCCTCGTCGCCGTAGGCGTCACCCTTGCTGTAACCGGAGTTGGAGAGGCTGTATGCCTCGTCCACGAACAGCACCCCGCCCAGGGCCGAATCGATCAGCTCGTTGGCCTTCACCGCCGTCTGCCCGAGGAACTCGCCGACCAGATCGGACCGTTGGGCCTCCACCAGATGGTCGCCGCCGAGCAGTCCGAGTGCGTAGAACACCCGGCCCAGAATGCGGGCGACCGTGGTCTTGCCCGTTCCGGAGGGGCCGGAGAAGACGAAGTGGCGCTTCGGCGGCTGCACCGGCAGGCCTTGTTCCGCACGCAGCCGCGCCATGTTCAGCTGCGCGGACAGGGCTCTGACCTGGCGTTTCACGGGTTCGAGGCCGACCATGCGCTCCAGCTCGGCCAGCGCCTCGGCCAGCAGCGCGGGATCGCTGGGGCCCGCGGGGAAGACCGCGGCCCTCGGCGAGCCCGGCTTCTCCCGCGCGCCCCCACCGGTCCCGGGGGGCGGCGCGGCCGCGCCGGGCAGCAGCTGCGGATCACTGCCCGGCCACGATTCCCGGCCGTCCACCAGGTCGGTGCCGAGGATCATGTCCCCGTCGGGCTGGGCCTCCGTGCCCGCGCCGTCCGAACCGAAGCCGGCCAGCGAGACCGCGGCGAGATCGGCCGCCTCGTCGAACCCGTCCCCTTCGGAGATGGCGGCGAGCCTGGCGGAGGTGTCCATGAAGGCCGGGTCCACCCGGTGCACCGCCCGGTACAGCGGCAGGGCCGCCGCGCTGCGGCCGGTGCCCTCGTGCGCCCGCGCCAGCCAGTAGCGCAGTTCCTTGCGCTGCGGCTGTTCGCTGCGACAGCGCATCAGCGCGGCGGACAGGAGGGGTTCCGCCTGCCCGTACATCTCCAGGCGCACCCGGGCCATCCCGCCGAAGAGCCCCGCCTCGATGCCGAGCAGCGGATCGTCGATGAGCTGTTCCGTGGTGCGGACGAGTTGTTCCCAGTCCTTGACCAGATAGGAGCGGCAGGCGTGCAGGAAGCGGACCTGCGGATCGGTGTCGACCGGCGGCAGACCCGCCAACGCGCGGTCCAGTTCCGGCACATGACGGCCGTCCAGCCAGTGCGAGGCGTGCGCCAGCAGCAGGTCGCGCGGGCTCTCCAGCACCGGCTGCACCCACCAGCCCAGCCAGTACCACGAGTTGAGGGTGCGGCGGTGGCGCCTGCGCTGCTCGCCGAAGCGGTCGCGGTGGCGGTACATGCGTAACAGCGCCGTGGTGGTGTCGATCCGCAGCGCGTGGAGGCCCAGCCAGCCGTCCGCCATGCCGGGGTCAAAACGCACCGCGGTCCTGAACTCCTCCTCGGCCTGCGGGTACGCGCCCATGGTGTAGGCGTCCACCCCGCGCAGCCAGGCGAGGTCGGCCGGGGCCTGTGTGCCCTGCGTGCCGATGTCCATCAGGTCCCCCACAAACCGTGCCCCCACGAATGTCCCGCCCGCACAGCATGCCCAGCGCAGCGCGCCTAATCACCGTCCGGAGGACGGGAATTGACCACACCGAGACGCATCGTACCTGTACAGGGAGTGAGCGGTTAAGGGCGATACCGGCGCTTCGGGGGTGGTCACCGAGCGTGATTCGACGGCCCTTTCCGGCGGTGCGGGAGGGCAGGACGAAGCCCCCGATCACGGGGGAACAACCGGGGGCTTCGCGACTGCGGGGGCTTCGAAAAGCCGCACATCCAGAACGTAAGACCTGTACGGCCCCCCGGTCAAGCCGAGTTGGGGCACTTACGGGGCATCTTCCTACTGGTCGGTATGCCGACCCTCACCCTTCACTCTCCGTGATGATCCGACTCGTCCCCGCAGTCACGCGAGGCCCTTTCAGCCACGCGTATCCCGTGGGCATCCGCCGTATCACCACGTCCGCGAACGGGTAGGACGGATCGTCGGCGAAATGCCGCCGCTCGGCGACCGTCCAGCCGTCCCAGAACCCGGAGAGCGCCGGGCCGTCGCGGAGTCTGCCCCGCGCCCAGGACGTCGCGCTCGCGCCCTCCATCCACAGCACTCCCGCGAGGAACGGCCGCACCGCTGCGCGACCCGCTCCCACTCCCTCGACCAGTAGCACGGGGGCGGGCTCCAGTGTCCTGTGCGGGCCGAACCGCCGTGCCGTCCAGTCGTACGGTGCGTACCGCGCGGGCTCGCCCCGTGAGAGGGGATCCAGGACCTGGTCCCTGAGTCTGTCCGTCCACGCGAAGAGCTCGTCGTGAGTGGCCAGGTCGTCCAGGTGCAGTACGGGGGCGCCGCCGAGCGCCGTGGCCAGCTGGCCCGTGAAGGTGCTCTTGCCGGAACCGGCGTGGCCGTCCACCGCGATCAGCCGCACCGGCCCGCAGGACGGTGGCAGGGAGCGCAGCCGGCGTGCGTGGTCCGCCAGGTCGTTCATGGCTCCACCCTACGAGAGCGGGCGGGCGGCGCGGCTCAGGACCCCCGCAGGTCACGCCAGTGGACCAGACCAATATTGCTCCCGCGGCGCGAGTCGAATCACTGGCAGGATCCGGCACCTACCCGCGATAGTTGGCCCGATCGGCACCCGCAGCCCCAATCCGCTCACTCGACCGGGGGTCTCGCCCATGACCAGACCGACATCACGCAGGACCGTGCTCGCCGCCGCGATCGCGGCAGCGGCCGGGGCCGGCGCCGTGGCCTCCGCCGCCCAGGCCGCCGCCCCCTCCGGCACCTCCCGCACCTCCTCCCGGGCGGCCGCCTCGCTCGTGGACAACCGCTTCTGGACGACGTACTCCGACTGGCGGTGCGGGACGGCCGACGGCACCCGCGCGGTCGCCGGCCGCCGGGCGGGCCTGGTGATCTCCGCACCCGCCGGAAGCACCGGCTACACCGACCCGCACACCGGCACGAGCGCCACCTGGGAGTACGCGACCTGGACCTCACCCGTCCACCGCTCCGCCGTCCCGGCGACCGAGGTGATCGCCTCCTGGAACGCGCACACCCCGCCGGGTACCTGGATCCAGATCGAACTGCGCGGCAGTTACTCGGACGGCACGGACACGCCCTGGTACGTGATGGGCCGCTGGGCCGCCGGCGACGCCGACATCCGCCGGACCTCGGTGGACGACCAGACCGACGGCAGGAGCACGATCTGGACCGACACCTTCTCGCTGGACGACCCGGCGAGCGGGCTGCGCCTGGTCTCGTACCGGCTGCGGCTCACCCTGTACCGCACTCCCGGTACCCGCCTCACGCCCACCGTCCACCGGATCGGCGCCATGGCGTCGGACGTCCCGGACCGCTTCACGGTCCCGGCCACCGAGCCCCGGGTCGCGGGGGAACTCGCCGTGCCCCGCTACTCGCAGAACGTCCACGTGGGGGAGTACCCGGAGTACGACAACGGTGGAGAGGCCTGGTGCAGCCCGACCTCCTCGCAGATGATCATCGAGTACTGGGGACGGCGGCCCACCGAGGAGGACCTCGCCTGGGTCAAGCCGGGCATCGCCGACCCGCAGGTCTGCCACGCCGCCCGCCAGACCTACGATCACCAGTACGAGGGGTGCGGCAACTGGCCGTTCAACGCCGCCTACGCCTCGACCTACCGGGACATGAGCGCCGCCGTCACCCGGCTCGGATCGCTGACCGAACTGGAGGCGCTGATCGGCGCGGGCATCCCGGTCATAACGTCCCAGTCGTTCTTCAAGGGCGAGCTCACCGGCGCGGGTTACGGCACCTCGGGCCATCTGATGACGGTCATCGGCTTCACGGCCGAGGGTGACGTGATCGCGAACGACCCCGCGTCGCCGGACAACGAGGCGGTCCGCCACGTCTACCGGCGGCGGGAGTGGGAGAACATCTGGCTCCGGACGAAGCGCTACGACGCGAACGGGGCGGTCAGGGGCGGTACGGGCGGGGTCTGCTACGTCTACTGGCCCGCACTGCCGACCGCGCGTCAGCGCCTCGTGCTCCGGTCGCTCGGCCTGATGTGACCGTGTGACGCCCACGGCCGCCGGATCCCGGCGGCCGTGGGCGGCCCGCTCGTCCACCCGGGTGCGGCCCCGCACCACCGGAGGCCGGAGACGGCTGATAATCCGCGCCCTCCGGAGTCCGCCGGCCCGGCTGTCACACCCTCGTGACCGTACCGGGGCGGAAGCCCCACGCGCGTTACCAGGCGGTTGCGTCCGTGAGGAGATCGCGACGCACCGAAGGGAACGAGGGAGCTCCGCGCCGAGTGATAATCGCCCATGCGTGCGGCGGTGCCGGGAGTTGGCCGAATCGCGCCGTGCAGTCGGTCGGGTGGACGGGGAGCGGCACATGAACACGTCGGAGTCGGTCAGAGTGGCGGTCGTCGCCAGGGGCGAGGTGGCCCGGCAGGGGCTCGCCGCCATGCTGGAGGAGGCCCCCCTCGTGGAGCAGTACTCCGTCCATCCGCCCGGGGAGTTCGGGGCCGCCGCCCCCGTCGACGCGCTCCAGATGCTGGTCCTGTCCTGCGATGTGCTGGCCCTGTGGTGTGTGGACGGCGACGGGGCGGGTGAGGACGGCTGGGCGGCCGACCTGGCCGCCGTGGTCCGCAGGAACGGGATCCGGGTGGTGCTGATCCTGCCCGGCGCGGAGGTCCGGCGCGTGGCGTCCGGCGGTGCCCTGGCGTGCGACGGCGTGCTCGACCAGGACGCGCTGACCACCGAGGGTCTGGAGGAGGCCCTGCGCAGGGTGGCCGGCGGCGAACGTCTGCTGCCCCGCCCGGGGCCGGTGGCCGCGGCGCCCGTGCGGGCCGTGGGGACGCGGACAGCGGCCGGACTGTCGACCGGGCGCCTCAGCGAGCGTGAGAGACAGGTGCTGGAACTCCTCGTCGACGGGCTGAGCAACAAGCAGATCGGGAAGGCACTCGGCGTCTCCGAACACGTGGCCAAACGCAGCGTCGCCCTCGTGCTCTCCAAGCTGAACTGCCCGAACCGCACGCAGGCCGTCGCGGTCGCCCTGCGCGAAGGGCTGGTGGGTTCGGGCGGCGCGCACTGCGGGTGAGCGACGCCGCCCGCGGCAGGTCCCCCGAGCTCAGTGCTCCTCGCCGGGCGGGCTCGATCCGTGCCCGGTGGACGCGGCGAGCCGCTGCGCCAGGCCCGCGCGCCCGGTGACGCCGAGCTTCCGGTACACGCTGGTCAGGTGGTACTCGACGGTGCGCACCGTCAGACAGAGGGTGTCCGCGATCGACCGGTTGGACGCGCCGGCCACGGCCATCTCCGCGACCGGCCGCTCCGCCTTGGTGAGGGTCACCGACGCGGGACGGCCGCCCGCCGCCGCGAGCGCCGCCCTGGCCTGACCCGCCACCGCGGTCATGCCGCACCGCACGGCCGTACCCCGGGCGGCGTGCAGCCTGCCTCGTGCCGCCTTGTCGTCCCCACGCCGCAGCAGCGCCTTGCCGAGACGTATCTCCGCGAGCACCCGGGCGTGCTGGTCGGAGGAGTCACGCAGTACCCGCACGCTCTCGGTGAGCAGGTCCACCCGGTCCGTTCCCGTGGCCACGGTCCCCAGCGCCAGCAGGCTCAGCCCGGTGCTCCGGGCCGTGGGCCAGCGCTCGGCCAGCTGCCGGCCGTGTTCGGCCCGTTCCCTGGCGGGGCCCGGCAGTCCCAGGCTCATGTGCAGTTCCGCGCTGTGCAGCCACCAGGTCGTGAACAGGGG
This sequence comes from Streptomyces sp. NPDC005494, assembly GCF_042872025.1. Lineage (NCBI taxonomy): Bacteria > Bacillati > Actinomycetota > Actinomycetes > Kitasatosporales > Streptomycetaceae > Streptomyces > Streptomyces sp. NPDC005494. The sequence goes on from NZ_JBIAJR010000009.1 coordinate 398,779, forward strand.
GTTGCCGATGCCGGCCGCGTCGAGATCCGCGCCGCACGCCTCCAGCAGCCGAAGGGCCTCGGCCGGCCGGCCGAGGGCCCGTTCGACGAAGGCTCCGGCCGTCAGACGGAGATGGTGTTCCCAGACGGAATCACCGAGGTCGAGGCCGTCGAGGCGGCGGAGGGCCGCCGCTGCCCCCGTGATGTCGGCGCGGGCCACCGACGTCAGGGCCAGTGCGGTCCACGCGAGAGGGTTGCCCGCCGCACCGCCCTGCGCCTCCGCGAGCCGGGTGGCGGCCAGCGCCGCCTCGGCCGCCTCGTCCGTACGTCCCGACTCCAGCAGCAGCAGCGCCCGGTTCGCTCCCGCGTGGCCGAGAGCCCAGTCCTCCTCCCGGCGCAGGCTGTACTCGGCCACCCGGTCCAGATGGGCGAGCGCCGCGCCGGTGTCGTCGCTCAGCGCGAGCACCCGCGAGGCCGCGACGGCCGCCCACGCCGCGCGCGGACGGTCGGTCCGCAGGACCCGCTGGGCATCGGCGACGGCGGCACCGATGTCCGTGCCGGTCAGCGCGGTGCGCAGGGCCCGGGCGGAGAGCGCCAGGTCGTCGGCGGGGCCTCCGCACGACAGTGAGGAGGAGGGGTGGGGCAGATCGCGCAACAGGGCGCCGAGCGCTTCGGGACGATCGGGGAGGCGGTGCGTCATGAGGGCGGTGAGCTTCCGGGCTCCGGAGGCGAACGCCCTGACCTCGGGGTCGTCGCAGCGGGCCAGTACCTCGTCGAGGTGGAGCAGCGCGTCCGCCGGGTCGATGTCGGTGAGCGCGGCGGCCAGTTCCGCGCGCACGGTGAGGTCGTTTGGCACGGCCTCGTGGAGCCGGCGCAGGAAGGACACGGCGGTGGCCGGCTGTTCACGGAAGGCGGCGACGGCCGCCTCCCTGAGCACGGTTCGCATCCACGGGCGGTCCAGGGTGCGCAGGCCCAGCAGCAGTTCGGCGACCTGCCGGGCCGGGCGGGCCGCGTCGTTGAGTATCTCCGCCCCCTGGGCGCGCAGTTGCTCGCGCTCCGCGTCGGGCAGGGAAGCCATCAGCCGGTCGAGCTCGGCCGGAGCGCCCCGCACCGGGTCGATCCGGGGGAGTAGACCGCGGTCCAGGGCCGTCCCGAGGAGCCGGCCGGTCATCTGCCGGGGCAGTCCGGCCAGTTGACTGACGACATCGGGATCGGTGCTGCGCAGCAGTACGGCCGCCCGGACGATCCGCAGCAGCCTGTTCTCCTGGCTGCCGAGCGACCCGGCAGTCCCCGGAGCGGGGGCGTCGGCGGGCCGGGCGGTTCCGGACGGGGCCGGGGCGGGCGGCGCGAGGGCCACCCCCCGGACGGCGGGCCGCCAGAGGGGAGGCCCTCCCGCCACCGTGCAGGTGTCGCGCGCCACGAGTGCCTCGAACGCCGGTGCCGAGACGGCGGGGATGTCGTCGGTCAGACTCAGGAGCACGGTCAGCGGAGCCCCTGCGGAGCCGTGCATCAGCCCGTCGATCCAGCGGATCGTGCCCTCGTCGCACCACTGGGCGTCGTCGACCGCCAGCACCAACGGGGCCCGGTTCAGCGACCGTTCGACCAGCCGCTGGGCGGTGCGCCGCGTCGTCCGCGGGTGGGAGTCGCACCCGTGCAGGTTCAGTAACCGGCGCAGCGCGGCGTGTTCGGCGACGGCCTCGTCGTGGCGGCACACGACGCGGCGGACGCTCGGTTCCCGTCCGCTGAGCCGTCCGACATGACGCACCAGAGCGTCCGCCGGCCGGTGCCCGACGCTGCCGACCATCACCACGCAGTGGGCGCCGTATCGCCCCGGCGGGATCCAGAGGGACTGGGTCCCCGTGGAGAGGGAACGTGCCAGGGAAGTGCCTGCGGGCTGGGGCGTGGTTCGAATGGCCGGAGGGGGGTTCAAAGGACGTCTGTGCTCTGATCGGCTCGAGCTCACGTTGGTTACTATATGAAAATCTTGTGTCATGTGTAGACGGCCTCGTGCCGAGACCGTGAAGGGTGCCCCGAAGCTTTGCCGGACCGAAGTGCCCCCGGAGGAAGCTCGGACCGGATGTCCGCGATCCCTCGTGGCCGGGCACCCGGAGGCGGTGCGGACGTGACGGCCCGAGGGGACGACGGCCTCGTGGCGCCCACCGCGAGCGGGGAGCCGGCGCCCCGCGACCGGACGCACGGCGTCGCCTCCGTCCGGGCGGCGATGGGCCGGGTACGCGACGGCAGCGCCGTGTTCCTGGCGGTCGTCGGCCCACCGGGCGCTGGCCGTACGGCCTTCCTCGCCACCGTCGCCGGCCTGGCCGCCGGCGAGGGCTTCGCCGTACGCCACGGCCGTGGTGTCGGTACGCGAAGAGATCCACGTCCCACCGGACTCCTCGGTCCGCCCGGCCCCGGCGCGCACTCCGGCCCTCCGGAGGTCTACCTGCTCGACGACCTGCACGAAGCCGACCGGGAATCCCTCGCCGGGCTCGCTCGCTGGTGCGACGGCCCGCGGACCGTCCCGCTCCTCGTGGTGGCGGCGTTCCGGCGGGGGGACCCGCGCACCGAACGGCCGTGCGTACACGATCTGCTGGCGGCCGCCGACCACGTGATCAGCGTGGCGCCGCTCGGCCGGGCGGGCGTTCGGGCACTGCTCGGTGAGCGCGGCGCATCGCTCACCGGGACCCAGCTCTCCGCCTGGACCCACGCGACGGGCGGCAACCCAGCGCTGCTGGTCTCCCTGCTGGATCGTGTGAAGGCCTCACGTCCTGTCGCCCCGGCACACCTGTTGGACGCCGCCCGCGCCCGGCCGGCCCCGGAGGGTCTGCGGAGCCGGGTGGCCGAAGTGATGAACAGTCAGCCGGAGTCCGCGCGACGTCTCGCGCACTGCGCGGTGATCCTGGGCGACACCGGCGACGGTGCCGTTCTCGCCCGGCTCTCGGGCCTCGACCCGGCCCAACTGGCCGAGGGGAGGCGGGCACTGCTCCGCCTCGGCTGGGACGTGGACCACCGCGAGCCCCCTGTCCTGTGGGACTGCGTGAGCGAGATCGCCGAGGAAACGCTCCCGCCCGCCTGCCGCGCCGCGCTGCACAGCCGCGCCGTGGAGTTGCTCCACGGGAGCGGAGCGCCGCCGGAACGGATCGTCCCCCACCTCCTGGAGATCGGCCCGGGCGAATGGGCCTCAACCGCCGCTGTGCTGTGGGACGCGGCCGAGGACCTGCTGCGGCGCGGATCCGTCGACCTGGCGATCCGCTGTCTCCGCCGGGCCCTGCGGGAGTTCCCGCCCGACAGCGCGCAACGCGGCACCTTCCTCGCCGCCCTCTCCGCGGCGGAGCAGGGCGTGGACACCTCCGCCGCGCTGCGCCACGCCGTCCAGGCGAACCAGCTGCTCACCTCGGTCCGGGAACGCGCCGAGGTCGTGGCCGGCGTACCGCTCACCCTGTTCCTCACCGCCCCGCAGACCACCTCGGTGCTGGCCTCGGCAGGGGGGCCGCAGGCCCTGCGGGACGCCGGCACGGACACGGAGGACCTCGCGCTCCGGCTGGAGGCGCGGGTACGACTGGGCACGATGGCAGCCCCGGAAGCACCGCGGGACGCGGTCGGGCGACTGCGCACGCTGGTTCGCGGCCCCGGGTCGGCGGCGGAACGCGAACTCTCCTCGGCCCTGGTCTTCGCCGGTACCCTCGGCGGGCGGTTGCCCCGCGCCGAGGCGGCCGGTCTGGTGCGCCGGCTGCTCGACCAGGAGCTCCCTCAGGAAGCCTCCGCCCACGGGGCGCCCGCACTCCTGATCGCCGCCGGCACGGCGACCGGGGTGGACGGGCCCGTGAGCCGCTGGCTGGGATCCGCCCTGGTCGCGGCCCGGGAACGGGGGGACGAGGCGCTGGCGGCACGGCTGTTGAGCTGGCGCGCGTACGGTGCCCTCCACGCCGGACGGCTGGCGGACGCCTGGGCTGACGCGTCGGACGCCTGCGCGGTCGCGCCGGGGCCCCTGACGGACGACGACTGGCCGGCTGTCGTCGGTCTCACGTCCGTCGCCCTGGAGACGCGTGACACCCAGCTCTCCGGCCGGCTGGGAGCCCTCCTGGAGGAGCGCCAGGGGGCGGGGATCTCACTGGCGGGCCTGGCCGGCCGGGCGTTGCGGGCCCACGCGGCGCCGGTCACCGAACTGCCGCTCCTGCTCGACGAACTGCTCAAGGCCGCACGTCTGGCCGAGGAGAAGGCCTGGTCCAGCCGGGCCTTGTTCCCGGTGGATCTGTGGTCGGTGGCCCCGCTGCTCCGCGCGGGGCGCAAGGAGGACGCCCTGCGCCTGCTGTCCCGGGCCTGCGAGGCCGCCAGGACGGCCGGATCACAGGCGGAGGTCGGCAGGACCCTGCGCCTGTGGGGCACCGTCGTCGGCGGCGCGTACTCACTGTCCCTGCTCGCCGAGTCGGTCTCCGTACTGCGGGAGACCAGCAACACGCTGGAGCTGGGGCGGGCGCTGACGGCGTACGGCAGCCGGCTCAGGGCCGCGGGCCGGCCGGGCTCGGCCGAACTCTTCGCGGAGGCCGACCGGATCGCCGACGCGGCCGGCGAATCGGTGCTGTGGTGCTGGACGGGAACACTCCGCGGTGAGCCCCGGCACGCCGTTCCGCCCGGAGGCCGCGGACTCAGCGACACCGAACGCCGGGTGGCCGCCCTCGTCGTGCTCGGGCACACCAACCAGGAGACGGCAGCCGCGCTCGGCGTCACGCGGCGGGCCGTGGAGAAGACGCTGACCCGGGTCTACCGCCGCATGGACGTCGAGGGCAGGAGCGGACTCGTGCCGGTCGTACGGCGCATGGCGGGCAGGGCGGCCTTCGCCGCGGGCATGCTCTCCGAGCGGCTCTGACCCGCACCGCCGGGCGCCCGCGCGCGGCTCCGTACCGCCTGCACCGCCGGGCGTCCCTGTGTCGCCGTGTCGCCTGCACCGGCCGGCGCCCCCCGTGCCGCCGTGTCGCCTGCACCGCCGGGCGTCCCCGTGTCGCCGGCCCGCACCCCGGGCGTTTCCGTGTCGCCGACCGCCCGCGCGGTCAGGGCGCATCTGCACCGCGCCGGCCGCGCAGGGTCCCGGTCCGGCCCGCCCGCCCGAACGGAAATCGCCGGCTGACCGATCGGTGCACCGAACGGGCTACTTTCGGGTAGCCGGAGCCGGCTGTTCGGGCACTCAGGTGCCGCAACGGCGCGGTCCGGACATCGCGTGGTGATCACCCTGCGCCAGGACGGAGATCCGCCCGCGGCACCGACGCGTCGTCGCCGGTCGGCGCGGTGTGCCGGGGCTGCTCCGAACCGTGTCACACCGACCACAGTGTTGCGCCCCCGGCCACGGAGCCCATTGCACCCCGGCGTTCGGCCTCATTACTGTGCTGGACGTCGGCCGAATACACGAAATGACGAAAGCGAGGAATGTCTGGTGTACATGGCCGAGGCAGGAAGCAGCGTGAAGAGCGGGCCTCCGCGGAGCGCCGAAGGGAGACCTCCCGTGCAGTCCGACGTGCTGGAACCCGTCGATGTGCTGAACTCCATCGACGCATTGCGTGATATTGATCCGTCTTTGCTGCACGCGGATATTCCCTGCAGGGATTACCGCGACGCGTTCCTCTTACTGTTCGAGCGATCCGGCATCGGACTCGCCCTTTTGGACACCGCATTCCGGGTGAGATCGGTCAACAGCGCGCTCAGTGCCCGCTGCGGGCGGCTGCCCGAGGAGATGCGCGGGCGTGCGTTCGCCGACTTCCTCCATCCGAGTGTGCGCCGGCACGTCCTCGGCCGCTTCGGCCGGCTGGTCCAGGGAGCCGAGACCCTCTCCGGCGACCGCTCCATGGAAACCTCCCTGCACAGCACCGGGGTCTCCGGACGACTCACCGCCCACCCCGTGCGGGACGACGCCGGCCAGGTGAAGGTGCTCATCGTCCAGTTCACCCCGGCGGAGACCGGCGGGCGTGACAGGCCGTCACCGGTGGACGGCAGGTGGAAGCTCGCACCCCTCACCGCGAAGGTGCTGGAGGGGGTGGCGGCGGGGGACCCGACGGTACGTCTCGCGGCCAAGCTCTTCCTGAGCCGGCAGGGCATCGAGTACCACGTGGGCGTTCTCCTGCGGCAGTTCGAGGTACCCAACCGCACGGCCCTGGCGGCCAAGGCGTACGCGATGGGCGTCTTCACCCCCGGTTGCTGGCCGCCCCGGCTCCTTCCCGACCACATCCGGGCCGACCCCGACGCGGGGGAGCGGCCGGAGGGTGCCGGCCGCCCGGATCCGCGACCGTAGACGCCGGTCCGGGGCCCTCGTAGGGTGGGGCCCCGTGGTGCGGCGCGCCACCGTCGTGACGCAACGCCCCCCGGCCGCGCGGGACGCGCCGGCGGACCCGTGACCGCGGCGGGATCCGAGCGCTACGGGGGCGAAGTTGAGACTACTGGTGGTCGAGGACAACGAGCGCGTACAGGCGGCCCTGCGGTCCGCGCTCTCCAAGCAGGGCCTGGAAGCCGTGTGCGCCACCACCGGCAAGGCCGCCATGGAGCTGCTCGAACGGTCCCGGCCGGACGCCGTCCTCCTCGATCTCGGTCTGCCGGACTGCGACGGGCTCGCCCTGTGCGGCAGGATGCGGGCGGTGAGCTCGGTGCCGATCCTGGTGACGACCGCCCGCGCCGACCACGACTCATGTGTGCGAGGACTCGATCTCGGCGCCGACGACTATCTGGTGAAGCCCTACAACCTGGCCGAAGTGCTGGCCCGCTTACGCGCGGTGATGCGCCGTCAGCGGTCCTGCGAGCATCAGGGCGCCGAGGACCCGCCCGGGGGGCTGCTGCTCGCAGGACCCGTGCGCATCGATCTGAGGGAACGGGTGGTGCTGGTCGACGGCGTGCCCACCGAGCTGTCCCCCGAGGAGTTCGGCATCCTGGTCGCCCTGGCGCGGCAGCCCGGCGAGACGCTGCCCGCCGGCCGTCTCGTCGACGAGATGATGCGCGTCCACCGCGCCGCACTCGAGCAGGCGCTCCCCGCCCACATCTCCTCACTGCGCGAACGCCTCGGCGCTCCGCACCTCCTCGAATCCGTCGAAGGAGGAGGACACCGGCTTGCGGTCCACGGTGCCGTGTAGCCGATGACGATGAGACTGCCGAGTGCGTTGACGGCCTGCTGCGTTCTTCTGCTGTGGTCGCCCTCCTCCGCCGCCGGGGCTGCCCGCGAGGGTGCCTGCCTCGCCGACACGGCGGACATGCCCCACCTGTTCGCCGTGACGGTCGCCGTCCTCACGTGGTCCCGGTGGACAGGGCACCGGCGGCAGCTGGAAGCACTGGCGCGGGCGGCCCGTGATCTCCTCGACGGCCCCCCGCGGGCATCCGGCCCGGCACCCGCCCGTTGGCCGCCCGAACTGCGGCGCGTGAACGCGGCCTTCGGTGACCTGGCCGAGGCCGGACGCCGGTGCCGCCGGCGGCAGTCCTCCCTCCTGACGGACGTCTCGCACCAACTGCGCAACCCGCTGACGGTGCTCAGTCTCCGTATGGAGACGCTGTCCCTGAGCGTGGAGGGGGAGGCCCGCCAGGAGGTGGAGCTGATCCGCGAGGAGATGGACCGGCTGGGCGCCATGGTGGGGAGGCTCCTGGATTTGGCCTCGGCACGCGCGGCGCACACCGTGGGGACCGGACGCACCCCGGCCATGGACCTGGTGACCAGCCGGGTCACGGCCTGGCGTCCCCAGGCCGAGAGCCGTTCGCTCCGCATCGAGGTCGACTCCGACTCGACGGCCGTCCTCCTGGTCGACGCGGTCCTCGCCGGCTCGATCCTGGACAGCATCCTGGACAACGCCGTCAAGTTCAGTCCCCGGGGCGGGCGGATCACCGTACGCGTCCGGGACGACGGTCCCGTGACGACCATCGAGGTGGCCGACGAGGGGCCGGGACTCGCCCGTGGGGAGTTCGACCGGATCGGCGACCGGTTCTGGCGGAGCCCGGCCACGGGAGAGGCCCCCGGCACCGGCCTGGGCCTGAGTATCGCCCATGAGCTGGCCGCCGTCCTCGGGGGCCGGCTCACGTTCACCGCCGACGCGCCCCACGGTCTGCGCGTCGCAGTGCGCCTGCCCCGCGCCGGATCCGGGCCGCCCGGCACCACCTCGTCCCGCTGAGGCGAGTGGCGGCGCCGGTGAGGGGTGTCATGCCTCGGAGGTGCCCGGACACCGCGGAAAAGGCGCCCGGACACCGCGGAAAAGTCGCCCGGGAACCGCGGAAAACGCGCCGGACACCGCGAAAAAACTGGGAGTTCTTATAGCGCTCGTGGATTTCGGGACCGAAACGCGGGTGCCACTGGGACCGTGGGGGCGGCCGACCACCGGGCTCGGGCGACCTGGCGGGATCCGCCGAGGCGTTCTCCCGAACCCGGGAAGCAGAGGGCGCGCACCTCCGCTTTCCGTGGTGAGGCGTGGTCGCGGAAACGCAGAACTCAGCCGAGGAGAAGAAGTGGCATCAGCCTGGTCGACCGGCCGCCGCGCCAGAACCGTCACCGTACTCACCGCGGGCGTACTCCTGTGCATGGGAACCGCGGTCACCCCGGGGTACGCCGAGGACACGGGAGCCGTGGTGAACGCCGGAAGTGACGCTGTCCTGGACGGCAGTTACCTGGTGCTCCTCGAAGAGGGGGCCGGCCCGGACCTCGTCACGGAGTACGGCATGCGGGCCGAGGAGACGTACGGCCACGCACTGGACGGTGTGCTGGCCACGGGGAGCGCCGCCCAGGCCGCGCGCCTGGCCGCCGACCCGGACGTACGCCTGGTCGAGCAGAACTCCCTGCTGCGACGTCCGCCCGCCGCCCCGAGGACGCAGTCGTCCCCGCCGTCCTGCGGACTCGACCGGATCGACCAGCGCGCCTTGCCCCTCGACGGCTCGTACAGCTACCCGCGCTCGGCGGGCGCAGGGGTGGACGTCTACGTGATCGACACCGGCATCGACTACGGGCACCCCGACTTCGGCGGGCGTGCCCGGCCGGGCTTCGACGCCTTCGGCGGGGACGGCAGCGACGAGAACGGCAACGGCACACACATGGCCGGGATCATCGGCGGCACCGAGCACGGCGTGGCCAAGAAGGCCGACCTGATCTCGGTGAAGGTCCTGGACGCCGAGGGCGGCGGAACGCTGGCCGGGGTGGTGGCCGGCATCGACTGGGTCACGGAGCACGCGCACGGACCGTCCGTCGCGAACTTCGTCATCGGCGCCCCCGTCAGCGAGGTGCTCGACGAAGCGGTACGCAACTCACTCGCCGCCGGAGTCACCTACGCGATGTCGGCGGGCGCCAGCGCCGACGACATCTCCCACTCGTCCCCGGCCCGGGTGACGGAGGCCATCACCGTCGGCTCCACCGACTGTGCCGACCAGGTCGCCTCCTTCAGCAACTACGGCACGGGGCTGGACCTCTACGCCCCCGGCGTCGACATCACCTCCACCTGGCCCGGCGGCGGCACCTTCACGGCCTCCGGTACCTCCGTCTCGGCGGCCCACGTCTCCGGAGCGGCCGCGCTCCACCTCGGCCGGCACCCCCGTGCCACGCCCGCCGCCGTGGGTGCCGCGCTGGACCGTGCCTCGGTGAAGGGAGCGCTCGCCGGGGTACCGGCCGGCACGGCCGACAAACTCCTGCGCGTGGCGTACTGACACCGGTGCCGCGGGTAGCTTCCCCCGACCGGTCCGGCACCGCCGGCCGGGGCGGGCGCCGCCCGCGGCCCCGCAGCCCATACCTCCTTCCCGACCCAACGGCGGCAGACTTGTTAATCATCGAAGATCTCGTGAAGTGTTACCGGGACGGCACCCGCGCCAACGACGGCGTGAGCCTCCAGGTGGCGGCGGGAGAGGTCGTCGGCCTCCTCGGGCACAACGGAGCCGGCAAGACCACCCTGATCAACCAGGTGGCCGGACTCGCCGTCCCCACCTCCGGCACCATCCGGGTCGACGGGTGCGACCCGGTCGCCGAACCCGCGAAGGTGCGCCGGATGGTGGCGGTGATGCCACAGGCGCACGCGCCCCTGTCCGGCGTGACCCCCCGTCAGGCGATCCGGACCATGGCCCGTATCCGCGGGATGAACAAGCAGGACAGCCGCGTGCGCGCCGAGGAACTGATCGCGGCGCTCGACCTCGGCACCTGGGCGGACACCAGCGGCGAGCGTCTCTCCGGGGGTGTGCGGAGACTGACCGCCTACGGCATGGCCGCGGCCCACCCGGGGCGGGTCGTGATGCTCGACGAGCCCACCAACGACGTCGACCCGGTCCGGCGGAGGCTGCTGTGGGAGCAGATCCGCGCCCTGGCCGACCAGGGCTGCGCCGTCCTGCTCGTCACCCACAACGTGGCGGAGGCCGAGCGCAGTGTGGACCGGATCGTCGTGCTGGGTTCCGGCAAGGTGCTCGCTGAGGGCACGGCGGCACAGCTCCGCTCACGCGCAGTCGGTGAGTTCCGGCTGGAACTGACGGCCGTGCGCGCCGACGGCATTCCTTCCCTGCCCGCCGGCATCCCCGCCGCCGGGCCTCCGGTGACCGCCTCACGGCGCGTGGCGATCCCCCTGGACTCCGGCGCCGCTTCGGCGGCCCTGGCCTGGGCCCAGCAGCTCCGCGAGACCGGCGACATCGACGAGTTCGCGCTCGTCCCCGTCGGCCTGGAGGACGTGTACCTGCACCTGGCCGGCGAGACCGGATCCGACGAGAGCGCACAGGACGAGAAGGGGGAGCACAGTGAGTCACTGGTTGCGTAGTTACGGCCTGCTGCTGGGATGGACCGGGCTGCGCAGCCGCGCGACGCTGCCCCTCAACCTCGTCATCCAGACCTGTCTGGCCGTCGGCATCATCGTCGGATTCGCCTACCTCGTGCCCGAGATGGACGACGCCACGGCGCTCTACCTCGCCACAGGTGCCCCTGTGCTGGGGCTGATCACCGTCGGCATGGTGATCGGACCGCAGGAGGTCGCCTCCTCGAAGCAGGAAGGCATCTTCGACTTCAACCGGTCGCTGCCGGTGCCCCGCAGCGCCCTCGTCGCCTCGGACGCCACGGTGGCCCTGCTCACCGCCCTGCCGGGCATGGTGGCCGCGCTCGTCGTCGCCAGCCTGCGGTTCGACCTCTCCCTCGACATCAGTCCGCTGGTCCTCCCCGCCGTCCTGCTGACGGCGTTCACCGCCATCGGCCTGGGTTACGGGATCGGGTACGGGCTGTCGCCCGCGGTCGCCCGCCTGATCTCCCAGCTCGTCGTCTTCGTGGCTCTGATGTTCTCGCCGATCACCTTCCCGGCGTCCCGCCTGCCCGACTGGTTCGCCGCGGTGCACGCCGTGCTGCCGTTCCAGTACATGGCGGAGGCCGTGCGGGACACGCTCAACACACCACCCGGGGGAGTGGCGGGGCTCCCCTTCGCCGTCCTGGCGGTCTGGTCCCTCATCGGGTTCGCCATCACCTACCGGATGACCGCCCGGCGGCCCTGACCGCGTCAGCGGTACGGGCCGACACCCCTGCGGCGCTCCTGGCTCCCCCCTGGGCCGGGAGCGCCGCTCCCGCGTGTACGTGAGCAGCGAACGCGGCTGCGCGGGTGGGCCGTTCAGCCGGCCCGCGGTGCCGTGAACGACTCGATCACGGCTTCCTCGCCCGGAACCGCCAGGTCCCTCGTCCGGGAGTCCTTCGGGCCGGAAGGCCACTCACGGAAGCGCCGGAACAGCATCGGCAGGCCCCGCGCGACGGACAGGTCGGAGCTGTCCATGACCTGCATGTGCACATGGGGCTGCGTGGAGTTGCCGCTGTTGCCGCAGTCGGCGAGCTGCTGGCCGGTCACCACCCGCTGGCCCTCCGACACCCGGACCGAGCCGGAGCGCAGGTGCACCAGGGCCACGTACGCGCCCTTCCCGCCCTCCCCGGACAGTGCGATGACCACGTGGTTACCCGCGATCGCGTTCACCCCCCGGCGCACGCGGGCGGCCTGGCCCAGCATGTACGGAACGAGGGCCGCCTGGGACCTGCGGGCCTCGTGGTCGGGCTCCCCGTCGTGGGCCGCGACCACGACGCCGTCACCGGGGGCCAGGACGGGCCGGCCGAAGCTGACGAAGAGTTCGGGGGGCTCGGTGGCGAAGAACGTCCGCCAGCTGCGGCTGCCCGCGGTGCGGTGGCGTTCGTCCACCCCGATGAAGTCGACGGCGTGACTGCTGCCGTAGAGATCGGTCCCGTGACTGGGGATCCGCCGCGCCGGGCTGTTCCTGACACGCCACAACCCCGTGAAGGGCAGCGCGAGTTCGACGGCCCTGGCTCCCGGGCGCTGCCCGGAGGGCTCGCCGGAGGCCCCGGCCGCCGTGCCGGCCGCCGCGAACGCGGCGGCGCCGATCGCGACGCCACGCGCGACGAAGATCCGCCGCGTGGAGCCCGCCCCGCCACCGGCGGGAAGGCCCTCGGCGCCGGCGGGCAGCGGGGAGGGCGCCGCGGTACGCCGGGCGAGAAGCCGCAGGAGCAAGGGGCGCAGCAGTTCGCCCAGGAGCAGGGCGCCGGTCAGGTACGCCAGCAGCGGCATCCAGATGTCACTCGTCACGGTCAGGAGGCGCGTGACCTCGAACGGAGGCTCCGCGGGCCCGGCGAGGAGCAGGGAGACCGTGGCCGCGGCGGACAGCCCCACCAGCACGGCGCCCACGCGCCGCCACGGTGAACCCGCGCGCGAGACATCCTCGACCGCACGCCGGTAGAGGTACAGGTGCACAGCGGCCAGGAGAAGCAGAATCAGAGCGGCGGTCAGAATGGGAAGAGCCGTGCCGGTCCATGACATGTGTCAACCCTAGCCGCCGGGCCTCTGTCCGGTTTCCACGCACCAAAAGAATGGTTGATTACCTAGTCATGGTTCCGGGCCTGCGCCGAGCGCGGCCGGCCGCGGACCGCGATCCGCTCCGGCGTCCTTCCCAGAATTTCGGCATTGACCTGCTGAAATGACGTTCCGGAAAGGCGGGTCGGCACCGTCTCCGCAGATCGATCATGCGGTCCGGGGGGACATCGGGACGGTTGACACGGCTCCGAGGACTGGATGAGCATACCGACCGATGTCGAAGGCTCGAATGCGTACGGCCAACGGAGGGCCGTGCCGTCGAGGTCCCATTCGTCGTGAGTCGTACACGCGTTGTTCGCGTCGGGGAGACTTGAATTGGGAAGACGTGGAACATCCGGCACGGTGCGTTCGCACCCAGCGGGCGAGCCATCGGGGCATGGTTCCTACGGGGTCGTTGACCTGCGGTTTCATGCCGTGGTGACGTCGGCGCCGCGGAAGGTGGCCCCCGCTTCCCGCACGCACCGGCCGGCGGTGCCCGGCTTCTTCGCGGCGGACCGATTCGGCGGACCGCCGGATCAGGAATTGTGCCGTACACCTACGCCTCACTGACGAGATATTGACGGGTCCCGCCCCGGGTCCGGAAAGAACGACCGATTCGGCGCGCCCGCACGCCCAGGAACGGTCCATGCGACCGCATTTCCCGTTCCGGCCGACCGGAAGCGCGCTCCCTCTCTCATGACTTCAGAGGATTGCGGCCTTGAGTACTTTTCGTGACCCGGTGGAAATGTCCCTCGATCTGCCCGACGACCGGAGGGCGGAAACGTCCTACCCGTTGTCCCCCACACAGGAGGGCATGCTCTTCCAGTCCCGCCACGGGGGCAGTTCCGGCCTTTACCACGCTCAGACCGAGTTCGACGTGACCGGGGATCTCGACCTCGAAGCGTTCCGCGGCAGCTGGGCCCTGGTCACGGAGCGGCACGCCGTCCTGCGCACGGGATTCCACGACCGGCCGGGCGGGCGGCCGGTGCAGACGGTCCGCGCCGGCGTCGAGGTGCCTCTCGTCCACGAGGACTGGCGCTCCCTCGACGAGGAACAGCGCTCCGCACGGCTCCGCGAACTGCCGGCCGAGGACAGGGAGCGCGGCTTCGCCCTGGAGGAGGCGCCGTTGTGGCGTCTGCACGTCGCTCGGCTGACGGACACCGCTCACCGGGTGCTGTGGAGCTTCCACCACCTCCTGCTGGACGCCCGGAGCCAGGCGAGGATCCTCCGGGAGGTGGAGCAGGCCTATGCCGCCCTGACCTCAGGCCTCCCCCTGGATGAGCCGCAGGTGACGCCCTTCCAGGAGTACGTGGACTGGTGGGAACGCCAGGACGTGGGGCTGTCCGAGCCCTTCTGGCGCGAGGAGCTGCGAGCGGCCCCGCCGGCCGCGCCGCTGCCCTTCGCGATGAGGCCCACCACCGACGAGGACATGGCCGCGCAGGCGCCGCCCACCGCGTACGGGCAGGTGTCCCTGGTCCTCGACGGCCCGGAGACGGAGGCGCTGCGCGCGGTGGGCGCCTCGCACGGACTGACCCTCACCACGCTCGTCCAGGGCGCCTGGGCGTTCCTCCTCAGCCGCTACCGGGGCGCCGGTGACGTGGTGCTGGGCGTGACCACTCCCGGTCGGCCCGCCGGGCTGCCCGGCGCCGACGACATGGTGGGGCTGCTCATCAACACCCTGCCCCTGCGCACCGAGGTGCCGCCCTCGGCACGCTGGGCCGACTGGATGCGCGGCCTCCAGCAGAAGTACGCCGCCGTACTGGAGCACGAGTACAGCCCGCTGCGCCTGGTCCAGCAGTGGGGCGGAGCCGGCTCGGGCGAGGCGCTCTTCGACACCGTGCTGACGATCGAGGACGAACGGCAGGACACACAGGGCAATCTTCTGCGCCCGGTCCGGGAGGAGAGCCACGCCGGGTACCCGCTGAGCCTGGTGGCGACGCACGGCCGGCGTCTCACGCTGACCCTCCACCACGACACGGGGCGCTTCACGTCCCGGGCGGTCGAGCGCACGGCGGGTCACCTCGGACGGATCCTGACCGAGCTGGTGCGCCGCCCGGACGCCCGCCTGGGAGAACTCACCCTCCTCACCCCGGCCGAGTACACGCAGCTCGTGGACGAGTGGAACGACACGGACACGCCGTACACCCGCGACGCCTGTATCCACGAGCTCTTCGAGCGGCGGGCGGAGGAGACCCCCGACGCCCTGGCCGTGCTCTTCCGGGACGAGCGCCGCACCTACCGTGAGGTGAACGAGCAGGCCAACCAGGTGGCACACCGGCTGAATCGTCTCGGCCTCGGGCGCGGCGACCAGGTCGTGATCCTCATGGAGCGTTCGGCGGAGATGATCCCGGCCCTGCTGGGGATCCTCAAGGCCGGTGCCACGTACATCCCGCTCGACGTCAACGCCCCCGCCAAGCGCTGGCACTGGATCATCGGCTCGCTCAAGGCCGCCTGCGTCCTCACCCAGCACGCCCTGGTGCCGCGCCTCCTGGACGCCGATCCGCTGCCCGACCTCGCCCACATCGTCTGCGTGGGCCCCGCGCCCGACGAACAGGCCCTCCCCGGCGGAGAGGACGCCCCGGCGGGCCGCCCGTACACCGTGCACCCCTCGGCCGGTCTCGCCGCCCTGCCCAGCGACAACCTCCCGCCGCAGGGCACCCCCGAGGACATCGCGTACATCATCTTCACGTCCGGTTCGACCGGAACCCCCAAGGGCGTCGCGGTCCAGCACTTCCCGGCGGTGAACCTGATCGAATGGGTCAACCGGACCTTCTCGGTGGGCCCGGACGACCGCATCCTCTTCATCACCGCGCTCACCTTCGACCTGTCCGTCTACGACGTCTTCGGCGTGCTCGCCGCCGGCGGATCGATCCGCGTGGCCACAGGTGAGGACATCCGGGAGCCGGCCGACCTGCTGGCCCTCCTGAGAGACGAGCCCATCACCTTCTGGGACTCCGCGCCCGCCGCCCTCATGCAGCTCGCACCCTTCCTCCCCACGGACGGCGAGGGCGCGAACGAGACCGTCTCCCACTCCCTGCGGCTGATCTTCATGAGCGGGGACTGGATACCGGTCCACTCGCCCGGGCTGATGAAGGCCGCCTTCCCGAACGTCCAGGTGGTGGGCCTCGGGGGGGCGACGGAGGCGACCGTGTGGTCGAACTGCTTCCCGGTCGGCACGGTGGACCCCTCGTGGTCGAGCATCCCGTACGGGAAGCCCATCCAGAACGCGCGCTACTACGTCCTGGACGAGAGCCTGCGTCCCTGCCCGCTCGACGTACCCGGTGACCTGTACATCGGCGGGGACTGCCTCAGCTCCGGCTACGCGAACGAACCAGGACTGACCGCGAGCAAGTATCTGCCGTCGCCCTTCGTCACCTCGCCGGGCGAGCGCATCTACCGGACGGGTGACACGGCACGGTGGCGGGAGGACGGGAACCTGGAATTCCTCGGCCGCACCGACTCCCAGGTCAAGATCCGGGGCTACCGCATCGAACTCGGTGAGATCGACAGCACGCTCGGCGAGCACCCCGTCGTCCACGACGCCGCGACCGTGGTCCGGGAGGACGCGTCCGGCGACCGCACCCTGATGTCCTACGTCGTCCTGCACCCGCAGCGTGCGCGCAGCGCCGTCCAGGATGAGGCGGACGCGCTGACGGACGGCCGCGTCGACCGCTGGCGCGAGGTCTACGACGCGTTCGATCCGCATGCCGCGAAGGACGCCGAGGACGGCAACGACTTCACCGGGTGGAACAGCAGCTACACCGGCGGCCCCATTCCCGTGGAGGAGATGCGGGCCTGGCAGGACGACACCGTGGAGCTGATCCGCGGCTACCGGCCGCGTGCCGTGCTGGAGATCGGCTGCGGTACCGGCCTGCTGCTCTTCCCCCTGGCTCCCGAGTGCCGCCGCTACTACGGCACGGACTTCTCCACCGCTGCCCTCGCGGCCGTACGCGCACGCCTCGACTCCCTGCCCGGACTCCGCGACACGGTCGTCCTGCACCAGAGGGAGGCGGACTCCCTCCACGACCTGGAACTGGACGAGGTCGACACCGTCGTCGTCAACTCGGTCGTGCAGTACTTCCCCGACGTCCACTACCTCCTGCGCGTGCTCGACCACGCACTCTCCAGGGTCGCCGACGGCGGACGGATCGTCGTCGGCGACATCCGCAGCCTCCCGCTGCTCGAGGCGTTCCACGCCGACGTGGAGCTGCACCACGCCTCCGGCGCGACGACGCCGCAGACGCTCCGGCAGCGGGTGAGGCGCCGGATGCAGCAGGAGGAGGAACTGGCCCTCGATCCGGCCCTCTTCAGGGACTGGGCCGCATCCACCGGCCGGGTCGTCCGCGTGGAGATCCGGCCCCGGGGCGGCCGCCACCGCAACGAGATGTCGATGTTCCGCTACCAGGCCGTGCTGCACGTGGGCCCCGCCCACGACCGTACGGGCGACGGCGCGCCCGGTCCGGTGCCGGAGCTCGACTGGAACGCACACCGGCTCACCCCCGACGGGCTGCGCGCGAGACTGGCCGGCGAGCGGCCCGCCAGGCTCCGGCTCACCGGAGTCCCCAACGCCCGCGTCGAGGCGGCGGTCCGCACGCTGAGCTGGGTGAAGAGCGGGGCCGGAGCGGACACCGCCGAGGCGTGGCGGGCACAGGACCACCCCAGCCGTGCCCTCGACCCCGAGGACGTCCGGGAGCTCGCGGCCGAGGCCGGCTACGAGGCCTCCGCCGACTGGAGCGGCCACGGCCCGGACGGCTCCTTCCACGTACTGCTCACCCGCTCCGACGTGCCGCCCGCACCCCACGAGGAGGAGTACGTCACCCGCTCCGGGGAGCCCCGGGAATCCGGTGACCGGGAGCCCCGCCGCCCGGAGTCCCGTGACTGGTCCGAATACGCCAACCAGCCGCTCAAGGCCGAGATCCAGCAGCTGCTGATCCCCAGGCTCCACACCTACCTGGCCGAGCGGCTCCCCGGATACATGGTGCCGGCCGGGATCGTCGCCCTCGACGCCCTGCCCGTCACCCCCAGCGGCAAGCTGGACCGCCGCGCCCTGCTGCTCCCCGCGGCCCCCGCCTCCGCCGGGCCGCGGGCGCACGTCCCCGCGCGCAACACCACCGAGGCCCTGCTCGTCCCGATCTGGGAGCGGACCCTGTCCCGCACTCCCGTCGGCGTCCTGGACGACTTCTTCGAGCTGGGCGGACACTCGCTGCTCGCCGTGCAGCTCGTGGCCCGGATCCGGCAGGTGTTCTCGCTCGAGGTGCCGGTCCGCCTCTTCTTCGAACTGCCGACCATCGCCGAGGTCGCACGCGAACTGCAGCGCCGCCAGGAGGAGAAGCAGCCCTCGCAGCCGCGCCCCCTCACCCCCGCCCCCCGGGGAGGCCTGCTGCCGGCCGGGTCCGACCAGCAGCGGCTCTGGTTCATCGACCGGCTGAGCCCCGGGACCACTTCCTACACCGTCAACTGGCTCGTGCCGCTTCCCCCGGCCCTGGGTGCGACGGTGCTCCGGGACGCGCTGGACGAGATGATCAGGCGGCACGAGACCCTGCGTACGTCCTTCACGGAGGAGGACGGCCAGGTCTGGCAGGTCGTCGCGGACCGCTGGGAGACCGAGCTGCCCGAGACCGATCTCTCCGGGGTCCCGGGCGAACGGGCCGAACAGCGTGCACGGGACGAGATCCGGGGCTGGTGGGACCAGCCCTACGACCTCGTCGAGGGACCCCTCCTCCGGGCCCGGCTCTTCAGGCTCCCGGACGCGCGGCAGCTCCTCGCCTTCAGCGCGCACCACACCGTCTTCGACGGCTACTCGATCGGCCTCTTCGGACGGGAGTTCCTCCGGATCTGCGAGGCCCTGGCCGCCGGCGAGCCCTCGCCGCTGCCCGATCCCGTGATCCAGTACGCCGACTACGCGGTGTGGCAGCAGAACCGGCCGGAGGAGGAGGACAGGCTCGCCTTCCAGCTGGACTACTGGAAGGAGCGGCTCTCGGGCGCTCCCGAACTCCTCACCCTGCCCACCGACTTCCCCCGGCCGGACGTGCAGACCTTCACGGGTGACTTCCTGCGCCGGCAGCTCTCGCCCGAGTTGAGCCGGCAGCTCGCCGAGGTCAGCCGTGAGCACCAGGTCACCAACTACATCACCATGCTCAGCGCGTACGCGGTCCTGCTGGCCCGCCACAGCGGTCAGGACGACGTCGTCATCGGCGTGCCCATCGCGGACCGCAACCGCGTCGAGCTGGAATCCATGATCGGCTTCCTGGTCAACACGGTCGCCGTGCGGGTGGACCTACGAGGCGATCCGAGCTTCGGACACGTCCTGCGGCAGGTCCGCAAGCAGCTCTTCG
This sequence comes from Streptomyces sp. NPDC005494, assembly GCF_042872025.1. Classification (NCBI taxonomy): domain Bacteria; kingdom Bacillati; phylum Actinomycetota; class Actinomycetes; order Kitasatosporales; family Streptomycetaceae; genus Streptomyces; species Streptomyces sp. NPDC005494. Next base: position 417,895 of record NZ_JBIAJR010000009.1, read on the forward strand.
ACGCGCAGAGCCACCAGGAGGTGCCCTTCGACCGGCTGGTCGACGCCCTGCGGCCCACCCGCAGCCTCGCGCACAACCCGGTCTTCCAGGTGATGTTCGCGGACGAGAGCCTCCCCTTCCTCGAGCACGCCCCGGACCAGGTGCGACCGGAACCGTGGATGCACGACCTGATGGCCGAGGGGATGAGTGTCGGCGTCGCCCGCTTCGATCTGACCCTCATGATCCAGGCCGCCCCCGAGGGCATGCACGTCGGCTTCGAGTACAGCACCGACCTGTTCCGGGCGGAGACGGTCGCGCGGATGGCCGACCACTTCGAGGTCCTGCTGGCAGCCGCGCTGGCCGATCCCGGCCAACGGGTGCGGCGCCTGACGATGCTCGGAGGGACCGAGCTCGCGCGGCTGCTCCACGAGGGCACGGGAGACCGCAACGAGCGTGCGCTCAGCTCCGCGACACTCCCGTCACTGTTCTCGGAGCGGGCTCGTGTGTGTCCGGACCGGGTTGCGGTGGTGTTCGGTGATGTGGAGTTGAGTTACGGGGCGTTGGAGCGGTGGTCGAACCGTTTGGCGTGGTTGTTGCGTGAGCGGGGTGTGGGCCGGGAGTGTCTGGTCGGTCTGTGTGTGCCGCGTTCGGTGGAGATGGTGGTGGGTCTGCTCGCGGTGCTGAAGGCGGGTGCTGCGTATGTGCCGTTGGATCCGGCGTATCCGGGTGAGCGGTTGGCGTACATGGTGGGGGACGCGGGGCTGGGTGTGGTGCTGGCGGGGCGGTCCGTGGCGGGGGTGGTGCCGGGGGGTGTGCCGGTGGTGGTGCTGGAGGATGTGTGGGCGGAGCTGGAGAGCTGTCCGGACACGGCGCCGGATTCGGACGGGACCTGCGACGACCTGGCCTACGTGATGTACACCTCGGGGTCCACCGGCCGCCCGAAGGGGGTGGCCGTCACCCACGCCGACGTCACGGCGCTCGCTCTGGACACCCGGTTCGCACGAGGTCACGAGTGCGTGCTGATGCACTCGCCGCAGGCCTTCGACGCCTCGACCTACGAGCTCTGGGCGCCGCTCCTCTCCGGCGGCCGGGCGGTGGCCCTGCCCCAGGGGGCGACCCTGACCTCCGAGTCGCTCCGGGAGCTGACAGCGGCGCACGGGATCACAGCGGTGTTCATGACGACAGCTCTCTTCCACCTCTTCGCGGAGGAGGACCCCGGCTGCGCGGAAGGTCTGCGTGAGCTGTGGACCGGCGGCGAGCCCGTACGGGCGGACGCGGTGCGGCAGGTACGCGCGGCATGTCCCGGACTGGTCGTGGTGGACGTCTACGGGCCGACGGAGACCACGACGTTCGCCACCTGTTACCGGATGGACCCGCAGGACCCGACGCCCGAGGTCCTGCCGATCGGCCGGCCGCTCGACAACACCCGGGTGGTCGTGCTGGACCGCTCCCTCCAGCCGGTACCGGCCGGTGTGGCGGGTGAGCTGTACATCGGCGGTGCGGGGCTGGCCCGGGGGTATCTGGGCCGGCCGGAGCTGACGGCCGAGGCGTTCGTCGCCGACCCGTTCGGCTCGGGAGGCCGGCTCTACAAGACCGGTGACCTGGTGCGCCTGATGCCCGGCGGTGACATCGAGGTGCTGGGCCGGGTCGACGACCAGGTGAAGATCCGCGGCTTCCGCGTGGAACCCGGCGAGATCGAGACCGCGCTGACGCAGCACCCCGCGGTGCGCGGCGCCACGGTGCTGGTGCGGGGGGAGCGGTCGGCCCGCCGTCTGGTGGCGTACGTCGTCTCCGACGGGAAGGTGACGCCCGGGGACCTGAAGTCCTGCCTTGGGGAGCGCCTGCCGGCCTACATGGTCCCGGCTGTCTTCGTCCTGCTCGACGCCCTGCCGCTGACGCCGAACGGCAAGGTCGACACGGCCGCCCTGGCGGCGCTGCCCTGGGAGGAACACGCCTCACCCGCAGGGGAGTTCGTGGCCCCCCGGAACGACGTCGAGGAGCGGCTGGCGCAGGTCTGGCAGGACACCCTCGGAACGAGCCGGCCGGTGGGTGTGCATGACGATTTCTTCGCGTTGGGTGGGGATTCGATTTTGAGTCTTCAGGTGATTTTCCGGGCGAAGCAGTGTGGGTTGTTCTTTTC
>NZ_JBIAJR010000010.1:0-369006 GCF_042872025.1 Streptomyces sp. NPDC005494
TACTGCAGGGGGGACCCTGTGGGAGAGTAGGACGCCGCCGAACAATTATTCCGGGAAAGCCCCGTGCCCTTGTGGCACGGGGCTTTTCTGCGTTCTGAGCGTCTAGTGTCGAACCATGCGCTACGAACTGGTCATCTTCGACAACGACGGCGTGCTCGTCGACAGTGAGCCGATCTCCAACACCATCCTGGCCGGCTACCTCACGGAGCTCGGTCACCCCACCTCGTACGACGAGTCGCTCCGCGACTACATGGGGGCAGCCATCCACCGGGTCCACGACCTGGTGGAGGAGCGGACAGGCCAGAAGCTGCCCGCGGACTTCGACGAGGAGCTGCACAGGCGGACCCTCGGAGCGTTCCAGCAGGAGCAGCTGGCCGTCGTGGACGGGGTCGAGGAACTGCTCGGTGAGCTGGTCGCCGACGGGGTGGCGTACTGCGTCGCCTCGTCCGGAAGCCACCAGAAGATCGCGGCCGGACACCGCAACGCCGGCCTCGACCAGTGGTTCGAGGAGGAGTGGATCTTCAGCTCGGAGGACGTGGGGAGAGGGAAGCCGGCCCCGGACCTGTTCCTCCACGCCGCCGAACGGATGGGCGTCGCCCCCGAGCGGTGTGTCGTGATCGAGGACAGCCCGCTCGGCGTCGAAGCGGCCCGGGCCGCCGGGATGGACGTGTACGGCTTCACCTCGATGATGCCGGCGGACCGGCTCGTCGGGGTCACCGCGCACTTCTCCGACATGTCGCAGCTCCCCAAACTTCTCGCCTGACCGATCTACCCAGCGGTAGATCCGGGCTCTACGCTCGCGGCCATGACGGATGCGCGGCTGCGGTACGGCAGAGCTTCTCTCGCCCTCAGCTTCCTGGTGCAGGGGGTGACCTTCGCTCTGCTCGTGACGCGCATCCCGGCCATCCAGGACCGGTACGGGATATCCGACGGGCTGCTGCCCGTCTTCCTGGCCGCGGTGCCCGTCCTGGCAGGAGTCGCCAGTGTGGCCACCGAGAAGGTGGTCACGCGGGTACGGCCCGGTGTCGTGCTCCGGTGGGCGCAGCCCGTCGTGATGCTGGCCCTGCTCGCGGTGGGGGCCGGCAGCGAGGTGTGGCAGGTGGCTGTCGCGCTCGGTGCCTTCGGCCTGGCGGTAGGCGCACTGGACGCCTCGATGAACATGATGGGCGTCAGCCTGCAGCGCGCGTACGGGCGCAGCATCATGCTGGGCTTCCACGCCGCGTACAGCCTGGGTGGGATCGCCGGGGCGTCGATGGCCTGGGCCGGGGCGCACTGGGACCTTTCGCTGCTGGTGTCCTATCTGCCGGCGGTGGTCGTCCTGCTGCCCGCGGCGCTGGTCGGGAGCCGTTGGTACGCGGAGGGGAAGGCCGTCGGCGGGAGTCCGGTGGCCGAGCCGGGCCAGGGCGCGTCCGTGCCGTTCAGGATGCTGCTGCCGCTCTGCCTGGTGATGGCGTTCGCGTACATAGGGGACTCGACGGTCTCCAACTGGAGCGCGAAGTATCTGCAGGACGTGCTGGGCGGGTCCGAGCAGCTGGCGACCGTCCCGTACAACGTCTACATGGTGACCACGCTGCTCGGGCGGGCCGTCGGTGACCTCGGGGTGCGGCGGTTCGGGGCGGTGGCCGTGGTGCGGGGCGGGAGTGTGCTGGCGGCCGTGGGGTTCGCGGTGGTGGCGGTCGCGCCGGGGGCCTGGTGGGGGATGCTCGGTTTCACGCTGCTGGGGCTGGGGCTCTGTGTGATCGTGCCGCAGACCTTCGCGGCCGCGGGCCGGATGTTCCCCAGGGCGAGCGACGCGGCGGTGGCCCGGCTGAACGTCTTCAACTACGTGGGCTTCCTGGTGGGGTCCCCGCTCGTGGGGGCGCTCGGGGACGCGTGGAGTTACCGCGGAGCCATGCTCGTGCCCATGGTGCTGGTCCTCGCGACGCTCGTGTATGCCCGGTCGTTCGGTGCGGAGCCCGCCCGATACGGTGTCGGGCATGAGCGGGCGCGCGCGGCTGATGTGGGATGAGGCAGTAACGGGATACGACTTCGGGTCCAGCCATCCCATGGACCCGGTGAGACTCGCCCTGACGATGGGGCTGGTGCGGGCGTTCGGGCTGGACGGCGAGGTGGACGTCCGGTCGGCGAAGCCCGCCGGGGACTCCACGCTGAGGCTGGTGCACCGCGAGGACTACGTGGCCGCCGTGCGGGCCGCGTCCGCCGACCCCGGCTACGCCGATCAGGCGTACGGGCTCGGGACCGTCGACGACCCCGCCTTCGCCGGGATGCACGAGGCGTCCGCGCTCATCGCGGGACTCTCGGTGGGGGCCGCGGAGGCGGTGTGGCGCGGGGAGAGTGCGCACGCCGTGAACTTCACCGGTGGGCTGCACCACGCGATGCCCGGAGCCGCCTCGGGCTTCTGTGTGTACAACGACCCGGCGCTCGCCATCGCCCGGCTGCTGGAGCTGGGCGCGGAGCGGGTGGCGTACGTCGACGTGGACGTCCACCACGGGGACGGGGTCCAGGCGGCGTTCTGGGAGGATCCCCGGGTGCTGACGGTGTCGCTGCACGAGCACCCGCGCACCTTGTTCCCGCAGACCGGCTGGCCCGAGGAGACCGGTGCCGGTGCGGGCGAGGGCGGTGCGGTGAACGTGGCGCTGCCCGCGGGGACGGGGGACGCGGGCTGGCTGCGGGCGTTCCACGCGGTGGTGCCCGAGCTCCTGGCGGACTTCCGGCCGCAGGTGCTCGTGACCCAGCACGGTGCCGACACGCACTTCGAGGATCCGCTGGCCCATCTCGCGGTGTCGCTGGACGCGCAGCGCGCGGTGATGACGGCCTGTCACGAGCTGGCCCACTCCTGTACGGAGGAGGGGCGCTGGGTGGCGCTCGGTGGGGGCGGCTACGCGGTGGTGGACGTCGTGCCGAGGTCCTGGACCCATCTCGTCGGGATCGCCGCGCACGCCCCCGTGGACCCGGAGTCGGTGATCCCGTCGTCGTGGCGGGACGAGGTCTACGCCCGTACGCGGCAGTTGGGGCCGGCGCGGATGACGGACGGCCGTACACCGTCGTGGAAGCCGTGGGAGGACGGCTACGACCCGGCCGACCGGCTGGACCAGGCCGTGCTGGCGACGAGGCGGTCCGCGTTCCCGCTGCGGGGACTGCTCACCTGAGTTGGTTTACGCCAACGGTGGTGCCCTCGCCGGTTTCCCGCCCGGGGAAGTCCCCGGTACGGGAGCATCGGGAGGGTGTTGAGCACCGGAGCGCTGCGCGCTCATCTGCTGGCGGCCCGTCTGGCCGGGCCCGTGGCCACGCCCCGCGAGACCAGTCTGCGGAGTTATCGGCTCTTCGCGGCGAGAGACCCCCGGGTCCTGCTCGGACTCGATCCGGAACGGGCGTGGGGGGAGCGTGACCTGCTGCGGTTGATGGCCGACAAGTGCGGGGTCTCGGCCGATCCTGAGCATGTGTCAGGCCCGGACGTGATCGATCCCGAGCGGACGCTGGCGGCGCTCGACGCGTTCGCCCGGCGCCTCGCGTGGGCTGCGGAGAGGCGCGCTCCTGTGCTGTTGGGGACCGGGCACCCGCACAGGCTGCTGGGGTTCTACGCCGGGCTGGCAGACGCTTTGTCGGCGGCCGGGTGCGCGGTGCTCACCCCTGCGCAGGGGCGATGTGTCGACATAACGACCCGGTTCGGCGTACGCACGTACAACCTCGACTACGTACAGGGCGTCGCGCTGGTGCGCGAACCGGGCGTGCGGGTCCCCGGTGGTGCCACCGGCGCACACACCCATTCGCCGCTGCCGGTTCGGGCCGTGCTGGAGGGTGTCGTGGAGAGCGGCGGAGTGCTGCCGGAGCTCGTGGTGGGGGACCACGGCTGGGTCTGCGGGGCAGGTCAGCTGGGCATCGAGGCCATCGGGCTGGCGGACACGGATGACCCCGCGCTGTTCGTGGGGGAGGCGGAGGGACGGGTGTCCGTGGCCGTTCCGCTTGATGACGCCGTGCGGTCCGACCACTACCGCCCTCTTGCTCGGTATGTACTCAATCGGGCGCGTCTGTCACAGTAGGCGCCCGATCGGCTCACCTCTTCCCCACTCGCACCACCCGCCCCTAATCTGGGGAGTGAGCGCACAGCGACGAAGAGTCACCGGAGGGGAAGCCGGTGCGCGTCTCGTGCGGAAGGTACAGGTGGGTCATGGCTGCTGGCAGCGAGAGGCCTCTCAACGAGGTCAAGTTTCTGACCGTGGCGGAAGTCGCCTCGGTCATGAGGGTGTCGAAGATGACGGTGTACCGCCTGGTACACAGCGGTCATCTGCCGGCGATCAGGGTGGGAAGGTCCTTCCGGGTCCCGGAGCAAGCGGTTCACGAGTATCTCCGAGAGTCCTTCGTGGGGGTGGAGTCAGCCTGAGGTTGCCCTCGGATTACGTCCCTCACGCGGTGGCGGGTAGGCTAGGCCGACGTAGGTCGTGTGGGCCCAGACGCCCCGCACCAGTGAAGAAGAAGTGAGCGAGGGTAGTCGTGGGCTCTGTTATCAAGAAGCGGCGCAAGCGGATGGCCAAGAAGAAGCACCGCAAGCTGCTCAAGCGCACGCGCGTTCAGCGTCGCAACAAGAAGTAAGCGAACGCAGTTCGTGAGTCCGAGGCCTTCCCGCCGTTCCGGTGGGAGGGCCTCGGTGCGTTTCCGGGGCCGGTTCTCCGGGCCCGTGCCAAGAGGTCATGAGGTGTGCGTTCGGTGGTATTCCCGCCATCGGTTCGGTAAAGCCCGCCTGGGGTCATCACAGGGCAACATCCACCGACTACCGTGACGGCAGGGGAAGACCCCGTTCGGTGATCGATCGACGGAAGGCGCTGATCTTGGGGAAGATCGTGCTCGTCACAGGCGCGGCCCGGCAGCTCGGAGGCCGCTTCGTGCGGCGTGTCCAGCGCGATCCCGCGGTGGAACGGGTGATCGCCGTGGACGCGGTGGCGCCCGGTCATCAGCTGGGTGACGCCGAATTCGTCCTGGCGGACATCCGGCAGTCGGCGATCACCAGGGTCCTCGCCGAGCACTCCGTGGACACGGTCGTCCATCTGGACGTCTCGGCGAAGCCGAGCGGCGCGGGCGGCCGGACGACGGTCAAGGAGACCAACGTCATCGGCACGATGCAGCTGCTCGGTGCCTGCCAGAAGTCCCCGACGGTGCAGCGGCTCGTGGTCAAGTCCAGCACGAACGTGTACGGCTCGGCCCCTCGTGACCCCGCGGTCTTCACCGAGACGACGACGCCGAAGGCCCTGCCCAGCGGCGGTTTCGCCAAGGACGCGGTCGAGGTCGAGGGGTACGTACGCGGATTCGCGCGCCGCAGGCCGGACGTGGCCGTGTGCGTGCTGAGGTTCGCCAACATCCTGGGCCCGTCACCGGACTCGCCGCTGGCCGACTACCTGGCGCTGCCGGTCCTGCCGACGGTCCTGGGCTACGACCCCCGGCTGCAGTTCGTCCACGAGGACGACGTCGTCGACGTACTGGAGATCGCCGCCCGCGAGCCCCGGCGTGGCACGCTGAACAGCGGCACGTTCAACATCGCCGGCGACGGGGTGCTGCTGCTCTCCCAATGTGCGCGGAGGCTGGGGCGGCCGACCGTGCCGGTGCTGCTGCCGGCCGTCACCTGGGTGGGTTCGGCGCTCCGCACGATCGGCATGACCGACTTCTCGCCGGAGCAGATCCGGCTGCTCACCCACGGCCGGGTGGTCTCGACGGTGCAGATGCGCGAGACCCTGGGGTTCCGGCCGAAGTTCACCACCGCCCAGACGTTCGCGGAGTTCGCGCGGAGCCGGGGTCCGGGGCTGCTGCCTCCCGAGCGGGTGAGCAGGGCGGTCGGCAGACTGGCCGAGCTGCCGCTCGGCGTGGAGCGGACCGGTACGACACATTCGACGCACGGCGCCAGGTAGAGGAGCGCGACCGACGATGGCGGACGCCAAGGTCATTCCCTTCGACGACGACCGTTCGCGCGCAGGCGCGGGGCGGCGCAGAGGTGTGCTGCCCGGCGCCGGCCGGGTCCAGACGCCCTCGGGAGCCGGCCCGGCGCCCGTGAGCGCCCTGCCGGGCGGTCAGGTGCCGGACGGGACGGCCGAGGACCCCTCACCCGGGCTCCAGGGCGGCCAGGAGGGCCAGGAGGGCCAGGAGGCCGCGAGGAGCAGCTGGGACCGGCGCGTCGCGGGCGGGCTCGCGTTCCTGCGGCGGCGGCTCACGGGCGACTACGAGGTCGACGAGTTCGGCTACGACGAGGAGCTGACCGACCAGGTCCTCATGTCGGTGCTGAGGCCGCTCGCCGACAAGTACTTCCGGGTCGAGGTGAAGGGCATCGAGAACATCCCGTCCGACGGCGGGGCCCTCGTCGTGGCCAACCACTCCGGGACGCTTCCGCTGGACGGGCTGATGCTCCAGGTCGCGGTGCACGACAACCACCCGGCGGACCGGCATCTGCGGCTGCTCGCGGCCGATCTGGTGTTCATGCTCCCGGTGGTCAACGAGCTGGCCAGGAAGGCCGGTCACACGCTGGCGTGCGCCGAGGACGCGGAGCGCCTGCTGCTGGCCGGTGAGGTCGTGGGAGTGATGCCGGAGGGCTTCAAGGGCCTCGGGAAGCCGTTCGGCGAGAGGTACAAGCTGCAGCGCTTCGGGCGGGGCGGCTTCGTGTCGACGGCGTTGCGGGCGGGGGTGCCGATCGTGCCGTGCTCGATCGTGGGCGCCGAGGAGATCTACCCGATGATCGGCAACTCCAGGACGCTGGCGCGGATCCTGGGGGTGCCGTACTTCCCGGTCACGCCGACGTTCCCCTGGCTCGGGCCGCTGGGTGTGCTGCCGCTGCCGACGAAGTGGACCATCCAGTTCGGGGAGCCGATCCCCACGGACGGTTATCCGCCGGAGGCGGCCGAGGACCCGATGCTCATGTTCAACCTGACGGACCAGGTGCGGGAGCAGATCCAGCACACGCTCTACAAGCTGCTGGTGCAGCGCCGGTCGGTCTTCTTCTGACGGCGTGGGCGAGGACGCGGCGGCACGGGTGAGGGGCGGCCCCGCACCGGGCCGCCCCTCGCGTACGCGCGTACTTACTCCTCGATGTCCTCGCCCTCGATGCCCAGGCCGGGCAGCAGGCCCGGGAGCAGCGGCGGCAGGGTGACGTCGGGTGCCGGGGACGAGCCCGACGTGCCACTCGGGGACGACGGGGTGGTGCCGTCCGTCGGGATGTCGTCCAGCAGACCGTCCGAACCGCCGAGCAGGCCGTCGGGGGAACTGCTGCCGGAGGCGGAGGGCTTGGGCGCGGAGCTGGTGGACGCGCTGCCCTCGGGGGCCGTGGAGGCCGACGGCGTGGTGCGGCCGGGGGCCGAGAAGCCGTCTTCGTCCTGCGGGGAGCGGGACGTGGGTGTGTCCCGCCCGGTGCCCGGCGTGCGGGGCAGCAGGGACTTCAGGGGGGCGACTTCCTGGTCCATGGCGTCGAAGACGGAGCTGACCTTCTCGCCGACGTCGGCGAGCTGGACGGGCAGCCGGTCGCGGAGGCTGCTCCAGGTCGCGCGGTGGGAGCGCGAGAAGGAGTCCAGTGTCTGGATGGGGCCGAGGGAGCCGTCGCGCTGGTAGGCGCTGTGGAGCAGGCGGTGGCCCTCGGTGGCGTCGTGCGTCATGCCGTTCAGCGTGCGCCTGACCTCGCCGATCGACTCGTGGTCGAGCTCGCCCGAGCGGGCGCGCTCCATCAGCCGACGGGCCTCGCCGAGGCGGGTCGACGCGTGGTCGAGGTAGGCCTCGCCCCGGGCGGCGTCGCCGTCGGCCATGGTGAGGCTGATGTCCTCCATGCCGCGCTTGAGCGGGTAGAGGGAGTCACCCGGCAGGGCGTCGGAACTGGCGGCGGCCACACCGCCGAATGCTCCCGCGGCCACACCGACCGTGAGCCCGCCCGCGGTGAGGCCCTTCGCCCAGCGGGAGCGTGGGCGCAGCCTCCGGATCGGGGAGGCGCGGTGCGCTCCCCTGCTCCGCTGTTCGGGCACCGTAGGGCCCGTGGACGCACCGCCTTCGGCGAACATGGTCTCCATGGCCGCGAGGAGCTGAGCTCGCTGCACCACTTTGACCTCGGGATCGAATTCCGGCTCGGGTAGCGCACCGAGGCCGTTCGCCAGGGCCAACAGCTCTCCGTGGTCGGCCGGTTGGGCCGGTTCCTCGGGCTGTACGGCCGCCGCACCCTGGGGGGACTGCTCCTCCAGGGCCTGGGCGAAGGCGTTCGCCCGCCGGTGTGCCGAAACGTTTGCGATCACTGGCGGCACCTCCTCTCGTCATGACGGTCGACTCCCCTGAGGGTTCGGAAGGTTGCCCACCGGAGACGTTTCCACACGATCGAGCGAGTGGAAACGGTCAGGTGTGGCGACAGGGGGCCTGCATCCGGCACAACGAGTGGCGCGGCAGTTGGGTTACGGACGAAAGATGATCCGATCGGTGTGTCACGAACACGTCACGGATGGTGACGTCAGCGGGCGTCGTCGGGCAGAAGTCGTGCGAGTGTCCGCACGGCTCGGTACTGCAAGGTTTTGATCGCGCCCTCGTTCTTCCCCATGACGCGGGCGGTCTCGGCGACCGAGAGGCCCTGGAGGAACCGGAGGGTGACGCACTCCTGCTGTTGCGGGTTGAGGCGGCGTACGGCTTGCAGCAGAGCGGCGTTGGAGAGGGACTCCAGGACGGAGTCCTCCGGGCTCCGCGCGACCTCGTTGGCGTCGAGCATTTCGCCGGTGGTCACTTCCAGTCGGAACCGACTGGATTTGAAGTGGTCGGCGACCAGATTCCGAGCGATCGTGACCAGCCAGGCACCGAAGTCGCGGCCCTGCCAGGTGAAGGTGGAGATGCGGCGGAGTGCGCGCAGGAACGTCTCGCTGGTGAGGTCCTCCGCTGTCGCCTTGCCTCCCACGCGGTAGTAGATGTACCGGTACACGGTGTCGCTGTACTGGTCGTACAGGCGGCCGAAGGCCTCGGCCTCACCGGCCTGCGCGCGCTCGACGAGATCCATCATGCGCGCGCTGTCGCTGTCGGCCGTGGGCCGGCGGACGGGAGCCGACGACGCGGCGGTCGCGGCACCGCGGGCGCTGCGTCTTCCGACGGCCGCGCTGCGTTCGGCCAGCGCATAGCAAGGGCCGGCAGGTACAGGGGTGGCGAATTGGGGGACGGCGTACGCGGTGGGGACGAAGCCGCGCAAGTGGTCGAGGACCGTTGCGCGCAGCGTAGCCAGGCCCGAGGTGTCAACCCCGACGTGTGGGTACACGGGACTCCCAGAGGCAGAGCTTCCATCACGTGCAGTTCGAAAACCATCACTCGTGGTAGCGAGTGGCGGGCTCCTTGTGCGTCTGAGGAGAATAACGCTTCGTACAGGCCGGGCTACACCCAGTTGCTCAAATCATCGATTACGTCGCTTCCGTAACCTCTAAGTGACGGTTCGGGCGACACATCGTGACCGGTTATTGATCGAATCGCTTCGGGATCTGCCTGCGGCGACGACGGGTTGTGGTCGGCCGCACGCAACGCGACTGGCCGGAGCGATGGGGGTGCGCACTCGCCAACGGCTCCCGATTGGCCGTACGACTCCGGGCGCGCCGCGCGGCTCCTCGCCCCCCGGGGCCTTGGCCGACGGGTGCGGGGGCGCCAGGAAGCGCGGGAGGGCGCGCGGGAGGTGGGGTGGATTCAGCGGCGGCGGCGGTGGAGCGCCACGGCGGCGGCGGTGCCACCGGCCAGGGCGCCGACGCCCGCGGCGGCCGGGATGCCGACCTTCGCCGCCTTGCGGCCGGTGCGGTAGTCGCGCAGCCGCCAGTCCCGTGCGCGGGCGTACTTGCGCAGCTTGGTGTCCGGGTTGATCGCGTACGGGTGGCCGACCAGGGACAGCATCGGGATGTCGTTGTGCGAGTCGCTGTACGCGGCGCAGCGCTCCAGGTCGAGGCCCTCGGCCGACGCGAGCGCGCGGACCGCCTCGGCCTTCGCGGGCCCGTGCAGGGGCTCGCCGACCAGCCGGCCGGTGTAGACGCCGTCGACGGATTCGGCGACCGTGCCCAGGGCGCCGGTGAGTCCCAGGCGGCGCGCGATGATCGTGGCGGTCTCCACCGGGGCCGCGGTGACCAGCCAGACCTTCTGTCCCGCGTCGAGATGCGCCTGGGCGAGGGCGCGGGTGCCGGGCCAGATGCGGTCGGCCATGTACTCGTCGTAGATCTCCTCGCCGATGGACATCAGCTCGGAGACGCGGTGGCCCTTGACGATGGACAGGGCGCTGTCGCGGGCGTCCTGCATGTGTTCGGGGTCCTCGACGCCGGCCAGCCTGAACCAGGCCTGCTGCCAGGCGAACCGGGTGAGTTCGCGGCGCTGGAAGAACTTCCGCTTGTACAGGCCCCGGCCGAAGTGGAAGATCGCGGCGCCCTGCATGACGGTGTTGTCGAGGTCGAAGAAGGCGGCCGCCCGCTCGTCCCCGGCCACCGGGAAGGCGGGTTCCCGCTCCTCCTCGAGGGCGGCGGGAACATCCTCGGGCCCGGCGGCGAGTGCCGACTTCCGCGCTGCCTCGGCTGCGGCCTCGCCTGCGAGCACGCTGCGTGCCGTGGCGGGGCGCCTGCGGGGTGTGAGCCATCCAAGAGCGGCCATGTCGTGAGCATAGCCATTCTGTTCTGCAGTTCCCGACCCGGCGGGATGCGGCGGTGTGAACTCTCCGGGGCCGGGGTGTTAATCGGGTGAAGCGGCGTCCTCCCGGGGGCTCTGCGGAGGGGCGGCCGAGGCGCAGAATGAGGGTATGAGTCCTCTGCTGCGCCGAACGAAGAAGAAGCCCGCGGACCGGGTGGTGACCCTCGTGGGAAAGCCCGGGTGTCACCTCTGCGACGACGCGCGGCAGGTGGTGAGCGCGGTCTGCGAGGAGACCGGCGCGGCCTGGGTGGAGCGGGACATCACGCGGGACGAGGAGCTGTACAAGGAGTACTGGGAGCAGATCCCGGTGGTTCTGATCGACGGCGAACAGCACACCTTCTGGAAGGTCGACCCGGCGCGGCTGCGCACGGCGCTGGGAACGTGAGGGGGCTCGGTGGGTGAAAAGACGGATACCATCATGGGCGTTTTGAGTGGTCTCGGGGGCATGGACATGAGGAGTGTGTACCGTCTTGCCCCCTTCGGGCCTGCAACGGGCTGATGTCGTCCCTGGTTCCGGGATCGCGCGGGGAATATGCGTGACCCCGGTCACTTTGACCAGACAAAACGGACACAATCTTTGTGCACGCGTTCACAAAGACATAGCCTGCTGTCGACGGGGCGGTCATAGGACATACGGCCGCCTGCAGCCCCGCTCATCCCGCAGGAGCACCGTGGCAACTGGCCGAACTCACCGACCGGCGACCCGTAGCCGAGGAATTCCCGAGGCCACCGTCGCCCGGCTTCCGCTGTATCTCCGCGCACTGACGGCGCTCTCCGAGCGCTCGGTTCCCACGGTCTCGTCCGAGGAACTCGCCGCGGCGGCGGGGGTCAACTCCGCCAAGCTGCGCAAGGACTTCAGCTATCTGGGGTCCTACGGCACGCGTGGTGTCGGGTACGACGTCGAGTACCTCGTCTACCAGATCTCCCGTGAGCTCGGGCTCACCCAGGACTGGCCCGTCGCGATCGTCGGCATCGGTAACCTCGGCGCCGCGCTCGCCAACTACGGCGGGTTCGCCTCCCGTGGCTTCCGGGTCGCCGCGCTGATCGACGCCGACCCCTCCATGGCGGGTACGCCCGTGGCCGGGATCGCCGTCCAGCACACCGATGACCTGGACCGGATCATCAGCGAGAACGGTGTGTCCATCGGCGTCATCACCACCCCGCCCGGCGCGGCCCAGCAGGTCTGCGACCGGCTCGTCGCGGCCGGTGTGACCTCCATCCTGAACTTCGCGCCGACGGTGCTCTCCGTGCCCGACGGTGTCGACGTGCGCAAGGTCGATCTCTCGATCGAGCTGCAGATCCTCGCCTTCCACGAGCAGCGCAAGGCCGGCGAGGAGGCCGCCGCCGACGGCAGGGCCGTCGTCGAGGCCGACGAGGAAGAGGCGCCGCCGATGCGCGCCACCCCCGCCGGCCGGAAGGGACCTGACGGGGACATGCCCGCCGTGATGCCGGCATGAGCCTTCTCGTCGTAGGACTGAGCCACCGCAGCGCCCCCGTCTCCGTCCTGGAGCGGGCGTCGCTGGCTGCCGAGGCCCAGGTCAAGCTGCTCCAGGACACCCTCGCCGCGGAGCCCGCGACCGAGGCCGCCGTCCTGGCCACCTGCAACCGCATCGAGCTGTACGCGGACGTGGACAAGTTCCACGCGGGTGTCGCCGAGCTGTCCACCCTTCTCGCGCAGCACAGCGGCGTGGGTCTGGACGAGCTCACTCCTTATCTTTATGTGCACTACGAGGACCGCGCCGTCCACCACCTCTTCTCGGTGGCGTGCGGGCTGGACTCGATGGTCGTGGGCGAGGGCCAGATCCTCGGCCAGATCAAGGACGCGCTCGCGCGGGGCCAGGAGCTCCACACCGCGGGCCGCCTCCTGAACGACCTCTTCCAGCAGGCCCTGCGGGTCGGTAAGCGTGCCCACAGCGAGACGGGGATCGATCGCGCCGGGCAGTCGCTCGTCACGTTCGGTCTGGAGCAGCTCGCGGACGGCACCGAGGTCACCGAGTGGGCGGCCGGCAAGCGCGCCCTGGTGATAGGGGCGGGCTCGATGTCCTCGCTCGCCGCGGCCACCCTGGCCCGCGCGGGCGTCGAGGAGATCGTCGTCGCCAACCGGACCCGGGCCCGTGCCGACCGGCTCGTGGAGATCCTCGGCCAGGCCGGGGTTCCGGCCGCCCGTGCCGTGGAGATGGCCGAGGTCCCGGACGAACTGACACGTGCCGACGTGGTCGTCTCGTGTACCGGGGCGACGGGTCTCGTCCTGACGGCCGCGGCCGTCGCCGAAGCGCTCGGAGCCGCGTACGACAGCGCGGCCCAGGCCCCCGAGGCCCCGGCCGCGCCGGCCGCCGACGAGCTGGACCAGCACGCCGCCTGGGTGGAGAACGGTTCCGCCGCCGCGCAGGACCGGGCAGTGCGCCCGGTGCCGCCGCGCCCGGCCGCCGCAGGCCCCGTCCGGCTGTACCTGCTGGACCTCGCGATGCCGCGCGACATCGACGGAGCGGCCCACCGCGTCGCCGGTGTGCGCCTCGTCGACATCGAGTCGCTCGCCGAGGCGTCCGCGGACGCCCCGATGGCCGCCGATGTGGACCAGGTGCGCACCATGGTGGCCGAGGAGGTCGCGGCCTTCGGGGCCGCCCAGCGCGCCGCCCACATCACCCCGACCGTCGTCGCCCTGCGCACCATGGCCGCCGATGTGGTGGCCGGCGAGATCGCGCGGCTCGACGGGCGACTCCCCGACCTGGACGAGAAGCAGCGCGCCGAGATCACGCAGACCGTGCGCCGCGTCGTCGACAAGCTCCTGCACGCGCCCACCGTGCGGGTCAAGCAGCTCGCGAGCGAGCCCGGCGGCGCCGGGTACGCCGATGCGCTGCGTGAACTCTTCGACCTCGACCCGCAGACGGTGGCCGCCGTCTCACGGGCAGACCTGAACGACCCGAATAGAGGGCGGTCATGACCGACAACTCACCCCTGGGCGGGGAGACCACCACACCCCTCCGGCTAGGCACCCGGCGCAGCAAGCTCGCCATGGCGCAGTCCGGCATGGTCGCTGATGCGGTCCGTGAGGTGACCGGGCGTGCCGTCGAGCTCGTCGAGATCACCACGTACGGAGACATCTCCCGGGAGCACCTGGCGCAGATCGGCGGGACCGGCGTGTTCGTCGCGGCCCTGCGCGAGGCGCTGCTGAGCGGTGAGGTGGACTTCGCCGTCCACTCGCTCAAGGACCTGCCGACCACGCAGCCGGAGGGACTCGTCCTGGCCGCGGTGCCGGTGCGCGAGGATCCGCGCGACGCGCTGGTGGCGAGGGACGGGCTGACCTTCGAGCAGCTGCCGCCCGGTGCCCGCATCGGCACGGGTTCACCGCGCCGCATGGCGCAGCTCAACGCGTACGCCCGCTCGCACGGCCTCGAGATAGAGACCGTCGCCATCCGCGGCAACGTCGATACGCGTATCGGATTTGTACGAAGCGGGGAGCTGGACGCGGTGGTTCTCGCCGCCGCCGGGCTCAGCCGCCTCGGACGCACGGACGAGGTCACCGGCTTCCTGCCGGTCGACACCGTCCTGCCCGCTCCCGGCCAGGGAGCACTGGCGATCGAATGCGCTGAAAGCAGCGCGGACCTTGCCGCAGCTCTCGCCGAGCTCGACGACCCGTACACCCGGGTCGCCGTGACCGCCGAGCGCGCCCTGCTCAACGCCCTGGAGGCCGGCTGTTCCGCACCTGTGGGTGCGCTGGCCGATCTCCTGGCCGACGGGCAGATTGTCAACGAACTGCGCCTGCGCGGTGTCGTCGGTTCCACCGACGGCACTTCCCTGGTGCAGCTGTCCATCACCGGTCCCGTCCCCACGTCGCACGACGACGCGGCGGCCCTCGGTCGCGAGCTCGCGGCCGAGATGCTCGCCAAGGGTGCGGCCGGTCTTATGGGGGAGCGAGCACTTTGAGCCCCACCGGCCCTGTCGTATCCGACTTCCCTGTCCTGTCCTCAGGGCATGTCACCTTCCTCGGCGCCGGTCCCGGCGACCCGGGGCTGCTGACACTCCGCGCCGTCGAGGCGCTTGCGAGCGCGGACGTCCTTGTCGCGGAACCCGAGGTTCTCGACGTCGTCCGCTGCCATGCGCGGGCAGGGGTAAGCACGCCTGAGCTGGCGGTTGTTGACATGGCGTCAACGCCCGCCGGAGTACCCGTTCTCAGGGACGCCGCCAATCTTGTCATGGAGGCAGCGAAGGGCGGCAGGCGGGTCGTCCGTGCCGTCACCGGGGACCCCGGTCTGGACGGCAACACGGGCGCCGAGATGCTGGCCTGCGCCGCCGCGGGCGTGCCTTTCGAGGTCGTGCCCGGCATCGCGAACGCCGTCGGCGTGCCCGCGTACGCCGGTGTGCCGCTGCGCGACGCGCAGGGGGCGGACGTGCGGTTCGTCGACGCGCGCACCGCTTCGGACCGCTGCTGGTCCGAGGTCGGGGCGAGTGACGCGACGGCCGTGGTGTCGGCGTCGCTCGACTCGGTGGCCGCTGCGGCCGGCGAGCTGGTCTCGGCGGGCCGCAAGCCCGACACCCCGCTCACCGTCACGCTCGCGGGGACGACGACCCGCCAGCGCACCTGGACGGCGACGCTCGGGACGATCGCCCAGGTCCTGAAGCAGGCGAAGGTCCTCCCCTCGCCCGAGGGGCACCTGCCCGTCATAGCCGTGGTCGGGGAGCGCAGCTCCGCCGCCCAGCGCGACCAGCTCGCGTGGTTCGAGTCCAAGCCGCTGTTCGGCTGGAAGGTGCTCGTGCCGCGTACGAAGGAGCAGGCGGCGTCGCTCTCCGACCAACTGCGTTCCTACGGTGCCGTGCCGCACGAGGTCCCGACGATCGCCGTCGAGCCGCCGCGTACGCCCCAGCAGATGGAGCGGGCGGTCAAGGGCCTGGTCACCGGGCGGTACGAGTGGATCGCGTTCACCTCGGTGAACGCGGTGAAGGCCGTACGGGAGAAGTTCGAGGAGTACGGGCTGGACGCCCGTGCCTTCGCCGGGATCAAGGTCGCGGCCGTCGGCGAGCAGACCGCCGCCGCGCTCGTCGACTTCGGTGTGAAGCCGGACCTGGTGCCCTCGGGTGAGCAGTCGGCCGCGGGTCTGCTGGAGGACTGGCCGCCGTACGACCCGGTCTTCGACCCGATCGACCGGGTGTTCCTGCCGCGCGCCGACATCGCCACGGAGACGCTGGTGGCCGGGCTCATCGAGCTGGGCTGGGAGGTCGACGACGTCACCGCCTACCGCACGGTGCGCGCTTCGCCGCCGCCGGCGGACACCCGTGAGGCGATCAAGGGCGGCGGCTTCGACGCGGTGCTCTTCACGTCGTCCTCGACCGTCCGCAACCTGGTCGGTATCGCGGGCAAGCCGCACAACGTGACCGTGATCGCGTGCATCGGTCCCGCGACGGCGAAGACGGCGGAGGAGCACGGCCTGCGGGTCGACGTCCTCTCCCCGGAGCCGTCGGTCCACAAGCTGGCGCAGGCGTTGGCGGACTTCGGCGCGCAGCGCCGGGACGCGGCCAAGGAGGCCGGTGACCCGGTGACCCGGCCGAGCGAGCGGCGCCCGGGCGCGCGGCGTCGCAGGTCGACGACCTGATCCGGCGGGCAGCGGATTCGTGGGCCCGGTCGCTTCCTCGGGGGAAGCGGCCGGGCCCTTCGCGTACCCGCGCGCGGGCGGTCCCGGGGCTCTCCGGCCTCAGACCGGCTTGCGCCACACGGAGATGTGTCCGCCGGAGTCCTGCGTGAACGGTGTCCCCTCCCAGTCGGCGACCCGGCGTTCCAGCTGGAGCCCGGCGATCCTCGCCATGAGGTCGAGTTCCGCCGGCCAGGCGTACCGCTGGCGGCAGCTGCCACGGCGGTAGCGGCCGTCTTCCTCGCGGGTGAAGTGGTGCGAGACGAGGAGCTGGCCGACCAGGTCGAAGGTGTCGAAGCCGAGGTGCCGCTCGGATACGTCGAACGGAACCGCGGTCTGCGTCGGGGGCAGGAGCCGCAGCGGTGGCACACCGAGCTCGACGACGAACCGGCCGCCGGGTTCCAGGTGGCGCGCGGCGTTGCGGAAGCACTCGACCTGCTCGTCCTGGGTGAGCAGGTTCGAGATGGTGTTGTAGACGACGTAGACCAGCGAGAACGTGCCGGGGACGACGGTGGTGGCCATGTCCCCGACGGTGACCGGGAGCCGGTCCTCGTCGATCTTGCGTCGTAGTACGGCTGCCATGTGCTCGGAGAGTTCGATGCCGGTCACGGGTACGCCGCGTTCACGGAGCGGGATGCCGACGCGGCCGGTCCCGATGGCGAACTCCAGGGCCCGCCCGTCGCCGGCGAGTTCGGAGAGGAAGTCGAGTGTCGGTCCGAGAAAGGCGGCGGTGGATCTCGGCGCCTCTTCGGTGTCGTAGCGGTCGGCGGTCGCGTGGTCCCACAGTTCGCTGCTCGTCACGGGCGGGCACTCTGCCGGGTTCCCGGGGTTCTGTCGACGTGATTTCCGTCCGGTGCCGTGTCAGGGCGGTCGGGTCCGGCCTTGTTTTTCCGGCTGGGCTGTCGGTAAACCGGTGATGTGTGCGGGTCTAGGCTCGAAGGATGACCGACTACGGAAACTTCCCCGGCTCGCGGCCCCGCCGGCTGCGGACGACCCCCGTCATGCGGCGCATGGTCGCCGAGACCCGGCTCGACCCTGCGAACCTGATCCTGCCCGCGTTCGTGCGCGAGGGCATCGACGCCCCGGTCGCGATCTCGGCCATGCCGGGTGTCCAGCAGCACACCCTGGACACGCTGCGGAAGGCCGCCGTCGACGCCGTCGCGGCGGGTGTCTCGGGGATCATGCTCTTCGGCGTCCCGCTGGACGAGAAGAAGGACGCCCGGGGCACGGCGGGGACCGACCCGGACGGCATCCTCCAGGTCGGCCTGCGGGCGGTGCGGGAAGAGGTCGGCGACGACCTGGTGATCATGTCCGACCTCTGTCTGGACGAGTACACCGACCACGGCCACTGCGGGGTGCTGACCGAGGACGGCCGCGTCGACAACGACGCCACGCTGGAGCGGTACGCCGAGATGGCCCAGGTCCAGGCGGACGCGGGTGCGCACGTGGTGGGCCCCAGCGGCATGATGGACGGCCAGGTCGGAGTGATCCGCGACGCGCTGGACCAGACGGGCCACGAGGACGTGTCGATCCTCGCCTACACCGCGAAGTACTCCTCGGCCTTCTACGGTCCGTTCCGCGAGGCGGTCGGCTCCTCGCTCCAGGGCGACCGCAAGACCTACCAGCAGGACCCGGCGAACATCCGGGAGTCGCTGCGCGAGCTGGCGCTGGACCTGGAGGAGGGCGCCGACATGGTCATGGTCAAGCCCGCCGGGCCCTACCTGGACATCCTCGCCAAGGTCGCCGACGCCGTGGACGTGCCGGTCGCGGCGTACCAGATCAGCGGTGAGTACGCCATGATCGAGGCCGCCGCCGAGAAGGGCTGGATCGACCGGGACGCGGCGATCCTGGAGAGCCTGACGGGCATCCGGCGCGCGGGTGCGCGGATGATCCTGACGTACTGGGCGACGGAGGTCGCGCAGAAGCTCGGGCGCTGACGGCCCGGCACGGAGTCTCGGAGGCGGGTCACGACAGGTCGTGGCCCGCTTCCGGCTGTCACGGACGCGGCGGCGTGAACCCGGTGCTCGAAGCTCGGACTCCGAGCGCCGGGATTCGGGGGCCGAGCTTCGGGAGGGGTGTGTTCACCCTCCCGGGGGACGTTTCCGGTGGCGCGGGCCCGATGCTTGAGCTTCGGGACCCGGGCGGCGAGATGCGGGCTTCGGGATTCGAGCGCCTTCTTTACCCGGTAGGGAGAAGAAGGTTCGGGTAAACCTCCCCTACCTCCCCGCCCCGTCACGGCCAGCAAGTATGACTAATCGTGACCGACTTGCAGCGGAGCGTGGCGACTGCTTACGGTGCGGAAACAGAACGACCCCGACGCGGTGCTGACAACACCAGGCCGGGGTCTCACCGCAAGATCGAAAGAGCGATCCCGTGGCTATCCAGCACCTTAGCTCCGCCCCGAGCGCCCCCGCCTCCTCGCGCCCGTACCCGATGGCCAGTCCCGGCTACGGCAAGCGATCCGCGCCGGACCAACAGCCGCGCTGCGCCGATGACTTCATGCTGCTGCCGCTGCGGGAGCGGAACATCGCCGGGTTCATCGACCAGCTTCCCGAGGGCGCGGCGATGGACGTCAAGGGGCTGGCCAAGCAACTGCCGCTCTACGGGCAGCAGGCGGTCGGCTCGGCCCTCAAAGCCCTGTCCGTCGCCGGGTATCTGCGCCGTGTGCGCTGCCTGGTGACCGGTGAGGGCGGACAAGTGCGCTGGGTCTTCCGCACGTTCTGGTCCCGAACGGCCCGCGACAACGAGTGGTGGGGCGCGCTGATGGCTGCCGAGGTCCAGCGGGCGGCCGCGCCCGAGCCTGTGGCGGTCGTTGCCCCTGTTGCCCCTGCCGCAGCCCCGGTCGTGCCCGAGCAGAGGGCGCAGGAACCGGAGCCGGTCACAGAAGGGCACTCACCCGCTTACGCGGCCTTGGCGCAGCTCGGCCGCGTTGATGCCCGGCTGGCGCTCTCCGCCGCCGACTGCGCGGTCCTGGAGCCGCTGGCCGCCGAGTGGTTCACGCGCGGAGTGGACGCCGACTACCTCGTCCGGGCCCTCGTCGCCGGGCTCCCCGCCGGGGTCGACTCACCGGTCGGCCTCGTCCGCCGCCGCCTCACGGACAAGATCCCGCCCCAGGTGCCCACCGCGCCGGTGTCGCCCGCGCCCGGTACGCCGGTCCGACGGGTGATGATGGAGTGCACCAAGTGCGGTGTGCCCGGCCGCGCGGAGGCCCTTCCCGATGGCCTCTGCCGCGCCTGTCGGGAGCCGGACGAGGGGGCACCGGAGGTCCCCGTCGAACTGCCCGCCGAACGGGACGTGCGTACCTACGTCGCTGAGCTTCGCGGCCTGCTCAAGGCCCCCTGAACGCCTGCCCGTCCGGTCAGCTGCGGGCCGCGAACGCGGCGAAGGCCGACCAGGCGGTGGGAGCGACGGTGAAGGTGGGGCCCTCGGGGGCCTTGGAGTCGCGGACGTGGACGGCGGTGGGGTGCGTGGCGACTTCGAGGCACGCCCCGCCTTCGCTGCCGCTGTAGCTCGACTTGCGCCAGTCGTAGGCGACTTCCAAGCAAGCCCCGCCCTCGTCGCCGCTGTAGCTGGACTTGAACCACTCAAGTGCGGTGCTCATAGCTCTCCTAGCAGCCGGTCCAGCAGGCCTTTCGTGTCCTCGATGTTCAGAGCCTGCGTTCGCAGCATCGCATATTTCTGCGCCAGGATGCTGACCTCATCCGGGTCGGCCACGAGTTGGCTGCCACGCTGGGTTTCCGTGTAGCCGAGATGTTGGTAGTCCGGCGTCTCGAGCAGGATGAACGGGCCGTTCAGTCCGGCGTGTGTCCGTCGTCCGAGAGGCATGACTTGCAGCGTGATGCCAGGAAGGTCTGCGCATACGCGGAGGTGGTGGAGCGTTTCTGAGTACACATCGTCGCCGCCGAGGCGGTCTCGGAGGACGGCTTCCGAAACCACGAAACTTGTGGTGGGAGGTACAGGCCGACGCAAGATGACCTGGCGTGCCAGGCGCGCCGATACCTGCACGTCGATCTCTTCCGCGCTCAGTACCGGAACCTTGCTGCGGAACACGGCCCGCGCGTAGCTCTCCGTCTGGAGCAGCCCCGGCAGTACCTGGTTCTCGAACCAGGACAGCGCCAACGCTTCCCGCTCCAGATCCATGTACTGCTCCGCCCAAGCCGGGATCAGGTCCACCTCCGGCATGTTGTCCACGGCCGTCTCCAGCGCCCCCTTCGTGTCCAGCAGGGCGTCCAGGCGCCGGGCCAGGTCGGGGAGCAGCGCGCGGCGGCCCTGTTCGATGGAGGCGATCGTCTCCACCTGTACGGCTGCCCGGTCCGCGAGCTGGGCCTGGGTCAGCTCCGCCGTGACGCGGAACAGGCCGACCAGCTTGCCGACGAGCTTCATGGCGGACGCGTTCCTGCGCTGCCGGTTCCTGGGGTGCATACGGTGCGGCCTCCCCGCCCTGGTGCGTACTTCACACGTCGGCGACCCGTACAAGAGATCTGTACGTGCTCACCTACTGCTGAACAGTAGGCACAGAGAGTGACACTCGTCCCATGAACGAGACGATGCAACTCTCGCTGCTCCGTGAGTGCTTCTGCCGGCGTGAACGCCGCTCGGTCGCTGCGGTACGGGAGTTCACGCGCGAGGCCGTGACCGACTGGGGGTTCGGGGCGCGGCTCGACGACGTGCTGGTGTGCGTGAGTGAGCTGGCGACCAACGCGCTGCTGCACGGGGTGCCGCCGGGGCGCGGGTACCTGGTCCGGCTGAGGCTGGAGGCTGAGGGATGCGCGCTGTCCGTGGAGGTGCACGACAGCGGGGGCGGGGTGCCTGCGGTGCGGCGGCCGGACGGTGAGTCGGGGCGTGGGCTGCTGCTCGTCGACGCGCTCGCCGATCGGTGGGGCGTGGGAGAGCGGGACCCGGGGAAGCTCGTGTGGTGCGCGTTCACGAAGGCCTGACGGGGTCAGGACACCAGGCCGTGGCGGTAGGCGTAGACGACCGCTTGGACCCGGTCGCGCAGTCCGAGTTTGGTGAGGATGCGTGAGACGAAGGTCTTGACCGTCTCCCGGCTGATCACGAGGGACGCGGCGATCTCGTTGTTGGAGAGGCCGTCCGCGATGAGGCGCAGGACCTCCAGTTCGCGCGGTGTCAGGGGGATGTCGGGGCCCTTGCCGTCCGTGGGCCGGATCCGGGCGGCGTACCGGCCCACGAGCTGGCGTGTCACCTCGGGGTCCAGCAGCGCGGCGCCCGCTGCCACGGTCCGGATGCCGTGGAGCAGCCGGTCCGGCGGGGCGTCCTTGAGGAGGAATCCGCTCGCGCCGGCGCGCAGCGCCTCGTAGACGTACTCGTCCAGGTTGAACGTCGTCACCACGAGCACCTTGACGGGGTGGGGCACTCCGGCGCCGGCCAGCAGGCGGGTGGCCGCGATGCCGTCGAGCACCGGCATGCGGATGTCCATGACCACGACGTCCGGGCACAGTCTCTCCGCGAGGTCGACGGCGGTGCGCCCGTCCCCGCATTCTCCGGCGACCTCCAGGTCGGGCTGTGCGTCGATGATCGTCGCCAGCCCGGTGCGGATCAGTACCTGGTCGTCGCAGATCAGGACGCGGATCGGCTCGGTCACGAGGGGCTCCCGGCGGGTATGCGGGCCCGGACGAGGAAGCCGCCGTCCGGCTGCCGGCCCGCGCTGAAGTCGCCGCCCAGCACGCCGACGCGCTCGCGGAGACCGGCCAGGCCCCGCCCGCTTCCGCCGGTGGGCGCGGCCTTCGAGCTGGAGCCGTCCGTGCCGACCTCCACGGAGATCTCCTTCTCGCTGTGGCGCACCCTGACCGAAGTGGCGCTGCCATGAGCGTACTTGAGGGCGTTCGTCAGGGACTCCTGCACGACCCGGTAGGCGACCAGGTCGGCGCTGCCGGTCGACGCGGCGGGTGCGCCCTCCTCCGTGAACTGCACCGGCTGCCCCGCCCGCCGCGTCTGTTCGACGAGGCTGAGGAGCCCGCCGACGGGCGGCGGTGCGGCCTGGGTTCCGTGGTCGGGGTTGAGCAGGTCGAGCAGGTGCCGCAGGTCGGTGATGGCTCGCCGGCCAGTGTCGGTGACGGCCGTCAGGCTCTGGTCGAGGCGGTCGGGTGCGGCGGTGAGATAGCGCGCCGCCTCGGCCTGTACGACCATCGCCGTCACGTGGTGGGTCACGACGTCGTGGAGTTCGCGGGCGATGCGCGCCCGTTCGGCGGTGCGGGTGTCCTCGGCGACGCGGCGGCGGCGTTCGGCCTCCAGGGCCCGGGTGTTGCGCAGCCACACCCCGACGCCCCAGGCGAGTGCCACGGCCAGGTAGAACGTCACGAACTCGCTGGGCGGCTCCCCCGGGCCGAGCCGGTGGAGCGCGACCGCGAGCGGGACGTACGCGGCGGTGAAGACGATCGCGGCGGCCCGCCGGTGGTGTTCCACGAGTGACGCCACGCTGATCAGCGCGATGGGCAGCGCGGTGCCCGCGAGGGTGTGGTAGCCGCGGAGCTGGTCGAGGGCGAAGCCGAGCGACACCACGGCGAAGCAGATGACGGGCCATCGCCTGCGTCCGGCGAGCGGGAGGGACTGGAGGGCGATCGCCACGACGGCCAGGGTGTCGAAGGGGCGGTCCGGCAGACCGCCGAGCTCCGTACCGTTGTTGCGGAACCCCGGCAGGAACGACGCGGCGAGGAGCAGCAGTGCCAGCGGGGTGTACCAGAGTGCGGCGTCCGGCCGGCGCCACCGTTCCAGGATCCGCGGGAGTCCGGTCATCGGGGGAGTGTAGTGGCGGCGGCGGCCTTGTCGGCGCGGCTGCGGCGGGGCACCAGGTTGCCGCGCCGGTGGGCCAGCCACAGGAACGCGGCGGTGATCAGGGCTCCGAACACCACCGAGTACACGCTTCCTTCCGGGCCGAAGGCTCCGCCGGTGACCCATTCCGGGCCCGACGTGACGGTGTCCAGCAGTCCCTGCGGGGTGTCGTTTCCGGAGACCTCGGTGCTGAAGATGCCGGCCGCCGCGAAGTTCCAGCCGAAGTGCAGGCCGATCGGCAGCCACAGGGTGCGGGTCGCGGCGTAGGCGGCGGCGAGCATCCCGCCGGCCTCGATCGCGATGGCGACGGCGCCCCAGAGGTCGGCGTTCGGGTTCAGCAGGTGCGCGGCGCCGAACAGCACCGCGGTGAGGACCAGGGCTGTCCAGGTGCCGACGCGTTCCTCGATGATCCGGAACAGGACGCCACGGAACAGCACTTCCTCGGTCACGGCCGCGGCGGCCATGAAGCCGGCCAGCCCGACGGCGCCGGCGGGGGAGCCCAGTCCGTTGATCTCGTAGTGGGCGTTGACGTAGATGTTCGTGATGACGGCGCCGAACATGGCGAGGCCGATCAGCAGTCCCCGGCCGAACGCCGCTTCGGCACCCGTGCGGGCCACCTCGGTGGGCGGGCGGTGTTCCGTCCTGCGCACCACCCATCCGTAGACGAGCACGGCGGCCACGGAGGTCAGGAGGCCCAGGACGAGCTGGAGCCACGGGCTGTCCTCGACGGCGCCGACGGCCTGACCGCCGGTCATGGAGACGATCCCGACGGCCAGCAGTTGCCATACGAATCTCACGAGCACTCCTTCACCGGATCCGCGGCGGGGTGCCGCGGCGCCTCGAACGCTACGGATCCGGCGGTCCGCGATCGTCACCTCACGGTGGACACCTGCGCGTAGCTCGCGTGGGGGACAGGCATCCGGGAGTGATCAATTCGGTTGAGGGCGTTCCCGGCTGCGGGGAAGATCGGCCGCATGTTCTCGCGCAGGAATCGCCGCCCCACGTCCCCCGAACTGGTCGCTGCCCGGGAGTGCCTCGACCGAGGTGACGTCCCGGGCGCCTTGCGCGAGCTGAGGCAGGTTTCCTCGGCGCCGCTGGGGGAGGTCGCGGACGTGGTCGGACGGGCGGCCGGGGCGGCGGGGTTCGACGACCTGCGGAAGGCCGCGACGGCGCTGGCCGCACACCCCGACCGGGCGCGTCAGCTCTACGACTACGGATACGCGTGCGTGGAGCGCGGTGTCTCCTACCTGGCGATACCCGCGCTACGGGAGGCGCTGCGCCTGGCGC
This sequence comes from Streptomyces sp. NPDC005494, assembly GCF_042872025.1. NCBI lineage: Bacteria > Bacillati > Actinomycetota > Actinomycetes > Kitasatosporales > Streptomycetaceae > Streptomyces > Streptomyces sp. NPDC005494. The sequence goes on from NZ_JBIAJR010000010.1 coordinate 24,339, forward strand.
CGGGGTCCGCCGGCCTGCTGCGTGAACTGGCCTCGGCGTACGAGGACGAGGGCCGGCACCGGGACGCCGTCGACGCCCTGCTCGCACACGAGGACGGGCTCGCCGACTGGCCCGACCGCTATCTCCTGGTCTTCAACGCCGTCCTGGCCGGTGACCTGGAACTGGCCCGCCGTCAGCATGCCCGCCTGCCCGCTCCCGCCGACGACACCTGGCTCGGTGCGCGGGAGCGGCAGAACCGTGTGCTGGAGCGTTCCTCGGTCGTGGGGCGGGTGAGCCCGCTGGACCACTCCGATCTCCGCGGCTGGCAGTACGTCATGGGAGGCACCGTGCTCGGCACGCTGTCCCCGTTCGGCTTCGACGCGGGCATGGCGGGCCGGTACGCCTATCTCCAGGACTCCCACGAGCTCTGCCTGCACGGGCTGTTGCGGCTGAAGTCGGTGGTCGCCGCCGCCGGGGTGCGTCCTCGGTCGGTGTCCCTGCTGCCGGACCGTGGGAGCAGGATCCTGGGCCTTGCCGCCGCCGAGGTGCTGGGTCTTCCGGCGGAACCCTTCGAGGCCGGCCGGGAGAACACCGTCGTGATCGCCTACGACCTCGACGAGACGGCACGCGCCGACGGCGGGCCCGAGGCGATCGGGCAGCTCTTCGAACGCGCGCCGGGTCAGATCCTGCACGAGCACGCCTCCTGCTGGACCGACCCGCCCGCCGTCACCGCGGACAGCGTCACGCTGCTCCACCAGTCGGCCGTGGCGCCGTGGGGGGCCGGCCTTCGCCAGGGCGCCGACGGTGAGGTGGAGCGCGGGGAGCCGGACCGGCGGCCGGAGGCGGCGGTCGCCGCCGAGATCGTGGGAGCCGATCCGGCACCGGAGGCGGGGGACGGGGAAACGCCCGCCGACCCTGCCGAGAAGCTCACGGACTTCGTCTCCGCCGTGGCCGGTACCTGGCTCAGGGGTGACCGGGCCCGGCTGCGTTCCTCCGGACCGGTGACCAGCTCACGATTCCTCTGACGGACGCCGTGGGGGCCGGTCAGTCCCACCAGAACGTCCACACCTCCTGTCCCAGCAGGTGTGTCTCGGCGTAGACGCGCAGCCCGTGCGGCGGCTCACGGTCGATGTTGTCCGGGCAGAAGGCGAAGTGCTCGGCGGCCAGGGCGTAGGCCTCCGTCCCGGTGGTCGGCGGCCGTCCCACGGACACCTTCATGGTGTCGAAGCCGAGCGCGACGACCCTGATGTCGTACCGGTCCTCCCAGGAGCGCAGGACCGCGCAGAGCCGGGCCACGTCGTTCTCGTGGTTGAGCGGCCCCGACCAGCCGATCGACGCGGGGATGTTGGCGCTGCGCCGGGCGGGGACGAGCGCGGGCCGTGCGGTCTCCGCGATCATGTCGGCTATCGCGGCGGCCAGTTCGTCCGGGGTCTCGGAGGTGCTCCCGGCCGGGGCCGGGGCCAGTCCGGGCCACTCGGCGTGCTCGCTCCCCAACTCGTCGCAGGCGTAGGCCTCCCAGGCCTCGGCGAGTACGTCCTCGGCGTCGTGGTCACCTGGGTAGGTGGTGTCTGCGGGGCTGAGCTCCCAGTGCTGGGGGCCCTCGTCACGCGCGCCGCCTTCGAGCAGGACCGGGAGCAGGCCGAGCGGGCGGCCCGTGGCCCGCAGCCGGGACCAGTCGCCCGGCCGGGAGGGCTCGTCGGCGTACCAGAGGAGGGGTTCGTGCCACGGCCCGTCCGCCGTGGTGGTCAGGAGTGTGCCCGACGGGAGTTCGAGCCGGGGCAGCTGGTTCGGAAGGGAGGCCATGAAGACCAGCCTAGGATCCGGCACCGACAACGCGGGTCCGGCGGCGGTGCGTTGCCGCTCCCGCTCAAGGGGGCCGTTCCGCAGGTGCGGGCCCTCAGGCCTGCTCGGCGAGGCGCTTGAGGGTGACCAGGTCGGCTGCCACCGCGGCCTCGTCGCGCCGGAAGTCGTCGGCGCTCATGTCCGGCCGGCGGCGCAGGGTGAACACGACCTCGCACCCGTCTCCGTCGGCGATCACCCGCAGCGGGTTGTAGACGGTTTCGCCCGAAGGGAGGGTGACGTGGTGGTCGAGCACGCCGAGGTCGTTCCTGGGCGCGAAATCGACCACGACCCGCCCCATGGGCGAGTCGGCGATCCACCGTCCGTCGGTCTCCTCGATCGACTTCCCGAGACCCGCGGCCCATTCGGGCAGGTGGGACGGGTCCGAGGCGTAGGCGTAGACCTCCTCGGCGGGGCGCTCGATGTGGATGCTGATGTGGCGGGATTCGCCGGCGTAAGTGGTCATGGAGCTGACGCTACCGAGTCGCCGGTGCGCCGTCTTGGACGGATCGGACGCGGAGCCCGTGCGGCCCCTGTTCGTGGTCAGGGCCAGTCGACGAGTGCCATGAACGCGATGAACGAGACCACGACGACAGCGGGCGCGGCCACGGCCAGGAAGGCCCGTGTCGCGTTCTGCCGGCGTTGCCAGGGCACGGCCCAGCTCGCCACGAGGACGATCAGGGACAGCACGAGACCGGTGCTGAGCACGGTCCAGGCCGTGTTCCACGAGTCGGTGAAGCGGTCTGCCCGCGGACCGTTGCAGGAGTCACAGGCCATGGGGGACAGGCCCCCGTACAGCAGGGCGAGACCCGCCGCGGGCAGCGTGAGGAGGGTGGAGACCAGGGGCGCGACCCAGGCGTGCGGGGCGCGGGGGCTGAGCGGGGCGTTCGTCATGTGTACGAGTCAACTCGGGCGGACGGCGGCGCACATGAGCGGTCGTACTCAGTCCCGGCCCGGTTCCCCGCTGTCGTGGGGTGACCCGCCGCGTGTCCGGCAGACCGAAGGGCGGCGCACGGCCGGCTCGGTGCCGGTGTACGCCGCCCTGGGGGAGCGGGTGGGACGGTCGGGCGGGGGGTGGCCCGCGCGGTCATGCCGGTTACTTCGGATCGCTGTTGAACTGTGCCTTGGACCAGCGATGGCCGAGAAGGGTGAGGCCGAGGCACCAGACGAGGGCGATCCACCAGTTGTTGCCGATCTCCGTGCCGAGGAGCAGGCCGCGGAGGGTTTCGATGGCGGGGGTGAAGGGCTGGTACTCGGCGATCGGCTGGAACCAGCCCGGCATGGAGTCCAGCGGCACGAAGGCGCTGGAGATGAGGGGCAGCAGGATCAGCGGCATGGCGTTGTTGCTGGCGGCTTCGGCGTTGGGGCTGGCGAGGCCCATGCCGACCGCGATCCAGGTGAAGGCCAGCGCGAAGAGGGCGAGGAGGCCGAAGGCCGCCAGCCACTCCAGGACGCTGGCGTCGGTGGAGCGGAAGCCCATGGCGACACCGACGGCGCCGACGAGGACCACGCTGACGATCGTCTGCAGCACGCTGCCGACGACGTGTCCGAAGAGGATGGAGCTCCGGTGGATGGCCATGGTGCGGAAGCGGGCGATGATGCCTTCGCTCATGTCGGTGGAGACCGAGACGGCGGTGCCGATCGTCGTGGAGCCGATGGTCATCAGCAGGATGCCGGGGACGATGTAGGCGACGTACTCGTCGCGGCCCGCGCCGCCGCTCATGGTGTCGCCGAAGATGTAGACGAAGAGCAGCAGGAGCATGACGGGGGTGAGCAGCAGGTTCAGGGTGAGGGAGGGGTAGCGCCGGGCGTGCAGGAGGTTACGGCGCAGCATGGTGGTGGAGTCGCGGACGGCGAGGGTGAGGTTGCTCATCGGGCTGTCTCCTTGGACTGGGCGGGGACGGTGGTGGAGCCGGTGAGGGCGAAGAAGACGTCGTCGAGGTCGGGGGTGTGGACGGTGAGTTCGTCGGCCTCGATGGCGGCGGTGTCGAGGCGGTCGAGGATGGTGCGCAGGTCGCGCTGGCTTCCGTCGCTGAGGATCTGGAGCGAGAGGGCTTCGTCGTCCTGGGTGGCGTCGTGCAGGGCGTGTGCCGCGGTGCGGTAGGCGGTGGGGTCGGTGAAGCGCAGGCGTACGTGGCCGCCGGGGATGAGGCGCTTGAGTTCGTCGGCGGTGCCTTCGGCGGCGATCCTGCCGTCGTTGAGTACGGCGATGCGGTCGGCGAGTTCGTCGGCCTCTTCGAGGTACTGGGTGGTGAGGAAGACGGTGACGCCGCCGGCGACGAGTTCGCGGATGATCTTCCACATGGTGTGGCGCGAGCGGGGGTCGAGGCCGGTGGTGGGCTCGTCGAGGAAGATGATCCTCGGGTCGCCGACCAGGGTCATGGCGATGTCCAGGCGGCGCTTCATGCCGCCGGAGTAGGTGGAGGCGGGCTTCTTCGCGGCCTCGGTGAGGTCGAAGCGCTCCAGCAGCTCCGCGGTGACCCGACGGCCCTCCGTTTTGGAGAGGTGGTGCAGGTCGGCCATGAGGAGCATGTTCTCCTCACCGGTGATCAGCCCGTCCACGGCGGAGAACTGCCCGGTGACACCGATCGCGGCACGCACCGCCTGGGGTTCGGTGGCGAGGTCGTGGCCGGCGACACGGATGTCGCCGGAACCGGGGTCCGGGGTGATGAGGGTGGAGAGCAGTTTGACGGCGGTGGTCTTTCCGGCGCCGTTGGGGCCGAGCAGGGAGAAGACCGTTCCCTGCGGGACCGTCAGATCGATGCCGTCCAGGACGGTCCTGCCGTCGTAGGACTTGCGCAGCCCGTTCGCCGCGATGGCCGGGTTCGTCATGCCGGGTGCTCCTTCGGATGTCGTGGTCAGAGGCTGCGGGCGGTGATGTCGCCCTGGGAGGTGGTCGCCTTGATGGTCAGACCGGGTGCGCCGCCGGTGTTCTTCAGCGCGTTGTCGATCCGGCCGTAGGCGGTGCCGGCGTCCAGGGACGCGGAGACCTCGCGGGCGGCGCCGACGGTGATGTCGCCCTGCTGGGTGGTCAGGGTGAGGTGTCCGCGCACCGCCTCGACGACGTGCACGTCGCCTCGCTGGGTGCTGATCTCGCCGGGGCCGTTCAGCCGGCCGACGGTGATGTGGGCGTCGAGGCCGGTGAGGCGGGCGCTCGCGGCCTCGTCCACCTTGACCGAGCCGTGGCCGCCGTCGAAGTCGACGTCACCGAGGCGTCCCACACCACGGAACTCGGCGGCGTCTGCCTTCGCCTCGACCCGCGAGCCGGCGGGCAGCTGGACGGTGACCTCCACGGAGCCGGAGTTGCCGAGGATCCGGTTCTTCGCCGCCGGTGCCTGGATGCGCAGGACGCCGTCCCTGTAGGTGACTTCGGTCTGTTCGGCCGCCTTCACGTCGCGGCTCTTGGAGGGGTCGGCGGGGCGGACCTCGACGGTGGTGTCGGTGCGGTCCGCGGCGATGACCTGGAGTCGCCCTGCGGGGATGCCGAGGTGGGCGGAGACGGGGGCGGGGGTGTCGAACTTCTGCATCGTGCGCTCCTTGTTTCCTTGCTTCCTTGTTTCTGATGATGGAAACGCTACGTTGCGTTCGAGGAACCGGCAACAAGCTTGCTGTGTCAAATCCCTGTAATTGCAGGCAGTAGCCCGGTTTTCGTTGCAATGCTTGCGCGGTCAATGCAACGGGAGGCTCCGGGGTCGTTGCAATGAATGGTGAGTGAACGCTATGCGGCGGACATGACGGACCCCCGCACGGCACGTCGCCGCCCTCGACGTCGGTACGGATGACGTCGAGGGCGGCGAAGGCGGCTGCCGTCAGGGACGGGGGGCGGGGAGAACGCGACCGGGCCCGGCACCCGTCCAGGGGTGCCGGGCCCGGTACGCGGGCGGGGCTCAGTACATGAGCGCGTCGTCCATCTCGGTCTGCCAGTACGTGACGGCCAGGGTGCTGTCGACGTACACGGGCTTGCTGAGCGGCACGTTCGCCGAGCGGCCGACGGAGCCGGAGCCCGAGGCGCCCTGGAAGCTGACCGTCAGGTCCTTGGTGGAGTAGCCGCCGGTGCCGCTCCCGTCGGCGGAGGAGGTCCTGACGCCGGCGTAGGCGGACTCGCCGGGGCTGAGTGTGACCACGGCCTGCGGCTTGCTCTCCTCGAACGCCTGCGGGGCGGACTGGGCCTCACCGAACCGCAGGAACGGGTAGTAGTAGGCGTTGCAGGCCTTCGAGCCGGTGTTGGTGACCGTGAGCAGCATGTGGTTGACGGGCCGCGGCACGGCGGTGATGGTCACCTTGGAGTTCCGCCCGTCACACGCGAGGGTGACGGGGGCGGTGTCACCGTTGCCCTGCGGCTGCTTCGCGCCGGACTGCCCGCCGGTGGAACCGGAATCCTTGGCGGTACCCGAACCGGAATCGGCTGCGCCCGATCCTCCGGCCGTCGCCTTGCCCGTCCCCGTGGTCGTGCCCCGGTCCGTACCGGTGTCCGAGCCCTTGTCCGACACCGGGGCCGCGGAGGCGCCGTCGGCAGGCTGCTGGGACGACGTGCCGGCGGCGTCGTCGGCGGGGGCGGGGCTGTCGCTCTGGCAGGCGGTGAGGGACAGGGCGGCGACGAGGGCGGCGGCGCCCAGGACGGAGGTGCGGGCGGCGCGGCGGAAGCGGATGGTGCGCATGAGTGGTTCTCCCCGTTCGTTGGTGAGGTCTGCCCGGGGCGCCGTTTGGCGCCTTGAGGTGCGGGCGGGTGTACTGGGTGGTGACGCGTGATCAGAGGCGTTACAGGAGTGAGATGACGACCGCGATGCAGGCGATCAGGACTCCGGTGGCGACCGCGTCGGTCAGGCTGAGTTCAGGTCGAGTACGCACGGCGGCTCCCGGGACGGGTGAGGGTGGGATGTGCTGGTCGCGGGGAACGCCGCGGTGTGTCCACATCTTGTCCAGGCTCGGATTTCCGCCGCAACGGTTGGCGGGCCATGCGGGACGCTGGAACGTTCGCACACACTCTGACCTGCGCGAACAGCACTTCCCTGGGACGCCGTTCCGGGAAGGAACAGAAGGGGAACGGTCGGGGTGGACACAGAGATCCAGGACTTCGCGGCGCTCTTGAGGGGGTTGAAGGAGCGGTCGGGACTCAGCTACGGGGCCTTGGCCCAGAAGCTGCACATGAGTACGTCGACCGTGCACCGCTACTGCAACGGCGACGCCGTTCCCCACGAGTACGCGCCCGTCGAGCGGTTCGCGCGGGCGTGCCGGGCCTCGTCCGAGGAACTGGTCGCCCTGCACCGGAAGTGGATCCTGGCCGACGAGGCCAAGCGGCGGGGCGCGCGGAAGCCGGCGCCGGCTCCGGCCGCCGTTCCCGAGGCCGGAACCGGGGAGCCCGGCGCCGGGGAACCCAGGGTCGAGGACGCCGTCGCCGAGGGCGCCCCGGCCGGGGGATCCACGGCCGGGGAAGCGAAGCCCGAGGCCCGAACGGAAGCTGTTCCTCAGCCGGAAACGGAATCCCCCGCGCAGGACGTGACGCCCGAGGCTCCCCGCCCCGGCGACCGTACGCCCGAGCGGCGGCGGCCCACACGGCGGCTGCGTGTGCTGCTCACCGCGGTGGCCGTCGTGGCGCTCACCGTGCCCGCCGCTTTCGCCGTCCGCAGCCTCACGGGTGACGAGCCGTCCGACGACGGGCGTACGCAGGCGGAGCCCAGCCTCGCGCAGGTCGTGCCCTCCGGCCGTGTCAGCGGCAGCGCCAAGCCGGGCAAGGGGGCGGGCACGTCGGCGAAGCCCGGCGAGGACGCCACCCCGGCCGGCGGGCGCAGCTCGTCCGCGGCCCCTCCGGCGGCCTCCGGCGCCCCGGACGAGAGCGGCGGCGTACCCGTGAACGCCACGATCAGCTCGTACAACTGGGAGTCACCCTGCGGGCAGTACTACCTCCTCGACCAGGAGCCCGATGACGTGCCGCCGAACCCCCCGCCCCAGGACTCCCGCAGCTGGGCGCGGGCTCTCGGAGGTGTGGACGGCGGCGACATGAAGCTCGAACTCACGCTCCAGGGGACGTCGGGGGAGGCGGTCGTGCTGAACGCCCTGCACGTGCGGGTGCTGGGGCGCGAGGCGGCGCTCCCCTGGAACGCGTACTCCATGGGGAACGGCTGCGGGGGCGGCATCACACCACAGACGTTCGACATCGACCTGGACGACAGCCGGCCCCGGTCCGCCCCCGTCGCCGGGGAGGACGCGGGCAAGGTCGTCCCCGCGAAGGACTTCCCCTACCGGGTGAGTTCCACGGACGTCGAGGTGTTCCACCTCGACGCCCATGTGGAGGGGCACGACGTGACCTGGTACCTGGAGCTGGACTGGACCAGCGGCGGCCGGAGCGGGACCCTGCGGATCGACGACCGGGGCGAGCCGTTCCGTACGAGCGCCCTCGCGGCCCGGCCGCACTTCTCCTACCGCGCGGACACGGACCAGTGGGTCCCGGAGGAGGAGTACTGAGGGTGGTGCCGGGGCGGGCGTCGCGCGCCCCGGCACCCCTGCCTCCGCTCGTCCCGTCACGGGTCAGCGGCGCAGGGACGTCTCCTGCCGCATGTGGGAGAGCTTGTGGGGGTTGCGCACGGCGTAGAGCCCCGTGATGAGGCCGTCGTCGATGCGCACCGCCACGACGGTGTCGAGTTCGCCCCCGAGCCGGACGACCAGGGCCGGGGCGGCGTTGACGTGAGCGGGCCGCAACGTCGGTCCGGAGGTCCTTCCCAGTCCGGCGATCAGCAGCCTGGCGACCTTGTCGGCTCCCACGATCGGCCGCAGGACGGCCTGCTTGACCCCGCCCCCGTCACCCAGGAGGACGACGTCCGGCGCGAGGACGTCGAGCAGGGTCTGCAGATCGCCCGTCTCCACCGCGCCCCGGAACGCGTCGAGCGCCTCGCGGGTCTCGTCCGGGGAGACGCTCCCGCGCGGCCGTCGCGCCGCGACGTGGGCGCGTGCCCGGTGGGCGATCTGCCGGACCGCTGCCGGGCTCTTGTCGACGGCCTCGGCGATCTCCTCGTAGTCGAGGGCGAACACCTCGCGCAGCACGAACACCGCACGCTCACTGGGGGCGAGGGTCTCCATCACCAGCAGCATCGCCATCGAGACGCTGTCCGCCAGTTCGACGTCCTCGGCCACGTCGGGCGTGGTGAGCAGCGGCTCGGGGAGCCAGGTGCCGACGTAGGACTCCTTGCGGCGGCCGAGCGTGCGCAGCCGGGTCAGGGCCTGCCGCGTGGTGATCCGGACCAGGTAGGCGCGCCGGTCCCGTACCGCGTCGAGATCGACGTCCGCCCACCGCAGCCAGGTCTCCTGCAGGACGTCCTCCGCGTCCGCGGCCGAGCCGAGCATCTCGTAGGCGACGGTGAAGAGCAGGTTGCGATGGGTCACGAACGTCTCGGTGGCGGGATCGGCACGCCCGGCCTCGACAGGACGTCCGGACGGGTTCTCCGCGTGCGCTGGTCCGCTCTGCTCGCTCTTCACGCGCTGCTCCTGCCTGTTGGCTCCCGACGGTGTCACGCGCACAAGACGCCGGACCCCGCCTTTCTGTGACACCCGCCGACGGTGGCGTACGTCACGTCGGCGTCCTGTCACACGCGGCGGGTGGCCGGCATCTCGTGTTCGTCCGGTGCGACGGAGGCACCGATCCGGCAGAGGCACCACGAGTGAGGACGACATCATGAGTGACGCACGGTTCGACATCTTCGGGAACGACCTCGGCTCCAGGTTCGCCAAGCGGTTCGCGGGCGCCGGCCTGGTGATCCAGCAGTCGGCACTGCCGAAGTCCACACAGGAGCTGGTGTCGCTGCGCGCCAGCCAGATCAACGGCTGCGGGCACTGCATCGACATGCACGTCAAGGAGGCTGCGGCCGCGGGCGAGAGCGCGGTACGGCTCCACCTCGTGGCCGCCTGGCGGGAGTCCACCGTGTTCACCGAGGCCGAGCAGGCCGCGCTGGCACTCGCCGAGGAGGGCACCCGGCTCGCCGACGCCCACCAGGGGGTGTCCGACGAGACCTGGGCCCTGGTGCGCAAGCACTACGACGACGACCAGATCGCCGCGCTGGTCTCGCTGGTCGCCCTGATCAACGCCGCCAACCGGCTCGCCGTCATCCTGCACCAGCGGGGAGGCTCCTACGAGCCCGGCATGTTCGCCGCCGCCTTCGACTGAGCCACCGCCTGGGGGCGGGTACGAGATCGCCCGTGCGGGACCATGTCCCGCACGGGCGATCCGTGCTGTCCGGGGCCCGGCGCCGTGCGGCGCCGGACGCAGGGTCAGAGGCGCTCGGGCGTCCTGATGCCGAGCAGCTTCATGCCCTGGTGCAGGGTCCGGGCGGTGAGCTCGACGAGGAACAGCCGGTTCTCGACGACCTCGGGCGGGTTCTCCTCGCTCAGGACCTGGCACTGGTCGTAGAACGTGGTGAGGTGCGAGGCCAGCTGGTACAGATACGCGGCCAGCTTGTGCGGCTCGTAACCCTCGGCGACCTCCTCCAGGACGGCGCCGAACTGGTCCAGGTGCAGGCCGAGCGCGCGCTCGGCCCGGGCCAGCTCCAGCTCCGGGTGCGCGGCCGGCTTCGCGTCGCCCGCCTTGCGCAGGATGGAGCGGATCCGGGCGTAGGCGTACTGGAGGTACACCGAGGTGTCGCCGTTCAGCGACACCATCTGGTCCAGGTCGAACTTGTAGTCCCGTACGGCGGAGGTCGACAGGTCCGCGTACTTCACGGCGCCGACGCCGACGTACCGGCCGTTCTCGATGATCTCGTCCTCGGACAGGCCCACCTTCTCGGCCTTCTCCCGGACCACGGCGGTGGCCCGCTCGACGGCCTCGTCCAGCAGGTCCTCCAGCCGGACGGTCGTGCCCTCACGGGTCTTGAACGGCTTGCCGTCCTTGCCGAGGACGGTGCCGAAGGCCAGCTGGTGCGCCTTGACGTCCTCGTTCAGCCAGCCGGCGCGGCGGGCCGTCTCGAAGACCATCTTGAAGTGCAGGGACTGCCGGGCGTCGACGACGTAGACCAGGGAGTCTGCCTTGAGGTTCTGCACCCGGTCGCGGATCGCGGAGAGGTCGGTGGCGGCGTAGCCGTAGCCGCCGTTGGTCTTCTTGACGATCAGCGGGACCGGGTTGCCGTCCGGGCCCTTCACGTCGTCGAAGAACACGCACAGGGCGCCCTCGGAGCGGACGGCGACGCCCGTCTCCTCCAGGATCCGGCAGGTCTCCTCGAGCATGTCGTTGTAGCCGGACTCACCGACGATGTCGGGGTCGGCGATCTCCATGTCGAGCTTGTTGAAGACGGAGTAGAAGTAGATCTTCGACTCGTCGACGAAGCGCTGCCAGTGCGCCAGCGTCTCCGGGTCTCCGGCCTGGAGGGCCACCACCCGGTCGCGCGAGCGGGCCTTGAACTCCTCGTCGGAGTCGAAGAGGACCCTCGACGCCTTGTAGACACGGTTCAGCGAGGACATCGCCGCTTCGCCGTCGGCCTTGTCGTCCGCGTGCGTCAGCTCGTCCGGGTGCTCGAAGAGGTACTGGATGAGCATGCCGAACTGGGTGCCCCAGTCGCCGATGTGGTGGCGCCGGACGACGTTCTCGCCGGTGAACTCCAGGATCTGGACCATGGCGTCGCCGATGACCGCCGACCGCAGGTGGCCGACGTGCATCTCCTTGGCCACGTTCGGCTGTGCGTAGTCGATCACGGTCGTGCCGGGATCGGCCTTCGGCGGGACGCCGAGCCGGTCACCGTCGGCGGCGCGCGCGGCGAGCGTGCGGATGATCGCCCCGTCGGTGAGCGTGACGTTCAGGAAGCCGGGGCCGGACACCTCGATGTCCTTGATCAGCTCGCCCGCCGGAAGGGCCGCGGTGACCTCGGCGGCCAGCTCGCGCGGGTTGCCCTTGAGCTTCTTGGCGAGCGCCAGGATGCCGTTGGCCTGGAAGTCGGCCCGGTCGCTTCGGCGCAGCAGCGGGTCCGCGGTGCCGGCTTCCGGCAGTGCTGCCGTCAGGGCGTCCGCGAGCTGCTGCTGGAGCGTGGAAGCGAGGGAGGGGACCGAAGCCATGAGCCGGCTGCCGTTTCGGTAGAGGACAAGGGATCACCCCAGTATCCCACGGGGCGTAAAGCCGTTTTCGCGCTGCGGTCGGTACCTGGGAGAATGGGGGTGCCCTTCGTGGGCGTCCCCTACGAGTCCTACACGAGAGAAGGACGTGCCGACCGTGGCTTCGAGTCAGAGCAGCACCGAGACCGACTGGGTCTCCCGCTTCGCGGACGATGTCATCGCCGAATCGGAGCGACGTGCGCCTGGCAAACCGGTCGTCGTCGCCTCCGGCCTCTCCCCTTCGGGCCCGATCCACCTGGGCAACCTCCGCGAGGTCATGACCCCGCACCTGGTCGCCGACGAGATCCGCCGCCGCGGGCACACCGTGCGCCACCTGATCTCGTGGGACGACTACGACCGCTACCGCAAGGTGCCGAACGGCGTCGAGGGCGTCGACGACTCCTGGCAGGCCCACATCGGCAAGCCGCTGACGTCGGTGCCCGCCCCGGCCGGGTCGGCGTACCCGAACTGGGCCGAGCACTTCAAGGCCGCCATGACCGAGGCGCTGGACGAGCTGGGCGTCGAGTACGACGGGATCAGCCAGACCGAGCAGTACCTCGCGGGCACCTACCGCGAGCAGATCCTGCACGCGATGAGGCACCGCGCCGACATCGACGCGGTCCTGGACCGCTACCGGACCAAGAAGGACGGCGCGGCGGGCGGCAAGAAGCCGCAGCAGAAGAAGGTCGACGAGGCCGAGCTGGAGGCCGCCGAGGGCTCCGGCGCGGCGAGCGAGGACGACGGCAGCTCCAACGCGGCCGGCTACTTCCCGTACAAGCCGTACTGCGGCAACTGCGAGAAGGACCTCACCGTCGTCACCTCCTACGACGACGACACGACCGAGCTGAACTACACCTGCTCGGCCTGCGGCTTCGCCGAGACGGTCCGGCTGAACGAGTTCAACCGCGGCAAGCTGGTCTGGAAGGTCGACTGGCCGATGCGCTGGGCCTACGAGGGCGTGATCTTCGAGCCCAGCGGCGTGGACCACTCCTCGCCGGGCTCCTCGTTCGTCGTCGGCGGCCAGATCGTGCGCGAGGTCTTCGACGGCGTCCAGCCGATCGGCCCGATGTACGCGTTCGTCGGGATCTCCGGCATGGCGAAGATGTCCTCCAGCAAGGGCGGCGTGCCGACCCCGGCCGACGCGCTGAAGATCATGGAGGCGCCGCTGCTGCGCTGGCTGTACGCCCGCCGCAAGCCGAACCAGTCGTTCAAGATCGCGTTCGACCAGGAGATCCAGCGCCTGTACGACGAGTGGGACTCGCTGGCCCGCAAGGTGGCCGACGGCACGGTGCTCCCCGCCGACGCCGCCGCCTACTCCCGGGCCGTCGGCACGGCCGCGGGGGAGCTGCCCCGCACCGCCCGCCCGCTGCCGTACCGCACGCTGGCCTCGGTCGCCGACATCACGGCGGGCGCCGAGGACCAGACGCTGCGCATCCTCAGCGAGCTCGACCCGGAGAACCCGCTGACCTCGCTCGACGAGGCGAGGCCCCGGCTCGACCGTGCCGAGAACTGGATCACCACCCAGGTCCCGGCCGAGGCCCGCACCGTCGTCCGTGACGAGCCCGACAAGGAGCTCCTGGGCTCCCTGGACGAGCAGGGCCGTGAGTCGCTGCGGCTGCTGCTCGAAGGACTCGACTCGCACTGGTCGCTGGACGGGCTGACGACGCTCGTCTACGGCGTTCCGAAGGTGCTGGAGGGCCTGGAGCCCGACGCCAAGCCCACGCCCGAACTGAAGGTCGCCCAGCGCTCCTTCTTCGCGCTGCTGTACCGGCTGCTCGTCGGCCGGGACACCGGGCCGCGCCTGCCCACGCTGCTGCTCGCGGTCGGGGCGGACCGGGTGCGGACGCTGCTCGGGGCGTGACGACACCGCGGAGGTGAGAACGGGCGGGCCGCTCAGCGGCCCGCCCGTTCTCTTCTGCCCGCTTCCGCGGCTACGCGATGTGGTCCGCGGCCATCTCGTTGTCGAAGCGCTGCTTGAAGCCCGGCAGCAGCCTGCGGAGCAGGGCGGCGCTGCGCGGGTGGCGGACGTTGTGGCCGTCCGACAGGTGTATGTCGAGCACCTCGGCGCTCGGGTAGTCCTGGTGCTGGTGCGTGTACGCGGTGAACACCTCGTACGCGATCTCGCTGAACTCGACCTCGGCCTCGGCCCATTCGGCCGGGTCGTCCTGCTGGACCTGGTCCTGCTGCTCCGGGTCCTGCTCCTCGGGTGCCTGCCGCGCGAGCTGGTGGCCGGGCTCGGGTTCCGCGGCGCGGGGGTGCGGGAACGCGCCGATGGTGCCCACGTTGCCGAGCGGACGGGTCCGGCCGCCCGGACCGGAGGGGACCATCACCGGAGTGGGCTCCAGGCCCTCGACGTACGTCGGGTTGTACGCGCTCTCGTACGCGTCCTCCGGCACCTGCGGCGCCGCGAACCACGGGCTGTCGTGCGAGCCGGGGCCCTCCTGCGGGTACTGCTGCTGCGGCTGGGCCTGCTGGTGCGCCGGGTCCTCGTGCTGTGCCTCCCGCTGTTCCTTCCGGGGCCCCTGTGCCTGCGGTGCGTACGGGAGCTGGGGCTGCTGCTCGGCTTCCACCGCGACCGGGGCCGGGGGCAGCAGGGCCGGTTCGATGCCCGCGGCGGCGAGGCCCGCCGGGGCGGTCTCGGCGAGCGGGACGCCGTACTTCGCCAGGCGCAGCGGCATCATCGACTCGACGGGTGCCTTGCGGCGCCAGTTGCGGCCGAAGCGGGCCTGGAGGCGGGCCTGGTAGATCAGCCGGTCCTGTTCGAGCTTGATGACCTGTTCGTAGCTGCGCAGCTCCCACAGCTTCATCCGGCGCCACAGCTTGAAGGTGGGGACGGGGGAGAGCAGCCAGCGGGTGAGGCGGACGCCCTCCATGTGCTTGTCCGCCGTGATGTCCGCGATCCGGCCGACCGCGTGCCGCGCCGCTTCGACGGCGACGACGAACAGGATCGGGATCACCGCGTGCATGCCGGTGCCCAGCGGGTCCGGCCAGGCGGCGGCGCCGTTGAAGGCGATCGTCGCCGCGGTCAGGAGCCATGCCGTCTGGCGCAGCAGGGGGAACGGGATGCGCATCCACGTCAGCAGCAGGTCCAGTGCCAGCAGGACGCAGATGCCCGCGTCGATGCCGATCGGGAAGACGAGCGAGAACTGGCCGAAGCCCTTCTCCTCCGCGAGTTCACGGACGGCTGCGTACGAGCCCGCGAAACCGATCGCGGCGATGAGCACGGCGCCGGCGACGACGACCCCGATGAGTACGCGGTGCGTGCGTGTCAGCTGCATTGCGGCCACCCGCGATCCCCTCCCGACTTGAACGAACCGGGTCCGCTTTCGGTATCCGGCGCGGGCACAGCCTGGCACATGCCGGCCGGTCGTGTTGCGCGGGGAGGGGGCGAAGCCCGGTACTCACGGGAGCACCGGGCCACGTAAGGAGCCCTCTGGTCAGGGGAGTTCGTGCCCCTGCCGGGCGCCGGTCACGACTTGGCGGTCGCCTTCGACGTCGTCTTCGCGGGGGCCTTCGCGGTCGTCTTCGCGGTCGCCTTCGACGTCGCCTTCGCGGAGGACGAGGCCTTGGCGGAAGCGGAGGGCTTGGCGGAGGACGAGGCCTTGGCGGACGGGGAGGCCGCGGGCTTCTCGACCGCGGCGACGGCCTCGGTGGCGGCCTTCCGGGCGCCCTTGAGGATGTCGGCGGCGGTCGGCGTCTTGGCGCCCGCGAACCCGGCGCCGTTGTAGGTGACGCTGACGACGACGTTTCCGGTGCGGGCCACGACCGTCGCGTACTCGAAGTCTTCCTTCGACTTGGTCAGGCTGTACGTGACCGCGGTGGCCTGCTCACCGATGTCCTCGGCGGGCTTGGCCGAGGCCTTCTTCGCGCCCTCCGTCGCCTGCGCCTTGGAGACCTGCTTGGTGTACTCCTCCGTGGCGCGCTTCGCGCCGCTGCCCAGGGACTGGTCGGAGTCGAAGCGCGTGAAGCCGACGTCGAGCCAGCGGTACTGCGAGCCCTTGACGCCGTTGTCGTCCAGGCCGTTCCAGGAGCAGCCGCCGCGGGTGGCGGCGTCGCTGGACTTGCCCGGGGTGCCGCTCTTGGTCTTGGTCTTGGGGACCAGGTCCTCGATCGTCTTCTTGCCGATCGACGCGCAGGCGTCGGGCAGGGTCGAGAACTTGGCGGGCTCGACGGCCGGCTCCGTCTTCTTCGCGCTGGGCGAGGCCGAGGAGCTCGACTCCTTCGCGTCGCCGGAGTCCGACGAGCAGCCGGCGACGACGAGCATCACCGGAACGGCGGCGCAGGCGAGTATGCGGGACAGTCGCGGGGCTGATCGGTGCATGGTTCCTTCACTCGGACGGCACGGCGGTCACGGTCGTGCGGGCGGTCGGGCTGTACGGAGGCCGGTCTTCGCGGCGGTCGGTCGTCGGTCGCCACGGCGGGCGATTGTCCTGGCGGTCGGTCGTCCTGGCGGTCGGTCGGCATGGCGGTCGGGGGCCACGGTACGACGGACCGCGACCGGATGCCGCCCCCGCCCGGAGGTCACGGGGCGTGCGGGAGAGCACGGCGGGCGACCTCCGGAGGCAGGTCAGTCGCTGAGGGTCTCGTCCAGTTTCCGGGCCAGGGCCTGGGCCTTCTCCTGCAGTTCCCGGCTGTCGGGCACCCCGGTGACGTCGGCGGGCTGCTCGGTGTACTGGACGGTCACGATGACGTTCGATGTGCGGAACACCACGCTCACGGTGCGGTGCTGCGCGGTGGAACCCGCCCGGGTGAGCACATCGTCCAGGAACGCGGCGTCCCCGAGCTCGTCGAGCAGACGCGGCCGGAGATCCTCGTCGGGGTCCACCCCGGTGGTGCCGGGGGACGGTTCGCCGGAGGGGGACGTGGAGGACGAGCCGCCCGGGGAGCCGGAGGGAGTGGTGCCGGGGGAGCCCGAGGCCGATTTCGCGGGCTTCTCGCTGGGGGTGGCGCCGTTCGGCGCCGGAAGGGCCGCGGCGTCCTGCTTCTTCCCGTACACCTCGCGGGCGCGGTCGTCGTCGCTCACGGCCGGGTCGTACGACACGACGCGTTCGAAATCGATGGAGAGGTTCCGGGAGGCGTCGGGGGCGTCCGACTTCCAGCGGCAGCCGACCTTGCGGTCGGTGTCGTAGGTCACGGTGGCCGTGCCCTCGTACACCTTCTCCTGCTGCTGCTCCGAGAGGCCGGCGGCGCCCGGGAGCAGGTCCTGCAGGGTGGAACGCGGTACGGCACGGCAGGATTCGGGCAGCGTCCGGTACTTGCCGGGAGGCGCGGCCGTCACCGTCGGGCTGCCGGGCTTGCTGTCGGCGTCGGAATCGTCGGCGTCGGAGCCGGCGCTGCAGCCGGCGACGAGCGCTGCGAGGAGCGCGACGCCGGGTACGTACGCCATGTGTCGCACGGTCCCAGGCTCCCTTCGGTACGAAAACGGGTTGCCGCTCGTCGGCGGCCGATGGACACAATGTGTATCGCACGCGCCGCTGTGAATGCCGGTCGGCCAACCGCTATGCCGACCTTTGGCACCGGTTTTGCGCTATCAGTCTTTTTCGGGGGAATCGAGGGGTCATGTCGTATGTAGAGGTACCGGGTGCGAAGGTTCCCATCCGCATGTGGGCGGACCCGGCGTCGGTCGAGGACGTCGCGATGCAGCAGCTGCGGAACGTGTCCACGCTGCCCTGGATCAAGGGCCTCGCCGTCATGCCGGACGTCCACTTCGGCAAGGGGGCGACGGTCGGTTCCGTGATCGCGATGCACGGTGCGGTCTGTCCGGCCGCGGTCGGCGTGGACATCGGCTGCGGCATGTCCGCGGTGAAGACGTCGCTCACCGCCAACGACCTGCCGGGAGACCTTTCGCGGCTCCGGTCGAAGATCGAGCAGGCGATTCCCGTGGGCCGTGGGATGCACGACCACATGGTCGAGCCCGGCAAGCTGCACGGCTTCCCGACGGCGGGCTGGGACGACTTCTGGTCGCGTTTCGACGGGATCGCCGACTCCGTCAAATTCCGGCAGGACCGTGCCACGAAGCAGATGGGCACGCTCGGCTCGGGTAACCACATGATCGAGTTCTGTCTCGATGAGGCTGGAGTCGTCTGGTTGATGCTGCACTCCGGCTCCCGGAACATCGGCAAGGAGCTGGCCGAGCATCACATTGGTATTGCCCAAGGGCTGGCGCACAACCAGGGCCTGGTCGATCGGGATCTGGCGGTCTTCATTTCAGATACTCCGCAGATGACCGACTACCGAAACGACCTCTACTGGGCCCAGGAGTACGCCAAGTACAACCGCGCGATCATGATGGCGCTCTTCAAGGACGTGGTTCGCAAGGAGTTCAAGAAGGCGAAGCCGGTCTTCGAGCGCGAGATCTCCTGCCACCACAACTACGTCGCGGAAGAGCGGTACGAGGGCATGGACCTGCTTGTCACCCGCAAGGGCGCGATCCGCGCGGGCACGGGCGAGTACGGAATCATCCCCGGCTCCATGGGGACGAGCTCCTACATCGTGAAGGGCCTCGGCAACGAGAAGGCGTTCAACTCCGCTGCCCACGGAGCCGGGCGGAGGATGAGCCGGAACGCGGCCAAGCGCCGTTTCACGACGCGTGACCTGGAGGAGCAGACACGGGGAGTGGAGTGCCGCAAGGACTCCGGAGTCCTGGACGAGATCCCGGCCGCTTACAAGCCGATCGAGCAGGTCATCGACCAGCAGCGTGACCTCGTCGAGGTGGTCGCGAAGATCAAGCAGGTCGTGTGCGTGAAGGGCTGAGGAGGGCAGGGGGCCGGCCTACCGTGCGGCGCCACCTGCCCCGGCCGCTGGTTCAAAGGCTGTTCGGGTTGTGCGGAGAGAATTCGACCTGGCCGGTTTTCAGCCGCCAGAGACGTATCGAGCAACTGGCCTCGCTGCGGCCCAGTTCGATGGCTGAGGCGGAGACGTCGCCGAGACTCAGCAAAATGCGGTCCTCCCACGGCTTCCAGCGGCGGCTCGGTGGCCGCACACGCATTGCTGCGGGGCGCTCCCACGAGCGCAGGGTCTCGGCTGCAGCCTGTTTGCGTGCGAGAGAGAGGCAGCCCGGGTAATAGAGATGGCCAGCCAGATCCACAGCGGCTTCTTTCGTGTAGAGGACGTTGTAGATCTTGTCCCGCGCATTACGGCCGATCTCGCGGCGGGCCCCCGTGATCTTCTTGGCGAACCGGCACAAGTACGCTCCGACGGCAGCGCTGGCCGTGGTCAGCGAGATGAACGGCAGATCCTGACTCGTGCGGCCGATGGAGCCATCGGCGTCGATGACCCCGCGCAGATAGTCGCGGCGGGAGAACTCCACTCTTGGCGGAGCGATTCGCTTCGACTTCCTCCCGTAGGGGAGGCCCAGCTCGTTGATCTTGTTCCTGGCTTCCAGGGCGCAGAGGGACCAGGTTGCCGAGTGGTGGTTCTCCGAGAAATTCGTGGTTCGGACGCGTTCGGTGATGCTGCTGCTGTACGGGGTCAGGCGCTGGAACTCGTGGAGGATCGCGATGTCCCGCACGTTGATCTCAACGGTCAGGCGTCCCTTCCGCCCGGTTCCCGCAGCGAGATGGCCGTCGGCCTGCAGGAAGCCGAACATGTAGGCATAACGGGGATCCTCGAGGTCCATGAACGACGTACCGGCCGACAGGAGACCGTCGACTTCGGTAGGGCCGGGGGCAATAGGGTCGTGTTCAGCCACGGGGAGGCCCTACTTCCTTGGTGGTGAAGTCCTCGGTCAGGAGTGCAATCCGGGCCGAGGGCCGTTCTGTGTGCTGTTGTGAGCGACCATAGGCAGGGCTTCCGTCGTCTGGTGCGTGAGATGCCGCGATCACCCGTACGAGTTTCGGCAGCTCATGCGTGCGCTGTCCTCAGAGGGTGCGGTGGACCTTGGAGTTGGAGGCCTGGGCGCGGGGGCGGACCACCAGGAGGTCGATATTGACGTGGCTGGGGCGGGTGACGGCCCAGGTGATCGTGTCGGCCACGTCGTCCGCGGAGAGCGGGGCGTCGACGCCCGCGTAGACCTTGGCGGCCTTCTCGGTGTCGCCGCGGAAGCGGGTCGTGGCGAACTCCTCGGTCTTGACCATGCCGGGAGCGACCTCGATCACCCGGACCGGGGTGCCGACGATCTCCAGGCGCAGGGTCTCCGCGAGGACGTGCTCGCCGTGCTTGGCGGCGACGTAACCGCCACCGCCCTCGTAGGTGGAGAGACCCGCCGTCGAGGAGAGGATCACGATGGTGCCGTCCCCGCTCGCGGTGAGGGCGGGGAGCAGGGCCTGGGTGACGTTGAGCGTGCCGATGACGTTGGTCTCGTACATCTGGCGCCAGTCGGAGGGGTCACCGGTGGCGACCGGGTCGGCTCCCAGCGCGCCGCCGGCGTTGTTGACCAGGACGGCCAGCGAGCGGAACGCCGTGGCGAATTCATCAACCGCCGCGCGGTCCGTGACGTCGAGGGCGTACGCCGTCGCCTGGTGGCCGGCGTCGGTGAGCTCGGCGGCGAGCGTCTCGATGCGGTCCTTACGGCGCGCGGTGAGCACCACGCGGTATCCGGCGGCGGCCAGCTGCCGGGCGGTCGCGGCGCCGATGCCGCTGCTCGCACCGGTGATGACGGCGATGGGGGTGGCGGCCATGCGAACTCCTCGGACAGCTGATCGGTACGGGGCCAGGATAGGCGGGCCTTCCGAGGGCCTCCTCAGTGGTCGCGGGGGGCATACATGATCACGGCCATGCCGGCCAGGCAGATCAGCGCTCCCGTCACGTCCCAGCGGTCGGGGCGGTAGCCGTCCGCGACCATGCCCCAGGCGATCGACCCGGCGACGAACACCCCGCCGTAGGCGGCGAGGATGCGGCCGAAGTCGGCGTCCGGCTGGAGGGTCGCCACGAAGCCGTAGACGCCGAGGGCGGCGACGCCCGCGCCGATCCAGATCCAGCCGCGGTGCTCGCGCACGCCCTGCCAGACGAGCCAGGCGCCGCCGATCTCGAAGAGCGCCGCGACGGCGAAGAGCGCGATGGAGCGAGCGATGAGCATGGCCTCAGCGTGCCACGCGGGGCACGGGAGGCGGGGCGGCGGGAGTGCGGGAGGCGGGAGCGCGGGAGCGGTCAGGATCGACAGGGATCCGGTTCGCACCTGCTCGGCGTCGCGGTGGGCCGTGCGGGTGGGCGAGGTGCGGCGAACCACTCCTCGAACAGGGATGATTGAGGGCGATCGGTATGTTCGGCGCATGGGAGCGATGCGCAGAGCTGCGCTGAAGACATCCGTCGCCACCGCGCTGACGACGGCCATGCTGCTCGGCGGCCCGGGACTGTCCGCCGTCGCCGAGCCCGCGGCCGCCGCCGGACCGGCGGCCCGGGGGATCGCGCCGGAGGCGGATGTGGCCCACCATGGTCGCGTCTCGCTGTGGGGCGACCGCCTCGGGGTCCTGCTGCGGTCCGGGAACCGGGGGCCGTCCCGGGTCGAGGACGTGACCGTCCGGCTGCGCTTCTCCGTGCCGCTCGCAGCCGGACAGGAACTGCCCCAGAACTGTCTGCGCGGCGGCGCCCGCACGGTGCTGTGCGGTACGGGGCCGCTGAACGGGGCCGGGGAGGCACGGCGCACGGCGGTCGGCCTCCGCCTCGTGGGCCGCCCGGCCGAGGTGGTCGTGCGGGTGGACACGCTCTGGAACGGCGGCGCGAGCGACCGGAACAGGCGCAACGACACCCACCAGGTCCTGGCTCCCGCCACGGGCGACGCCTACGCCTTCTGACGCGCCTTCCGGTCTGCTGGGATCCGGTGGGTCCGAGGCCCGCCGGAGCGGCCATCGGGGCACCGGGCTCACCGGCCCAGGGTGAGTGCCTGAGCCAGCGCCTCGGGGTCGGGGCGCTCGCCCGCCCAGGCGACATGGCCGTCCGGGCGGACGAGCAGGGTGGTGGTGCGGTCGCTCGCCCAGTGCGCGTGGACGAAGGGCACCGGGCCGGCCGGGGCCGGGGCGCCAGGCGGTGTGACGAGCACGAACCTGCCGTCGCGAAGGAGCTCCAGCAGCCGCCCCTCGACGAGTTGCAGGTCGGGAGCGCGCCTGCCCACCAGGCGGTGGCTGCCCCTCGGCGCGGCGTAGGAGATGCCGACGCCGGAGATCCTTCCGACGGCCTTGTCCGCGGCCGGCCGCACCACCGACAACAGGCGCGTGACGGCTGCGCGCAGGGATCTCTGCAGTGGTGTCCTCGCCATGGCCAGGCGGATGATCGCGCCGCTGGCGCGCAGGACCTGGGAGCCGACGGGGTGCCTCTCGCCGTGGTAGCTGTCGAGCAGGGCCTCCGGGTCGGCGGCCTGCCCGCGCAGCACGGCCGCGAGCTTCCACGAGAGGTTCGCCGCGTCCTGGAGGCCGGTGTTCATGCCCTGCCCGCCCGCCGGTGAGTGGACGTGGGCGGCGTCACCGGCGAGGAAGACCCGGCCGGTGCGGTAGGCGGGCACCTGGCGTTCGTCGCTGTGGAAGCGGGAGAGCCAACGGGCGTCATGCATCCCGTAGTCGGTGCCGAAGGCGAGGCGGGCCGTCTCGCGCAGCTCGTCGAGCTCCACGGGTTCGCTGTCGTCGGCGTGCCGGGCGCGGTTCCAGCCCATGACGCGGTACCAGCCGTCACCGAAGGGGGCGATGAACGCGAAGGCGTCACCCCGGCCGCTGACCGTGAGCAGCCCCGGCGGGGTCTCGGTGAGCCGCACATCGGCCAGGACGATGGACCTGATCACGGATTCACCGGGGAAGGGCAGGCCGAGGGCCCGGCGGACGGAGCTGTGCACACCGTCGGTCCCCACCAGGTAGCGCGCCCCGACGGTGGAGCGGGTGCCCTCGGTGTCGCGTATCTCCGCGGTGACGGTGTCGCCGGTGTCGGACCGGCTCAGGCCGAGCAGTTCCGTGCCGTACCGGAAGTCCACGCCGGCCCCGAGCGCGCGGTTCCGCAGCAGGTGTTCCACCTCGTACTGCGGGGTGATGAGGAGGAAGGGGAAGCGGCTGCGCAGCCGCGACAGATCGAGTGAGAGCCGGCCGAAGAGCCGCATCCTGCTCAGGGCCGTGCCGGTGGCGATGAGCGGATCGGCGAGCCCGCGGGCGTCCAGGATCTCCAGGGTGCGTGCGTGTACGGCGAAGGCGCGCGTCAGATTGCCCGTCTCGCGGGGCCGGCGCTCGACGAGGGTGACCGACAGGCCCTGGGCGGCGAGATCACCGGCGAGGAGCATGCCGGTGGGGCCCGCACCCACGACGACGACGTCGGTGGTGGCGGTGGAGCTGGATTCCCTGCTGGACGTGCCGGTCATGGCGGCCTCCCGAGCAAATACCAACGAATGTTGGCCAACGGTCGTTGGTCAACGCTTGTTGGCAACGGTAGGGCGGGCAGGTGTGGCATGTCAACGCTTGTTGGCCTACGATCGTTGGCATGACAGCGAACGCCTCTTCCGCCGCCTCCCCGCGCCGCTCGGACGCCACGAAGGCGGCCATCCTCGAAGCGGCCCGCGAGCGGTTCGCGGCCGACGGGTACGAGCGCGCCACCATCCGGGCCATCGCCCGTGACGCCCGGATCGATCCGTCGATGGTGATGCGCTACTACGGCTCCAAGGAGGGCCTGTTCGCCGCCGCGTCGGAGATCGATCTGCGGATACCGGGCCTGGGCGCCCTGCCCGGAAAGCACGTCGGCGCTGTCCTCGTCGAACATTTCCTGGACCGCTGGGAGCAGGACGACGTGCTGACGGGACTGCTCAGGGTCGGCGTCACCAACGAAGCCGGCGCCGAGCGGATGCGGGCCGTGTTCGCCGAGCAGCTCGGGCCCACAGCCGCAGGAGTCTGCCCCGACCCCGCCGACGCTCCCCGCCGGGCGGCCCTCGTCGCCTCACAGATCCTGGGCATGGCGCTCGCGCGCTACGTCCTGCGCATCGAACCCGCCGTCGCGATGTCCCGGCAGGAGGTCGTCAGCTGGCTCGCGCCCACGGTCCAGCGTTATCTGACGGCCGAGCACCCGTAGAGGAGAACAGCGGGCCGGGCACCCGTAAAGGAGAGCAGCGGGCCGGGCACCCGTGGAGACCGGCGGGCACCTGAAGGAAGGGGAAGACGTCAGGCGGTCGGAGCCTCGCTGCCCGCGCCGCCGAACTCGCGCACGGCGTCCGCGACGATGGCCTCCAGATGGGAGTGGTGGGCCCCCCGCCAGTACACCCGGCCGCAGGCCGCGCACTGTGCGAACACGTCGTACGACGCCTGCGTGCCCTGCTCCAGGCGGCCAAGCACGGAGTCCTTGTCCGCCTCGGCGAGTTCTCCGTTGCACGCGGTGCAGCGGGTCCACGGCGCGAGGGCGGGAGCGAAGCGGCCCAGCACGTCGCGCAGCTGCTCCGCCGGGCTGTCGCTGTAGATGTAGGCCCCCGCCCAGATCTCCCTGCGCCGCAGCAGCCCCCGGTCGCGGGAGAGCAGGACGCGCTGCTCCTTGGCCGAGAGGGCGGCCAGCGCGGGATCGCCGATGTCCTCGCTCTCGTACGCCGCGTCCACGCCCAGCAGCCGCATCCGTCGCGCGAGCGTGCCCAGATGGACGTCGAGCAGGAAGCGCAGGGGCGCGCCGGGGACCGGCTGCGGGCGCCGTACGGCCCGGACCTCGACCAGTTCGCCGGCCCCAGGGATGTGGGACGCGGGCACGGGCCGCCCGTCGACGAGCAGCTGTCCGGCCTCGGTGAGCGGGACACCGAGCGACTCCACGACGTGCCCGAGGGTCGACGACCCGTCGGTGGTGACGGACGTGCGTCCGTGCCGGCGCTCGTGGGGGACGAAGAGCCGCAGCTCCGGGGCTACTTCGAGGGAGATCTCGGGTCCGTTCACCTGGTCAGGATGCCACCCGTGCGGCCGGGCGGCTAAGAGTTTCCGGCACGGGTCAGAGAGCGGTGAGGTCCAGCCGCCAGTCGTTCGCCACCATGGGGCGGCCGGGTGGGTATTCGAGGTCGCAGGTGCCGACGAGGACGAAGCCGCTCTTGCGGCACACCGCGTTCGACGCGCCGTTGCCGACGGACGGATAGGCGTGGAGCCAGCGGTGCCTGCCCGCGTCCCGTGCGTGTACGGCGACGGCGGCGGTGGCCGAGGAGGCGATGCCGAGGCCCTGGAAGCCGGGGAGGACCGCCCAGCCCGTCTCGTAGATCTTCTCGTCCTGCCGGGTCTGCTCCCAGTAACCGATCGTGCCCACCGGCTCGCCGGTCGCGGCCAGGGCGATCCGGAACATCCGGCCCCGGCCCGTGCGGTCCGCGCTCAGCGCGACGTAGCGGTCGTGGCGGACCGTCAGCTGTTCCTCGGTCTCCGGGCCGCCGAGGTGGTCCATGAGCTCCGGGGCGTTCGCCAGACGGAGCAGCCCGAGGTCGTCCGCCGACCAGGGCGTGATCCGCACGAGGGCCGGGGACGCCGGGCGAGGCGCGCTGGATTCCATGGGGCGACTGTAGGGCGCGGCACCGACAGCGGACGGGCCTCAGCGCGACGCGAAGGCCGTCGGGGGGACTCCCACCGTGGCGGTGAAGTCTCTGACCAGGTGTGCCTGGTCGCTGTAGCCGAGATCACCGGCGAGTCGCGCCCAGTCGGGCTCCGTGTCGCACTCGGCGCGTTGCAGCGCCTCGTGGATGCGGTGGCGGAGGATGACCCACTTGGGGCCGACTCCCACATAGCCGGAGAAGAGCCGCTGCAGAGTGCGCACCGACATGTTCCCCGCGCGGGCGAGGGCGTCGACCCGGAGCAGGGAGCGGTCCGTGCGCGCACGTTCGGCGAGCGCCCGCGCGAGTTCCGCCTGCGGATCCGGCGGGGGGAGGAGCGGCAGCAGGAACGCGTCGAGTGCCGCGACCCGCGCATCCTCGCCGGACGGGTCGAGTACGCCCCGTGCCGCCTCGGAGGGGAGGGGTCCGCTCTCCGGGGCAGCCATGGCCTCGTCGGCGGGGACACGGCGCCCGGTCCAGGCCGACACGGGCCGGTGCGGGGCGAACGGCCGGAAGGCCCCCGCCTTGAACTTCACGCCGCAGACCCGGCCACGGCCCTCCAGCCGCTGGGTGAACAGGCCCTCGACGACGCCGTAGACCTCGGCCGAGCCCGCGCGCTCGCTCTCGCCGCCGGTCTCGGTGCGCTGGAAGACCAGGTGGACGCAGGGGTGCGGCACCACCTGCGAGGTGTACGGCTCCGAGAGGTCCCAGTCGATCAGCCAGTAGTGCTCCACGTGGGGGCGCAGCTCCGGGGCGGGGTCGCGGAGGCGGAAGCGGACGCGGGTGAACAGGTCGGGGGCGTCGACGATGCCCCGTGTCTCGCGTCCAGGTCCGGCCATGGACGGATCTTAGGACGGCCCGAGCGCGTCGCTGTCGCGTTTCTTCAAGACGGACGGCCCCGCGAAGCGCACCGTGGGAGGCATGAAGACGATCAGCGAACTTCTGGAACGAGCCGCCGCGCAGGCCGGCCCCGTGGTGCGTGGGATCGGTGACGACCACCTGTCCGACGCCACGCCGTGCAGCGACTACGACGTACGGGCCCTGCTCAACCACCTCTTCGGCGTGATCGCGAACTTCCGTGTCCTGGCCGCGAAGGAGCCCGTGGACTTCAGCCGGACACCGGACGTGATCGAGGGGGACTGGCGAGGCCGCTTCGACGACGAGACGGCGCATCTGGTCAAGGCGTGGGCGCAGCCGGGCGCGGAGGACGGCGTGAGCGGAGGCATGGGGCTGCCCGCCAGGACGGTGGGCCTGATGGTGCTGGGTGACCTGACCGTGCACGCCTGGGACCTGGCCCGGGCGACGGGCCAGGACTACGTGCCGGACCCCGAAGCCGTGGAGGAGATGGAGCCCTGGCTGGCCGAGATGGCTCCGCAGGCCCGGAAGATGAAGGTGTTCGGCGAGCCCTTCCCGACCGGACCCGGGGCTACGGCCTTCGAGCGGGTGCTGGCCGGGACGGGGCGCGACCCTGGCTGGCGCCCGCCCCACCACTGACGGCGGGGCCCGCTTCGGCTGGGTACGGGGCGGCCGGATCGGCGTAGAGGCCGCCGAGGGCGGCGTACGCGCCGTCGACGACGGCCTCCGCCCGGTGCAGGGCGTCGTGCGCCGCCAGCTCGGCGGCCCGGCGGGTGTACGGCGAGGGCGGGCGCCGCCGCTGCCGCCTGCAGTCGCAGACCGCGTACACCCCGCCGGCCAGGACCACGGCCGGGACAGCCAGCGTCAGCAGCAGGTCATCCATGCGGGAGCCCTCCTCGGGAGTCGGTGCTCCTTGCATCGGCAGGGCGACCCGGATGGCTGAAGATCATTCTTCGGCCAATGAATGGCCGAAGAGCGACCTCAGGGCTGTGTTCCCACCCGAGGTCGCGCCTCCGGATGGCGGGGTCACGCCTCCGGCGGACCCGTGCGCACCCGAGGCCGCGCCTCCGGATGGCGGGGTCACGCCTCCGGCGGACCCGTGCGTTCCAGATCCGGCAGGGCGTCCCCGTCCGGGGCCGGTGGGCCGCTCCGCTCCAGCCGCGTGCGGAGGGTCAGCGCGAACTCCTCGGCGCGCGCGAGTTGCGTCCGCAGCTTCGTCACCTGCTCCGCCGCTGACCGCTCGTACGCGCGCACCCGCTCCAGCAGCGCCTCCCGCTCACCTGCGGCGAGCGGTTCTCCGGCACCGTGGGCTTCCCCTGCGCCAAGGGCTTCCCCGGGGTGGTGTAGGGCTACCCCTGCGTCGAGGGCGCCTCCGGCGTCGAGTGCTTCTGCGGCGTCGAGGCGGTCGACCGCGTCCAGGAGGTCCCGCATCTCGTCGAGGGTGAAGCCGAGCGGTTTCATCCGGCGGATGACCATCAGCCGGGCCACATCACCCTCGGTGTAGAGCCGGAATCCGCCCCGCGATCTGGCCGAGGGCACCACGAGCCCGGACTCCTCGTAGTGCCGGATCGTGCGCAGCGACAGCTCGGTGCGCCGGGCGACCTCGCCGATCTGCATGTGCTGGCTGTTCACGGTGCCCTTTCGACGTCCGCCGTGCCCATGAAGGCCGACGCTTCCATCCCTACTCTAACGTTAGGGTAGAGTTGGCCGGTGCCCGGATTCCGGGGCCGAAGACGCCTCCGGAGGAATCCGGTGCCCGGTGGGGCGCGTGTCCCGCGCGGCCGTTCACCACGTTCCCCGCGGTCCCGTGCCGTCCGCCTTCTCTGCCTGCGTCCGCCTTCGCGGATCCGCGGGACGGCGTCCGCCGCATCCGTACGTCCCGCATCCCCCCGGCCCTCCGGGTGTGCCCGAGCAACGACAGGTCACGCTTCCCTTGCCTTCCTCCGTTCCGTACCCGGCCGCCCGGCTGCGTCTCTCCCGGCCGCCCTGGCTGTCGCCGAAGGTCTTCCGCACGGAGGCCCTGGCCGGTCTCGTCGTGGGCCTGGCCCTCATCCCCGAGGCGATCTCGTTCTCGATCATCGCCGGTGTCGACCCGGCGGTCGGACTGTTCGCCGCGTTCACGATGGCCGTCGTCATCTCCTTCGTCGGTGGCCGGCCGGCGATGATCTCCGCGGCGACGGGGGCCGTCGCCCTCGTCATCGCACCGCTCAACCGGGAACACGGCTTCGGCTACCTGGTCGCGGGCGTCATCCTCGGCGGGGTGTTCCAGATCGTCCTCGGGGCGCTCGGTGTGGCCCGGCTGATGCGATTCGTGCCGCGCAGCGTGATGGTCGGCTTCGTGAACGCGCTGGCGATCCTGGTCTTCCTGGGCCAGGTCCCCGAGATGAGGGATGTCCCCTGGCCGGTGTACCCGCTGGTCGTCGGCGGTCTCCTGCTCATGGTGTTCTTCCCGCGGATCACCAGGGCCGTTCCGGCTCCGCTGGTCTCCATCGCCATCCTGACCGCGATCACCGTCGCCGCGGGCATCGCCGTACCGACCGTCGGCGACAAGGGGGAGCTGCCGTCGTCCCTGCCCGTGCCGGGTCTGCCGGACGTGCCCTTCACCCTGGACACGCTGACCACCATCGCGCCGTACGCGCTGGCCATGGCGCTGGTCGGCCTCATGGAGTCGCTGATGACGGCCAAGCTGGTCGACGAGATCACCGACACCCACTCCAGCAAGACCCGTGAGTCGATCGGGCAGGGCGTCGCCAACATCGTGACGGGCTTCTTCGGCGGTATGGGCGGCTGCGCGATGATCGGCCAGACGATGATCAACGTGAAGGTCTCCGGCGCCCGTACCCGGCTGTCCACGTTCCTGGCGGGCGTCTTCCTGATGGTGCTCTGCATCGCGTTCGGGCCGCTGGTCTCCCGAATCCCGATGGCGGCCCTCGTCGCGGTCATGGTCATGGTCTGCTTCGCGACCTTCGACTGGCACTCCGTCGCGCCCAGGACCCTGAAGCGGATGCCGGCCGGGGAGATCGCGGTCATGGTGATCACCGTGGTCTGTGTGGTCGCCACCGAGAACCTCGCCGTCGGTGTGGTCGTCGGCTCCGTGACGGCGATGGTCATCTTCGCCAGGCGCGTCGCGCACGTGGCCGACGTCACCACCGTGACCGACCAGGACGGCCGGCGGATCGTCTACTCGGTGACCGGCGAACTCTTCTTCGCCTCGTCCAACGATCTGGTCGGACGGTTCGACTACGCGGGCGACCCGGAGCGGGTCGTCATCGATCTGGGCGCCGCGCACATCTGGGACGCGTCGGCCGTCGCGAGCCTGGACGCGATCACCACGAAGTACGAGCAGCGCGGCAAGAGCGTGGAGATCATCGGTCTCAACGAGCGGAGCGCCCGTCTGCACAGCTCCCTCAGCGGTGAACTCACCAAGAGCGCCTGACCGGTGCGGCCCGCAGGGCGCCCGGAGGGGCCGCAAGAACCACCGGTCTCCTGCGACGGATCCCCGGGGTGCGCCGCCTACGCGGTACGCCGACGTTCGTCGGGGCGGCGGCTCGCCGCCCGGGGCGGTCCGCCGGCCGCCTCGCAGAACGCGGAGAGGCCGACGGCCAGCGCGTGGCGGGCGGCCGGGGGCATGTCGCCCATGGTCGTACGAAGGTACTGCTCGCGCCGGTGCCTGAGCGTGTGCAGGTGCGCCCGGCCGACGTCGGTGAGCCGCAGTTCCATCTCGCGGCGGTCCTCCACCCTGGGCGTCCTGCGGAGGAACCCTGTGGCCTGGAGCCGGTCGCACAGCCGGCTCACCGAGGGCGCCGCCATCGCGAGGTGGCGGCCCAGGTCGCGCATGTTGATGCCCGGCTCCCGCTCGACGACGTACATCACACGGGTCTGGGTGGGTGAGACCGGTGCCGTGTCGAAGGCGCCCCGGCCGCGCTCCCACGCGATCTCGAGGAGCTCCAGCAGGTGTCCGGCATCGAGGGAGCCGTCCGGTGCGTCCTGGGCGTCCGGGACGGAATCCTCGCGCATGTGACACTCCCGAGTGAGCTCTCTGTGGGCCGTGCCGGCTGGCCGGTGTGAGCAACTGTGCATCCGAAGATATGTCAAGGAAAGCGAGACCTGTACAAGTGGACAGACCCAGCGCGGTCGAACGCCTGATGCGTGAGGCCGCGCCCCACCGGATCGTCGAGGTGCTGCGCACCCAGATCGAGCTGCGACACCAGGCCCTGGGGGTGGAGTTGCTCCTTGCCGACTACGCGACATCCCGCCTCCGGCCCGTGAGTGACATGAATCACCCGGGCAGCTCCTTGCCCGTCCACGGCAGCGATGCCGGACGGGCCTTCGGTGCGCAGGAACCGCACTGCGTACACGTCCCGGAGTCGTCGACCACGACGGTGCACCTGCCGGTCACCGTGCGGGGCGACCGCCTGGGAGTGCTGAGTGTCACTCTGCCCGACGACGACGGCACGGGCCCTGGTGGCGACGCCCTGGACGACCTGCTGGGCTGCGCGCAGGCGCTGGCCCACGAGGTCGTCGTCGCCGAGCGGGACACCGACCTCTTCCTCCAGGCCCGCAGGACGGAGCGGCTGACCCTGGCCGCGGAGATGCAGTGGCAGCTCCTGCCGGGACGCTCCTGTACCCGCGACGAGTACAGCATCGGCGCCCAGCTCCAGCCCGCGTACGCCATTCACGGTGACAGCTTCGACTGGTCCGCGACGGCGGACGAACTCGTACTGACCGTCAACAACGGTATGGGCGAGGGCATCGAGGCCGCGCTGCTCACCAATCTGGCCGTCAACGCCCTGCGCAACGCCCGGCGAGCCGGTCTGGGGCTGGCCGATCAGGCGTACCTGGCCGACCAGGCCATCTACGGCCAGCATCACGGAAGCCGCCATCTGGCGACGCTGCTGCTCCGCTTCCATCTGCCCACCGGGAACGTGGAGATCATCGACGCGGGGTCACCGCGGATCTGGCGGCTGCGCGCGGGAGTCGTCGAAGCGGTCGAGCTGGAGGCCCAGATGCCGCTGGGCATGTTCCAGGACACGGTCTACACGGTGCAGCACTTCAAGGTGGAGCCCGGCGACCGGCTGTTCTTCGTGAGCGACGGGGTGTACGACGCCCTGTCTCCCGCAGGTGAGAGGTACAGCCTGCGCGCTCTGGCCAGGGCGATCGCCGAGACACGTCTCCTGCCCGCGTCCCAGGTGCCGGGCGCCGTGCTGGAGACCCTGCTCGGTCACCGGGGCAGCGCTCCGGCCCTGGACGACGCGCTGGTCCTGTGTCTCGACTGGCACGGCCGCCCCGGGGCAAGCTGACAGAAGGGCCCGCCCCGCGCGCGGTGCGCCGGGCGGGCCCGAACTGTGCGCTTGCCGTGAAGAAACCCGTCAGGGCTGATGAGCGGACCCGCCGTGAGGCCCCGCCGCGCAGGGGGCGGGTTGCCATCCGTACCGCTTGTGGGCAATGGTTGCCGAAGGGAAACTAATTTTCGTCCAGTTGGAAGGTGGTGCGACTCGCTCCTGGCGGGTCCCCCCTCATGGCTCCTCCGAAGGAACACATCGCCACGAAGACGCTCCCCCGGTCCGTGTCCGACGTCTGGGGCGCTGCCCCGTACCCGGTGATCGTCGCCGACAGCACAGGGGTCGTCGTCGAGGTCAACCCGATCGCCGCCTCCCTGCTGGGTGGCGCCGCGGCGGGCATCACGCTGTCACAGGCGGTGCCGTCCTGGCTGGCGCGTGCCCACGAGGAGACGGTGGATCCCGTCGGTCCTCCCGGCGGGGAACCTCACCGGCCCGTGTACCGGGGGGAGATCGGCGCGCAGAGCTTCGAGGCGCATCCGACCCCCGGGGCGGACGGGAACGTGGTGTGGTGGCTGGTCGACGACACGGACCGGCGGCTCGCCGAGGAGGCACTGGCCACGGAGCGGGAGCGCACCACCTTCCTGGCCGAGGCGTCGAACGTCCTGCTGGCGTCGCTGAACACCGACCGCTGCATGCGTGCCACCGCCCAGCTGGCCTCCCAGCACCTCGCCGACGCCGCCGTGGTCGTCGCTCCCGCCGCGGGCCGGAAGCTGCCCATGGCGTACGCGGTCGGTGGCGGGGCCGCGGTCCGCGGAACGGTGGTCGCCGATCCCTCCCAGGTGCCCGGCCTGAGCGAGGCCCTCCAGGGCTTCCCGCCGGTACCCTCCCGGTGGATCGACCCCGCGTCGCTGCCCGACTGGCTCATCCCGGACGACTTCACCGGCACCGTGGGCTCGGCCGCCGTCACCCCCCTCCCCGGCCACGGCGTCCCGGCCGGAGTCCTGGTGCTGCTGCGCAGCGCGGGCTCCGTCGAGTTCAACGCGAACGAGGAGGTGTTCGCCCGGCTGTTCGCCGCCAGGGCGGGCGCCGCCCTGTCCGCCGCGAGGCTGTACGCGGAGCAGAGCGACATAACCCGGACCCTCATGCGGGATCTGCTGCCTCCACAACTGCACCACGTGAACGGCGTGGAGTTCGCCGGCGCCTACCAGCCCGCCGCTGCGCGGGACAGGGTGGGCGGTGACTTCTACGACGTACACCCGGGCAGCACACCGGAGGACGCCTCGCTCGCGGTCCTCGGTGACGTCTGCGGCAAGGGCCTGGACGCTGCCGTACTCACGGGCAAGATCCGCAACACACTGCAGGCGCTGACGCCGATGGCGGGCGACCACGAACGCATGCTGCGGCTGCTCAACGGGGCACTCCTCAACTCGCACCACACCCGTTTCGCGACCCTGGTGCTGGCCTCGGTCCAGCGCGTGGAGAACCGCGTGCGGCTCCGCCTCACCTCCGCCGGCCACCCTTCCCCCCTGGTGGTCCGCAACGACGGGCGGGTCGACGAGATCGACACCCGCGGCACCCTGGTCGGGGCGCTGCCCCACATCGAGGCGCGCACGGTGGAGACCCACCTCGAACCCGGCGAGACCTGCCTGCTCTACACCGACGGCGTCACGGAGGCGCGCGGTGGCCCTCTGGGCGACGAACTGTTCGGTGAGGAAAGGCTGATGCGTGTCATGTCGGAATGTGCGGGCATGCCGGGCCAGGCCGTGGTCGAGCGGGTGCAGATGCTCGCGTCCCAGTGGCTGCAGGACGGCAGACACGACGACATGGCACTCGTCGCGATCACCGCTCCGCCGACCACCCACCTCAGTGCGGTGGACGGGCACACCCGGGGCAGGTACACGGCATGAACACGCACACCACTGCCGCGCCCCGGCTGCGCGGCCTCCAGGACGCGTTGTGGACCGCGGTGACCGGGCGGGACGAACGCGCCGCCGCCGAACTGCTCTTCGCGGCCCTCGACGACGGGGTCGACGCCGAGAGCGTGCTGCTGGACGTCATCGCCCCCGTACAGGCGCGGGTGGGTGCCGAGTGGGCGGCCAACCGCCTGAGCGTCGCCCAGGAACACGCCGCCAGCGCCATTGCCGAGCGGATCATCGCCGCGCTCGCCCACCGCCGCTCCGCCGCGCGTACCACGCCGCGGCTGGGGCGGGTCACCGTGGCCTGCGTGGACCAGGAGTGGCACGTCCTGCCGGCCCGGCTGCTGGCCGAGGTGCTGACACTGCGCGGGTGGCAGGTGGACTTCCTCGGCGCACAGGTGCCCACCCCGCACCTCATCGCGCATCTGCACACGTACGGTGCCGACGTCGTCGCGCTGTCCTCCTCGATCCCCACCCGGCTGCCCGCCGCGCACGCGGCGATCACCGCCTGCCAGGCCGTGGGCGTGCCGGTGCTGGCGGGCGGTGCGGCCTTCGGGCCGGCCGGCCGGTACGCGCGCCGGCTGGGCGCCGACGCCTGGGCCCCCGACGCACGCTCCGCGGCGCACCGCATCGCGGACGGCATAGAGGTCCCGGCCATCGCCGTCGGCAGGCAGCAGATAGACGATCTGCCGCACCTGGGCGACCAGGAGTACACCCTCGTGGTCCGCAGCAGGCCCCAGCTCGTCCGTGAGGTGCTGGCCCAGCTCGAGAGCCGTTTCCCCGAGTCGGCCGCGTACACGGAACAGCAGCGCGAGCACACGGCGCAGGACATCTCCCACATCGTCGAGTACCTGGGCGTGGCCCTCTACATGGACGACGACGACCTCTTCACCGGTTTCCTGACCTGGACCGGGGGAATCCTCGGCGCCCGTGGCGTCCCGGCCGGGTCCTTGCGGCCGGTCCTCGACGTCCTGGGGACGGAACTCAAGGACTTCCCCCGATCCACCCGGCTGATAGACCAGGCGCGCACGGCGCTGGACGCGCTCCTCGCACCGGCCGGCCATACCTCTTCCGGAGCCTCGGATGACAGACCTGACCAGCCCGCCCTTCTCTCTGACCACTGAAGCCGCGCCGGGAGCCGTCCGGCTGCGCCTGGCAGGTGATCTCGACCACGACACGAGCGAGCAGCTCGTGGAGCGCGCCCGTGCCTGCCTCGCGGCCGACCCGGGCGTGCGCGACCTGGTCCTGGACTGCGCGCAACTGCGGCTGTGCGACTCGATGGGCGTGTCGAGCTTTCTGATGATCCACCGCGCCACCACGTCCCAGGGCGTGGTGCTGCACCTGGTGGACCAGCCGGCGTTCCTCCGCAGGATCCTGGAGATCACCGGCATCCGCCAGATATTCGGCCCGCCCGGGCCCAGCCGGCTCGCGGGGCACGCTCACGTGGAGGACGGGCCGCCGTCCGCGCCCTCGGGCTGATGCCGCGTCACGCGGGCCGGGAGGAGGGTGGCTCGTCCAGGGCGGCGTCGAGGGTGGGGTATGTGCGGATCACCGTGTCGACGCCCGCGGTCCGCAGGAGCCGCGTCACGGCCGTGCCCGGGGCGGCGATCCGCAGCTGCGTCCTGTGGTGCGTCTCGATGAGGAGGCTGAGGAAGGAGGAGTCCGCGAACGTGACCGCTGAGGCCTCCAGCACGACGACGTCGTACCCGCCCACGGCCTGCCACAGGGCGATGAACAGCGGATCGACGCTGTCGGAGTCGATCGCGCCGCGCGCCCGGACGACCCAGCAGCCGTTGATCTCGCCTTCGGCCGCCACCACCGTCGGTGCGGGGGGCGTGGAGTTGTCGAGAGGCTCACGGACCATGTGGGAAATTATGCCAACTGCCTGTGCCCGCAAGCGCCGACATCCGTCTCAGACGAGGGCGATCAGGGCGACGACGTTCTTGCCGCCGAGGTGGTGCCGCACGGACACCCACTCCGTCAGGCGGCGCACCAGGGGCCATCCGTAACCGCCGATGGGAGCGGTGGCGGGGTCGCGTTCGGTGACCACCGGTGCCTCGGGGCTGGCGTCGGCGACGGTGAGGAGGAGGCCGTCCTCGGTGATCTCCGCCGTGAAGCCGGTGAGTCCGCCGCCGTGCCTGACGGCATTGGTGACCAGTTCCGAGGTCACGAGCAGGGCGTCCGCAAGGACGACCTCGGCCGGGCCTTCCCCGGACCGTCCGTGGGACCAGGCTTCCAGCAGCCGGGTGACGACGGCACGCGCGGCGGCGGCGTTCTGCGGTACCTCGGGCGCATCGTTCTCGTCCGACGGTCGCTGCGGACCGCCTCCACCCGCCGGGGACCCCGGGTCGTTCTCGTCCGACGGTCGCTGCGGACCGCTCTCGTCCGCCGGAGCCTGTGGCAGGTCCGTCCTCGTCACCGTCGGCTCCTCCGCTCCCTCGTCCGACGGGGCCGTCGGGGCAGGTGTGGCGGCGGCTTCCTCCGGCCCATCGGCCGGACTCACGCCGTCGTGCAGCACTTCTCGCTCCCCGTTCATGACACCCTGCGCCTGCCCGAAGAGGCCGGAGTCATTCGTCCGCAGTCCGGGCGGAGGGCGGACGGCGTGGCTCCGGAGAGGCCGGACGCGGGGCTCAGCATGTGAGCGCCGCGTCCACCGTGTCCGCGAAGCTGAAGGCGCCGAGGGTGCCCGAGACCTCGAAGAGCCGGCGCACTCCCGTGCCGAGGGGGCCCGCCAGCACCAGCCGCACTCCCGCCTCGGTGTGCCTGCGCTGGGCGTTCAGCAGGGCGTGCAGCCCCGTGGAGTCGGCGAACTCCAGCCGGGACAGATCGGCCACGGTCAGCCGCCCGCCGTCCTCGGCAGCCTTCTCCAGCGCCTCGACCAGGCCGGAGGGACCCGTCCATCCGTCGAGGCTTCCTCGCACACGTATCACGACGACACCGTCGTCCGTGGTCTCCACGACCACACGCAGTTCATCTGCCGACATGCGTCATATCTTGCTACATGGCGGGAGCGGTGGGGAGCGGACCGGGTGACAGGGCCCAGGAGGGCCGCCACACCGGGCCGGGGAGCGGTGCCAGGCTTGCGAGATGATCGACGACCGCACGCAGCCCCGGGTGCGGATTCGCCCGGGGGAGGATGAGCGAGAGCGGGTACGCGAGCGTCGGATTCACGATCGGGATGCGGCGCAGGTCGTGGCCGGTCGGCCAGAGGTACCGGTCACGCGAGCCCACGAGCGTCGCGACGTCTGGTGAGTCCGCGAGGATGTCGAGCAGCACCTCGTTGCCGAAGTTGGGGCCCGCGGCGTCGACGCGGAGGTCGAAGGCGCTGACGAGCTGATCGTAGAAGTCCGCCCACTCGCTCAGCGGAGCGATGCCCGGCACCCAGATCCGGTGCCGGCGCAGCTGGGACGGTGTCAGCCGCCGTGCGGAGGCGAGCGGGTGCTTCGGGCCGACGAGCAGTTCCAGCGGGGAGTCGAACGCGTGGATCATCCGCACGTCGCGCGGCAGCGTCGCCGGGTCGGTGACCGAGCGGAACGAGGCGTCGAGGTCGCCCGCCCGGACGGCCGAGACGGCGACGCGCGGATCGTCGGCCCGGAGGGTCACCACGTCGAGTTCGGTCCCGGGGCGCGACCGCCAGTAGTCGTGCAGGAGGACGGCCTGCGCGGATCGCAGGCCGAGTACGTCGATCCGGAGGGCCCGTGAGCCCGGCCTGATCGCGGTCACGGCGCGCTCGGCGGCCGTGACGATGCTCCGGGCGTGCGGGAGGAACGCCTGTCCGTCGAGGGTCGGCTCGACCCCCTTCGGGGTGCGGGTGAACAACCGGACGCCGAGTTCACGCTCGAGAGCCGCGATCCGTTTGGACACGGCCTGTTGCGTCACGCCGAGCTCGTCGGCCGCGTGCCGCAGCTGCCCGAGCTCGGCCGCGCGGACGAATGTACGCACCGCCTCGGTATCCATCGGACCAGCCTAGGGGTGCACAACCGATGGTTGTCATCACTCGTGAGCGGGTTGTTTGATTCCGGCTTGGCGCGGCCGGTGTGATGAGGGCGACGGACACCGCAGGGAATGAGGAGTCGCATGCGTGCGCGGTTGGGTCGCGATTTCGGTCTGCTGTGGTCGGCCTACGCCGTCAGTACGTACGGCACGTGGATCGCCTTCGGCGCGTTCCCGCTGATCGCCGTACGGGTGCTGCACGCTTCGGCCTTCGCGGTGGCGCTCCTGGAGGCGGCCGGGCTCGCCGTCGCGGCGGTCGTCGCCTTCTCCCTCGGGCCGTGGGTGGAGCACCGGGCCAAGCGGCCCGTGATGATCGCGACGGACCTCGTCCGGTTCGCCGCGATGGCGAGTCTCCCGCTCGCCCACGCCTTCGGTGTCCTGACCTATGCCCAACTGCTGGTTGTGTCGGTCGTCTCCGGAACCGCGGGCATCGCCTTCACCGCCGCGTCCGGCGCGCACCTGAAGCACCTCCTCCGTGGCGAGCACCTCCTGGTGGCGAACGGGAGGTTCGAGGGCACGAGCTGGGTGGCGACGGCGGCGGGCCCGCCTCTCGGCGGCGCGCTCATCGGACTGCTGGGCCCGGTCGTGACCGTCATGGCGGACGCTCTGAGCTATCTGCTGTCCGCGCTCGCGGTCCTCCGCGTCCGCGGCGGCGATGTCGCGGTACCGGGCGACCGGGCCGGCGATCCGCGCCGGTCAGGTGTTCTCGGCGGCTGGCGGTTCATCCTCCGCGACCGGGTTCTGCGGCGGCTGTTCCTCAACTCGGTCCTGGTCGGCGGCCTGATCATGGCCACCGCCCCGCTGCTGGCCGTCCTCCTGCTGGACCGGTACCACTACCCGGCCTGGCAGTACGGCCTCGCCTTCGGAGTCCCGGCACTCGGCGGCTTCGTGGGCGCCCGGCTCTCCCCGCGCCTGGTGAACCGCTACGGCCGGTACCGGGTCATGACCGTCTCGGGCCGGCTGCGAGCGCTCTTCCCGCTCGGCCTGGCCCTCGTCGGCCCCGGAGTCCCCGGGCTCCTCACCGTGATCGTCGTCGAGGGCCTGCTGATCACCTGCATGGGTGTCTTCAACCCGGTCCACGCGACGGAGCGTCTGCGCAGGACACCC
Source organism: Streptomyces sp. NPDC005494 (assembly GCF_042872025.1). Taxonomy (NCBI): domain Bacteria; kingdom Bacillati; phylum Actinomycetota; class Actinomycetes; order Kitasatosporales; family Streptomycetaceae; genus Streptomyces; species Streptomyces sp. NPDC005494. Next base: position 62,819 of record NZ_JBIAJR010000010.1, read on the forward strand.
GCTGATCACACGGCTCGCGTCCTCGCCACGTGGAGCGCCGTCGGCAAACTCGTCCAGGCCGGGCTGATGGTGGGGTGGGGCGTCCTCGCCACACTCACCGGCCCGCTCGCCGCGATCACCCTGTCCGGGGTGTTCCTGCTCGCGACCCCACTGCTGCTGCCCACGCGGGCAGACGTGTCCGCTCCCCGGCCGGCCGTGGCGCCAGGTGGTCTCCCGGCCCGGTGACGCCCCGTAGGGCCCGGCGGATTCCCGGCCCCGTGACGCACCGCGGCGCCCGGAGCGTCCCCGGTGCGAATGCCGCGCCACCCCGGTCGGAACCCCGCGTCACGGCCACACGAGGCAGTACGGCTGATGTCCCGCCTCGTGCAGCCGGTGGGAGAAGTCCTGCCACTCGTGGAGCAGCTGGTACACGTTGAACGCGTCGCGCGGGCCGCCGCGGTCCGGGACCGTGGACCAGATGAAGGCCGCCGCGCCGACCGACTCCTCGCCGACGTCCCGCAGCGGGTCGACCACGGTCATCGGCAGCTTGACCACCGCGTAGTCGGGATGGAGCACGACCAGCTCCAGCGGGGGGACCTTGTTCAGGGGTATGCCCTGTATGCCGGTGAGGACCATGGCCGCCACCGTCTCGGGCTTGATCTTGCTGAACATGCCGCCCATGCCCAGCTCGTCGCCGCCCAGTTCCTCGGGGCGCATGGAAATGGGCACACGTGCGGCGGTGGCCCCGTCAGGGGCCCCGAAGTACTTGTAGGTCACCCCCACCCGTCCACTGCTCCTGCTCCCCGAACCGTCGACGCCACCGGCCCGGGCGTCCCGTACGCGCTCGGCCTCGCGTTCGGCCTTACGCCGGTGCCTCCCTCGCCGGGCAGGCTCGGGCCCCAGGTCGTCGGTCCCTTCGCCCACTCCGCCACCGCGATGCATATCTCATCCACCCGACTACTTCTTAGGAGACACAGCCCCGCCGCGCAACCCGATCATCGTCAGTGACCTCCCCCACGGGCGTGCGGTGAAACACCTGTCCGCAAGACCGTCGATGCCTCTGACACCATGGCATGTGTGAGCTTTCCCTATGACGCCCCAGTTTCGCAGACGCGAGGAGACTGACGCCCTTTCGTTGTACGAGCCTCATACGGGCAGAGCGCGCTCCCTGCTCACCGGCTGCCGGGAATTCCCGGCAGACCCCCCTGAACCCCGAATCGCAGATCAGGACCAAAGTGGCGTATTCATACGAAGCCCCAGTTTCGCAGACGCTTTTCGACCGTGCGTCCCATGTGACGCCCGGTGGCGTGAACTCTCCCGTGCGCGCCTTCCGTGCCGTGGGCGGTACGCCCCGGTTCATGGTGTCCGGTACGGGTCCGTACCTCACCGACGCCGACGGCCGTGAGTACGTCGACCTCGTGTGTTCGTGGGGACCGATGATCCTGGGCCACGCGCACCCCGAGGTCACCGCCGCCGTCCAGGCCGCCGTGGCCCGCGGCACCTCCTTCGGTACGCCGGGTGAGGGGGAGGTCGCGCTCGCCGAGGAGATCGTGGCCCGGATCGAGCCCGTCGAGCAGGTGCGTCTGGTGTCGTCCGGCACCGAGGCGACCATGTCGGCGATCCGGCTGGCCCGTGGATTCACCGGGCGCGCCAAGGTCGTGAAGTTCGCCGGGTGCTACCACGGCCACGTCGACGCGCTGCTCGCCGCCGCCGGCTCCGGGGTCGCCACCTTCGGCCTCCCCGACACGCCCGGGGTGACCGGGGCGCAGGCGGGCGACACGATCGTGCTGCCGTACAACGACCTGGAGGCCGTGCGCGCCGCGTTCGCCGCGCAGCCGGGCGAGATCGCGTGTGTGATCACGGAGGCCTCGCCGGGCAACATGGGCGTCGTCCCGCCGCTGGACGGCTTCAACGCCGGACTGAAGGAGATCTGCGCGGCCAACGGCGCGCTGTACATCTCCGACGAGGTCATGACCGGCTTCCGCACGTCGAAGGCCGGCTGGTACGGCATCGACGGGGTGCGGCCCGACCTGATGACCTTCGGCAAGGTCATGGGCGGCGGCTTCCCCGCCGCGGCCTTCGGCGGCCGTGCCGACGTGATGGCGCACCTCGCCCCCGCCGGTCCCGTCTACCAGGCGGGCACCCTCTCCGGGAACCCCGTCGCCACCGCCGCGGGCCTCGCCCAGCTCCGGCTGCTCGACGACGCGGCGTACGCGAAGGTCGACGCGGTCTCCGCGGAGCTGCGCTCCCTGGTGGGCGAGGCGTTCACCAAGGCCGGTGTCGCGCACACGGTGTCGGCGGCGAGCAACATGTTCTCCGTGTTCTTCACCGACGAGCCGGTCCGTGACTACGAGGACGCGAAGAAGCAGGAAGCTTTCCGCTTCACGGCCTTCTTCCACTCGATGCTGGAGCAGGGCGTGTATCTGCCCCCGTCCGCGTTCGAGTCCTGGTTCGTCTCCACCGCCCACGACGAGCGGGCGCTGGAGCGGATCGCCGCGGCGCTTCCCGCCGCCGCCCGCGCCGCATCGGAGGCCACCGCATGAGTGAGAACAGCGCGAAGGACATCACCGTCGTCCATCTGATGCGCCACGGTGAGGTGCACAACCCGGACGGAGTGCTCTACGGGCGCCGCGCCGGCTACAGCCTGTCCGAGCTCGGTCGCCGGATGGCCGACCGGGTGGCCGAGCACCTGGAGAAGCGCGACATCACGTACGTCGTGGCCTCTCCGCTGGAGCGCGCCCAGGAGACGGCCACACCGGTCGCGAAGTCGCACGACCTGGAGCTGGCCACCGACGAGCGCCTCATCGAGGCGGGCAACGTCTTCGAGGGCAAGACCTTCGGCGTCGGCGACGGCGCGCTGCGCAGGCCCGAGAACTGGAAGCACCTCACCAACCCCTTCAAGCCGTCATGGGGCGAGCCGTACATCGAGCAGGTCGTACGGATGATGGGTGCCCTGGACGCGGCGCGTGACGCCGCGCGTGGGCACGAGGCCGTCTGCGTCAGCCACCAGCTGCCGATCTGGATCGTGCGGAGCTTCGTGGAGCGGCGCAGGCTCTGGCACGACCCGCGGAAGCGGCAGTGCACCCTCGCCTCGCTGACGAGCTTCACCTACCAGGGCGACAAGATCGTGTCCGTCGGCTACACCGAGCCGGCCCGGGACCTGGTCCCGGCGCACCTGCTCGCGGGTGCGAAGCCGGTCAAGGGGAAGTCGAAGGCGTTCGGGGCGTAGCCCCTCGCCGCCCGCGTCCGGCGTAGCCCCTCGCCGCGTCCCGGACGCTCGCGGGTGCGCTGTTCTGGCTGTCATGTGCAGCACCTGTAAGGGTCTGTTCACGTGACAACTCTTATGATTATCAGCGGAACCGTCGTGTTGTTTTCCTCATCTAAGCCATCGCCAGTTTGTATGGCATTGAGGTAATACGACCGCAGATGGGGACGCTATGCGTGAAATCAACCGAAGGGGCCTGCTCGGGGCCGGACTCGGAGCCGCAGCCGCACTGTCGATGACCGGCTGCGGCTCCCTCGGTTCCCCGGAGGACGGCGGGCCGGAACCGGGGAAGGGTCCCAAGGGCGGCAAAGGGACGCACGGGAATGGCGGAGGTTCCCCCGAGAAACGCGTCCGGCTCATCGGGGACGGTTCCACGGCCGATACCGGAAAGCAGCCGAACCAGCCCACCGCCCCCGTCCCGCTCGAACCCGGTCAGACGCCCCCGCAGTTCGTGATCTTTTCCTGGGACGGTGCGGGTGAGGTCGGCAACGGACTCTTCCCGCGCTTTCTCGAACTCGCCCGGGAACACGACGCGGCGATGACCTTCTTCCTCTCCGGCCTGTATGTGCTGCCCGAGTCGAAGAAGTCCCTCTACCAGCCGCCCAACAACCCGCGGGGCGCGTCCGACATCGGCTATCTCACCGACGACCACGTCAAGCAGACCCTGAAGTACGTCCGGCAGGCGTGGCTGGACGGGCACGAGATCGGGACGCACTTCAACGGGCATTTCTGCGGCGGTTCCGGATCCGTGGGCAACTGGACGCCGGAACAATGGCGGAGCGAGATCGACCAGGCGGTCTCGTTCGTCACCGAATGGCGGACGAACACCGGCTGGCAGGATCTCGAACCCCTGCCGTTCGACTACCGCAAGGAACTGGTGGGGGGCCGCACCCCGTGCCTGCTCGGCCAGGACAATCTGCTGCCCACCGCGAAGCAGCTGGGCTGGCGCTACGACGCGAGTTCGCCCGGCGGACTCCAGATGTGGCCCGAGAAGCGCCAGGGAGTATGGGATCTTCCGCTCCAGGGCATTCCGTTCCCCGGGCACGGCTTCGAAGTCCTCTCCATGGACTACAACATCCTCGCCAACCAGTCGAAGAATTCGACCAACGGCATGCCGTCGCGCTATCCGGGCTGGCGTACCCAGGCCACCGGGGCCTATGTCGCGGGATTCGAGCGCGCCTACGAGACGAATCGCGCGCCTTTCTACGTCGGCAACCACTTCGAGGAGTGGAACGGCGGCATCTATATGGACGCCGTGGAAGAGGTCCTCAAGCAGATCGCGGGCAAGCCCGACGTGCGCCTCGTCTCCTTCCGGCAGTTCGTCGACTGGCTCGACGTACAGGATCCGGCGGTGCTCGCGAAGCTTCGTACCCTTCAGGTCGGACAGGCGCCCGAGGGTGGCTGGAACACCTTCTTTAAACAGGCCTGACAAGGGGCTTTACGGGCACCGAGGGGGGTGCGGAAGATCCCCGGAACTGCCATGCGAAACTTTTCACATGAGCTCTGGCCGCGCACCCCGACGCCGCTCCACCCTGCTCGCCGCCACCGTCGTGGCCGGTGCCCTGACCCTGTCCGCGTGCGGCGGGGAGGGCAGTCGGGCGGGCGGGGGCGGCAACACGAACTTCGTCACCGGCAGTGGCGGGATCTCCACCGTCGCCAAGGGGGAACGCACCGACGCGCCGAAGCTCGCGGGCCCCGCCCTGGACGGCACCACCCTGGACATCTCCGACTACAAGGGCAAGGTCGTCGTCCTGAACTTCTGGGGATCGTGGTGCGGTCCCTGCCGCGCGGAGGCCAAGCACTTCGTGAAGGTCTCCGAGGAGATGAAGGACCAGGGCGTCCAGTTCGTCGGCGTCAACACCCGCGACCCCCAGAAGTCCCTCGCGGTCAGCTTCGAGGAGGACTTCGGTGTCACCTACCCGAGCCTCTACGACCCGACGGGCAAGCAGCTCCTGCGCTTCCCCAAGGGCACGCTGAACCCGAAGGCCATCCCGTCGACCGTGGTCGTCGACCGCGAGGGGAAGCTCGCCGCCCGGTCGCTCGCGGCGCTCGACGCCACGAAGCTGCACGAGATGATCGACCCGCTGGTCGCCGAGAAGTGAACCCCGCACTCCAGCTGGCCGCGACCACCGGCGGAAACGAGACGGTGGTCAGCGGGGCCCTCATAGTGGCGCTGCCCATCGCTCTGCTCGGCGGGCTCGTCTCGTTCTTCTCACCGTGCGTCCTGCCGCTCGTGCCCGGCTACCTCAGCTACGTCACCGGTGTCAGCGGCGCCGATCTCGCCGAGAGCCGGCGGGGCAGGACCGTCGCCGGCGCCTCGCTCTTCGTCCTGGGCTTCACCGCCGTGTTCGTGTCGGGCGGCGCGCTCTTCGGCTTCTTCGGCCAGACGCTCCAGGAGTACAGCGGGACCCTCTCCAAGATCCTCGGCGCGCTGATGATCCTCATGGGGATCTTCTTCATGGGGCTCCTGCCCTGGATGACGCAACGCGAGTTCCGCATCCACAAACGGCCGGTGACCGGGCTGGCCGGAGCGCCGCTCCTCGGCGCCCTCTTCGGGATCGGCTGGACACCGTGCCTCGGCCCGACGCTCGCCTCCGTCAACGCGCTCGCCTTCGACCAGGCGACCGCCGGGCGCGGGGCGATCCTGTCGGTGGCGTACTGCCTCGGGCTCGGCGTCCCCTTCGTCCTGGCGGCGATCGCCTTCCGCCGGGCGCTCGGCGCGTTCGGCTGGGTCAAGCGCCACTACGCATGGGTCATGCGGATCGGCGGCGGCATGATGATCGTGACCGGAATTCTCCTGCTGACGGGTGCGTGGGACGTGCTCATCCAGGAGATGCAGGTCTGGTCCAACGGCTTCACTGTGGGGATCTGAGTCCATGAGCAACACGAACACCACGGACGAGCGCGACCTCGGCCAGGCCGGGGAGCAGCTCTCCACCGCCCCGCGCGAGGAGTCCGCCGCCTCCGTCCCCTCGATGGGCGTCATCGGCTGGGCCCGGTGGTTCTGGCGGCAGCTCACCTCGATGCGGGTCGCGCTGATCCTGCTGTTCCTGCTGTCACTCGGCGCCATCCCAGGCTCGCTCATCCCGCAGAACAGCGTGGACGAACTGAAGGTGCAGACCTTCAAAGAGGCCCACACCTCGCTCACCCCGGTCTACGAGAAGCTGCAGCTGTTCGACGTCTACAGCTCCGTGTGGTTCTCCGCGATCTACATCCTGCTGTTCGTCTCGCTGATCGGCTGCATCGTCCCCCGCACCTGGCAGTTCGTCGGACAGCTGCGCGGCCGCCCGCCGGGCGCGCCGAGGAAGCTGACCCGGCTGCCGGCCTACACCACGTGGCGCACCGACGCCTCGCCCGAGCAGGTCCGCGAGGCCGCGCTCTCCATCCTGCGCAAGCGGCGCTTCCGCTCGCACGCCGTCGGTGACGCGGTGGCCGCCGAGAAGGGCTATCTGCGCGAGACCGGGAACCTGCTGTTCCACATCGCGCTGATCGTCATGCTCGTGGCGTTCGCCTGTGGACAGCTCTTCAAGTCCGAGGGCGGCAAGCTCGTCGTCGAGGGTGACGGGTTCGCCAACACCATCACCCAGTACGACGACTTCAAGTCCGGTTCGCTCTTCGACGACGACGACCTCACCCCCTTCAGCTTCGACCTCCAGGACTTCGTCGGCACGTACGAGCGCAGCGGTCCCCAGCGCGGTACGCCCCGGACCTACGAGGCCCGGGTGACGTACGCCGAGGGCGCGGACGGGGAGGCGAAGAAGAAGGTCATCGAGGTCAACAAGCCGCTCGTCGTCGACGGTACGAAGGTCTACCTCAACGCGCACGGCTACGCCCCGGTCCTCTCGGTCAAGGACGGCAGGGGCAAGGAGGTCTACCGGAGCGCGGTTCCGCTGCTGCCCATCGACAACAACGTCACCTCCACCGGCGCCATCAAGGTGATGGACGGCTACAAGGACAAGAACGGCAAGAAGTCGCAGCTGGGCTTCCAGGCGTTCTTCGTGCCGACCTTCGCCGGTGACGGCCAGGGCACGATGTTCTCGCAGTACCCCGGCCTCGACTACCCGGTCCTCGCGCTCAACGGCTACCACGGCAGCCTGGGCGTGGACTCGGGACTGCCGCAGAACGTCTACCAGCTCGACACGTCCAAGATGAAGGAATTCAAGGACAGCAACGGGGACCAGCTCAAGAAGCGGCTCCGCCCCGGCGAGACCATGCAGCTGCCCGACGGCGCCGGCTCGATCACCTTCGAGGGTGTCGAGGAGTGGGCCAGCTTCCAGATCTCACGTCAGCCCGCCAGCGGCTGGGCCCTCACCGGCGCCGTCGCGGCCATCGCCGGACTCGCCGGCTCGCTCTTCATCCAGCGCCGCCGGGTGTGGGTGCGGGCGGTGGCGGGACCGGACGGGGCTACCGTCGTCGAGATGGCCGGACTGGGCCGCAGCGAGTCCGCGAAGCTTCCCGAGGAGCTGGCGGACCTCGCCGTCGCGCTCAACACCGTGGCACCGACCGCGCCCGACCCCGGACCCGAGTCCGGACAACCTTCCGAAGAGCCTGCCGAAGGGGCTGAGAAGTGAATCTCGCCGCCGCAACCAACGAGAACCTGGCGAATGTCAGCAACACGCTGATCTATTCGTCGATGGCCGTCTACACCCTGGCCTTCTTCGCGCACATCGCGGAGTGGGTGTTCGGCAGCCGCAGCAAGGTCGGCCGCACGGCCGCGGCGCTGAAGAAGGACTCGGCCGCCGGCGCCGGCGGCGCCACGGTGCGGGTCGCGCAGCAGGGCGGCACCGCCGTGCTGGAACGGCCCAGGATCATCACCCGTTCTGCCGCGGGTGACCGCGACGTACCGGACGGTCCCGGCGCTGCGGGCGGCACCCTCAAGGGCGACCTGTGGGGCCGGATCGCGGTCTCGCTGACCGTGCTCGCCTTCGCCGTCCAGGCGGGCGGGGTCGTCGCGCGCGCCCTGTCGGTGCAGCGTGCCCCCTGGGGCAACATGTACGAGTTCTCGATCACCTTCTCCACGGTGGCCGTCGGCGCCTACCTGCTCCTGCTGGCGCTGCGGAAGAACGTCCGCTGGATCGGCCTGATGCTGGTCACCACGGTGCTGCTCGACCTCGGCATCGCGACCACCACGCTCTACACCGACAGCGACCAGCTGGTCCCGGCGCTGCACTCCTACTGGCTGTGGATCCACGTCTCGACGGCCATCATCTGCGGCGCCGTGTTCTACCTCGGAGCCGTCGGCACGCTGCTGTACCTCTTCCGCGAGAGCTACGAGAACAAGATCGCGAGCGGCGGGACCCCCGGCAAGTTCGCCACCTCGGTCCTGGAGCGGCTGCCCGCCGCGAAGTCGCTGGACACCTTCGCGTACCGCATCAACGCCGCGGTCTTCCCGCTGTGGACGTTCACGATCATCGCGGGCGCGATCTGGGCGGGCGACGCCTGGGGCCGCTACTGGGGCTGGGACCCCAAGGAGGTCTGGTCCTTCATCACCTGGGTCGCGTACGCCGCCTACCTGCACGCCCGCGCGACGGCCGGCTGGAAGGGCCGCAAGGCCGCCTACCTGGCGCTCGTCGCCTTCGGCTGCTGGCTCTTCAACTACTACGGCGTGAACATCTTCGTCACCGGCAAGCACTCCTACGCCGGCGTCTGACCCGTACGGCCACGAGGGCGCGACCGCACCGAAGCGGTCGCGCCCTCGTGGCGTGCACGGCCGTCAGCCGAGCGGGGTGTCCAGGACCGCCTTGCGGTGGCTGAAGGTGTCCAGGGAGTACCGGCCGTGGTAGCTGCCCATGCCGCTCTCGCCGACCCCGCCGAACGGCAGGTCCGACACGGTCAGATGGGCCAGCGGGAGCCCGAGGCCCACCCCGCCGGACGAGGTCTCGGTCAGCAGCCGTTCCCGGACCGCCGGGTCCTCGGTGAACGCGTACAGCGCCAGCGGCTTGTCCCGGTCGTTGACGAAGGCGATGGCCTCGTCGAGTCCCTCCACGGTGAGGACCGGCAGGACCGGGCCGAAGATCTCCTCGCGCATCACGGGCGCGTCCGGTGACACGTCGGCCAGCACGGTCGGCGCGATGTACTTCTCGTCCCGGTCGTGGGCTCCGCCCGTGACCGTGCGTCCGGAGTCCAGGAGGGCCACCAGCCGGTCGAAGTGGCGCTCGTTCACGATCCGTCCGTACTCCGGGCTGGTGGAGGCGTCCTGCCCGAACAGCCCCTCGACCGCCGCCGCGAGGGCCTCCTCCAGTGCGGGGGCGGTCTCCGGGTCGGTCAGGACGTAGTCCGGGGCCACGCACGTCTGGCCGGCGTTGAGGAACTTGCCCGAGGCCAGCCGGGCGGCCACCGTCCTGAGGTCCGTGCCGCGGTCGACGAACACGGGCGACTTGCCGCCCAGTTCCAGGGTGACCGGGGTGAGGTGGCGGGCAGCCGCCGCCATCACGATCCGGCCGACCGTGCCGTTGCCCGTGTAGAAGATGTGGTCGAAGCGCTCGGCGAGCAGCGCGGTGGTCTCCGGCACCCCGCCCTCCACCACGGTGACCGTGTCGCGGTCCAGATACTCCGGCAGCAGCCTCGCTATGGCGGCCGAGGTGGCGGGCGCCAGCTCGCTGGGCTTCGCCACCACGGTGTTGCCCGCGGCCAGGGCGCCGGCGACGGGGGCGAGCAGCAGCTGCACCGGGTAGTTCCAGGGCGCGATGACGAGGACGACCCCGAGCGGGTCCCGCACGGTGCTCGCGGTGGCCCCGGCGAGCACCGCCGGTACGGGGGCGGGCTCAGGGCGCAGCCACTGCGCCAGGTGTTCGAGGGTGTGATCGATCTCGCGGACCGTGAAGTCGATCTCGGTCCGGTAGGCCTCCTTGCGGCTCTTGCCGAGATCGGCGCGGAGCGCCTCGGCCAGTTCGTCACCGCGCTCGGTCAGGAGCGCGCGCAGCCGGGACAGCCGGTCCTCACGCCAGGCGAGGTCCCTGGTGTGTCCGGTACGGAAGGCGGCGCGGAGCCGTGCGACGACATCGGCGGGGGACTCGGTGGTACGGGCGCCGGCGGGGCTCACAGGGCCGCCACGATCTCGCGCGCCAGCTGTTCGGAGGAGGCGGGGTTCTGGCCGGTGTGCAGATTGCGGTCGTGCACGGTGTGCACCGCCCACGGGTCCGCGGCGGAGTACTGGGCGCCGAGTTCGACGAGCCGGTTCTCCAGCAGCCAGGGAGCCTTGGCGGCGAATCCGGCCTGGGTCTCCTCGGCGTTGCTGAAGCCGGTCAGGCGGTAGCCGGCGAAGGGCCAGCTGCCGTCCTCACGACGGGCGGGCAGCAGGGCGGCGGGGGCGTGGCACAGGACGGCCACGTGCGTGCCGTTGTCCAGGGCCGCGGTGAGCAGCCGGCCGGACACCGCGTTGACGGCCAGGTCCTCCATGGGGCCGTGGCCGCCGGGGTAGAAGACGACGTCGTACGAGGTGGGGACGACGTCCTCGAGCCGCGCGGGGATGCGGAGCGTCTCGTCGATCGAGGCGAGGTACGAGGCCACGGCGTCGGCCTGCTCCTGGCCCCCGTTGGCCTCGGCGGCCAGGCTGGCCTGGTCCACGGTGGGGGCGACGCCGCCCGGGGTGGCGACGGTGATGTCGTACCCCTCCTGGGTGAAGACGCGGTGCGGTGCGGCGAGTTCCTCGGCCCAGAAGCCGGTGGGGTGGGTGGTGCCGTCGTTCAGGGTCCAGTGGTCGGCACCGGTGAGGACGAAGAGTACGGAGGGCATGGGGGGCTCCCTACGAGACGCGAGGCGCATGAGGCATGAAGCTTGATATGCTCAAGCAATACCGTTCATGTAACGGCCTAAAGTTGAGCATGTCAAATGAATGCGGGTGCGTGGCGGACAGAGGCCCGGGCCTCCGGAGCACGTACCGATCGAAGGATGACCGACCATGACGACGGAACCGGCACCCCGCGCCGTCCCTACTCCGGACGAACTGCTGGAACCCCTCGCGGTCGTCGTCCGCGGCCACCACGACGACCTCACCGCCGTGGCAGGCCGGCACGGCCTCAGCACCTCGCAGGCGAGGGCGCTGATCGCCCTCAACGAACCCATGCCCATGAGCGCCCTGGCCAGTCATCTGGTGTGCGACGCGTCCAACGCGACCGGCCTGATCGGCCGCATGGAGGCCCGCGGACTGGTCACGCGCACCCCGGCGCCGGGCGACCGCCGCTCCAAGGTGGCCTCCCGCACCGCGGAGGGCACCGAGCTGGCGCACCGCATCCGCGCCGAGATGCGCGTGGTGCACGGCGCGCTGGAGGCGCTCACCCCCGAGGAGCGCACGGCTCTGCTGCCCCTGCTCGACCGGCTGGGGCGACTGCTGTCCACATGAGGACGCCCGCACTCCCCGGTCGGGAGGGCGGGCGCGTCATGAGCAGGACGTCATGAGCCTGCCGGCGGGGTCGGGCCCTCGGGGCCGGCGCCGTTCTCCCGGCGCTTGATCTCCTCCTCGCGGCGGCGCAGGTCCGCCTCCCAGTCCTTGAGGAGCGACTCGTCCTTCTTGTTCTCTTCCTTCAGCGACTTCAGGAAGTCCGGGTTGTCGTCCGGTGCCACCCAGGTGGTGCGGTGGGAGCGGTGCCACTCCGAAGGCGTACGGCCCCCGGTGGGCGGCGTGCGCATCTTGCCCGCGGCCAGCCAGACGATCGGGCCGACGATCCAGAACAGCAGGATGATGAAGACCCAGGCCACCTTCGGCAGGTGCTTGGCCTCGTCCTCGGGGGTGTTCAGGCAGTCGATGAACGCGTAGATCGTCAGCGCCAGCGGCAGAAGGTAGATCAAGGCCCTGAGCATGGTGGAGGTCCCCCGCGATGAGATGGGGAGGCGCTGTCCCGCCCCCGGTGACGGGCCCAGGGTAGCCGGTGGCAGATACTGGACGTTATGGCTTACGACGATCTTCGATCCCTGCTCCGGGCTCTGGAGCGCGAGGGCGATCTCAAGCGCATCAAGGCCGAGGTCGACCCGTACCTGGAGGTCGGCGAGATCGTCGACCGGGTGAACAAGGCGGGCGGGCCCGCGCTCCTCTTCGAGAACGTCAAGGGGGCGTCCATGCCCCTCGCCATGAACGTCTTCGGGACGGACAGGCGGCTTCTCAAGGCGCTGGGGCTGAAGTCCTACTCCGACATCAGCGACAAGATCGGCGGCCTCCTCAAGCCGGAGCTGCCGCAGGGCTTCGTCGGGATCCGGGAGGCGTTCGGGAAGCTCGGCGCGATGAGCCACCTGCCGCCGAAGAAGGTGAAGTCCGACAGCGCCCCGGTCCAGGAGGTCGTCCTGACCGGGGACGACGTGGACCTCGACCAGCTGCCCGCGCTCTTCACCTGGCCCGGGGACGGCGGCTCCTTCTTCAACCTGGGGCTCACCCACACCAAGGACCCGGAGACGGGCATCCGCAACCTCGGGCTCTACCGCCTCCAGCGCCACGACAAGCGCACCATCGGGATGCACTGGCAGATCCACAAGGACAGCCGCAACCACTACCAGGTCGCGGCCCGCCGCGGTGAGAAGCTGCCCGTGGCCATCGCCTTCGGGGCGCCGCCCGCGGTCACGTACGCCTCCACGGCTCCGCTGCCCGGGGACATCGACGAGTACCTCTTCGCCGGCTTCGTGCAGGGCAAGCGCATCGAGATGGTCGACTGCAAGACCGTGCCGCTCCAGGTCCCGGCGCAGGCGGAGGTCGTCATCGAGGGCTGGCTGGAACCGGGCGAGATGCTGCCCGAGGGCCCCTTCGGCGACCACACCGGCTTCTACACCCCGCAGGAGCCGTTCCCCGCGCTGAAGATCGACTGTGTGACGATGCGCAGGCGCCCGCTGCTCCAGTCGATCGTCGTGGGCCGGCCGCCCACCGAGGACGGTCCGCTGGGACGGGCGACCGAGCGTTTCTTCCTGCCCCTGCTGAAGATCATCGTTCCGGACATCGTGGACTACCACCTGCCGGAGGCCGGCGGTTTCCACAACTGCGCGATCGTCTCGATCGACAAGAAGTACCCGAAGCACGCCCAGAAGGTCATGAGCGCCATCTGGGGGGCGCACATGATGTCGCTGACCAAGCTGATCGTGGTCGTGGACTCCGACTGTGACGTGCACGACCTGCACGAGGTCGCCTGGCGGGCGCTCGGGAACACCGACTACGCACGCGACCTGACGGTCACCGAAGGCCCGGTCGACCATCTCGACCACGCCTCCTACCAGCAGTTCTGGGGTGGCAAGGCGGGCATCGACGCGACGCGCAAGCTGCCCGAGGAGGGGTACACGCGGGACGGGGGCTGGCCGGAGATGGTCGAGTCCGACCCGGAGACGGCGGCGAAGGTCGACCGCCGGTGGAAGGAGTACGGCCTGTGAGCGCATCGGCCTCGGCGGCGGCTGTCCCGCATCCGCGCGGCAAGTCCCGCGCGTTCCTGCGGCTGGTGATGATCGAGCACTCGGTCTTCGCGCTGCCCTTCGCCTACATCGCCGCGCTGACCGCGATGTTCCAGCTGGACGAGAACATCCACTGGGGCACGCTGCTGCTCGTGACCGTCGCGATGGTCGGGCTGCGTACGTTCGCCATGGCCGCCAACCGGATCATCGACCGGGAGATCGACGCCCGTAATCCGCGTACGGAGGGCCGGGAACTCGTGACCGGCGCCGTCACGGTGAGGTCCGCGTGGACCGGTGCGATCGTGGCCCTCGCGTTCTTCCTCGGCGCCGCCGCCCTGCTCAACCCCCTCTGTCTGGCGCTGGCGCCGGTCGCCGTCGTGCCGATGATCGTCTATCCGTACGGCAAGCGGTTCACGAACTTCCCCCACGCGATCCTGGGTCTGGCCCAGGCCATCGGCCCGATCGGCGCCTGGCTGGCGGTGACCGGGAGCTGGTCGTGGGACGCGGTGATCCTGGGGCTGGCCGTCGGCATCTGGATCGGTGGCTTCGACCTGATCTTCGCCTGCCAGGACGTGCGGGCCGACCGGGCCCACGGCGTGCTCTCCTTCCCCGCGCGCTTCGGGATCCCCGCCGCGCTGTGGGGCGCGAGGGTCTGCCACGTGGTGACGACCGGGCTGCTGGTGTGGTTCGGCCTCGCGACGGACGCGGAGATCTTCTACTGGATCGGCATGGCGATCGTCGCCGTCGCCTTCGTCTACGAGCACCGGGTCGTGCGGCCCCATGACCTGTCGCGGCTGAACCGGGCCTTCTTCTCCGTCAACGGCTTCATCGGGATCGCGCTGTTCGCCTGCGCGCTCCTCGACCTGCTGGTGCGGGGCCTCACACCGTGACGTAGTCCGGCCCCTGGGGGCGGCGGGGGCGGCGGAAGGCGAACGCCGCCACCACCCCGCCTATGAGGCCGAAGAGATGACCCTGCCAGCTGATGCCGGAGTCGGTCGGCAGCACGCCCCAGAGCAGCGAGCCGTAGACCGCGGCGACGACCACGCCGAGGACGATGTCCAGGGGGCGCCGGTCGACGAAGCCGCGGACCAGCAGATAGCCGAAGAGGCCGAAGACCACGCCGGACGCGCCCAGCGTGACGGTGTTCGCGGGCGCGGTGAGCCAGACGCCGAGACCGGACGTCAGGACCACCACGAGGACCACGGCGGCGAACCTGCCCGCGCCGCCCAGCGCCGCGATGAAGCCGAGGACGAGCAGGGGCACGGTGTTGGATGCCACGTGTTCCCAGCCGCTGTGCAGGAACGCGGACGGCACGATGTCGGCCAGCTCGGCCGGCTCGCGCGGGCTGATGCCGTAGGAGTCCAGGGAGTGGCCCGTCGCCGTGTCGATGCCCTCCAGCACCCACAGCAGCGCGACCCAGGCCGCCATGACCGCACCGGCCGTGACGGCCCGCGCGGTGGCGCTCGTGCGTGTGACCCTCATGGTCACCCCCTGTCCATCGCCGTTCCCTCATCCGTTGCAACGTCCGAAGGGCCTCGCCCGGTTCCTGTGAAGGGGTGCCGGATAGGCTCGGTGGTGTGAGAGCCGGGACTTCGATGAGTCAGCAGCAGCGCAGGCCTTGGATTGTCGGGGTGTCGGGCGCATCGGGCACGCCCTTCGCGGCCTCGGTGCTGCGCGGACTGCTCGCCGCGGGCGAGAGCGTCGATCTGGTCGTCAGCCGGGCCTCGCGGCTCACGCTCCTGGACGAGACGGGCATCGCCTTCCGTGACGCCCACTGGCGGGAGGACCTCCGCGACTGGCTGGCACGGGGCGCCGACGGGAAGCCGGACACCTTCCGGCCGGACGTCGGCGCGGTGCGCCACTGGGCGGCGGGTGACCTGGCGGCCGGACCGTCGTCCGGGTCGTACCCGGCCAAGGGGATGCTGATCGTCCCGGCGTCGACGGCATGTGTGGCCGGCGTGGCGCTGGGGCTCTCGAAGGATCTGCTCCAGCGGGCCGCGAGCGTGACGCTCAAGGAGCGGCGGAAGCTGGTCGTCGCCGTACGCGAGACTCCGCTCAGCGGCTCGACGCTGAAGCAGATGGTCGCGCTCGACGAGGCGGGCGCCGTGGTGCTGCCCGCCTCTCCGGCGTTCTACGCGGGGGCGACGCACATCCAGGACCTGGTGGACTTCGTCGCCGGGCGGGTGCTGGACGCGGCGGGAGTGCCGCACCAGCTGTACCGCCGGTGGGAAGGAGAGCTCGGTGGAGCCTCCCGGGGCTGATCCCGAGGGGTCAGCGCTTCTTCCTGAACGCGCGCGGGGCGCGGGTGCGGTCGACGCGCTGGGCGGCGGCGGGCTGGTGGGCACGCGAGCGGTTGGCCAGGTCCTGCAGCTCGCGCATCCGGGCGTAGGCCATCTCGATCGAGTACACGGTGTCGTTCACTCCTGAAGATTCGAAAGTGTTTCTAGGGCGATGAGAAAGATTTGCAAGGCGTAACCCCTGTTGTGCCTTAAATTCTACACGTAAACTCGCGGTACTGCTGAACAATGGAAGGTTTCAGTCATATGGACGCGGTGGACAGGCAGCTCATCCAGGCCCTCAGGGAGAACGGCAGGGCCTCGTACGCCGAGCTGGGACGGCTCGTCGGGCTCTCCGGGCCCAGCGTCACCGACCGCATCAACCGGCTGGAGACCGCCGGGGTCATCACCGGTTACCGCGCGACCGTCGACGCCGCGTCGCTGGGTCTCGGCGTCACCGCCCTGATCGGGATCTCACTCTCGGACGCCGCCGACCACGAGGACGTCGCGCACCGGCTGAAGGAGCTCGCCGAGATCGAGGACTGCTGGTTCATCGCGGGCGACGACTCGTTCATGCTCAAGGTGCGCGTCGGTGACGTGGACGGCCTGGAGAAGACCATCCGCAGGCTGAGCGGCACCAAGGGCGTGTCCCGGACCCGCACGACGGTGGTGCTCTCCACCAAGTGGGAGAACCGGGTCGGGGAGCTCCCCGAGGAGGCTTAGGCCCGCCGGCCCGGCTCGCGCGGGACCCCCGGCCCGGTCCGGACGAAGGGGCCCGGCTCCGGTCCGGATCGCGCGGGGCTCCGCCCGGTCCGGACGCGAAGGGCCTGGCCACGGCCGGGCGGACGGGGGTGCCTGCGCCCGGAGGGCGGGGGAGTACGGTTGGCTGCCGGAGTCTGTTACGTAGATATGGAGGCGCCCTGGTGGACGCGGGACTCAAGCGCGAGCTGGAGGAGAAGGTCCGGGCCGGCGAGCGGCTGACCCGCGAGGACGGGATCGCGCTCTACGAGTCCGACGACCTGGCCTGGCTCGGCGGACTGGCCCACGAGGTCCGGACGAGGAAGAACGGCGACGTCGTCCACTTCAACGTCAACCGGCACCTCAACATGACCAACGTGTGCACCGCGTCCTGCGCGTACTGCTCGTTCCAGCGGAAGCCGGGCGAGAAGGACGCGTACACGATGCGCATCGAGGAGGCCGTCCGCCTCGCGAAGGCGATGCAGGGCGAGAACCTCACCGAGCTGCACATCGTCAACGGGCTGCACCCCACCCTGCCGTGGCGTTACTACCCGCGCTCGCTCAGCGCGCTCAAGGAAGCCCTGCCCGAGGTGGCGCTCAAGGCGTTCACCGCCACGGAGATCCACCACTTCGAGACGATCTCCGGGCTCTCGGCCTCCGAAATCCTCGACGAGCTGATCGACGCCGGGCTCGAGTCGCTGACCGGCGGGGGCGCGGAGATCTTCGACTGGGAGGTCCGCCAGCACATCGTCGACCACAACACCCACTGGGAGGACTGGTCGCGCATCCACCGGCTCGCGCACGAGAAGGGGCTCAAGACCCCGGCGACGATGCTGTACGGGCACATCGAGGAGCCCCGTCACCGCGTCGACCACGTGCTGCGGCTGCGGGAGATGCAGGACGAGACCGGCGGCTTCCAGGTCTTCATCCCGCTGCGCTACCAGCACGACTTCGTGGACATGAAGGACGGCAAGGTCCGCAACACCCTCCAGGCGCGGACGTCGATGGCGACCGGCGCGGAGGCCCTGAAGACCTTCGCGGTCTCGCGGCTGCTCTTCGACAACGTCCCGCACGTCAAGGTCTTCTGGGTGATGCACGGCGTGCAGACCGCGCAGCTCGCGCTCCAGCACGGCGCGGACGACATGGACGGCTCCGTCGTCGAGTACAAGATCACGCACGACGCCGACGACTACGGCACCCCGAACAAGCTCGGCCGTGAGGACCTGCTCGACCTCATCCGGGACGCGGGATTCCGGCCCGTCGAGCGCAACACCCGCTACGAGATCCTGCGCGAGTACCCGGGGCCGGACGCCGGGCGGCGCGAGACGCCCCAGCCCATGCGGGTCTGACGCCGAACCCGCCCCGGAGCCCGCACCCGTCGAGGGCGCCGAGGGGTCCCGCTGTCCGAAAGCCCCGGCCATCCGTCCCCAGGCCGGGGCTTTCTCGCGTGCTGGACGCCATTTGAAGCACGTCGGATGTAATAGTTAATCTGCCAGCATGGCACTTACGTTTGAGGTGGACCCGGCCTTCGACCGGGCACTGCGGGACCAGATCACCGCGCTCTGGGCCGATGTCAGCAACGCCGGCGGGGCCGTCGGTTTCGTGCCGCCCGTCACCGCCGACGAGGTACGGCCGGAGCTGGTCAAGCACCTCGCCGGGATGGTCGAGGGCCGCACCCGCCTGGTCGTCGGCCGGGACGAGGGCGGCGTGGTGGCGGCCACCGCCTTCCTCACCCACAACACCCACCGGCTGATGCGGCACTGGATCGGCGCCTACACGGTGATGGTCCACCCCCGCCACCAGGGCAAGGGCTACGGGCGCGAACTGATGGCGGCCACCGCCGACGCCGCCCGCGCCATCGAGGGCATCGGCGCCATCCGGCTCACCTGCCGCGGCGGTACGGGGGCGGACCGTTTCTACGCCTCCTGCGGCTACAAGGAGGTGGGCCGGGTTCCCGACGCCATCCGCGTCGCCGAGGACGACTACCGCGACGACGTCATCATGCTGCTCCCGCTCCCGCGGTAGAAGCGCGGACGGGCGCGGCCGGAAGCGCCCCGCCGAAGACCTCGGGACAACCCTGCGAACTGATCGAATTCGGGGCATGCTTCACTGGTCGGGCAGGATTCCAGACTGCACGACCGCAGGAACGTCGGACGTAGAGAGAAGGCCAGCCGTGTCCGCTGCCAAGCCGAGCGCAACGATCCGGTACACCGCGATGCGCCTGCTGATTTTCGTCGGCTGCTTCTTCGTCGCCGGTGTGGCGGTCCACTTCGGTGTGCTGCCCTCGGGCGTCGGCGGCTCCAACGCCGTATGGGTCATCCTCCTCGGCCTGCTGCTCTCCGCGCCGCTCAGCTTCGTCCTGCTGCGCAAGCAGCGCGACGAGATGTCCGAGCAGCTGATCTCCACGGTCGACCGGACCAAGGCCCGGCTCGATTCGAACCGCACCCGCGAGGACAGTGTCACCAGGTGAGCGCCGCGTAAGCTTCCTCACACCCGCGACCTGTGCGCGGTGAACCCCGGTACCGGAGCAACCGCTCCCGCACCGGGGTTTCGGCGTTCACGGACCCTTTGCCGCGCCCGTCGGCCCGGGGGCGGGGTCAGGCGATCGAAAAGCGGACCTTTGAGGTTCTCAAAGTTTCAGTGTTAACGTGTTCGACATGATTGCAGCAGTGCGCACCCACCACACGCCGGGCATCCCGCTCGTGGCGCGCCTGCACGTCGATCTCTGCCGCTGTATGTCCGCGGTCTGTTGCCGCAACGTCTGAACCGGCATCATGCAGCGGCGCCGCCTCTGACGCGGGCGCCGCACCCCCGTCCCCCTTGTTCGACCGCACGACCGTACGTCTGTCCTCGTACGTCCCGATGCGTCCCGTCTGGAGTGTGTCCGTGTCCGCGAATTCCGCGCCCCCCGCCGAGACCGAGGCGGGCAAGCCGTCCGGTTCCGGCTTCCGCATACCGAGCATCCCGTTCTGGATCCAGATCGTCGCCGGTCTGGTCGCCGGTGTGCTGCTCGGCTGGCTCACCCGCAGCTACGACATCGACTGGCTGTACACCACGCTCGACCAGGTCGGCCACATCTTCGTCCAGCTGCTGAAGCTGGCCGTCGCGCCGCTCGTCTTCTTCGCGATCCTGGTGTCGATCACCAACCTGCGCAAGGTCAACAACGCCGCCAGGCTGGCCACCCGCACGCTGCTCTGGTTCATGATCACGTCGCTGATCGCGGTCGCCATCGGCCTCGCGATCGGTCTGGTCACCAACCCGGGCGCCGGCACCGGCCTCACCCCGAAGGACGGCGCCAAGCCGGAGCACGCAGGCTCCTGGCTCGACTTCCTCACCGGCATCATCCCCACGGACGTCATCACGCCCTTCACCGAGCTGAACGTCCTGCAGATCGTCTTCATGGCCGCCGTCGCCGGCATCGCCGCGCTCCAGCTCGGCGACAAGGCCAAGCCGATCCTCGCCCTCAGCGAGTCGATCCTGGAGCTTCTCCAGAAGGCCCTGTGGTGGGTCATCCGCCTCGCCCCGCTCGGCACCGTCGGCCTCATCGGTTACGCGATCGCCGACTACGGCTGGGACCTGATCGGCAAGTACGCCACGTTCACCGCCGACGTCTACATCGGCTGCGCACTGGTGATGTTCGGCGTCTACCCGCTGCTGCTCGCGACGGTCGCCAAGGTCAGCCCGCTCCAGTTCTTCAAGGGCGCCTGGCCCGCGATCCAGCTGGCCTTCGTCTCCCGCTCCTCGGTCGGCACCATGCCGGTCACCCAGAAGGTCACCGAGCGCCTCGGCGTCCCGAAGGAGTACGCCTCCTTCGCCGTGCCGTTCGGTGCCACGACCAAGATGGACGGCTGCGCCGCCATCTACCCGGCGCTGGCGGCGATCTTCATCGCGCAGATCTTCGACGTCCAGCTGGGCATCGGTGACTACATCCTGATCGCGTTCGTCTCGGTCATCGGCTCGGCGGCCACCGCCGGCCTCACCGGCGCCACGGTCATGCTGACCCTCACCCTGTCGACCCTGGGCCTCCCGCTGGAGGGCGTGGGTCTGCTGCTCGCCATCGACCCGATCCTGGACATGATGCGGACGGCCACGAACGTGGCGGGTCAGGCGCTGGTCCCGGTCATCGTCGCGGCTCGCGAGAAGATCCTCGACCACGACGCGTACAACTCGGCGTCGGCCTCCCCGGTCGACGAGCCCGAGGTGGAGGACGCGCGCCCGTCGGGCGTGCCCGTCACCGCGTAGCGACGCCCGCACGGTCGTGCCTGCGGAGAGCGCCCCCGGACCTCGGTCCGGGGGCGCTCTCCGTATGTGCCGCGCCGGTCAGGGGTTCTGGAAGACGACCTCGGGGTTCCGCGCCGTGGGCCCGTCCAGGAGCGGCTGTTCCCGCCCCCGCAGGGACAGGTCGAGGAAGGCTGCCATGTAGTCCCGGGTGATCTCCGTCGACCGGTCGGCGGACAGTGGCGCCGCGGGGTCCGGCGGGAGCCCCAGCTCGCCCGCGAGGGCGGGCAGGTCGGTGAAGGTGAAGTGTCCCGACTCCTTGACGGTGAGCCACCGCTTCCAGCCGTCCAGATGCTGCCAGCCCTCGTCCCAGGACGTGTCGGCGCTGCCGGGGCGGTGGTCGGCCTCGGTGCCGAGCATGAGGAACGGGCGGCCGTCCAGGCCCGAGGCGGGGACCGGCTCGAAGAACGTGCCGTCCATGTCGGCCCCGGCGTCGACGCGGGGATCCGCGAGCATCGTGGAGGCCGCGGCGCTGCCGCCGACGGAGTGGCCGACAGCGGCGATCCAGCGCCGGTCGATCATGCGGGAGTGGTCCCAGGCCGGGTGGGGGCCGGTCAGCCGGTCGAGTACGAAGGAGAGGTCGGCGGCCCGTCCGGTGGAGACGGTCCGCAGCACCTCCCGCTCTCCCTCGTCGTCCGGCGCCGCCTCGACCACGTCGCAGGCCGCGCAGGTGAGCATCCGCCCGCCGGGGAAGGCGGTGCCGGTGGACTCGTAGGCGTGGTCGACGCTCGCCACGACGTAGCCCCGGCTCGCCAGTTCCCCGGCGAGGGAGGTGAGCGTGGCCCGGGGCGTGTTGAAGCCGGGGGAGAGCAGGACCAGCGGGAACCGGCCCCGGGCGGGGCGGGCGTCCGTGCGGGCATGGGTGACGATGGAGCTGACGGCGGTGGCGGACACGATGCCGTCCAGTCCGCGCTCCGCCAGCAGCAGCCTCGCCTCCTCGGCGCTCATGTAGGGGGCGCGAGCGCCCCCGCCGCCGGGGCGGGCGGGGTAGTGCACCGACACCATCAGTTCACGGGGCCCCGCCTGCGGCACCCATGGATCGGCCCGGCCGGAGTCGGTGAGGTGCAGGACCTCGGTTCCGACGGCGTACGGTCCGGTCGGGCGGGGTAACGCGAGTGCGGAGTCGGACGCGGCGGAGGCGTTCGCGGTCCGCGCCCCGGCGTGCGCGGCGGTGGCGGGCGTGGCGAGCAGGACCATGGCGGCGAGGGCGGCGAGCCCCGTCCGTCTGCGGAGTCTCATCGTCATGCGAAGGACACTAGGCAGTGTGACGGCACGCGGCATCGGCCTGAGGCGTGACCTCGGGGGGGACCTGAGACGTACGCGGGGCGTCGGACCCGGTGGACGACTACCGGCCATCGTGTCCGGTGCGTTTCGTCCGTCCGGCGGGAGATCCGCCCGCGCCGTACTCTTACCGAGGAGTAGCGCAGTGGGGGCGGGAGGACGTCTGACGTGAGTGCAGTGAAGAGCAAACGGATGCCGCGCGCGGTGCGTGAGCAGCAGATGATGGACGCGGCCGTGCGGACCTTCGCCCGGCGCGGGTACCGGGCCGCCTCGATGGACGAGATCGCGGAACTGGCCGGTGTCTCCAAGCCCTTGGTCTATCTGTATCTGAACTCCAAGGAGGAGCTCTTCTCCGCCTGCATCCGCCGGGAGTCAAAAGCGCTGGTGGAAGCCGTGCAGTCGGGTGTGGAGCCAGGGTTGCCCGCCGACCGGCAACTCTGGTCGGGGCTGCGGGCCTTCTTCACCCACACCGCGGAGAACCCGGACGGCTGGTCGGTGCTGCACCAGCAGGCGAGCTCGCACGGGGAGCCGTTCGTCAGCGAGGTGGGGGTGCTGCGGGAGGAGATCGTTGCGTTCGTGACGGGTCTGATCGGGGCGGCGGCGCGGGAGGCGCACCACGATCCCGCGCTGCCCGACCGGGATGTGGCGGGGCTCGCGCAGGCGCTGGTGGGGGCCGCGGAGGCGCTCGCGGGGTGGGCGAACGTCACTCCGGGCGTCTCGGCCAAGGAGGCCGCCGCCACGCTGATGAACTTCTCCTGGGCGGGCCTGGAGAACCTCATGCACGGACGCGGCTGGCAGCCCCGGGAGGACTGAGCCTCAGTCCTCCCTGACCGTCCGCCCGGTGAGGTGCGTACGGCTGCCGCCGCGCAGCTGGAAGGCGTCGCCGTCGGTGGCGTAGGTGACGGTGGAGGGCAGCAGGACGGGCGCCTTGAAGTCGGCCCGTACGCTCCGGATCCGTCCCCGGGCCCCCGGGCCGCCTCGCCGCTCCGCCTCCGCCAGGCAGCGTGCGAGGGTCCACATGCCGTGCGCGATGTGCCGGGGGAAGCCGAACAGCTTCGCCGTCACCGGGTGGAGGTGGATGGGATTGCGGTCGCCCGACGCGGCGCCGTAGCGCCTGCCGAGGCCGGCCGGCAGGCGCCACTCGGCCACGGCGGGCAGCTCCTGAGGGGGCGAGGAGGGCGCCGCCGGGGAGTCCGCGGTGGTGGCGTGCCGGGACAGATAGCCGCTGCGGGACTCCCAGACGAGCTCGTCCGCGAGCCGCGCCTCGGTCACCACGGTGACCTCGGTACCTCGCCGATGGGGCGTCAGCCCGGCCGCGTACACGGTGAGTTCGGGCTCGTCCGCCGGGTGCAGCGGCCGGTGCGA
The DNA here is from genome assembly GCF_042872025.1 of Streptomyces sp. NPDC005494. NCBI lineage: Bacteria > Bacillati > Actinomycetota > Actinomycetes > Kitasatosporales > Streptomycetaceae > Streptomyces > Streptomyces sp. NPDC005494. Next base: position 86,363 of record NZ_JBIAJR010000010.1, read on the forward strand.
GGTGATCTCGATCCAGGTGTGGACCAGACCCAGCACCGGCAGCGGGAAGTCGCGGGCCGTCATCAGCCGCATGGCGAGCGGGAAGCCCAGCACGTGCGGGTAGGTGAGCGGGAGTACGTCCGACGCGGCGAAGCCGCAGATCCCGCTGTACGCGGCGAGCGGGCCGGGTGCGACGCGGGCGGGCGGCAGGACCTCGCGGCGGGTGGGCAGCGTGGCGCCGGTGCGCCCGGCCCGCTTGAACGGCGAGGTGAGGGCTCCGCGGACGAGGGTCATGCCGAGGCCGGTCATGGCTCAGGCCCCCAGCAGGCTCTGGCCGCAGACGCGTACGACCTGGCCGTTGACGGCGCCGGACGCGGGCTGGGCGAACCAGGCGGTCGTCTCGGCCACGTCGACCGGGAGGCCGCCCTGCGAGAGGGAGTTCATCCGGCGGCCGGCCTCCCGGATGAAGAGCGGCACGGCGGCCGTCATCTTCGTCTCGATGAAGCCGGGCGCGACCGCGTTGACGGTGACGCCGTGCTCCGCGGCGGCGCGCGGGGCCAGGGACCGGACCAGTCCGATGATGCCCGCCTTGCTGGCCGCGTAGTTGGTCTGGCCGTTGTTGCCCGCGATCCCGGCGATGGACGCGGTGGCGACGATCCGGCCGCCCCGGTTCACCGTGCCCGTCTTCAGCAGGGCGTCCGTGGTGCGCAGGACGCTGTCCAGGTTGACCTCGATGACCGAGGCCCAGCGGTCGGCCGGCATGTTGGCCAGCCGGCGGTCGCGGGTGATGCCCGCGTTGTGGACGAGGACGTCCAGGCCGTCCGGGGCGGCCGCGGCGATCAGGTCGGCCGCGTCGGGCGCGGTGATGTCCAGGGGGAGCGCGGTCGCGCCCAGGCGGTCGGCCGTGCGCACGAGTTCGTCATGGGCCTGCGGGACGTCCAGGCAGATCACCTGGGCGCCGTCCCGGGCGAGCACGGAGGCGACGGACGCCCCGATGCCGCGAGCCGCGCCGGTGACCAGCGCGGTGCGCCCGGACAGCGGCGCCGCCCAGTCGGCGACCTCGCCGGGGGCGTCGGCGGTGAGCTCGATGACCTGGCCGCTGATGTACGCGGAGCGGGGGGACAGCAGGAAGCGGAGGGTGGATTCGGCCGAGGCGGCGTCGGCCCCCGGGGCGAGCCGCAGCAGCTGCGCGGTGGAGCCCCGGCCGATCTCCTTGCCCAGGGAGCGTACGAATCCTTCGAGCGCCTGCTGGGCAGCCGCCTGATGGTGGTCGTCGGGCGACGGCGTGGTGCCGAGCACGACGACGCGGCCCCCGGCCGCGAGGGAACGTACGACGGGGTGCAGCGCGCCGTGTACGCCGGCGAGCCCGGCGGCCGTGGTGACCCCGGTCGCGTCCAGGACGACGGCCGCCGGGCGGTCGGCCTGGCCGGTGACCTTCAGGCCGGTCGCGGCGAGCACCGGGCCGAGCGCGCCGGGGAGGGCCGAGGCCCCTGCGGTGAGGTGCAGCAACGGTCCTGTGAGGGAGGGCGTTTCCAGCGTCCAGCGGCGCAGCGGCGACGGCTGCGGCAGGCCGAGCCTGCGGGTCAGGAAACGGCCGGGCGCCGTGCCGGTGAAGTGCAGATAGCGGTCGGCCATTGTCTGGACTCCTGCTCGGTCGTAGATTTACTCCTGAGTAAGGTTACTCAAGGGTCAGGACTTGTCGAGATGAGTTGGTCGAGTTGATTCCCCTCGCACTTCCCCAGCCGCGCCGTGTCGCGGTCGTCGGCGGCAGTCGCATCCCGTTCGCCCGCTCCGACGGCCCCTACGCACAGGCCTCCAACCAGCAGATGCTGACCGCGGCGCTCGACGGCCTCGTCGAGCGCTTCGGACTCCAGGGCCGGCAGGTCGGCGAGTTCGTCGCGGGCGCGGTCCTCAAGCACAGCCGTGACTTCAACCTGGCGCGCGAGACGGTCCTGGGCTCGGCCCTGGACCCGCGTACCCCCGCCTACGACATCCAGCAGGCGTGCGGCACCGGGCTGCAGGCCGTCGTCGCCGCGGCCAACAAGATCGCGCTCGGCGCCGTGGACTCGGCGATCGCGGGCGGCGCCGACACCACGAGCGACGCGCCCCTAGGGGTGAACGACCGGCTGCGCAGAATCCTGCTGGAGGCGCGCCGCGCCAGGTCGGCGGGCGCCCGGATCAAGGCGCTGGCCGCCGTCCGGCCCAGCCACCTCGTCCCGGACATCCCGCGCAACGCCGAGCCCCGCACCGGACTCTCGATGGGGGAGCACGCGGCGGTCACCGCCCGGAAGTGGGGCGTGACCCGCGAGGAGCAGGACCTGCTGGCCGCCACGAGCCACCAGCGGCTCGCCGCCGCGTACGACCGGGGCTTCCTGGACGACCTCGTCGTCCCCTACCTCGGCCTGGAACGTGACCAGAATCTGCGCCCCGGCTCCACGGTGGAGAAACTCGCCACGCTGAAGCCGGTGTTCGGGGCCGGGCACCCCGACGCGACGATGACCGCGGGCAATTCGACCCCGCTCACCGACGGCGCGGCCACCGTGCTGCTGGCGAGCGAGGAGTGGGCCGAGGAGCGCGGGCTGGAGCCGCTGGCCTATCTGTCGCTCTACGAGACGGCCGCCGTGGACTACGTCGACGGGGAGGAGGGACTGCTGATGGCCCCGGCGTACGCCGTACCGCGCATGCTGGAGCGGGCCGGGCTGGGCATCGAGGACTTCGACCTCTTCGAGATCCACGAGGCCTTCGCCTCCCAGGTGCTCGCCACTCTCGCCGCCTGGGAGAAGCAGGGGCTCGCCGCCGTCGACAGGGACAAGCTGAACGTGGTGGGATCGTCGCTCGCCACCGGGCACCCCTTCGCCGCGACGGGCGCCCGGATCGTGGCGACGCTGGCCAAGCTCCTGGCGGAGCGGGACGCGCCCGGCCGGGGCCTGATCTCGGTCTGCGCCGCCGGCGGCCAGGGCGTCACCGCGATCCTGGAACGCCCCTGACCCTTCGTGACGTCACGGCGGTCCCCGGTCACCCCCTGACCTCCGTATCGTCACCGGTCCTGGAACGCCCCTGACCCTCCCGGACGACTCCGGCAGGACCCGCCCACCCGTACGTGAACGACCCCACGCATCCAGCAGCCGCACCGGTGCCGGCCCCAGGGACGGGACCGCCGCCGGACCCCATGCCGAGGAGCCGCTCGTGTCCACGCCCGCCCCCGCCGCCGTAACCGCCGCGCCCGCCGTTCCCGTCCTCGTCGAGCCGACCAAGGTCAGAGCGGCGGACGGCACCGTACGGGAGGTCGCCGTGCCGCCGCTCGCGCCGGTCGTGCGGCGCGGTTCGCTCGCCGAGATCCCCTTCGACAACGCCCGGGAGGCCCCCGCCGAGGCGGTCCTCAGCCGTAAGCAGGCGGACGGAGGCTGGGAGGACGTGTCGGCGGCGGAGTTCGCCGCCGAGGTCCAGGCCGTCGCGAAGGGGCTGATGGCGGAGGGCCTCCAGGCCGGTGACCGGATCGCGATCATGGCCCGCACCACCTACGAGTGGACGCTGCTCGACTTCGCCGCGTGGGCGGCCGGGCTCGTCACCGTGCCGATCTACCCCACCTCGTCGGCCTTCCAGACGCGCTGGATACTCCAGGACTCCGGAGCCGTCGCGTGCGCCGTGGAGTCGAAGGAGCAGGGCCGGCTGGTCAGCCAGGAGCGCCAGCAGCTCGGGGATCTCGCGCATCTGTGGCAGTTCGACACGGGCGCGACGGGACGGCTGAAGGCGCTCGGCAAGGACGTCCCCGACGAGGCCGTCGCCGCCCGGCGCGCCGCCCTGGAACCGGACAGCCCCGCCACCCTCATCTACACCTCAGGCACCACGGGGCGTCCCAAGGGCTGCGTCCTGACCCACGGGAACTTCTTCGCGGAGGTCGACAACGCCATCGAGCTGCTGCACCCGGTCTTCAAGTCGGTCTCGAAGTACCCGGCGTCCACCCTCCTGTTCCTTCCCCTGTCCCACGTCTTCGGCCGGATGGTCGCGATCGGCTGCCTGCGGGCCCGGGTGCGGCTCGGGCACGCGCCGTCCATCCAGACCGAGGACCTGCTGGCGGACCTGGCCGGCTTCCGGCCGTCGTTCCTGCTGGCCATCCCGTACGTCCTGGAGAAGGTCTACAACACCGGCCGGGCCACCGCCGAGAAGATGGGCCGGGCCTCGTCCTTCGACCGCGCGGCCCGCATCGCGCAGCGGTACGGCGAGGCGGTCGAGGCCGCCGAACACGGCACAGGCCCCGGCCCCGGCATCGGCCTGCGGGCCGCCCGCGCCCTCTACGACCCGCTGGTCTACCGCCGCATCCGCGCCGCGCTGGGCGGTCACGTCCGTTACGCGATCTGCGGCGGCTCCCCGCTGGGGCGACGGCTCGCCGCGTTCTACGCCGGGGCGGGCATCCAGATCTTCGAGGGCTACGGACTGACGGAGACCACGGCCGCCGCCACGGTCACCCCGCCGCTCAAACCGCGCCTGGGCACGGTGGGCTGGCCGCTGCCCGGCACCGCCGTGCGGATCGCCGACGACGGGGAGGTCCTGCTCAGCGGCGGCCAGGTCTTCCGGGGGTACTGGGACACCGAGCGCGGCGAGGCCACCCCGTACATGGACGGCGACTGGTTCCCCACGGGCGATCTGGGCGCCCTCGACGAGGACGGCTACCTCACGATCACCGGCCGCAAGAAGGACATCATCATCACCTCCGGCGGCAAGAACGTCACCCCGGCCCCGCTGGAGGACTGGCTGCGCGCCCATCCCCTGGTGAGCCAGTGCATGGTGGTCGGCGACAACCGCTCCTTCATCAGCGCCCTGATCACCCTGGAGCCGGACGGACTGGCCCACTGGCGCCGGATGCGGAAGAAGGAGGGCATCCCGCTGCGCGAGCTCGTCCACGACGAGGAGCTCCGCTCGGCACTCCAGCGTGCGGTCGACGAGGCCAACCGGCTGGTCTCGCGGGCGGAGTCCATCCGCAAGTTCACGGTCCTGCCGCAGGACTTCACCGAGCAGAGCGGGCATCTCACGCCGTCGCTGAAGCTCAAACGGGACGCCATCGCGCGGGACTTCGACGCGGAGATCGAGGAGCTGTACCGCAAGTAGGCCGTCCGTCAGGCCCGGGGGAGACCCCGCTCCGTACGTTCCGGGCCCGGCGCCCCGTACGTACGGAGCGACGGGGCGCGTGGACGCGCGCGGGCCACGGAACGACGCGGCGGGAAATTTTTGAACCGCCACAAAGTGGACAGGGGTGCGATTCCCGTACGCCTCCATGCCTCCTATGGAGGCGTTGATCGTAAGGTCCAGTTCATCTTCGGCCTTTGATTTCCTGGCCCAGGCGTCGCTCTGGTGCGTGCAGTCAAGGGTGAGACGTCGGAGTCTCATCCTCCGGATGTGGAAATCGCAGCGCATAGCGTCCTGCCCATGACTCAGCTGGACGCGCGGCCACAGGCCGGAGACACGGTACGGGGAAGCGCCCCGGCCGACGGTGGCGTACGCGAGAAGGGGCTCGGCGGGAACTCCGTCGGGCTGATGGGCAGCGCCGTCCTCGGCATCTCGACGGTCGCTCCCGTGTACTGCCTGACCTCCACGCTCGGCTCCACCGCCGGCGAGGTCGGTATCCAGATGCCCGCCGTGTTCCTGGCCGGGTTCCTGCCGATGCTGCTGGTCGCCTTCGCCTACCGCGAGCTCAACAAGGCGGTGCCGGACTGCGGTACGTCCTTCACCTGGACGGTGAAGGCCTTCGGGCCGCGCCTGGGGTGGATGTGCGGCTGGGGCCTGGTCATCGCGACGATCATCGTCCTGTCCAACCTCGCGGGCGTCGCCACCTCGTACTTCTGGCTGCTGGCCGGCGAGATCTCCGGCAGCGGATCGGTCGCGGCGCTGGACGACAGCAAACCGGTCCACATCCTCACCTGCCTCCTCCTGATCGCGGTGGCCACGGCCATCAGCTACCGGGGCATGACGGCCACCAAGGGCATCCAGTACACCCTCGTGGCGCTCCAGCTCGTCGTCCTCGCCGTCTTCGTGGTCATGGCCGTACAGAAGGCGGGCAGCGGTGACTTCGCCGCGACCTCGACGGACTTCTCCTGGTCCTGGCTGAACCCGTTCGCCGTCCAGTCCTTCGCCGCCTTCACGGCGGGACTGTCGCTCTCGATCTTCATGTTCTGGGGCTGGGACACCTGCCTGACCGCCAACGAGGAGACCACCGGAGCCGAGAAGACGCCCGGCCGGGCCGCTCTCATCGCGATGGTCGTCCTCGTCGGCTCCTACCTCGCCACCGGCATCGCGGCCCAGATGGCCGTCGGCGCCGGGGACTCCGGGCTCGGTCTCGCCAACCCGGACACCTCCGACAACGTCTTCGCCGCCCTGGCGGGTCCGGTCATGGGCCCCGGTCTGGGCGTCCTGCTCTTCCTCGCGGTGCTGGCCTCGGCCGCCGCGAGCCTGCAGACCACGTTCATCCCGGTGGCGCGCACGGTGCTGGCGATGGCGGCGTACGAGGCGCTGCCCGCCTCCTACGCCCGCGTCCACCCCCGCTTCCGCACCCCCGGGAGGGCCACCGTCGTCGCGGGTGTCGCGACCGGCGTGTTCTACACGGTGATGACCCTCGTCAGCGAGCACGTCCTGGTGGACACCATCTACGCGCTGGGCCTGATGATCTGCTTCTACTACGCCCTGACGGCCTTCGCCTGCGCCTGGTACTTCCGCGGCGCACTGACCCGCTCCGTCCGGGACCTCGTCTTCAAGGGCCTCTTCCCCGTGGCCGGCGGCATCCTGCTCACGGCGGTCTTCGGCAAGACGCTGTACGACATGTGGGACCCGGCGTACGGCTCCGGCTCCTCGGTACTCGGCGTCGGCTCCGTCTTCGTCATCGGCGTCGGGCTGCTGCTGCTCGGCGTGGTGCTGATGGAGGTCATGCGGCGCCGCCGTCCGGCGTTCTTCCGCGGTGAGGTGCTGACGAAGGAGACGCCGGCCCTCGTGGTGAGCGACTGAGCCGCTCAGCCGGCGCGCCGGTGACCCGGCGCGTCGACCCTGTCCCCGGGAACCGCCGGCTCCGTGCGGGCGGAACGAGGCCAGGGCCCGGGCCGTCGCCGTGCCGCGGGCGGTCCGGACGTACGCGTGCGACGGGTCCGTGCCGATCGGCCCGGGCAGAGCCGCCTTCACCCCGGAGACCAGGTGCGCCCCGGCCTCACGGTGCGGGTGCGGGCGGAGGGGGTCCGCCGGCGGAGGTGAGCGCATACCGTGGAGCCGTACCGGACGACGACGGAGGTGCCTCGCATGCGGATCGCCACAACGATCTTCCTCACCGACGAGACGATCACGCCTGTACGGCTCGCGCGCGAGCTGGAGCAGCGGGGGTTCGCCGGGCTGTACCTGCCCGAGCACACCCACATCCCGGTGAGCCGCGAGACGCCCTACCCCGCGGGTGGCGAGCTGCCCCCCGAATACGGCCGTACCCTCGACCCCTTCGTCGCTCTGGGGCAGGCCGCGGCCGTCACCGAGCGGCTCGCGCTGGGCACCGGGATCACGCTGATCGCCCAGCACGACCCCATCGACCTGGCCAAGCAGGCCGCCACGCTCGATCACCTCTCCGGCGGCCGTCTCACGCTCGGCATCGGTTTCGGCTGGAACGTCGAGGAGGCCGCGGACCACGGGGTGGAGTGGTCGACCCGGCGCGCGCTCGGCAGCGAACGGCTCGCTCTCATGCGGGCGCTGTGGGCGGACGAACCGACGGCGTACGAGGGTGAGTTCGGCTCTGTGCGAGCCAGCCACGCCTACCCCAAGCCGGTGCGGAAGCCGCGCGGCCAGGTGAGCGGCCCCCGCACCCTGATCGGCGGGGCGGCGGGGCCGAAACTCTTCGCGCAGATCGCCCGGGAGGCGGACGGCTGGCTGCCGATCGGCGGGCGCGGCCTGTCCGAGTCCGTGCCGAAGCTGCGTGCGGCCTGGGAGGAGGCGGGACGCGACCCGGAGCAGCTCCAGGTGGTGCCGTACGCCGTCCTGCCTTCCCCGGGCAAGCTGGCGTACTTCGCGGACCTGGGCGTCGAGGAGGTCGTCCTCCAGCTGCCCCCGGCGGGGGACACCGAGGTGCTGCGGGCGCTGGACGCCTATGCGGCGCACCTGTGAGAAACCCGTGAACGAGAACTCGCCCGGGTGATCTTCCGGTGGAACCGGCGACGCTAAAATCGCATCTATCACCTCCGGACATCGATGGTGCGGCCCGTGTGCGTGTGTGCCCGGCTGCCTGGGAGCGGGAGCACGATGAACAGGCCGTTGCGGCACATAGCCATCTTCTGCGGGCTCTTGATGCTGGCTCTGCTGATCAGGACGAACTGGCTCCAGTTCGCCCAGAGCGAGGAGCTGGCCACCCACGAGCACAACCGCCGGGTCAAGATCACCCAGTTCGCGACGCCGCGCGGCGACATCATCGTGGACGGCAAGGCGATCACGGGGTCGAAGGAGGTCGAGGGGACCGACTTCAAGTACCAGCGCACCTTCAAGCAGGGCGCGATGTACGCCCCCGTCACCGGCTACGCCTCGCAGGCCCAGGGCATGTCCCTCCTGGAGAAGACGTACGACACCATCCTCAGCGGCCAGGACGAGCGCTTCGCCTTCCGGCACGCCAAGGACATCCTCACCGGTGAGGAGCGGCGCGGGGGCGATGTGATCACCACCATCGACTCGAAGGCGCAGGAGGCGGCCTACAAGGGCCTGACCGACCTCGACGCGCGCGGCGCGGTCGTCGCCCTCGACCCGGCGACCGGCAAGGTCCTCGCCCTGGTCTCGACTCCCTCGTACGACCCCACGGTCTTCGCCGGCAACTCCTTCAAGGAGGGCGACAAGTTCCAGAGCCTGGTGGACGCGAAGAGCAAGCCGCTGGCCAACCGGCCGCTGCGGGAGACCTTCCCGCCCGGCTCCACCTTCAAGATCCTGACGGCCGCCGCCGCCCTGGAGCACGGCGTCGTCACGGACGTCGACGCGCCGAGCAAGGCGACCTCCCCGTACAAGCTGCCGCTGTCGTCGAGCACGATCAGCAGCGAGGCGGGCGACGCGACGTGCAGCAAGGCGTCGATGAAGACGGCCATGCAGTATTCCTGCAACAACGTCTTCCTGGACGCCGCGCTGGAGGTGGGGGACGAGGGGATGCGGGAGACGGCCGAGAAGTTCGGCTTCAACGAGGACGTCTACTCCGAGTCCTTCGGTGACATGCTCGCCACGAAGAGCCTCTACCCGGCCGAGCTGGACAAGCCGGGTACCGCCCTCACCGGCATGGGCCAGGGCAGCCTCACGAGCACCCCGATGCAGATGGCGATGGTCACGGCGGCCCTCGCCAACGACGGCAAGCTCATGCAGCCGTACATCGTCGACGAACTGCGCGGCCCGGACCTGTCCACCCTGGAGAAGCACGAGCCGGAGCTGAAGAGCCAGGCCGTCTCCACGGAGACGGCGAAGAAGGTCCAGGAGATGATGGAGTTCACCGCCAAGGAGGGCAGTGCGCAGCGCGCCCTGATCGACGGCGTGACGGTGGGCGGCAAGACGGGTACGGCGCAGCGCGGGAACGACGTCAGCAAGGAAGTCCCGTACGGCTGGTTCGTCTCGTACGGCAAGAAGTCCGACGGGCAGTCGGTGGCGGTCGCCGTGTTCATCGACCCGACGGCGATGGACATCTCGCGCTCGGACATCTCGGGCGGCGGGCTGGGCGGCCCGATCGCGAAGAAGGTCATGGAGGCGGTACTGCTCCGCAAGTAGGCGCGCCCCCGCCCCTGGCAGCCCCCGTCCGGTGACGTACCGGCCGGGGGCTGACGTCATCCTGCGGGCCCCCTCGCCCCCCGGAGCAGGGTCGTTGGGAGGTGCCGGACCGAATCGCGGGCGTCATGTCCGATTCCGGTGTCCGCCGCTTCCCGATGACGGTTCAGGGGCAGGGAGGGCCCAGGCCACGTGGCCGTCGGGGCGGATGAGGGCGGTGCCGACCGTGGACCATTCGGGGCGTGAGGTGGGGGTGGGGGCGGTGCGGGTGACTGCGCCAGGGGGTGGGGCCGGTGCCGCGGGCCGGGGCGGGGTGGCGGTGAAGTGGAGGAGGACGTGGCGGGCCGGGTGGAGGGCGGTGAACAGGCCGGTGCCGTCCGCGAGCCCCAGGTTCGGGGCGCGTCGACCCGTCAGAGGGTGGCCGGGGCGGTCGAGGGGCGGCGGGTAGGCGACTCCGAGCCCGGACAGGCGTTCGGCCAGGTCCCGGGAGAACTCGGGGACGGTGGCGATGATTTCGCTGAGCAGGGCGCGCAGGTCGTGGCCCTCGGCCGAGTGGGCGTTCAGCAGTGCCGTCTGCGCGCGGGTGCTGATCAGCAGGTCGGCGCCCACTGGGTGGCGTTCGGCGTGGTAGCTGTCCAGGAGGCCGTCGGGGGCCGAGCCCGCCGGCGTCGCGGCCAGCTTCCAGCCGAGGTTCGTCGCGTCCTGGAGGCCGACGTTCAGGCCGACGCCTCCGGCCGGGTAGTGCATGTGCGCGGCGTCGCCCGCGAGCAGGACGCGGCCCTTGCGGTAGGCAGCGGCCTGGCGGGTCGCGTTGCCGAACCGGGAGAGCCAGCGCGGGTGGCGCATCCCGAAGTCGGTGCCGGCGATCCGGGTCACTTTGGCGCGGAGGGCGTCCAGGGTCAGTTCGCCGGGGTGGTCCGGTCCGTCGCTGTCCGGGTCGCCGCCGACGATCCGGTGGACGCCCCCCGGCATCGGGACGACCATGACGCCGCCGGCCGGCCCCGACGCGGCGTACACCGCGCCCTCGGGCGGGGCGTCGAGGACGACGTCGCCGAGCCAGCCCCACGTCGTGGCGTCGGTGCCGGGGAAAGCGATCCCGGCGGCCTCGCGCACGGTGCTCCGGGTGCCGTCGCAGCCGACGGCGTACGCGGCGCGCAGGGTGTACGGGCCCTGGGGGCCGGTCGCCCGCACGGTCACCTCCCCCTCGTCCTGCGTGAGGCCGGTCACCCGGTGTCCGCGCCGGATGTCGGCGCCCGCCGCCAGGGCGCGTTCCTCCAGCAGCTCCTCGGTGCGCGCCTGCGGCAGGGCGAGTGTGAAGGGGTACGGGGTGTCCAGGGCGTTGAAGTCCAACCGGTCGTCCAGGCCGCCGAAGTGGCCGCTGGGGATGCGCCGCCCCTCGGCCAGGAACGGCTCGACGGCGCCCCGGAAGGCCAGGATCTCCAGCGTGCGGGGGTGGAGGGTGAGTGCCTTCGAGTGGGGGTCGCGCTCGTGCCGGGCTTCCAGGACGGTGACGGAGGTCCCGGCCAGGCGCAGTTCGGAGGCCAGCCACAGGCCGGTGGGCCCGCCTCCCGCGATGACGACGTGTTCCATGCTGTGGCTCCCCTGTTTCTTGGTCAGTGACCAACTGGATGCGCCCAGTAGACTAGGTCGGTGACCAAGAAGCAAGCGGAGCATCCCGCGTCCACCCGGCTCGGCCCTGACGCGGTGGTGCGGGCGGGTCTGGAGCTGCTGGACGAGAAGGGCGCGGACGGGCTCTCGATCCGGGGCATCGCGGACCGGCTCGGCGTACGGATGAACACCGTGCTCTGGCATGCCAAGACCAAGGCACGGCTGCTGGAGCTGGTGGCGGACGCGATCCTGGCCGAGGTGCCGGTGGAAGGGCTGCCCGGCCCCTGGGAACCCCGCGTCCGCGAGCTGTTCCATCGCTACCGCCGGGCCCTGCTCGCCCACCGGGACGGGGCCAGGATCGTGGCCGGCACGTACGCCGCCGAGCCCGCCACACTGCGCTTCGCCGAGCTGGTGGTCGAGGCGCTGCTGGCCGGCGGACTGCCGGAGCGTGAGGCGGTCTGGACGACCTGGACCCTGGTCTACTTCACCCTCGGACTGGCCCAGGAGGAGCAGGCGCTGCCGGACGCGAGGGGCCCGGCGTTCGCCGGACGGCTGGGCGCGGGGGAGTACCCGGCACTGTCCCGGGCCGCCGAATACTTCGAGGACGCCTCCTTCGGCGAGCGCTTCGACTACGGGGTCTCCCGCATCCTCGGCGTGTGAGGGCACGCGAAGGCCGGGCCCTCCACCCCTGATGGAGAGCCCGGCCGGCCGAGCGGTGAACCGGTGGTCAGGACCGGGTCAGCGCTTGATCTCCTTGATCTTGAGCATCCGCGTGATGACCTTGTCGAGCTCGTCGTCCTGGAAGACGTTCTTCCAGTCGTCGCGGACGATCGACTCGCGGCCGTAGTCCATGGCGATCAGGCACGCGTCGGAGAACGGGTTGGAGCCCTTGAGGGTGTTGGCCAGCGCGACCTGCGTGTGGCCGAGCAGCATGGCGCGGGCCGCCTTCTCCGGGACGCCCACCGTGTGGACGGTCTCGTGGAGCGCCTCGGTCAGCAGGGCGCCGACCATGCAGGCGATCGTCTCGACGAGGGTCGGCTCCAGGACGGCGAGCTGCTTGACGGTCACCCAGTGCACCTCGACGACCGGGGCGTACATGGTGGAGATGACTGCCTCCGCCAGCTCCTGGGCCGCCAGGTCCGCCGCCTCGGCCGCGGGCTCGAAGGAGGCGACGACCTCCTGCGGGGCGGCGATGCCGCCGAAGGTGTCCGCCCACTCCTCCTTCGTCGTGCGCTCCAGGAACACCGACGGGTGGCAGGGGTGCGCGACCGCGTTGTGCACGTCGGCGCGGCGGGTCAGCAGACCGGCGTACGCGGCGGCCGGGTCCAGGGTCAGCAGGATCGCGCCGGGCTTCATGACCGGGACGAGCTGCTCGGAGACCGTGCCGAGGACGACGTCCGGGACGGCGAGGATCACGACGTCCGCCTGTGCGGCGGCGTCGGCGCTGTCCGTCAGCTCGCGGCCGCGCTCGCGGATCAGCTCCTGGCCCTTGGGGGAGTTCTCGGCGAAGAGGGTGGTGAAGTCGCTCTTGACCAGGTTGTCGGAGACGCGCCGGCCCATCTTGCCTGCGGCCCCGATGACGGCGACGGTCTTGGATCCGGTGGCCATTACTTGCTCCTCAAAAGGGTGTTGATGCTGTGCCGGGTCCACCGGTCCTCCAGGCGGGCGGTCTCTTCGAAATCGCCCTGCCAGGGGAGCCAGTGCTCCACGATCTGGTTGATGCCCCGCTCGTCCGGCCCGACCGTGTCGATCATGTGGTCGTAGTCGAGAAGGCCCTCGCCGAGGAGGCAGCCGGCGAAGGTGAAGCCGACCCAGCCGTCACGGCGGGAGAACGAGAAGTCCTTGACGTGGATGTTCACCACGCAGGGGGCGGTGGCCGCGACGACGTCCACCGGGCGTTCCAGCCGGGCGACGCTGTTGCCCGGGTCGAGGACGACGCCGAGGTGCGGGTTGTCCACGCCGCGCACGACGGCGAGCAGGTCGTCGGTGGAGACCTGCTCGTAGGTCTCCAGGCCGAGGGTGACGCCCGCCGCGGCGTAGGCGGGGACGGCCTCGTGCAGGAGGGCGGTGGCCTCCGCGACGTCCGGCCGGTGGTCCGCGGTGTTCAGCATGGAGCGCACCAGGGTGACCCCCAGGCGCCGCGCGATGCGGAGGTAGGCGGCGAGGTGCTCGGTGCCCACGCCCCGGGTGCCGAGCTCCAGCGTGATGCCGTGCCCGGCCGCCGTGGCGCGCAGGGCGTCGAGCCGCTCGTCGTCGTACGTCTCGATCAGCGGGTAGTCGCAGATCTGGAAGACCTCGCCGCCCAGTTCCCGGGTCTGCGCGAGCATCTCGTCGAGGGTGAGCGGGCGGGGGGCCCGGTCCGAGATGCGCCAGAAGTAGGCGTAGGTGCTCAGGCCGTAGGACATGCGAGAGCTCCTTCCTGTGCCTCGTCGAGGATGCTTTCCACCGCTGCCGGGTCGTGGGCGAAGCGGCCGAGGAACAGCCCGTCGACGCGGGAGCCGAGCTCGGTCAGCAGACCGGGACCCGCGCTGCCGCCGTAGATCACGCGGCTGCCGGCCAGCGATGGCTGGGTGGCGAGCCATGCGGTGAGGGCCTCGCAGACGGTGCGGATGTGCTCCGGGGAGGCGGGCCGGGGGGCGCCGATGGCCCACTGCGGTTCGTAGGCGAGGACGACCGGGGCGAGCGGGCTCTCGTGGGCGGCGGTCGCCAGGACGCGCTCGGCCTCGGCGACCGTACGGGCGGCGGCCTCCGCCGGGGCGACCTGGTCGAGTTCGCCGACGCAGAGCACCGGGGTCAGCCCGTTGCGCAGGGCGGCTGCCGTCTTGGCGGCGACGACCGTGTCGCCCTCGCCGAAGAGCCGGCGGCGCTCGGCGTGACCCACCTCGGCGTAGCGGGCGCCGATCTCGTGCAGGTGGGCGCCGCTGACCTCGCCGGTGTACGGGCCCGAGTCCTCGCTCGCCAGGTCCTGCGCCCCGGTCCGTACGTCGGTGCCGGCCAGGATCCCGGTGACCGGGACGAGCGCGGGGAAGGCGGGCAGCACGAACAGCTCGGCCGTGCCGCTGGTGAGGGCCGGGTGCCGGGCGGCCAGGGAGGCCATGCTGCGGGCCCAGTTGAGGGTCTGGTGGTGGCCGAAGTACATCTTCAGGCTCACCCCGATCGTGACCCGGGGGCTCTGCGGGGCGGACATCAGGCTGCGGCTTCCTGCTGGTTCTCGTACTCGTCCATGAGCGCGACCTTGGCGGCGGACGCGGACGCCTCGTCGAAGCGGTACGTCAGCCACTCGGAGGCCAGCCGGCGGGCCAGCTCCAGGCCGACGACGCGCTGGCCGAAGGTGAGGACCTGGGCGTTGTTGGAGAGGACGGCGCGCTCGACGGAGAAGGAGTCGTGCGCGGTGACGGCCCGGACGCCCTTGACCTTGTTGGCGGCGATGGCCACCCCGAGACCCGTGCCGCAGACCAGCAGCGCGCGGTCGGCCTCGCCGCGGGCGACCATCTCGGCGGCGGCGATGGCGACCTTGGGGTAGGCGGTGTGCCCGTCCGCGTCGACCCCGACGTCGGTGACGGCGGCGACGAGGCCGCTGGCCTCCAGGTCCTGCCTGAGGGCTTCCTTGTACGCGTAGCCGGCGTCGTCGGAGCCGACGACGATGCGGAGCTTTTCGGACATCAGTGGTTCTCCAGAGTGGGTGCGAACACGCCGTGCACGGCGCGGACGATCAGGGCGAGCGAGTGGGCTCCGGCGTCCGGAGTGCCGAGGCTCTTCTCGGCGTGCGGGCGGGCGCGGCCCATCCGGGGGAGCAGGTCCGCGGTGGCCTCGGCGGCGGCGGACGCGGAGTGCGCGGCCGTGTCCCAGGCGGTGGCCAGGGGCCGGCCCGCCTCGGTGGCGGCCGTGAGCGCGTAGGAGAAGGGGACGAGGACGTCGACCATCGTCTTGTCACCGACCTCCGCCTTTCCGAGGCGCATCACCCCTGCCGCGGCCTCCGAGACGCCTGCGGCGACCACGGGTGCCGTGGGCCGGTCGGTGTCGCCGAGCGCGGAGCCGAGCGCCCGGAGGATGACACCCCACAGGGCGCCGGACGTCCCGCCGGCCCGGTCCGCCCAGGCGTCGGCGGCCCGGTGCAGGAGCGTTTCTGCGCCCGCGCCGAGCGCTTCGGCGCGGGCGGCGGCCTCGTACGCCCCGGTGGAGCCGCGCTGCATGCCGATGCCGTGGTCGCCGTCGCCCGCGACCGCGTCGACCCGGCCGAGCTCGTCGGCGTGGTCGTCGACGGTGTCCTTGAGGACGCGCAGGGCGGCGAGGGCCGTACGGGCCGCCTCGCGGGAGGCGTCGGTGGCGGGAGGGACGGCTTCGTCGCAGGTGCCGGTGGCGGGAGCGACGGCTTCGTCGGCGGTGCCGGCCGCCGTGTCGCCCGTGATCAGGTCCGCCGCGTCCACGGTGCCCTTGCGGTAGGCGGGGGCGTCGGCCGGAGCCGTCCACAGGGGTTCCAGCTCGTCGGTCAGCCAGCACAGGGTGAGCGAGACGCCCGCCATGTCGAAGCTGGTGACCAGTTCGCCGACCTCCGGGTCCACGGCCTGGACACCGGCCTCGTCCAGGAGCTGCGCGACCCGGCGGTAGACGACGAACAGCTCCTCGTACTTCACCGAGCCGAGGCCGTTGAGGATCACCGCGGCCCGCTGCCCGCCCGGCGAGGTGACGCCCTGGGGGAGTTCGCCGAGCACGGTGGAGACCAGGAGCTCGGCCGCCTCGTCGGCGCTCGGCACGGGCCGCTCGCCCATGCCGGGTTCGCCGTGGATGCCGAGCCCGACGGCCATCCGGCCCTCCGGCACGGTGAACAGCGGGTGGTCCGCGCCCGGCAGGGTGCAGCCGGAGAAGGCGACACCGAAGGAGCGGGTACGGGAGTTGGCCAGCTCGGCGATCCTGGTCACCTCGTCGAGCGGGTGCCCGGCCTCGGCCGCCGCCGCGGCCGTCTTGAAGACGACCAGGTCACCGGCGACACCGCGGCGCTTGTGTGCCTCGTCGGGCGAGGCACTGGACATGTCGTCCGTGACGCCGAGCGTGCGGGCGGGTATGCCCTCGGCAGTCAGCTGCTCGGCCGCCTGGCCGAAGTGCAGGACGTCGCCGGCGTAGTTCCCGTAGGCGAGGAGGACGCCGCCGCCGGTCTCGGCGGCCCGCGCGACCCGGCGCACCTGGTGGGCCGAGGGCGAGGCGAAGACGTTGCCGACCGCCGCGCCGTGGGCGAGGCCCTGGCCGACCAGGCCGGAGAAGGCCGGGTAGTGCCCGGAGCCGCCGCCGACGACCACAGCGACCTGGCCGGGGGCGGTGCGGGTGGCCCGGACCACCCCGCCGGGGACCTGGCGGACCCGGCGGGGGTGGGCGGCGACGAAGCCTTCGAGCGCTTCGTCGGCGAAGGCGGCGGGGTCGTTGGACAGGCGGGTCATCAGCGAACCTCTGCGAGAGGCCGGCCGTGGTTCGCGCCCTGGCCCTTGGACCGGTTGGCGAGCCACAGCATCAGCGCGGCGGACATGAGCATGAAGGCCCCGACGAGGAACAGCGGCAGGTAGTACGCGCCGCTGAAGTCCTTCAGCCAGCCGGTGACGTAACCGGCGGCGAAGCCGGCCACGTTGCCCGCGGTGTTGATCAGGGCGATACCGGCGGCGGCTGCCGCGCCGGTCAGGAACTGGGAGGGGACGGACCAGAAGACCGGCAGCGCGGCGAAGATCGCACAGGCGGTGACGGTGATGACGGCGACCGTGGCGGCCGGCGAGCCCATGTAGAGGGCGAGGGGGATGGAGATCCCGCCGACGACGGCCGGTCCCGCGATGTGCCAGGTGTGGACGCCGTGCCTGGTGGCGTGGCGGGACCAGAAGTAGAGGACGATCGCGGCCGGGAGATAGGGGATGGCCGTGATCAGGGCCTTGTCCATGACGCTGAACGTCGTGCCGAACTGCTCCTGGAAGCCGTTGATGATCGTCGGCAGGAAGAAGGCGAGGGCGTACAGGCCGTAGATGAAGCCGAAGTAGATGAGCGCGAGGATCCAGACGCGGCCGTTGGTGAAGGCGGCCTTCAGGGCCTGCTTGCCGTGGTCGCTCTTCTCGTCGGCGCCGGTCTTGCCGGCGTTCTCGGCGGCGAGCTCCCGCGTCAGCCAGTTCTTCTCGTCGGTGGTCAGCCACTTCGCGTCGGCCGGCTTGTCGATCAGGTAGAACCAGGCGACGACGCCCAGCAGGATCGCCGGGATCGAGACACCGAGGAACATCACGCGCCAGCCCTCGAGCCCGAACAGCCCGTGCTGGTTGATGAACCAGCCGGCCAGCGGGGCGCCGATGACGGTGGTCAGGGGCTGCGCCAGGTAGAAGAGGCCGAGCACCTTCGTGCGGTGCCGGGAGGGCACCCACTGGCTGAGGAAGAGGATCGCGCCGGGGAAGAACCCGGCCTCCGCGACCCCGAGCAGGAAGCGGAGCGTGTACAGCTGCTCGCTGTTCTGCACCCAGGTGAAGAGGAGGGCGACGACGCCCCAGCTCACCATGATCCTGGCCAGCCAGCGCCGGGCGCCGAACTTGTGCAGGGCCATGTTGCTGGGCACTTCGAGAATGATGTAGCCGATGAAGAAGACGCCCGAGGCGAAGCCGAACTGCGCCGCGGTGAGCGCGAGGTCCTGTCCCATGCCGTTCGGCTCGGCGAACGAGACGGCCGTGCGGTCCAGGTAGTTCACGAAGAACATCAGGGCCACGAAGGGGACGAGCCGGATCGAGACTTTCCTGATCGCTGATCTCTCGATGGCTGAATGCGCAGTGGCGCCCATGGGAAGACTCCTCGCTTGCGGACCGCTTTGTCCGGTTCTGTGTCTACTCCGGCAGGCGAAGTCGAAGCGTTGAAGCTCGTGTTTCCAGCCGGTGACAACTCCAAGCTAGCCCGGGATCCTAAATTGGTCACCAATTTACCAAAGTGACGTAGGTCGCTCCCCTGAGCTCTTCTCCTGGACCGATGAGCGCGTTATCGTCCGCCCGCTCCGGGCTTCCGCCGCCCGGTCTGATGTACTGGTCAGCGTGTCCACGCAGCCCGAAGAGCCCGATTTCACGTCACTTCTGCGCCCCGTCGTCCGGGAGTCCTCGGTCAGTGAGGTGGCCAGGCGACTCCTTGATCATCTGTCCGAGGGCAACCTGAAGCCGGGTACGCGGCTGCCCGCCGAGCGCCAGCTCGCCGACGCGCTCGGCGTCGCGCGCTCCAGCGTGCGCGGGGCGCTGTCGGCGCTGGACGTGTTGGGCATCATCGAGATCAGGCCGGGCTCGGGGTCGTACGTCCGCGAGGGGACCTCGGAGTTCCTGCCGCGGGCCATCAACTGGGGCCTGATGCTCGGTCAGCGCCGTACGCAGGACCTCGTCGAGGTGCGCACGTTCATGGAGGGCATGTCGGCGAGGCTGGCCGCGGACCGGGCGTCCGAGGAGGACGTGGTGCGCCTGGAGGAGCACCTGGAGCGGATGCGGGAGGCGGGGACGGACGTGAAGGCGTTCATCGACGCCGATATCGCCTTCCATCTGGAGACCGCGAACATCGCCCGCAACACGGTGCTCAGCGACATCCTGCACTCCATCCGGGCGTTGCTCCAGGTGTGGATGGAGCGGGCGGGAGACATCGAGGGGACGGTCAGCGGGACGCTGCACGAGCACGGCGCCGTGCTCGACGCGATCCGGGCGGGTGACCCGGAGGCGGCGGACGCCGCGATGGCCGAACACATGAGGCTCGCGAGCGACCGGCTGAGGCTCTCGCTGAGCGGGGACGACGAGTAGGCGCGCCGACGCTGCTCAGACCCGTGACTGTCCGGGCGGTGCGGGTTCCTCCGCCGCCTCCCCCGGGCGAGGGTCCGGCTCCTCTCCTGGAGGCGCGGCCTCCGCTGCCGGTGCCGGCCGTGCGGACGGGGTGGCGAACGCCTTCCGCCGCCCGGTTCCACCCACCAGCCCCGGCAGTTCGGTCAGGGCGTCCACGCGCCAGTCCGCCGTCTCCACGACGTCGGGGTGGTCCGCCCACCAATGGCCGTACGGGCCGCGGCGGATGTGCGCCGTGCGCAGCCCCGAGGACTTCGCGGGGAAGAGGTCGTCCGCCGGGTGGTCGCCCACGTAGAGCGTCGCTTCCGGAGCCGCGCCCGACACCTCCAGCACGCGGGCGAAGAACTCCGCGTCCGGTTTGGCCACCCCCCACTCCTGCGAGGTGACGACCAGGTCCGCCGGCAGGTCCAGCGCCCGCAGCAGTTCCCCCGCCCGCGCCGAGCGGTCGCCCGCGACGACGACCCGCAGTCCGAGCGCGCGCAGTTCGGCCAGGGCGGGCCGGACGTCGGGATAGAGGTCCGTCTCGTCCAGGTGCTCGCCCCGGCCCGCCGCCGCACGGGCGTGGTACGCCTCCGTGACGTCCATGTCCGGCCGCAGGACGCGCAACGCGTCGGTGCCGTCGCGGCCCTGGACGGCACAGGCGCCTACGAGGGCACTGACGGTGTGCGGCGGGACCCCGAGCCAGTCGGCCCAGGAGGCCCAGAGGCGGTCGTCGCGGACGAGGGTCTCTCCGATGTCGAAGACGATCGTTTCCATCACCTCTCCGAGCCTACGGGGCAAGGGGGACATAACGGCCAAGGCGCCAGGGGTGAACGCCGGGTTACGCCGGACAGAGGCCCTGGTCCGGACGGAGTGCCGCGCTCGTATGCTCGGATCATGACCGTTCCTCAGCGCCCCACGACCAACGCCATGCGGCGTGCCCTGCGGCGGGCTCGCGACGGTGTCGCCCTCGACGTGGCCGAGGCCGCCGTCCTGCTCCAGGCGCGCGGGGAGGATCTCACCGATCTCGCCGCGTCCGCCGCCCGGGTCAGGGACGCGGGCCTGGAAGCCGCCGGCCGGCCGGGTGTGATCACGTACTCCCGGAAGGTCTTCATCCCGCTGACCCGGCTCTGCCGCGACACCTGTCACTACTGCACCTTCGTCACCGTTCCCGGGAAGCTCCGCCGGGAGGGCCACGGGATGTTCCTCTCGCCGGACGAGGTGCTCGACATCGCCCGTAAGGGTGCGGAAATGGGCTGCAAGGAGGCGCTGTTCACGCTCGGGGACCGCCCCGAGGACCGGTGGCCCGAGGCGCGGGAGTGGCTGGAGGCCGAGGGGTACGACGACACCTTGGCGTACGTACGCGCCATGGCGGTCAGGGTGCTGGAGGAGACCGGGCTGCTGCCGCACCTCAACCCCGGGGTGATGACGTGGACGGATCTGCAGCGGCTCAAGCCCGTCGCCCCGTCCATGGGCATGATGCTGGAGACGACGGCGACCCGGCTGTGGTCCGAGAAGGGCGGCCCGCACCACGGGTCCCCGGACAAGGAACCGGCCGTCCGGCTGCGGGTGCTGGAGGACGCGGGCCGGTCCAACGTGCCGTTCACCACCGGCATCCTGATCGGCATCGGTGAGTCGTACGAGGAGCGGGCCGACTCCCTATTCGAGCTGCGCAAGACGGCCCGTGCCTACCACGGCATCCAGGAAGTGATCGTCCAGAACTTCCGCGCCAAGCCGGACACCGCGATGCGCGGGATGCCGGACGCCGAACTGGAGGAACTGGCCGCCGCGATCGCCGTCGCCCGCCACATCCTCGGCCCGTCGGCCCGCATCCAGGCCCCGCCGAACCTCGTCGACGCCGAGTACGCCCTGCTGATCGGCGCGGGCATCGACGACTGGGGCGGTGTCTCACCCCTCACCCCGGACCATGTGAACCCCGAGCGGCCGTGGCCGCACATCGAGGAACTCGCCGCAAGGACCGCCGAGTCCGGCTTCCAGCTGCGCGAACGCCTGACCATCTACCCGGAGTTCATCCAGCGCGGCGAACCCTGGCTCGACCCCCGCCTCCTCCCGCACGTGCGGGCCCTCGCCGACCCGGAGACGGGCCTCGCGAAGGAGGGCGCGATCCCGTCCGGGCTGCCCTGGCAGGAGCCCGACGAGGGCTTCAACGCCTCCGGCCGCACCGACCTGCACCGCACCATCGACACCGAGGGCCGCACGGGCGACCGGCGCGACGACTTCGACGAGGTGTACGGCGACTGGGAGGCCCTGCGCGAGGCCGCCGCCCCCGGCATGGTGCCGTCCAGGATCGACGCCGACGTGCGCCAGGCCCTGAGCCAGGCGGCCGACGACCCCACTAAGCTCACCGACGACCAGGCCCTCGCCCTGCTGCACGCCGACGGGCCGGCCCTGGACGAGCTCTGCCGGATCGCGGACACCCTGCGCCGTGACGTGGTCGGTGACGACGTCACCTACATCGTCACCAGGAACATCAACTTCACCAACGTCTGCTACACCGGCTGCCGCTTCTGCGCCTTCGCCCAGCGGCGTACGGACGCGGACGCCTACACCCTCTCCCTGGACCAGGTCGCCGACCGGGCGGCGCAGGCGTGGGACGTCGGCGCGGTCGAGGTCTGCATGCAGGGCGGCATCCACCCCGACCTGCCGGGCACCGCCTACTTCGACATCGCCCGGGCGGTGAAGGAGCGGGTCCCCGGCATGCACGTCCACGCCTTCTCGCCGATGGAGGTCGTCAACGGCGCCACCCGCACCGGCATGTCCATCCGCGACTGGCTGACCGCCGCCAAGGAGGCCGGGCTCGACTCGATCCCCGGCACGGCAGCGGAGATCCTCGACGACGAGGTGCGCTGGGTCCTCACGAAGGGCAAGCTGCCGACTGCCGACTGGCTGAACGTCATCCGGACGGCGCACGAGACGGGTCTGCGCTCCTCCTCCACGATGATGTACGGCCATGTCGACCAGCCCCGCCACTGGCTCGGGCACTTCAGGACGCTGGCCCGCCTCCAGCAGGAGACCGGCGGCTTCACGGAGTTCGTCACCCTCCCCTTCATCCACACCAACGCCCCGGTCTACCTGGCCGGAATCGCCCGCCCCGGACCCACCGACCGGGACAACCGGGCCGTCACCGCGATGGCCCGCCTCTTGCTCCACCCGCACATCACCAACATCCAGACCAGCTGGGTCAAGCTCGGGACCGAAGGCGCGGCCGAGATGCTGCGCTCAGGCGCGAACGACCTCGGCGGCACGCTGATGGAGGAGACCATCTCCCGTATGGCGGGATCGAGTTACGGCTCGTACCGCTCGATCCAGGACCTCGTCGCCATCGCCGACCTGGCCGGCCGTCCGGCGAAGCCGCGTACGACGCTGTACGGCGAGGTGCCCGAGGAGCGCGTCACCGCCGCCGCGGCGTCCGACGGGCACCTGCCGGAGCTGCTGCCGGTGCTGGAGGGCTGAGGGCGGCCCCCGCGTTCTCCGCCGGCGGCGGGGAGCGCGGGGGAGGGTGCAGCGCGCCGCCATGTGACCGTTTTTTGCGGTGTGTTGATCATTTCGGCTACGTTCCCGGGGTCCCGTGATCTGCACGGCCTCACGTAAGGGTCCTAGATGCGCACCAAGCAGGCTGTCGCGGCCTTCGCCGTCCTCCTGGCCCTCGCGGCCACCTCATGCGACGACGGCGACGGGCAGGCCGCCTCCGGGAACAGCCAGGCGTCCGCCGCCGGGAACGGGGGACAGGGCGCCCTGGGCTCGGACGGTGACGGCACGGACGGTGACGGCACGGTGGCCGGTGGCGGAGAGGCGCAGCTCGCCTCGGTCGCCGGTGCTGATGAACTGATCCGGCTGATCAGCAACGTCACGACGTGCGAGAGCCCGTCGACGGACCCCGAGGACACCACCTTCACCGGCGTCGACGACACCTCGTCGGAGACCGCGGTGGCACAGGAGTCCGCGACGAACGCGGAGTGGGGCATCGAGGAACGCGCCACGTGCGACGGGGAGGACGGCAGCGCCAACGGCCATCAACTGATCGTCGTCAGCGACATGGCCCGGTTCGAGGCCGCGTTCAAGGCCCGCCAGGAGGAGGAGATCGCCGCAGGCGAGGGGGACACCCGTACGCGGTGGTTCGTCGGCAAGAACTTCGCCGCGCGGATCTACGCCACCGACAGCGAGGAGCGGGACATGCTCTCCCTCGGCACCCTCGGTCTGAACTGCGCGCCCGGCTACACGGCCCCGCCGAACTCCACGACGCAGGACGCCCTCGTCGACGGCTGTGTCCTGACCGACTTCGTCGACGCCTGACGCCTGACGCGAGGGCGCGGTGCCCGGCCGCTCAGTCCTCGTCCGCGCTCCTGCCCGCCGCCGTGGCGATCACGTCGTCCAGTACCTCCCGGGAGCGGCGAAGTTCGGCGATCTTCCGGTCGATGCGGTCGCGCTCCGTGGTCAGGTCACCGACCAGGCGAGGGGTGGCGATCGCGGAGGGGCCGCCGTCCGTGTCCCGTACGCAGGGCAGCAGCTCGGCGATCTTGGAGCTGCACAGCCCGGCGGCGTAGAACTCCTGGATGCGGATCACCCGGTCGACCGCGCCCTCCGGATAGTCGCGGTGGCCGCCGGGGGTACGGTCGGCCTTCAGGATGCCCTGGGTCTCGTAGTAGCGCAGGGAGCGTTCGCTCACGCCCGTACGCCGGGCCAGCTCGCCGATCCGCATGAATGCCTCGCTTCCGGGACTTGAACCTGACACCGGTGTCAATTCTTACCGTTCCGGCATGACGAACGCAGCCCCTTCCCCCGCGAAGCTCTTCGAGACCGTCGAACTGGGACCCCTCACCCTTCCCCACCGCATCGTGATGGCGCCGCTGACCCGGAACCGCGCCACCGCCGACGGTGTCCCGACCCCGCTCATGGCTACGTACTACGCGCAGCGCGCCTCGGCGGGGCTGATCATCGCGGAGGCGTCCACGCCGAATCCGGTGGGGCAGACCTACCCGAACATCACCGCCATCCACAGCCCCGCCCACGTCGCCGGCTGGCGCCGGGTCACCGACGCGGTCCGTGCGGAGGGCGGGCGGATGTTCCTCCAGATCCAGCACGGCGGGCGCGCCGGACACCCCGACACCAGCGGCCTCACGCCCGTCGCCCCCTCGCCGATCGCACTGCCGGAGACGATCCACACTCCGGCCGGGCGCGTGCCGTCGGTGGTGCCCCGCGAGATGACGGCGGAGGACATCCGCACCACCGTCGCGGACTTCGCCTCCGCTGCCCGCAACGCGATCGAGGCGGGCTTCGAGGGCGTCGAGGTCCACAGCGCCAACGGCCATCTGCTCCACCAGTTCCTGGGCCAGGGGACCAACCGGCGGACCGACGCCTACGGCGGGTCCGTGGCCCACCGCATCCGCTTCGTCGTGGAGGTGACCGAAGCGGTGGCGGAGGCGATCGGCCCCGAGCGGGTGGGTCTGCGCGTCTCGCCGTGGAGCACGGTCAACGGCATGGAGGAGGGCGACACCGAGAAGATCTACCCGGCGCTCGTGGCAGCCCTGGCCGACCGGAGTCTGGCCTATCTGCACGTGGGGTACGCCGACCCCGAGGACCCCGTCTTCCAGCGCATCCGGAAGGACTGGCCCGGGACCCTGATCGCCAACCCGGTGCTGCCCGGGGACCGCATCCCGGAGGACGGCGGCCTCGCCCACGGCGAGCGGCTGCTGGCCGCCGGAGCCGACGTCATCGCGCTCGGCCGACCCTTCCTCGCCAACCCGGACCTGATCCGCCGGATGCGCACGGGCGCCCCGGTCAACCAGGTCCGGGACGCCTACATGATGTACGTCGGCGGGGAGACGGGCTACACGGACTACCCGGCCCTGCCCGCCGAGGCGTGAACGGCGCCGCGCGGCCGCGCGGGCAGACCCTGGAAATCCCCGGGCAATGCTGACCAAAGGGGGTTCTGGAGAGGTACTGCGTACATACCGCTGCACCCCTGAGACGGCCCTTACCGTTCGATTACAGTGCTTGCGCGGTCGCACACCAGGGCGGACGGAAGGGGCACGGTGAGCACAGGGACCACAGCTGTCTGGGGCCGTGCCCAGCAGCAGGACTTCCGCAGCCGGGTACGCGGCTCCCTGCTCGGGGGTGCCATCGGTGACGCGCTCGGGGCGGGGATCTCGGGGCTCACGCTGGAGGCGGTGCGTGAGGCCCACGGCACGGACGGGGTGGCCGACTTCGTCGCCGTGCACGGCAGGCGGGGCGCCGTCACCGCCGTCACCCAGCTCACCCTCTTCACCGTCGACGGCCTCATCCGGGCCCAGGTCCGGCGCGACACCGGCGCCTGGCACCCGCCCACCGACGTGTACCGGGCCCATCTGCGCTGGGCCGCCACCCAGAGCGCCTGGGGGCCAGACGAACGCCGTAAGGACAACGGCTGGCTCGCCAGGGAGGAGTGGCTGTACACCCGCCGCGCCCCCACCAGGGAGTGCCTCGTCGGGTTCGGTGACGCCACCATGGGCACCCTCGCCGTACCCAAGAACCCCGCCGCGCGGGACTCGGCCGCGCTCACCCGCTCCGGGCCCTTCGGGCTGCTCGTCGGCTGGGAGCCCCAGCTCGTCCTCCAGCTGGCCGTCGAGTGCGCCGCCCAGACCCACGGCCACGCCACGGCCCAGTTCGCCGCGGGCGCCTTCGCCGTGATGGTGCACGGACTCGCCCGCGGCGAGACCCTGGACGGCTCGGTGCAGCACGCGCTGGCGCTGCTCGCCGAACGGCCGGGCAGCGAGCAGGTCACCGAGGCGCTGCGGCAGGCCCTCGGCTCCGTACGCCAGGGGATACCCGGGCCCGCCCTCATCGAGGCACTCGGGGACACCGACTCCGCCGACGAGGTCCTCGCCGTGGGCCTGTACTGCGCGCTGGTCGGCGAGGACGTACGGCACGGGCTGCGGCTGGCCGTGAACCACTCCGGGCCGTCCGCCGCCACGGGGGCCGTCTGCGGTGCTCTCCTCGGGGCGCTGCACGGCGAGACGTCCCTGCCGCCGGCCTGGCTGGCCGAGCTGGAGGGCCGCTCGACGCTGCTTGAACTCGCCGACGACTTCGCCATGGAGATGACCCAGGGCCCGGCCCTGCACAGCCCGACCGCGGTGGCGCCGGGCTGGCTCGCCCGTTACCCGAGGGACTGAGCCCGGCCGGAGACGGGGCACTGGGCCGGGGGCGGGGACGCCGGGGCTGGGGACAAGGCAGGAGACGGTACCCCGGCCGGAGACGGCCGGAGACGGAGATGGGCGGACGCCGCCGCGCCCGCCCACCGTCCCCGTGCCCCGCGTGCGGGGCAGGTCAGTCCTTCACGCTCTCGGGGACACCGGTGCCCTCGGGCCCCTTCTGGAGGGGGATGCCGGCCGCCGTGGCTCCGCCGCCCACGGGGCCAGGACCGTCTGAGTTGATCTGCTCGATCAACGCGTCACGTTCCGGGGTGTCCTCGGGCTTGATGAAGCCGATGGCGATGTACAGCACCAGCGAGATCGCGAGCGGCAGCGCCACCTGGTACTGCAGCGCGACGTCCGTCTTCACCGAACCGTCGAAGTTGTAGTTGGTGAAGTAGAAGGCCAGCAGACCCGCCGCCCAGCTGGTGAGCGCCGCTGTCGGACCCGACCTGCGGAACCTGCGCAGCAGGCCCAGCATGAACGGGATCGCGATCGGCCCCATGAGGCCGGCCACCCACTTGATGACGACCGAGATGATGTCCTTGAACGTGGGCGAGTTGATCTGGGTCGCCAGCGCCATCGACAGCCCGAGGAAGGCCAGCGTCGACAGCCGCGCGGCCAGGAGGCCGCTGCGGTTGCTCCAGGTGCGGGCCGCCTTGGAGAAGACCGGCGCGATGTCCCGGGTGAAGACCGCCGAGATGGCGTTGGCGTCGGAGGAGCACATGGCCATCGTGTGCGAGAAGAAGCCGACGACGACCAGCCCGAGCAGGCCGTGCGGCAGCAGCTGCTCGGTCATCAGCGCGTAACTGTCCGAGGCGTCGGGCTTCTTGGCCTCGACGAGCAGCGGGGCCACCCACATCGGGAAGAAGAGCACCACGGGCCAGATCAGCCACAGAGCGGCGGACAGGTACGCGGAACGGGTCGCCGAGCGCGCGGAGTCCGTGGCCATGTAGCGCTGGGCCTGGTTCCACATGCCGCCGTTGTACTCGAAGGTCTTGATGAAGAGGTACGCCAGGAGGAAGGTCACGGTGTACGGGCCGGCCGTCGGCTCCGTGTGGCCCTCGGGCAGCTTGTCCCAGACCGTCCACAGCGAGCTGAAGCCGCCGAGCTTGCTCATGACGATCACCAGCATGGCCAGACCGGCGAAGAGCTGGATGATGAACTGCCCGAGCTCGGTGAGCGCGTCGGCCCACAGGCCGCCGACCGTGCAGTAGACGGCCGTGATGATGCCGGTGATGAAGATGCCCTGGGTGAGGGTGATACCCGTGAAGACGGACAGCAGCGTGGCGATGGCGGCCCACTTGGCGCCGACGTCCACGATCTTCAGCAGCAGACCGGACCACGCCAGCGCCTGCTGGGTGGGGACGTTGTAACGGTTCTTGAGGTACTCGAGCGGCGAGGCGACGTGCAGCCGCGAGCGCAGCCGGTTGAGCCGGGGCGCGAAGAGCTTCGCGCCGATGCCGATGCCGATCGCGATCGGCAGCGACCAGGTCACGAAGGACGTGACGCCGTACTGATACGCGATACCGGCGTAACCGGTGAACATCACCGCGCTGTAGCCGGACATGTGGTGCGAGATGCCCGACAGCCACCACGGCATCTTGCCGCCGGCCGTGAAGAAGTCGCTGACATTGTCCACGCGCTTGTGCGACCAGAGTCCGATCGCGACCATCACACCGAAGTAGCCGATGAGCACGGCCCAGTCGAGACTGTTCATGTGCCCCCTCCAGGGGTCCGCCTTGTGAACGGGAACGCACTTCGTCAGTACGGCCGTTCAGCGGGGCCCCGTGCGGGAACGGGGGCTTCGGGGATTGAACCGCCTGCCCGGGTCCCCGGTCAAGGTTTTCTCGATCAGGGATGTGAACGCGGATCAGCAAGGCGAACGATTTTACTAGTTCTTGACCTTGCGGGGCGTTGTCGTGAACGTGACCACGGCCACACGATGAGCGGGCACTTCGTCAGGCTGTGCAGAGACCGAAGCAACAGACCACGAACGCCGAGAAACGCAGAACGACCGCACGGGATGCGGGTCCCGTGCGGCCGGAGAAGGGGAGAAGCTGACCACGTGAAGCTTGTGTACGGTGTGCGCCGACCGCGCAGTCCGTGAGGACCGCGCTGTCCGCGCCCGCACTGCCGAGGCAGTGCTGTGCGGGGTGCGCCGAACGGCGGGCGCTGTGTCCGGGTGACGGCCGAGCCCCCTCGGCCAGGACGGCGGGCCGGGCGAGAGGGCTCCTGGCGGTCGTGAGACGACCGGACGCAGCGCGGCACACGGTTCGGCGTGCCGGCCGGTCGTACGGGTCAGGCGTTGATCGAGCCCGACGCGACGTCCCGCACGAAGGTGTTCCACGCTCCCGGCACGAAGGTGAGCGAAGGGCCCTCGGGGGCCTTCGAGTCGCGCACGGCGATGGCCTGCGTGACGGGCGACTTCACTTCGACGCACGCCCCGTTGCCACCGGAGTACGACGACTTCGTCCAGTTTTCCGTGGCGCCCTGAAGAATAGCCATGTTCACTCCGGTTCAGAGAGTTGATGTGAGTGGCACCAACTTCGTTCCTGTTGGCGTGATCGACGCTACTCGCCAACATCGCTTGGTGGTGCAGCCGTTCACTCGACCGGATGGCATATTCCATGCGGGTCTTCCGTGGTGCGGTGGTGACGGTGTATCTTCCCGCCCCCACCCCACTCACAGGGATTTCACCGGGTGTACTCCTTGACGATGTCGCCGATGAACTGACGGGTCTGGTCCACGTTCAGCGCCTGGGCCCGGAGGTGCTCGTACATGACGCTGTAGCGCTGTACGTCGTTCGCCTTCTCCAGGTAGAGATCGCTGGTGACCCCTTCGATGTAGACGACGCTGGAGTCCGCGGCGTCGGGGAACTCCAGGATGGCGTACTGCCCGTTGATCCCGGGGTGCGCCCCCATCTCGAACGGCAGCACCTGCACGGTCACGTGCGGCAGCTGGGACTGCTCGATGAGGTGCTCCAGCTGCTCGATCATGACCTGCTTGCCGCCGACGAGCCGGCGCAGGGCGGACTCGTCGATCACTGCC
Source organism: Streptomyces sp. NPDC005494 (assembly GCF_042872025.1). Lineage (NCBI taxonomy): Bacteria > Bacillati > Actinomycetota > Actinomycetes > Kitasatosporales > Streptomycetaceae > Streptomyces > Streptomyces sp. NPDC005494. Next base: position 115,725 of record NZ_JBIAJR010000010.1, read on the forward strand.
CAGAGCCGCAGCGGGTGCTCTGGGGCGTTGACCCGGTCCTGGCGGCGGGCCCGGACGTTCACCCGCTTCTCGATGTCGGACGGCGGAGCCTCCGGCAGCGCGCCGTTGATCAGTGCCTCGGCGTAACTCCGGGTCTGCAGCAGCCCCGGGACGACCTGGGGCTCGTACACCCGGAGGGACTCGGCGTCGGTCTCCAGCCCGATGTAGACGCTGTAGGGGATGTCGCCGAACGCGTGCCACCAGCCCTGCTGGCGGGAGTCCTTCGCCATCTGCATCAGCGAGTCGACGACGCGGTGGTCCTCGACCTCGTACACCCCGCAGAGATCGCGTACGTCGCGCTGGCTGATGGAGCGGCGGCCGTTCTCCAGGCGGCTGATCTTCGACTGCGAGACCAGCAGCCGCTCCGCCACCTCCTCGGCCGTCATGCCCTTGATCTCGCGCAGGCGGCGCAACTCCTGACCCAACCGGCGTCGCCTGACGGTGGGATTGACGTTGGTCGGCACGGAAACGGCACCTCCGGCTATGCAGCTCTTGTAGCTGTGCGTGTCTACTGCTCAGCAGATTGCCACCCGCGCACCCGGCCGCGCTGGGAAACGGCCACACGGGACGAGCGCACGCAAAAGCGCGGGGCAGCCGGTGGATCCGGCTGCCCCGCGCCTGGTGCGGCTCCCGAACCGGGTCATGGGGACGTCGGTGCGGCGATATGGCGGCATTCAGTACTCCGCGCAAGTGTCCGCGCGGTCGTGCGGTCAGTGGACGGAGGTGTGCGCCATGCTTCCGCGACGCGCTTGCGGCTGCAACGGCACGCCTGCCGCCTGCTGATTGCGGCGTGGCTGGACGGCCACACCGTTCTGGACGTCCATCACGGCATGCGCCACGAGACCGCCCATCGGGTCGTGTCTGATCAGATCCCGGAGCCGGGAGCGCGATGAGCGCCCCTCGTTCCCGGGGTACAGGTGCTTGCCGAGACCGACCGCGTGGGCCAGTGCGGCGAGCGCCGCGGTCCGCGGGTCCGGCGGTACGCCGGTGCGGATCGCACTGTCCAGCCTGGACCTGATGTCCCGGCTGATCGCCGTGTCCGTCGCCTGGTAGCGAGTCGTCGGCAGCACTCCGCACATCTGGCCCGCCACGGCATGCACCATGCCGCACCGCTCCAGATGAGCGAGGTAGATCTGGCGAAGTCCCAGTCGGGGTCCGCCGATCCAGTGGACCGCCCGAACCGGACTGCCACGACGGCGCAGCAGTTCCAGTGCGGAGTCCAGAGTCGGATCTCCTGTCGGCCGTGGCATCACCACGGCGATACGATCCCCGTCAGGGGCTATCCGTCCTGCCAGAGCCAGCTCCACTAGCTGTGCCCCGGCCAGGCCGAGGTCGAGCGACTGCGGCTGCGCTGTGGTACCCGTTGTCGGGTCCAGAGCGAGCAGCAGAAGCTCCTCCGGAATTGTTCTGCGGCTCCTGCCCATCCATGCCTCCCCGCGTGGATGTCTGACAGGGTGACCCCTCTCACATTGGTCTGTCGAGGGTGCCTGGGTGCTTTGTGAGGGAACCGTTAGGTATGTCGTTCTCGTCTAGCGGCTCGGCCAAGGGTTCACACAGGACACTGGTAGATGGTTCGGACAGTGCGGGCATGACCCCGCGGCGCATCAAGGAGGCATCGGTGGCGGGCGAGTCCCCCGGCAAGTCGGAGCAGCGGAAGTCGTCGGGGACGACGGAGGAACGCGATCCGCGTCTCGCCGTGTTCCGTGAACCGGGCGCTGAGGCGGACGGGAGTGCGGCGGAGGCCGGTACGGACAGCGCGACGGCGGTCTTCCGCCTGCCGCGCTCCTCGGAGGAGGCCGCCTCCGAGGGCTCCTCGGGGTCCCTGGAGGGCGCGGAGGCGGCCGAGGGGGCCGAGGACGGCTCCAGGACCCGTGGAGGGGCTGGGGAGGCCGCGGAGGTCGAAGAGGGCGAGACGACGGACGTGGCCGCGACGGCGACGGGCCCGGCGGGTTCCAGGGATTCCGCTTCCGGGGACGCGAAGGGGGCCCAGGACGCGAAGGGGCCCGAGGACGCCGAGGAGGCCGATACCTCCGAAGGGTCCGAGGACGCCGAGAACTCCGGGGCTTCCGAGAGCTCCGAAGAAGACGCCGAGAACTCCGGGGCCTCCGAGAGCCCCGAGGACGCCGAGCCGTCCGACGCGCGGCTGCGGGCCGTCGTGGCGGCCTGGGTCGCGGGCGACGACGAGGAAGAGTCAGGCCGAGCCGGTACCACCGCGGACGAGGGCAAGCCCGCCGAGGACGACGTCACCGGCCCTGCCACCGACGCCTCCGTCCCGGCCGAGGCCGACGCCTCGGCCGAGGACAAGGCTGCTGCGGCCGAGGTCAAGACCGCTGAGGTCGAGGACAAGGTCCCGGCCCCTGCCGAGGTCAAGACCGCTGAGGTCGAGGACAAGGTCCCGGCCCCTGCCGAGGTCAAGAGCGCTGAGGTCGAGGACAAGGTCCCGTCCACTCCCGAGGACAAGACCGCTCAGGTCGAGGACAAGGTTCCGGCCCCTGCCGAGGACGACGACGCTGCCGTCGCCGTCGAGGACGCCGTACCCGTCACCGACGAGGACGCGGAGGACGCTGCCCCCGCCGAGGACAACACACCGGCCGACAAGGCGCCGGCCGACGCTCCGCGCATCCCGAAGACCCGCGAGGAGCCCTCAGCGGCGGGGTCCGCCCCTGAGGCCGCGGACGAGGACGCCGACGAGCCCGCCGACGAGGACGACAAGGCCGAAGCCTCCGCCGTCGCCGCGGCCAAGGGCGAGCAGCGAGGAATCGATCACCCGACCACCGCCTTCAAGGCGCCGCGTGCCCCGCAGGTCGACCAGCCGACGACCGCGCTGAAGCTCCCCCCGAGGGAGGAGACCCGGAAGCCCGCCTCCTGGGGCGCGAAGCCCTCCGGTACTTCCGGGACCTCCGGCACCCCTGAGACCCCCGAGGCTCCCGCCGAGCGGACCAGCAAGTTCGTCCCGCTGCGCTCGGACGACGTGCGCCCCGCACCTCCGGTGATCGGCCCCACGGTCACCCCCGACGTCTCGATCGCCGCCGGCGCCCCAGGAGCGCCGGGGGCAGGGCTCACGGAGGCCGAGCGGACCCGGCAGCAGCCCATGCCGCCCAAGCCGCCGCTCGACCTGCTCGCCGAGCTCACCAACACCCCGCCGCCTCCGGAGACGCCGGTCCGCACCGCGGTCCGCCGGGTCAAGATCTGGACGCCGCTGCTGCTGCTCCTGGTGATCGTCTTTGCGATCGCGCAGGCGGTGCGACCGCTGCCGGAGCCCGCGCTGACCCTGACCGCCTCGCCGACGTACACCTTCGGCGGCGAGAAGCTGGACATGCCGTGGCCCGCGGAGGGACAGGGCGCGGTCGAGGTGGAGGGCGTCGGCACCCTCGGCTCGTACGGCGCGGACAAGCCCGCGCCGATCGCGAGCATGGCGAAGGTCATGACCGCCTACGTGATCCTCCAGGGGCACCCGATCACCGGTGAGCAGACCGGTGACCAGATCACGGTCGACAAGCAGGCGGCCGAGGAGGCCGCCAACACGGACGAGTCGATGGCGGGCATCAAGGAGGGCGACAAGTACACCGAGCGCCAGATGCTCCAGATGCTGATGATCCCCTCGGGGAACAACGTCGCCCGTCTGCTGGCCCGCTGGGACGCCACGACCGAGAAGGCGTTCGTCGAGAAGATGAACGCCGCTGCCGAGGACCTCGGCATGACCGACTCGACCTACACGGACCCGAGCGGCCTCAAGTCCTCCACCGTGTCGACGCCGGCCGACCAGATCGCCCTGGGCAAAGCGGTCATGCAGAACGACATCTTCCGCGAGATCGTGAACATGCCGCAGGCCGACATCCCGGGCGTCGGCAAGATCTACAACAACAACACCATCCTCCTGGAGGACGGGGTCAACGGCATCAAGACGGGCTCGTCGACCCCCGCCGGCGGCAACCTGCTCTGGACCGCCGACACCGTCGTCGACGGCAAGACCCGCCGGATCATCGGTGCGGTCATGGGCGCCGACACCGACGGCACCCTGTACGCCAAGCTGGAGCGCGCCATCCAGAACAGCCTCACGCTGATCCGGGCCGCCCAGAAGGGTGTCGACTCCGCGACCGTGGTCAAGAAGGGCCAGGTCGTCGGTTACGTCGACAACGGCTTCGGCACGCAGACTCCCGTGGTCGCCACCAAGGACCTGAAGGCGGTCGGCTGGGGCGGGCTGAAGGTGGAGCTCGATCTCGGCGCCGGCGACGAGCCCCTCCAGCAGACGGCGAAGGCGGGCACCGTCGTCGGAGAGGTCACGATCGGCACCGGCACGGGCAAGGTCTCGGCCCCCGTCGCCCTGCAGAGCGAGATGACGGAGCCGGGCTTCGGGGACAAGTTCACCCGCATCACCTGAGCCGCCCCCCGTCCGAGCTGCTCGTACGGCCCCCTGCCCCACAGCTGTGGGGCAGGGGGCCGCCCTATGGGGCAGCGCGGACAAAATGCCGCGTGCTAGCGTCCCGAAAGCAACGGACGGGCGTCGGGACGCGTCCTTCCGGACGGATGAGGCCGCAGTACACCGACGGTTCGGCAGGCCCGGGCGAGGACGGGGAGAGTCGCAGTGACCACCGCTGAGCCGACGCGGGCGAAGGACGGTCCGTCCGCCGCGAGCGTGTCCGTACGCATTCCGGCCCAGGCCACCGGGGACGAAGGACGCCCGGACGGCTCGGTACGCAGCCGCATACGGCGCCACCCCGTGCTGCTGACGGCCGCCGTCGCCGGGGTCGCGCATCTGCTCTGGTTCTTCTTCTTCGCGAACAGCGGAGGCGACATCGCGGCCCAGGACGCCTGGGCCGAGTTCGTCGGCCGCCACCCGGGCACCGCGTACAACCTCGCCTGGTACGGCGGGATGCACCCGGTCTCGTACAGCGTGGTGTCCCCGTACCTGATGTCGGTGCTCGGCGTCCGTACGACGATGATGGTCGCAGGCACGGTGTCGTCCGCGCTCACGGCGCTGATCCTGGTCAGGGTGCCCGCGGTCCGTAACCCGCTCGCGTGTGCGCTCGCCGGGGTGTTCGCGTACCTGTGCAACGCCCTGTCGGGCCGCGTGACGTTCGGGCTCGGCATGATGTTCGCGGTCGGTGCGGTCGCCGCCGTCTTCTGCTGGCCCCACCGCTGGCGGTACAAGCGGTGGGCGAAGGCCGTCGTCGCCGCGCCGCTCGCCGCGCTGGCCACGGCGGGCAGTCCGGTCGCCGGGCTCTTCCTCGGCGTGGTCGCCGCGGCGCTCTTCCTGAACAAGAGACGCCCCGGGGCGTACGCGATCGGGCTGCCCCCGGTCGTGGTCGTCGTCCTGTCGGCGTGGATGTTCCCCTTCTCGGGTACGCAGCCGATGTCGCTCGGGACCCTGTCCCTGCCCTTCATCTTCTCCGTCCTGGTGTTCTTCCTCGTGCCCCGGACCTGGTACACCGTGCGCACGGCGGCCGCGGTGTACGGCGTCGGGACGCTGCTCACCTATGTGGTCGACTCGCAGATCGGCTCGAACGTCTCGCGCATGGCGATGCTGGTCGCCGGTGTGGTGCTGCTCGCCGCGCTCCCGTACACCGCGCCGCGCACCCGCCGCTGGTACGCCCTGGTCATCGCCTTCGCCGGGCTGAACTTCTGGATCGGTTTCAAGGGCGTCGACGACATCGTCCGTACGGCGCCCACCGCGTCCTGGAACCGCGAGCTCGCCCCCCTGATCAACCAGCTCCAGCGGGTGGGGGCGGAGCGGGGCCGGGTCGAGGTGGTCCCGGCGAGCAGCCACCGGGAGGCGTCGGCGCTCGACTCGTACGTGAATCTGGCCCGTGGCTGGAACCGCCAGGCCGACATGAAGCGCAACCCGCTCTTCTACGACGACACCCTCGACGCCGAGAACTACCGCGAGTGGCTGGACCGCTGGGCGGTGCACTTCGTGGTGCTGCCCACCGGCAAGCCGGACTCCAGCGGGGCGGAGCAGGAGGCGGGGCTCGTCGAGAAGGGGCAGCCGTATCTGAAGGCGGTCTGGAGCGACGCCAACTGGAAGCTGTTCCGGGTCCTGGACCCGGTGCCGCTCGCCGACCCGCCGGCCACGGTGGAACGGGCGGGCGCCGACGAGCTGACGATCCGGGTGCGGTCCGCGGGCCGGGTCCTGATCCGCATCCCGTACTCCCGGTGGCTCGCCGTCGTGGACGGCGAGGGCAAGGGGGTGGAGCGCCCGCAGGAGACGGAGGAGTCCAAGCGGCGTTCGGCGAAGGACGAGAACGCGCCCAAGGACTTCACCAACGCCCACGGCTGCCTGATCAAGGTGGACGAGGACGGGGACGGCGACGAGTGGACCGAACTGCTCGCCCCGCGCCCCGGTGTCTACCGGCTCGCGGCCCCCTACCAGTTCCAGCCGGGCACGCCGTGCCCGGAGGAGCTGCGCTGATCCTGCCGGATCCCTCCCTCCTGGCGGGCCGCACTGGCAAGGTGTCCTGTCATGAGGTGCCAACGGTGCGGCGGCGAACACATCGGCGGGCTGCCGGGCATGAGCTGCCCCCGGTGCGGTTCCGTGGTGCGTTCTCCGGTGGGGAACGACTCCTGGATCGCGCGGGAGACTCTGGCGGGCAGGCTCTCCACGCTGTCCCGGCGGCGGAAGGCCCTGCTGGCGGCGGGCGTCGTGGTGGCCGCCGGGAGCCTGGCCACCGCCGTGTCCCTGCTCGCCGCGGGTGAGGGGGGAGGCCGCCCCGAGGCGGCGGGCCGCGCGGGCGCCGTACCTGCCCCGGTCGGCGGCGGAGCCCCCACCCGGATCGTCCCGGCGGACCCGGACCTCCCCGGTGAGGCCACACCGGGCGCGCCGCCGAGCGCGTCGGCGGCTACCACGGCGGACCCCGGCCGCTACCGCTATTCCGTGTGGGCGGGGCCCGGCTGCACCACCGGCGTCTACGAGGAGTTCGGGCGCTTCGAGAGCGGCGACGCGGGCTGGTACACCGTCGATTCGGGCGGTTTCGAGGGGAGCGCGTGCGACGGCCGGTTCGTCGCCGTCCCGATGTCGGGCAGTCCGGTGGAGGAAGGACGGAGCAGCGCCGTCTGGTCCTGGCACCTCGGAGGCGGCTACCGCGAGTGCGCGCTCACGGTCTTCGTACCCCGGAGCATCCGCGACAGGGACGTGGCGGGCGACCCCTCCGAGTACCGGGTCCGCTCCGACCCGCGCGACCCCGACTCCGCCTACACGGGCTTCTCGGTGCGCCAGCCCGCCCACCGGGGGACCGCCGTGGCCGTGGGGACCTATCCGGTGAAGGGCGACACCTTTGCCGTGCAGCTGACCGACCGGGGCCGCGACTGGGGCGACACGTCACTGGTCGGAGCGCACCACGCGGCGGCCCAGATGAAGGCCTCCTGCCGCTGACCCGCCGCCGCCCCGGCCCTCCCGCCTGCTGACCCGCGCCCGCTGCCCTGCCGCCCCGGCCCGCTGCCCTGCCGCCCCGGTCCGCTGACCCGGGGCCCCGCCGGCACTTGCGTGAGCCCCGGGCCCCCGGGCCCCCGGGCCCCCGGGTCACCGGACGAACGCGGCGTCCCGTTCCGCCAGGTGCGGCGCCGGGCCGGCGGCCCTGAGCACCACCTCCAGCGCGCGGTCCGGGTCCGATGCGTAACAGCCGCTGGCCCAGGCGGCGTTGGCCTCCACGACCGCCCACTGCCCCGCATCGGTGACCCCCACGTCGACCACGATGGCGGACGGCAGGGTGTGTCCCGCGGCGGAGAGCAGCTCGTTGCCGAACGCGACCGCCTCGGCGGAGAGCGGTGCCGGCCGCAGCTGCCCCGAGACCCCGTACCTGCTTCCGGTGTGGACCTGCCCGTCGAGCAGATACAGCCGGTGCTCCTCGTCGAACACGACGACATCGCTCATCAGCACGACCGTCTCCGGATCGACCGCGTCCGGGCCCGGCAGCCGGGATCCGTCCGCGTAGACGAGCGCCCGGATGCTCTTGTCGTTCGGTGACTTGACGAAGACCGGGCGGCGCAGCCCGTACGCCTCGCGGATGGGCACGGCGCGGATCTCACGCCGGACGAACACGGCGGGCAGCCGGGCCAGCCAGTCGGCGGGAGCTTCGAGTGGTGCGACGCCCAGCGCCGGGGCCACGGCGTCCGCGAAGGAGGGGCCCGCGTGCAGATACGCGTCCCCCTCGCGCAGAGCGTCGGGCACGTCGTGGTCCGGCAGTTGCACGGTCCGCATGCCCCGCCGTCGCGCGGCCTCGCGCAGAGCCCGGGCGGAAGCGGTGAGGCGGGGCGGGAGTATGAGGGCCATGGGCCCAGATCCTGCCTCAGCGGGCAGGCACGGCCCACGGGATTTCGCTCGACAGCGGCTGCCGGATCGGTTTGCATGGGCCGGATGCACGCCGAAGAGACGAAGACCGACGCGGCACTCGTACGACGCCTCCTGGCCGCACAGTTCCCCGCCTGGGCGCGCCTTCCCGTCGAGCCGGCAGCCTCGCACGGCACGGTGAACACGATCTACCGGCTGGGCGCGGACATGGCCGTGCGGCTCCCCCGGGGCGAAGCCGGCTCGAACGACGTGGCGGCCGAGCACCGCTGGCTGCCCCGCCTCGCCTCCCAGCTCCCCTTCGCCGTACCCGTGCCCCTCGCCGAGGGGGCGCCGGGCGAGGGCTACCCCTGGTCCTGGTCGGTGCACAGCTGGCTCGAAGGGGAGAACCCGGCCGCGGGCTCGGGCCGGGCGGAACTGGCCGCCGACCTGGCGGAGTTCGTCCTCGCGCTGCGCCGCGTCGACACCGCCGGAGGCCCGCCCGCCTACCGCTGCGAGCCGCTGGCCGCGCGCGACACGGCCGCCCGTGCCGCCTTGGACGCGCTGCACGGTGTCATCGACACGGGTACGGCGGCCACCGCCTGGTCGGAGGCTCTGAACGCTCCTGAGCCGCACGGTCCCGCCGTATGGGTCCACGGAGACCTCCAGCCGGGCAACGTCCTGGTCGCGGACGGCAGGCTGAGCGCGGTCATCGACTTCGGCTGCATGGGTCTGGCCGACCCCGCCGTGGACCTGATCCCCGGCTGGTACCTGCTGTCGGCCGGGGCCAGGGAGGTCTTCCGTACGGCGGTAGGCGCGGACCCGGCGACCTGGGCGCGGGCGCGGGGCTGGGCCCTGTCGGTGGCGCTCATGGAACTCTCGCACTACCAAACCTCGAACCCGGTGATGGCGGGGACCGCACACCACGTGATCACCGAGATCCTGGCGGAGGCGGAGACGGAGGCGGAGGCGGAGGCGGGTGCGGAGGCGGGACCGGGCGGCGGTGCGGGATGACAGGGCACCGTTTCGGGAGCCTCACCACGATCACGGCGTGGTCATCCCGTGACGACCCCCAGCCCGTCCTCCGCCTGCGCGAGCTCCTTGGGGTACCGGTCCGCCCCGGGTAGCGCGAGCGCGGTCCGGAACTGTTCCCGTGCCTCGGACTCCTTCCCGCACGAGCGGTAGGCCCGGCCCAGTCGGCAGAGCAGGTCCATCTCCAGCCGGGTGCTGTCGGGTTCGCCGGGAGGGGACAGCGTCCGGTGCTGGCCGAGGGCCCGGAGGTGGATGGCCGCGGCGGCGCCCGGATCCCCCTCGTCGTGCGCGGCCGTGCCCAGCCGGGCGAGGGTGAGGGTGTGCAGGAGGACGTCCCCCGCGTGCTGCGTCAGGTCGGCCACCTGCCGGAGCAGCGTCCAGGCTTCACGAGGGCTGAGGGCGAGGTGGAGGTCGACGACGGTGGTCAGGGCCCGGCGGATCACCTGCGGACGGCCGCTCGCCCTGCCGTGCGCCTGGGCGGTACGGACGCAGTCGAGTGCCTCCTCGCTCCGCCCCTGGTGGTGGCGTACGAAGCCGAGCGCGCCGAGCGCCATCGCGACGATCCAGTCGTCGTCGAACTCCCGGGCCAGTTCCAGGGACCGGGTGAGACGGGCGGCGGCACGGTCGAGGTCGACCGGACCGACGCCCGGTACGAGCGATCCGAGCCCGTCCAGCGCTCCCAGCCCGATCAGGGCCCGGGCCTCCTCGTGCCGGTCGTCGCGGGCGCGGCTGAGCTCGAGTGCTTCGCCGAACCAGGCGTAGGCCTGCGGGTAGCGGCCCCGGTACGTGCAGATGAGACCGATGCAGTTCCGCAGCGCGGCGGGCATGCGCCGGTCGGTGCACTCCTCGACGTGCGCGAGCGCGATTCCGAGGGCGGTGTGGCACTCGTGGTAGCGGCCACGCCCGATGAAGTAGTCGATCAGTGACTCGGCGATCCAGCAGGCGTGATCGGCATCGCCGAGCGCCGCAGCGTGACCGACGACGTCCGCGAGTTCGCCCCCGGCCGCGTCCAGCCAGAGCGTCGCCTCCCGCCATCCGGTGAACGGCGTACCTGTGGGCTGCGGGCCCGAGGGGAAACCGCCTGTGCCCCAGTCGCTCGCGATCCGGCCGGCGGCCAGATGGAGGCGGAGCGCGGCGGCCCGTGCCGCGTCGGCTTCGGCGGGTGCGGCTTCGGCGAGCCGCCGCGCGTGGACCCTGACCAGGTCGTGCAGCCGGTAGCGGCCCGGCCGGTGCTGCTGGAGCAGACTGGTGTCGACCAGGCTCTCCAGGATCCGCCCGACAACGGCCTCGTCGTCACGGGCCCCGAAGGCTACCGGGCGGCGTACGACTGGGAGACGGCGAGCGTTCTGCAGAGCATCAGCACGATCAACGGCACGGCCGTGGCGGACGCCAGGTACACGCTGTTCGACCGGAGCGGGGCCGCCGTGGGCATCGGACGCGGCCTGGACATGGTCCTCCCGGGCCGGCGGGAGGAGCTCGGCATCACGTCACTGGTGAAGGGCGCGCCGTTCACCTTCGAGGGCGACTGGGGTCCGTACATCCAGGAGAGGATCGCCCGCGCACAGATGACCCGCGTGCTGGAACGCTTCGCGCGGGGCGAGACCGTGCGCTTCGGCGCGGTGGCGCTGAGCGGCGCGGGCGTATCGGTGAAGGCGCGCTCCGCCGCGTGGACCGACCTGACGCGGATCGGTCCCTCCAACGGCCACATCACCTTCCCGGGCGCGCACCGCCGTGGTCAGGCCCTGCCGTCGGTGCTCGTCCCCCACGTCGCCAACCTGCACCTGTTCTGCGCCATCTGCCGGCGCATGGGCTGCACATGAGACGGCCCTTCGGCTCCGCCCGGTCCCTTCAGCCGCCCCCTTCGGCGCTACCGGCTCCGTGCGACGAACCGCACCACGGCGAACACGGCGAGGCCGGCGACGGCGAGCACCGTGACGGCTGCGGCGATCAGGGTGCCGGCGCCCAGGGTTGAGAGCATGTTCGTCTCCTCGGATGGCTGACGTCAGCACGCTGACATCGGTGGCCCACGGCACGTGATCGTGTGCCGTGGGGAGACGAACATGGCACCCGGCGGTCGTCGGCGGAACCCGTAACGGAAAGTCCTGAGGATCTTCTGAGCTCGGACTCCCGGGTTCCGTCGGTACCGACCCGCCTGAAGGGTCCTGCGCGGCGGTCAGCGGGCGAGCCCCGACTCCCAGGTCCAGGCCGCGATCTCGACCCGGTTGCGGACGCCGAGTTTGCTCTGGATGTTGGTGAGATGCGTCTTCACCGTCCCCGCGCTGATGTGCAGAGCGGCGGCGATCTCCATGTTCGTGTGCCCCCGGGAGACCAGCGCGGCGACCTCGGTCTCGCGCTGGGACAGGGGTGACGGCCGCGCCGGGACGGGGGCCGAGCCGGGGCGGGCGAACTGCTGGAGCAGGCGGACGGTGATGGAGGGGCTGATCAGGGCCTCGCCGGAGGCCGCGGAGCGGACCGCCTCGGCCAGCAGACGAGGACCGGCGTCCTTGAGGAGGAAGCCACAGGCTCCGGCGTGCAGAGCCTGGTGGACGTACTCGTCGTCGTCGAACGTCGTCACCATGACGACCTTCGGCGTGTGCGCGGCCCCGGGCCGGTGCAGGTGCCTCAGCGCCTCGATGCCGTTCAGCCGTGGCATGCGGATGTCCATGAGAACCACGTCGGGGCGGTGCTGGTCCGACTGCTGGATCGCGGCGACCCCGTCGGCGGCCTGGGCGACGACCTCGATGTCGTCCTCGGCCGCCAGGATCATGGCCATGCCGGTGCGGACGATCGTCTGGTCGTCCGCGAGAAGGACACGGATGGTCATCAGGACACCTGCCGGAGAGGGAGGGGGAGTTCGAGCTCGACGTGCCACCCGGCCTCGGGACCGGGTCCCGCGGTCAACGTGCCCCCGGCGGCGTCGGTGACCTCGCGCAGGCCGCGCAGTCCGTAGCCGGAGCCGTCGGACGGGCCGTGAGTACCGTCGTCGGTTATCCGCGCGGTGACCCGGCGGCGGGAGACGTCGAGGTGCACCTGCGCGTCGGTGCAGTCGCGGGCGTGCTTGCGGACGTTGGTCAGCGCCTCCATGACCACGCGTTCCACGAGGTGGGCGGCGTTCGCGGGGAGGCTGCCGGCCGGGCCGGTCTCGGTGAAGCCCACCGTGGCTCCGGGCAGCCGGCACTCGGCGACGAGAGCTCGGACGGCGTCCGTGCCCGGTGCCTGTGCGTGCGGCAGGGTGTCGTCCCGCAAGGCGCCGACCATCTTGCGCATGGCGGTCAGGGCTTCGGCTCCGGTGGTCTCGATCAGTTCGAGGGCGCCGCCCACCGCCTGCGGTTTCTTCGCCGCCACGGCACGGGCACCCTGCGCCTGGACCACGATGCCGGATATGTGGTGAGCCACGAAGTCGTGCAGGTCGCGGGCGAAGCCCAGTCGCTGTTCGAGCCTGATCTGCGCTTCGCGCTGCCGGCGGGAGACGGCGACCAGCCTGCTGGTGAGGCCGGAGGCCAGCGCTCCGCTGGCCAGCAGGGTCAGGATGAGCGCGAGGATGCTGCTGGACTCGTCCACCTCGATCACCAGCGGACGCAGGATCAGGGCGGTCATGAGGAGCGGCAGGGCGACGGCCGTGCCGGCCGGGGAGCCACGCCGTGCCGTCACGTGCAGCAGCACCATGAGGGCGGCCGGCTCGAACAGGGTGTAGGCGTCGGATGCGTCGTCCAGGTTCGTCCCGCCGCGCGCCATCGCACCCAGCCCGGCCGAGCAGGCCAGCGACACCACGGCCACACCGCACGCCGCCCACGCCAGCGGCGCGGGGGGCAGCTTGATGCCCACGGCGGGGAAGGCCCCCGCGCCCGCCGCGGCCGTCGACACGAACAACACGACGCCGGTGCCCTGATGTTCGAGGGTCCCGACGCTCAGGTCGATCAGCAGGGCCACGCCGAGGACGCAGAACAACAGGGCGCTGCCTACGAACCGGCCGACGGCCGCGGCGCGCGGTGATCTGAACATGGTCAGACCTTAAGGGCTGTCCCGCGATCCCTGGCGGGCGCACGACGACAGCTACGGCACCTCGCAGCGTTGTCGGAACGTCCGAATACATCCAGTATGCGGACGTCCCTCGGCCTTGCGATGCACCGCATCTGACGCCGCGCGCTGATCCACCACGGATTACGGGACAGCCCTCAGCCGCGCTCGCCGAGGGGGACGCTCTGCCGAAAGTCGTAGCCGTCCGCCGGGGAATGGGCCTTTCGGAAGATCCGCGGGGCCTGGTCCCGGAAGGAGAGTGGAGCACGTCAGCGCAGCTCGCCCCGACCGAAGGATCGCCCCTCATGGACATTCGCTTCCAGGTGGACTCCGCACCCGTTCTCGGCCCCCTGCTCGTCCTGTTCGCAGCCGGCACCGCCGTCCAGGTGTGGCGCGGAGCGTGGAACAAGCGCCGCGCCCTGCTGCAGCTCGCCGCAGCTGTCTACGTGACCGCCGTACTGTCCCTGACGGTCTTTCCGCTGAACGTGACGTGGGGCGAGTACGCCAACCAGGCCTCCTGGGTCGGGCAGATCAACCCCATCCCGCTGCTCACCGCCGACGTCACCATGATCCCCAACGTCATCATGATGGTGCCGGCCGGCTTCCTGCTGCCCCTGTTGTTCCGGCACGCGACCTCGTGGTCGCGGGCGGCTCTGATGACGGCGGCGGCCAGCCTGTTCCTGGAAGCCACGCAACTGCTGTCCTACATCGTCCTGAACAACGGCCGCTCCGTGGACATCAACGACGTCCTGGCCAACACGCTCGGCGGCATCGCGGGCTACGCCCTGGTGACGCTCGCCCTGCGCGCACCGGCCCTCAGTGGGCCGCTCCTGGCGGCCTCGCTGCCCCGCTCCGCCGCGCTCCAGGACGACCGGGGCCGGACAGCACCCGCCGGCGCACCCGGACAGGCCCCGATCGCGGCCCCCGTCGTCCGCCCCTGACCTCACGCTTCCGCTGCCTCCGCTTCTGTTTCCACCTCCACCTCTGCCTCTCCTCTGCTTTTTGCGCCGCACCCGGGACGTACGGCTCGTGCGCCCGCTCCTGAACACCTTTTGATCATTCCGGGAAGGAAACCCACCACCATGAACCGCCGTCTGCGCAACGCCTTCGTCGTCACCGTCGCTGTCACCGCCGGATTTCTGACGACCGCCTGCGAGGAAGGCGCGACCGGAGCCTCGGCTGTCGCCGAGTCCGACGCCGGCACCCCTGAGGCCGTCGCTTCGGCTTCGCCCGAGAAGTCCCAGGGCTCCCAGAAGTCCCAGGACAAGGCCGCGGACTCCGGTTCCGGCCAGGCCGCGGGCGGCGCGGACGACACCTCCGCGGACTCCTCCGCCAACTCCTCATCGGGCTCCTCGGAGGCGGGCGACAAGACCGGCTACGGCCAGTCCTGCGGCACGAACGATCTGGACTGGCACGGCGAGGAGAAGACCCAGGCAGGCGGCTACTACCAGATCAGCGTCAAGGCGAAGTCGGGCATCACCTGTGTCCTGCCCGGCGGTCTGCCCGTCATCGCCTTCGGCTCGGGCGGCACGGAGGCCGGCCCCGCCGAGCAGTCCGCCGGCGAGGAGATCACCCTGTCCGGCGGCAAGACGGTGTACGCCGGTGTGAGCCCGAAGAGCACCAGCAGCGACGGCGGCACCGAGTACACCACGGTCATCGTCTCCGTCACCGGCGACGACCCGAACCCCATCTCGCTCAAGGTCGGCAGCGTCCTCGTCGACAAGCCGGTCGTCACGAACTGGCACACCGACCCGCAGGCCGCCGTCCCTTTCACCTCCTGAGACCCGGCCCCGCCCCGGCGACGGGGCGAGCGAGCGCGCGGTGTGCGTCCTCACACCGCGCGCTCGGTGCGTGCCGCAGGGGCGCCGCGAACGCGGGACGTGCCGCCTGCCCCACCGGGCGCAGGCGCTCGCCCTCCCTCCCGGCCAGGCGTCACCGGACGTGCCGATTCACCCGTCCGGATCTCCCGGACTGTGCAGAGGGTGCGATCGGCAGGACGCTGGAGGACGAGCCCGTGGGAGGGCCGGAGAAGTGACCCCATGCGCAGGGCTCACCTACCGGCTCGTGAAGCGGCCGGGACCCGCGGCCGCGTCGCACGGCACCGCACCGCCCAGCTGCTGAGCGCCGACCGGGCCGGACGTCCTCGTCCCGGGGGCGCCATGACGAACTGCCCGCCGTGCTGTCCTCCAGGAGCGTGATCATGGCCCGGAATCGCCGGCTGATCCTGAGCTCGCCGCCCGAGATCTGGCGCCTGCTGTCGGACGGCCGCCGCTACGGGGAGTGGGTGACCGGGACCCAGCAGGTCCTCGCCGTGGACCCGCACTGGCCGGACGTCGGCGCCCGGCTGAAAGTCCGCGTCGGGGCCGGCCCTGTCACCCTCGACGACACCTGTGTGGTCCGCATCTCCGAACCAGGACACCGCCTGCAACTGGAAGCGAAGGCAGGTGCCTTCGGTGCAGCACGCATCGCCATGACGTTGACCCCCTGGGCCGAGCACACCCTCTTCACGCTCGACTGGCATCCACTCCGTGGCCCGGGCACGCGGATGCACGGCCTCCCCGTGGACTACCTCGTGGCGGTTCGCAACGGCATGATGCTGACGAAGCTGGCCCGGATCGCGGTGCGTGAACATGTCGCGAGCGACCGGCACCGGTGAGTGGACCTACGCCGTCGTCGCGGTCAGCTCCGGATGTCAGACAGCACGAGGCACGATGCTCACCGCGCGATAGTCGTACCCGTCCTGCTTGAAGCCGGGGGCTTCCCAGGTGAGGTCGACCTGCTGCCCGGCCGACAGCGTGTGGAACCCGGCCGCCTGGATGTCGGAATAGTGGCCGAAGCAGCCACCGGGGGTCTCGGGCGAGTCGAGAACACCCCACCCCTCTTCGTCGCTCCACTCTCGGACAGTCGCGGTCACCATGACCGGAAGTCTATGGCTTCACTGTGCCGACGCGGCTGGCGCCGGAGCTTGGTCCGTGCAGAGGCGGGCCCCGTCGACATCCTCGTGAACAACGCTGGGGCCTACCCACGTGTCCCGTGCCTGTGCCTCACCCGATCCCTCACCCGTGAACTGGGCCAGTACGGAGTCTGCGTCAACATTTGGTCCTGCCCGGCGCCATCCAGGTCGAGGCCGAGACCGCGATCCCCGCCCGCCATCGCGCCGGCCCGGAGGACCAGATCAAGCGCCAGTGTGTTCCCCGCCGGGAGCGGCCTGAAGATGCCGCGGCGCTCGTGGCGTTGCTCGTCGGGCCCTCCGCATCGTTCATCACTGGCCGATCAGTCCACGTTGATGGCGGCTGGCTGCTGCACTGAGACCGTCAACAAGCAAGGAGACAGAGCCGAATGATTGAACGAGTCCGCGCCGTCCTCGTCACCGAGCACGACACGATGCTGGTCATCCGCCGTACCAAGCCAGGAGTTCCCGTGTACTGGGTGCTTCCCGGGGGAGGGGTCGAAGCCGAAGACGAGTCCCGGGAGGCCGCCCTTCACCGGGAGATCCACGAGGAGATCGCGGGGAAGGCGGACATCGTCCGGCTCCTGCACACGATGGAGTCCGAAGACGAGCTTCAGCTGTTCTACCTCACCCGCATTGCGACCTGGTCCTTCGATGACCGCACCGGGCCGGAGTTCAGTGCCCAGGGCCGGGGCGAGTACGCACTGGAGGAGATTCCGCTGACCGTGGAGGGGATCGACGGCATCGATCTCAGGCCCGAGGAGATCGCCCACGTCCTCCGAGGCGCCCTCGGTGACGGAACTCTCTCAGGTGTCGCTACGGCCTGAGAGACGAACGTGAGAATGCCGACGGGGCCGGAGGCCGGGCGCCGGCCCCGTCGGGGCGTGCATGGGGAAGCCGGAACGATCTCCACCCGCGATAACGGAGAACTGCTCTGCCCGCCGCCATCGCACCGCCGCTCACCGGCTGTACGAGGAGGAGCCTCTCCCGCCTATCCGGCTTCGCTGACGCTGGAACACTCCGCACAAAGCCGTCACGCCCCCACCGTCCACACGTTGTGTATGGGGAGAAGCGCTCCGTATCGACACGCCAGGGGATGCCATGACCAACCCGTATCAGCCGCAGTCGAGCCCATTCGTCACCGCGACGATCCCTGCTGCTCGGCCACGCATGTTCAACTCCACCCTGGCCAAGGTGATCTGGATCCTGGTGCCGATCGTCACGATCAGCATCGGCGCAGCGGTGCCGTTCGTCGTTGCGGCGGTGAAGGGCGTCATCAAGCCGTGGCTGGCAGCCGTCTACGTCGCTGCCGAGGTACTCGTCCTGGGCGTCAGCACCGCAGTGAACGGCGAAAGCCCGTTCGTCGGCATGCTGCTGATCTTCCTCATCGTGGCTTCCGCGACGCACACTTCGCTGCTTGACAACGACCGTGTGAGCATCGGGAAGTAGCTCCCTGCCCGCTTATGCCCCGTCGCCGTCAGTACGGGGCATCTCCGAGAGAGGGGCCCTTGGGGACGCGATCGAAGTGCGCTGCACCACCACCATGGGTCCGGCGGGCTGCTGCAGACCATTCGGCACTCTGCGTAGGCCTGCGGTGGGCAACCTGTTCCAGGGCTTCCTGCCCAGGTGCGGGCGGGTCGCCGAGGGTGGGGATGGGGGCGAAGTGGCACGCGCGGGGCGCGGCTCCTGAAACGACGAAGGGCCAGCCTGGAAGGAAACCCCTCCTGAGCTGGCCCTTCTGTTTGTGCCCCCGGCAGGATTCGAACCTGCGACACCCGCTTTAGGAGTCCGTTGTAGGGCTTGGTTGGACCAGTGGGGATGCCCTCGAACCCCTTTTGACCTGCACTTTTGACGTATGCGAGTCTCCCGGGGTATCCGAGACTATCCCGTACTGATGTGTACGGCTTGCGTACTGGAGTGTCTCGGACTCCATATCCATCTTCTTGCAAGAGGTATTCACTTTGGATACTTCCTGTGTATGGTGGACTCACGACCTTCCGCAGAACGCGGAACGGCCCAACCCGGTGTGCAACCACCGAGAAGGGCCTAGGTCCGAACCCCTCGTACAAGGGAGTCGAACCATGCAGAACACCGTACCCGCACAGGTCAAGCCGTCCGGCGGCCTGGTTGCCCCCGCGTCGCAGCCGCAGCAGAAGCCGGCCGACGTCTGGAAGTCCATGACGCTCGGCCAGGTCGCCACCATCCCCGTGAGCGAGCTCTTGTCCGTCCTCGGCGTCCGCATCATCGAGGTACCGCAGGGCGAGCTCGCCGCCGAGGGGCTCGTCGGTTGGTTCGTCGGCCGCGTCGGGTCCGCCGAGATCCAGATCGAGCGGACGCTGCCGCAGGCCGACCGTGAGCCGGTCGTCCGGGACCTGCTCGCCCGCATCACGCCGACCCAGCAGAGCTACGGCAAGCGCGCCACGTCCGCCCCGCGGCTGCGTCCGGCGACGGTGGGCGGCAGTCTCGTCCACATCGAGTGCCCGGCCTGGTGCAACTCCGACCACGTCGAGGGCTTCCTGGTCGACGTCTACCACGCGGGCGAGTCGGTGGACCTGCTGGTCCCGCGGATGGACGGAGTGCCGGAACCCCTGCTGCACGCCCGCCTGAACGCGGACACGTTCGGCACCGTCGTGCCCTTCCAGGCGCCGCACATCGTCCTCGACGACGAGAGCGACACGTTCGCCATGACGCCCGCGCAGGCCCTCGAGTTCGCCGACGACCTGGTGGCGTTCGCCGCTCAGATCCGCGCGCTGGCCGAGCAGGCCGGCCGATGAGCGCCGACCGCCCGGTCGTGGCCCGCCCGCCCGTCCGGAACGCTGACGGCACGTTCACGGTGCCGACGTCGGACGCCGGTCCCGTCCGGATCCTGTGTCCGTCGTGGTGCATCTCCGAGCACGGCTACCGGCACCCCCCGGCGAAGGCGGAGATCACGCACCGCGGCAACCCGGTGTGGGCCCTGGTGGACCTCCCGGAGCACGGCCCGACGGGCCTCGTCGAGGTGGGCCTGGTGCAGTGGCCGTACAGCGACCGCGCGCAAGTGTTCCTGGCCGTCGAGACGGATGACGGGCACCAGGAGACCGGCCCGACCGGCGCCCGCCGTATCGCCGCCGCCCTCCGCGCTCATGCCGACCACATCGCGGCGATGGCCGGCCAGCTCGAAGCGATCCGGGCGGAGGGCCTGTGAGCCTCGCCCTGGTCCGCCGGCCGACCGAGGAGGCCGCGGTTCGCGCGGCCTCCCGGGAGGTCCGGCCCCTTCCCCCGGTTTCTGTCCTGCTCGCCGATCTGATCTCCGCGAACCGCTGCGGTGACCGGCACGGCGTGAACCTCCTCGCGCACCGTGCGGTGCGCTCTGCTCTCGGAAAGGTGGGCGAGTGATGAACGACAACGAGCAGATGCCCACGCTCACCAAGGGGCAGGCCGCTGTCCTGGTCGCCGCCGTCATTCCGATGGTGGCGGTCGGTGTGGCCGGCGGCGTCGGCACGTTCCACAACATCTCCGGGAAGTACGGCAGCGACACGGCGGTCGGCGCCCTGGCGGCCGGTGAGGGTGCAACCGCCGTCGCGGCCTTGGTGCTTCTGGTGACAACCATGCTGGGACAGTCCTCGCCGACCATCGTCCGTGTTGCCCTGTGGGCGCTCCCGGCGTCCGCCGCGGCCATGGGTGCCACCGCCGCAAAGGGCGCCGGTGAGGCGATCGTCTACAGCCTCACCCCGATGGCGATCACGGCCGCCGCGGAGGGCATCGCCTTCCTGTCGCGCCGTGTCGTCGTCTACCGAACGGGCGTCGATATGGAGGTGCGGCGCCGCAACGCAGAGACGGTGCAGCAGCTGGCCTACCACCGGGCGCGCGCGGCGAACCATCCCAGCGACCGGGCCCGGAAGAGTTCCGAGCGCAAGTCGTGGCGCCTGGCGAAGCGGGTGGGTGTCGGCGACACCGAGCTCGGTGGCCAGTTGGTGCAGGTGCAGCGTGACCGGCTCACCGAAGGGGCGGACGCGGCGCTGCTCGACATGCTCTCGGTGGACACCCCGCAGCCTGCCGCGCAGGTCGTCGTCGAGCGCGTCGAGGTGTCCACGGACACCCCGGACGAGGTGACCGGCACCCAGCCCGCAGCGATCGAGCAGGCCAAGCCCGCCCCGGCGGCAAAGCCGCTGGTCATCTGCGGTGACCGCAAGGTGTGGCCCCTGGTGACACCCGAACCTGACCCGGACGACGGGGTGCCCGTCGACGCCGACGACAGGTTGCCGACCGAAGCCGCTGCCAACGTGATTCGGGCGGGGTGGGTGCTAGGTACCTCGGCCACCGAAACGGCCCGCCAGGCCACCCGTAGCCCGTCCTACGTGAAGAAGGTGTTCGCCCGCCTCGACGAGGAGCGCGACCGCCTTGCCGCCGAGAAGGCCGCCCCCAGGATCGCCCTCGTGAAGGAGCAGGGCGCATGAGCGACCTCGAGAACGCCGCGCGTGAAGCGGTCGACGCCGCGCACAACTCCGAGCAACTGGCCCTCATCACGGCTCTGCTGCAGGCGCAGCAGCTCACCCAGCAGCACACGTGCCAGCACCCGCCGGCCGCCCGGTCCTCCGGGTCCGCGGCGAAGTGGGTGGGCATCGGGGTCGGCGGGTCCGTCTTCCTCCTCGCCGTCGCCGTGTCCGCGATCGCCGTCGCTATCAGCGCGGTCGCCCTCACTATCTGCGTCCTCGTCCTCCGGTCCGTCTGGCAGGACATCTGCAAGGGCTGACGGCTGCCCGCGGCGCCCGGAGTGTGACCGGGCGCCAAGGGGAGCCGGGACAGCCCCGAGCTCACCCCCGAAAGGACCCGCCATGTTCGGCAAGAAGCGCCCGACCGCGACCACTCCCACCACGCAGCCCAGCACCCAGTACCGCCTCAAGCGCACCGGCCAGCAGGTCACCCTCCTGGAGCACCTCGGCAACGGCGAAGTCCGTATCGCCATGGACACCGACCGCATCTGCCGGGACGACATCGTCAGCGCCCGCGACATCACCCCCGCCTGACCAGCTCACCAACCAGGAAGGACACCTCATGTACAGCTACACCCGATCCGAGTCCCGTGAACGCCGCCGCCTGTTTCTCAGGGGCGCCCACCAGGCCCTCGGCAACAACCTTGATCCCGCGGTGACCCGCCGCATGCACGAGATCGACGCCAAGGCCGCCGAGCGCGGCGCCCGGGAGCTCGCCGCCCTGCAGTCCAAGACGGACGCCGACCGGCAGGCCGTCGCCGACGCCAAGGCCCAGGTCAAGACCAGCAAATGGGGTGCCGACCGGGCCGTCGCCCGCGACGCCCTGAAGGCCGCCGAGAAGCAGCTGCGGCGCTCCGAGAACGTCCTGCACCGCGCCGAACAGTCCTAGCCACGCCACGGGGCGGCCGTCATCCGCCAAGACAGCCGGCCGCCCCGTGCCACCCGCCACTCAGCAGAGAGCAGGAGACCCCATCATGACCGACGCCCTGGTCCGCCCCCTGAACGGGCACACCATCGAGAAGCTGCACCCCATCCCCCCGGAAGCCCTCGACAAGCCGGCGGCCGGACCGGTCGCGCCGGAGACGGCCCCGGCCGAGGAAACCCCGGAAGTCCTCGAGGCCGTCGACCGCCCGGACAACCCGCTTGCCGACTGGCTGACCGTGCCCGACGCCCCGGTCCTTCCGGCGTGGGCCCGCTCGACTGCCTCTATCAAGGCCAACGTCGCCGCTTTCGTGCGCCTCACCTGGTGGCAGGCCCGGTACCACGGGGTCCGCACCCCCAAGTACCTGGTGAAGACGCTGCTGCTGGCCGCCCGCGGCTTCTACCGGGCGACCGTAGGGCTGTGGCCGACGCTGTCCGCGCAGGACCACAGTGCCGCCGTGAAGGCGCTCCGCGCGCAGAGCAAGGCCAAGCCCGAAGACGTCGAGTTGGCGATGCGGCTGCAGATGGCGCACGCCAAGCGCACCCAGACCCGGAGGTGGCGCTTCGGTACGGCGGCCGTCGCCGTCGCCGCGGCGACGATCGGTATCGCGCTCGCCGACCCGATGCTGCAGACGGGCATGGCGGGGGCGATCGTCACGCCGCTCGCCTACCTCGGCCGCGGGAAGGAGACTCACCTCCTGGACCAGGGCGCCCCGCCGCTGCGGGTGGACATGTCCGCGCAGCAGCTCAACGACGCGTTGCGGGCGGCAGGCCTCCTGAAAAGCGGCCGCGCCACTGACGACGAGAAGGACGCTCCGCGGGTGTCTTGCTCGATGGGTCCGGTCCGTGACGGCCGTGGCTGGGCGGTGATCTTCGACCTGCCCAGGGGTGGCGGCAAGACCGCCTCCGACGTGCTGGCCAAGCGGGAAGTCATCGCCCAGGAACTGGGGGTCGATGAGATCCAGGTCATCATGTCCCGCGTCCGCGCGGCCAAGGGCGGTAACGCCGGCCGGGTGTCCATGTGGGTGGCCGACGACGACCCGTACCTCGGCAAGCCGAACCCGTCCCCGTTCGCGACGGCGGAAAGGTTCTCGATCTGGGACCCGATCCCGTTTGGGCAGGACGCCCGCGGCAACCGCATCGAGGTGCCGGTCATGTGGCAGTCGATGTTCTTCGGGGGCCTGCCCCGGCGCGGGAAGACGTTCACGCAGCGCCTCATGACGGCGGCAGGGCTCCTCGACGCCTACGTGCGGCACTACGTCGCCGACGGCAAGGGCGGCGCCGACTGGATGCCCATGCGGGCCGTGGCGCACCGCTTGGTCATGGGCGCCGAGGACGATGCGATCGAAGCACTCAAGGCCATGCTCGCTGAACTGCTGGTGGAGATGGAACGCCGCTTCGCGATTCTGCGGGAACTGCCGACGCCCATCTGCCCGGAGGGGAAGCTGACGCCGGAGATCGTCCAGCGGTACAACCTGCCGGTCATCTTCGTGACGATCGACGAGCTGCAGGAGTACTTCACAGCGATGGAGAAGGAAGATCGCGAGCAGGTCATCAACGACCTGTGCCGCATCGCCCGACGCGGCCCGGCCGCCGGGTTCGTCTCGAACTTCGCCTCCCAGCGGCCCGACGCCGAGAGTGTGCCCACCAAGCTGCGGGAGATCATCACCCTGCGGTACTCGACGCAGGTCGTCGACCGGGCCAGCTCCGACATGGTGCTCGGCAAGGGCAAGGCCGCCCAGGGCGCCGACGCCTCCGTCCTGTCCGAAGACCACGTCGGCACCGGCGTGCTGGTCACCGGGCCCGCCTCCTACGTCACCGTGCGCGCCGACTACCTCGACGGGACCGGGTTCGCCCTGCTCTGCCAGAAGGGCCGCGCGCTGCGGCAGGCCGCCGGCCAGCTCACCGGGGACGCCGCCGGGGACGTCACCGCGGCCGCCGACGCCGCCGGGGTCAAGCTGGCGCCGATCCTCTCCGACGTCCTCGAGGTCATGCGCCACAGTCCGCGCATGTTCACCACGGACCTGCTCGCCGGTCTCGTCAACCTCGACGAGGACGTCTACGGCGACTTCAACGCCGAGCGCCTGGCCGCCGAGCTCGAGGCCGCTGGCGTGAAGCGCACCAGCAAGCAGGTGAAGATCAGCGGCGCGAACGCGGCCGGGTACCAGCGGCGCGACATCGAGGGCGCCGTGCCCCCGGAAATCCTCCTCGGGTAGAGGGGGCTCCCCTTACCCGACCCCGCAACGGGCCCCCGCTACCGACGCCCTCAGCGCCCCGCTGAGGGCCCCGGAAGTAGCGGGGGCCCATTACCCCGGTCATGGGGCAGGTAAGGACTCCTGACCTGCAAGGTAAGGCCGGTAGAGGGGGTTCGAAGCACCCCCCGGAAACCCACCAGGAGAGACGTTGAAGACCACCGACCCCGCATCCCTCGACGAGCACCTGCAGCGCCTGCTCGTCATCGAGGCCGCGGCCGACACCATCACCGGATGGCATCCCACCCTCATGCCCGGGATGCTCCAGACCGCCGACTACGCGCGGGCCGCCATCGGCGCATCAGCGCCCGCCATGGCCGCCGACGACGTCGACGAGCGGGCCGCCGGCCGGACGGGCCGCATCGACACGCTGGGACGTGCCGCAGGCCGGAGAGCCCGCTTCGTGATCGGCGAGGACGTCCTGGCGCAGCGTGTCGGCGGTCCGGCCACCCTCGCCGCACAGCTCGACCACCTTATGAACTTGATCGCCCTGCGCCCGTCGCTCGAAGTGCGGGTCCTGCAGCGGGGTGAAGCGCACCCGGGGCTGGCGGGGGCGTTCACCGTCTACCGCGCCCGGCCCGGGCGCAGCGTTTTTGTCGAGAACCTGGCCGGGACCACCGTGCTCAACCGGCCCGAACACGTCGTGTCGTTCCTCCACGCGGGAGATCATGTGGAGCAGCGGGCCGCCAGTCCGGCGGACTCGCTTCGGATGATCGAGGCGGCGAGGAACCGAGTTGCATCCCATGCGTGACGACGAACTCAACTGGCAGCTGTCGAGCTACACGGACAGCGCGGCCTGCGTCGAGGTAGCGCGGCCGCCCGGGGCCGTGCTCGTCCGCGACTCGAAGCGGCGCACCGGACCACGCGTCAGCATGGAACCGGCCGCCTGGTCGTCGCTCGTCGACTGGGCCAAGACGCACCAGGTGTAGCCGCTCGGATCACTTTGGCGGCGCCGACAGAGTGATAAGCGTTTTCACTATCGAGGATCCTCGAAAGTGATCACCTTACGGACGTCCGTAGAGTGACAGCAGGAAGCCCCCGCCGCAGGAGAATTGCGGCGGGGGCTTCCGTATGTCCGGACCCGTCTTCAGGTCCGAAAGGCGGGTGCCTCATCGGCCGTGGCCAGGGCGTTCCGGTACGCCTCGTACAGGCTTGTCCCGTCGTCGCACCGTCCGGGCCGGCCGCAGTCGGCACAGACCGTGGTGTGCAGCAAGTAGGCGCGGTAGGCGACTTCCTGCGGCTGCTCGGCCAACGGCACCAGGCCACGCTGCTCCCGGCACGGGGCGCACGCGTACAGGCCCGCCCCGGGGCCGGAGGTCTGCTCGATGACGTCGACGAGGACGGCCGTTCCGGACGGACCTTTGTGCCAGTGGCACCAGTCGGCGGAGACGAAGGCTGCGGCGCTCGTGTATGTGGCCATGGCTGGACCGTAGGAGCGGCCACGACGCGCGGTCCTGGCGATTGCGCGGGATTGCAGCAGCCGGAGCGCAGGTTGACCCGGGTTGCTCAAGACTGGGCAATCACGTGCCGGGCTCGGGCGATGATGCGATGCGCCTGGGCGCCGTACACCGCGGCTTCGTTCAGGCCGTCCCACGCCCGCCCGTACAGGGCAAGGTCGTCGGCGGAGTCGAAGGACAGCTCGGTGTTGATGGTCTCGACGACGACGCGTTCTTCGTCGAAGATCCAGAAGCCGTGCTTCGGGGTGAGGGACATGGGTGCGCCGAGCGGGACGATGCCGAACTCCACTGTGCTCATGCCGATCAGCCCGACGAGTCGGTCGAGCTGGCCGGCCATCACGTCGCGCGGGCACACCAGGGCGTGCAAGGCGCCCTCCCAGACGAGCACGCGAAAGAGTCTGCCCGCCTCGTACAGCACCTCCTGGCGGCGCATGCGGGCGGCAACAGCCGTATCCGTGTCCCTGGGCGACCGCATCAGTTCGGCGTTCCCCACCAGAAGATGACGGGCATAGTCCGGCGTCTGGAACAGGCCCGGGATCACGGACGCCTCATACCCGCGCACCGTCGACGTGCGGCGGTACTCCACGACGAGCCGGTCCTGAACGGGGCCGTGACCCGCGGCCAGCTGTCGACGCCAGTGCCGTTGGTGGGACTCCAGCCCGCGCAGCCGGGCCTGCAGCTCCGCGGCGACGTCAGGAGAGCCGACGGCCGCCGCCCAGGCTTCGAGATCCTCGGGCGTGGCCGTCTGCCGGCCGTTCTGCAGCCGCGACACCTTCGACGGCTGCCAGCCGAGCCGCTCGGCGAAGTCCTTGCCGTTGAGCCCCGCCCCGGCCCGCAGTTCGTTCAGGCGCGCGCCAAGGGCCTCCCTGGCGCTCTGGAAGTCGGTGCTCACACCGAGGAACGTACCTGCGCCCACAGAGCGGCAGACGGGGCGGCAAGGGGCCAGGCGGCATCCCGAGCGCGGCAGGCGGCGAGCACGGCCGCCGGGTCCTCGAGGAGTTCGACGCCAAGCGTCGTGTCGGTGTCGTCGATGTGCATCCGGACGAGGGTGCGGGAGTCGAAGAGCCAGAAGTCGTAGCCGGGCAAGGCCAGGCGCTCGGCTTCTGCCCGGCCGAGCACGCGGATGTCCTCGCCGGCGGCCACGTTCCCGGCCGCGGTCGCCATCAGGAAGCGCTGCCCGTCCGTGGGCGGCTCGTCGACGATCCGGATCCGGGAGAACTGCGCGCCCCGGGCGGTCCTCTCGCGCACGTTGACGTTCCACGGGTGCTCCGGCTCCGGTAGCGGCTCGACGCCGTGCAGGAACGCCTGGAAACGGGAGCCTGCCCGGTCCGTGGCGTACCCGCGGCGGGTCTCGAGGCGGAACGCCGTGTGCTGGAACTCGGCGAACAGGTGGGCGATCTCCTCGAAGGGGATCAGCGGTGCCACGGTCACTCCTTGGGGGCGAAGCGGGTCAGGAGCTCGCGTGGGATCACGACGAACGTCTCGTGCTCGCCGACGTCGCGCAGCTGGCCGAGGTGCTCGGCATCCGTGAGCCGATCACCCTGGACGACGATGTCGCCGGTCTCGACGACCTCGTACAGGGTCGGGCAGTTCCCGTGCTCGGACGTGGTGCCGATGAACCTGAGCGTCACGATGGGCTCCGTTCTCGCAGGTGAGAGACCAGCATGCAGCGGACAGGGGCCGCCCGGGGCCGAGTTGCGCGAGATTGCGCACGACGCTCGAGCGGCCTTGCCGGCTCCGGGTTCAGTCCCAGATGTCGTCGTCGTCCTCGGCCTGCTGGGGGGCGGCGATGCGCTGCGCGGAAGCCGGCGTCAGGCCGAGCTCGCCGACGAGCGAACGGAAGTGCTGGCGCTGCTGGGACAGGACCGTGCACCAAGGGTTCCGGACCTGCCCGCGGTCGCCCGTGACGACGACGCCGTCCCGGGCCAAGGCGCGGTTGCCCATGACGATCCAGGACCAGGTGACGCACAGGTCCGTGACCGTCTCGCGCTGCGTGTCGACCAGGCCCACCGAATGCGTCAGCACCGGCACGATGCGGCCCCACAGCTCGGCCGCCGTCTTGCGGGCCCTGGCCACCTCCGGATCAGGCCCCGGCAGCAGGTCCGACCACCGCGGCTCGACCGGGTCGACCGGAGGGAACTTCACTCCCTCCTTCTGCCGGTCCGCGCGGAACGTGCCCTCACGCACAGCCTGGATGTGCGGCTTCGGCTTACGCCCGACTACAGCCATCTCTCACCTCCGTTGTCGCTCTCCGCCGACTTCCGCCGTTCAGCCACGCTGGGATTTCGCCTCCCCGGCGGTCTCCCGTGCGCGCAGGCGGGGGTGCGCCCCCACCCCCGCGGGCGGGCGTGAGGCTGAGCGGCTCGGTTCGGTTCCACTGGATCTCCTGGTTGGACCTGAGGGCCGCGCGTCGGCCGGATCGTGGGAGCTCCACGCGCGACCCTCAGGAGTTCGGGTCAGGCCGCTGTGTCGGCCGGATCGGCGGACAGCTGCTCGATGTCCTTGTCACTCAGCTCCCGGAGCTCTTCCGGCTTGCCGAGGGCGACGAGGTGCTGCTGGCCGAGGACACCGCTGGGCGTGCGCTGACGCTGATGGATGTCGCACATCTCGGCGTACACCTCGCGTGCCGTGGACCTGGTCGCGAGGTAGTCCTGCACCACGTCGTCCCAGTCCTGCTCGTTGGCACGCTGACCGATGGCGCGGGCGAGCACGTGGTCGCCGGCCTGCTCGGCCATGGCCAGGGCGCGGGCCGCGTCGCCCGGCTTCTTCAGCTGGGCCGCACGGTCCTGCGCGTCACGGATGGTGGCGTCGACGGTGGCCCTGTCCGCGGCTGTGGCACGCACGTCGTCGTAGCCCCAGAGTCGGCGTTCGAGCTTGGGCCATGCGGCCTGGTCGGCCTGGACCTGCTCGGCCTGCACCTTGCGCAGTGCGGCGCGAGTGGTGGCGTAGAGGCGGGCCGCTTCCACACGACGGGTGTCCGGGTGAAGACCCCGGTTGCCGCGCAGCTGTCGCAGCCCTTCCTTGTACAGGCCGCGGATCTCAGCGCCCTTGTCCTCGCTGCGTGTGGTCTGGGGCTCGGGCTGGCGGGTGGCTTCGGCGAGGTACTGGGCCATTCGGCTGGGCATGTCAGGTCTCCATTTCGATGACGAGGTTGGGGCACTGGCCGGCGTGGACGTCGGTGCAGTGCGGGACGTGGTTGGTACGGCAGAGGGGGGCGCCGCAGTCGCGGACGCAGAGCCGGTAGCGGCCCGCCTTGGTGCTGCGCCCGCAGGCTGCGCAGTGGATGCGCGGCCGTGCGCGGCGGGCCATCAGTCGCTCTCCTGGTTCCAGCGGCGCAGCTTGGCCGCATGCCGGGCCTGCAGCCCGTACTGCCGCCGCTCGTCCAGCTCGGCGCGGCGCCTCTTCTTCTGCTCGGCCTTTCGGCGCGCTGCGGCTATGCGGGCCTGCACGAGGGTCTCGACGTTCACCTGGGGACCACCACCGTCACGCCGCGCTCGGGTCCCTCTGCGCGATACCACTCGAAGGTGGTGTAGAGATCCCCCTCGACGACAAACACCGGTTGTAGAGAGTTCTCCACCTCGTCGCCGGCGACGTAGGTACAGACAACTGCCCAGGCGACGATGGGGAAGCCTTCGTCGGGGAGGTCGCTGATCCTGACGTGTGACCCGGGGAGCGCGGGGGCGACGGAGACGATAGATCCAAGCGTGGACTTCACGGTGACTCCTGGTCTGTGGTTGCTGCTACCGAAGGCTGGCTACGGCGGTAAGCGGCTCGGGCCTCTTCTTGCTGCCGCTTTTGTCTTGGTTCGCGAATGCGGCGCGAGGGTGGAGGGTGGAGGGTTGTGGAGGGTTTTCCGAAACTCCCCACGCGTGCACGCAGGGAGGGTTTTGGGATAACCCTCCACAACCCTCCACCCGTGCAGGTCAGGGGCTTTCGTCCTCCTCGGCGTTGACCATCAGGCCGAGCCAGACGCGGCCGATTTTCCGGTCGGTCTTCTCGTAGCCGCGGGACTGCATGGAGGCAGCGAAGGTGACCGTGCTGCCGACCTCCTCCTTGATGCCGTTCTTGTGGCACCAGTCGGACCAGGCGGAGAACAGTTCCGACGAGCGGGCATAGCCGTGAGGCGTCGGCAAGGTCCGCTCCTTGAGGAACCTGGCCAGCAGGTCGCTCTCCTCGCGGTACTCCTCGGTGCGCACCCGGACCGCGTCGGGGGGGTTCAGTCCCCGCTTCTGGTAGTCGAGCCAGCCCGCGTAGCACCAGGCAAGGACGGCGGGTGCCGCGCGCTTCAGCCGCTCGGGGAGTTCTCCGTCGCGCTCCTCAGGCGGAATGACGACATCGAACGGCACCACGAGGATGCGGCGCCAGACGGCCGGGTCGTCACCACTGACCGCGGGCAGGTGGTTGGTCAGCATGACCAGGGTGTGAGAGGGGTCGAACGTGATGGGGTTCTTGTGCATGTAGTTCGCCTCGATGGGGTCGCCACCGACGAGCCGCTTCATGGTGGCTTCGGCGAACTTGCGCCCCTTCTCCGTCTCGGAGCAGAAGGCCAGCCGGGCGCCGCGGAGTCGCATCTTGAATGCGCCGTGCTTCTCGTGCTTCGACTCCATGAGCAGCGAGGGGTCAACCTCGATGCAGTAGTCGCCGAATGCTCCGGCGATGGAGTCGCGGAGGGTGCCCTTGCCGTTGGCCCCGGTCCCCGTGAAGATCGGCATGACGTGCTCGGTCTGCTTGCCGAGCATCGCGTAGCCGAAGAGCCGCTGTACGAACGCGCGCACGTCGGGGTCGGGCAGAATCCGCTCGAGGAAGTCTTCCCACTCCTGGTCGACCTCGTCGCTGACGGGGCCTCCGGCAACCTTGGTGATCAGGTCGGCCTGGTCGTTGCCCTTGATGGTTCCTTCGGCCAGGTCGACAGTCCCGGCGGGCGTGTTGAACAGGTACGCGTCCGCATCCAGCGCACGCGACGGAGTGGAGATCGGCTTGAGGGCGCCGGCCAGCTTCAACATGCCCTCGATGCCAGACGCGCTCTCGGACTTCCGGACGTCCGCGTAGAGAGCGTCTCGCTCGTCGCCTTTGGCCATGTCGAGGACGTCTCGCAGTGCCCGCTTGGTGGTGGCGATGGCGGCCTCGATGTCGACGCGCTCGTCGTCAGCCTTCCAGCGGGCTCCGTCCCAGTGATGCCAGCCGATTCCGTGGACATGGCGCAGCTGGTCGGCGTGCTGCTCGACGAACCGTTCGGCCATGCCGAGGTGGCCACGGTGTGCCTTGCGTGGCACGGGAACGACGCGGAGCCGGGGTGGCTGCGGCGCGGGCCGCGGGCTGGGCTCGCTCATGCGGCCTCCAGGTGCTGTTCGTGCTGATAGGTGAGCCACCGTCCGGGCTTGCCAGGCACCGCGATGGGCGGCCATCCGGGCGTTGCCCTCAGCTGGTGGGATGGCTTCGGCTCGGCGGCCTTGTCGAGTTCGGCGCGGGTCCGCTGCTGCCAGATCGGCGGGCGGACCGCGAACGCGTCGTGAAGCCACGCGGTGACGTCGGTGCCGTACTTCCGCCAGGACTCGGCGGCGTCGAGCGCTCCGGCGAGGCGCCGCGGGTCGTCGGGGTGGAGCTCCCGCCAGGCCGGCGAGGCGTAGGGCGGGAAGTCCTTGGCGAAGAACAGGGACTTC
Source organism: Streptomyces sp. NPDC005494 (assembly GCF_042872025.1). Taxonomy (NCBI): domain Bacteria; kingdom Bacillati; phylum Actinomycetota; class Actinomycetes; order Kitasatosporales; family Streptomycetaceae; genus Streptomyces; species Streptomyces sp. NPDC005494. The sequence goes on from NZ_JBIAJR010000010.1 coordinate 146,785, forward strand.
GCTTCGGCCCAGAGGGCGACGATGTCGCCGGGTTCGATCTGCTCGGCCAGCTCGACGAGCTCCGGCGACGGGCCGTGCCCTTCGTCCCGGCAGTCCATCGGGTCACGGTGACCGCACTCGAGCGGCTCGCATCGGGAGGCCGCTTCACGGCGCCGCTGAAGCTGTGCCACCATGGGCCATGCGCCCCTGGCGCGACTTTCCTGAAACCCGCCCGTTAGCCCCGGGCGGGTTTCTGCTTTCTCGCTCATGCTGCGGCGCCCCCACTCACGGTGCGCTCGTCAAGCCATGCCTCGACGGCGCTCCGCTTGTACCGGATGCGCCCGCCCTTGCCGGGGCTCATCTTGATGTAGTCCGGCCCCAAGCCCGTCCAGCGCCAGTTGGCCAGGGTCTGCGCCTGGAATCCGTATAGCTCCTCCACCTGTCGCGGGCTGAGCAGTTCGTCGATGGGCACTCGATCCTTCACGTTTTCCTCCGTTGAGTATTCGCTTTGAATACCAATGTAGGTACAGTGGATACATGACCGAGACGACCGTACCACTGCAGGTAGCGAAATGGACACCCCCGCCTAGGCTGTGGGTCATGAGCGACGAGACACGCCGGGCAAGGCCCGCGACGCAGTACGGACCGACCGCCGAGCGGGTTGCCGCGAACGTTCAGCGGCTGCGTAAGAGCCGCGGGTTGTCGATCTATCAGCTGTCGGCGTTGCTCAAAGCTGCCGAACGGCCAATCACCCCCGCCGCAGTAGGAAAGATCGAGAGGCTGCAGCGGCAGGTGACCGTGGACGACCTTGCGGCGCTCGCTGTGATTCTCGGCGTCTCGCCGTCCGCGCTACTGCTGCCACTGACCCGTGAGGGGACGGCCGTAGTGACAGGCGCCGGCGAGGTCCCTGCCTCCACTGCATGGGAGTGGGCAGACGGCGAGCGTCCACTGGTCATCCCGCACGGCGACCAGGGGCAGGCTCAGCTTGAGTACCGACTCTGGGGGCGCCCCCCCTACCAGGAGGGCGAGCCCCTGGAGGCTTCCGCGCGCCACCTGTGGGACACGGTCGAGGGGCGCCGCTCATTCGCGGACAACTTGGAAGCGAGCGGCCAGGAGGTGCAGCGCTACCCGGATGGCACCGTCAAGTCATGGCGGAAGCCCGAGGGTGAATGGGTTGGAACCCTGCCGCACGTTAGCGAAGAGGGGGCCTGATGGCCCGAGTGTGGATTGAGGACCGCGAAACCCACCAGGACTATCAGGAGTCCATGGCGAAGTGGAAGACGGGCAGAAAGGCGGGCAGCAAGAGGAAGCCGCCCGGTCGTTGGCGTGTCCGCTGGTACGGCCCGGACGGCAAGGGCAAGGCGAAGACGTTCGCCACACTGCCCCGCGCGGAGGCTGAGCAGCAGGCCCTTACCGGTCGTCTCGACAAGGGCTCGTACCGGGATCCCCAGTCTTCGAAGGCTGCGGTCCGGGTGGTCGCCGAGGAGTGGCATAGCTCTCTCCGTAAGCAGGGGCGCCGCACGAAGGATGACTACCGGGAGCTGCTCGACCTGTACGTGATCCCCAAGTGGGGAGACTGGCAGGTCGGATCGGTTCAGTGGGCCGATGTCTCCCAGTGGGTCAACGAACTATGCAGTCAGCCGGGCAAGGCTGGTCGGCCGCTGAGTCCCTCCCGGATCGCGAAGACGTACTACGTCCTGAGCGGCGTCATGAAGCATGCGGTACGAACGCACCGCATCTCGGCCAGCCCGGTCAACAACCACGACCTACCCCGGAGCGACGACGACGGGGAGCACGTCTACTTGTCTCACGAGCAGCTGGAGCAGTTGGCCGAAGCCGCGGGGCGCTACCGGACGTTCGTGCTCGTCCTCGGTTACACCGGCATCCGGTGGGGCGAGGCGATCGCCATCAAGGTGGGCCGCCTGCAACTGGATGACCGGCGGATACGGATTGTTCAGGCGTTCTCCGACATCGATGGCCTGCTGGAGCTGGGCCCCGTGAAGAATCATGAGAAGCGTTCTGTCCCGCTCCCTCGCTCCTTCGCCGCCGAGCTGGCCCCGCTCGCTCACGGCCGAGGGAGGGAGGATCTGCTCTTCACTGCTCCCGAGGGTGGGCCTATGCGCTACCCGAACTTCCGGCGCCGCGACTTCGACAAAGCAGTGGCTGCCGCCGGGCTGGCCGACTTCGGGGTGACGCCGCACAAGCTTCGGCACACCGCGGCGTCGCTCGCCATCCGGGCCGGCGCGGACGTGAAGGTCGTGCAGACCATGCTCGGCCACAAGTCCGCAGCGATGACGCTGGACGTGTACGGGCACCTGTGGCCCGACCGTCTGGACGAGGTGGCCGACGCGCTGGACATCGGCCGAGCCGCCGCTCTAGAGACGCTGAGAGCGCCAGTCCTGCCCGATAGCTGATCGAAGTGACGTGTACAGAATGCGTACTGCCCCCCGCAGTGATCTTGCGGGGGGCAGTAACGCGCTTGCCGTCTGACCAGCATCTTTACCTCTGTGCCCCCGGCAGGATTCGAACCTGCGACACCCGCTTTAGGAGAGCGGTGCTCTATCCCCTGAGCTACGAAGGCGGGGAACCGCCGGTGACCGTGAGCTGGGCCCGGCCCCGGTGGGCGGTGGGCTTCGGACGGTTGCCGACAGGTTTGTGGTGATCCGGTCCCTGGGGATCGGGCCACCGCCGACAGTGTAGCGGGTGGGCCGAGGGTGCTCCCTCGGGTTTGTGCCGCGAGGCCCGTGCCCGGGGGCACCACCGTCCCTGGCCGGTGTGAAGGGCGCCGGAAAGGTGTCGGCAGCGTGGCCGGGGCGGTCCGGTCATGCCGCCGCCTGCCCCTCCGTATCGGTCCCCGCGCCCCCGGCCGGGTCGGTTGACGGGGGCCGGGTGCGGGCATAGCTTCGCCGGGTCGCTGAGCCAGTACGTGGAGAGGCCGCTCGTGCCGCATGCCGACCCCAGCCCCGCGCCCGACCCCAGTCCCGCGCCCGACCCCAGCCCCGCGCCCGACCCCAGCCCCGCGCCCGACCCCAGCCCCGCGCCCGACCCCAGCCCCGCGCCCGACCCCAGCCCCGCGCCCGACCCCAGTCCCGCGCCCGACCCCAGTCCCGCGCCCGACCCCCGCCGTTCCCCGGACCGCAACCCCGACCGGGCCCCCGACCCCGCCGCCCGTGCCCGCGCCCGTGCCGAGGACTCGCTGACCGCTCCCGGCGCTCCCTTCGTCGTCGTGCGGGACGAGCGCGGGGTCCTCGTCTACGCGAACGGGCCGCGCACGCTGCGGGAGTTCGTGGAGGCGACCTGGGCCTTCGGCGAGCAGCCCTTCCTGATCTCGGGTGGACGGACCTGTACGTACGGGGAGTTCTTCGCCGCCGCGTCCGCGCTGGCCCGGCGGTTCACCGAGACGTACGGGCTCCGGCGCGGCGACCGGGCCGTGGTGGCCATGCGTAATCATCCTGAGTGGCAGATCGCGTTCTGGGCGGTCCAGCTCGCCGGTCTCGTCGCCGTGCCGCTCAATGCCTGGTGGACCGAGGCGGAGTTCCGTCTTGCCCTGGACGACTGCGAGCCGCGGGTGCTGCTGGTCGACGGGGAGCAGTTGCCGAAGGTCGCGGCCTGGGGCGAGAAGGCGGGGGCGCGTGTCGTCGTCTTCCATGAAGCGCACGGCGTGGGGGAGAGCGTGGCCGGGGCCGAGCGGTACGTGGACTTCCCGGAGCCCGATCCGTGGGCGGCGCCTCCCGACGTGGAGATCCGGCCGGAGGACGACGCCACGATCATCTACACCTCCGGTACCACCGGCCGGCCCAAGGGCGCCGTGGCCACCCACCTCGCCCAGGCGGGCGCGGCCCTCAACCCGCGTTACCAGGCGGCGGTTTCGGCGCTCCGGCGCGGGGCCGTACCCGGGCAGGGGCCCGCGCCGGTCACGTTGATGACCTTCCCGTTCTTCCATGTCGCGGCGTTCACCAGCCTCTACGCGGCGATGGCTGCGGGCGGCACCCTCGTCCTGATGCCGAAGTGGGACGCCGCGGAGGCGCTGAGGCTGATCCGGCAGCACGAGGTCACGGTCTACGCGGGCGTGCCCGCCACCGCGCTCCAGCTGCTCGCCGCCGCCGACCGGGCCGGCGACGGGCTGGAGAGCCTGCGGATGCTGAACACCGGAGGTGCGGCGGCCCCGCCGGACATGGTCGGGCGGCTCACCGCCGGGTACGGCGAGCGGATCGAGCCGCGCAACGGATACGGGCTGACCGAGACCAGCGGCGGGGTGCTGGCCAACTTCGGTGCCGAGTACCGGGCGCACCCCGGCTGTGTCGGCACCCCGACTCCCGTCACCGAGGTACGGATCGCGGGCCCCGCGGGGGAGGCCGTCCCGGACGGTGAGCCCGGTGAGCTGTGGCTGCGCGGTCAGTCCCTGGTCCGTGGTTACTGGCGCGACGAGGCGGCCACGGCCGGGGCGTTCACCGGCGGCTGGTTCCGTACGGGGGATCTCGCCGTCGTCCGGGACGGGCGGGTGGCCGTCGTCGACCGGATCAAGGACATGGTGGTCAGGGGCGGCGAGAACGTCTACTGCGTCGAGGTCGAGGCCGTCCTGCACGATCACCCCGATGTCGACGACGCGGCGGTGCTCGGCGTTCCGCATCCGGTGCTGGGGGAGGAGGTGGCGGCGGTCGTCCGGTTGCGCCCCGGATCCGTGGTCACGCCGGACGCCCTGCGCGCGCACGTGGGGCGGAGCCTGGCCGGGTTCAAGGTCCCGGCCCATGTGCTGGTGGCGGAGGAGCCGCTGCCGCGGAACGCCACGGGGAAGGTCCTCAAGCGGGAGCTGCGCGACGCCGTTCAGGAGCACGTGCGCGAGGGGCAGGGCCAGGGGTGAGGGTTCAGGGCCGAGTGATCCGTATGCGGTAGTGGCCGTCGGCGTCTTTCTCCAGCACGGCTATGCGTATGCCGTTGGTGCGGTCGGTGAACGTCTCGCCGGGCTGGAAGGCGGCGTCCGAGAGTTCGGCATGGACGTTCGGCCGCCGGGTGCAGCCGCCGCTGTCCTGTGTGCTGTCCTCGACGGAGACCGGCCCCCGGCCGGTGTCCACGTCGGAGCTCACCTTGTAGATCAGGACGCCGGGCCGGCATACCGCCTCGTCGTTGCCCTCCGCGGTGCGTACCTCGACCGCGTAGCCGGACTGGCCGCTCAGCGGCACGAACGCGAGTTTCGGTCCGCCCGGTGCGGCCAGCGGCTCCAGGGTGTGGTCACTGGTGCCCGGCATCGCGGCGCAGCTGATCTGCTCGCTGCCCAGCCAGCCGAGCTTCCACTTGTGCCAGCCGAGAAGGTCGTTGTTGGCCCCCCAGTCCTCGGACATGATGTCCCAGTGCCCCACGGAGCCGCCGCCCTCCATCGTGTAGAGGTCGGGCAGCCCGAAGACGTGGCCGTTCTCGTGGGGGAGGACCCGGTAGCCGGTCTCGGCGTACGAGCCCGAGCCGTCGTCCTGGCGGCTGTAGACGAAGGACGTGTTGGCGAGCGGGACGCCGTCGGCGAACGGGGCGTCGTCGTTGCCGGAGAAGGTCACCGACAGGACGGTGTCCAGGGCGGAGGGCCCGGCGTTGGGGGTGACGAGCACGTTGACCAGGTCGTACTCGGAGAAGTCGACCTTCGGGTCGGCGACGCTCACGAGGTCCTTGACGAGGTCGCGGTAGCCCGGTTCGTACGGTGAGCCGCGCTCGATGCCGTACTCGGAGAACGGCAGCGGCATCCGGAGCCAGTCGTTCACTGGCGCTTCGGGGACGTAGGTCAGCCGGCCGTAGGAGCTGGTGCGGAACCATTCCGAGGTCTGCGGGAAGAACTCCGCGAGCCGGTCGGCGGCCGGTTCGGTCGCCTGCGCGTCGGGGAAGTCGATCATCAGGTTGAGGGCCCTGATCCGTCCGGTGGACCGGGCGTACCCGGAGGGCGTCGGCATCCCCTCGGACATCTGTACGCCCATGGTCGCGGGTATTCGGCAGGGCGCGAGACCGGTGCCCCGGGGGGTGGCCACCGGTCCCGCGGAGGCCCGGCTCGCGATGGGAAGCGTGGAGCTGGCCGACGCCATGGTCGCGATGACGAGGGCCGTCGCTCCCGCGAGGGCGAGGGGCCGGCGGTATCCGCGTATCCGGTGGCGGGGCTGCTGCATAGGGCTCGCCTTCGGTGCCACGGCAGCCGGCCGGCCCGAGCTGCGCTCTGGCGATCAGCCTCTGCGGGGTGACGGGGGCTCGCTCGCTGGGTGCGCCGGGCGGGTGAAGCCGTACCCGAAAATATGTGACTCAGGTCACACGCGAGTGGGGAAATAACCGGGGACGACTTCCCCGTTTGCACCTGTGTCCCCGTGAAACGGGGAAGCGGTCCCCGGTTGACGCCGAGGGCCGGCCACACACCGCAAGGGAAGGGCAGCAGTCGTGGAGACCGTCGCCGAAACCGCCACCTGTGCCGCGCGGCGCCGTACGCCCCGCCCGCGGGCCGACGCGCTGCGCAACCGGGAGCGGATCGTGACGGCCGCGCGCGAGATGTTCGTCGAGTTCGGGCCGGATGTGCCGCTCGACGAGGTCGCGCGGCGTGCCGGAGTCGGCAACGCCACGCTCTACCGCAACTTCCCCGACCGCGCCGCTCTGACCCATGAGGTCGTCCTGGCCGTCACCTCCCGCACGACCGAGCGTGCGGAGGAGGCCGTGGCGGCCGAGTCCGACCCGTTCGCCGCGCTCAGCCGCTTCGTGCACGCGGCGGCCGACGAACGGATCGGCGCCCTGTGCCCGATGCTCTCCGGCGGCTTCGACAAGGACCACCCCGAACTGCTCGCCGAGCGCCGTCGCCTCGAAGGGGCGGTCGAAGGGCTCGTGGAGCGCGCCATGTCCGCCGGGAGGCTGCGTACCGACATCGCCGTCGGTGACGTACTCGTCGCCCTTTCCCAGCTCACCCGGCCTCTGCCCGGCATCGCCTGCCTGGACATCGACCGGTTCACCCACCGTCATCTGCAGCTCTTCCTGGACGGACTGGAATCCCCGGCCCGCTCCGAACTGCCCGGATCGGCGGCGACCTTGGAGGACCTGCGCCGCGGGCACTGACGCCCGCGCACCGGAGACCCAGCAGACCCACGGGCCCACAGAGGCCGACCCCACGCCCATGACGCAGGCCGGGACCTGAGCACAGGTCCGGTCGTCAGCACAGCTCGCCCTTTTTCGGTTGCGGGCGCCGGTCCGTTCGCGGTCCGCCGCCGGCACCGCAACTCCTCGTGTCCTTAGGTGGCTACTCCCATGTCGAAAACAGCCGGCACCCTTCCGGATCCCAGTCGCTGGAAAGCGCTGGCGTTCATCGCCCTCGCCCAGCTGATGGTCGTGCTCGACGCGACCATCGTGAACATCGCCCTGCCCTCGGCCCAGACCGACCTGGGCATCTCCGACGGAAACAAGCAGTGGGTCATCACCGCCTACGCGCTCGCGTTCGGCGGGCTCCTGCTGTTCGGCGGACGCATCGCGGACCTCTGGGGCCGTAAGCGCACCTTCGTGGTCGGACTGCTCGGCTTCGCCGCGGCCTCCGCGCTGGGCGGTGCCGCCACGGGCGAGGCGATGATGTTCGGCTCCCGCGCCCTCCAGGGTGCCTTCGGCGCCCTGCTCGCACCGGCGGCCCTGTCACTGCTCGCGGTGATGTTCACCGACGCCAAGGAGCGGGCCAAGGCCTTCGGCATCTACGGAGCCATCGCGGGCGGTGGCGGAGCGGTCGGCCTGATCCTGGGCGGCTTCCTGACCGAGTACCTGAACTGGCGCTGGACGTTCTTCGTCAACATCCCCTTCGCGATCATCGCCGCCGCGGGTGCCTACTTCGTCATCCGTGAGCCGGCCGGCAGCCGCAACCGTTCGCCGCTCGACATCCCCGGTGTCGTCCTGTCCACCCTGGGACTCGTCGCCCTGGTCTACGGCTTCACCCGCGCCGAGTCGGCCGGCTGGTCGGACTCGCTGACCGTCGGCATGTTCGTCGCCGCCGGAGTGCTGCTCCTGGCCTTCGTCCTCACCGAGTCGCGCGTGAAGTCCCCGCTGCTGCCGCTGCGTGTCCTGACCGAACGCAACCGCGGAGGCGTCTACCTCTCGCTGGGCCTGGCCATCATCGCGATGTTCGGCCTCTTCCTCTTCCTCACGTACTACCTTCAGGTCGTCAAGGGGTACTCGCCGGTCAAGACCGGCTTCGCGTTCCTGCCCATGATCGCGGGCATGATCACCGGTTCCACCCAGATCGGTGCGCGGCTGATGACCCGCGTGCCGCCCAGGCTGCTGATGGGCCCGGGATTCCTGGTGGCGGCCGTCGGCATGCTGCTGCTGACCCAGCTGGACATCGGCACCTCCTACACGGCGGTCATCCTCCCGGGGCAGCTGCTGCTCGGCCTGGGTATGGGTACGGCGTTCATGCCCGCCATGTCGCTGGCCACGCACGGCATCGAGCCCCGTGACGCGGGTGTGGCCTCCGCGATGGTGAACACCTCGCAGCAGGTCGGCGGTGCCATCGGTACGGCGCTGCTCAACACGATCGCCGCGAGCGCCACCACCGCGTACATCGCCGATCACGCGGCGGGCGCCACGGACCCGAAGCTGCTCGAGCTCCAGGCCATGGTCAGCGGTTTCGCCAGTGCGATCTGGTGGGCGGTCGGCATCCTCGCCGCCGCCGCGGCGATCGCGGTGACGCTGATCAACACCGGCCGCCCGGGTGCCGGACCGGCCGGGCGGGCCGACGGCTCGGGCCGGGCCGACGGTGTCGAGGACGAGTTCAAGATCCCGGTCGTCGCGCACTGACCGGTCACCTGTCACCTCGGTGAGATCTGCCCTGGCTCCGCTCAGCGGAGCCAGGGCAGATCCGCGTCCGTGCCCTCCGGCTGCAGGCCTGTGGCGATGACCTGCATGATCTCGCCGAGGCTCTCCACCTGCTCGGGGCTGAGCCGGGCGAACATCGCCTGGCGTACCGCCTCGACGTGTCCCGGCGCGGAGCGTGCCAGCATCTCGTAACCCTCGTCGGTGAGGACCGCGTTCTGGCCGCGCTTGTCCGAGGGGCACTCCTCGCGTCGCACCCAGCCGTTCTTCTCCAGCCGGGCGATGGCGTGCGAGAGGCGGGAGCGGGTGATCTTGGCGTCCTTGGCCAGCTCGGTCATGCGCTTCTGCCGTCGGGGGGCCTGGGAGAGCTGGACGAGCAGGCCGTAGTAGATGTGCGGCATGCCGGCGTCGCGCTGCAACTGGCGGTCGAGGTGGTCCTCCATGAGCGTGGTGGCATGGAGGTACGCGCGCCACACGCTCTGCTCTTGGGCGGTGAGCCAACGGGGCCCGCCGGTGGTTGCGGTGGTCATGTACTCCACTGTACGACCTTTTCTTGAAAGTTGAACTAGATAGAGCTAAGGTCTCCGGAAGTGGGAACTTGAAGATTCAAGAGCCTGATTCGAAGAGTCGATCTGCCGAAATCCCGGTGCTTGCCGCAGATGCCCGTTCCCGGTGCCTGTAGAGAACACACATACCTTGATCGGCAGAGGAATGGGAGTGTCATGACAGCCACCGAGGAACGCATGCCCGCCCTCTACCTGTCGCACGGGGCCCCGCCGCTCGCCGACGACCCGGTCTGGCCCGGTGAACTGGCCGCCTGGTCGGCCGGGCTGCCGCGCCCCAAGGCGATCCTGATGGTCTCCGCGCACTGGGAGGAGGCCCCGTTGGCGCTCGGCGCCACCGAGACCGTGCCGCTGGTCTACGACTTCTGGGGATTCCCCGAGCACTACTACCAGGTGCGGTACGCCGCCCCGGGCGCCCCGCAGCTCGCCGAGGACGTCCGCAAGCTGCTGCGCGGCGCGGGGACCCCGGTCCAGGACATCCCCGACCGGGGGCTCGACCACGGGGCGTACGTGCCGCTCGTCGAGATGTTCCCGAACGCCGGCATCCCGGTCCTCCAGATCTCCTTGCCGACGCTCGACCCCCGCAAGTTGATGGACATCGGCCGCAAGCTGGCCCCGCTGCGCGACGAGGGCGTGCTGATCGTCGGCAGCGGCTTCTTCACGCACAACCTGGCCGCCCTGCGGCACGGCGGGGGCACCCCGGGCTGGTCGGCGGAGTTCGACGACTGGGGCCACCGTGCACTCCAGGCGCAGGACATCGACGCCCTGCTGGACTTCGAGCACAAGTCACCGGCGGGCCGGCTGGCCCATCCCCGTACGGAGCACTTCGCTCCGCTGTTCGTCACGCTCGGGGCCGCCGGGGACGAGCTCGGTCAGGGCCGCAGCGTCATCGACGGTTTCTGGATGGGTCTGGCGAAGAGGTCGGTGCAGTTCGGCTGAGCAGAGCCTTCTCGTACCAGGAGACGTCCCAGTAGCGGCCGAACTTCCGGCCCACCTCGGTGTACGTGCCGACGTGCCGGAAGCCGAACGCGTCGTGCAGCCGGACCGAGGGTTCGTTCGGCTGCGCGATCGCGGCGTAGGCGCGGTGGACGTCCTCCTGCGCGAGCGCCTCGAACAGCGCCTCGTAGAGCAGGGTCCCGATGCCGCGGCCCGTTGCGCCGGGGGTGAGGTACACGCTCACCTCGACCGAGGTGCCGTACGCGGCCTTGGGGCGGTACGGGCTGCTGGTGGCATAGCCGAGGACATGCGGCGCGTTGTCCCGGGTATCCGGGTCCAGAGCAACCAGGAGCCTGTGAGGGCCGTCCTCAGGGTGGGAGCGCAGCCATGGCAGGCGCTCCTCCGGAGTGAAGGTGGCCGTGTCGAATGTGAGCGCGGTCTCACGGACGTAATGGTTGTAGATGTCCGTGAGGGGCTGCAGATCGGCTTCAGCGCCCGGCCTGACCTGCACTTCTGTGCGTATCTGCGACATCTGTCCTCCGTTGGGGGGCGACAGGGTACTGCATGATCTCGAAAGTGAATGGGCGCCGTGGGAATTCTGTCCGGATTCCAGTCGTTGTTTCCATCGGATGCAGGGCACCCGAGAGGGTGTCGCGACCTACTCAGCAAGGGAGCACGCATGGCAACCCGTGCCGTCGCCCGACGTTCGTCCGCCAGCACCGGCGGGACCGACCGGGCAAGCAGTGTTCGCGCCTCTGGCGGGGAGATCGCCGATCGCGACCTGGTCGGCATGTACCTCGACGAGATCGCCCGCACGCCGTTGCTCGACGCCGCCAAGGAGGTCGAGCTCTCGCAGACGATCGAGGCCGGTGTCTATGCCCAGCAGATCCTCGACGGCGTGGTGGAGAGCGAAGCCGGCGGAGCGAAGCGTGAGGAGCTCGAGGCGCTGGTCGCCGAGAGCGAGCGCGCCAAGGACGTGTTCATCCGCTCCAACCTCCGGCTCGTCGTTGCCGTGGCCCGGCGCTACCCGAGGGCGGGCCTGCCGCTGCTCGACCTGATCCAGGAGGGGAACGCGGGCCTGGTGCGCGCGGTCGAGAAGTTCGACTACGCCAAGGGCTTCAAGTTCTCCACCTACGCCACATGGTGGATCAGGCAGGCCATCACCCGCTCCATCGCCGATCAGTCCCGCACCATCCGGCTCCCCGTGCACCTCGTCGAGGAACTCGGCCGGATCCGGCGGGTGCAGCGCGAGTTCAACCGCGAGCACGGGCGCGACCCCGAGCACGCGGAGATCGCGGCCGAGCTCGACTCCAACGCCGAGCGCGTGGGCAACGTCCTGGACTGGGCCCGTGATCCGGTCAGCCTGAACATGTCCGTGGACGACGACGGCGACACGCAGTTCGGTGACCTGCTGGAGGACACCTCCGCCGTGTCGCCCGAGCAGTCCGTGATGACCCTGCTGCGCAGTGAGGAGCTCGAGGACCTCATCGGCAAGCTCGACAACCGCACCGCCTCCATCATCAAGATGCGGTACGGGATCGAGGACGGCCGCGAGCGGACCCTCACCGAGGTGGGCAAGCAGCACGGTCTGACACGGGAGCGGATCCGCCAGATCGAGAAGCACGCATTGCTCGAATTGAAGCGAATGGCTCACGACACGGGCTTTGACGCTGCGGCGTGAGCCGGTAACCCGTAATCTCACAGTCAAGCCGGTTCGCACCGGCCCGACGACCGGTCTCCTTACCGGTCCCATGAGCTGAGTCCCGGCGCCCACCCCCCCCGGCGCCGGGGCTCATCCATGTCGGGCCCCGGGATGCGGGTCAGACCGGGAGCGTCCGTTCACCCGGCCGGCGGTGACGGCGCGGCGGCGCGGGTCAGGCGGGCGCCCAGACCGCGGAGGTGCTCCACCAGCTCCGGCGGGCCGTGTGCCTCGAATTCGCAGTCCGCCATCGCGAGCCGCAGGGCCACCCACTCCAGCGAGTCCGTGGACGTCGTGCGCAGGCGGCAGCTGTGCTCCCCGCTCGGTTCCACCGTGCCGAGTCCCGCGGGCAGTCTGGCCCGCACGGAATCCGCCGGACCGTGGAACGTCACGTCGAGGTGCAGCTCCGGCTGTGTACGGGACATCGACACGGCGAAAAACTCCGCGGCGCCCCCGTCCCCGGTGGGCAACTCGCGCGGGGTGAAGCGGGCGCCCGTGGGGAACGGCTCGCTCACCCGGTCCACCCGGAAGGTCCGCCAGTCCTCGCGGTCCAGGTCGTACGCCACGAGGTACCAGCGGCTGCCCGTGCTCACCAGCCGGTACGGCTCGGCCTGCCGTTTCGAAGGCGTCCCGTCCCCCGCGCGGTAGGCGAAGCGGAGCCGCTCCCGCCCGGTGACCGTCGAGGCGATCACGGTGAGCGTCCGGGGGTCGATGGTCGCACCGTCGCCCCGGGTGAAGGGCACCGTGGCGTTCTGCAGCGAGGAGACCCGATGCCGCAACCGTGACGGGAGGACCTGTTCCAGCTTCGCCAGCGCCCGTACGGACGCCTCGTCCACGCCTTCGATGGCGTGCCCCGCGCCGGCCCGCAGCCCCACCGCGATGGCCACGGCTTCCTCGTCGTCCAGCAGGAGCGGCGGCATGGCGGTGCCGGCGACCAGGCGGTAGCCGCCGATCGAACCGCGCGACGCCTCGACGGGATACCCGAGGTCGCGGAGCCGGTCGATGTCCCGGCGGATGGTGCGCGGACTCACCTCCAGGCGTTCGGCGAGCTCGCGGCCCGGCCACTCCCTCGGAGTCTGGAGCAGCGACAGCAGGGTCAGCAGCCGTGCCGGGGTATCCGTCATGGGCTCAGAATGCCTCCCCTTCAGGTCATGTTCTGACCTGAAGGGGAAAGATCTTGAAGCTCGATCGATGGAGGGGCGCGGCGGTCCCTTCGGCTCAGCAGATGTCGAGTCAGATGCCCGGCTCGTCCCTGAGGCTCAGCAGATCCGGCTGCGGTTCTCCATGGCCCGGCGTGCGGCGTGCTCGTCGGCATACACCTCGCACATGTGGCGGCCGTCGGGCGTGGCCGTGTGCTCGACCTCCCACAGGCTGGTCTCGCTGCCGTCCAGGAGCAGGAAGGCGTGCTCGTAGAGCGTGAAACCGGCGTCCTGGCCGTCGACCCGGCACTGGCGGCCGAAGATCTGGGTGATGTGGTGGGCGAAGGCGGCCCGGAGCAGCCTGGCCGTCGCGGAGCCCGGCCGGTCCGCGTTCTCCGCGCGGCGCAGGACGCGGCGGGCGTGGTCGGCGGAGTTGTCCGGGGCGTACATGCGGGGGAGCGGCACCGGAGGCACGCTCATCAGGAGCGTGAGAGCCTCCAGGTCCTCCCGCAGGGTGTCGTCACCGAAGGCGGGGGTGTCCCAGAAGCTGCCGGCGAGGCGCGCCGCGGCGATCTGCGCGTCACCCTCGTCGTCGTACAGCTCGTGCCGCAGAGGCTCACCGGTGTCCCTCGCGCCGCCGTGCACCAGCTCCCAGAGGGTGAGCGCGGTGCCGTCGGAGAGCAGGTAGGTGTGCCGGTAGGTCTCGCGGTGCAGGACGGCGCTGTGGTGGGACGAATGCAGGGCGCTGCTGTGCGCCAGAGCCGCCCCGAGCCGGTCGACCGTGGTGTCGGAGAGATCGAAGGAGTTGAGGGCGCATCGCAGGAGTCGCTCGAGGTGCTGCTCGGTTGTCTCGTACGGATCGCTCAAGGTGCTGTCTCCAGGCCGTTGCCGCGTGTTACCCGATGCGTGCATAACGTAGTCCCTGGGTCTGACATCGTGACCGGGGTTCGCAAAAAACGTACGGCTCGTGCAGAAAGTTCCCACCCCGGTCAGGGCGCGGCGTGCGGCCCGCCGGACGTGCTCGCGGAGTCCCCGGCTCGCGGGCCGCCGGAACGGCCGGCGGCCTCGCCGTAGAGCTCCCCGTACGAGGGGAACGTGCCACTTGGCCCGTCCACGCCCCGGGCCGCCCTGACCGCCCTCACCACGGCCCGGGCCAGGGTGTCGGCACCCGCCGCCAGGATGTCGTTGAGCACGGCGACGGGCTCCGCGGGCAGGGGAACCTCTCCGGTGGCGAGGGTGAAGACGGTGTCCCCGTCGGTGAGCAGGTGGACCGGCCGCACGGCGCGTGCCAGCCCGTCGTGCGCCGTGCCGGCGAGCTTCTGCGCCTGGGCGCGGTCGAGTGCCGCGTCGGTGGCGACGACGGCGATGGTGGTGTTGAAGGCGCCGTGCCCCGCCGTGCGCTCCTCCCGCGCCTCCCGGATCTCCTTCAGCCGCCGGCGCGCGGCCTCGTGCACCTCACGGGCCGGATGCGCGGGCGGCTCCCCTGCGCCGTACTCCCCGTACAGCACGCCGGTCCGCGGGTCGACGACGGACCCCGCCGCGTTGACCACGGCCAGCGCGGCGACCGTGGCCCCGCAGGACAGCCGCAGACTCGCCGTGCCGACACCGCCCTTGAGCCCACCGGCGACGGCGCCCGTGCCGGCGCCGACCGTGCCCTCGGCCACCGGTGAGCCGGGTTCGGAGGCGGCTGCCGCCTCCACGGCTGCCCGGCCGGTCGACGCGTCGGGGCGGGCCCGCGGGTCCTCGCCCCGGCCCAGATCGAAGAGGCATGCCGCCGGTACCACCGGCACCACCTGGGAGGGCCCGACCGGCACGCCGCGCCCCTGCTCCTCCAGCCAGGCCATCACACCGGACGCGGCGTCGAGCCCGAACGCGCTGCCGCCGGTCAGGACGACCGCGTCGACGCGCTGCACCAGATTGCGTGGATCGAGCGCGTCCGTCTCCCGGGTGCCGGGGCCGCCCCCGCGTACGTCGACGGCCGCCACCGCGCCGCCCTCGGGGGCGAGGACGACCGTGGTCCCGCTCAGCGCTCCGGCGCCCGGCACTTGGGCGTGCCCGACGCGGATTCCGGCTACATCCGTCAGCGCGTCCAGCGGGCCGGGTACGGGCTGGTCCTCGGCGTCCTCGGACATCACGGGCTCCTCGTGGCGTGCGGCACCACGCGGCCGGGTGGCGGCCGGGTGGCGGCGGGGCGGGGCGGTGTACACGCGAACGTACAGGCGTCCGGCCCGGATCGGGGCCCGGACGTACGACGTTCCCGGCGCGGGCCACCTGGGCGACGCGCTCACCCCATAGGGGCACAGAACCGGACCGAACGCCATTTCCGGACCTACGGTGGCCGGGTGACCGAGCCACCAGAACCGCCCGCCGCAGCCGAGCAGTCCGCTTCCGGTGCCCGCACCGCTCCGTCCGGCGGCCCCGAGGGCCGCCGGCCCGCCCAGGGCCCCTCGCTCGCCACGCGGGCAGCCGAGGCCCTTCCCCGCTCCGTCTCCGGGCGCGCGACCCTGGCCGGCGCCGTCGTCTCCGCCCTGCTGATCATCGCGATCGTGTTCGGCAGCCGCCTGCTGCACGACTTCGACTCGGCGCTCCTCCCGTACGCCGTGGCCACGGTCTTCCTCGCCTTCGGCGTCGCCTACCGCTACACGGTCTGGGTCTCGGCCCCCGGCGCCCGACGACTGTTCAAGAACGGCTGGCGCAGCCTGTTCTCGGCGGAGAACTTCCGCAGGGCCCCCACCGCACTGCCGAAGATGATCGCCACGTACCTCGGCTTCCAGAAGTTCCTGGGTGCCCGGTCGCACGCCCGCTGGGCCGCACATCAGCTGATCTTCTGGGGCTGCGTCCTCGCCTCGCTGATCACCTTCCCGCTGACCTGGGGCTGGTTCACCTTCACCTCCGGCAGCGGCTCGGGCCCCGGTTACGAGATGCGTATCTGGGGCTTCAAGATCCTCGGATTCGACTCGCTGAACTTCATCGGCTGGGTGATGTTCCACGGCCTGGACCTCGCCGCCGTGCTGGTCATCCCGGGCGCCGCCTACTTCCTGTGGCGCCGGATGAAGGACCGCGGTGCCATGACCGGCCAGCGGTTCGCCTACGACCTCGTCCCGCTGCTCGCCCTGATCATCATCTCGGTGACCGGCCTGCTGCTCACCTTCTCGTCGATCTTCCTGCACGGGGGCGGCTACGAGTTCCTGGCGATCCTCCACATGGTGTCGGTCGTCTTCACCCTCATCTACATCCCGTTCGGGAAGTTCTTCCACATCGTCCAGCGCCCGGCAGCGGTCGGCATGCAGCTCTTCAAGTACACGTCGCGCCAGGGCGACGAGGTCTTCGCCTGCCGCCGCTGCGAGGAGCCCATCGACACCGGGGCGTACGTCGAGAACCTCCGCGGCACGATGCGCGACCTCGAACTCGGCTTCGACGAGTGGGCCGAGTACTGCCCGCGCTGCAAGCGGGTGCTGCGCGGCAACGCTTATCTCTCCCAGGTGAAGAAGGGCTACAAGTGACCTCGGATCCACGCGCAGCCGACGGCCGTACCGTCCTCCCTCTCGATCCCTCCCTCGCCCCGCCCGGCTCCCAGGGCTTCCGGGACGCGGGCGGCATCCCGGCCGACAAGTGGCACGCCGACCAGAACGGCGAGACGCTCGTCCCCACCCACTGCTGCTTCTGCGGGGTGCAGTGCGGGATGTACCTGCGCGTGGACCGCGGGGGCAAGGTCTTCGGCGTGGAGCCCCGCAACCACGACATCAACCGCATGCGGCTCTGCCCCAAGGGCATCAACGCCTACCAGCAGGTCAACCACCCCGACCGGCTCACCGCCCCCCTCATGCGCCGCTCCCGCGACGAGGAACTGCGGGAGGTCTCCTGGGACGAGGCGCTCGACTTCACCGTCTCCGAGATCAAGCGCATCCAGGAGGCACACGGGAGGGACGCCTTCGGTGTGCTGGGCGGGGCGAGTCTCTTCTCCGAGAAGACGTATCTGGTCGGCAAGTTCGCCCGGGTCGCGCTCAGGACCAGGCACGTCGACTACAACGGCCGGCTCTGCATGGTCAGCGCGGCCGGCGCCAACAAGCTCGCCTTCAACATCGACCGGGCCGGCAACCCGTTCTCCGACATCCTGCTCACCGACTGCCTGCTGCTCGCCGGGGCCAACGTCGGCGAGTGCTTCCCCGTGCTGACCCAGTACGTCTGGGGAGCGCGGGACCGGGGCGCCACCCTGATCGTGATCGACCCGCGTGAGACCGCGGTCGCCCGCACGGCCGACATCCATGTCGCGCTGAAGTCGGGCACCGACTCCGCCTTCTTCAACTCCGTGCTGAACGTGGTGATCGAGGAGGGCCTCACCGACGAGAACTACCTGGCGGCCCACGCCGTCGGCTGGGAGGAGGTCAAGGCCAACGCCGCGCTGTACCCCCCGTCCCGCGCCGCCGAGATCTGCGGGATCCCCGCGGAACAGGTCGTCCAGGTCGCCCGCGCGTTCGCCCGCGCGCCCAAGGCCATGGCCTTCCACGCCCGGGGCATCGAACACCACACGCAGGGCGTGGAGAACTGCCTCAGCGTGATCAACCTCTGCACCGCCACCGGCCACATCGGCAGGCCCGGGGCCGGCTACGGCACCCTCACCGGCCAGGGGAACGGCCAGGGGGGCCGCGAACACGGCCAGAAGGCGGACCTCCTCCCCGGCGGGCGCTCGATCCTCAACGAGGAGCACCGCCGGCAGATCTGCGAGATCTGGGGCATCGAGGAGTCCGAACTCCCGGCCGCGGGGACGTCGATGATGGAGATGGTCTGGCAGATGCAGCGCCAGGAGATCCGCGGCCTGATCGGCATCTGCAACAACCCCTTCGTGTCCCTGCCCAACTACGCGGTGGTCAAGGACGGGTACGACAGGACCGAGTTCCACGCCCAGTTCGACTTCTTCCTCTCCGAGACCGCCGCCAACGCGCACGTGGTCTTCCCCGTCACCATCTGGGCCGAGGACGAGGGAGTGATGGCGAACGCAGAGGCGAGAGTCGTCAAGCACAACAAGGCACAGGAGCCGCCGGCTGGCGTGCGGACCGATACCTGGGTGATGTGCGAGATCGCCCGGCGTCTCGGCGCGGGGGACAAATTCGCCTTCGGCGGCTCCCGTGACGTCTTCGACGAACTGCGCAGGGCCTCCGCGGGCACGATCATCGACTACTCCGGCATCACCTACGAACGGCTCGAGGAGACCGGCGGGATCTCCTGGCCCTGCCCCTCCACCGACCACCCGGGAACCCCCCGGCTGTTCGAGGACGGGAAGACCTACCACGCCGACGGCAAGATCCACATGCAGGTCGTCGAGTGGCATCCACCGGCCGACCCGTACGACGACGAACACCCGATGACCCTGACCACCGGGCGCACCGTCGCGCACTTCCTCTCCGGCAACCAGACGCGCAGGCTGGGCGCCCTCGTCGAACAGACCCCCCGGCCCTGGGCGGAGGTCCACCCCTCCCACGGATTCCGCAACGGCGAACCCGTCCGGGTCGTGACCCGGCGCGGCAGCGAGGTCTTCCCCGCCCTGGTCACCGAGGCGATCCGGCCGGACACCGTGTTCATCCCCTACCACTGGCCCGTCCCCACCGCGGCCAACGCGCTCACCATCGATGCCCTCGACCCCCGCTCCAAGATCCCCGAGTACAAGGTCTGCGCGTGCCGCATCGAGCACGCGGCCGAGATCGACGTGGTCCCCGCGCCCCCGGTCGCACCGGGCCACGTCGCCTACCCCGAGACCCAGGTCTCCCGTACCGACCCGCTGCCGCCCACGGCCCCGCAGGGCCGTGGCACCTCGGAGAGGGGCTGATGCCCGCATGATGGGCCGAACGATCTTCATCGACCCGGGGCGCTGCATCGGCTGCCAGGCCTGTGTCTCCGCCTGCCGGGAATGCGACTCGCACCGCGGCAAGTCGATGATCCACCTCGACTACACCGACGAGGGTTCCTCCGTCGCCTCCCTCCCCACGGTCTGCATGCACTGCGAGGACCCGGTGGCCCCCTGCGCCGAGGTCTGCCCGGCAGACGCGATCCTGGTCACCGCCGACGGCGTCGTGCAGCAGGCCGACACCACCCGGTGCATCGGCTGCGCCAACTGCGTCAACGCCTGTCCCTTCGGCGTCCCGAAGATCGACCTCCAGGCCAAGCTGCAGATGAAGTGCAACCTCTGCTACGACCGCACGGCCTACGGTCTCGCCCCCATGTGCGCCACGGTCTGCCCGACCGGCGCCCTCTTCTACGGCACCGTCGAGGAACTCCAGGCGGAGCGCCCCGGAGTGCAGGTCGCCGACACCTTCGTCTTCGGCGAGAGCGAGGTCCGCACCGGCGTCGCCATGGTCGTGCCCGCGGAGCGGGTCCAGTGGCCCGTACCCGGCGGACTTCCCGTCGTCGAGATCAACGGGAAGGACGTCCGCCGATGAGCGTCACCGAACAGCCGCAGCCGGGCCACGACCACGACGCGGGCAGCGATCCCCGCGAGGCGTTGCACGACAGGATCGCCGCCGACTCGCTCACCACCCGCAGGGACTACCTCCGGATCGTGGCCACCGTCTCCGGCGGACTCGCCGTGGGCGGCCTGGCCGTGGCGGGCGGGATCCTGCACCGTCACGGCGAGACGGAGGACGGGAAGGCGCCCGCCCCGCAGCAGATCGCCGCGCAACTGCTGCCCGGTGAATCCCTCGCCTTCCGCTACCCCGGGGACGAGGACCGGGCGGTCGCCGTGCGGATGGACGACGGCACGCTCGTCGGTTACTCCGCCGTCTGCACCCACCTGGCCTGCGCGGTGCTGTGGCGCAAGGACCGCGGCACGGAGGGCGAGCTCTACTGCCCGTGCCACGAAGGGGTCTTCGACGCCCGCACCGGCGAGGTCACCGCCGGGCCGCCGCCTCGCGGACTGCCCAAGGTGGTGCTGACCGAGCTGGACGACGGCAGCGTGTGGGCCGTCGGCACCACCCGGTCCGGGGAGAGCGTCGAGGCGGGGCTGTGCCGTCAGCTCGGCGAGGACCGCCCGGATCTCGCCGCCCGGATCGGCTGCCCCGGCACCGGCGGCGGTGCGGAGGGGCCGTCGGCACCGGCACGTCCGGCCGTCCCCGCGCCCTCGGCGGCGGGTGAGCCACGCGGATCCGACGACGCCACGGCGACCGGGACACCGTCATGACCGAGCCCCTGGAACCGGTCGAGCCGCCCAGGCCCCCCGACCCCGCCGGGACGGTGTATCCCGGCTATCACCCGGGCAGCGCCCGTGCCGAGCTGAACCGCCCTGTCCACGAGCGCTATCCGCAGATCCGGCCCACCAGCGGGTACGCCGATCCGCGAGTACGGCACACGGGCCCGGGGCCCGGGGCCGGCTCGGAGCAGGAGCCGGAGCGCTCCGCGAAGCTGACGGCCCGGCTGGTGCTGGCCCTGAGCGTGGTCATCGGTCAGCTGTGGGCGCTCACCGAGGTCGTCAATGTGTGGATGGAGGGCGACACCGGCACGGCCTGGTGGGGCGCCGGTTTCCTGTGCCTGTCGTTCCTCGTCGTGCTGGGGCTGTGGCTGATCGATCCGAAGGACCGGTGAACGCGGCCGTACCCTGGAGGTATGAGTACCGCCCCCGCCCCCGGACCGCGAGAATCGAAGCCGCCGCAGCCGCAGGAGCAGCAGCCGCAGGAGCCCAGGCCCAAGCCGCCGGCTCTGATCTTCGACGATCCGCTGGACAGGCAGTCCGCGGACGACACGGACCAGGGGTGGGGTGAGCGGGCTCCCGCCGGCGGCGGCGCGGGCGATCTGGCGCGCTTCCTGGACGAGAAGCCGCCCCACCACATCTGACCCAGGCCGGTCTCGCGCCGGGTCGTTCAGGACGGGCGCCGCTGGGCGACCAGCTCGTCCTTGCCGCGCATCAGGAAGGCTTTGAAGCCCTCCAGCAGACCGACCTTCTTCTCGCTCACACGTGAGCCTTCCTCGGTTCATGCCGGACCGGGAGCCAACTGCCCCGCCGCACAAGGCGGCAGAGGCGTGCCCTGTCCACTCCCGTCCTTCCCGGGAGTGAGTTCCCATCCTTCCCGGGAGTGAGTTCCCAGGACGGCTGTGCTACTCGGCATGGGACACCGCCACCGCGAGCCGTCCCGAGGCGCCCGCGCCGGCCAGAGCCGTGGCGGTCTTCCGCTCGACGGACAGGACCACCAGCGCCCCGCTGCCGGTGACCGCCCCGCCGTCCGGCGCGGCGAACGCGCCCTCGGGGCGCCTCTGCCGCGGCACCTCCGCGACGCGCACGTCGCGCGCCACCACTCGGGCTTCCGAGTCCCCGTCCACCGCCGCGATCACATCGACGCGGTCTCCGGGCCGCAGCAGCCCGACCGTGGCCGCGTCGGCGATCCGCACCGGAGCGGACACCAGTCGCACGGTCCTGCGCTCCGGCCCCGGCGGCGCACCCCCGGCGACGGCCGTCGCCCCTCTGTCGCCGCCCACCCCCGACGCGGCGAGCACGGCCGAGGCCAACGCGAATCCCGCCGCCAGCGCGCGGCGCTGTCCCCGCAGTGCCCGCCGGAGCCGCTGCCCTCCGCCACCGCGGACTCTGAGCGGGTCGAAGAGCGGGACCCCGCAGGGTGGGGGAGGGGCGGGACGTGTATCGGACACCGGGGGGAACATGGCCAGCACCACCTGCCGTGGAGTAGTCGGCGAAGGACGTCGAGAGGACGTCGAGGGGCATCGAGGGACGTCGAAGGACGTCACCGGGACGTCAAGGTACGTCAAGGGACGTCGTGGGGACGTCGGTCGAGCGATGTGCGTCGAAGTGAGGGTGGATGTGGAAGAGGGGAGTTCCGCGGGATTCCCCGCCGAACTCCCCTCACGATGCATCACCCGCGCACATCCCGCCCGGCCCTGTGGACAACTCCCGCGGTGTGGAAAACCAGGCCACCCGTACGAGTCACTCGACCCAGGTGGTGCGGATGCCGAGCCCGGTCAGGGCAGCTCGATCCCCGTGTCGATTCCGTCCAGCGCGTGCCGGCACACGCACGCCCGGTCCTCGTTCGCGGGCAGCGCGGCCACCGCGTCGAACAGCACCGTCCGCAGCCGGTCCACGTTCTCCGCGAAGACCTCCAGCACCTCCGCGTGGTTGACGCCCTCCCCGGCCTCGGCCCCCGCGTCCAGGTCCGTCACCAGCGTCAGCGTCGTGTAGCAGAGCTCCAGTTCACGGGCGAGGACCGCCTCCGGGTGCCCTGTCATGCCGACGACCGACCAGCCCATGGCCGCGTGCCAGCGAGACTCCGCGCGGGTGGAGAAGCGAGGGCCCTCGACGACAACCAGGGTCCCGCCGTCCACGGGCTCCCAGTCACGTCCGCGTGCCGCGGCCAGGGCGGCCTTGCGCCCCTCGGGGCAGTACGGATCGGCGAAGCCGAGGTGCACGACGTTCGACTCGGCGCCGTCGGCGCGGGGCACACCGTCGTAGAACGTCTGGGTGCGGGCCTTGGTGCGGTCGACCATCTGGTCCGGTACGAGCAGCGTGCCCGGTCCGTACTCCGGACGCAGGCCGCCCACCGCGCACGGGCCCAGCACCTGGCGCGCACCGACGGACCGAAGGGCCCACAGATTGGCGCGGTAGTTGATGCGGTGCGGCGGGAGGTGGTGGCCGCGGCCATGGCGGGGGAGGAAGGCCACCCGGCGGCCCGCGAGTTCACCCAGGAAGACGGAGTCGCTCGGTGCCCCGTACGGGGTGTCCACCTCGACCTCGGTCACGTCCTCCAGAAAGGAGTAGAAGCCCGATCCGCCGATGACACCGATTTCCGCTGCGCCCGTTTCTGCGTTCACCATGCGATCACACTAACGGGCGCGCACGACCGGGACCCCGCCGATCCGATCGGCGGGGACCCGGTGAAGCGTGTGGGCGGCGCGGGCTGCCTCAGGCGGCCGACGTACCGCTCGACGACGTGGACGACGCCGAGGAAGAAGACGAGGACGAGGACGACGCCGAGGCGGCCGGCTTCGATTCCGTCTTCGACGCGGACGACGTGGAGGCGTCGGACGTCTTGGAGGACGACGTGGCCGGCGTGCTGCTCGACGAGGAGCCGCGGCTGTCGTTCCGGTAGAAACCGGATCCCTTGAAGACGATGCCGACGGCCGAGAACACCTTCTTCAGGCGTCCCTCGCAGTTCGGGCACACGGTCAGGGCATCATCGGTGAACTTCTGCACCGCTTCGAGGCCCTCGCCGCATTCGGTGCACTGGTACTGATAGGTCGGCACTTGCTCCTCCTGGCACTCTCACTCAATGAGTGCTAACGACGCTCCATACTGACGTATTCCGAGCGATCAGTCCACCGTGACCGGCTCGCGGTGACCGATCCCACGTGCCACCGTCCGCCCCGCGGACCACGGGGCCAGCCGCGAGCGCAGGGTGAGGAGGGTCGCCAGGGCCACTGCGGTACCGCCCAGCGGGACCAGGAAACCGGTGCTCGCGCCGTGGGCGTCCGCGAGCTGCCCCGCCACCGTGACGGCCGCCGCCTGGCCGAGCGCCACCGCGCCCGTCAGCCAGGTGAAGGCCTCGGTCCTGGCCGACGCCGGGACCAGCGCCTCGACCAGCGTGTAGCCGCTGATCAGGGCGGGCGCGATGCAGAGCCCGACCAGCAGGCCGAGCCCGGCCAGCAGGGGCACGGAATGCACGGCCCAGAGCCCGGACGCGGTCAGGGTCAGGGCCACGTATCCGACGATCAGCCGACGGCGCGGGCCGCTCTTCCAGGCGATGGCCCCGCAGGCGATGCCGGCCAGCATGTTGCCGGCCGCGAAGACCCCGTACAGCAGCCCGTTCACGCCGGGGTGGCCGATCTCCTCGGCGAACGCCGTCAAGGAGACCTGCATACCGCCGAAGACCGAGCCGATGCCCAGGAAGGCGATCGCCAGGACCCGGACCCCCGGAACGGACAGGGCCGAGCGGTGCGGCTGGGCCGCCGTGGACGCGTCGCGGGGAGCGGGCTGGGTGGAGCGCCGCGCGGCGAACAGGAGGCCGCCGACCAGGGTCAGAGTTCCCTCGGCGATCAGCCCCGCCGCCGGGTGCACGCCGGTGCAGAGCGCCGTCGCGAGCACGGGACCGACGACGAACGTGAATTCGTCCGTGACGGACTCGAAGGCGGCGGCCGTGGCCATCAGGGGGGAAGCGGGGCGCCCGGGTGCGGCCCCCAGCAGTGCGGCCCAGCGGGCCCGCACCATCGGCCCGATCTGCGGGATGGACGCCCCGGTGGGCACCGCGGCGAGGAACAGCGCCCACAAGGGGGCGTGCGCCAGCGCGAGTGCGGCGAGAACACCGACGGATGCGGCGTGCACCAGGACGCCGGGCAGCAGTACGGCACGCTGCCCGAACCGGTCCGCGAGCCGGCCGCTCTGCGGCGCGAACAAAGCCATCGAGACGCCGGAGACGGCCGCCACGGCGCCGGCGCTTCCGTAGGAACCGGTGGTGTGCTGAACCAGCAGGACGATGCCGATCGTCAGCATCGCGAAGGGCTGCCGGGCGGCGAAGCCCGGGAGGAGGAACGTCCACGCACCCGGGGTGCGCAGCAACTGCCCGTAACCGGGGCGGTCGGAGACCGTGGTCGCCACGGTCCTTGCCTTTCTGCCGCCTGGTGGCCGTGCCCCCCGGGCGTCCGCGCACCGGAGTGCGGGGCGTGCGGGGGCTGCCGAGAGCTGTCCTCTTCGCGCGGGCTGCGGTAGATGCCGGGCGCTCGCTCCAGAGGCGAAGGCGCCACGACCGCCATACGGTCGCGCCAGCTCTGCGTCAGGCAGAGTTGGTCGATCAGAATTGGTCGATCGGGTGGAAATCAAGCGGATCATGAGATCCGGCCTTCATGTTACAGGTTCCTGCACTTCCGGACCTGTGTTTGCTGCCCGACCGCCGGCCTCACCGAGCGCCGACGTACGCCCATCCGCAGGGGTCACCCGCAGGGCCCATCCGCGGGGTCCCCCCGCCAGGACCTGTCCCCAGGGCATCCGCCGGAACTGCCCCCGGGGCCCTCTCGCCAGGGCCCTGCCAGGACCTGTCCCCAGGGCCCCCGCCAGGACCTGCCCCCAGGGCCCCCGCCAGGACCTGCCCCCAGGGCCCCCGCCAGGACCTGCCCCCAGGGCCCCCGCCAGGACCGCCCCCAGGGCCGTCCCGCCACTCAGTGGTGCGCCCGTCTGTCGCGCGCCCTGTCCGCCGGCCGGTCGCCGCCCTTGCCCAGCCTCTTGGCGAGCCGCGCGATGTGGGGCGGCTCCGGCGTGCCGGGCTGCTCCTTGCCGTTCGCGCCGCCGGTCCCCAGCCAGCCGGCCAGCTTGCCGCCCTCGCCGACCGCCCGCAGCCGGGCTTCCGTCGCGTCGCGGACCGGGTCCGTGGCGACGACCAGCAGTTCGTCACCTCGGCGCAGCACGGTCGACGGCGCCGGGACGAAGCTCTTGGCGTCCCGAACGACGAGGGTGACCGCGGCTCCCGCGGGCAACCGCAGCTCCGCGACCTCAACGCCGTGCATCTTGGACCTGCCGGGCACCTCGACGGACAGCAGATGACCGCGCAGGCGCTCCAGGGGCGCCGACTCGATGCCGAGGTCCGCGGTCTCGGACGGGTCGTCGCCGATCTTCAGGGCCCTCGCGAGCCAGGGCAGTGTCGGCCCCTGGATCAGCGTGTAGACGATCACGAGCACGAAGACGATGTTGAAGACCCTGGTACTCCCCTCGATCCCGGACACCATCGGGATGGTCGCCAGGATGATGGGCACGGCGCCACGCAGCCCCGCCCAGGACATCAGCGCCTTCTCGCGGTGCGGCAGCCGGAACGGCGCCAGGCTGATGAAGACCGACAGCGGCCGGGCCACGGCGGTCAGCACCAGGCCGACGACCACGGCGGGCCAGAAGTCGTCGATCAGGTCGTGCGGGGTGACCAGCAGGCCGAGCAGGACGAACATGCCGATCTGTGCCAGCCAGCCGAGCCCGTCGGCGAAGCCCCGGGTGGCCGGCCAGTGCGGAAGCTTGGAGTTGCCCAGGACCATCGCGGCCAGGTAGACGGCCAGGAAGCCACTGCCGTGGGCCATGGCGCCCGTCGCGTACGCCGAGACCGCGATGGCCATGACGGCGATCGGGTAGAGCCCGGACGCGGGAAGTGCCACATGGCGCAGCCCGAAGGCGCCGAGCCAGCCCACCGCGAGGCCGATCGCCGCGCCGATGGCCAGCTCCAGGGCTATCTCACCCACCAGCACGTACCAGTGCTCCACGGGGCCGACGGCGGAGAACGCCACCACCAGGATCACCACGGGGGCGTCGTTGAAGCCGGATTCGGCCTCCAGGACACCGGTGATCCGGGAAGGGAGCGGAACCTTGCGCAGCACGGAGAAGACGGCCGCGGCGTCGGTCGACGAGACGACGGCGCCGATGATCAGTGCCTGACGCCAGTCCAGTCCGACCAGGTAGTGCGCCGCGCTCGCGGTGACGCCCACGCTGATGCCCACGCCCACGGTCGACAGGACCGCCGCCGCCGGCAGCGCGGGTCTGACTTCTTTCCACTTCGTGCCCAGCCCGCCCTCGGCCAGGATGACGACCAGGGCGGCGTAGCCGATCACCTGGGTCAGCTCGGCGTTGTCGAACTTGACGTCGAAGATGCCGTCCTGCCCTATGGCGATGCCGATGCCGAGGTACAGGAGCAGGCTGGGGAGCCCGCTGCGGGACGAGATGCGTACGGCCGCCACGGCGACCAGCAGGACGAGAGAGCAGACGAGCAGAAGTTCGTTGAGCGCGTGGACAGTCAGGGTCCGTTCCTTCCCTGCGTACGCCTTCCGGATCGTTCTCCGGCGGCCGGTACTTCGTTACCTTACCTAATCTTTAACGTTTTCTTGACGCCTTCGAGTGTTCGTGCGAACCGGTGCGCAAATGGATGCATCCCCATACCGCGTCCGAGTGGCTTCGGCGGGGCGCCTATGGTTGCTCCTGCACTCCCAGGACCACCCTGCCCCTCGAAGGACAGCGATGCCCGCCAACACAACCGCCCCTTCCGGGTCTTCCGATGCGAAGAAGACCGGCAGGAAGAAGGGGCGACGCGCCCGCCTGTTCGTGCTCGTCCTGGTGCTGGCGCTTGTCGCGGGTGTCGGGTACGGCGCGTTCTGGTCCGTATCCACCGTCCGGGCCTCGTACCCGCAGACCACCGGGTCGATCGACCTGAAGGGTCTGACCGGCGACGTCGACGTCAGACGCGACGAGTACGGAATCCCGCAGATCTACGCCGACACCGACGGCGACCTCTTCCGCGCCCAGGGCTTCGTCCAGGCCCAGGACCGCTTCTGGGAGATGGACGTACGCCGTCACATGACGTCCGGCCGGCTCTCCGAGATGTTCGGCTCGGGCCAGGTCGAGACCGACGCCTTCCTGCGCACCCTCGGGTGGCGCAAGGTCGCACAGGAGGAGTACGACACCGTCCTGGACGAGGACACCAAGAAGAACCTCCAGGCGTACGCGGACGGGGTGAACGCGTATCTGGACGGCAAGGACGGCAAGGACATCTCCGTCGAGTACGCGGCGCTCGGCCTCACCAACGACTACAAGCCCGCCGAGTGGACCCCCGTCGACTCGGTCGCCTGGCTGAAGGCGATGGCCTGGGACCTGCGCGGCAACATGCAGGACGAGATCGACCGCTCGCTGATGACCAGCAGGCTCAGTGAGGACCAGATCGAGGACCTCTACCCGGGCTATCCGTTCGACAAGCACGAGACGATCGTCGAGCAGGGCGGGATCTCCCCGGCCACCGGCAAGTACGACCCCGATGCCGAGCCGTCCGAGAGCGTCGGTTCCCAGACCGTCGAGGGCGCCACCGAGGGCCTGAACACCCAGCTCTCCGCGCTCTCCGACACGCTCGACGAGATCCCGGCGCTGCTCGGCCCCAACGGCAACGGGATCGGGTCCAACTCCTGGGTCGTCTCGGGCGAGCACACGACGACCGGTGATCCGCTGCTGGCCAACGACCCGCACCTCGCGCCGCAGCTCCCGTCGCTCTGGTACCAGATGGGGCTGCACTGCCGGCAGCTCTCGGCGACCTGTCAGTACGACACCGCCGGGTACACGTTCTCGGGGATGCCGGGTGTGGTCATCGGTCACAACCAGGACATCGCCTGGGGCTTCACCAACCTCGGCGCCGACGTGACGGACCTCTTCCTGGAGAAGGTCTCCGGCGTCGGCTACCAGTACGACGGCAAGACCGAGCCCTTCGTCACCCGCGAGGAGACGATCAAGGTCGCCGGCGGCAAGAGCCGGAAGATCACGGTCCGCGAGACCAACAACGGCCCGCTCGTCTCCGACCGCAGCGGTGAGCTGGAGAAGGTCGGCAAGAAGGCCCCCGTCACCAACTCCGCGCCCGACCGGGGCGACGGATACGCGGTCGCCCTGAAGTGGACCGCGCTGGAGCCCGGCAGGACCATGGACGCGGTCTTCGAGCTCAACCGTGCGAAGGACTTCACGAGCTTCCGCAAGGCCGCCGCCGACTTCGCTGTGCCGTCGCAGAACCTCATCTACGCCGACACCGAGGGCCACATCGGCTACCAGGCGCCCGGCACGATCCCGGTCCGTCTGGAGGGCGACGGCACGATGCCCAGCCCCGGCTGGAGCTCCAAGTACGGCTGGGAGAAGAAGCCCATCCCGTTCGACGAACTGCCGTACGAGTACAACCCTGAGCGCGGCTACATCGTCACCGCCAACCAGGCCGTCGTCGACGACAGCTACGAGCACATGCTGACCAAGGACTGGGGATACGGCGCCCGCAGCCAGCGGATCAACGACCTCATCAAGACGAAGATCGAAGGCGGGGAGAAGATCTCCACCGACGACATGCAGACGATGCAGATGGACAACCAGAGCGCCATCGCGGCGAAGCTGGTGCCGGAGCTGAAGAAGATCGCCATCTCCGACCCGAGCGTCCGTGAGGCCCAGAAGCTCCTCGAAGGCTGGGAATTCAGTCAGGAGTCGGATTCCGCCGCCGCCGCGTACTTCAACGGCGTCTGGCGCAACATCCTCAAGCTGGCCTTCGGGAACAAGCTCCCCAAGGAGATGCGGGCCAAGGGCGACTGCATCTACGTGGAGCCGGCCACCGGCACCGGACCGGTGGACGAACAGGACAAGCTCGTACGGGAATGCGGTCAGCGCGCCCCGGACGCGGCGCAGCCCGACGGTGGCGACCGCTGGTACGAGGTGGTCAAGAGCATCCTGGACGACCAGGACAACGAGTGGTGGAAGGTCCCGGCCAAGGGCCGCGAGGAGGCCATCGACAGCCGGGACGAGCTCTTCGCCCGCGCCATGGAGGACGCGCGCTGGGAGCTGACTGCCGAGCTCGGCAAGGACATCACCACCTGGAGCTGGGGCCGGCTGCACCAGCTGACCCTGCGCAACCAGACGCTCGGTACCGAGGGCCCCGACCTGCTCCAGCGGGCGCTGAACCGCGGCCCCTGGGACCTCGGCGGCGGTGAGGCGGCCGTCAACGCCACCGGCTGGAACGCGGCGGGCGGCTACGAGGTGATCTGGGTGCCGTCGATGCGGATGGTCGTCAACGTGGGGGACTGGGACAAGTCCCGCTGGATCAACCTCAGCGGCGCCTCCGGGCACGCGTTCAGCGCCCACTACACCGATCAGACCGAGAAGTGGGTCGAGGGTGAACTGCTCGACTGGTCCTTCGGTGACGAAGCGGTGAAGGAGTCGACCGTCGACACCCTCACGCTCAAGAAGCCCTAGAGGGGAAGCGCCGCGCTCCGGCCGGCGTGACCACGGCGTCCACGGGGTGGTCGTGCGGTTCCTCCGGAACCCGCGCGACCACCTCGTCGTCGTAGAGAAGGACGATCAGGGCGGGGTGGGCCCCGGCGTCCGAGAGCCGTGCCAGTACCCGGTCGTAGCTGCCGCCGCCACGTCCCAGCCGCATCCCGCGCCCGTCCACGGCCAGTCCCGGCAGCAGGACGGCGTCCGCGTCCAGGACGGCCCGGGGCCCGAGTCGGGCGCCGCCGGGTTCAAGGAGCCCGCGGCCCGCGGGCAGGAGATGCTCCGCACCCTCGAACACGGCCCAGTCCAGGTCGTTGTCCTCCATCAGCACCGGCAGCAGGACGCGTACGCCCCGTGCGCGCAGAGCGTCCAGGAGCACGTGGGTCCCCGGCTCGCGCCCGACGGACACGTAGGCCGCCACGGTCCGGGCGCCCGTCAGCTCGGGGAGATCCAGCGCGGCCGAGGCGAGTACCGTGGCCGCCTGCCGCACGTCCTGCGAGGTGAGGAGCCTTCGCGCGGCGAGCAGTTCACGCCGCAGCCTCGGCTTTTGGGACATGTCGTGGTTCAACGGGTGCTCGCAAAGCTCGTATATGTGGATGAATGAGAACGAAGTTAACCGGACGCTCATCTTCCGCCCATAGGCACCGGTTAGAGTTCTGCGCATGACTCAGTCGCGCCCCAGGATCAGCAAAGCTGTCATCCCAGCTGCAGGTCTCGGCACCCGGTTCCTGCCGGCCACCAAGGCCACTCCCAAAGAGATGCTGCCTGTCGTCGACAAGCCCGCCATCCAGTATGTCGTCGAAGAGGCGGTCGCGGCCGGTCTTTCCGACGTGCTGATGATCACCGGCCGGAACAAGCGTCCCCTGGAGGACCACTTCGACCGGAACTACGAGCTGGAGTCCGCGCTGACCCGCAAGGGAGACGCCGAACGGCTCTCCAAGGTCCAGGAGTCCAGCGACCTGGCCACCATGCACTACGTACGCCAGGGAGACCCGCGCGGTCTGGGTCACGCCGTTCTGTGCGCCGCGCCGCACGTCGGCGACCAGCCGTTCGCCGTCCTCCTCGGTGACGACCTCATCGACCCGCGCGACCCGTTGCTGGCCCGGATGGTCGAGGTGCAGGAGCGCGAGGGCGGCAGCGTCGTCGCCCTGATGGAGGTCGACCCCGCGCAGATCCACCTCTACGGCTGCGCGGCGACCGAGAGCACGGCCGACGGCGATGTCGTGCGGGTCACCGGACTGGTGGAGAAGCCCGACCCCGCCGACGCGCCCAGCAACCTCGCCGTCATCGGCCGCTACGTCCTCGGCCCCGCGATCTTCGACATACTGCGCCGGACCGAGCCCGGCCGCGGTGGCGAGATCCAGCTCACCGACGCCCTCCAGCTGCTGGCCGAGGACGAGAAGATCGGCGGCCCGGTGCACGGCGTCGTCTTCAAGGGCCGCCGCTATGACACCGGTGACCGAGGCGACTATCTGCGTGCCATTGTCAGACTCGCGTGCGAACGTGAGGATCTGGGGCCGGACTTCCGTTCCTGGCTGCGCAGTTACGTCACCGAGGAGTTGTAACAGCTTGAGCGGCACGATCTGGTCGGTGGACGAGCACCTGGACGACATCCTCGCCGCGGTGAGGCCGCTGGAGCCCATCGAGCTGCAGCTGCCCGACGCCCAGGGCTGCGTCCTGGTCGAGGACGTCGTGGTGGGGGTCGCCCTGCCGCCCTTCGACAACAGCTCGATGGACGGGTACGCCGTGCGGGTCTCCGATGTCGAGGGCGCCACCGAGGAGTTCCCCGCCGTCCTCACCGTGATCGGTGACGTCGCGGCGGGTGACGGCGGGCTGCCCGAGGGCCGGTCCGTCGGCCCCGGGGAGGCCGCTCGCATCATGACCGGAGCCCCGCTGCCCGCGGGCGCCGAGGCCGTCGTCCCGGTCGAGTGGACCGACGGCGGTACGGGCGGTGGCCCCGCCTCCGCGATGCGGGCGCACAGCGAGTCCCCGGAGGGGGCGAGTGGCGAGGTCCGCGTACACCGTCCCGTGAAGCCGCGTGCCCACGTCCGGGCCAAGGGCAGCGACGTGCGGCCGGGGGACCTGGCGCTCCGGGCGGGTTCCGTCGTCGGACCGCCGCAGATCGGGCTGCTCGCCGCGATCGGCCGGTCGACGGTGAAGGTGCGGCCCCGTCCGCGTGTCGTCGTGCTCTCGACCGGGAGCGAGCTGGCGCAGCCGGGCGAGGAGCTGACCGGTGGCCAGATCTACGACTCGAACAGCTTCGCGCTGACGGCCGCGGCCCGGGACGCGGGCGCGATCGCCTACCGCGTTCCCGCCGTCGCCGACGACGCGGAGACGCTCCGGGCCACGATCGAGGACCAGCTGATCCGTGCGGACATCGTCGTCACCACCGGCGGGGTGAGTGTCGGGGCGTACGACGTGGTCAAGGAGGCGCTGTCCTCCGTGGGGGACGATTTCGCCGGTGACGGGCCCGCCGATGACGAGGGTGGCGTCGGTGCGAGCCGCACCGGCGGGGGTGTCGACTTCCGCAAGCTCGCCATGCAGCCGGGCAAGCCGCAGGGCTTCGGCTCGATCGGCCCCGACCACACGCCGCTGATGGCGCTGCCCGGGAATCCGGTTTCCTCGTACGTCTCCTTCGAGCTGTTCGTCCGCCCGGCGATCCTGACGCTGATGGGCCTGCCCGACGTCCACCGCCCCCGGGTCCGGGCCACGCTCACGGCGGACGCCGCGCTCTCCTCGCCGCCCGGCAAGCGTCAGTTCCTGCGCGGGACGTACGACGCCGAGGCGGGGACGGTGACTCCGGTCGGGGGAGCGGGATCGCATCTGATCGCCGCGCTCGCCCAGGCCGACGCGCTGATCGTGCTGCCCGAGGACGTCACCTCCGCCGAGCCCGGCACGCGGACCGAGGTGATCCTCCTCCGCTGACTGCCACGCCGTGGCGGTACGGTATCTGGCGCTGTGCCTTACCGGGGGAAGCCCCCCGGGCCCCACGGACCGCGCTCTCACGCGGGACGTGCGGGCAACCGGCGCCCTACCGCTAGGCGGAGTGAGTTGAGTACGCAGAACAGGCTGACGCACATCGACGAGGCGGGCGCGGCCCGCATGGTCGACGTGTCGGAGAAGGACGTCACGGCGCGCGTTGCCCGGGCGAGCGGCCGGGTCCTCGTGTCCCCGCGTGTCGTCGAACTCCTCAGAGGCGAGGGCGTCCCCAAGGGCGACGCGCTCGCCACCGCGCGGATCGCCGGGATCATGGGTGCCAAGCGCACCCCCGACCTGATCCCGCTCTGCCACCCCCTCGCCGTCTCCGGCGTGAAGGTGGACCTGAGTGTCGCCGACGACGCCGTGGAGATCCTGGCCACGGTGAAGACGACCGACCGTACGGGGGTCGAGATGGAGGCCTTGACCGCCGTGTCGGTCGCCGCGCTCACGGTGATCGACATGGTGAAGGCGGTCGACAAGAGCGCGGTCATCACGGACGTACGCGTCGAGGCGAAGTCCGGCGGCAAGTCCGGCGACTACCGGCGTCCCGCGCAGGAGGGGACGCACGCATGAGCGCCCCCGGCAGTACCCCGACGCCGGAGGCCTACCGGGCCCTGGTCGTGACCGCGTCCAACCGTGCGTCGGCCGGTGTGTACGCCGACAAGGGCGGCCCGGTCATCGCCGAGGCGCTCAGCGGCCTGGGATTCACCGTCGAGGGCCCCCAGGTCGTCCCGGACGGCGACCCGGTCGAGGCCGCTCTGCGGGCCGGTACGGCGGCCGGATACGACGTGATCGTCACCACGGGAGGTACGGGCATCTCGCCCACCGACCGCACGCCCGAGGCCACCCGCCGGGTCCTGGACCGCGAGATCCCGGGCATTGCCGAGGCGATCCGCGCCGAGGGCCGGGACAAGGTCCCCACCGCCGCGCTCTCCCGGGGCCTCGCGGGTGTCGCGGACCGCACCCTCATCGTGAACCTCCCCGGTTCGACGGGTGGCGTGCGCGACGGCCTCGCCGTCCTGAGCAGACTTCTGGTGCACGCCGTCGACCAGTTGCGCGGTGGCGACCACCCCCGACCGGGGAGCCCGAGCTGAACGTCCGGACCTGGCCGGTGATCCTGACCGACGGCGCCGTCACCCTCCGGCCGATAAAGCTGCGCGACCAGAGCGTGTGGCGCGAGGTCAACCGGCGTAACCGGGACTGGCTGCGCCCCTGGGAGGCGACCGTCCCGCCGCCCGCCCCCGGCGGCCCCGTGGCCCGGCGTCCCACCTACCGTCAGATGATCCGTCACCTGCGTGCCGAGGCGAACGCGGGCCGGATGCTGCCCTTCGCGATCGAGTACGAAGGGCGTCTGGTGGGGCAGTTGACGGTGGCCGGCATCACCTGGGGCTCGATGTGCTCAGGCCACGTCGGTTACTGGGTCGACCGGAGCGTGGCGGGACGCGGGGTCATGCCGACCGCCGTGGCGCTCGCCGTCGACCACTGCTTCCGTACCGTGGGGCTGCACCGGATCGAGGTCTGCATTCGACCCGAGAACGCCCCCAGCCGGAGGGTCGTGGAGAAACTCGGATTCCGCTCGGAAGGGCTGCGTCCGCGCTATCTGCACATCGACGGCGCCTGGCGTGACCACCTGATCTACGCCCTCACCGCCGAGGAGGTGCCCGACGGGCTCCTGCGGCGTTGGCGCAGGGTGCGGCCGGGTACACCGGATACGCCACGTGCACCCGGGGAAATAAAATAAGTGTTCGAATTTGATAGCTCTACGACGGTAATCGATCCCACTTCCGTCGACAGTTGACCCGAACAATCGCAAAAAAAGTCCGTCATATCAGCTGGATCGTGCGACACACCGGGCCAATTGGCGGATGCTGCCGTGCAAACCCCTCTACGGTGTGAGCGTGAGCAGCAGCGGCCTGATCTACGCAGTCATCGTCGGGGCCTGGGCCGCCTACTTGGTGCCGATGTGGCTCCGCAGGCAGGACGAGCTCAATGAAGCCCGTCCGACGGAACGCTTCAGCACCGCCATCCGGCTGCTGTCCGGACGGGCGGCCATGGAGCGCCGTTACGCCAAGGAGCTGCGGGAGCGGGATGCCGAGCAGGCGCCTGGCGACGTGGACCCGGATGCCGTCACGGACCGAATGGAGTCCGTCGACGTCCGGGCCTTTTCCGCGCCTCCGGCACATACGGAAGCCCGGTTGCGCGACCCGGCGCTCGAACGGTCGGACCAGCAGCGGGCGCACGACCGGCCTGCCCGGCCGGCGCCCGCCCGGCGGCCCTCCGGCGCCGAGTCCGAACGGGAGCGGCGACAGCGGTCGCAGGTCCTGGCGCGCCGCCGGCGTACGACCACCGTCCTGTTCATGGCGTTCACGCTGGGCGCGGTCGTCGCGGCGGTCGGCGGTCTCCGCTTCCTGTGGGCGCCCGCCGTTCCCGCGGTGCTGCTGAGCACGTACATCGTGCATCTGCGGTCCCAGGAGCGCCGCCGGTTCGTCTTCACGATGGACCGGCGCCGTGCCGAGGTCGCCGCGCAGAGGCTGCGCGAGAACCGCCCGCGCAGGAACCAGCCCGCGGCGTCGGCTCCCGCCGAGCCCGACGAGGAGCCCGAAGCGCCCGCGCCCGCTCCCACGGTCTCCCCGCAGGAGGCCGGCCGTCGCGCCCTGGTCGAGCAGACGGACCACGCCGAGTGGGTGGACCAGCAGCGCGAACGCGGCCCGGCGCAGGGCGACAGCTGGGAGCCGGTCCCGGTCCCGCTCCCGACGTACGTCACCGCCCCGGTCGCCCCGCGCGCCACGGGCGGGGTGGAGGTCGGCGACCCGGAGACCTGGAGCGCGGCCCGCTCCAGCCCGGCCGAGCCCACCCGCACCGGTTCCACGGACTCCGCGGAGCCCGACGCCGACCCGGCCCCGCGCCGCCGCGTGACCCCTCCCAGGCGTACCCGCGACCGCGGCCGGACGCCCCTCTTCGACCAGTACGACGACGAGGACCGGCCGCGCGCGGCCAACGAGTGAGACCGTCGGCGAACCCGGCTCGGTGACCTGCCGGGATACGGATTTCCGAGCACCCCGATGAGGGTGCTAGAGTTTCACTCGTTGCAAGGGCCTGTGGCGCAGTCTGGTAGCGCACCTCGTTCGCATCGAGGGGGTCTGGGGTTCAAATCCCCACAGGTCCACCGCACACATGAGATCCCGTCCGATCGTCTCGATCGGGCGGGATCTCTGCTTTTTGGAGCGGGCGGAGGCAGGGGCGTGACCGCCCCGGTGATCAGCCGAAAACCGTCTGCGTTCCCGCCGGTCACGCAGGTTAGGGTGCGCGGCATGACTGCCTTGGCCCTGCGTGGCGCCACGATCGAGTACGACGACCTCGGGCCCGCGGCCGGGGTGCCGGTCCTCCTGATCCACGGCCATCCCTTCGACCGCACGATGTGGGCGCCCCAGGCCGATGCCCTGACGGGAGCCGGGTACCGGGTCGTCACCCCCGACCTGCGCGGGTACGGCCGCAGCGGAGTCACTCCGGGCAAGGTCTTCCTCGCCGACTTCGCCGACGACCTGGCCGCGCTCCTGGACCACGTGGGCATCGAGCGGGCGGTGGTCGGCGGTGTCTCCATGGGCGGGCAGATCGCGATGGAGCTGCAGCTCCGTCACCCGGGGCGGGTACGCGCTCTCGTCCTGTCCGACACCTCCGCCCGGGCCGAGACCGACGAGGGCAAGGCGTTTCGCAACCAAGTGGCGGACGAACTGCTCGCCGAGGGCATGGACGGCTATGCGACGGGAGCGATCCACAAGATGCTCGCGGCGTACAACGTGGAGGCCATGCCGGACGTCGCCGCGCGTGTCCTGGCCATGATGCGGGCCACCGACCCCCGCGGCGCCGCCGCCGCACTGCGGGGAAGGGCCGAACGGCCGGACTACCGGGACACGTTGGCCGGCGTCCGGGTGCCGGTGTGGATCGTCGTGGGGGCGGACGACGCCTACACGCCCGTCGCGGACGCGGAGGCGATGCTCCGGCTGGTGCCGGCGGCGTCCCTGACCGTGATCGAGAAGGCGGGGCATCTGCCCGGCGTCGAACAGCCCGAGCTCTTCAACGCCGCGCTGCTGGACTTCCTGGCCACCCGGGTGACCGCCGGCGGCTGAACCGCGCCCGCTCCTCGCCGTCACCGGGGCGCACCCGCCGGCCTTGCCGGTGGCGCCGGACAGCTTGCCCTCGAAGAGCTCGGAGTCGGGCGGCTCCGCGTGGGCGACCGTCCGGACGCCTGGCCGGTGATCGTGTGGGAACGGCACGGTTCGCCGCACTGGAGGGTCTACGGCTGCGGGATGGCGGAGTTCCCGCGGCGGCTGTTCGCCGATGAGTTCGAGGAGTGCCCCCTGAGCGATCTGTCCCTCTGGGGGTGACGGGTCCGCACTTCGTCCACCGGCACGAGCAGCAGCGCTGCTGGGACGCAGGGGTGGATTCCTACACGGGCGAGCCCGACCCGTACGCGGACATGAGCTTCGGCTGACGGGCTGACGGCCTGGGCCTGAGGGGCTGACGGCCTGACGGCCTGACGGCCTGACGACCTGACGGCCTGACGGGCTGACCCGCCGCCCCCAGCCGGGGCGGGCACCGGGCCGCCTGGGCCCGGCGGGTCCGGCCGGGCACCCGGTAGCCTGGTCCGTCCTCGCGCATCGGCCGCCGTGATGACCGTGGTTGACAGTGATCGGGCGTGCCTCAGGCGCGCGGGACCGCCTGTTCGCGAATTCGCCTGGAGGGCGCCCTGTGACAGCCGGAACACCCAGCTCCCGGATCGACACCGGCAAGCCGCACCCCGCGCGTGTCTACGACTGGCTGCTCGGCGGCAAGGACAACTATCCGGTGGACCAGGCGGTCGGCGAGAAGCTGCCCGCCGAGGCGCGGGCCAACGCGGCGCGGAACAGGGCGTTCATGCACCGGGCCGCGGCCTGGCTGGCCCGCCGGGGCGTCGACCAGTTCCTGGACATCGGTACGGGCATCCCCACCGCGCCGAATCTCCACCAGATCGTCCAGGCCGTCACCCCGCACGCCCGGATCGTGTACGCCGACAACGACCCCATCGTCCTGCGCCACGCGGAAGCACTCCTGGTGAGCAGCCCCGAGGGTGCGACCGGCTACATCCACGCGGATGTGCGGCAGCCCGAGGCGATCCTCGAACGCGCGGCGGAACTCCTGGACTTCACCAGGCCGGTCGCGCTGTCCCTCATCGCGCTGATGCACTTCCTGCCGGACGACCAGGATCCGTACGGCATCACCCGCAGGCTGGTCGCGGCGCTGTCGTCGGGGAGTCACCTCGTCCTGTCCCACGGGACGGCGGATCAGCACCCCGAGCTGAAGCAGGAGACCGAGTCCGCGTACAGCAAGGGCGCCATCGCGCTGCGGATGCGGACCCGCGAGGAGGTCGAGCCGTTCTTCGACGGACTGGAGCTCGTCCCGCCCGGGCTGGTCACGGCACCCGAGTGGTATCAGGAGGAGCCCGCGCCGGTGTACGAGCGGAGCGGGTTCCACGTGGGCGTGGCGCGCGTGCCGTAGGCGGCCGTCACAGCGGCTTGGCCATGCAGATGCTGCTGTCGTACGTGCGGTAGTGGCCGAACTTGGGGCAGGGCGCGTAGCCGCTCGACGTGTACAGCGCGATCGCCTCGGGCTGCTGGTCGCCGGTCTCCAGGACCATGCGGGTGCGGCCCGCAGCGCGGGCGTCGGCCTCCAGCGTGGCGAGGATGCGGCGCGCCAGGCCTCGGCCACGGCCCTCCGGGACCACGAACATCCGCTTGATCTCGGCGTCGCCGTCCGAGTAGCCCTCGTCGTTCCGCTCCTGGCTGCGCCAGCCACCCGTGGCCACCGGGCGGTCCTGTTCGTCGTAGGCGAGCAGGTACAGTCCGCGAGGCGGGTCGAACATGGTGGCGTCGAGCGGTGTGATGTCGCCCTCGTCCCCGTAGCGCTCGGCATATTCGAGCTGCACCTGGTCGTTGAGTTTGACGGCGTCGGGGTGGTCGAAAGGCCGAGGCTGGATAGTCATGCGAGTCATGGTACAAGTATGCACGCCTGCATGTAGGTACTGTACCGGGATGCTGACCGTTACCTCCATCAATGTGAACGGGCTCCGTGCCGCCGCGAAGAAGGGCTTCGTCGAGTGGCTGGGGCAGACCGAGGCCGATGTGATCTGCCTCCAGGAAGTCCGCGCCGAAGTGCAGCAGCTCCCCGAAGAGGTGCGTGAGCCCGCGGGTTGGCACGTCGTGTACGCCCCCGCCGCCGCCAAGGGGCGTGCGGGAGTCGCCCTCTTCACACGGCACGCGCCGGAGCGTGTGCAGATCGGGTTCGGCGGGTTCGAGGTCCCGGGCTGTGAGGAGTTCGACACGGCCGGCCGTTACGTCGAGGTGGATCTCCCGGGCGTGACGGTCGCCAGCCTGTACCTGCCCTCGGGTGAGGTCGGCACCGAGCGGCAGGAGGAGAAGGAGCGCTTCATGGCGGCCTTCCTTCCCTATCTCCAGGGGCTGAAGGTGCGGGCCGCCGCCGAGGGGCGCGAAGTCGTCGTCTGCGGTGACTGGAACATCGCGCACCGTGAGGCCGACCTCAAGAACTGGAAGTCCAACAGGAAGAGCTCCGGCTTCCTCCCCGAGGAGCGGGAGTGGCTGACCCGGGTGTTCGACGAGGCGGAGTACGTGGACGTGGTCCGCGCGCTGCACCCGGACCAGGAGGGGCCGTACTCCTGGTGGTCCTACCGCGGCCGGGCCTTCGACAACGACGCGGGCTGGCGGATCGACTACCAGGTGGCGACCCCCGGTCTCGCCGGCCGGGCGGTCAAGGCCTGGGTGGAGCGCGCCGCCACGCACGGCGAGCGGTGGAGCGACCACGCGCCGGTGACGGTCACGTACGAGCGCTGAGGGGCCCGCGCCCGCCTGGGTGACGCGGCGGTCAGGGCTCCTCGCGCAGCCGGCGGTCCAGGGCCATGGACAGCTCCGCGTCCACCACCGCCTGGGCCAGCGTGCGCAACTGGTCCGGCTCGGACTGCGCGGTGTGGGTGCGCAGGACGCGCACGAAGAGGTCGGCGAGGGCGTCGGCGTGCTCGCGGACCTGGCGGCCCGACGCGAGTACGGCGTCGAGCGGAACGCCGGCCCGTACGAGTTCGGACGAGGCCTCCAGCAGGCGGCGGCTGATGTGGACGATCTCCTCGCCGTCGGTGCCGAGGTAGCCGAGCTCCATGGCCGCGGCGAGGTTCTCCGCCGTGGCCTGGTCCTGGAAGTAGTCGGCCAGTTGCTCGGGTGTGAGCCGGACCGGGGTCTCCTCGGTGGGTTCACCCAGGCCGAGCACCTCGGCGACGTCCCGGCCGCTCTCGAAGGTGCTGGCGAGGTCGGCGATGCCGTTGAGGGTGTGGCCGCGGTCCAGCAGCCCGGTGATCGTGCGCAGCCGGGCCAGGTGGTGGTCGTCGTACCAGGCGATACGGCCCTCGCGGCGGGGCGGCTGGATCAGTCCGCGCTCCCGGTAGAAGCGCAGGGTGCGCACGGTGATGCCGGCCTCCTCGGCCAGCTCCTCCATGCGGTACTCGCGGTGCTCGCGTCCTTCAGCCACACCCGCACCCTATGTTGTACCGCCGGTAACTTTCCTTGCCCCGCCCCCTACCCATCAGTACGGAGCTGCTCTACCCTCCCAACAATGCCAGTGATTGCTGGCAGAGTCGCGTGACGTACCGCGGGGAGGCGGCAGCATGGCCCAGCACGAGCACGTACGAGTGGCGGTGATCGGATCCGGATTCGGCGGCCTCGGAGCCGCTGTCCGGCTCCGCCGCGAAGGGATCACCGACTTCCTGGTCCTCGAACGGGCCGGAGCCGTCGGAGGCACCTGGCGGGACAACAGCTACCCGGGCTGCGCCTGCGACGTACCCTCCCACCTGTACTCCTTCTCCTTCGCGCCCAATCCCGAGTGGCCGCGCACCTTCTCCGGGCAGCAGCACATCCGCGCCTATCTGGAGCACGTCGCCGACACCTTCGGGCTGCGGCCGCACATCAGGCTGAACCACGAAGTCACCGTCATGCGCTGGGACAACGACGAACTGCACTGGGTGATCGAGACGGCCGACGGCTCCACGGTCACCGCCGACGCGGTCGTGTCCGCCACCGGTCCGCTCTCCGATCCGAAGCTCCCGGACATCCCGGGGCTGGCCGATTTCCCGGGCAAGGTCTTCCACTCCGCGCAGTGGGACCACGACTACGACCTGAGCGGCAAGCGCGTCGCGATGATCGGCACCGGCGCCTCCGCGATCCAGATCGTCCCGGAGATCCAGCCGAAGGCCGGCCGGCTCACCCTCTTCCAGCGGACCCCGCCGTGGGTGATGCCGCGTATGGACCGCGCCATCAGCAAGGCCGAGAAGTGGCTGCACCGCACGCTGCCCGTCACGGCCACCGCCCGTCGCGGACTCCTCTGGGGCATCCGTGAGTTGCAGGTCGGCGCCTTCACCAAGCACCCCGACCAGCTCGGTCTCGTCGAGTCGATAGCCAAGGCGAACATGGCGCGGGCGATCAAGGACCCCGCGCTGCGGGCCAAGCTCACTCCCTCGTACCGCATCGGCTGCAAGCGCATCCTGCTCTCCAACGCCTACTACCCGGCGCTCGCCCGGCCGAATGTGGACGTGGTCGCCGCCGGCCTGTCCGAGGTACGCGGCTCCACCCTTGTCGGGTCGGACGGCACGGAGACCGAGGCCGACGTGATCATCCTCGGCACCGGCTTCCACGTGACGGACATGCCGATCGCCGACCGGGTCGTCGGCGCCGACGGCATCACGCTCGCCGAGTCCTGGAAGGACGAGATGCAGGCGCTGCGCGGTGCGACCGCCGCCGGCTTCCCCAACTGGATGACGATCATCGGCCCCAACACCGGGCTCGGCAACTCCTCCATGATCCTCATGATCGAGTCCCAGCTGAACTACATGGCCGACTACCTGCGCCAGCTGGACGTCCTGGGCGGGCGCGCCGCACTCGACGCGCGGCCCTCCGCCGTCGGCGCGTGGAACCGCCGAGTCCAGGACAGGATGAAGCGGACCGTCTGGAACACCGGCGGCTGCACCAGCTGGTACCTCGACGCCAACGGGCGCAACACCACCGTCTGGCCGGGTACGACGGCCGAGTTCCGCCGCGCCACCCGCTCGGTCGACCTGGGCGAGTACGAGGTCGTCCGGGCCCCCTCCACCCACTCCGCCACGCGGGCCGTGCCCGAGGAGGCCGCACGATGAGCCGGCTGACACAGCTCCGGGACATCCCGCCGGTGCCCGTACGCGAACTGAGCGTCGTCTCCGCGGACGGCTCGCGCGTCCACGTCGAACTGCACGGCCCAGAGGGTGCGCCCGCCGTGGTCCTGGCCCACGGCTGGACCTGCAACACCCGCTTCTGGGACGCCCAGGTGCGTGACCTGGCGGTGGATCACCGCGTCGTCGTCTACGACCAGCGAGGGCACGGCCGTTCGCCCGAGGCCGGGCCCGGCGGCTACAGCACGCGCGCGCTGGCCGACGACCTGGAGGCGGTACTGAAGGCCACGCTCGAACCCGGGCAGAAGGCCGTCCTCGGCGGGCACTCCATGGGCGGGATGACGCTGATGGCGGCTGCCGGCCGGGCGGCCGTGCGGGAACACGGGGCGGCCGTGCTGCTGTGCAGCACGGGCAGCTCGCGGCTGACCGCCGAGTCGCTGGTGCTGCCGATCAGGGCGGGCGCCCTGCGCACCCGGATGACGGCCGCGGT
This sequence comes from Streptomyces sp. NPDC005494, assembly GCF_042872025.1. Lineage (NCBI taxonomy): Bacteria > Bacillati > Actinomycetota > Actinomycetes > Kitasatosporales > Streptomycetaceae > Streptomyces > Streptomyces sp. NPDC005494. Next base: position 189,342 of record NZ_JBIAJR010000010.1, read on the forward strand.
CCTCGCGGCGCGCGCACCGCTCGGACCGGTCACGGCGGTCTCCAAGGTCATCCTCAAGTACGCGACGATGGGGCGTGGTTCGGCCCCGGATCGTGTCGACGTCTGTGCCAGGATCGTGCATGCGTGTCCGCGCAGCGCACGCGTCGCCTGGGGGCACGTGCTCGGGGAGCTCGACCTCGAGGCACGGGTACGGGAGCTGCGGCTGCCGACCGCGGTGATCGCGGGCACGCAGGACCGGCTGACGCCGCCCGTGCACGCGAGGGCCATCGCAGCGGCGCTGCCGCAGAGCCTCGGGCTCACCGAACTGGCGGGCATGGGCCACATGACGCCGGTCGAGGCACCCGAGGTGGTCACGGCGAAGCTCCGCGAGCTCGTGGCCTCGTACGTCACTGTTGAAGGCGCGGGCAGCACGGCGGAAGCCGTGAGCGAGGAGGAGGTCGCATGAGCGGCAGGCGGAGTCTCGAAGGCCAGGTCGTCGTCGTCACCGGTGCGGCGAGGGGAGTGGGTGAACTGCTGGCCCGCAAACTCTCGGCGCGGGGCGCCACGCTGGCGCTCGTCGGCCTGGAACCGGACGAGCTGAAGAAGGTCTCGGAGCGGCTGCACTCCGAGAGCGACCACTGGCACGCGGACGTCACCGACCAGGTGGCGATGAGCCGGGTCGCCGAAGAGGTCAAGGCGCGTTTCGGGAAGGTCGACGTCGTCGTCGCCAACGCCGGTGTCGCCACCGGTGGTCCGCTCGTGGACTCGGACCCGGAGGCGTGGCGGCGGGTCATCGAGGTGAACCTGATAGGCGGCGCGGTGACCGCGCGTGCGTTCCTGCCGGTGCTGATGGAGAGCCGCGGCTACTTCCTCCAGATAGCGTCGCTGGCCGCGATCACCCCGGCGCCGATGATGAGCGCGTACTGCGCGTCCAAGTCCGGCGTGGAGGCGTTCGCCCACTGTCTGCGCGGGGAGGTCGGCTACAAGGGCGTGAAGGTGGGGGTCGGCTACCTGTCCTGGACCGACACCGACATGGTGCGCGGCGCCGACGAGGACGACGTCATGCGGGAGTTGCGGCAGCGGCTGCCGTGGCCGACGAACCGTACATACCCCCTGGGTCCGGCGGTCGACAGGATCGTGGCCGGGATCGAACGGCGCTCCGCGCACGTGTACGCCCAGTGGTGGCTGCGCGGGATGCAGTCGATCCGGGGGTACCTGCCGACGGTGATAGGGACCGTGGGGCAGCGCGAGATGAAGCGGTTCGGGCCCCGGCTCGACGGCGTCGGCAAGGGGCTCGTGGGGGCCGGAGGACGGGCCGACCAGGCGGAGCGCGTCCAGGGCGGATGATCGAAATGCGGTGAATGTCCGGGTGTGTAAGTCTGAGCGAGGCCCCACCGGGGCCGACCCCACGCACCCACATAGGAGTGAACAGCATGGGTATCGCAGACCAGTTCAAGGACAAGGCGCAGGAGCTCGCCGACCAGGCCAAGCAGCAGAAGGCCGGCGGCAAGCGGCCCGAGGCGCGCGAGCGCTCCGCCGGCCGCCCGGACCGTGCCCAGGACCAGGCGCAGGGCCGTCGGCCCGAGGCGCGGGACCGGGCGCGCGATGCCGGTGAGCAGGCCCGTGAGCGCTCCGAGCGCTGACGGCCGACGCGCCTAGCTTCGCGGTCTGTTGGGGCGTACCCGGTTGCCGGGTACGCCCCTTCCGCGTGTGCGGAGCCCGCCCCGACTTCCGTGTGTGCGGAGCCCGCCCCGGAGCCGGATCAGCGCGCGGTCACCTCGGCGGCAGCGGGGGGCGGCGCAGGTTCGGAGCCGTGTCGTACGTGGGAGGCGTGGCCGCCGGGTGCGCGCCCAGCAGGTCCAGCGCCACCCTGACCGCGTCGTCCAGCACCGCGTGACGCCCCTCCGCCCAGTCGAGCGGTGTGCGCAGGGCCTCCAGGTCGGGCTCCACGCCGTGGTTCTCGACGGACCAGCCGTACGTGTCGAACCAGGCCGCGTTCATCGGCACCGTGATCACCGTGCCGTCGCCGAGCCGGTGCCGCCCGGTCATGCCGACCACCCCTCCCCAGGTGCGCTGGCCGACCACCGGCCCCAGCTTCAGGAGCCTGAAGGCGGCGGTGATCATGTCGCCGTCGGAGGACGTCGCCTCGTCGGCGAGGGCCACGACCGGTCCTCTCGGCGCGTTGGACGCGTAACTGACCGCCTGCGCGTTGCGGGTCAGGTCCCAGCCGAGGATCGTGCGGGTGAGCTTCTCGACGACCAGCTCGCTGATGTGGCCGCCCGCGTTGCCGCGCACGTCGACGATGAGGGCGGGGCGGGCCACTTCGAGCCGCAGGTCGCGGTTGAACTGCGCCCAGCCGGATCCGCCCATGTCGGGGATGTGCAGGTACCCGCACTTGCCGTGGCTCAACTCCCGTACGACCTCGCGCCGTTTGGCCACCCAGTCCTGGTAACGCAGCGGCCGTTCGTCGACCAGGGGGACGATCGCGATGCGGCGGGACCGGCCGCCGCCCTCGCCTCCGGCGGGGCGGAACGTCAGCTCGACCGTGGTGCCTCCGGCCGCCGTCAGCAGCGGGTACGGCCCGGCCACCGGGTCGACCGGCCGACCGTCGACGTGGGTGAGGACGGCGCCCTCCCGGATGCCCGTACCGGAGAGCGGTGAACGCGCCTTGGAGTCGGAGGAGTCGCCGGGCAGGATGCGCTGCACCGTCCAGTCCCCGTCCCGGCAGACGAGGTTGGCGCCCAGCAGCCCGATCGCCCGCTGGTAGTGCGGCGGGCCCTCGTTGCGGCGGGCGGGGGAGACGTACGCGTGCGAGGTGCCCAGCTCTCCCAGGACCTCGCGCAGCAGATCGGCGAACTCGTCGGGAGAGGCGACGCGTCGGACCAGCGGACGGTACTGGTCCAGCACGGCGTCCCAGTCGATGCCGCACATGTCCGGTTCCCAGAAGTAGGACCGGATGATGCGGCCGGCCTCCCCGTACGCCTGGCGCCATTCCGCCGCCGGGTCGACGTCGTGCAGGATCCGGCGCAGGTCGATGTAGACCGTGGAGTCGTTGTCGCCGGGCTCGTTGGACGGTACGGCGCGCAGCTCGCCGTCGTCCATGACGACCAGCCGGCTGGCGTCACCGCTGACCGCGAACCAGTCCAGGTGGCCGACCAGTTCGGTCTTGCGGGCCTTGGCGATGTTGAAGTGTTCCAGGGTCGGCCGGCCCGACATGTCCGCCGGGTTCGCGAACGTCTCGCCCAGCGCCCCGGAGATCGGCCAGCGGAGCCAGACCAGGCCGCCGCCGCTGACCGGCTGGAGCGCCGAGTACTTCGACGCGGAGACGGGGAACGGCGTCACCCTGTTCTCCAGGCCCTCGAACTCCACGGTGACCGTCGGCCCCTCGACCGTCCCCTCGGGGATGTCCACGGGGTCCAGGCCGCCCGCCGCGGGCCTCCCGTCGGGGAGCAGCGCGAACGGGGAGGGGGTGGCCGAGGAGAGGGGGACCAGATACGGCCGGCAGCCCAGCGGGAAGGAGAGGTCGCCGGTGTGGACGTCGTACACCGGGTCGAAGCCGCGCCAGGAGAGGAAGGCGAGGTAACGGCCGTCGCCGGTGAAGACGGGGTTCTCGTCCTCGAAGCGGCCGTTGGTGACATCCACTATCACCGGCGCGTCGGGGCCGGAGATCCGTGCCAGCTTGATCTGCCGCAGGGAGCGTCCGACGCCGGGGTGCGACCAGGTCAGCCAGTGCCCGTCCGGCGAGAACGCGAGATCGCGGACCGGGCCGTTGACGGAGCGGATCAGCTCGGTGACCTGGGGCGCGGGCGCCTCCGCCTCCGGGTCCGGCTCCGGTGGGGCGGTCCCAGCTCCCGGCTCCGGCTCCGGTGGGGCCGTCCCAGTTTCCGGCTCCGGCGGCGCGGTGCCCGGCTCTGTTCCGTCCAGGTCCAGGGGTTCCGCCTCCTCCGTGGTGTCCAGGAGCAGCAGCCGGCCGTCGTTCGACGCGATGGCCAGCCGCTCGCCCTCCGGGTCGGAGATCAGCTCGTGGACCCGGCCCAGCTGCCCGGCGGCCAGCCGGCGCGGCGGACGGTCGCCGCTGGCGCGGGGGAGGTAGGCGATCTCGACGGCGTCCTCGCCCTCCGCGTCGGTGACGTAGGCCACCTGTCCGCCGCTGCCCAGCATCTCGGGCAGCCGGACGCGCACCCCCGGGGTGTCGGCGATGGTGCGCGCGGGGCCGTCGCGGTGGGTGAGCCAGTAGAGGCTGCCGCGCACGGAGACGGCACTCGCCCGGCCCGTCTCGTCCACGGACAGCGCGTCGACGTGGCTGGCCGCCGGTACCTGGTACGTACGCCGTCCGGTCCGTGGCCCGCCGAGCCGTACCTCCAGTTTCCGGGGTTGCGCGTCCGGCGACTCCAGGTCCTCGACCAGCCACAGATCGCCCGCGCACTGGTAGACGACCCGTGTGCCGTCGCTGGAGGCGTGCCGGGCGTAGAACGCGTCGTGGTCCGTGTGCCGGCGCAGGTCGCCGCCGTCCATCAGGCAGCTGTACAGATTGCCGACGCCCTCGTGGTCGGAGAGGAAGGCGATGCGCCGCCCGACGAACATCGGGGCGTCCAGATGGCCGCCGATGTCCGGCAGCAGGCGCTTGCCGTGCAGCCACAGGCGGCCCGTCGCCCCGCCCCGGTAGCGCTTCCACGCCGCCGGTTCGTGCGGCGGCTTTCCCGTGAGCAGCAGGGTGCGCCGCTCACCGTCGATGTCGGCGACCGCGATGTCGGAGACGGGCCCCCAGGGGAGTTTTCCGCCGGGGCTGCCGTCCGTGGGGACGCTGTAGGCCCACGAGAAGTACGAGAACGGCTGGTTGTGCGAGGACACGGCGAGGATCTGGGAGGAGTCCCCGGGATCGGGGCTCCAGCCGCAGACCCGGGCGTCGGTCGACCCCCAGTAGGTGAGCCTGCGGGCGGGGCCGCCGTCCACGGGGGCGATGTGGATCTCTGGATCGAGCGTGCGCCAGGTCGTGTAGGCGATGCGGCTGCCGTCGGGCGAGAAGCGCGGATGGCTGACCCTCGTCCGGTCGACGGTCAGCCGCCACGCCCGGCCTGGCCGCTGCCCCGCCGGGGCGAGAGGGGAGACCCAGAGGTCGTCCTCCGCCGCGAAGCAGAGCAAGTCCTTGTGGAGGTGCGGGAAACGGAGATACGCGACGTCGTCACTCACCCTCCAATGCTTTCCGCGCCAAGGGCCTGCGGCAACTTGTGGTGCACGACACAAGCGAAACTATCTCGTTTCGCTTGGGGAGGGGGTACCTTCGAAGTGTACGAAACGGTTTCGTTCCGTTAGTTGATCTTCGACTGGCGTACCATCCAGCAGGCGCAACTCAGGAGGAGGTCGACCCATGGCACGCAGTCGGCTCACGCCCGAACGCGAGAGCGAGCTGTACACCGCGGTGCTCGATCTGCTCGGCGAGGTCGGCTATGAAGCCCTGACCATGGACGCCGTTGCCGCCCGAACCCGATCCAGCAAGGCCACCCTCTACCGCCAGTGGGGGAGCAAACCCGAACTCGTCGTCAAGGCGCTCCGGCACAACAAGCCGGTGCGGCTCGGCGAGATCGACACCGGTTCGCTGCGTGGCGACTTCCAGGCCGCGCTCCTGCGGACCGACGACTGCCAGATGGAGAAGAGCTCCGCGCTGATGCGGGGACTCGGCCAGGCGGTCCACGGGAACCCCGATCTGCTCCAGGCGCTGCGTGAGCTGATGATCGAGCCGGAACTCACCGGTCTCGGGCTGATGCTCAGGCGGGCCGTCGACCGGGGTGAAGTGCGTCCGGACAACCCGGCGCTCTCCTATGTCCCGCACATGATGATCGGTGCCTTCGCCGCTCGTGAGCTGATCGAGGGCCGTGCCGTCGACCAGGCGTTCCTCACCGACTACGCGGAAGCCGTGGTGTTCCCCGCCCTCGGCGTCTGACGTCCCCCGCATTCCCTTCATCCGTACGACCTGACTCCCCGACGCTCCACCTGACACGCCGCTCTCGTCGTCGGGCTGGTTCCACACGCCCTCTTCCGCACCACGACTTGACCGGGAGTACATCCTCCGTGGCCACATTCCTGTACAAAATCGGACGGCTCGCCTTCCGGCGCCGCCGTTACGTCGCTCTGATCTGGGTGGCGCTGCTGGCACTGGCCGGCTTCGGCGCCGCCTCCGCGTCCACCGCCACATCGAGCTCCTTCTCGATCCCCGGCACCGAGGCCCAGCGCGCCTTCGATCTGCTGGAGGAACGCTTCCCCGGCGGCAGCGCCGACGGGGCGACCGCCCGGGTCGTCTTCAAGGCGCCCGAGGGCGAGAAGGTGACCGAGGCGGCCGGCAAAGCCGAGATCAAGGGGATCGTCGGCGAGCTGAAGTCCGGCTCGGACCAGATCGCCTCCGTCGCCGACCCGTACACGGCCGGCGCCGTCAGCAAGGACGGCTCGACCGCGTACATCTCCGTCTCCTACGAGGTGAGCTCCATGGAGCTCACCGACGGGACACGGGAAGCGCTCGAGCGCGCCGGGGAGGACGCGCGGGAGGGCGGGATGACCGTGGAGATCGGCGGTGACGCGCTCCAGGTGATGCCGGAGACCGGCGCCACCGAGATCATCGGGGTCGCCGTCGCCGCCGTGGTGCTGGTCATCACCTTCGGGTCGCTGATCGCGGCGGGTCTGCCGCTGCTCACCGCGCTGATCGGCGTGGGGATCGGTGTCTCGCTGATCACCGCTCTGGCGAACGTGCTCGACCTGGGCTCCACCACCTCCACGCTCGCGATGATGATCGGGCTCGCGGTCGGCATCGACTACGCGCTCTTCATCGTCTCCCGCTACCGCGCCGAACTGGCCGAGGGGCGGGAACGCGAGGAAGCCGCCGGCAGGGCCGTCGGCACGGCGGGATCCGCGGTCGTCTTCGCGGGCCTGACCGTCGTCATCGCCCTCGTGGGCCTCGCGGTCGTCAACATCCCGATGCTGTCGAAGATGGGCTTCGCCGCCGCGGGCACCGTGGCGATCGCCGTGCTCATCGCGCTCACCCTCGTCCCGGCGATGCTGGGCTTCGCGGGCAAGCGGATCATGGGGCGCAGGGCGCGCAAGGCCGCCGAGGCGGAGAACAGCCCCGAGGCGAAGCCGAACATGGGCACCCGCTGGGCGCGGTTCGTGCTGCGCAAGCCGGTGTGGGTGCTGCTGGCCGGTGTCATCGGTCTCGGTGCCGTCGCCGTACCGGCCGCCTCGCTGGAGATGGGCCTGCCGGACGACGGCTCGCAGCCGAGGAGCACCACCCAGCGCCAGGCCTACGACCTGCTCTCCGACGGCTTCGGCCCCGGATTCAACGGCCCGCTGCTCGTCGTCGTGGACACGAAGAACAGTGCCGACGGCAGGACCGCGGTGGACCGCGTCTCCCAGGAGATCGAGGGCATCGACCACGTCACCGCCGTCACCCCGGCCGTCTTCAACAAGGCCGGCGACGCCGCGACCATCACGGTCGTCCCGCAGGACCGGCCGAGCTCCAAGGAGACGGAGGACGTCGTCCACGCCATCCGTGACGCGGGCGCGGACGTCAAGGGCGAGACCGGCGCGGAGGTGCTGGTCACCGGCGCCACGGCGATGAACATCGACTTCTCGGAGAAGATGAACGACGCGCTGCTGCCGTACCTGGCACTCGTGGTCGGGCTGGCCTTCCTCCTGCTGATGGTGGTCTTCCGCTCGCTGCTGGTGCCCCTGAAGGCGGCCCTCGGCTTCCTGCTCTCGGTCGTCGCGGCCCTGGGCGCGGTCGTCGCGGTCTTCCAGTGGGGCTGGCTGGCCTCGCTCTTCGGGGTCGAGCAGACCGGCCCGATCATGAGCATGATGCCGATCTTCATGGTCGGTGTGGTCTTCGGCCTCGCGATGGACTACGAGGTCTTCCTGGTCACCCGGATGCGTGAGGCGTACGTCCACGGGGAGAGCCCCGGTCAGGCCGTCGTCACGGGCTTCCGGCACGGGGCGCGGGTCGTCACGGCGGCCGCGGTGATCATGATGGCCGTCTTCGCCGGCTTCATCGGCTCCAGCGAGTCGATGGTGAAGATGATCGGCTTCTCGCTCGCGATCGCCGTCTTCTTCGACGCCTTCGTCGTGCGCATGGCCATCGTGCCGGCGGTGCTCGCCCTGCTCGGCAAGCGGGCCTGGTGGCTGCCGCGCTGGCTGGACCGGGTGCTGCCCAACGTGGACGTGGAGGGCGAGGGCCTGCGCAAGGACCTCGCCGACGGGCCCGCCGACGGCAGCGGGGAGCGCGAGCTCGTCCGCGTCTGACACCTCAGGACCCCGGGGCCCGCTCCCTGAGCGGATGGGCGAGCGTGGCCCCGGAGCGCCGGCCGGTCACCTGTGGGGACGGGGGGCCGGGGCGGCGATGAGCCCCCGTGCGCGCGGCACGGGGGCTCCTGCCCTGTTCAGGTGCGGGTGGCCGTGGCCGGTGCGGCGGGGGTGGCGGCGGCAGGGGGCGTGGTCGCCGGGGCGGCCGGCGGGCGTGCCGGTGCCGACGCACGCGTACGCGCCAGGAAGCGGATCAGCGGGGCGTTGTCGAACTGGAGGACGGCCACGCCGTCCGCCGCGTGCAGCTCCAGGACCAGCTGGGCCCGGCCGCACGGCCAGACGCGTATGTCCCCACGGCTGACGGGGGTGCGCATTCCGCGCTCCAGGAGGTCGAGACCGAAGGCCCAGTCGACGCCTCCGGGGAGGCCCACGTGGACGGTCCGTGGCTCCTCGGGGTCGTAGTGGAGTTCGACGGGGACCAGGCGCGGGTCCGGGCCGTCCGTGATGAGCCGGGCTCGTGCGTCTTCTTTGATCATGAGGGACATGGCCGGCTCCTCCTGTATGGCTATCGCTTCCCCTAATGTCCCATATCTTCCCATTTGGGCACTTTGAGGGGCGTACCTAGTTGTCACCTCTGCGCTCTTGCGAACTCTTTGCAACAGGGCCCTATCATTGAGCGGTTCTCGACCCCGCCCGCAGCAACGCCCGAAAGCGGAGCCACTCCATGCATGTACCCGACGGATTCATCAACGCACCCGTCTCCGCCGTCGCGGGCGTCGTCGCCGCAGGCGCGGTCGCCGTCAGTCTCCGTGGCGCCCGGCGCGAACTGGACCAGAGGACCGCACCGCTCGCCGGACTCGTCGCCGCGTTCATCTTCGCCGTGCAGATGCTGAACTTCCCGGTGGCGGCCGGTACCAGCGGACATCTCCTGGGCGGGGCGCTGGCGGCGATCCTCGTCGGGCCGTACACAGGGGTGCTCTGCATAGCGGTCGTCCTCCTGATGCAGGGAGTCCTCTTCGCCGACGGCGGCCTGACCGCGCTCGGCGTGAACATCACGGTGATGGGCGTCGTCACCACCGTCGTCGCCCACGTGCTCTTCCGCGGCCTGACCCGTGTGCTGCCCCGCACCCGCCGCTCCGCGACCGTCGCGGCCTTCGTGGCCGCACTGGTCTCCGTACCGGCGGCGGCCGTCGCCTTCACCGCCGTCTACGCGGTCGGCGGGACGACCGACGTCCCCATCGGCAAGGTCCTCACCGCGATGGCCGGCGTCCACGTCCTGATCGGCATCGGGGAGGCCGCCATCACCGCGCTGACCGTCGGCGCCGTGATCGCCGTACGCCCCGACCTGGTGCACGGTGCCCGAGGACTCGCCGCCCCGCTCAAGCTCCGCGTCGACGGTGAACTCGTCGACGCCCCGGCCGCCACCCCGGCGCCCGCCCCTGCCGCCGCACGCTCCACCCGCAAGGTCTGGGCCACCGGCCTGGCCACCGCGCTCGTCCTCGCGGGCTTCGTCTCCTTCTACGCCTCCGCGAACCCCGACGGCCTGGAGAAGGTCGCGGCGGACAAGGGCATCGACGAGAAGGTCCAGGAACACGACACCGCCGATTCCCCCCTCGCCGACTACGGCGTCAAGGACATCAGCGACCCCCGGGTCTCCGGCGGCATCGCCGGAGTGATCGGCGTCGGGGCGACCGTCGCCGTCGGCAGCGGGGTGTTCTGGGCCGTACGCCGCCGCCGTACGCCCGAGGAGTCCGGCACGCGCACCACCGAGACCGTCTGACATGGGCACCGGTCACGCGCACAAGCTCTACCGGCACGGGCACTCGCCGGTCCACGAGCTGCCCCCGCACTGCAAACTCGCCGCCGTCCTCTGCTTCGTCGTGGTCGTCGTGTCCACCCCGCGCGAGGCCGTCTGGGCCTTCGCGCTGTACGCCGCGCTGCTCGCCGCCGTCGCCGCGGTGGCCCGCATCCCGGCCGGGTTCCTGCTGAAGCGGCTGGTCATCGAGGTGCCGTTCGTCGCGTTCGCGCTGCTCATGCCGTTCGTGGTGCCGGGCGAGCAGACCGAGCTGCTCGGGGTCTCCGTCAGCGTCCCCGGCCTCTGGGGCGCCTGGAACGTCCTCGCCAAGGGCACGCTCGGCGTGGCCGCCTCGGTGCTCCTCGCCTCCACGACCGAGCTGCGCTCCCTGCTGCTCGGCCTCCAGCGGCTCAGGCTGCCCCCGCTGCTCGTCGAGATCGCGTCCTTCATGATCCGGTACGGCGACGTCATCACGGACGAGCTGCGCCGGATGTCCGTCGCCCGCCGCTCCCGGGGCTTCGAGGCGAGCGGCGTACGGCACTGGGGTGTCCTCGCCAAGACGGCCGGCGCCCTGTTCATCCGGTCCTACGAGCGCGGCGAGCGCGTCCACCTCGCGATGGTCAGCCGCGGCTACACCGGCACCATGCCGGTGATCGACGAGGTGACCGCCTCCCGCACCCAGTGGGCGCACGCCGCGGCCCTCCCCGTGCTCGCCCTCGTCGTCTGTCTGCTGGGATGGACCGTATGAGCCTGCCCACCGCCCCCGTGCCCTCCCTCGAGGTCAGCGGCCTCGCGTACGCCTACCCCGACGGCCACCAGGCCCTCTTCGGCGTCGACCTGACCGTGGCCCGCGGCGAACGCGTCGCGCTCCTCGGCCCCAACGGCGCGGGCAAGACCACCCTCGTCCTGCACCTCAACGGCATCCTGGAGGCCGGAGCGGGCACCGTCCGGGTCGCCGGACTGTCCGTCGCGAAGAAGAACCTCGCCGAGATCCGCCGCCGGGTCGGCATCGTCTTCCAGGACCCCGACGACCAGCTCTTCATGCCGACCGTCCGCGAGGACGTCGCCTTCGGCCCGGCCTCGGCCGGCCTGCGCGGCCCCGAGCTGGAGGAGCGGGTCACGGGCGCGCTGAAGCGGGTCGGCATGGAGGAGTACGCCACGCGGCCCCCGCACCACCTCTCCTTCGGCCAGCGCCGCCGGGTCGCCGTGGCCACCGTCCTCGCGATGGAGCCGGAGATCCTCGTCCTGGACGAGCCCTCCTCCAACCTGGACCCGGCCTCCCGGCGCGAACTCGCCGACATCCTGCGGTCCCTGGACGTCACCGTGCTGATGGTCACCCACGACCTGCCGTACGCCCTCGAACTCTGCCCGCGCGCCGTCATCCTGAGCGACGGGGTGATCGCCGCCGACGACCGCACGCAGGACCTGCTGTGCGACGACGCCCTCATGCGCCGCCACCGGCTGGAGCTGCCCTTCGGCTTCGACCCGCGTTCCGTGTCCGTTCCGCGTCCGTGAACAGATGGTGACCCGCCCCCCGTTCCACCTGCGGCGGGATGCACCATGGGGGGATGAGCGGGAGCACGGGAGCAGGCGTGGACGTACGAGGCACGGTGGCACCGGGATTCGAGGCGGTACGGGACGCTTTCGTCCGTAACTTCGAACAACGCGGGGAACGGGGCGCGGCGGTCGCCCTCTACCACCACGGCCGCAAGGTCGTCGACCTGTGGGCCGGCACGAGAGACGTCGACGGCGCCGAACCCTGGGCCGTGGACACCGTGCAGATCGTCCGCTCGGCCGGAAAGGGAGTGGCCGCCGCCGTACCGCTGCTGCTGCACCAGCGCGGACAGGTGGACCTGGACGCCCCCGTCGGCACGTACTGGCCGGAGTTCAAGGCGAACGGCAAGGAGCGCGTCCTCGTACGCCACCTCCTCGCCCACCGCGCGGGGCTCGCCGCCCTCGACACGGCGCTGACACCCGAGCAGGCCGCGGACCAGGTCTCCGGGCCGCAGGCCGTCGCCGCGCAACGGCCCCAGTGGGAGCCCGGCACCGACCACGGCTACCACGCCCAGACCTACAGCTGGCTGATCGGCGAACTGGTGCGCAGGGTCACGGGGCGGACCATCGGCCGCTGGATCGCCGAGGAGATCGCGCGCCCGCTCGGTCTGGACTTCTGGTTCGGTCTCCCCGAGGACGAGGCGCACCGCATCGGCAGGATCGGCCCCGTCGAGCCGCCGCCCACCGAAGGCGGCGGCGCGCTCCGCGTGCGCCCCAAACGTTCCGTCGTCGAGGCCTACGGCGACCCGGCCTCGCTCACCCGCCGCGCCTTCGGGGCGATCGACCCCTTCCCCGACGAGAACGCCCCGGCCTACCGCGCCGCCGAACTCCCCGCGTCCAACGGCGTCGCCACCGCGCGGGGCCTGGCCCGCTGCTACGCCGCGATGATCGGCGAGGTCGACGGACAGCGGCTGTTCGCCCCCGCCACCCTCACCCTGGCCCGCACCGAGGAGTCCGCGGGCCCGGACCGGGTGCTCGTCGTCAGCACCCGCTTCGGCCTCGGCTACATGCTGCACGGCCCCGCCGCCCCGCTCCTCGGCCCCGGGTCCTTCGGCCACCCAGGCCGCGGCGGCTCGCTCGGCTTCGCCGACCCCGAATCGGGCATCGCGCTCGGCTATGTGACGAACGGTCTGCAGAAGGGAGTCACCGCCGATCCCCGTGCCCAGGCCCTGGTCAGGGCAGTACGGTCGGCGCTATGACTCCTCCTCGCTTCGACGGGTACGCCGCGCTCCTCACGGGCGCGGGACAGGGCATCGGGGCGGCCACCGCCCGACGGCTGGCCTCCGAGGGCGCGGCCGTCCTCGTCACCGACCTGGACGCCGAGCGCGCCGAGCGCACGGCGGCGGCGATACGCGCCACCGGCGGCACCGCCGAATCCCTCGCCTGCGACGTGGGCGACCGGGCGGCGGTCGAGGCGGCCGTCGCCCACGCCGCCGCCTCCTTCGGCCGGCTCGACGTCCTGGTCAACAACGCCTACGGCAACCACGACGACGCCGCCCTCTTCGAGGACGAGGCCGACGAACCCTGGGCCCGTACCCTCGACATCACCCTGAGCGGGCCCTACCGCTGCTCCCGCGCCGCACTGCCGCACCTGGTCGCCTCGGGCCGGGGCGCCGTGGTCAACATCGGTTCCGTCAACGGTGAACAGAGCTTCGGCGGCCACGCCTACAGCGCCGCGAAGGCGGGTCTGGCCAGCCTGACCCGCACCCTCGCCGGCCACGCCGGACCGCGCGGCGTCCGCGTCAACCTCGTCGCCCCCGGCACGGTCCGTACGGACGCCTGGGCGGGCCGCGACGCCGAACTGGGGCGGGCCGCCGCCCTCTACCCGCTCGGCCGGATCGGCGAACCGGAGGACATCGCCTCCGCCGTCGCCTTCCTCGCCTCACGTGACGCGGCCTGGATCACCGGTACGACGCTGCGGGTCGACGGCGGCCTGCTCGCCGTCAACACCGGTTTCCGCAGGGCGATGACGGGCGAGGAGGAAACCGGGTAGCGGGACCGGCGGGCCGCGCTCTACCCTCCACCGATGATCGACCACGGCTTCACCGACAGGACCGGCCGGCGCGTCACGCTGCGCGAGGTGACCGACGCCAACTGGCGCGCGGTCGCAGACGTCGCGCCGCTCGACGGCCAGCGCGCCTACGTCCCCGCCCTCGCTGCCCGCTACCTCGTCCTGACGATGCGCGAGGACACCTGGCACTCGCTCGCCGTCCACGCGGACGAACTCCCGCTGGGGCACGTGATGTGGGGACGGGACGAGGACGGCTCGTACTGGATCGGCGGGATGCTGATCGACGGACCCGAGCAGGGCAGAGGTGTCGGACGGGCAGCCGTCCGTACGCTCACGGCGTGGCTGGCCGGCCGGGAGGGCTGCGAGGTGATCCGGCTGTCGTACGACCCCGCCAACACGGGAGCCGCGGCGCTGTACACCTCGCTCGGCTTCCGCCCGACCGGCGCCTTCGAGGACGACGAGGTGGTCGTGGAGCTGGACGCCTCCGCTGTCGGTGCCGCGTGACAGGGTGACGAGCCCGGTACGACGCGGACTCCGGCAAGGGAACACGGGTGGCACCGATGGGTGATTTCTTCGAGCGCGTCGTCGATCTGGAAGTGACGGCCGAGGAGGCCGGCCCGCTCGCCGGGAGGATGGTCGACTGGATGGTCGCCGAGGGCATCCTCACGCGTGAGATGACCAAGGACGCCATGTACAGCCTGTACGTCGACCTCGGTCACGAGCCGGGCCCCGACTGGGCGCGGGCGGTGGCCGACGCCTCCGACCGGACGTGGCACCCCGGCCCGGTCGCGGTCGTCGTCGGCCGCCACCACCACGTCGGCGGCCAGGGCCAGGACGTGGCGGACTCGGCGACCTGTCCCCGGTGCGGAACGCGCACGGCCGTCATCGACCATCCGCAGAGCTTCGAGCCGGACGACGAGGTCTGGCAGCCGTTCAGGGACGGCATCGAGACGTGGCGGGCGACGGGGCGGGGTGACGCGGCCTGCCCCGCCTGCGCCGTTCTTGTGCCGGTCACCGAGTGGGAGTTCGGCCCCGGATTCGACCTCGGGGCGCTCGCCTTCGACTTCTGGGGATGGCCGCCGCTCTCCGTGCGCTTCCTCGCGGAGTTCCGCGCCCGGCTGGGACACCGCACCGAGGAGCAGTCGGGCAAGTTCTGACGCCCGGGGGCGCCCCGCGGGAGCGCCGACCCCGCGCCCGGAGGAGCGTGGCGCCCGCGCCCGGAGGAGCGTGGCACCCCCGCCTGGAGGAGCGTGGCGCCCGCACGCCCGGAGCAGCGCCGGCCGCGTCAACTCGTGTGCAGCATCAGCCCGATTCCGACCAGCATCAGCCCGGCCGCCGCGATCCTCGGACCGCCGAACCTCTCCTTGAAGAACAGCGTGCCTATCGCCGCGCCCACGATGATCGAGGACTCGCGCAACGCCGCGATCGGCGCGAGCGGAGCCTTCGTCTGCGCCCACAGGACGAGACCGTAGGCGGCGATCGACAGGGCCGCGCCGACGAGGCCCCGCGCCGCGAACGGCCGTACCTGGGCCAGTAGTTCGCCGCGCCTGCGCCAGCACGCGTACGGCAGGAGGGTCGCGCCCTGCAATGCCATCAGCCAGCCGATGTAGCCGACCGGCGTACCGGAGGCACGCACCCCGACACCGTCGACCGTCGTGTAGGCGGCGATGGCCAGACCTGTCGCCAGGGCCGCCAGGATCGCGGCCCGGTCCGGGCGGCTGCCGTGGCCGCGCAAGCCCCAGAGCGCGAGCCCGACGAGCCCCGCCGAGGCCACCGCCACACCCGCCGTCGCCCACCCGTCGGGCCGCTCACCGACGAAGACGGCGGCGAGCACCGTCACGACCAGCGGGGCCGTGCCCCGGGCGATCGGATACATCTGGCCGAAGTCCCCGAGGGCGAACGAGCGCATCAGCAGCAGCATGTACGCCACGTGCAGGCCCACGGAGGCCACCAGGTACGGCCAGGCACCGGCCGCCGGGAGCGGGGCGGCACACGCCAGCACGGCCCCGATCAGTGCCCCGCCGCCGGCGATCAGGGTCATGGACAGCAGCTGGTCCCGTATGGCGTGCGCGATCGCGTTCCAGCTCGCGTGCGTGATCGCGGCGGCCAGGACCGCCGCGACCACCAGAGGGGTCACGCGGTCCGCTCGCGCACGTCCACGAGAGTGCCGCCCGCGAGCTCGATCAGGGTGGCCGGATCGAGCCGGAACACGGCGTGCGGATGACCCGCGGCCGCCCACACCACCGGGTGACCCAGCAGCCCCCGGTCGGCCAGCACCCGCGTCTTCGTACGGTGGCCGAAGGGCGGTACGCCGCCGATCGCGTATCCGGTGGTCTCCCGGACCACGTCCGCCCGCGCGCGGCCGACCTCGCCCGCTCCCAACGCGCTCCGTACGAGCTCCAGGTCCACCCGCGAGGAGCCGTCCATCAGGACCAGGACCGGTACGCCGTCCGCCTCGAAGATCAGGGACTTCACGATCTGGCTGAGCTCGCAGCCGATCGCGGCGGCGGCCTCGGCGGCGGTGCGCGTGGCATCGGGGAAGCGGCGTACCTCGACCTGGAGGCCGAGCTCCCGCAGGGCCTCGGCGAAACGGGGGTGCGCCTCGGACGAGGCCGGGACCGGGGTGGTGTCGGAAGTGCTCATGCGCCGCACGCTACTGAATCGGGCCCCGAGCGGGCCACCACGATGCCGCCGCCTGTGCCGAGCCCCGCCCACGGCCTCGGCTCCGGGTCAGCCGCTGAGTTCGATCCTCGTACCCACGTGCCGCGCCTGGGCGGCGTCGATCAGAAGCCTGGCCACCGCCAGGTCCTGGAGGCCGACGCCCACCGAGTCGAAGAGCGTCAGCTCGGCGTCCGAGGTCCGGCCGGGCTTCGTCCCCGCCAGGACCTCGCCCAGCTCGCAGCGGAAGTCGTCCTCGCGCAGCGCGCCTTCGGCGAGCGGTATCAGCACCTCGCCGGACTTCGCGCGGGCCGTGGAGTACGCGTCGACGACGATCCGGCAGCGCACGACGCCTTCCGTGTCGATCTCCCGGTGGTCGGGTCGCGGCGGGGCGCCCACGGCGTTGATGTGCTGGCCCGGGGACAGCCACGCCCCGCGGACCAGCGGCTCCCGCGACGGCGTCAGCGTGCACAGGACGTCCGAGGACTCCGCCACGGCCTGCGGCCCCTCCAGCACGCTCGCCTCCACGCCGAGCTCCCCGGTGACCCAGTCCGCCATCTCCCCGCTCCGGCCGGGGTCGCGCCCCCACAGCACGATCCGCTCGTAGGGACGGCCCGGGAGCAGGGCGCGGGCGTGGGCGCGGGCGAGCGGCCCGGTGCCGACGAGCCCGAGGACCCGGGAGTCCTGCCGGGACAGCGCCCGGGTGGCGACGGCGGTCGCGGCGGCGGTTCTCGCCCGGGTGACCTCGGCCCCGTCGAGGAGCGCCTCGCACGCCCCCGTCTCGGCGGACACCGCGAGGACGGCCGAGCGCTGCACCGGCAGCCCCCGTGCACGGTTGGCGGGGAGGTCGGCCAGCAGCTTCACGGCGGCGAGACCGGCCGGGGCGGAGGCGGAGGCCATCGCCAGGAAGGTGCCGTCCGAGCCGGGCAACGGCATGGCCGGCGGGGGCGGCAGGACGGCCCTGCCCAGGGCGAGGTCCCGGTGGCACTCCTCCACGGTCGCCTCGATGTCGTCGCGCAGGTCCGCGAGCAGGGCGCGGATGTCGGACCGGGTCAGGATCAACGTCATTCGTCTGTCCTCAAGGGAAGGTGTGCGGGCGGCGGCGGTCGGTCAACTGCCGCGCAGGAAGGGGACGGTCAGCCCCGAAGGCGCACGGCTGCGGCCCACGAGCCCGCTCACGGCCAGCAGCGCGATCACGTACGGGAGCGTCGTCAGCAGCGGTGCCGACAGATGCAGTCCCAGCGCGGGCGCGGCGAACTGGAGGGACTGCGCCACTCCGAAGAAGAGACAGGCCACGATCGTGGGCCAGGCCCGCCAGCGGCCCGCGATCACCGCGACGACCGCGAGATAGCCGATGCCGCCGGTCATGTTGTCGCTGAAGGCGTGCACCTCCGACAGAGCCAACTGCGCGCCGGCCAGGCCCGACACGGCGCCGGTGAGCAGCACGGCCGCGAAGCGGACGGTCCGCACCGGAAGCCCGCAGCGGTCCGCGGTGGTCGCGTCCTCGCCGATCGCGTCGACGGCGAGGCCCCAGCCGGTGCGCCTGCTGAAGCCGAAGGCCAGGGCTGCGGCGATGACGAAGGCGGCGTACCCCAGGGCGGTCTGCTCGAACAGGGCGGGCCCGAGGACGGGGACGGAGTGCAGCCCCGGGATCGCGATCGGGTCGAAGCCCGGCACCGAGTCCGCGGCCCCGTCCCCGAACAGCACCCGTGAGCCGTAGGTGGTCGCGCCGAGTGCGAGGGCGTTCGCCGTGATGCCGGTGACGATCTGATCGGCGTGCAGGACGACGCTGAGCAGCGCCTGCAGGGCCGCGAAGAGCAGTCCCGCGGTCAGCGCGGCGAGCACGCCGACGCCCGCGCTGCCCGAGGCCAGGGCCCCGGCGGCCCCCGCGAAGGCGCCGGTCAGCATCATGCCCTCGACGGAGAGGTTGAGCACGCCGGCGCGCTCGCTCAGCAGCTCGCCCGACGAGGCCAGCAGGAGGGGTACCGCCAGACGCACCCCTCCGGAGGCCAGCTCCTCCACGACCGCACTCATGAACCGCTCCTGTCACGTGTGGTGGTGAACATGGCCGCGGCGACGAACAGCACGAGCAGGCTCTGCACGATCTGTACGGAGGAGGCGGGGACCTCGGCCGCGAGCTGGAGGTTGATGCCGCCGTTGGTGAGGAAACCGAAGAGGAGCGACACGGCCGCCACGGCGGTCAGCGATCCCCGGGCGAGCAGCCCCACCACCAGGCCGGAGAAGCCGTAGCCCGAGGAGAAGTGCTCGGCCAGCACATAGGGGGCGATGGCGACGAGGGCCGCGCCCGCCAGCCCCGCGGCGGCGCCGGCGAACGCCAGGCTGCCCGCTTCGAGACGGCCCACGGGCAGTCCCAGCCGGGCAGAGGCGGCGGGGGAGTGCCCGACGGACCGCAGCCGCAACCCCACGGCCGTGTGACGCAGCACCAGTCCGGTGAGCACGGCGGCGACGGCCGCGACCACCACGATCGCCGTGGCGGGGGACTCGACGCCGCCGATCAGAGGCAGCCGTGCGCCTTCCGGCAGCGGGGCCGACTGCGGCAGCGTCTCGGACGACGTGACGGGCTGCCGCAGCAGCGCCTCCTCGTGGACCGCGACCGACACGAGCCCCACGCCGATGAAGTTCAGCAGCAGGGTGGTGATGACCTCGCTGGTGCCACGCGCGGACCGCAGCCAGGCGGCGACACCGGCCCAGGCGCCGCCCGCGAGGCATCCGGCGGCGAGGACGAGCGGGACCCCGAGCGCGGCGGGGACCCCGGAGGGCAGGGCGGTCCCCACGGCGGCGGCCGCCAGCCCGCCCGCGCAGAGCTGGCCCTCGCCGCCCACGTTCACCAGTCCCGCGCGGTGGGCGACGGTGAAGCCGGTGGCGATCAGAGCCAGTACGGCAGCCGAGTTGAGGGAGCTGCCGACGGCGTACGGCGATCCGAACATGCCCTCGACGAGGGCGTCCCAGGCGACGGCCGGCTGTGTCCCGGCGCCCATGACGAGCCCGAGACCGGCCAGCCCCGCGAGCAGGACCGCGAGCACTCCGACGGCGACGGGATGCCTCAGCGCGGTCACGAGACGCACCCGCGCCGCAGGCGGAGAGGATGCGGGCGCCGGGGCTGGGGCGGGGGTGGACAGGTGAAGCGGTGGGGGCGACATGGCGGCTCCTTGCTCCGTACGGGTGTCGAGGCGCGGGACCGGGCCGGGGGAGCGCCGGTGCGCGGGTGCTGCGGGGGTCGGGCGGGCGCGCCTTCGGGGGATGGTCCGGCGGCGCGCACGCTGCGGGGGCCGGGCGGGCGCGCCTGCTGCGGGGGCTCGGCGGTGTGCGCCTGCGGGGTCCGGTGGGCGACGGTTCAGCGCCCGGCCGGCCCCCCACCGGAGACGGGCCGGGCCGCGGCCCCGGAGGGCCCGGGGACGGGCACGGTCCCGGAGGCCGGGCCTTCCTCCCGGGTGCCTGGTTCCGACGGGTGCGCGCCGAGCATCAGGGCGCCGATCCGCTCCCGGGCGTCCGGCTCCGACGGGTCCACGGGGCCCAGCAGCTTCCCCCGGTAGGCCACGGCGATCCGGTCGCACAGCGCGAGGAGTTCGGGCAGTTCGCTGGAGACCACCAGCACCCCCGTCCCCCCGGCGGACGCCTGACGGATGCGGGCGTGCACGGCGCCCACCGCCCCGACGTCCAGTCCGCGCGTCGGCTGCGACGCGGCCAGGCAGACCAGCGGGTCGAGCGCCAGCTCCCGTGCCAGCACCACCTTCTGCTGGTTGCCGCCGGACAGCGACGACATGAGGGCCCCCGGGCCGTCCGCACGGATGCCGTGCTCCGTGAGCACCGCCTCCGCGGCCCGGGTCATGGACCGCCGGTCGAGGAATGCCCCGTACCGGCGGAAACGGCCGAGCCGGCCGAGGAACAGGTTCTCGGACACCCGGAGGCGGGGCACGCAGCCCTCGTGGAGCCGGTCCTCGGGCACCACGCCCAGGCCCGCCCGGCTCCGTTCGCGCGGCGCGACGCGTGTGACGTCCCGTCCGCCCAGCTCCACCTGGCCCGAGCCGGGGGTGAGTGAGCCGCCGAGCAGAGCCATGAGTTCGCTCTGCCCGTTGCCCTCCACCCCGGCGATCCCGACGATCTCCCCGTAGCCGACGTCCAGGGACACCGCGTCGAGGGCGTACGTCCCGTCGGGGCGCCGCACGCTGACGTCATGGAGGCGCAGCGCCTTCCCCGTACGGTCCGGGGCGGCGGGCGCGCCCTCTTTGCCGGGGGCCCCGGTCGACGGTGACGCCTGCGGGCCGCCGTCGACCGCCAGGCCGATCGTCCCCGCCGTCCCCGCGCCCAGCGACTCCGCGGGCCGGCCGATCATCAGCGGTACCAGCCGCTCCGGCGGGAGTCCGGCCAGCGGCCCGCCGCCGGAGACCCGGCCGCCGCGCAGCACCGTCGCCGCGTCACCGGCCCGCGCGGCCTCGCCCAGCTTGTGCGTCACCAGCACCACGGCGTGACCCGCGTCGGCGATCCTGCGGCAGGTCGCGAGCAGCGCGTCCGTCTCGGCGGGCCCGAGGACGCCCGTGGGCTCGTCCAGCACGAGGAGCCGGGGCTCCCGCAGCAGCGCCTTGACGATCTCGGCCCGCTGGCGCACCCCGACGGGCAGATCGGCGACCCGGGCGTCCAGGTCCAGCTCCAGCCCGTACTCCTCACGCACCCGGGCCACCCGCCGGGGCAGGTCGCGCAGCCGCAGCAGGCGCAGGTTCTCGCCGACGGTCAGCGTCGGTACGAGGCTGAAGTGCTGGTGCACCATGGCGATTCCGGCGGCGAGGGCGTCGGCCGGCCTGCGGGGGGAGTAGGGCGCGCCGTACAGCCGGAGGCCACCCTCGTCGGGGACCAGGGAACCGCCGACCATGTGGCACAGGGTCGACTTGCCGGCGCCGTTCTCCCCGAGCACACAGTGCACGGTGCCGGCCTCGACGACGAGGTCCACGGCGTCCAGGGCGCGTACCGCGCCGAAGGACTTGGTGAGTCCGGTGATCTCCAGAGCGGGAGCGAGCGCGTTCATCGGGTCGTGATCTCGCCGGCCGTGATCTTCCGCTTCAGCTCGTCGAGCTTCTCGCCGACCGCCGGGTCGGCGGTGTCGCAGAGCACGATGTCGTTGTGCGGCTCCGCGAAGGTCAGCCCGAAGTGGACGGCCTCGGCCTTCCAGTCCCCGGCGACCAGGTGGTCCACCGCGTACTCGATCTCCGCGCCGATGTCCGTCTCCACGTACCCCGCGTACGCCGGGTCGCTTCCGCACTCGTGGGCTATCGGGCCGCCGATGAGCGCCCCGTCGCGCTGGCCCGCGGCCTGGGCGACCCCCTTGTGGCCGAGGTTGAGGACCTGCCCCAGGACGTCCGCGCCGGCGCCGAAGTCGGCCAGCGCCGACTGCTTGGCCTTGGCGACGTCGTTGAAGTCGCCGACGTACTGCGGGGCCAGGACCTTCACGCCCGGGTCGGCCGCCTCGGCTCCCCGGCTGAACTCCTCGGCCGCGTTGACGATGGCGGGCAGTTCCGCGCCACCGATGAACCCGACCGTGCCGCTCTCGGAGAGCAGGGCGGAGGCGGCACCGGAGAGGAAGGCGGCCTCGGCCTGCTGCGGGTCGTACGGCGAGAGGTTCGCGAGCGGCTTCCCGTCGGCCGGGCCGCCGATCTCCGCGAACTTCACCTGCGGGAAGCGCGCCGCCACGTTGCGCACATCGGCGTCGGTCTGCCCGCCGATCGAGATCACCAGATCGGAGGTGGTGGCGAAGCGCACCAGCGCCTTCTCGTAGTCGGCGGTGGCCACCTGCTCCACCTTGCTGAACTCCACGGCGCCGTCGTGCTTCTTCGCCGCGCGCTGGTAACCGAGGTACGCCGATCCCATGAAGCCGTCGTCGGAGAGCGAACCGGGGAAGAGGACACCGACCTTGAGCTTGCCGGAGTCTTCCCCGCCCTCTGCCGCGGACGAACCGCCGCAACCGGTCAGCAGGAGCAGCCCCGAGACGACGGAGGCGGCGACGGCGACGGTGGAGAGGGGAGTTCGGGATGGTGCCACTGGGATGCCTCCAGGAGACGGGGCCCGCGAGCCGGTTAGTGGTATACCGCTATGGCGCCCCAGTTTCCGGGTCGTATGTTGCCGCCGTGTCACCGAACGGTTAGCAGTAGCCGCCCTGCCGCGTGGTCCGCTTACGGTGGGACCGGCCCGACAGCGGAGGAAGAGCCTTGGTGACAGCAGCCCGACCGTCCGACGAGGGGCGCCCCTCGCTGCGCGACCATGCGTACGAGACCCTGCGGCGGCGCATCATCGAGGTCGAACTCCAGCCGGGGGAAAGGCTCGTCGAGCGCGACCTTGCCGCGGAGCTGGAGGTCTCGCGCATCCCGCTGCGGGAGGCTCTGCGCCTCCTGGCGGCCGACGGACTGGTGGTGCTGGTGCCGCACCGGGGGGCCCTGGTCGCGCCCTTCACCCCGGGCGACGTCCGTGATCTCTTCGACGTCCGCGAGTCGCTGGAGTCCCTGGCGGCCCGGCTGGCGGCGGAGCGGGCGGACGCGGACGGACTGGCGCGGCTGGCGGACGGCCTCGACGCGGCCCGCGCCGCGACCCGGGCGCACGACCGGGCCGCCATCGCCGCGGCCAACGCGGCCTTCCACAGCGACATCGTCGAACTCGCGGCCAACGCGCTGCTCAGCGGGGTGATGCGCCCTCTGGAGGCGCGCATGCACTGGCTCTTCCGCCTGACGGCCCGGCGGGACCCGGACCGGCAGTGCGCGGAGCACGAGCGGATGTACGAGGCCATCGCCGCGCGTGACGCGGACCGTGCGGCGCGGCTGGCGCACGAACACGTCGCGGACGGACGGGCCGCCAGCCTCGCCCTCGCGGCGCAGTGGTCGCGGCCGGACATCGACCCGGAGGCGATCGCCGCGCGCAGGCGGCGTGGCCGTGGCGACGCAGGGAAGCAGGCCGGGCCGGCGGCGTGATCCGCCACCGGCCCGGAAGGGATCCGCGTCCGCTATGACCCGGCGCGCAGCACCGCCGCCACCACGGGGCCCGCGGCGTCGCCGCCGTGGCCGCCGGACTGGACGACCGCCGCCGCGGCGAGGTCGTTGCTGAAGCCGGTGAACCAGCTGTTGGACGTGCCCTGCCCGTCGACCTCGGCGGAGCCCGTCTTGGCGCCCTTGTCGCCGCCGACCGTGGCCATGGCCGCCTTTCCGGTGCCCCAGGAGGCGGTGGCCCGCATCATGTCGTTCAGCTGCCGGGTGACGTTCTGCGGCAGCGAGCGTGACGCGGTGGCGAGCTGACGGCCGTCCAGGGACTGCGGGACGATCACCGGCTGGCGGAACGTGCCGGTGCGGGCGGTCGCGGTGACGGACGCGATGTTGAGCGCGTTCATCTGGACGGTGCCCTGGCCGATGTACTGGGCCGCCGCCTCGCCGCCGGTCTCGTCGGGCACGCTGCCGTCGAAGGAGGTGATGCCGGACTTCCAGTCGAGCCCGATCCCGAAGACGTCCCGGGCCTCCTTCGGCAGCGCGGAGTCGTCCTTCGTGTCGTCGATCAGCTTGATGAAGGCGGTGTTGCACGAGCGCGCGAAGCTGGTCGTGAAACTGCTGGAGCCGGGCAGCTCGAAGTGGTCCAGGTTGTGGAACGTACGCCCTTGGTACAGCACTTCCCTGGGGCACTCCGTGGCGCCGTTCGCCGTGACGAGGCCCTTCTCCAGGAGCATCGCGGCGGTCACGATCTTCAGCGTGGAGCCGGGCGCCTGCTTGCCCTGCATCGCGGCGTTGAAGCCGGTCGCCGGGTTGTTGGCGACGGCGCGGATCGCACCTGTGGACGGCTTCACGGCCACCACCGACGCCCCGCCGAACTGCTTGACCGCCTTCTCGGCCGCCGCCTGGGCACCGGCGTCGAGCGTCGTCTGCAGCCTGCCCGGCTTCCCCTTGGCCAGCGTCAGCAGCGTGGTGTCCGCCGCGGCCTCGTCCTCGGGCTCGATCCAGGTCTCGACCCCCGGGGAACCGCCCGCCTTGTCGCCGTACTTCTCGCGCAGGCTGTCCAGGATCGGCCCGAGCGAGGGGTAGGTCTCCTTGTCGAGCACCTTGCCGTCGTGGCCGACGGCCTCGATCGCCGCCGTCGAGGCCTCGCCGGTCCTGAGCGAGGCACCCTCGGTGAGCTGCGGGTGGATCACCGTGGGCTGCCAGTCGACCAGCGCCTTCCCGGTGGTCAGGCCCCGCACCACGGTCAGCTCGGAGGCGTACGACCAGGGCTTGGTCTTCCCGTCGTAGGAGACGGTCGCCTTCACCGTGTACGGCACCTTCGTCCCGACGGCGGGGCCCGGTGTGATCACCGCCTTCGTGACGTGGGCCTCCTCGGCGTACCCCGTGAGCAGTGGCTCGGCCACCGACTCGTTGTTCGTGAGCTGAGCCGCGGCGGTCGCGTCACCGGACGCCCAGGCCTTGAGGAAGCCCTCGGCGGTCTCCTCGATCTCGTCCTTGCCGGGCGGTCCGGTCCGCACCTCCGAGGACGCGGACGCGCTTTCCGTCCCCCCGGCGTCCCCGCCTCCCAGCACCACGTCGTACACGCCGTAACCGAGTCCTCCGGCCACGAGTACGAACACTCCGCCGACTATGGCGACCTTCGCCCCACCGCGCATCTGTGCGGCCCCCTCCCCATGGACCCTTCCTTGAACGTGTTCAAGAAAGGGCGTTCCTTCGGCACCATACGGGACGGCAGTGGGCTTCGAGGCGGTTGTTACCGGACCGCGACGCTATCCGAGAGAGCGCTTTCAGTCATGTTCCGACACAGGCCGGGCAGTTCCGGCGCGGCACCCGGCCCCGGCCCTGACGGCCCGCCACGCGGGAGGAGCGGCGAGCTGAGCGGGTCGGCTCAGCCCTGCAGCGGTGGTCTCCGGGCAGCCTGCGGCGGCCAGCCGGCGCAGGCCACCAGTGCGCTGCCGTCCTCGGTGAGGAAGAGCAGGGTGGTCCATGACCGGTCGGCGGCATCGATGAGCCCCGTGCGCACGGGGCGGCCCTGTTCGCGGACGAGCCGAACCGCTCGTTCCAGGCCGAGAGGTTCGACTCCGCGCCTGCGCATGCGCCGGAGCCGGAGCCCGAAGACTCCGGCATGCACGCCCGCGGGCTGCGCCGTGTCTCCCACCCAGTACCTGGCGCCGGCGCGGAGGGTGGCCAGAGCTCTTGACGACGCCTCGTCGTCACCGGCCAGCAGCGATTCCAGTACGTGCCGTTCCATGCCCACCCCCACGCGGATCGTGGGGCACGGCAGCCGGGTACCGCAACCCTGCGACCGCCCCGCACGCTGCCCTCCGGACCCGCCCGCGGCCGGGTACGACCGTGACGGGCCCCGCCGCCGCTACACCCAGGTGTCCAGCCACATCCGGTCGCGCCAGGACGTGTCCGGGATCGACGTGCCCGTGTAGATCGGCCAGAAGTAGACGAAGTTCCAGACGATCAGCAGCACCAGCACACCCGCCGCGATCGCCCCCAGGGTGCGTCTGCGTTCACCCGCGGCGTCGTCCTTCTCCGGGCCCGGACCGGGACCGGTGCCGGACCCCGGGCCCAGCAGGGCGCCGATCATCATCGTGACCGCCAGGCACAGGAACGGGACGAACACGACCGCGTAGAAGAGGAAGATCGTGCGCTCCTGGTAGAAGAACCAGGGCACCCAGCCCGCCGCCACACCGCACGCGATCGCCCCCGCCCGCCAGTCGCGCCGGAAGAACCAGCGCCACAGCACGTACAGCAGGGCCACGCACGCCGCCCACCAGAGCAGCGGGGTACCGAGCGCCAGGACCTCGCGGGCGCACTTGCCGGTCGGGGAGTCGGCGCAGCCCGTCTGCTCCTCGTAGAAGTAGGAGACCGGGCGGCCCAGGACGATCCAGCTCCACGGGTTGGACTGGTAGGTGTGGCCGGAGGTCAGGCCGACGTGGAACTCGTAGACCTGGTTCTCGTAGTGCCACAGGCTGCGCAGCCAGTCCGGCAGCCAGGTCCAGCTGCCGCCCTTGCCGTCGGTGGTGGCCCAGTTGCGGTAGTAACCCTTGTCCGTGACGATCCAGCCGGTCCACGAGACGACGTACGTGCCGATCGCGACCGGCACCGTGGAGACGAACGCGGGCAGCAGGTCCCGCAGGACCACCGCCCGGTAGGGCTGTACGGCGCCGGCGGTGCGGCGCGCGCCGACGTCCCAGAGCACCGCCATCACACCGAACGCGGCCAGGATGTAGAGGCCGTTCCACTTCGTGGCGAAGGCCAGGCCGAGCATCAGGCCCGCCGCGATCCGCCAGGGCCGCCAGCCGAGGCGGAGCGTTTCCGCGATGTGGGCGTCCGGCCGCAGGAGACCCTCCTCGTCGACCGGCAGGGCCCCGGCCAGCTTGCGGCGGGACCGGTCACGGTCGACGAGGAGGCAGCCGAAGGCCGCGAGCACGAAGAACATCAGCACCAGGTCGAGCAGCGCCGTCCGGCTCATCACGAAGTGCAGCCCGTCGACGGCCAGCAAGGTGCCCGCCAGACAGCCCAGGAAGGTCGAGCGGAACAGCCTGCGGCCGATCCGGCACAGCATCAGGACCGACACGGTGCCGAGCAGCGCCACCATGAAGCGCCAGCCGAACGGCGTGAAGCCGAAGAGCTGCTCACCGATCCCGATGACCCACTTGCCGACCGGCGGATGGACGACGTAACCCGGGTCCACCGGGACGTCCACCGACGACCAGTCCTTGAGGATCTGCTTGTCGATGTCCTTGGGCCAGGAGCCCTCGTACCCCTGGTTGACCAGCGCCCAGGCGTCCTTGGCGTAGTACGTCTCGTCGAATATCACCGCCTTCGGGCTGCCCAGGTTCCAGAACCGCAGCACCCCGGCGACCAGGGCCACCAGCAGCGGGCCGCCCCAGGCCGCCCAGCGCTCCAGGCGGCCGGCGAGCACCGGCGGCACGGCGAGTACGTTCCAGAACTGGCGGCCCGGCCGGGTGTACGGCGGGATCAGGCGCTCGCGCAGTCCCGCCTCGGGCCGTGGGGAATGGCCGAAGCGGCGCAGTCGCAGCTGCCAGGAATGCGGCTGGTCGCCGGTGTGATCCCCGGCGTCGGTGCCCTGCTGGGCCTCGGGCGCAGTACTCGTCACCGCGCCATCGTAGGGAACGCATCTGTGCGAGGGGTGCCGTCCGTGCTGGGAGGATGGCCGATGTGACTGGAACGACTGGAACGCTCGTACTCGCAGGGACCCCCATCGGCGACGTGGCGGACGCCCCGCCACGGCTCGCCGCCGAGCTGGAGACGGCCGATGTGGTGGCCGCCGAGGACACCCGGCGGCTGCGCAGGCTCACCCAGGCGCTGGGCATCCATACGACGGGACGTGTCGTCTCCTACTTCGAGGGGAACGAGTCCGCGCGCACGCCCGAGCTGGTCGAGGCGCTGGCCGGCGGCGCACGCGTCCTGCTCGTCACCGACGCGGGGATGCCGTCCGTGTCCGACCCCGGCTACCGGCTCGTCGCCGCAGCCGTGGAGCGGGACATCAAGGTCACCGCGGTGCCGGGACCCTCCGCCGTGCTGACCGCGCTGGCCCTGTCCGCGCTGCCCGTGGACCGCTTCTGCTTCGAGGGCTTCCTGCCGCGCAAGGCGGGGGAGCGCCTCGGGAAGCTGCGCGAGGTCGCCGACGAGCGCCGCACGATGGTGTTCT
Source organism: Streptomyces sp. NPDC005494 (assembly GCF_042872025.1). Taxonomy (NCBI): domain Bacteria; kingdom Bacillati; phylum Actinomycetota; class Actinomycetes; order Kitasatosporales; family Streptomycetaceae; genus Streptomyces; species Streptomyces sp. NPDC005494. The sequence goes on from NZ_JBIAJR010000010.1 coordinate 217,292, forward strand.
TCGAGGCGCCCCACCGGCTGGACGACACCCTCGCCGCGATGGCCGAGGTGTTCGGCGCGGACCGCAGGGCCGCCGTGTGCCGGGAGCTGACCAAGACGTACGAGGAAGTGAAGCGCGGCCCGCTGGGCGACCTCGCCCTCTGGGCGGCCGAGGGCGTGCGCGGCGAGATCACCGTCGTGGTGGAAGGCGCCACGGACACCGGGAACGAGGGACTGGACGCCGCCGAGCTGGTGCGCAGGGTGCAGGTGCGCGAGGAGGCGGGGGAGAGGCGCAAGGAGGCCATCGCGGCGGTGGCCGCCGAGGCGGGGCTGCCCAAGCGCGAGGTCTTCGATGCGGTGGTCGCGGCAAAGAACGCGGCTCGGACCGGCCAGGAACAGGGCAAAGGACTAGCCTGAAATGTAAAGCCCGAGCCGCGAACCGGGCCCTTCGGCCACGGATCGGCCAAAAGCGTTCCAACACTCGGCAGACCCGGTGCTTCGCCGCCGGCGAGGGCGTCCACTTGAGGGTGGAACGCACCATCCGGAGTGCTCGTCCGGAGTGCTTGTCCATCGGACAAGAGGAGCAGGCATGAGTGAGATCGCAGCGACCACCGTGCACGAGGCGTACGCCTTCGCGTGCATGCGGTGCGGGTACGGCTGGGAGCAGGCCTACGAGATAGAACACCATGTCGACCACGCGGGCCACGCCTTCGTGGTCTACAAGGCGGACGGGCGGCGTGTGCCCTCACCGCTGTCCACCCCCACCTGCGCGAAGTGCGGCAGCCATGTGGTCCGGATCATGCGGGCGGGCCGGGTCTCCATGGTCCAGCAGCTGCTCCGGGCCCAGCAGACCGTACGTCCGAAGAAGGCGGGCGAGCAGACGGCGGCCGAGGAGATGGCCGTCGCGGCGGTGCGCGCCCCCGGGCCCGAGGGACACCACTGGCACCTGTCCGACCTGCTCCGTCCCTTCCACCGGCGGTGAGCGCGGGGCTCACGCCCTCGTAGAGTCGGGGTATGAGCCGTACCGACGCCCCGCCGCTCCCCGAACCCCTCAGGGTTCCGGTCGCCGATTCGCACACCCACCTGGACATGCAGGACGGAACCGTCGAGGAAGGCCTGGCCCGGGCCGCAGCGGTCAACGTGACCGCCGTCGTCCAGGTGGGCTGCGACGTGAAGGGCTCGCGCTGGGCCGCCGAGACCGCCGCGGCGCACCCCTCCGTCCACGCCTCCGTCGCCCTGCACCCCAACGAGGCGCCCCGCATCGTGCACGGGGACCCGGAGGGCACAGCCCGGCAGGGGGCACGCGAGCCGGGCGGCAAGGCGGCCCTCGACGAGGCGCTCGCCGAGATCGACGCCCTGGCCGCCCTCGCGCACGTACGCGCCGTGGGGGAGACCGGACTCGACTTCTTCCGTACCGGCCCCGAGGGCGTCGCCGCCCAGGAGGAGTCCTTCCGGGCGCACATCGAGATCGCCAAGCGGCACGGCAAGGCCCTGGTCATCCACGACCGGGACGCCCACGCGGACGTGCTGCGCGTCCTCGCCGACGCGGGGGCGCCGGAGCGGACCGTCTTCCACTGCTACTCCGGGGACGCCGAGATGGCGCGGATCTGCGCGGCGGCCGGTTACTTCATGTCCTTCGCCGGCAACGTCACCTTCAAGAACGCGCAGCCGCTGCGCGACGCGCTGGCCGTCGTCCCGGCGGAGCTGGTGCTCGTCGAGACGGACGCCCCCTTCCTCACACCGGCCCCCTACCGCGGACGGCCCAACGCGCCCTATCTCATCCCGGTCACCCTGCGGGCGATGGCCGGGGTCAGGGGGACCGACGAGGACAGCCTCGCGGCGGCCGTGTACGACAACACCGCGCGGGCGTTCGACTTCTGAGCGCCGCCGCCGTCACCTCGCGACACGTCGGGTAATCGTACGACTTTGGAGGGTGACGGGACCTCGGTTATCGTGCCCGCGCAAACGGGTCGGCAGCCGGAGTCTCTGGAGCGTCGTGGGCCATTCGCAGGGCAGTCACCGTGCACCGCGCGGCGGTCCGCGTACGAGGCAGGCCCCCGCGCGGGTCCCCGCACCGGCGCCGCCGCGCTCCCTCCACGAGGAGCGGACGATCGTCGCCGCGCTCCGGCCCGGCCCCCTGCCCGTCCACGACCCGACCGTGCTGGACACCACCCTGGTGCCGCCACGGGAACCCGTACGGAGGCGGCCCGCCGGACACCGGGCGGCCCGGCGGCACCGCAGCGGCCCGGAGAGCCTGCGGCGGCTCGTCCCCCGCGCCCTGGTCCTCGCCGTCCTGGCCGGCGGCACCGCCGCCTTCCTCGCGCAGGACAAGGCCGTCAGCGTCAGCGTCGACGGCAGCTCACGCACCCTGCACACCTTCGCGGACGACGTCGGGGAACTCCTCGACGCCGAGGGCGTCAGGCTCGGCACCCGCGACACCGTCGCACCCGCCCCGGGCACCGGGCTCGACGACGGCGACGAGATCGTCGTCCTCCGGGAGCCGCCCGGTCCGGGGCCCACGCCGGGCGGCGGAGGAAGGGGCCCGCGACGGCCGTAGGCTTGACGGGTGAGCACCACAGAGCCCGACGCCCTCCTGGGCCCCGCAGACATCCGCGAGCTGGCCGCAGCGCTGGGCGTACGCCCCACGAAGCAGCGCGGCCAGAACTTCGTCATCGACGCCAACACGGTCCGCAGGATCGTACGCACCGCCGAGGTGCGGCCCGACGACGTCGTGGTCGAGGTCGGGCCCGGCCTGGGCTCACTCACCCTGGCCCTGCTGGAGGCGGCCGACCGGGTCGTCGCCGTGGAGATCGACGACGTGCTCGCCGGCGCCCTGCCCGCCACGGTCGCCGCCCGGCTGCCGGAGCGCGCGGACCGCTTCGGCCTCGTCCACTCCGACGCGATGCTCGTGACAGAACTGCCCGGCCCCGCGCCGACCGCGCTCGTCGCCAACCTGCCGTACAACGTCGCCGTACCGGTCCTGCTCACCATGCTGGAGCGCTTCCCCAGCATCGAACGCACGCTCGTGATGGTCCAGGCGGAGGTGGCCGACCGGCTGGCCGCCCGCCCCGGCAACAAGGTCTACGGGGTGCCCTCCGTCAAGGCCAACTGGTACGCCGACGTCAAGCGCGCCGGATCCATCGGCCGCACGGTCTTCTGGCCCGCGCCCAACGTCGACTCCGGCCTGGTGTCCCTGGTGCGGCGCACCGAGCCGATCCGGACCACCGCGAGCCGGGCCGAGGTCTTCGCCGTCGTGGACGCCGCCTTCGCCCAGCGCCGCAAGACGCTGCGCGCGGCCCTGGCCGGCTGGGCCGGCTCGGCGCCCGCCGCCGAGGCCGCCCTGACCGCGGCCGGCATCTCGCCGCAGGCCCGCGGCGAGGCGCTGACCGTCGAGGAGTTCGCCGCCATCGCCGAGAACAAGCCGGAGCCCTCCGCATGACCCACAGCGTCACCGTCCGCGTACCCGCCAAGGTCAACGCCCAGCTCGCCGTCGGCGCCCCGCGCCCCGACGGCTTCCACGACCTGGCCAACGTCTTCCTCGCCGTCGGCCTGTACGACGAGGTCACCGTCACCCCCGCCGACGAGCTGCGCGTCACCTGCTCGGGGCCGGACGCGGACCAGGTCCCGCTGGACACCACGAACCTCGCCGCCCGCGCCGCGATCGCCCTGGCCGCCCGGCACGGCATCGAACCCGCCGTGCACATCCACATCGCCAAGGACATCCCCGTCGCGGGCGGCATGGCGGGCGGCAGCGCCGACGGCGCCGGAGCCCTGCTGGCCTGCGACGCCCTGTGGTCCACCGGCGCCACGCAGGACGAACTCCTCGCGATCTGCGCCGAGCTGGGCAGCGACGTGCCGTTCAGCCTCGTCGGCGGAGCCGCACTCGGGGTCGGCCGCGGCGAGCAGCTGACCCCCCTGGAGGTCGGCGGCACCTTCCACTGGGTCTTCGCCGTCGCCGACGGCGGACTCTCCACCCCGGCGGTCTACGGCGAGTTCGACCGCCTCACCGCGGGGACCGACGTCCCCGAACCCGCCCCGTCCACCGCCCTCCTGGCCGCCCTGCGCTCCGGCGACACCACCGCGCTCGCGGACGCCCTCGCCAACGACCTCCAGCCGGCCGCGCTCTCCCTGCGCCCCTCGCTGGCCGGCACCCTCGCCGCGGGCACCGCGGCCGGGGCCCTGGCCGCACTCGTCTCGGGATCCGGGCCGACCACGGCGTTCCTGGTGTCCGACGCCGAGTCCGCGCACAAGGTCGCCGACGCGCTGCTCACCTCCGGCACCTGCCGCGAGGCACGCACCGCCGTGTCCCCGGCACCGGGCGCCACCCTCGTCTGACCGCCGGTACTCAGACGGGAATTGAGTACGGTCGCGCTGCCGCCCTCCGGGGGTCCGGCGCGACCGTGGGCTCATGGGATCACCTGTTCGTGAACTGGCCGAGGCCACGCCCGCCACCCGGGACCGCTACATCGATCTGCTGCGCGTCGCCTCGCTCGGCACGGTCGTCCTCGGCCACTGGCTGATGGCCGCCGTCACCACCGAGGGCGTCGGCAACCTCCTCGCGGTCGTACCGGGGCTCCAACTCCTCACCTGGGCCCTCCAGATCATGCCGGTGTTCTTCTTCGTCGGCGGCTTCTCCCACGCGCTGTCCTACCGCTCCCTGCTCCGCAGGCGGCCGGAGGGCTCCACGGGGTCCGTGTACCCGTCCTTCCTGCGGGCCCGGCTGCAACGGCTCCTGCGGCCGACCATGGTCTTCGTCCTGGTGTGGGGCGCCGCCGCGCTCACCGTCCAGCTCCTCGGCGGTGGCGGCGGACTGACCGGGGTGACCCTGCGGCTGGTGACCCAGCCCCTCTGGTTCATCGGGATCTACCTGGCGATGGTCGCGTTCACCCCCGCCCTGCTGAAGCTGCACGACCGCTACGGCTGGGGCGCGTTCGCCGCGCTCGCGGGCGCCGCGGCCGCCGTGGACCTGCTGCGCTTCGCCGCGGGTGTCCCGTACGTCGAGTTCCTCAACTTCGCCTTCGTCTGGCTCGCGGTGCACCAGCTCGGGTTCCTGCGCGCCGACGCGCGCATCCGCAGGCCCGCGCTCCTCGCCGGGGCCGGCCTGGCCGCCGCCGTCGCGCTGGTGGCCCTCGGCCCGTATCCGCTGTCCATGGTCGGCATGCCGGGCGAGCGGATCAGCAACATGGCACCTCCCACGCTCGCCCTGCTCGGGCACGGCCTGTGGCTGGTGGGCGCGGTCGAGCTGCTGCGGGCCCCCGGCGCCCGGCTGGTCGCCCGGCCCCGCGTCTGGCGCGCGGTCGTGGCCGCCAACGGCCTGGCGATGACCGCGTTCCTCTGGCACCTCACCGCGATGCTCGGCGTGTACGGCGCGATGATCGCCCTCGGTCTGCCCCTGCCCGAACCGGCCACCGGCGCCTGGTGGGCGCAGGTGCCGGTGCGGATCGTGGCCGCGGTGGCGCTCACCGCGGCCCTGGTCGCGGCCTTCCGTACGTTCGAGCGGCCCGTCAGGGTCGTCCCCGGCCGGGCCGCGATCGGCGCGGGTGCCGTCTCGGCGATCGGCGTGACCCTCGCCCTGTTCGGCGTGCTGGGCCTGTCGATGGTCGGATACGCGGGCCTGCTGGAGGGCCGCACGGCCCTGTTGATCGCCGTGCATGTCAGCGCCCCCGCGGCCGTGGCCATGGCACTCGGCGGCTGGCTGCTGGTGGAGCGGGCGGGACGGTGACCGGTCGCGTGCTCCTCAGCCCAGCTTCAGCGTCTTCCTCGCCAGCTCGTACGCCGGGAGCATCTCCTCGTGCTCCTGGGAGTCCATCCCGCCCAGGTGCACCACGACCGGGCCGTCAGGGGTCGCCACGGCGAAGGCCCGCTCCGTCTTCCGCTCGTCCAGGAGTTCGATTTCCACCGTGTAGGTGACCTCCGCCGCCGCCACCGACCCCGCTTCGGTCTCCTCGTACGAGGCCCCGGTCGCGTTCGGGTCGCCCGCCACGAAGTCCTCCAGTGCCGCACGAGGGGCCGTGCCGGAGCCCTTGTCCTGCCAGACGCGCAGGTAGCCGAGGTTCCCCGCCGGCTTGGCGTCGATCTCGCAGACCATCGTGGCCGAGCCCTGCTGCCCCAGCTCCGCGAGCTCGGATCCGGGATCCACCTCCACGGCCTGCGGCTTCCAGTCCGCCGCCAGGTCGAAGGTCACCGGCAGCTCGCAGGCCGAACCGGGGGCGCCGATCGTGACGCCCTTCTCCGGAGCCGTGCCCTCCGCGGCCTGCGAAGGGGCGCTGTCCCCGTTCTTGGCGGTGTCCGTGCCGGTGTCCGTGCCCTCGCCGGACGACGAGGAGCAGCCGGTCAGCACCGCCGCCGCCAGGACCGCCGGGACCAGAGTCCGTATCGCGTGCCGCATCATGAAGTCCCCACCCCGTACATGTTCCGAACCGCTCCGACCTGGGGTTACTCCCCATGATCGATCGCCGCACGTTATCGCACCCCACGCGGCGACTACTCTGGGACGTCGAGCGGTCCCCGACGCAGGGATCCCCGAGGCAGGAGTGAAATGGCCGTCAATCTGGTCAATGTCGAGCAGGTCAGCAAGGTGTACGGCACCCGTGCCCTGCTCGACGGTGTATCCCTCGGGGTGTCCGAGGGCGACCGGATCGGCGTCGTCGGCCGCAACGGCGACGGCAAGACGACGCTCATCCGGATGCTGGCCAAGCTGGAGGAGGCCGACACCGGCCGGGTCACCCACAACGGCGGGCTGCGCCTCGGCGTCCTCACCCAGCACGACTCGCTGGACCCGGAGGCCACGATCCGGCACGAGGTGATCGGCGACCTCGAGGACCACGAGTGGGCGGGCAGCGCCAAGATCCGCGATGTGCTGACCGGCCTCTTCGGCGGCCTCGCGCTCCCCGGCTTCGAGCACGGCCTCGACACCGTCATCGCCCCGCTCTCCGGCGGCGAGCGGCGCCGGATCGCGCTGGCGAAGCTCCTGATCGCCGAGCAGGACCTGATCGTGCTCGACGAGCCGACCAACCACCTCGACGTCGAGGGCATCTCCTGGCTGGCCGGGCACCTGCGCGCCCGGCGCTCCGCACTCGTCTGCGTCACCCACGACCGGTGGTTCCTGGACCAGGTCTGCACCCGCATGTGGGACGTCCAGCGGGGCAGCGTCCATGAGTACGAGGGCGGCTACAGCGACTACGTGTTCGCGCGGGCCGAGCGGGAGCGCATCGCCGCCACCGAGGAGTCCAAGCGGCAGAACCTGATGCGCAAGGAGCTGGCCTGGCTGCGGCGCGGTGCCCCCGCCCGTACGTCCAAGCCGCGCTACCGCATCGAGGCCGCCAACGAGCTGATCGCCGACGTGCCGCCCCCGCGCGACACCAGCGAGCTGATGAAGTTCGCCAACGCCCGGCTCGGCAAGACCGTCTTCGACCTGGAGGGCGTGACCGTCCAGGCCGGCCCCAAGACCCTGCTCACGCACCTCACCTGGCAGCTCGGCCCCGGCGACCGCATCGGCCTCGTCGGCGTCAACGGAGCGGGCAAGACCTCGCTGCTGAGGGCGCTCGCGGAGGCGTCCCGAAGCCAGGGCGACGTACAGCCGGCCGACGGGAAGATCGTCGTCGGCAAGACCGTCAAGCTCGCCTACCTCTCCCAGGAGGTCGCCGAGCTCGACAAGAACCTCCGGGTCCTCGAAGCCGTCCAGCAGGTGCGCGACCGGGTCGACCTCGGCAAGGGCCGCGAGATGACGGCCGGCCAGCTGTGCGAGCAGTTCGGCTTCGCCAAGGAGAAGCAGTGGACCCCGGTCGGTGACCTCTCCGGTGGCGAGCGGCGCCGGCTCCAGATCCTGCGTCTGCTGATGGACGAGCCCAACGTCCTCTTCCTCGACGAGCCCACCAACGACCTGGACATCGAGACCCTGACCCAGCTGGAGGACCTCCTCGACGGCTGGCCCGGATCGATGATCGTGATCTCCCACGACCGGTTCTTCATCGAGCGCACCACGGACAAGGTGATGGCGCTCCTCGGCGACCGCGCGCTGCGGATGCTGCCGCGTGGCATCGACGAGTACATCGAGCGCAGGCAGCGCATGGAGGAGACGGCCACCCCCGCCTCCGCCGCGGCGGCCTCCGCGCCGAAGGCCGCTCCCGCCGAGTCCGTCTCGCCGCAGGCGGCGCGTGCGGCGAAGAAGGAGCTGCAGAAGGTCGAGCGGCAGCTCGACAAGATGTCGACGAAGGAGACGTCGCTGCACGCGCAGATCGCCGACAACGCCACCGACTTCGAGAAGGTCGCCAAGCTCGACGCCGAACTGCGCGAACTGGTGGCCGAGCGCGACGTGTTGGAGATGCGCTGGCTGGAGCTGGCCGAGGACGCGTGATCCGCGTGAAGTGATCGCTGCCCGCAGGGAGTGATCGCTGTTGTCCGTGGGGCGGGTGGTGCATGGGTGGTACAAAGAAGCCCTGCCCGCTCCAGGGCACCGGACGCGAACGCACGAAGGGGGACGTGCTGATGACCCAGCCGCCCGGCCAGCAGCAACCGCCGCGGGGAGGCTTCGGGGCTCCGTACGATCCCCCGCCGGGCACGCAGCCGCCTCCCCCTCCGCAGCCCGGCAACGGCCCGCAGTCCCAGCCGAACGGGCCCTGGACGCAGCCGGATCCGCAGCAGCCCGGTCCGTACGGACAGCAGCCCGGCCCGTACACCCCGGCGTATCCGCAGCAGCCCGGACCGTACGCACAGCAGCCGCAGCAGCCCCAGCCGTACCCGCAGCAACCCGGCCCGTACGGACAGCAGGCGGGTTACGGCTACCCGCCCCAGCCGCCGACCGTCGCGGCGCCCCCGGCCACGGGAGGGCCCGGCAGCGGCGGGGGCCGCCGCAAGGGCAGAGCCCGCGTGCTCATCGGCGCCGCCCTCGCCGTGCTGCTGCTCGCCGGCGGCGGGATCTGGCTGGCCACAGGCGACGGCGGCGGCGGGAAGAAGCCCGTCGCGGGTCCGAGCGACGACGGGAAGAAGCCCACCGCCTCACCCACATCCGACGACGAGACGTTCGCCGGGCCGACCGCCGCCGAGCTCAACGCCGGGCGCAAGCCGGGCGAGGCGAAGGTGGCCTGGATCCAGGAGAACGGGGTCGACCTCCCGCAGTACGGCGAGGAGACGCACGGCCCCTGGTTCGCCGGGGACGTCATCGCCAAGGGCATGTACCGCAAGGTGAGCGGCTACGCGGTGGACGACGGGGCCGAGCAGTGGAGCCTGCGGCTGCCCACCGACCTCTGCGCCTCACCCACCGCCCCCACGGCCGACGGCAAGGTCGTCGTCGGCATCGAGGACAACGTCTCGGAGTCGGAGGCGTCCTGCTCCGTCCTGCAGATGATCGACCTGCGCACCGGCAAGGCGGGCTGGAAGAAGACCGTCGACCGTTCCGCCCTGCAGGACGGGCTCTCGCACGTCGCCATGTCCATCAGCGGTGACACGGTCACCTTCGGGCGCGACACCGCGTCGAACGCCTTCCGGGTCAGCGACGGCAAGGAACTCTTCGGCAAGCGTGAAGGCGTCTGCCAGCCCTTCGCGTTCACCGGCGGCGAGCGGATGCTCGCGGCCGTCAGCTGCCAGGCCGAACCCGCCGACCCGGTCCGCCAGCAGGTCCAGGAGGTCGACCCGGTCACCGGAGCGCCGAAATGGACGTACGAGCTGAAGTCCGGCTGGTCGGTCGCGCACATCTACTCCACGAGCCCGCCCGTCATCTCGATCAAGCAGCCGGAGAAATGGGCCGTCGTCGTCCTGAACGACAACGGGACCTACCGCTCGCAGCTGGTGGGCGAGGAGAACTACGGCGTCCGGTGCGGTGAGGAGTCCGTGCAGACCGGCAGCAACCTGGACGGCTGCGCGGGCGTCGCCGCGGACGCGAGCAGGCTCTATCTGTCGACCCTCCCCGAGGACGGCTCGAAGACCCAGACGAACAAGGTGGTCGCGTTCGACCTGGCCACCGGCAAGTCGGCGTGGAAGGCGCCCGCACCGGCCGGCCGGCTCATGTTCCCCCTGCGCATGGAGGGCGGGAAGGTCCTGGTCCACGTGCAGTCCGTGTACCGCGAGGGCGGCGAGATCGGCACCCTGGCCCCGTCCGCCGGGACCTACGCGACCCTGCTGAAGCACCCCGCGTCGGCGGCCGAGACGGAGAATTCGCTCTTCGTGCCGAGGGTCGCCTACCGCGACGGCCGTTCCTACCTGCTCCCGCAAAGAATCAGCCAGGACGAGGACGAGGAGGAGAAGGCGGCGACCGCCGTGCTCGTCTACGGCGAATAGTGCCCGGACCGGGGGGATCCCGTGAAAACCGCCCCCGTGGGACGGACTTGACGGACCATCGGCCTGACCGGCCGCCACGCCCCCCGGGCAGGTGCGTAACGAGGGCATCACGGGCCGGTTCTCCCTTGGGAACAGGGGATGGACCGAGCCTGTGCCCCTCCGGTGCGGGTGGTAGAAAGAAGCCCCGCTCGACTGTCTTGAAGCCGCGGAAGCCATGCCCGATTCGCTCCTTTCCGGGGGGAATTCAGAGTCGTCTCGCACCTGACCTCTGAACCCAGCGGAATCGCGGGGGAGACCGGACCGGGCACCGGACCGCACGAAGGGGGACGTGCTGATGACCCAGCCGCCCAGCCAGCAACCGCCGCAGGGGGGCTTCGGAGCTCCGCAGGAACCGCAGGGCTCTCCTCAGCCGCCCCAGCAGCCGCCGTCACCACCGGCGGCCCCGCCGCAGATGCCGCCCACGCCCCCGCCCACGCAGCCCGGTTACGGCTATCCGCAGGCACCCGGGGCGCAGCCCGGCTACGGCTACCCGCAGGCACCCGGCCAGGCAGCCCCGGGCCCGTACGCCCAGCAGCCCGGGCCCTACGGCGCCCCGGCCGGTCCGTACACCCAGCAGCCCGGTCCGTACGCCCAGCAGCCGACCGTCGGTTACGGCTATCCGCAGCAGCAGTACCCCGGCGCCCCCACCCCCGGCGGCTCCGGCGGCGGGCCCTTCAAGGGCAAGCCCGTGCTCGTCATCGGCGCGGCGCTCGCCGCCCTCCTCGTCGTCGGCGGCGGCATCTTCGCCCTCACGAGCGGCAGCGACGAGGTGAAGAAGCCGGTCGCCAGGACGAGCAGCGGCGCCCCGGCTCCCAGCGGCTCGCCCACCGTCGACCAGGGAGACGGCAAGGGCGACGGCCGCGAGGCGAACGACGACCTCAACGCCGGGCGCAAGGCGGGTGAGGCCAAGGTCCTCTGGCTGACCACGAACGACGTCGACCTGCCGCGCAACGGCGCCGACGTCTACGGCCCCTGGATCGTCGGGGACACCCTCGTCAAGGGCATGTACCGCTCGGTCACCGGCTACTCGGTGGCCGACGGCAAGGAGAAGTGGACCCTGGCGCTGCCCGCCGACATGTGCGCGGCACCCGCCACGGCCACCGCCGACGGCAAGATCGTCATCGGCGTGAAGAACGGCACCACGGACAAGGCCGACTGCGCCGACCTCCAGATGATCGACCTCAACACCGGCAAGGCCGGCTGGAAGAAGTCGGTCACCAAGAACGGCACCTGGGACCTGCTCTCGGACATCGGTCTGGCCATCAGCGGCGACACCGTGACCGTCGGCCGCACCAGCAACTCCAACGCCTACCGGGTCACCGACGGCAAGGAACTGTTCGGCAAGCCCTCGGGCAACTGCCAGCCGTTCGCCTTCGCCGGCGGGCCCAAGCTGATCGCCGCGTCCAGCTGCCGCACGGCCGACGTGGACAACCCGCAGCACCAGATCCAGGAGGTCGACCCCACCACGGGGAAGCCCAAGTGGACGTACAAGCCGAAGCAGGGCTGGGAGGTCGACAAGGTCTACTCGGTGAGCCCGCTCGTCGTCTCGCTGACCCAGTCCGAGGAGAAGAAGTGGTCCATCCTCGCGCTCAAGGAGAACGGAACGCTCCGTTCCCAGCTGGTCGGTGACAAGGAGGACAAGTTCTCCGTCGACTGCGGCCACGACTTCGCCATCTTCGGCCAGCAGCTCGAAGGGTGCAGCGGCCTCGCCGCCGACGCCAACACCTTCTACATGATGACCGAGGACGACACCAGCGGCACCGGCCGCACCAACAAGGTCATCGCCTTCGACCTGAACACCGGCAAGCCCAAGTGGAAGGCCGCGGCCCCCGCCGAGCGCACCATGAAGCCGCTGCGCATGGAGGGCGGCAACGTCCTGGTCTACCTGGAGCCCTCCTACGACAAGGGCGGGGCGATCGCCACGATCGCACCGACCGGCGGCGCGCCCAAGGTGCTGCTCCAGCACCCGGACTCGACGACGCAGATCGAGAACTTCTTCTCCTCCAAGATCGCGTACGCGGGCGGCCGGTCCTTCATCGTCAGCGAACGCGTCAGCGCGAGCAACGACGAGGAGGAGAAAGAGCAGACGACCATGATGGCCTTCGGCAAGTGACGGCCGAGCCCGGTAACCGCAGCCCCTCCTTCTCAGACCCCGCAGAGGTACGTACGCCATGAGCCAGCCGCCCAGCGAACCGCCCCAGGGTGGATTCGGCGCCCCCCAGGACCCGCCGCCCGGCGGATTCGGCGCGCCGACCCCGCCTCCCGCCGACCCGCTCGGCAAGCAGCCCCCGGCCACCCCGCCGACCCCTCCGGCCGGTGGCTACGGCACGCCGCCGCTCCCTCCGGCCGGTGGCTACGGCAGCCCGACGCCCCCGCCCGGCCAGCCGCAGCAGAGCCCGGCCTACGGCTACCCGCAGGCGCCGCCTCCCGGGCAGCCGCACACCCAGCCCGGCTACGGCTTCCCGCAGGCGCCGCCCCCGGGCCAGCCGCCCACGCAGCCCGGCTACGGCTTCCCGCAGGGCCCGCCCCCCGGCCAGCACGGCATGCAGCAGGGGTACGGCTACCCGACCGCTCCCATGCAGCCGCAGTACGGCGCCCCGCAGCCGAGCGGCAACAAGAAGTTCAGCACCCAGATGCAGATCATCGTCGCCGCGGTCGTCGCCGTGGTGCTGATCGTCGGCGGCGGAGTCATCTACGCCTCCGGCGGCAGTGACGAGGGAAAGCAGGACGAGGCCTCGTCCGCGGGGTCCACCGGCGGCGAGGGCAAGGGCGGCGAGGGCGATGGCCTGAGCGGCGGCAGCGAGAAGGCTCCCGCCGACACCGCGTCCAAGGTCGGCTTCCAGCTCCCGCACCCGAAGGTCACCGACACCACGACCGTCGACGGCTCCTGGGTCACCGACAAGGCGTACGTGAAGACCGGCGTGTACGAGATCGTCGGCTACGACCTCGCCAAGGGCACCAAGCTCTGGTCCATCCCGCTGGCCGGCCAGGTCTGCGCGGCGTCCCGGCACATGAGCAAGGACTACAGGACCGCCGTGGTCTTCGAGGAGGGCAAGGCGACCGCGGCCGACAAGTACCCCTCCTGCAACAAGGTCGGCGCGCTCGACCTGGCCACCGGCAAGCTGCTGTGGAGCAAGTCGGTCACCTCCGCGTCCAACGGCGACGAGCCCATCCGGTTCAGCGAGGTCACGCTCAGCGGCAGCACGGTCGCCGCGGGCGGCACCAGCGGCGGCGCGGCGTTCAACCTGGCCGACGGCGCCGAGCTCTGGAAGCCGCAGACCGACACCAACAACTGCTCGGACCGTGGATACGGCGGCGGCGAAGCCCTCGCCGTCGTCCGCAGGTGCGGCAGCTACGACGAACCGCAGCTCACCATCCAGGCGCTGAACCCGACCACCGGCGCACCGCTCTCCTCGTACGAGATGCCGGCGGGTGTCGAGTACGCGGGCATCGTCTCCACCAAGCCGCTCGTCGTCGCGGCCGACGTCGGTGACACCGCCGGTGACGGCAGCGGCATCTCGGACTTCTTCTCCATCGACGCGGCGACCGGAAAGCTCCTCGTCCGGATCTCCGCCGACGCGGACAAGTACGCCGCCGAGTGCGGCTCCACCGAGGTCGAGACCTGCAGCTCCGTGGCCGTCGGCAACAACAGGCTCTACGTGCCGACCGAGGAGCACGAGGGCGGCGGCGAGTACGGCGACACCAACGAGATCGTGGCCTTCGACCTCACCACGGGCAAGCTCGTCGGCGGCAAGGCCGACGCGGGTGACCGTTACACGCTGACCCCCCTGCGCATGGACGGCTCCAACGTCATCGCGTACAAGCGGCCCCCGTACGACAAGGGCGGCCAGATCGTCTCCATCGACGGCAACTCCTTCAAGGAGACCGTGCTGATGGTCAACCCGGACGACGAGACGGTCCGTGACGCGGAGACCAGCTTCTCCACCGACTACGCGGAGTTCATCTACGAGAAGGGCCGGCTGTTCATCTCCGAGAAGATGATCAGCGAGCCCAGCAAGTCCAGTTCGCTGGACGACAAGCAGTACCTCGTCGTCTCGTTCACCACCGTCTGACCCCGCCCCCCCGTTCGCGGGACAGCGGTCACGGCCCTGCCGGTCGATCTTCCGACCGGCAGGGCCGATCGTTTTCTGTCGTGCAAGTAGCCCTGAATGCAGCAGAATTCGGCATTCTGGGGGGCTTCTGCCCGGTAGAGGGCGCGCGACGTCGAACAAGCGTGTAACTTGCCGGGTCAGAGGGGCCGGGGGGCCTGATCAGGTTCGCGCAGCGGTACGGCGCTGTACACATGGGGGCTATCTCGAGATGGGCGTGCGGCTCATGGTGGTCGACGACCACCGACTGCTCGCCGAGGCACTGGCCTCGGCACTGAAACTGCGTGGTCACCGGGTGCTCGCCGCTGCCGCGCCGACGTCCGGGTCGGCGGAACTCGTCGTCAGCAGGGCACCCGAGGTCTGCCTGTTCGGCACGGCGGCGCCCTCGCAACCCGGAGTGTTCGACCCGATCGCGCGGATCGGCCGGGAGCGTCCTCAGGTGGCCGTGGTGGTACTCGGCCCGGTGCCGAGCCCGCGCGGGATCGCCGCCGCCTTCGCCGCCGGAGCGGCCGGCTACGTGCGGCACGACGAACGCATCGAAGGCGTCGAGCGCGCGATGGTCAAGGCCCGCGCCGGTGAGGCCGCGGTCGCCCCGCAGCTGCTGCGGGGGGCTTTCGCCGAGCTCCTCCATCCCGCGGTCCAGCCGGACGACGAGGGACAGCGGCTGCTGCGGATGCTCACCCCTCGCGAGGTCGAGGTGCTGGTGCGGGTCGCCGAGGGCGAGGACACCCGGCTGATCGCCGCGGGGATGGGCATCGCGCCGAGCACGGCGCGCACGCACGTCCAGCGGGTGCTGATGAAGCTGGGCGTCGGCTCCCGCCTGGAGGCCGCGGCGCTCGCGGCGCGGACGGGGCTGCTGGACAGGGCGGCGGGAACGGCGCGGGGGCCGGACGGCCTCGCGTGAACGCGTGACGGTCCGGCCCCCGTGGGCTCCCGGCCGGTACTCCGGCGTGCGGGTCAGCTCTCCGGCGTACCGGGAGCCTCTTCCGGCACCTGGGCCGGACGCAGCTTCATCCAGATGAGGAAGAACAGCCCGAGCGCCAGCATGGCCAGGCCGGTCCAGAGGTTGATGTGGACGCCCTCGGCCTTCTTCAGGTCGGCCTCGGACGGGTCGATCCCGGCGATGGTGACGATCACTCCGTAGACCACGAAGAGACCGCCGATGATCCGCCGGATGTCGAAGAGCCGGGCCGCGGTCGCGGACGTGCGCTCCAGTTCGGAGACTTCCTTGTGCAGGTCGGACATGGTGATGCCTCCGATCAGAGCGAGTAGGGCAGGTAGCAGAGGGTGGCGAGGACGATGGCGCCCCAGCCGAGCAGAGCGGGCTTGCGGTACCAGGCGTCGTCGCCCTGCTCCGGCGCCTCGTCGGCGTCCGGGGACTCCGTCCCGTAGACGAGACCGGCCAGTTCGGCCTCGGGCTTGGGAGCGGTGAAGAGAGTGACGGCGACCATGACGACCGCACCCGCCACGAATCCGACGATGGCGGACACGAAGTTGGCGCCCTGGTCGGACGGGATGTCGATGATCCCCTGCTTGTAGATCACGAAGTAGTTCACCATCGCGGCCGTGGTGCCCGCGACGAGGCCCCAGACCCCGGACTTCATCGAGGCGCGCTTCCAGAACATGCCGATGATGAAGACGACGAACATCGGGACGTTGAAGAACGAGAACAGCGTCTGGAGGTACGTCATGATGTTGGAGAAGCTGGCGGCGATGAACGCCGTGCCGATCGAGGCCAGCACACCCACCGCGGTGATCAGCCGCCCGAACTTCAGGTAGTACGCGTCCGGCTGGTCCTTCTTCACGTACCGCTGCCAGATGTCCGTGGTGAACACCGTGTTGAACGAGGACACGTTGGCGGCCATACCGGCCATGAACGCCGCCAGCAGACCCGTTACCGCGATGCCGAGCACACCGTTGGGCAGGAGCTCCTGCATCAGCAGCGGGATCGCGTCGTTGTAGGTGAGGTCCGAGCCGGCGGTGCCGATCCGGGGCACGACGGCGGCGGCGACCAGGCCCGGGATCATCACCGCGAAGACGATGAAGATCTTCGGGAAGGCGGCGATCAGCGGGGTGCGCTGGGCGGCCGACAGGTTCTTCGCGGACAGGGCGCGCTGCACCTCGGCGAAGTTGGTGGTCCAGTAGCCGAAGGAGAGGACGAAGCCGAGGCCGAGGATGATCGTCAGCCAGTTGGCGCCGAGCGGGTTGGCGTCACCGATGCCGGTGCCGCCCCAGGCGGACATGAAGTCCGTGCCGTGCTGCTTCTCCAGCGAGCCGCTGAGCCCGTCCCAGCCGCCGACACGCTTGAGGCCGAGCAGGGTCAGGGGTATCAGCGCGGCGAGGATGACGAAGAACTGCAGCACCTCGTTGTAGATCGCCGAGGAGAGACCGCCGATGGTGATGTAGACGAGGACGAAGAGCCCCGCGACGACGATCGCGACCCACTGCGGCCAGCCCAGCAGCGCCTCCACGACGATCGACAGGGCGTAGAGGTTCACGCCCGCGATCAGGATCGCCGCGAAGGCGAAGAGTATGGAGCTCAGCAGGTGCGCCGACTTGTCGAAGCGCTGGAGCAGGAACTCCGGCACGGAGCGGACCTTCGACCGGTAGTAGAAGGGCATCATCACCAGGCCGAGGAAGACCATGGCCGGGATGGCGCCGATCCAGTACCAGTGGACGACCGCGACGCCGTACTGCGCGCCCGTCGCCGCCATGCCGAGGATCTCGGTGGCCCCGAGGTTCGCCGCGACGAACGCCAGACCGGTCACCCAGGCGGGCAGGGACCGGCCGGAGAGGAAGAAGTCGAGACTCGTCTTCACGCTGGCCCGGGCGGCGAAGCCGATGCCGAGCACCACGACGAAGTAGATCGCCAGGATTGTGTAATCGAGCCCGTTCGTGGGGAGCCGGAGCCCTTCGGCCAGATATTGCATGGGGGGTACTCGCTTCGTTGCGCGAACTGAACCCGTCGGAACCTACGCCTTTGTGTTCAGAAAATGAACAGGTTGAGTGGCGTTCTTTGTTTGATCGTGATCGCAGGAGTGGAAATGTCCCTTTCTGGCCACCAAGGCGCCCAGCGTGTTCACAGGAGCCGACGGCATTGACGTGCCATGTTGACTTGTGATTTGTTATGTGCGGTTCTGTTTGAGGGCGTTACATGGAGGAGCCTGGTGAAGAAGACGGTCACGACCCTCGCCGACGGCCGGGAGCTGATCTACTACGACTCGGCCGACGACACCGTCCGCGACGCCGTCGACCTGCGGCCCCTGGACGCCGTCTCGACGTCCTCGGAGATCCGCCGCGACCCGCTGCTCGGCGACTCGGTGGCCATCGCCTCGCACCGGCAGGGGCGCACCTACCACCCGCCGGCCGACGAGTGCCCCCTCTGCCCCTCGCGCGAAGGGCGGCTCAGCGAGATCCCCGACACCGGCTACGACGTCGCCGTCTTCGAGAACCGCTTCCCCTCCCTCGCCGGCGACTCCGGGCGCTGCGAGGTCGTCTGCTTCACCTCCGACCACGACGTGTCCTTCGCCGGGCTCACCGAGGAACAGGCCGCCCTGGTCCTTGAAGCGTGGACCGACCGCACCGCCGACCTCGCCGAGCTCCCGCAGGTCGCCCAGGTCTTCTGCTTCGAGAACCGGGGCGCCGAGATCGGCGTGACCCTCGGCCACCCGCACGGACAGATCTACGGCTACCCCTTCGTCACCCCGCGCACCGAGCAGATGCTCCGCTCGATGGAGAGCCACCGCGCCGAGACCGGCCGCAACCTCTTCGACGACGTCGTCGCCCGTGAGCTCGCCGACGGCGAACGCGTCGTCCTGGAGAGCGAGCACTGGGTCGCCTTCGTGCCCTACGCCGCCCACTGGCCGTACGAGGTGCACCTCCACCCGCGCCGCCGCGTGCCCGACCTGCGGGAGCTCGACGAGGGCGCCCGCACAGAGTTCCCACAGATCTATCTGGAACTCTTGAGGCGATTCGACCGGATCTTCGGCCCCGGCGAGCCGCCGACCCCGTACATCTCGGCCTGGCACCAGGCTCCCTTCAGGGCACCCGGCCGCGAGGGGTTCGCGCTGCACCTGGAGCTTTTCACCATCAGGCGGACCTCCGGCAAGCTGAAGTTCCTCGCGGGCTCCGAGTCCGGCATGGGCGCGTTCATCAACGACGTGCCGCCGGAGGCCGCGGCCCAGCGACTGCGAGAGGTAGCGAGCGAATGAGCAGCAGCACCGGCAAGAAGTACCTGGTGACGGGCGGCGCGGGATACGTCGGCAGTGTCGTCGCCGCGCACCTGCTGGAGGCCGGCCACACCGTGACCGTCCTGGACGACCTGTCGACCGGCTTCCGCGAAGGCGTCCCCGAGGGCGCCGAGTTCATCGAGGGCCGCATCCAGGACGCCGCCAAATGGCTCGACGCCTCCTACGACGGGGTGCTGCACTTCGCGGCGTACTCCCAGGTCGGCGAGTCCGTCGTCGACCCGGAGAAGTACTGGGTCAACAACGTCGGCGGGACGACGGCCCTGCTCGCGGCGATGCGTGACGCCGGGGTCCGTACCCTGGTCTTCTCCTCCACCGCGGCGACCTACGGCGAGCCGGTCTCCAGCCCCATCACGGAGTCCGACCCCACCGCGCCCACCAGCCCCTACGGCGCCTCCAAGCTCGCCGTCGACCACATGATCAGCGGCGAGGCGACCGCCCACGGCCTGGCCGCCGTCTCCCTGCGCTACTTCAACGTCGCGGGCGCCTACGGCAGCTGCGGCGAGCGCCACAGCCCCGAGTCACACCTCATCCCGCTGGTCCTCCAGGTCGCGCTCGGGCAGCGCGAGTCGATCTCCGTCTACGGCGACGACTACCCGACCCCGGACGGCACCTGCGTACGCGACTACATCCACGTCGCCGACCTCGCCGAGGCCCACCTTCTCGCCCTGGAGGCGGCCACCCCGGGTGACCACCTCATCTGCAACCTCGGCAACGGCAACGGCTTCTCCGTGCGCGAGGTCATCGAGACCGTCCGCCAGGTCACCGGCCACCCGGTCCCCGAGACCGCCGCACCCAGGCGCGGCGGCGACCCCGCCGTCCTCGTCGCCTCCGCAGCCACCGCCAGGGAGCGGCTCGGCTGGCAGCCGTCGCGCGCCGACCTGGCCGCCATCGTCGCCGACGCGTGGACGTTCGCCCGCCGAGAGGAGCCCACCGCACCATGACCGACAACGCCGAGCTCACCGCTTCCTTCACCGCGCTCTACGGAAGCGCACCCGAGGGAATCTGGGCGGCACCCGGACGAGTGAACCTGATCGGTGAGTACACCGACTTCAACGACGGCTTCGTCATGCCGCTCGCCCTCCCGCATCACGCCCGGGCCGCCGTCGCCCGCCGCACCGACGGGCAGCTGCGCCTGCACTCCACCGACGTGCCGGGCGGGGTCGTCTCCCTGCGCGTCGACGAGCTGGTCCCGCACTCCGGCCACGGCTGGGCCGCCTACCCGGCAGGCGTCGTCTGGGCGCTCCGCGAGGCCGGCCACGAGATCACCGGTGCGGACATCCAGCTCACCTCGACCGTGCCCGTCGGCGCCGGCCTCTCCTCCTCCGCCGCCCTGGAGGTCGTCACGGCGCTCGCCCTGAACGACCTCTTCGAGCTGGGCCTGAGCGCACCCGAGATCGCCGTGCTCGGCCAGCGCGCCGAGAACGCCTTCGTCGGCGTGCCCTGCGGCGTCATGGACCAGATGGCCTCCGCCTGCTGCACCGAGGGCCACGCCCTGTACCTCGACACCCGTGACCTGACCGTGCGCCAGGTCCCCTTCGACCTGGCCGCACACGGGCTGCAGCTGCTGGTCGTCGACACCCGCGTCAAGCACGCCCTGGGCGACGGCGCCTACGCGGAGCGCCGCGCCGGCTGCGAGGCGGGCGCCCGGGCGCTCGGCATCGGCACCCTCCGTGACCTCCCGTACGAGGGGCTGGAAGCGGCGCTGGAGACTCTGCGGGCCGCGGGCGAGGACGAGTCGGTCGTGCGTTACGTCCGCCACGTGGTGAGCGACAACCACCGGGTGGAGCAGGTCATCGCCCTGCTCGACGCGGGGGACGTACGGGCCGCGGGCCCCGTGCTCGACGCGGGACACGTCTCGCTCCGCGACGATCTGCGGGTCTCCTGCGCCGAGTTGGACCTCGTGGTCTCGGCGGCGACCGCGGCCGGGGCGCTCGGCGCCAGGATGACCGGGGGCGGCTTCGGCGGCTCGGCGATCGTGCTGGTGGAGGAGGCGGTCGCGGACACCGTCGCCAAGGCCGTGACGGAGGCGTTCACCTCCGCCGGCCACGCCACCCCGGGAATCTTCCCCGCCGTTCCCTCGGCGGGCGGGCGGCGGCTTTCCCCAGCTGCTTGACCAGGATGAACTCCACGACGCCCGGCGGGTAGTCCTCGACCGCGCCGACCACCTCGTACCCCTGCTTCCGGTAGAAGGCCGGGGCCTGGAAGTCCCAGGTCTCCAGCCGGGAGCGGACGCAGGAGCGGTCGTCGCGGGCGAGGCGCTCCGCCTCGGCGAGCAGCCGCGCACCGTGGCCCTGGCCGCGGTGGCGGTCGTCCACCCAGAGCAGGTCCACGTGGAGCCAGTGGGCCCAGGTCCGTCCGCTCAGTCCGCCGGCCAGTGCCCCCTGGTCGTCCAGCAGCCACACCTCCAGCGGGACCTCGTGTTCGGCCGGGGTGCCGTGCAGGGCGCGCAGCCCCGGTGATCCTTCCCAGTTGTCCTCGTGCAGCCGGCGGCCAAGCAGAATACGACGTTCCTTGTCTACTTCTGTCTCAACTTCTGTCTCAAGACGGAACATGCACAACACCCTAAACACGTCGTGCGGTCAGTTCTGCGAATCGCCTTCCGCCGCCCACCGCCCGCCGTACGCTGTGCACAAC
Source organism: Streptomyces sp. NPDC005494 (assembly GCF_042872025.1). Classification (NCBI taxonomy): domain Bacteria; kingdom Bacillati; phylum Actinomycetota; class Actinomycetes; order Kitasatosporales; family Streptomycetaceae; genus Streptomyces; species Streptomyces sp. NPDC005494. The sequence continues at coordinate 238,577 of NZ_JBIAJR010000010.1, forward strand.
ACCGGTGGGGGCCGGTGTCGTTTCAGGGGACGAGACAGTCGGACGCGACGCCCGGGGCGGGTGGCGGCCGGCACACGGCGGCGGCCGTGGCCGGCGGTCACCGGAGTGCTCCGGGCGTCGTGTCCGCCGTGATCCTGTCCTCGTCGGGGCAGACCACGCACGGGCGCCCCAGGAGCTCACACAGCATGGGGGTGTCTGTGGCGCGTATCCGGGTTCTGGTGGTCGACGACCACCGCATCTTTGCCGAGTCCCTCGCCGCGGCCCTGGCCGCCGAACCGGACGTCGACGTGTCGGCGGCGGGCAGCGGCCCCGCCGCCGTGCGGTGTCTGGAGCGCGCGGCCGCCGAGGGGCGCCGCTACGACGTGATGCTCGTCGACGCCGAACTGGGCATCCTCGCCGGGAACGGCGTGCGCACCGTGCCCGCGCCGCGCGAGGCCCCGGACGGCGGGTCCGGGGCGGGCGGTCCGGTCGACGGCATCTCGTTGGTGGCCGGGGTCCGTTCGGGGTACCCGCACATCCGGACGGTGGTGCTCGCCGAGAAGGACGACCCGCGCCGGGCGGCGGCGGCGCTCCAGGCCGGCGCCTCGGGGTGGGTCGCCAAGGACTGCTCGCTGCAACGGCTGCTGACCGTCATACGCGGCGTGCTGCGCGACGAGACGCATCTGCCGGCCGCGCTGCTGACCGGGGTCCTGCGGGAGCTGACCGCTGCCCGCAAGCACCGCACCGAGAGCGAGCAGCTCGTGGAGTCGCTGACGCCCCGCGAGCGTGAGGTGCTGCGCTGCATGGTGGCCGGCCTGGGCCGCAAGGCGGTCGCGGAGCGGCTCTTCCTGTCCCCGCACACCGTGCGCACACACATGCAGAACGTGCTGGGGAAGCTGGGTGTGCACTCGACGCTCGCCGCCGTGGCGCTCGCCCGGCGGGCCGGGGTGGGTCCGGCCCAGCTATCCGGGGACGTTGTCGAACGGGGCGGTCAACTGGCGTAGCAGCCCGGCCAGTTCGGATCGCTGCTGGGACGACAGCTCACCGAGGATGGCCCGCTCCTGGTCGAGCAGTCCGGCCAGCGACTGGTCGGCCTTGTCGCGGCCCCGCTCCGTCAGCCGGACGAGGACACCCCGGCGGTCGCTCGGGTCGGGAAGCCGTTCCACGAGGTTCTTCTTGGTCAGCCGGTCGATGCGGTTCGTCATCGTGCCCGAGGTGACCAGGGTCTGGGTGAGGAGCTGCCCGGGGGAGAGCTGGTACGGAGGGCCCGCGCGCCGCAGGGACGTCAGGACGTCGAATTCCCACGGCTCCAGCTCATGCTCCGCGAAGGCGATCCTCCGGGCCCGGTCCAGGTGCCGTGCCAGGCGGGAGACGCGGCTCAGCACCTCGAGTGGTTCCACGTCGAGGTCGGGGCGCTCACGGCGCCATGCAGCGACCAGTCGGTCGACCTCGTCCTCCATGACGATCAGTGTAGAGGGTCCCTCGACATGAAGTCTCTTGAATTCAAGTGTCTTGACATCAAGAGAACTACCTGGTGATCCTGAGCCCATGACCCCACCCACCTGGGACCCCCTCCAGTACCTCCGGCACGCGGACCACCGCACCCGCCCCTTCCACGACCTCCTGGCCAGGATCGGGCCCCTGCCCCACGAACCCGCACCCCGCATCGCCGACCTCGGCTGCGGTGCCGGCAACGTCACCGCCGTCCTCGCCGAACGCTGGCCGGACGCCCGCGTCACCGGCTACGACACCTCGCCCCAGATGCTCGAACGCGCCCGCACCACCCACGCCGGCCCCCGCCTCGACTTCACCGAGGCCGACGCCGCCACCTGGACCCCCACCGAGACCTACGACCTCATCGTCTCCAACGCACTGCTCCAGTGGGTCCCCGGCCACACCGACCGCTTCCCCCACTGGCTCGACGCACTCACCCCTGGCGGCACCCTCGCCTTCCAGATCCCCGGCAACTTCGGCGCCCCCAGCCACACCCTCATGCGCGAACTCGCCGAATCCCCCCGCTGGCACGACCGCCTCGGCGGCCTCCTGCGCCACGAGGACGCCGTACACAGCCCCGCCGCCTACCTGGAGCACCTCACCGCACCCGGCCGCACCGTCGACGTCTGGGAGACCACCTACCTGCACCTGCTCCAGGGCGAGGACCCCGTACTCGACTGGGTCAAGGGCACCGGTCTGCGCCCCCTCCTCGACGCCCTCACCGACGACCCCGGAGCGCGGGACGCCTTCCTCGCCGAGTACCGCGACCTGCTGCGCACCGCCTACCCGGCGGGCCGCCACGGCACGGTCTTCCCGTTCCACCGGATCTTCGCGGTGACCAGGACCGCCGGGTGACCCGGACGGCCGCGCCTCACAGCGCGTCGAGAGCCTCCGGCGAGATGTCCAGATCGAGAGGGAACGGGACGCCTGTCTTCAGCCGGTCGTGATGGATTCCCGTCAGGGCGTACGTCTTGTTCACCGGGTCCAGCTCGTAGACCCGCACGACCGGGTGCTTGTCGCTGCCGGCCATCTCGACCAGCCAGAAGTTCGGGACGCCCGCCGCGGCGTACTTCTGCGGCTTGGCGTCACGGTCCCGGGCCTCCGAATCGGGGGAGACCACCTCGACGGCGAGAACCACGTCGGCCGCCTCGAAACGGGTCAGCTCCCTCCCGGTGACCGCCTCGGCCCGCACGACGCAGACGTCCGGCTCGGGGGCGTTGCGCCGGTCGAGGACGACCGTCATCTCCCTGACGACTTTCAGCTCGCGTGGCGCACTGCCACGCAACCCGTACGTCAGCATGTCGATCATCCGGCTGTGAAAGATGCGCTGCGGACTCACAAAGACCAGGCTCCCGTCGAGCAATTCCGTGTGCGGCGGGAGATCAGGCAGCGTGAACAGGTCGTCCACGGTGTATCCGTCCTGCGGGGGCACCGGCCAGCGGCTGCTGTGCCCGGTGATCGGCTCGGCGGTCATGGTTCCTCCCATGGACGGGATTCTGGCCCTGCCCCACCACAGTAAGGTCCGGTTCGCGACCCCGTCATCACAACGAGTGATCACACGCGCACCGCGGCCGGGCTCAGTTCTTCCTGTGGCCTATCAGCCGTGGCTTCGACTCCAGGTTCTCCAGCCCGTGCCACGCCAGATTCACCAGATGGGCGGCGACCTCGGCCTTCTTCGGCTTCCGCACGTCCAGCCACCACTGACCGGTCAGCGCCACCATCCCCACCAGCGCCTGCGCGTACAGCGGCGCCAGCTTCGGATCGAAGCCCCGGGCCTTGAACTCCAGGCCCAGGATGTCCTCGACCTGCGTCGCGATGTCACTGATCAGCGACGCGAACGTCCCCGTCGACTGCGCGACCGGGGAGTCACGGACCAGGATCCGGAAACCGTCCGTGTACGTCTCGATGTAGTCCAGCAGCGCGAACGCCGCCTGCTCCAGCAGCTCCCGGGGATGCCCCGCCGTGAGCGCACCCGTCACCAGGTCCAGCAACTGGCGCATCTCACGGTCGACCACCACGGCGTAGAGCCCCTCCTTGCCGCCGAAGTGCTCGTACACCACCGGCTTGGAGACCCCGGCACGCGCCGCGATCTCCTCCACCGAGGTGCCCTCGAAACCCTTGTCGGCGAACAGGGTGCGGCCGATGTCCAGGAGCTGCTCGCGGCGCTCCTTACCCGTCATACGGACCCGCCTGACCCGCCGGGCGGGGACAGGCATGCTCTTCTCGCCGCTGGTGCTTCCGTCGGTCGCCACGTCGTCAATCATGCCGGGTCGACGGCCGCGGACTTGCGGCGGGAGGCGATACGAGAGGCATCCGGCCACCGCACGTCGTGCGCCCAGCCCGCCATCTCGAACCAGCGGATCAGCCGTGCGCTGGAATCGATCTGCCCCTTCATCACCCCGTGCCGCGCGCTCGTCGGATCCGCGTGGTGCAGGTTGTGCCAGGACTCACCGCACGAGAGCACCGCCAGCCACCACACGTTCCCCGACCGGTCACGCGACTTGAAGGGGCGCTTGCCGACCGCGTGACAGATCGAGTTGATCGACCACGTCACGTGGTGCAGCAGCGCGACCCGCACCAGCGAGCCCCAGAAGAACGCCGTGAACGCACCCCACCAGGACCACGTCACCAGCCCACCGACCAGCGGCGGGATCGCCAGCGAGAGGATCGTGAAGCTGAGGAAGTGACGCGAGATCGCACGGATCGCCGGGTCCCTGACCAGGTCGGGGGCGTACTTCTGCTGCGGTGTCTGCTCCTCGTTGAACATCCAGCCGATGTGCGCCCACCACAGACCCTTCATGAGCGCCGGCAGGTTCTCGCCGAACCGCCACGGCGAATGCGGGTCGCCCTCCGCGTCGGAGAACCGGTGGTGCTTGCGGTGGTCGGCCACCCACCGCACGAGCGGACCCTCCACCGCCATCGAACCCGCGACGGCCAGAGCGATACGGAGCGGACGCTTCGCCTTGAACGAACCGTGCGTGAAGTAGCGGTGGAAACCGATCGTCACGCCGTGGCAGCCCCAGTAGTACATGGCCACCAGGAGGCCGAGGTCGAGCCAGCTGACACCACGGCCCCAGGCCAGCGGCACCGCCGCGACCAGAGCCGCGAACGGCACCACGATGAACAGCAGCAGCGCGATCTGCTCGATCGAACGCTTCTTGTCGCCACCGAGCGTGGCCGAGGCGGATGCGCGACCGCCTGCCTCCGTCGGCAGGCCGTCGTCGATCACATCAGGACTGGTGGGCATGGCGAGTCCCCCGTGGGGTGAGGAGATATGACGAAATGAGCGGGCTACGCTTCCGTAACCTACGGCAACGTAAGTATGGCAGCGACGAGCCCCGCGACACGAGAGCGCCGCCGTCACAACCCTTGGGGGAACCGGCCCGCGGCACCGCCACGGACCACCCCCCAGGGCAACGAGCACGCCCGCCCCCAGGACACCTATCCTGGGGGCGTCGGACAGCGCGGTCCGCACTCTGCATATCCGGGGTGCCCCGTCAGCACCGCGAGCGCCCCGGCCCCCCTGACAGACGTGCTCAACCACTGCAAGGAGCCGCACACTGTGAGCAGTGCCGACCAGACCCCTGCCGCCAGCGCCGAACTGCGGGCCGACATCCGCCGCCTCGGCGACCTGCTGGGCGAGACCCTCGTACGACAGGAGGGCCAGGACCTCCTCGACCTCGTCGAGCGCGTCCGCGCCCTGACCCGCACCGACGGCGAGGCAGCAGCAGAGCTCCTCGGCGACACGGACCTGGAGACCGCCGCACAGCTCGTGCGCGCCTTCTCCACCTACTTCCACCTCGCCAACGTCACCGAGCAGGTCCACCGCGCCCACGAGATGCGCGACCGCCGGTCAGCCGAAGGCGGACTCCTCGCCCGCACCGCCGACCGCCTCAAGGACGCCGACCCCGAGCACCTGCGCGAGACGGTCAAGAACCTCAACGTCCGGCCCGTCTTCACCGCACACCCCACCGAAGCCGCACGCCGCTCCGTACTCAACAAGCTCCGCCGGATCGCCGAACTGCTCGAAACCCCCGTCATCGAGGCCGACCGCCGCCGCCAGGACATCCGCCTGGCCGAGAACATCGACCTCATCTGGCAGACCGACGAACTCCGCGTCGTCCGCCCGGAGCCCGCGGACGAGGCCCGCAACGCCATCTACTACCTCGACGAACTCCACGCCAACGCCGTGGGCGACGTCCTGGAGGACCTGGCCGCAGAACTGGAGCGCGTCGGCGTCGAACTGCCCGCCGGCACCCGCCCCCTCACCTTCGGCACCTGGATCGGAGGCGACCGCGACGGCAACCCCAACGTCACGCCCGCCGTCACCTGGGACGTCCTCATCCTCCAGCACGAGCACGGCATCACCGACGCCCTCGAACTCGTCGACCAGCTGCGCGGTCTCCTCTCCAACTCCATCCGCTACACCGGAGCCACCGACGAGCTCCTCACCTCACTCCAGACCGACCTGGAGCGCCTCCCCGAGATCAGCCCCCGCTACAAGCGGCTGAACGCCGAGGAGCCCTACCGGCTCAAGGCCACCTGCATCCGCCAGAAGCTCGTCAACACCCGCGAGCGCCTCGCCAAGGGCACCCCCCACCGCCCCGGCTGCGACTACCTCGGCACCGCCGAACTCATCGCCGACCTGGTCCTCATCCAGACCTCCCTGCGCGAACACCGCGGCGGACTCTTCGCCGACGGCCGCATGGACCGCACCATCCGCACCCTCACCGCGTTCGGCCTCCAGCTCGCCACCATGGACGTCCGCGAACACGCCGACGCCCACCACCACACCCTCGGCCAGCTCTTCGACCGGCTCGGCGAGGAGTCCTGGCGCTACGCCGACATGCCCCGCGACTACCGGCAGAAGCTCCTCGCCAAGGAACTCCGCTCCCGTCGCCCCCTCGCCCCGACCCCGGCCCCCCTGGACGCCGCGGGCGAGAAGACCCTCGGGGTCTTCCACACCATCAGCCAGGCATTCGAGCGCTTCGGCCCCGAGGTCATCGAGTCCTACATCATCTCGATGTGCCAGGGCGCCGACGACGTGTTCGCCGCCGCCGTCCTCGCCCGTGAGGCCGGCCTCATCGACCTCCACGGCGGCTGGGCCAAGATCGGCATCGTCCCGCTCCTGGAGACCACCGACGAGCTCAAGGCCGCCGACGTCATCCTCGACGAGATGCTCGCCGACCCCTCCTACCGCCTCCTCGTATCACTCCGCGGCGACGTCCAGGAGGTCATGCTCGGCTACTCCGACTCCTCCAAGTTCGGCGGCATCACCACCTCCCAGTGGGAGATCCACCGCGCCCAGCGCCGCCTCCGCGACGTCGCCCACCGCTACGGCGTACGCCTGCGCCTCTTCCACGGCCGCGGCGGCACCGTCGGCCGAGGCGGCGGCCCCTCCCACGACGCGATCCTCGCCCAGCCCTGGGGAACACTCGAGGGCGAGATCAAGGTGACCGAACAGGGCGAGGTCATCTCCGACAAGTACCTCATCCCCGCACTGGCACGGGAGAACCTGGAACTGACCGTCGCGGCCACCCTCCAGGCCTCCGCCCTGCACACCGCGCCCCGCCAGTCCGACGAAGCGCTCGCCCGCTGGGACGCCGCCATGGACACCGTCTCCGACGCTGCCCACGACGCCTACCGCAAGCTCGTCGAAGACCCCGACCTGCCCGCCTACTTCCTCGCCTCCACCCCGGTGGACCAGCTCGCCGACCTGCACCTCGGCTCCCGGCCCTCCCGCCGCCCCGGCTCAGGCGTATCGCTCGACGGCCTGCGCGCCATCCCGTGGGTCTTCGGCTGGACCCAGTCACGGCAGATCGTCCCCGGCTGGTTCGGCGTCGGCTCCGGCCTCAAGGCACTGCGCGAAGCCGGACTCGACACCGTCCTGGAAGAAATGCACGAACAGTGGCACTTCTTCCAGAACTTCCTCTCCAACGTCGAGATGACCCTCGCCAAGACCGACCTGCGCATCGCCCAGCACTACGTCGACACCCTCGTCCCCGACGAGCTCAAGCACGTCTTCGACGTCATCCGGGCCGAACACGAACTCACCGTGCAGGAAGTCCTCAAGGTCACCGGCAGCAAGGAACTCCTCGGCACCAGCCCGGTGCTCCAGCAGACCTTCGCCATCCGCGACGCCTACCTGGACCCGATCTCCTACCTCCAGGTGTCCCTGCTCGCCCGGCAGCGCCAGGCCGCCGAACGCGGCGAGGAAGCCGACCCGCTGCTCGCACGCGCCCTGCTGCTCACCGTCAACGGCGTCGCCGCGGGCCTGCGCAACACCGGCTGACCCGCACGGGAAGCGGGTGCGGACCTGTCACAGGGCGATGAACGTCGCCGTCAACAGGGCCGCACCCGCGATCCCCGTACCCCACGCCGTCCGCGTCAGCCGCATACCGCCGCCCATCACCAGGGCGGCCAGCACCAGCGCACCACCCAGCGGAACCCAGGCGTGCAGAAGGCCCGGGACCCCGGTACGCACCACGTCCCCGGTCCCGGGCTTCACCACGACGGGGAAACGCTCCCCCTTCTCCGCCGCGACGGACCGCTCGATCGTCACGGCCGACCGCTTCCGCGCATCCGCGTCCGGAGAGAACGACCCCGTGCAGGCGTCCTCACCGCACGACGTCACCGTCATCGTCCCGTGCTCGCGCCCCTTGGCCAGGACGATGTGGTGCGCACTGTCCCACGACGACCACACCCCGGCTGCCAGCAGCAACAGGACGACACAGCCCGCCGCGAACGTACGGCCATGGGCCATCAGCCGGTGGGAGGAACTCCGCTTCATGGGGGCCGATCCTTGGGCAGAGCCCTGCAGTCGGTCAACCTGTGGCCGGAAAACACCCAAGAAGCAGTAGAAATGTCAGGAGTTGTACGCGGACTGAGCCCGCTCCAGCCCCTCCGCCAGCAACGACTCCACCGCGTCAGCCGCACGGTCCACCAGATACGCCAGCTCCTTGCGCTCCGCCGACGAGAAATCCTTCAGCACGAAATCAGCGACCTGCATCCGCCCCGGCGGACGCCCGATCCCGAACCGCACCCGGTGGTACTCCGGACCCATCGCCTTCGTCATCGACTTCAGCCCGTTGTGCCCGTTGTCACCGCCACCCAGCTTCAGCCGCAGCATCCCGAAATCGATGTCCAGCTCGTCGTGCACCGCCACGACATGATCCGTGGGCACCTTGTAGAAGTCACGCAGCGCGGTGACCGGACCGCCCGACAGATTCATGTACGACATCGGCTTCGCCAGCACCACACGCCGGCTCAAAGGCCCGGGCGGACCGATCCGCCCCTCCAGCACCTGCGCCTGCGCCTTCTGCGCCCGCTTGAACTTCCCGCCGATCCGCTCCGCCAGCAGATCGGCCACCATGAAACCGACGTTGTGACGGTTCGCCGCGTAATCGGGGCCGGGATTACCGAGGCCCACGATCAGCCAGGGGTCGGTGGCGTCGGACATCAGAGCTCGGTCTCCTCGCGGTGCGTACGTACCGGTCGATACAGGGAAACGGGGCGGCGGAACCCCCGGAAGGGAACCGCCACCCCGTCAGTCAAGCAGGTGGAGCGAGGCTCAGGCCTCGGCACCCTCGGACTCGGCGCCCTCGGCGGCCGGCTCCTCGGCCTGCGCGGCGACGACCTGGAGCACCACGGCGTCCTCGTCGCCCGCCAGCACCGAACCCTTGGGGAGCGGGATGTCCTTGGCGAGGATCGAGTCACCGGCGTCCAGGCCCGCCACGGAAACCGTGACCGACTCGGGGATGTGGGTGGCCTCGGCCTCGACGAGCAGCGTGTTCTGCACGTACTCGAGCAGGTTGCCGCCCGGGGCCAGCTCGCCCTCGACGTGCACCGCGATCTCGACGTTGACCTTCTCGCCGCGCTTCACGGTCAGCAGGTCGACGTGCTCGATGTTGCCCTTGATGGCGTTGCGCTGAACGGCCTTCGGGATCACCAGGGCGTCCTTGCCGTCGATCTCCAGACCGATCAGGACGTTGGCGGTACGGAGCGCGAGAAGCAGCTCGTGACCCGGGAGGTTGATGTGAACCGGCTCGGCACCGTGGCCGTAGACGACTCCGGGAACCAGGTTGGCGCGACGGGTACGACGGGCAGCGCCCTTGCCGAACTCCGTGCGGACCGTTGCGTCGAGCTTGATCTCAGCCATGCTGCACTCCTCGTAAGGTGACGAAAAACCGATGGTCACCCGGCCCACGACAGGCCTGCTACGAAGAGCGCGTCGATAACGGACCACCGGACCCATGCCTGCGCATGAGAACGGCCTCCCTCGCCGAGCAACTCACTGAGTCTACCCGGCGGGGAGGCCGCACCCAAAGTCGATCACCCTGAGGTGATCCGCCCGGAGCCCGCAGGTCCCGTCGTGGAGCCCGCAGGTCCCGTCGTGGAGCCCACGGCCCCGGAAGGGATCAGCCCTGCTCCTCGAAGAGGCTCGTCACCGAACCGTCCTCGAACACCTCACGCACCGCACGCGCGATCGTCGGCGCGATCGAGAGCACCGTGATCTTGTCGATCTCCAGCTCACCCGGCGTCGGCAGCGTGTCCGTGAACACGAACTCGCTCACCTTCGAGTTCTTCAGCCGGTCCGCCGCCGGACCCGACAGCACACCGTGCGTCGCGGTCACTATGACGTCCTCGGCGCCGTGCGCGAACAGGGCGTCCGCAGCGGCGCAGATCGTGCCACCCGTGTCGATCATGTCGTCGACCAGGACACACACGCGGCCCTCGACGTTACCGACGACCTCGTGCACGCTCACCTGGTTCGGCACGTCCTTGTCGCGGCGCTTGTGCACGATCGCCAGCGGGGCGTCCAGACGGTCGCACCAGCGGTCGGCGACCCGCACACGGCCGGCGTCCGGAGACACCACCGTCAGCTTGGACCGGTCGACCTTCGCGCCCACGTAGTCCGCGAGGATCGGCAGAGCGAACAGGTGGTCCACCGGGCCGTCGAAGAAGCCCTGGATCTGGTCCGTGTGCAGGTCCACCGTGAGGACACGGTCCGCACCCGCCGTCTTCATCAGGTCCGCCACCAGGCGGGCCGAGATCGGCTCACGGCCGCGGTGCTTCTTGTCCTGACGGGCATAGCCGTAGAACGGCAGGATCACCGTCACCGACCGCGCCGACGCGCGCTTCAGCGCGTCCAGCATGATCAGCTGCTCCATGATCCACTTGTTGATCGGAGCCGTGTGGCTCTGGATCAGGAAGCAGTCGGCGCCACGGGCCGACTCCTGGAAGCGGACGTAGATCTCACCGTTGGCGAAATCGAAGGCCTTCGTCGGCACGAGACCGACACCCAGCTGGTGTGCGACCTCCTCGGCCAGCTCGGGGTGGGCGCGGCCGGAGAAGAGCATCAGTTTCTTCTCGCCGGTCGTCTTGATCCCGGTCACAGCACAGTCTCCTCAGACGTGTATCTGGCGCCGCGCGCATGTGTCCGATGAGCGACGAGCCAGCCGAAATGGGTGAGCATCTATCACGGTACGCCGCCTTTGGCGCACCTGTTTCCGGTCAGCTTTCGCCGTCGGTCTCCTGCACGGCGGCCTGAGCGGCCTGCGCCGCCGCGCTCCCGGGGCGCTTCCGGGCGACCCAGCCCTCGATATTCCGCTGCTGGCCCCGGGCGACGGCCAGCGAACCGGCCGGTACGTCCTTGGTGATGACCGAACCCGCTGCCGTGTAAACGCCGTCCCCGACCGTGACAGGCGCCACAAACATATTGTCCGACCCGGTCCGGCAGTGGGACCCGATCGTGGTGTGGTGCTTGGCCACCCCGTCGTAGTTCACGAAGACGCTGGCCGCACCGATGTTGGTGTGGTCGCCGATCGTCGCGTCCCCGACGTAGCTCAGGTGCGGCACCTTCGTGCCCTCACCGATCGTCGCGTTCTTCATCTCGACGTACGTACCGGCCTTCGCCTTCGCTCCCAGCCGGGTACCCGGCCGCAGGTAGGCGAAGGGGCCCACGGTCGCTCCGGGGCCCACCTCGGCGCCGTCCGAGACGGTGTTGTCCACCCGCGCGCCCGCGTGGACGACGGTGTCCTTCAGCCGCGAGTTCGGGCCCACCTCGGCGTCCTCCGCGAGGTGCGTGGTCCCGAGCAGCTGCGTGCCCGGGTGCACGACCGCGTCACGCTCGTACGTCACCGTCGCGTCGATCAGCGTCGACGCCGGGTCCACGACCGTCACGCCGGCCAGCATCGCCCGCTCCAGCAGCCGCTCGTTGAGCAGCCGACGGGCCTCGGCCAGCTGGAGCCGGTTGTTGATGCCCAGGATCTCCCGGTGGTCGCCCGCGACCGAGGCGCCGACGCGGTGACCCGCCTCGCGCAGGATCGACAGCACGTCGGTGAGGTACTCCTCGCCCTGGCTGTTGTCCGTGCGGACCTTGCCGAGCGCGTCGCTCAGCAGCCGGCCGTCGAAGGCGAAGACGCCGGAGTTGATCTCCCGGATGCCGCGCTGGGCGTCGGTGGCGTCCTTGTGCTCGACGATCTCGGTGACGGCGCCGGTGGCCGCGTCCCGGACGATCCGGCCGTAGCCGGTCGAGTCCGGGACCTCGGCGGTCAGGACGGTGACGGCGTTCGCGTCGGCCGCGTGGGTGGCGGCGAGCGCGGAGAGCGTCTCACCGGACAGCAGCGGGGTGTCCCCGCAGACGACGATCACGGTGCCGTCGACCGTGCCGCCGAGCTCCTCCAGGCCCATCCGGACCGCGTGGCCCGTGCCGTTCTGCTCGGCCTGGTAGGCGGTGCGCACGGGGGTGTCCCCGGCGGAGAGGTGCGCGGTGACCTGCTCGCTGGCGTGGCCGACGACCACGACGAGGTGCTGCGGGTCGAGCTCACGGGAAGCGGCGACGACATGTCCGACGAGCGAGCGCCCGGAGATCTCGTGCAGGACCTTGGGGGTCTTCGACTTCATGCGGGTGCCCTCACCCGCTGCGAGGACGACGACGGCTGCCGGGCTGATGGCGCTCACGGATGTGCCCTTCGGCTTCGGGTGGTGGACATCCGCAGGATACCGGGGGCGTATATGCCCGAAACGAGCGCGGGCCCCGACCGTGAGGTCGGGGCCCGAAGCGTGGGCTCCGCCGGCTGGATTCGAACCAGCGTCTCAAGGCTCCAAAGGCCTGCGGGATGCCGCTACCCCACGGCGGATCACTGCGTCAGACCCTACCTGAGGTGGAGTTGGGCCTGCTCCACGATTCCGCGCCACCAGCCCTCAACTCGACGGTACAACTCCGCACCTTGGGAAACCCGGATCACCAGACATCCGTGATAGGAGTCGCCGGTGTTCTTTCGCACGGTCTTGGGGTTGTGCTTCTTCAGCGTGGTCCTCTGGAGGGCTGAGGCGTCGATGCCCACGAGCTCCGCCCAGTATCGTTCGGCGGCCTCGACCTCTGCTGCCTCGTGGATCATGACCCGGAAGCAGATGCGGTCAGGCGTGACCCCCACTGCGGCCAGCCAGGCCAGATAGGTCTCGATCATGCCCGGGTCGCTATTGACGAATGTCAGGTTCTCTCGTCGGTCGTACGGTTTGTCCTTCGCTCCCTCGGACCAGTAGAGCCCTACGCCGATGAGGAGAAGCTCCCGGTTCGTGAGGTCGCCGATCTCTGCCTGAGCATCGGCCTTCGTCCGCTGCCGCTCCTTGTCGCGCACGGCCAGTTCGTGCTCCCAGCGCAGGCGTCCGGCAAGCCGGGCCTGTTCGATGTCACTTCGGCTGCGGACCGGCTTCGGCAGGTCCCGCACCCACAAGGAGATCGAGCTCTTCGAGCACCCCAGCTCCACCTGGATCTGGTCGTAGGTCATGCCCTGGAGCCGTAGCTCCCGGGCTTTCTCCCGCAGGTCGTCCTTGGCGTTGGGGCGTTTCGTCCACTCGGGGGCGGGCTCGCCTTGCAGTAGTCGGTTGAGGAGGTCGTTGTTGTGGATGTACAGCCGATCGCGGATCTGGCGCCGGCTCAGCCCCTCCCGCCGCAGCGCGACCGCCTGCTCCCGTAGCCCCTCGAAGTCCGCGTACTTGCCAGTGGCATGTGTCATAGGAACAGCGTTGTCCGGAATGCGGACGTCCGGGTCGAAAGCGTGCGCGGTTCGCCGGATCGGGCGATCTGCCTGCGTTCATGGCACGACCGGTCACTTTCTGTGCTGTCGGAGTCTCCGGAAAATGAGATGCGTGCGCCCGTACGCTGGATGCCATGACCGCAACGGGGGCAGACCAGGAAGCGGCGGGGCCGACCACCCGCGGCTACTGGTGGTGGGAGCGGCGGCGCGGTGTCGCCCTGGACGTGGGGCTGGCGCTGGTTTCGGCGCTGGAGTGTGCGCTGGAAGGGGTGACGTTCGCCGGGGACACCGGGCTGCCGGTGCCGATCGGGGTGCTCTTCGGGCTGCTGGCGGGTTCGGTGCTCGTGCTGCGCAGGCGCTGGCCGATCGCGGTGGTGCTGGTGTCGATAGCGACGACGCCGGCCGAGATGGGCTTCCTGATGGGGATCGTCGGGCTGTACACGCTGGCGGCGTCGGAGGTGCCGCGCAGGATCACGGTGGTGCTGACGGGGATGACGCTCGTCGGTACGTTCATCGTGTCGTACGTGCGGCTGCGGCAGAGCGTGAGCGGGGACACGGATTTCGGGCCGGGTGACTGGTACGTCCCGGGGGTGTCCCTCTTCATGTCGCTGGGGCTGACGGCGCCCTCGGTGCTCTTCGGTCTCTACATCGGGGCCAGGCGCAGGCTGATGGAGAGCCTGCGGGAGCGCGCGGATTCGCTGGAGCGGGAGTTGTCCCTGCTCGCGGACCGGGCGGAGGAGCGGGCCGAGTGGGCGCGTACGGAGGAGCGGACCAGGATCGCGCGGGAGATGCACGACGTGGTGGCGCACCGGGTGAGTCTGATGGTGGTGCACGCGGCGGCGTTGCAGGCGGTGGCTCCGAAGGATCCGGCGAAGGCGGTGCGTAACGCGGCGCTGGTGGGGGACATGGGGCGGCAGGCGCTGACGGAGTTGCGGGAGATGCTCGGGGTGCTGCGGAGCGGGGACGCGCTGGTGTCTCCGCCGGCGGGCCGGGTGCCGCTGGCTTCGGTGGGGCGGGTGGCGGCTGCCGCGGCGGCCGCCGTGGTGGAGGACGGGCCGCGGTTGCGTGAGGTGGAGGCGCTGGTCGCTCAGTCGCGCGAGGCGGGGATGACGGTGGAGCTGTCGGTGGAGGGGGAGCTGCGTCCGTATGCGCCGGAGGTGGAACAGACGGCGTACCGGGTGGTGCAGGAGGCGTTGACGAACGTGCACAAGCACGCGGCGGGCGCGAAGACGTGGGTGCGGCTCGCGCATCGGGGGGCCGAGGTGGCGATGCAGGTGGAGAACGGTCCGTCGGACGGTGCGACGGCGGACGCGGGGCTGCCGAGCGGGGGGAACGGTCTGGTGGGGATGCGGGAGCGGGTGCTGGGGCTCGGTGGTGTGTTCGTGTCGGGGCCGACGGACGCGGGGGGTTTCCGGGTGTCGGCGGTGCTGCCGGACGGTGACGCGGCCTGAGCCGGCCGTGCGGGGTTCCCGCCCGTGCCGTGGGGAGGCCTGCGCGGGGGCGGTGGGGAGGCGGACCGCGCCGGGTCCGGAGGTGGACTGTGCCTGGTCCGGAGGCCGGCCGTGCCGGGCCCGGAGGGAGGCGTGCCGCTCCGGGGTTCAGCCGGAGGTGAGGCGGGCGGGCTGTACGCCGGTCATGAGGGTTTCGAGGGCGCGGTCGATGTCGGCGCCGAGGTACCAGTCTCCGGTGTGGTCGATGCAGTAGACGCGTCCTTCGCTGTCGATGGCGAGGACGGCCTGCCCGTCGGCTTCCTCTCCGAGTGGGGCGACCTCGGTCTCGAGTGCGCGTCCGAGGTCGCCGAGGGTGCGTGCCAGGTGGAGGCCGCTGAGGGGGTCGATGCGCACGGTGGCGGTGGCGATCTGCCGACCGGGTGCGGTCGAGGTGATGCGGAGTCCGCCGAATTCGGCCCAGGCCTCGACCGCCGCGGGGAAGACGGCGTGCTGGTGTCCGGCGGGGGAGGCGTGGAGGCGGAGGGCGTCGGCCCATTCCTCGGCCTGGCGGATGTCCCAGCGTCCGGGCCGCCATCCGGCGTCGCGGAGCGCGGCGTCGACGGCGACGGGGAAGCGGGTGGTGGAGGTGCGGTCCTGCTGGGCGGGTACGTCGGGTCGTCCGTGCATGGTGCTGTGCTCAGCCCTTCTCGGCTGTGGTCGCCGTACCGGTGGTGAGGTCGACGGGGCGTACGCCGAAGTGGGCGAGCATCTCCGTGCAGGAGCGGCAGGGGGGCGCGTAGCTGCCGTGGAGGGGGTCGCCGTCCTCGCGGATGCGGCGGGCGGTGAGGCGGGCGTGCTTGAGGGCGCGGCGGGCTTCACCGTTGGTGAGGGGCTTGCGCTGGGCGCGTTTGGAGCGGCTCGCGTCGGCCGCGATGAGCTGGCGTGACAGGAGTATGGCTTCGGGGCAGCGTCCGGTGAAGCGTTCGCGCTGGTTGCTGGTGAGGGTGTCGAGGAAGTCCTGTACGAGGGGGTGGAGGACGGGCGGCTGGTCGCCTTTGCCCGCGGTGCAGGTGAGTGTCTCTCCGCGTACGGACAGGGCTGCGGCCACGGCGGGCAGGATGCCGTCGCGGCGGTGGTGGAGCTGGGGTGGGCGGTTGGGCTCGGTGGTGCTCCAACTGAGTCGAGGATCTCCGGATGTGACTGGCTGTGCTGTGTGCATGGCGCTGGTGTCCCTCCCTGCAATCCCCCGAGTTGCGGGGGACAGCCTGCCAAATATGCAGGGTGGTCGGGAAGCTGGGTGGGTGAAACGGGGGCGCGTGTCGCGGTGGGGTGGCCTGGTTGTCGCGCGTCCGTCACGCGCCGGTGACGTTCGGTGAGTGGTGGTGCGGGGGCGGGGGGCCTTGTTGCGTCACCGCATAGGCTGTGCGGAACACCAGACGCAGCAGGGGGCAACCGCCATGACGACAGGTCGGCTCGGGCAGCAAGCCGCGCCACCGAACGCGGCCTATGCCGGGCAGGTCGTGCATTTCCCGGATCCCGTCCGGGCGTCCCGCCACCCCAGGGGTGTGCATGTGGACGGCAACGGCTTTCCGGTGCTTTCGCCGTACGCGCGTGCCGCCGCGGAGATCGCCGATCCTCCTCCGGGTTTCGGGATCGACGAGCTGCGGCTGACGGACTACGTGTCGGCGAACGCGGCGCTGGCGGCGAGTGGTCATGAGCTGTGGGACACGATTCCCGCGGTGGCGACCCCGCACGGCTGGACGTGGCATCACGTGGCGGGTGGCCGGCGGATGGAGCTGGTTCCGGTCGAGGTGAAGGCGCTGCTGCGTCATCACGGTGGTCTGGCGACGACGCCGGTGGATCAGCACCGCCGGGGGACGCGTCCGTTGCAGGAGACGCGTCCGGCTCATTTCCGGCTGCCGAAGGGCGCTGTGGCGGTGGGCGAGGAGCAGATTCTCGGGGTCGAGGAGGATCTGGGGTACCGGCTTCCCGGTGCGTACCGGTCGTTCCTGAAGGCTGCGGGTGGTTCGGCTCCGGTGGGTGCCGCGCTGGACGCCGAGCTGGGTCTGCTGGTGGATCAGCCGTTCTTCACGGTGCGTGAGGAAGCGGCGATGAACGACCTGGTGTACGTCAACAAGTGTCTGCGTGATCACTTCACGAAGGATTACCTGGGTGTGGCTTTTGTCCAGGGCGGGATCCTGGCGGTGAAGGTGCGGGGTGCCGACGTGGGGTCGGTGTGGTTCTGCGCGTACGACGACGCGCGGGATCAGGACGGCTGGGGTGTGCAGGAGCGGGTGGACCGGCTCCTGCTGCCGTGCGGTGAGGACTTCGATGCTTTCCTCCAGCGGCTCGCGGGTAATCCGCCGGAGCTGGAGACGGTGGCGAACCTGATGGTGGACGGTGGCTTCGCGCGGGCCGTCCCGGTGGAGGGGTGAGCGCGGTGGTGACGTTCGCGCAGGCGCAGGAGCGTGCGGATGAGTGGGTCAACGGTGGTGTGCCCGCGTATCAGCACCGTGAGGTCCGGGTCCGTGAGTTCGAGCTGGGTTTCGTGGTGTGGGCGGAGGACCGTGCCGAGGGCCCGGTTTCGGACGGTGGCCGTCAGCGGCTGGTGATCGCCCGTGACAGCGGTGAGGCCACGTTGTGGCCGGGGCTGCCGGTGGGTGAGGTGATACGGCGGTACGAGGAGGAGTACGGGGCGCCTGCGGATGCGGCGCCCGCTCCGGAGCCGCCGCAGCGTATCGATCTGAATCAGACGTCGTTCCTGCTGAGTCCGCCGGAGTGGCTTCAGGAGGCGGCGGACAAGCTGGGTATTCCGGACCGTCGTGCGGCGTCGGAGGAGTCGTCCTCCGACGACGCCGGTCCTGCTCCGGCTCCGTCCGCTCCGTCCGCTGCTCCTGTTCCCTCCGCGCCGTCTGTTCCCGCGCCGGCTGCTGTGGACGACTGGCCTGCCGCTGCTCCCGCTCGTGCGGACGACTGGCCGGCTGCCGGCGGGCAGACGGATCATGAGCCGACGGCGTCGGACGGGGTGCCTGCCGGGGGGACTCCCTGGGCGGGTACGGACACGAACGCGGGCGTGGACGAGGGCAGTGTGCCTCTTCCGGCGACGGTCTTCGCTCCGCCGCTCTCGGGTTCGGACGACGACGGGGCGCCGCCGCCGGTGGTCTCGGCGGAGGCTCCGACGGCGCTGATGTCGGGCGGGAGCCAGCTGCCGCCGACGGCGCTGGTTCCCGGGCTCGACCCGCATGCGCCGCCGCCCGGGCCTCGCGGTCCCGGGCCGGCTGCTCCCGCAGCGCCGGCCGGCCCCGGTGGGGGCGACATCGCGGACGCGGCGACGAGCAAGGCCGCCGTGTCGCCGAGGGGTGGCCGGGGGACGGGTCCGACGACTCCGCCGCCGCCCGGTGCGCCGGGTACGCCTGGGGTGCGTCCGGGTGCGACCCCGCCGCCTTCGGGCCCGGGTGGGCCGGGTGCGCCGGCCGGTGGGTACGTGCCGACGCAGATGGTCTCGCAGCTCGGCCCTCCGGGTGCTCCGGGTGTCCCCGGCCCTCCTGGTGCTCCGGGTGCGACGCCGCCTCCGGGTGTGCCGCAGCCGCCTGCTCCTCCGGGACCTCCTGGTTCCACGCCGCCTCCGGGTGGTGGGATGCACCAGGCGGCGACGATGTTCGCCGATGCGAGCATCGGCGGTCCGAACGCGCCGCGTCCTCCGGGCCCGCCCGGTCCTCCTGGTGCTCCGGGTGCTCCTGGGGCGACGCCGCCCCCGCCCGGCTCCACGCCGCCTCCCGGCCCACCCGGTCCGCCCGGTCCTCCTGGTCCGCCCGGACCTCCTCCGGGTGCGACGCCGCCTCCGGCCGGTGGGGTGCACCACGCGGCCACGATGCTCGCGGGCCCTGGGCAGATGGGGCCGGGGGCCATGCCGCCTCCCGGTCCTCCGGGTCCTCCCGGTGTGCCGGGGCCGCACACTCCGCCGCCTCCCGGTGCGTACGGGTATCCGCAGCAGCCGCAGGGGCAGCCGACGGTCGGTCCGGGGTACCAGGCCGTGCTGCGCTTCCGTGCGGCCGACGGCAGTGAGCAGCAGCTGATCCGGCGTTCGGCGCCGGGTACGCCGCATCCGGAGTGGCAGATGCTGCACGAGCTGCGTGCGATGAACGTGCCGCCGCAGCAGGTGATCGAGCTGCACACGGAGCTGGAGTCGTGTGAGCTGCCCGGTGGTTACTGTGCGCGGATGATCCGGGAGACCTGGCCGCAGGTCCGGATCACGAGTGTGGCTCCGTACGGCACCGATCACGCGAGCCGGCAGCAGGGCATGCAGCATCTGCTGACGCATCAGGGTGAGCTGCACCAGGTGGCGGACGGTCCGGCGCGGCCGGCTCCGGTGCGGGCGCCGTTGCCGCAGATGCCGCCTGCGATGGCGGTGCCTCCGGAGGCGCTGGCGGAGGAGCTGCACGGGGCTTTCGGTCCGGGTGTGCTGCGGTTCGACCAGCGGGCGGTGTCCCGTCAGGGTGTGCCGGAGGTCGTGGCGCAGACGTTGGTGTGGGCGGGGCTGCCGGCTGATTTCGGGCCGTTCTTCTGGGCGCAGCCGGGTCATCCGGTGGTGCCGACGCTGGCGGAGCTGGCGGCGCAGCGGCAGGTGCAGCCGGCGTCGGACGCGGGTTCGTATCTGGTGATGGGTTCGGACTTCGGCCGGGCGATCTGTGTGCAGTACGGGACGGCGAACATCGTTGCCGTGCCGGTGGAGGCGGGTCCGGGTGGCCAGCCGGTGCCGCCGCAGTTCGTGAACACGGGTCTGCCGGAGTTCGTGCGGTCGATGGCGTTGCTGGGCCGGATGTGGCGGCTGCGGTTCGGGCTGAATCCTGAGCAGGCGGGTCGCTGGACGGTCGATTTCCAGGCGCAGCTGGTGGCGATCGATCCGGCGGCGCTGGCGTCGCCGGAGAGCTGGTGGTCGGTTCTGCTGGAGCAGATGTGGGACGGTCTGCTCTGATCCGGCCGGGTGTGTGCGAGAGGCGTCCGTTCCCTGTGGGGGCGGGCGCCTTTTGTGTGGGCTGCTGTGATGCGGAACGCTTCCGTCCTGAAAGCGGCTGATCGATTCCGACTTCCGTGCCAATTACCGCATCCTTGACGTAATGCGTCAGGGTCGGGGTGTCGGAGAGCGGGAAAGAGGGCTTCAGGGATGAGTGGTGGACCGGTGTCCGGGCTCGGCTTCGTCGGTGTGCGGGGGCGTGGGTATCGCCCTGAGCAGGTGGACCGGGTGGTGGCCGGGCTGTCCGCCGAGCGGGACGAGGCTCTGGAGCGGCTGTCGCGGCTGACGGACCTGGCCGGTGAGCTGGCTGTGGAGTCGGCGCGGCTGGGTGAGGTGGTGGCTTCTCTCGCGCCGCAGACGTATCAGTCGCTGGGGGAGCGGGCGCGGCAGATCCTGGCTCTGGCGGAGGCCGAGGCGGAGTCGGTGCGGGGGGCGGCGCTGGAGGAGGGGCAGGCGCTGCGGGACGCGGCGGACGTGGCGGGCCGGGAGCTGCGTGAGGCGGCGCGTGAGGACGCGGGGGCGGTGCGGGCGGCTGCGGATGCCCGTGCGGAGGAGTTGCTGGCCGAGGCGCGGGACGCGGCCGGTGCTCTGCTGGAGGAGGCGCGTGCGGAGGCTGCAGGGCTGCGGGGGGCGGCGGAGGCGGAGATGGCGCAGACGCGTCGCCGTACGGCGGGTGTGCTGGCGCAGCAGGAGCAGGAGCACGGTGAGCGGGGCAAGGCCGCGGAGGCTGAGTTCGCCGCGGCTCAGGCGGCCGTGGCGGAGCGTGAGGCGGAGCTGACGGCCCGGGGTGAGGCGTTGCTCGCGCAGGCGCGGCGGGAGCTCGCGGAGGCGGAGGAGGCGGCCCGGCACGGCCAGGAGGACGCGGAGGCGCGGGCGGCGGAGCTGCTGGCGGGGGCGAGGGTGGCGGAGGAGCGGGTGGTGCGGGAGACGGAGCGGATCCTGCGGGAGCACGAGGAGGGCCGCGAGGAGGTGCAGGCGCACATGGCGCACGTGCGTCATTCGCTGGCGGCGCTGACGGGGCGTGCGGCTGTGGGGCCGGCGGAGTAGTGCGCGCCTGACGCGGCGGTCTGCCGGGCGGGCTGTGGCCGGGGGTGACCGGTGGGGGCGGGCGGTCCCGGCCGGTTCCCGTGGGCGGCCGGCCGGGGCCTCATGGAGGCGGGCCCCCGGGGGACGGCGCGGTGCGCGTACCTCCGGGGGCCCGTTTCGTGCTGGTCGGCCGGGTTACTTCAGGCCGAGGATCTGTTCCAGCGGGTCGATGGCGAAGTAGACGAGGAAGAGCACCGCGGTGCCCCAGAGCAGCCAGTGGACCTCGCGGGCCTTGCCCAGGCAGGCCTTGATGACCACGTAGGCGATGAAGCCGGCGCCGATGCCGTTGGTGATGGAGTAGGTGAACGGCATGACGACGATGGTGAGGAATGCGGGGACCGCGAGTTCGTAGCGGTCCCAGTCGATGTGCTTGACCTGCGTCATCATCAGGAATCCGACCGCGACGAGCGCGGGGGACGCGGCCTGCATCGGCACGATGGTCAGGATCGGGGTGAAGAAGAGGGCCAGGGCGAACAGGCCACCGGTGACGAGGTTGGCGAAGCCGGTGCGTGCGCCCTCACCGACGCCCGCGGCGGACTCGATGTAGGTGGTGGCGGACGAGGAGGAGGCGGCGCCGCCGGCCACGGCCGCCGCGCCGTCGATGAGCAGGACACGGCCCAGGCCGGGGACCTGGCCCCGTTCGTCGAGGAGTCCGGCTTCGGCGGTGACGCCGACGACGGTGCCCATGGTGTCGAAGAAGTCCGACAGGATGAGGGTGAAGATCAGCAGGACGACGGTGAGGACGCTGATCTGGCCGAAGGAGCCGAGCAGGTCGAACTGGCCGAGCAGCCCGAAGTCGGGGGCGGCGACGGGCTTGTCGGGCAGGGTGGGGGCGGTCAGGCCCCAGGACGTGACCGTGGCGAGCTGGTTGACGACGATGGAGAGCACGGTCATCAGGACGATGCTGATGAGGATGGCGCCCTTGACCTTGCGGGCGAGGAGGACGACCGTCAGGATCACGCCGAGGCAGAACACGAACATGGGCCAGCCGGTGAGTGCGCCGGTGCCGAGCTGCACGGGCACGGTGGTGTTCGCGGCGTCCGGGATGCGGGTGACGAAGCCGGCGTCGACGAAGCCGATGAAGGCGATGAACAGGCCGATGCCGACGCTGATGGCTTGCTTGAGTGCCTGCGGGATGGCGGTCATGATCGCCTCGCGCAGACCGGTCATGACCAGTACGCAGATCAGCAGGCCCTCGAGCACGATGAGGCCCATCGCGTCGTCCCAGGCCATCAGGGGGGCCACCTGGTAGGCCACGACGGCGTTGATGCCCAGTCCGGCGGCCAGGGCGAGCGGCAGGTTACCGCCCACGCCCATGATCAGGGTCATCACCGCGGCCACCAGGGCGGTGGCGGTGACCAGCTGGACGGGGTCCAGCTGCTCGCCGAACTTGTCCTTCGCGCCACCGAGGATGATGGGGTTGAGCACGAGGATGTACGCCATGGTGAAGAAGGTGGCGAAGCCACCGCGTACTTCCCGGCCATAGGTCGATCCGCGCTCGGTGATGCGGAAGAACCGGTCGAGAGCACCACCTGATCTGTTCGGTGGTATGTCCGCGGCCGGGCTGGTGCTGGGGTGCATGACGGTTTCTCCTGGGCCTGCGATCGATGGAAATCAGGGAACCGCCACTGCCCGACAGGCGGCAGGCAGTTGTGCGAACACACATGCGGCGGCTTGCGAGCGGATCATATGTGCACCGGGGCTGTCCGCAAGTCCCTTGCGGTTGCAGGAAGTTGCCGTGGGAGCAGTTCTGTCGGTTCCTACGGAATCGGCGGTGATCTATCCCTCCAAACCGCCATGCAGGCGACAGCGCCCATGGATTTTCGCGTCACGCTCCCCTTACGTTCTGTGCGTGCACCCTCCACTCCCCTTCAATGCGCGTGCTGCCCGAGCCCTGCGTGAAAAGCTCGGGATGGCACACGGTCACGTCGCCTACGGCATGCGGGCCTCCTTCGGGATGACCCACGTCGGTCCCGAGCACGTCGAGGCCTGGGAGCGCGGCTCGGCGATGCCCGATCCGAACGAACTCGCGGCGCTCGCGGGGGCGTTGTGGTGTCACCCGCGCGAACTCATGGGCCGCCCGCGCACGTTGCGCGAGCACCGCATCGCGCAGGGGATCGCGCCCGAGGACGTCGCCCGGGGCACGGGTCTGTCCCTGGACGCCTACCTCCGTATGGAGGAGGCAGGTCAGTGGTCGGGGGACAGCCGGCAGTCGGCGAAGCTCGGCAGTGTGCTCAGGCTCCCTCCGCGTGACTTCGTCGCCGTCACCGGGCTCGAGGGCGAGCTCGCCCGGCTGCTCACCGAGGCCGTCACCACCCGGTGGCAGGCGCACGCCCGCGCCATCGCCAAGCTCCTGTCCGTGGACCGCAAGGAACTGCACAAGCCGCTGGACAGCATGTACCAGGAGTACCAGGCGCTCATGGCGGCCACGCTCAGCCGGGCCGGTGGCACCACCGCCTCCGGCGAGGACGGACGGCGTTACCTGGAGGAGATCGTCGACCACTTCTGGGCACGCATCCCCGAGTAGCCGTGCCAGGCCGGGAAGGGGCGGCTCAGCCCTGGGAGGCCGGGGCGGTGTCCTCGTGCTCGTCCAGCACCGGGAAGCGGCGCGGGGCGACGAACACCACGACCAGCAGGGCCAGTCCGGCCGCCACGCCCGCGCCGACGAAGACGTGGTCGACGGCGGTGTCGACGGCGCGTCGCAGGTAGTCGGTCGCCTCCGCCGTCAGCCCTCCTGGTTCCTCCAGGGCGTGGGACATGCCGTCGAGGTCACCGGGGAGGCCGGTGACGGGGGCGTCAGCCAGCCGTGAGGCGAGCGTGGCGTTGGCCACCGCCCCGAAGAGCGCCGCCCCCAGGCTCTGGCCGACCTGGCGGCAGAACAGCACGGACGCCGTCGTCGTGCCCCGCTCCGTCCAGCCGACCGTCGACTGGACGCCGACGATCAGCGGGAGCTGGAAGAGGCCGAGCGTCGCGCCGAGCAGCAGCATGAGCAGGGCGGGCTGCCAGGCGGCGCCGGGGTAGGGCAGCAGGGGGAAGCAGAGCAGGACCAGCAGGGTGCCGGACATGCCGGTCATCGCCGTGCGGCGGAAGCCGATGCGGTTGTAGACGCGGTCGGAGAGGGCCGCGGCGACCGGCCAGCTCAGGGTCATCACCGAGAGGACGAAACCGGCGGCGATCGGGCCCAGCCCGAGGACGGACTGGGCGTAGGTCGGCAGGAAGACGGTCGGGGCGACCATGAGCAGCCCCATCGCGCCGAGGGCGAGGTTGACCGAGGCGATGGTGCGGCGCCGCCAGACCCAGCCGGGGATGACCGGTTCGGCGGCGCGGCGCTCGATGACGACGGTCAGCGCGGCCGTCGCGGCGCTCGCCCCCAGCAGTCCGAGCGAGGGGGCCGAGAGCCACGGCCAGGCGACGCCGCCCTGGACGAGCGCGGTCAGCAGGAGCGCGCCGGTGGCGAAGATCGCGAGGGCGCCCGCCCAGTCGACTCGGGGGCGGACGGCGGGGCGTGGCCGGGCCGGCTCGTGGAGGTGACGGACCACCAGCCAGAGGGCGACGGCGCCGACCGGCAGGTTGATCAGGAAGATCCAGCGCCAGTCGGCGTACGCGGCGAGCAGTCCGCCCACCGCGGGGCCCGCCACGGCCGATGTGGCCCAGACGGTGGAGAGTTTGGCCTGGATCTTCGGGCGTTCCCGCAGCGGGTACAGGTCGGCGGCGATGGTCTGCACCGTGCCCTGGAGCGCGCCGCCGCCCAGGCCCTGCACGACGCGGAAGGCGATGAGGGCGGCCATGTTCCAGGCGGCGGCGCACAGCACGGAACCGGCCAGGAAGAGGATGATGCCGGCGACCAGGACGGGCTTGCGGCCGAAGGTGTCGGAGAGCTTTCCGTACACCGGGAGCGTGACGGTCACGGCGAGCAGGTAGCCGGAGAACAGCCAGGAGAAGACGGCGAAACCGCCGAGGTCGCCGACGATCTGGGGTACGGCCGTGGCGACGATGGTCCCGTCGATGGCGGCGAGGCCCATGCCGAGCATGAGGGCCGCGGCGACGGGCCGGCGTCCCCGTGCGGTGTCCTGCGCCGCCTCGGGGGTGGCCGCCCCGTGCACCGCTCCCGTGCTGTCCGTGCCGCCGGTCCGGTCCTTGCTGCCCACAGAGGTCCCTTCCCTATGCATCTATTTTCTGGAGGCCACTGTCTCACCGCCGGTGGATCCGCGGGAGTCGTAGGCCGAAAGCGTGGGTCCCCTACTCAGGTCTCGTCCTGGGGGCCCGGACCCCTAGGGGGAGCTACGTAGTTGTGTCCAGGGGCCGTTCCTCCCGGCGGAGGACGAGAGAGGGGGGCTCTGTTCCTTAACGTGTTCCTACATCGCTGATGTGGCCCGCCGCAGGGGGAGGGGTGGGGAAAACCCCACATGAAGACTGCGCCGGGCACCAGCGCGCCGGACCCCCTTCACGATTCAGACTCGGAACGTACCCAGAGACGTCCGCGCATCGACCGACATAGGAGACTTACCGTGACAACGGCTGTGACCATTCCCAGGCACGGGGACACTGGAGGGCGTACGGCCGTCGCCGCGCGAGCTCGGCAGGTCGTCAAGGCGTACGGCGCGGGGGAGACCCGGGTCGTGGCGCTCGACCACGTCGATGTGGACATCGCCCGCGGGCAGTTCACGGCGATCATGGGCCCCTCCGGGTCCGGCAAGTCGACGCTGATGCACTGCCTGGCCGGCCTGGACACCGTGACCTCGGGGCAGATCCACCTCGCCGACACCGAGATCACCGGGCTCAAGGACAAGAAGCTCACGCAGCTGCGCCGGGACCGCATCGGTTTCATCTTCCAGGCGTTCAACCTGCTTCCCACGCTGAACGCGCTCGAGAACATCACGCTGCCGATGGACATCGCGGGCCGTAAGCCCGACGCCGGCTGGCTGCGGCAGGTCGTGGAGACCGTCGGCCTCTCCGAGCGCCTCAAGCACCGGCCCACCCAGCTCTCCGGCGGTCAGCAGCAGCGCGTCGCGGTGGCCCGGGCGCTCGCCGCCCGCCCCGAGATCATCTTCGGTGACGAGCCGACCGGGAACCTGGACTCCCGTGCCGGCGCCGAGGTGCTGTCCTTCCTGCGGAAGTCGGTCGACGAGCTCGGCCAGACCATCGTCATGGTCACCCACGACCCGGTGGCCGCCTCCTACGCGGACCGGGTGCTCTACCTCGCCGACGGCTCCATCGTCGACGAGATGCAGAACCCGACGGCCGAGCAGGTGCTGGACCGGATGAAGGACTTCGACGCGCGCGGGCGGACCTCATGACCGTGTGGAAGACCTCGATGCGCAACTTCCTCGCGCACAAGGGGCGGATGGCGCTCTCCGCCGTCGCGGTCCTGCTGTCGGTGGCGTTCGTCTGCGGCACGCTCGTCTTCACCGACACGATGAACACCACCTTCGACAAGCTCTTCGCGGCGACCTCCGCCGACGTGACGGTCAGCCCGAAGGCGGCGGCCGGCGCCGACGACGTCCCGGAGAACGGCAAGCCCGAGGCGCTCCCCGCCTCCGTCGTGGCCGAGGTGGCCGGCGCCGACGGCGTGAAGAGAGCCGAGGGCGCGGTCACGAGCATGGCCGTCACCCTCGTCGACAGCCACAACAAGAACCTCGGGTCCGACACCGGTGCCCCGACGATCGCGGGCAACTGGACCGAGAACGACCTGCGGTCGATGGAGATCACCTCCGGTCACGCCCCGCGCGGTCCCACCGAGGCCATGATCGACGCCGACACCGCACGGAAGCACCACCTGAAGCTCGGCGACGAGGTGCGCACCATCGCCGTCACCGGTGACATCAGGGCCACGGTCAGCGGTATCGCCTCGTTCACCGTGACCAACCCCGGCGCGGCCGTCGTCTACCTCGACACCGCCACCGCGCAGCAGAAGCTGCTGGGTGCCCCCGGCGTGTTCACTCACATCTCGGTCACGGCCGAACCCGGTGTCGGCGACACCGAGTTGAAGCGGAACGTCGCCACGGCCCTGGGCGGCTCGGGCGCGTACAAGCTCCAGACCCAGAAGGAGGCCGCGGCGGCCGGCAAGGACTCGATGGGCTCCTTCCTGGACGTCATGAAGTACGCCATGCTCGGCTTCGCCGGGATCGCGTTCCTCGTCGGCATCTTCCTGATCGTCAACACCTTCTCGATGCTGGTCGCCCAGCGCACCCGCGAGATCGGCCTGATGCGGGCCATCGGGTCCAGCCGCAAGCAGGTCAACCGTTCCGTGCTGGTCGAGGCGGTGCTCCTGGGCATCGTCGGGTCGGTCCTGGGCGTCGGGGCCGGCATCGGGCTCGCCGTCGGGCTGATGAAGCTGATGGGCGCGATGGGCATGGAGCTGTCCACGAAGGACCTCACCATCGCCTGGACGACACCGGTGACCGGGCTGGCGCTCGGCATCGTCGTCACGGTCCTCGCCGCGTACGTCCCGGCCCGGCGGGCCGGGAAGGTCTCGCCGATGGCCGCCCTGCGCGACGCCGGTACCCCGGCGGACACCCGGTCCGGCTGGGTACGGGCCGCACTCGGCCTGGTCCTCACCGGCGCCGGAGCGGCCGCGCTGTGGGCGACGGCCCAGGTGGACGAGGCGAGCGAGGGTTCGCTCTACCTCGGCCTGGGCGTGGTCCTCACCCTCGTCGGCTTCATCGTGATCGGTCCGCTGCTGGCGGGCGTCGTGGTCCGGGCGCTGGGCGCGGTCGTCCTGCGGCTGTTCGGCCCGGTGGGCCGGCTGGCCGAGCGCAACGCGCTGCGCAACCCGCGGCGTACGGGAGCGACCGGCGCGGCCCTGATGATCGGCCTGGCGCTGGTGGCCTGTCTGTCGGTCGTCGGCTCGTCCATGGTCGCCTCGGCCACCGACGAGCTCGACAAGTCGGTCGGCACCGACTTCATCGTCCAGTCGAACACCGGTCAGCTCATCGTGCCGCAGGCCGCCGAAGCCATCGAGAAGGTGCCGGGCATCGAGTACGTCACGGACTACAAGGTGCTGGCGGCGAAGTTCACCAATCCCGACGGCTCCACCGCCGACGAGCACGTGACCGCGGCGGATCCGACGTACCCGCGGGACCTGCGGCGCACGACCGTCTCCGGTGACCTGGCGAAGGCCTACGGCGCGAACGCCATGTCCGTGGGGTCCGACTACGCCACGCTGCACAAGATCGAGGTCGGTGACGAGATCACCGTCGACTTCAAGGCCGGCGACACCGCGAAGCTGAAGGTCGCCGCGATCACGTCGGACGACACCAACGTGGACCAGGGGGCGATGTACACCAACGTCACCACCGCCGAGCGTTACGTCGACGCCGACAGCATGCCCAAGAACATGATCATGTTCGCCTCGGCGGAGGACGGCAAGGAGAAGGAGGCCTACGCGGCACTCAAGAGCTCGCTCGCCGCGTACCCGCAGTACAAGGTGCAGAACCAGGCCGACTTCAAGGAGGACCTGAAGGACCAGATCGGCCAGCTGCTGAACATCGTGTACGGCCTGCTCGCCCTCGCGATCATCGTCGCGGTGCTCGGTGTGGTGAACACCCTGGCCCTGTCGGTCGTCGAGCGGACCCGCGAGATCGGCCTGATGCGGGCGATCGGCCTCTCCCGCCGCCAGCTGCGCAGGATGATCCGGCTGGAGTCCGTGGTCATCGCCCTGTTCGGCGCGCTGCTCGGACTCGGCCTGGGCATGGGCTGGGGCACCTCCGCCCAGAAGCTGCTGGCGCTGGAAGGGCTCGGGGTCCTGGAGATCCCGTGGCCGACGATTCTCACGGTCTTCGTCGCCTCGGCCTTCGTCGGACTGTTCGCCGCCCTGGTCCCGGCCTTCCGGGCGGGCCGCATGAACGTCCTGAACGCGATCGCCACCGACGGGTGACGGCGGCGGACGTAGGATGACTGAACCGGCCCCGGGGCGTTCCTCCAAACGCCCCGGGGCCGGTTCGCGTCCGGCTTCCGTCCTCAGGCGTGCATGACCGGCACGCCGTACTGGGGGATCCACTTGTCGCGGGTGACGATCGTCAGCCCCTCCGTCTGGGCCTGGGCGACGAGGATGCGGTCGAACGGGTCGCGGTGGAGCGGGGGGAGGCGGCCGGCCTTGACGCCGTGCCCTGCGGTGATGGCGAGGCTGGTCAGCTGGCAGTCGCGGACCCGCTCGGCCAGATCATCGGGCCCTGCCAGCTTTCCGGCTGACTGCTTGATGGCGATTTCCCACGGGGTCGCGGCACTGAGATAGACGGCGGGCTCCGTGTCGATGAGGTCCTTCAGCTCGTCAGAGAGCTCTGAGGAGTCGTCGAGCCACCACAGGGCGACATGGGTGTCGAGCAGAAGGCGCATCAGCGCATCCCGAAGGCGTCGGCGATGTCGTCCGGGAGCTCGTCGAAGTCGTCGGGGATGTGGACCTGTCCTCGGAGAGACCCACGACCGGTCCGGCGTACCTTCGGGTGCAGGGGCACGACCTTCGCGATGGGCTCCCCTGCCCGGCTGATCACGACTTCCTCGCCGGTCTCGACCTGCTGCAGTATGCGCGAGAAGTGGGTCTTGGCCTCGTGCACGTTGTACTGCCGGGCTGCTGCCATGACGCCTCGCTCGGGCCAGAAGTGGACTAGATGCCGGACTAAGGCTAGCCCCGCTGCCGCCGACCGGACAACGGCGTTCCCTCGCGCGGGTGACACACCGGCGTCGTACGCTGGAGGCCCCGGCCCGTCCCACGTGTCGGGCCCTTCGCGTTGCTCACTCGCCACACCGGACGGAACCTTCATGAGCCTGCACGGTCTGCTGGACGTCGTCGTCACCGACCCGGCGCTCTCCGAAGCGGTGAAGGCCGCGACCGACGGCCACCGGCCCCAGGTCGACCTGGTCGGCCCGCCCGCCGCGCGCCCCTTCGCCGTGGCCGCGCTGGCCCGCGAGGCCGGGCGCACGGTGCTGGCCGTCACCGCGACCGGCCGCGAGGCCGAGGACCTGGCGGCGGCGCTGCGGACCCTGCTGCCCCCGGACACCGTGGCGGAGTTCCCCTCCTGGGAGACCCTGCCCCACGAGCGGCTCTCGCCCCGCTCGGACACCGTGGGCCGTCGTCTCGCCGTGCTGCGCAGGCTCGCGCACCCCCGGCCGGACGACCCGGAGACCGGGCCGGTGAAGGTGGTCGTCGCACCGGTCCGCTCGGTGCTCCAGCCGCAGGTCAAGGGCCTCGGCGACCTGGAGCCCGTGGCGCTGAGCAGTGGGCAGACCGCTGACCTGGGCGGGGTCGTGGACGCGCTCGCGGCAGCGGCGTACGCCCGGGTGGAGCTGGTCGAGAAGCGCGGCGAGTTCGCGGTGCGCGGCGGGATCCTGGACGTGTTCCCGCCGACCGAGGAGCACCCCCTGCGGGTGGAGTTCTGGGGCGACGACGTCGAGGAGATCCGGTACTTCAAGATCGCCGACCAGCGCTCGCTGGAGGTCGCCGAACACGGACTGTGGGCCCCGCCCTGCCGTGAGCTGTTGCTCACCGAGGACGTACGAGGCCGGGCGGCGGCGCTGGCCGAGGAGCACCCGGAGCTGGGTGAGCTGCTGGGGAAGATCGCGGAGGGCATCGCCGTCGAGGGCATGGAGTCCCTCGCCCCGGTCCTCGTCGACGAGATGGAGCTGCTGCTCGACGTCCTGCCGAAGGGCTCGATGGCGGTGGTCTGCGACCCCGAGCGGGTGCGGACCCGGGCGGCGGACCTGGTCGCGACGAGCCAGGAGTTCCTCCAGGCGTCCTGGGCGGCCACCGCGGGCGGCGGCGAGGCGCCGATCGACGTCGGCGCGGCCTCGCTGTGGGGCATCGCCGACGTCCGGGACCGGGCGCGTGAGCTGGGCATGCTGTGGTGGTCGGTCTCGCCGTTCGCCGCGGACGACGAGCTGGACGACGACACCCTGAAGCTCGGGATGCACGCCCCGGAGGCGTACCGGGGCGACACCGCCCGCGCGCTGGCGGACACCAAGGGGTGGCTGGCCGAGGGCTGGCGCACGGTGTACGTCACCGAGGGGCAGGGGCCCGCCTCGCGTACGGTCGAGGTACTCGGCGGCGAGGGCATCGCGGCCCGGCTCGACCCTGACCTCGGCGAGATCACACCGTCGCTCGTCCACGTCTCGTGCGGCGCCGTCGACCACGGCTTCGTCGACCCGGGCCTGAAGCTCGCCGTGCTGACGGAGACGGACCTGACGGGCCAGCGCACGGCCAGCAAGGACCTGGGCCGGATGCCGGCCCGCCGCCGTAAGTCCATCGACCCGCTGACCCTCCAGGCGGGCGACTTCATCGTCCACGAGCAGCACGGTGTCGGCCGCTACATCGAGATGGTCCAGCGCACCGTGCAGGGCGCGACGCGCGAGTACCTCCTCGTCGAGTACGCCCCCGCCAAGCGCGGCCAGCCCGGCGACCGCCTCTACATCCCGACCGACCAGCTGGAGCAGGTCACCAAGTACGTCGGTGGCGAGGCCCCGACCCTGCACCGGCTGGGCGGCGCCGACTGGACGAAGACGAAGCAGCGCGCCAAGAAGGCGGTCAAGGAGATCGCCGCCGACCTGATCAAGCTGTACTCGGCGCGGATGGCGGCCCCGGGGCATGCCTTCGGCCCGGACACCCCGTGGCAGCGTGAGCTGGAGGACGCCTTCCCGTACGCGGAGACGCCCGACCAGCTGTCCACGATCGCCGAGGTCAAGGAGGACATGGAGAAGTCCGTCCCGATGGACCGGCTGATCTGCGGCGACGTCGGTTACGGCAAGACGGAGATCGCGGTGCGGGCCGCGTTCAAGGCGGTCCAGGACGGCAAGCAGGTCGCGGTGCTCGTGCCGACGACGCTCCTGGTGCAGCAGCACTACGGCACGTTCACCGAGCGGTACGCCCAGTTCCCCGTCAACGTGCGGGCGCTGAGCCGCTTCCAGTCGGACACCGAGTCGAAAGCGACGCTGGAGGGGCTCAAGGACGGGTCCGTGGACCTGGTCATCGGCACGCACCGGCTGTTCTCGTCGGAGACGAAGTTCAAGGACCTGGGTCTCGTCATCGTCGACGAGGAGCAGCGCTTCGGCGTCGAGCACAAGGAGCAGCTGAAGAAGCTCCGGGCCAACGTGGACGTGCTCACCATGTCGGCGACCCCCATCCCCCGTACGCTCGAGATGGCCGTCACGGGCATCCGCGAGATGTCGACGATCACGACGCCCCCGGAGGAGCGCCACCCCGTCCTCACGTTCGTCGGGCCGTACGAGGAGAAGCAGATCGGCGCGGCGGTGCGGCGTGAACTCCTGCGTGAGGGCCAGGTGTTCTACATCCACAACCGGGTCGAGTCGATCGACCGGGCGGCGGCGCGGCTGCGCGAGATCGTGCCCGAGGCGCGGATCGCGACGGCGCACGGGCAGATGGGGGAGAGCCAGCTGGAGCAGGTCGTCGTCGACTTCTGGGAGAAGCGGTTCGACGTCCTGGTCTCCACGACGATCGTCGAGTCCGGCATCGACATCTCCAACGCCAACACGCTGATCGTGGAGCGCGGCGACAACTTCGGTCTCTCCCAGCTGCACCAGCTGCGCGGCCGTGTCGGCCGTGGCCGGGACCGGGGCTACTCCTACTTCCTGTATCCGCCGGAGAAGCCGCTGACGGAGACCGCGCACGAGAGGCTGGCGACGATCGCCCAGCACACCGAGATGGGCGCGGGCATGTACGTGGCGATGAAGGACCTGGAGATCCGTGGCGCCGGAAACCTGCTCGGGGGCGAGCAGTCCGGCCATATCGCGGGGGTCGGCTTCGACCTGTACATCCGGATGGTCGGCGAGGCGGTGGCGGACTACCGGGCGGCCGTGGACGGCGGGGTCGAGGAGGAGCCGCCGCTCGAGGTCAAGATCGAGCTCCCGGTCGACGCGCACGTCCCGCACGACTACGCCCCGGGGGAGCGGCTGCGCCTCCAGGCGTACCGCGCCATCGCCTCCGCGAATTCGGAGGAGGACATCCGGGCGGTGCGCGAGGAGCTCACCGACCGCTACGGCAAGCTGCCGGAGCCGGTGGAGAACCTGCTGCTGGTGGCGGGGCTGCGGATGCTCGCCCGGGCCTGCGGGGTGGGCGAGATCGTGCTCCAGGGCCCGAACATCCGGTTCGCTCCGGTGGAGCTGCGGGAGTCGCAGGAGCTGCGGCTGAAGCGGCTGCACCCGAAGACGATCTTCAAGCCGGCCGCACACCAGATCCTGGTGCCCCGGCCGACGGCGGGGCGCATCGGCGGCAAACCGGTGGTCGGCCGTGAACTCCTGTCGTGGACCGGGGAGTTCCTCACGACGATTCTGGGGTCGTAGGGCCGTCGAGGGCGGCGGGTCGGCCGCTGAAGAGGAACCCGGTCAGGTGATGGAACACCTCTCCGGGGTCTCGGCCGCCGACCGGTTCGTCCAGGTTGCCGCTGAGCAGCAGCGTCGCGAAGCCGTGGGCCAGGGACCACGCGGCGATGCCGGCGAGGCGGGCGTCGTCGCCGTGGGCGTTGTGCGGGAGTTCGCTGATCCCGGCGCGCAGTTCCTCGGTGGCGCGGGACTTGGCGGCGAGCAGGGCGGGGTCGTCGGTGCGGAGGAGCTCCGGGCGGAACATCACCTGGAAGTGCGCGGGGTGGGCGGAGGCGAACCGGACGTAGGCGACGCCTCGCTCCCGTAGGCCCGGTGCCTCCGCCAGGGCGGCGGCGAAGAGTGTGTAGCCCTCGGCGGCGACCGCCGTGAGCAGGCCGGTGCGGTCCTTGAAGTGGTGGGC
Source organism: Streptomyces sp. NPDC005494 (assembly GCF_042872025.1). Classification (NCBI taxonomy): domain Bacteria; kingdom Bacillati; phylum Actinomycetota; class Actinomycetes; order Kitasatosporales; family Streptomycetaceae; genus Streptomyces; species Streptomyces sp. NPDC005494. The sequence continues at coordinate 272,348 of NZ_JBIAJR010000010.1, forward strand.
CGGTGCCGCGTGCGAGACGCCCGCCCGCCTGGCCAGGTCGCGCAGGGACAGGGCGTCGGGGCCGTCGGCCTCGATGACGTCGAGGGCGGCGGTGAGGACGGCCCGCCGCAGGTCGCCGTGGTGATAGGTGCGCTCACTGGTCATGGGACGTACGGTACGCGGAATCTAGGCATTGACAAGTTTGCGGAGCGGGCCCACGCTGGAGATCTAGTCACTGACAAGATGTGGTCGAGCGGGAGGTTGGACATGTCCGACGATCTGGGTTCCGTGCGCCGGATGTGGCACCTGCTGGAGCCGCTGCACGCCGTCGTCTACTACGCGCCGGAGGCGTTCGAGGAGGCCGGCGCGCTCGGCTACGCCACGGACGAGCGGTGGCCGAGCTACTTCGCGTGGCGTGCCGCCCCGCTCGGTGCGGCGGGGGCGGAGCAGGTGACCGCCACCTTCCACAGTTTCAGCCCCGCGATGATCGGGGCCCACGTCCCCGCGGGCTGGTCGGTGGCCGCCCCGGACGCGGTGCTCGCGGCGCGGAGCCGGGCGGTGGACCGGGCCTACCGGGCGCTGTTCGGTGACCGGGTCGAGGGGCCGGAGCTCGCCGAGGCCGCCGCGCTCGTGCGGCGTGCGGCACAGGCCGCGGACGTGACAGGGCGCCCGCTCGCCGCTGCCAACGCCGCGCTGCCGTGGCCCGACGCACCGCACCTGACGCTCTGGCAGGCGTCGACGGTCCTGCGGGAGCACCGGGGTGACGGCCACGTCGCGGCGCTGATCGCGGCGGGCCTGGATCCGGTGGAGTCGCTGGTCTCCTTCGCGGCCATCGGCGCCGCACGACCGGAGGTGTTCGCGAGCCGGGGGTGGAGCGCGCAGGAGTGGGAGGCGGCCCGTGGCCGGCTGGCCGGGCGAGGGCTGCTGGAGGCGGACGGTACGGCGACGGACGCGGGGCGTGAGCTGCGCGCGGAGGTCGAACGGCGTACGGACGAGGCCGCGTCGGGTCCCTGGGGGGCGCTCGGTACCGAGGAGCGGGAGAGACTGGCCGAGCTTCTCGGGCCGCTGTGGATCGAGGTGATCGGCTCGGGACTGCTGCCGTCCGAGAACACGCTGGGCATCGGAAAGGTCTGAGGGGCCGGGCGGCCCGTCAGTCGCGGCGCGGGCCGGTGTCGCATCGGCCGGGCCGTGTCAGCCGGCGGGCCGCCTCAGCCGTCGTGCTGCCCGGCGCCGCGCCGTGCCAGCCCGCCGCCGCGCTGCCCGATGTCGCGTCAGCCGGGCCGTGTCAGCCGGCGGGCCGCCTCAGCCGCCGCGCTGCCCGGCACCGGGCCGTGTCAGCCGCTGCCGCGCTGTCCGGTGTCGCGTCAGTCGGCGCGCTGCCCGGCGCCACGCCGTGTCAGCCGCCGCACTGCGTCAGCATCGCCTGCTTGTCCGCGCTCGTCACGGCCAGTTCGTACTTCCGGGCGACCTGCGCGAACCGCACGGCGTAGGAGCAGCGGATCGCCTTGTCCGGTGGCAGCCAGGACGCCGGTCCGGAGTCGCCCTTGGCGCTGTTGGCGCGGCCCTCGACCGGCAGGAGGTTGAGCACGTCGTTCGCGAGTTGCTTGCGCTTGCTCTCGGGCCAGCGGGCCGCGCCCATCTGCCACGCGTACGACAGCGGCACCACGTGGTCTATCTGAACCTCCGAGGCGTCCGCCTTCTTCCAGGCGATGTCCTTGCCCGTGTAAGGGTCGTGGAGGGTCATCGAGACGATCACACAGTCGGATCCGGAGCGGAACTCGATCTTCTGGCCGTCGCGCTTGAGCAGGTCGTTGCGGGTGTCGCAGCCGTTCCTCGCAAGGGGGACGCCGTCCGCCGTGTCCATCCACGCGTAGCCGAACTTGTCTCGTTCGTAACCCGTTTTGGGGCCGCGTCCCTTGGTGGACAGCTCCTCGATGAGGTCGCGGCCCTTCGCCTCGTCCCCCTCGGAGGAGATCGCCGCCAGGCCCGGCTTCGTGCCGTCCGGGTCGTCCAGTGGGCTGGTCCCCTGCGCGCCGGAGGCCGCCGAGGAGACCCCGCCGCCGGGAAGACCGCTGCCGTCGGGGAGTCCGGTCCCGTCACACCCGGTCAGCAGCGCCCCGAGCGCCAGGGCGGCACAGCCGGCGGCCCGGCCTCGGGCGAGCCGGAGGGAGCGCCCTGCGGGGCGGCGGGACTGGGGCGTTGCGCGGAGACGGGTCACGAGGCATCAGGGTAGGCGCAGGGGGCGGGCGGCCGGGAGGGTGCCTCGGCACGCAGGGCGACGGTGCGCGTGTGAATACTGAGCCCATGGTGATGTGGCGGCTGACGGCCGTGGGCGTGAACTTGCTGCTCGGGGTGCCGGGCGTCGTTCCCGCGTGGCTGGTGTGGTACTTCCTGGCGAACGGTCCGCTCGCGGATGCGGGCTGGACCTCACGGGAGCCCACGGAGAACGACGGCATGACGCTCTGGCTGATCATCGTCGTACCGGTGGTCGCGGTGTTCTGGATCATCTGGTGGCTCGTCAACGAGCCGATGGGCCGCAGGGCGGCGATGGACCCGCGGCTGTACTGGCCGCTCTGCGTCTCGCTGAGCCTTCTGCCGACGGGTGCGCTCATCGTCGGCAGCTTTCTGTGAACCGGTGACGGTGCACGGAGTGCGCGCCTGTCCTCGCCTGTCCGGGGGTTGAACCCAGCACCCTTCCGGGCCATTCCGAATCCGGTTGGCGACGGGGCGCGGCCTGTCTACCGTGGCCGGATGGATGTAAAGATCACCACGCTCGCGGAGCGGCCCGAACTCGCCGGGGCGCTGGACGACATGCCCGACACCTGGCCCGCCTTCGTCCTGGAGGACCTGGTGGGCTGGGCGAACTTTCCCCGCATAGCCGTGGAGTTCCCCGAGTTCGTACTCGTCGCCACCGATGCCGACGGTGCCGTCGCTGCCAGGGGTTACAGCGTGCCGTTCGCCCTCGGGGCGCCCGGGCGCGGGGAGTTGCCCGAGGGCGGCTGGGACCAGGCGCTGCTGTGGGCCTTCTCCGACCTGCGGCACGGGCGTACCCCGGACACCGTGAGCGCGATCGAGATCACGGTCGCCGCGGGGCGGCTCGGCGAGGGCATCTCCGGGCAGATGGTGGCCGCGATGCGGGAGAACACGCGACGCCTCGGATTCGCGAACCTCGTGGCTCCGGTCAGGCCGAGCGCGAAGCACGCCGAGGCCTCCGTGCCGCTGGAGGAGTACGCCCGGCGCACGCGACCGGACGACGGGCTGCCCGTCGACCCCTGGCTGCGGGTGCATGTACGGGCGGGCGGTGTGATCGAGAGGGTCGCACCGGTCTCGATGACGGTGAGCGGGTCGCTGGAGCGCTGGCGGGCGTGGACCGGGCTGCCGTTCGACACGGAGGGGCCGGTGGAGGTCCCGGGAGCACTGGTTCCGGTGCTCTGCTCGCCCGCGCACGGATACGCGGTGTACGTCGAGCCGAACGTCTGGGTGCGGCACTCCACCCGCGGCTAGCGGGAACGGCACGGCTCCCGCCCGGGGGCGGGAGCCGAGCCGACAACGTTCCGGGGGCGGGAGCGGAGCCGACAACGTTCCGGGGGCGGGGGCCGAGCCGACAACGCTTCAGGGACGGGAGCCGAGCCGGTCACATCCGAAGGCGCCCCTCCGATGAGCGGTGGAGGGGCGTCTTCGGATGTGGCCCGCTGTCATGTCAGAGCTTCAGGTCCCACTGGTCGGCGTCCCAGTCGAAGCCGGGGGAGACCTCCACGGTCAGGTTCTCGGCGTCGGCCGGGGCGTCGAAGGCGTACTGGGCCGTGATCTTCTTGCCCGGCAGGACCGTGCCGCTGAAGCCTTCGCCGACCTTGCCGTCGAAGATCTGCTCGGCGTCCACACCGTCCTGTCCCGCGCGGGCGTCGACGGAGGCGAGCGTCGCGTCGAACTTCTCCTTGCCCTTGTTCTCGATGACGACCGAGACCGTGTAGGCCTTGTTGCCCTTGGTGTGCCCGATTGCGAACTCGTCGGCGGTGTAGGCGGTGGGGTCGCTGACGGTGACCTCCAGGCCGTCCTCGTAGACAGCCGTGTCTCCTGCTTCCAGGGTCTCGCCCACGCCCTTGGCGTCGTCCTTGGCCGCGTCGCCCCCGGACTCCGCCGGCTTCGCCGCCGCGCTGGCAGGGGCCGAATCGTTGATCTCGTCCACCACGTCGTCCACGGCCTTGAAGGTGAGGACGGCGCCGACCACCGACAGGATCAGCGCCACCAGGCCGAGCACCGCGCCGAACGTGGCCACACCCTTGTTGGTGGCCTCGCCCCGCTTGGCCCGCCCGCGCCCGGAGAGTCCCAGGATCAGGGCGATGACGCCGAGGATGCCCGCGAGCCAGAAGAACAGCGGGATGAGACCCGAGACCGTCCCGATGATGCCGAGGACCAGGGCGGCGATACCGAGGCCGTTACGGGCGGGACGCGCGCCGGGAGCCTGCGCCGGTGCGTACGGCTGCTGAGGCTGCGGCTGCGTGAACTGGGACATGGGTGTGCCCTCCGAGGAAGAACGGGAAGTGTGAGCGGTGCCGCACAACCCTGCGGTGTGCTGTGGGTCAATAAGAACAGTTGCTGTGAACCAAGTCAACACTGTTCACGGTCGCTTCGGTCCGTATCGGGTGTGAACCGATGAGTGGAACGCGATCGGTATGCTCATCCACACAGCAGGGGACACCGACGTGGGCGGAACGGGAGACAGGCCAGTGCCGGAGAACTCGACAGAGGTGACCGCCGCCGGAATCGCCCGGCTCGCGGGCGTCGGCCGCGCCGCCGTCAGCAACTGGCGCCGCAGGCACGCCGACTTCCCGAAGCCGGTCGGCGGCACCGAGGCCAGCCCTTCCTTCGCCCTGCCCGAGGTCGAGCAGTGGCTCCGCGACCAGGGCAAGCTCGCGGAGATCCCGCTGCGCGAGCGGGTCTGGCAGCAACTGGCGGGGCACCCGGGCGGGGCCGTCACCGCCCTCCTCCACGCGGGCTGCGCCCTTCTGCTCGTCCGGGACAGGCCCACCGCCTGGCTGGAGATCACCGCCGTATCGGACGCCCGGATGGCGGGGGTCCTGCCGGGTGCCCTGGACCACGTGCTCGCGGATCGCCTCGGAGCCGGGCGGGCCGTCCCCACGCCCGCCGAGTCGGAGCTGCTCCCGTCCGTGCCGCTGCTGCGCGCCGTCGCCGAACTCGCCGCTGAGACCGGGGCCCGGCAGGCCTTCGACTTCCTCTTCGGCCGGCAACTCGACGCCAACCCGCGTCAGTACACACTCACGCCTCCGGGTCTCGCCGAGCTGATGGCCGACCTCGCCCTGCCCGCACGGGACGCCGCAGGAGCGAGCGGCAGGCGCACCTCACGCACGGTGCTCGACCCGGCCGCCGGAACAGGCGCCCTTCTGCGTGCCGTCGGCCGTCCCACCGGGTTGTACGCCCAGGAGGCCGACCCCGACCTGGCGGCGCTCACCGCTCTCCGCCTCGCCCTGCACGCCCCGGGGGGCGGTGCCGAAGGGTCCGCACCGTCCGTACGGACCGGCGACACCCTGCGCACCGACGCCTTCCCCGGACTCACCGTGGACGCGGTGCTGTGCCACCCCCCGTTCAACGAGCGGAACTGGGGCCACGACGAGCTGGCCTACGACCCGCGCTGGGAGTACGGCTTCCCCGCCCGTACCGAGTCCGAACTGGCCTGGCTCCAGCACGCCCTCGCCCATCTCCGTGAAGGCGGCACGGCCGTGGTGCTGATGCCCCCGGCCGCCGCCTCGCGGCGCTCGGGCCGGCGCATCCGCGCCGACCTGCTCCGCCGCGGCGCGCTGCGCGCCGTGATCGCGCTCCCGGCCGGTGCCGCGCCGCCGTACGGCATCCCGCTCCACATCTGGGTGCTCCGCAAGCCCGGAGCCGAGCAGCCCCCGGCCCCCGAACTGCTCGTCGTCGACACGGCCGAGCCCGAGTCCGCGGGCACGACCTCCGGCCGTGACCGGCTGGACTGGCCCGCTCTGCGCGGGGCGGTGCTGGACGCCTGGACCGCCTTCGACGTGCCGGGACGCCGTGAGCCCGTCGAGGAGCGCCCGGGAACCAGCAGGGCGGTCCCCGTCATCGAACTGCTCGACGACGACGTGGACCTGGCCCCCGCCCGCCACCTGCCACCGCAGGCCGCAGGCGGCGGGGCGGCCGAGCTGGCGCGCGTACGGAAGCGGCTGGACGACACCCTGAAGCTGACCGCCCGGCTCACCCCGCCGCCCGCCGTCCCGGGCGAACCGGCCCGGCGGCCCTTCACCACCGTCGGTGAACTGGCCCGTGCGGGCGCCCTGCGCCTGCGTACGGGTTCCGGTGCGCCGGGCGGCGCCGCGCGGGTCCTCACCGAGCACGACGTCCTGGCCGGCACGGCCCCGAGCGGTACGGCCGCAGCGCCGACGACATCCACGGAGACCGAGCCGCTGCTCCTGGAGCCGGGCGACGTCGTCGTGCCGGTACTGGGCGGCGGCTCGGTGGCCAGGGTCGTCGACGAGGCCACCGCCGGAGCCGCGCTGGGCCGCAACCTCCAGCTGCTGCGCCCGGATCCGGCAGCCCTGGACCCCTGGTTCCTCGCCGGTTTCCTGCGGGCCACCGCCAACAACCGGCAGGCCAGCAGCTATGCCTCCACCGCGACCCGGCTGGACGCCCGCCGCCTCCAGGTGCCACGCCTGCCCCTCGCCGAACAGCAGCGTTACGGAGAGCAGTTCAGGGACCTCGCCGCCTTCGAGGACGCCCTGCGCACGGCCGGGAGGCTGGGCGGGCAGCTGGTGCAGGGGATGTACGACGGGCTCACGGAGGGCACGGTCGCCCCCGGGTGAGGTGAGCGGGGAGGCGCCGGGTGACGTCGGCCGGGAGGCGCGGGACGAGGTGAACCGTGACGGGAACCACAACGGTTGTGCACAACCCGGGACCGGTTGTCCGTGTCGGTGTATACGCTCACTGCACACGTCCGACCCACGCCCTCCGGGAGCAGCACATGCACGGCTACGGCTATCCGCCGGAGCAGCAGCCGAAGCGTCGTCCGTCCTCGGCCACGCTGGTCACGCTGCGCGTGGTCTTCGTCGCGCTCACCTTCCTGAGCTGTGGCCTCCTCGCCTGGGCGGCCATGCTGCGGCTGGCGATCGTGACCCGCAAGCCGCGCGACTGGTGGCTGCTCGCCCTCGTGTTCGCGCTGAACGTCGGACTCATCGTCTACCTCGGGACGTTGCCGGACGACGAGGAGGTGATGTCCGACGCCCAGGCGCTCATCATGCTCACCTGGATGCTGGTCGTCTTCGCGGGCACGGTCACCTACTACCTCTACGCGGAGATCCGCCACTACGGTCCGTACGGCGGCCCGCAGGGCGTTCCGTACGGCTACGCGACCCCGCACCCCGGGGCCTTGGCGTCGCCCGCCGCCGGATACGGACAGCAGACCGTGCCCGTCCCGCCCGCCGTGACGCCCGCCCCGTCCTACGGCTATCCGCCCGCCCCGCCGCAACGGCCGGCCGCCACGCCCCCGTCGGACACCCCGAGGCCCGCCGGGCCCCAGCGCCTGGACCAGGTGCGTGCCGAGCTCGACGAGCTGAGCGACTACCTCCGCAAGGAGGGTGACGGCCGGTGAACGGGCGTGTGATCGCCGGGCGTTACGAGCTGGCGACCATTCTCGGCCAAGGCGGCATGGGGCAGGTCTGGACGGCGTACGACCAGCGTCTCGACCGCAGGGTCGCGGTGAAGCTCCTGCGTCCCGACCGGGTCGCGGGCCCCTCGGGCAGCCAGGCCGCCGACGATCTGCGCCGCAGGTTCGTCCGGGAGTGCCGGGTCACCGCGCAGGTCGACCACCCCGGGCTGGTCACCGTCCACGACGCGGGGAGCGACGGCGAGGACCTCTATCTCGTCATGCAGTACGTCGAGGGCGCCGACCTCGCCGACCATCTCGCCGAGCACGACCCCTATCCATGGCCCTGGGCCGTCGCGATCGCCGCGCAGCTCTGCGCGGTGCTCTCCGCCGTGCACGCCGTGCCGATCGTCCACCGCGATCTCAAGCCGCGCAACGCGATGGTCAAGCCGGACGGCACGCTCACCGTGCTCGACCTGGGCATCGCCTCCGTCATGGACACCGACACGACCCGTCTGACGCACACGGGTTCACCGATCGGCTCCCCGGCCTACATGGCCCCCGAGCAGGCGATGGGCGGAGCCGTCGGCCCGTACACGGACCTGTACGCCCTCGGGGTGCTCCTGCACGAACTGCTGAGCGGGGACGTGCCGTTCGCGGGCTCCACCGCCCTGGGAGTGCTGCACCGCCATCTCTACGAGCCGCCGCTCCCGGTCCGCCATCTCAGGCCCGAGGTCCCCGAGGCGCTCGAGGCACTCGTGCTGCGGCTGCTCTCCAAGGACCCGCAGCACCGTCCCGCCTCCGCCCAGGAGGTGTACGAGTGCCTGCGGCCCCTGCTGCCCTCCGGGGGTTCGCCGGCCGGGCCGCTCGACCCGACCCGGCCCTTCCTCCGTCCGCAGGCGCCCTGGCCGGACCGGGCGGCGGTCCCGGCGCCCGCGCCCGTCCCCGCCCAGCAGGCACCGGCCGCACCGCACGAGCCGCCCTCCCGCCCGAACGTGGCGCAGGCCGTCGACGACGTGAAGCGGCTCCTGGGCGAGGGCCGGATCACCCAGGCCGTCGACATACTCGGGGGCATCCTTCCGGCCGCCGCGGCGGAGCACGGCGAGCACTCCCCGGTCGTACGGATCCTGCGCAAGCAGTACGCGGCCACGCTCATGGACGACGGGCAGTACCGCCGCGCCCTCCCGGAGCTCCGCCGTCTCGCCGACGACCGCACCGCGGAGGCGGGCCCCGCCGATTCCCAGACCCTGCAGTACCGCTACGACGCGGCGCAGTGCCTGGAGCAGCTAGGCGAGGCGGCCGCCGCGCTGGCCGAGTACCGCGCGGTCCTCCCGTACTACGAGAACGCCTACGCGCACTCCGAGGGTCCGGGGCGGGCCTTCGACATCCGTCATCGCATCGGTCACCTGCTGCTCGGGGTGGGCGACCACGCGGCGGGACGCGCCCAGTTGCAGGCACTCCTGTACGACACGGAGCGCACCTACGGCCCGCACCACCCGCTTCCCACGGAGCTGCGGCGCCAACTGACCCACCACCAGGACGTCCGCGGCTCGGTGTGAGCCCGGCGGCGCCCGAAAAGGGTGAGCCGACGGTGTTTTCGGCGCCGACCCCACACTGACGGGTCCGGAAATCGTTGGTCGAAGCAGTGGCCCGAATCACGTCCACTGCCTAACATCGATCACCGCAAGGCTTTGTGCACTGATGCACAAACTCTCCCCGGGAGGCTCCTTTGCACCGCCGTCGTCGCACCGCGCTCGCCCTTTCCGCCGCCGCGCTCCTCGCGGCCCCGCTCCTGACCGCCTGCGGCAGCGAGGCCCATCCGGGCGCCGCGGCCGTGGTCGGCGGCGACCGGATCGACGTGGCCACGGTCCAGGCGCAGGCGTCCGACGTGCGCAGCGCGCAGCGGACGTCGGAGCGGTCCGGAGAACTGGTGACGAAGTCGGGGCAGTTGAACCGGGCCAAGCTGCACAGCCTGATCTTCGGCCAGGTCCTGGACCGGGCCGCGAAGGACGCCGGGGTGACCGTCAGCCGTAAGGAGATCCAGCAGATCCAGGCCGCCGCCGCCGCGCAGTCCGGTGGTGACGAAGGGCTGCGGACGGTGATGCTGGAGCAGCGCTGGGTGGCCCCCGGCCAGATCGAGAACGACCTGCGCAAGGAGGTCCAGCTCCCGAAGCTGGCGCAGGCGCTCGGTGCCGATCTCCAGACCCCCGCCGGCCAGGCGGTCGTCGGGAAGGCGCTCACCGAGGCGTCGAAGGCCCTGCACATCGACGTCAATCCGCGCTACGGCAGCTGGGACGACGAGAAGGTCCAGCTGAGCACGTACAAGGCGCCGTGGATCACGCAGGTCACCACCTTCCAGGCGCAGGAGCCCGAGGCAGGCGCCTGACCCCGTCCGGCCGGAGGTAGGTTCGAGGCGTGAACGCTGAAGACCCCGGCCGTATCGTCCTGCTCACCGCCAGCCACCGGGTCGCGCCCGGACTGCTGTCCTGGCCCGCCTGGCAGACGCTGCACGCCGCCGAACGGGTGGTGTGCCCCGAGCGGGACCACCCGCAGCTGCCGTACCTGCGGGAGGCGGGCGTCGCCGTCGAGCACGCCTCCCCCTCGGCCGAGGAGCTGGTGGACGACTGCGCGGGCGGCCGGACCGTGGTGGTGCTGGTGGGCGGCGAGGGGAACCAGCCGCTCACCGACGGGCTGGCCCGCCTCGGCGGTTCCGGCCGCGTGCACATGCCGGACCTGGAGCTGCTGCCCGGTTCGTACGACCTGCCCGGCGCGCGCCTCCTGGACCTGGTGCAGGTCATGGACCGGATCCGGCTCGCGTGCCCGTGGACCTCGCAGAAGACCCACGAGGGCCTCGCGAAGTACGCCATCGAGGAGGCGTACGAACTGGTCGAGGCCATCGAGGACGGCGACAGGGACGAGCTGCGCGAGGAGCTCGGGGACGTGCTGCTCCAGGTCGTGTTCCACGCGCGCATCGCGCAGGAGGACCCGGAGGAGCCGTTCGGGATCGACGACGTCGCGGGGACGATCGTCGACAAGCTGATCCACCGGCACCCGCACGTGTTCGGCGACGAGACCGCCGAGACCCCGGAGGACGTCCGCGCGCACTGGCTGCGTACGAAGGCGATCGAGAAGCAGCGCGACTCCGTCACCGACGGGGTGCCGCTCGGGCAGCCGGGTCTGGCGCTGGCGGCCAAGCTCGGAAGCCGCGCCCGGACGGCCGGGATCGACGCCGCACTGCCCCAGGGGGACGGGGTCGGCTACCGGCTGCTCGCCCTCGCGGTGCGGGCCGAGCAGGACGGCATCGACCCGGAGGCCGCTCTCCGGGCCGCCGCCCGGGCCTACCGGGACGCGATCCGGGCGGCGGAAGGGCTCGGGGCAGGTCCCGATAGCGTCGAGGAGTGAACGACAGCCCCCGCACCGCCTCCGCGCCCGACGCCGCACCCGAACTCTTCACCTGGGAGTTCGCCACCGACCCGTACCCCGCCTACGCCTGGCTCCGGGAGAACAGCCCCGTGCACCGCACGCCGCTGCCCAGTGGGGTCGAGGCATGGCTGGTGACCCGGTACGCGGACGCCAGGCAGGCGCTCGCCGACACCCGGCTCTCCAAGAACCCGGCGCACCACGCGGGGTCAGCGAACGCCAAGGGGAAGACGGGTATCCCGGGGGAGCGCAAGGCGGAGCTGATGACGCATCTGCTGAACATCGACCCCCCGGACCACACCCGGCTGCGCCGGCTGGTGTCCAAGGCGTTCACCCCGCGCCGGGTGGTGGAGTTCGCGCCCCGCGTGCAGGAGCTGACGGACCGCCTCATCGACACGTTCGTGGAGGAGGGGAAGGCGGATCTCATCCACGACTTCGCCTTCCCGCTTCCCATCTACGCGATCTGCGATCTGCTCGGAGTGCCGCGCGAGGACCAGGACGACTTCCGTGACTGGGCGGGCATGATGATCCGGCACGGCGGCGGTCCGCGCGGCGGGGTGGCCAGATCGGTCAAGAAGATGCGTGGCTATCTCGCCGAACTGATCCACCGCAAGAGGGAGAATCCCGGTGACGACCTGATCTCCGGGCTGATCCGGGCGAGCGACCACGGCGAGCACCTCACCGAGAACGAGGCCGCCGCCATGGCCTTCATCCTCCTGTTCGCCGGCTTCGAGACGACCGTGAACCTCATCGGCAACGGCACCTACGCGCTGCTGCGCAACCCCTCCCAGCGCGCACGCCTGGAGCGGTCGCTCGCCGCCGGGGAGACGGACCTGCTCGCCACGGGCATCGAGGAGCTGCTGCGTTACGACGGGCCGGTGGAACTCGCGACGTGGCGGTACGCCACCGAACCCGTGACGCTGGGCGGACGGGAGATCGCGGCGGGGGACCCCGTCCTGGTGGTGCTGGCCGCCGCCGACCGGGACCCCGAGCGCTTCCAGGATCCTGACACGCTGGATCTCGCGCGGAGTGACAATCAGCACCTCGGATACGGACACGGCATCCACTACTGCCTGGGGGCGCCGCTGGCCCGGCTGGAGGGTCAGGTGGCTCTCGCGACGCTGCTCCGCCGCCTCCCCGACCTGCGGCTCGCTGCGGAACCTGCCGATTTGCGGTGGCGCGGCGGGCTCATCATGCGTGGACTGCGCACGCTTCCCGTGGAGTTCCGGCCGGGGCGCTCCGGCGAAGAAAGTGACAGCCTGTCAACTCCGTGACTTTCACGTGATCTCCGCTGCATCGACTTGTGACACACGTTCGAGTAGGGCTAGGTTCACCGTTCGACTCACCCGTCACATGTCAGTCACACGGAAGGCAATCCCATGGGCTCCGCGACCGGCAGACACCGTCGCCCTCGCCAGGCACCCGCCATCGTCGTCGCCGCAGGCGTCACCGGATCGGCCATCGCCATCCCGCTGCTGGGCGCGGGCGGCGCGCAAGCCGCCGAGGCCACGACCTGGGACCGGGTCGCGGAATGCGAGAGCGGCGGTATGTGGAGCGCCGACCTCGGCAACGGCTACTACGGCGGACTGCAGTTCTCGCAGGACACCTGGTCGGCCTACGGCGGTACCGCCTACGCGCCCCGGGCCGACCTCGCGAGCCGCTCGCAGCAGATAGCGGTCGCGGAGAAGGTGCTGGACGACAAGGGCCCGCAGGCCTGGCCCAGCTGCGCCGTGATCTCCGGGCTCGCCCTGGACGGGACGCTGCCGGGCATCGACCCGGGCGGCGAGCCGTCCGACGGGTCCACGGAGAGCCCGTCCCTGTCCGGGACCCCCTCGTCCAAGGCCTCGGCCCAGGCGGACGCGGCCAAGGGCACCGAAGGGAAGACCGAGGACACGTCCGAGGGCGGGACGGACGAGGCCGGCGGGGCCGACTCCTCGGCGAGTGCCGACGCCTCGCCGTCCGCCACCCCGTCGCCCGAGGAGTCGGAGACCGCCGGCACCTCGAAGGGGGACGCGGCGAAGGGCGGTAAGCACCGTGGCACGCCCGCGCCCGAGTCGAGCGCGGAGTCGGACCTGGAGGACGGGCGTGAGTCCGGTCGGCACGCCTCCCGTGGCGACGCGGACGCGCGCCAGGACGCGGACGGCTCGTACACCGTCCGTACGGGCGACAACCTCTGGGCGATCGCCGACGCGCAGGAGCTCCCGGGCGGCTGGCCCGCGCTCTACGAGGCCAACAAGGACGAGCTGGGCTCCGACCCGGACCTGATCCTGCCCGGCCAGAGTCTGGACCTCGACCTCACGGCGGAGGCAGAGGACACCCAGGACACGCAGGATGCGAAGGACGGTCAGGATGCCCAGGCGAAGGCCTCGGCGGACAACTGATCCAAAGCGGGAAAACGCCCCTGAATCAGGGGTAGTTCAGAGGCCTATGTCCACTTATGCGTAAGTGAGACATGGGTCTCTTTGCTGTCATCGGGGCGCCCCGTCCGTCCGGTCCGTCCATATTGGCTCCGACCTGCGCAAACGATCCGCGGCCCCGCACCAGTACGTGCTGATTAGCCGTTATGTCCATCTTTGAAAGTAGGGGTTGGGTGTGTTTACGGTCGGAGCCGCTCGCACCGCGGGCACCTTCGACCGTCACGCCGAATCCTGCCGTCGGCCGAAGGGGAACCGACGCGTAAAGCGCCGTAGGCAGGAGCGGGGGACCCAGGTAGGCGCCGGGCCCGGCCGTCGGAAGACGGGTACGGGTACGGCTCGGGGTGAAGTCGTCCGCGAGTGCGGGCGACCGGGCAACTCACAGGCCCGAACCCGACAGCTCACCTCGTAGGCGTCGGTGAGGAGAACCATGCTGCTTTCCAGCAAGGGCAAGCACCGTCGCCCGTCCAAGGCCGTCCGTGTCGCCACCCTGGCCGGTGTCGCCGGTGCCGCCGTCGCCGTGCCGCTGATGGGCGCCACCAACGCCTCGGCCGCCTCCGTCCAGACCTGGGAAGCCGTCGCCCAGTGCGAGTCCGGTGGCAACTGGTCCATCAACACCGGCAACGGCTACTACGGCGGTCTGCAGTTCTCGCAGTCCAGCTGGGCCGCCGCCGGCGGTACGCAGTACGCCGCCCGTGCCGACCTGGCCACCAAGAACCAGCAGATAGCCGTGGCCGAGAAGCTCCTCGACCTCCAGGGCCCGGGCGCCTGGGCCTGCGCCGGCGCCGGCGGCCTGACGAACGACGGCGTGGACCCGGGTGTCGACACCGGCTCCGGCACGGCCGAGAAGGCCCAGCCGGAGCGCACGGCCGAGCAGCCCGCCTCGCGCAGCGAGACGCGCACGGAGCCGAAGGCCGAGAAGACCGTCACGACCCCGACCGGCGAGAAGGTCGAGAAGGGTGACGGCGAGTACAAGGTGAAGGCCGGAGACACCCTCGGCAAGATCGCCGACGCGAAGAAGGTCAAGGGCGGCTGGGAGAAGCTGTTCGAGCTGAACGACGACATCGTCGACGACGCCGACCTGATCTTCCCGGGTCAGCAGCTCCACCTGAAGTAGCCGGGACCACCTGAAACGGTCAGGTCCCACCTGAGGTGGATCCGGGTCCCGCGCCCTGAAGCGGTACGGGTTCCACCGAAGCGGTACAGGTTCCATCCGGAGTGGTCCGGGGTTCCTCCTCCTGCCCCGGAGTCCCGGCCCGGCGCGCCCACCCCCCTGCGCGCCGGGCCGGGGCCGTGTCCGGCGCCGCGCAGGCGCCGCGGAACCGTCCACGCAACCCCCTCGGAACCGTCCACGGAGACCCTTCGGGGCCGGACGCGGCACCGCCGGGCGGCCCCGGCCGTCGGGGCCCGCGGGACGCGCCTTCGTTCAACTGTTGTAGTTACTTGCCAGTAAAATTCTGGAGCTTTGCCCGTAATGCAGGTCCTTGGGTCCTTTTTCGTCCCAGGGGACGGGCGGACGGCCGACGGATCAGGCAGAGCCGGTTAGGCTCGTGCCGCAAGGCCACAGTGACCCTGCACAACCAGTGTCAGATCCCAGAAGGAGATGCCTCGTGCCGTCCATCGACGTCGTCGTAGCCAGGGAAATCCTCGACTCCCGGGGCAACCCCACGGTCGAGGTCGAGGTTGGCCTCGACGACGGCAGCACGGGACGTGCTGCTGTTCCGTCCGGCGCCTCCACCGGTGCGTTCGAGGCCATTGAGCTTCGCGACGGTGACCCCAACCGCTACCAGGGCAAGGGCGTCGAAAAGGCCGTCCTCGCCGTGATCGAGCAGATCGGCCCGGAGCTCGTCGGTTACGACGCCACCGAGCAGCGCCTCATCGACCAGGCGATGTTCGACCTGGACGCGACCGAGAACAAGGGCTCCCTCGGCGCCAACGCCATCCTCGGTGTCTCGCTCGCCGTGGCGCACGCCGCGTCCGAGGCGTCCGACCTCCCGCTCTTCCGCTACCTCGGCGGTCCGAACGCGCACCTGCTGCCCGTTCCGATGATGAACATCCTGAACGGCGGCTCGCACGCCGACTCCAACGTGGACATCCAGGAGTTCATGATCGCGCCGATCGGCGCCGAGTCCTTCTCCGAGGCCCTGCGCTGGGGTGCGGAGATCTACCACACGCTCAAGAAGGTCCTGAAGACCAAGGGCCTGTCCACCGGTCTCGGCGACGAGGGCGGCTTCGCCCCGAACCTCGAGTCCAACCGCGCCGCCCTCGACCTCATCCTCGAGGCCATCAAGGAGGCCGGTTACGTCCCCGGCCGCGACATCGCGCTCGCGCTCGACGTCGCCGCGTCCGAGTTCTACAAGGACGGCGTCTACGAGTTCGAGGGCAAGTCCCGCTCGGCCGCCGAGATGACCGAGTACTACGAGGAGCTCGTCTCCGCGTACCCGCTGGTCTCCATCGAGGACCCGCTGTACGAGGACGACTGGGCCGGCTGGAAGGTCATCACCGACAAGCTCGGCTCCAAGGTGCAGATCGTCGGTGACGACCTGTTCGTCACCAACCCCGAGCGCCTCGCCCGTGGCATCGAGGAGGGCTCGGCCAACGCCCTGCTCGTCAAGGTCAACCAGATCGGTTCGCTGACCGAGACCCTGGACGCCGTCGAGCTGGCCCAGCGCAACGGCTTCAAGTGCATGATGTCCCACCGCTCCGGTGAGACCGAGGACGTCACCATCGCCGACCTCGCCGTCGCCGTGAACTGCGGCCAGATCAAGACCGGCGCCCCGGCCCGCTCGGACCGCGTCGCCAAGTACAACCAGCTGCTGCGCATCGAGGAGATCCTCGACGACGCCGCGGTCTACGCCGGCCGTTCGGCGTTCCCGCGGTTCCGCTTCGAGGGCTGACAGCCCGAGTCCGGGGCACCAGCCTCCGTCCGTCCCCGCATCCGGTCCCGTACCGTGTGCGGGGACGGACGTGCGTAACGGGGAGGCGTGAGACATGGCCGGGAAGGACCGCGACCGGTTCTCCACCGCGACCAGGCTGCGGCTGCTCGGTGAGCAGACGGCGGCCCGCGTCTACCGGTCCCAGAACCGCCGTCAGGCACGGCGGTCCCGGCTCACCGGCCGGGCCGCGTTCCTCGCGCTGATCGTCTGTTCCCTGGTGGTCGCCCTCGCGTATCCGATGCGGCAGTACATCTCCCAGCGCGATCAGATCGCCGAACAGGAGAGGCTCTCGCGGGAGGCGCGTTCGCGGACCGAGGAGCTGCGTGACGAGAAGGCGCGGCTCAAGGACGACGCGTACATCCGCCGTCTCGCGCGCGAGCACCTGCACTACGTGCTGCCCGGCGAGACCGGATATACGGTGGTCGACCCGGACGCGGCCGAGGTGCGCCGCGGCGAGCCGGGGGCGACGGGCCGGCCCTGGCACTCCAACCTCTGGGACGGCGTCGACAGCGCGGACCGGGAATGACCTTCCGGACGCGCCGGGCCCTCTTCCCGCACCGATTCATACAGTCCGACCGATGACATTCAAGGCAGGCATGGACACGCCCCCTCCGCAGACCGAATCCACCACGCCCACCGATGCGGACATCGCCGCGTTCGAGCTGCAGCTCGGCCGCCCGCCGCGCGGTCTGCGCGCCATCGCGCACCGATGCCCGTGCGGCAACCCGGACGTGGTCGAGACGCAGCCCCGTCTGGAGGACGGCACGCCGTTCCCGACGACGTACTACCTGACCTGCCCCCGTGCCGCGTCCGCGATCGGCACGCTGGAGGCCAACGGGGTCATGAAGGAGATGACCGAACGCCTGGCCACCGACCCGGAGCTGGCCGCCGCCTACCGGGCCGCGCACGAGGACTACATCGCCCGCCGTGACGCCATCGAGGTCCTGGAGGGCTTCCCGAGCGCCGGCGGCATGCCGGACCGGGTGAAGTGCCTCCACGTCCTGGTCGGCCACTCGCTCGCGGCCGGCCCCGGGGTGAACCCGCTGGGCGACGAGGCGATCGCGATGCTGCCGCAGTGGTGGGCGAAGGGCCCCTGCGTCACGCCGTGCGGCGAGTCCGACGCGTCCTGACCCCGTGCGGTCCACGTACAACCACAGGAGCCCCATGACCCGCGTTGCCGCCATCGACTGCGGTACCAACTCCATCCGCCTGCTCGTCGCGGACGCGGACCCCGCCACCGGACGGTTCACCGAGCTGGACCGCCGGATGCGGATCGTCCGGCTCGGCCAGGGTGTCGACCGGACCGGCCGGCTGGCGCCCGAGGCGCTGGAGCGCACCTTCGACGCGTGCCGCGAGTACGCGGACGTCATCAAGGAACTCGGCGCCGAGCGGATCCGGTTCGTCGCCACCTCCGCCTCCCGCGACGCGGAGAACAGCGCCGTGTTCGTCCAGGGGGTGCTGGACATCCTGGGTGTCGAGCCCGAGGTCGTCACCGGTGACCAGGAGGCGCAGCTCTCCTTCGACGGTGCCACCAAGGAGCTGGAGGGCAGCGACCACCTGGAGAAGCCGTATCTCGTCGTGGACATCGGCGGGGGCTCCACCGAGTTCGTCGTCGGCGACGACCGGGTGCGCGCCGCACGGTCGGTGGACATCGGCTGCGTACGCATGACCGAGCGTCATCTCGTCCAGGACGGCGTGGTCGTGGACCCGCCCACCCCCGACCGGATCGCCGCGATCCGCGCGGACGTCGACGCCGCCCTGGACCTCGCCGAGGAGACCGTGCCGCTCGCCTCCGCGGCCACGCTTGTCGGCCTGGCCGGGACGGTCACCACCATCGCCGCGATCGCGCTGGGGCTGGAGGAGTACGACTCGGAGGCGATCCACCACTCCAGGGTCTCCGCCGGGCAGGTCCGGGAGATCACCGCGAGGCTGCTCGCCTCGACGCACGAGGAGCGGGCGGCCGTCCCCGCGATGCACCCCGGCCGGGTCGACGTGATCGCTTCCGGGGCCCTCGTCCTGCTCGCGGTGATGGAGCGCACCGGAGCGGGGGAGGTCGTCGTCAGCGAACACGACATCCTCGACGGAATCGCCTGGTCCGTCGCTTGATCACAGGGTGGCGGCAGGCGCGGTGAGATGCCGCTCATACGCATTCCGGCCTGCACCTTTGAGCCCGCCGAGGCCCCTCCGGACCCGTCCGGAGGGGCCTTTCGCGAAGCGCCGCCACGAACTTCGTGAACTTCTTCACAAGGAATTCGGCCCCTCTGGGGGAAGTTCTTCCTCCGGAGGGCCGCACGAGTCGCCCACAGGGCCGTGCCGCAGTGATGCGGGGGTGTTGCGCGGGGGTGGCGGCGGTGTGTCCCGCGCTGCCGGTTCGGCTCGCCCGGCGCCTCAAGGGCCAGCTCACAAGCGGTGAACAACGTTCGCCGGGCCGCCGTGGTTCCCCGTCGGCGTCATGACCTGGGTCACGTGGGCGGCGAAGTGTAGCAGAGGGTCGCGCATACCTTGTGAAGGGGCTCACGAGCATGCCCCCCGAGGGGGGTGGATACTCGATGGCATGAGCACCACGGAGCGTCCCAGGATCCTCGTTGTAGGCGGTGGGTACGTAGGCCTGTACGCAGCTCGTCGCATTCTGAAGAAGATGCGGTACGGGGAGGCGACCGTCACGGTCGTCGACCCACGCTCGTACATGACGTACCAGCCCTTCCTCCCCGAAGCTGCTGCCGGCAGCATCTCGCCTCGGCATGTCGTCGTCCCGCTGCGACGCGTGCTGCCCAAGGCTGAGGTTCTCACCGGCCGTGTCACGACCATCGATCAGGACCGCAAGGTCGCCACGGTCGCGCCGCTCGTCGGCGAGGCCTACGAGCTGCCCTTCGACTACCTGGTCATCGCGATGGGCGCGGTCTCCCGTACCTTCCCGATCCCCGGCCTCGCCGAGCAGGGCATCGGAATGAAGGGCATCGAGGAGTCCATCGGCCTGCGCAACCACGTCCTCGAGCAGCTGGACAAGGCTGACTCGACGACCGATGAGGACGTCCGCCGCAAGGCGCTGACGTTCGTCTTCGTGGGCGGCGGCTTCGCCGGCGCGGAGACCATCGGTGAGGTCGAGGACATGGCCCGCGACGCGGCGAAGTACTACACCAGCGTGAAGCGCGAGGACATGCGCTTCATCCTGGTCGACGCCGCCGACAAGATCCTTCCCGAGGTCGGCCCGAAGCTGGGCGCCTACGGCAAGGAGCACCTGGAGAGCCGCGGGGTCGAGGTCTACCTCTCGACGTCCATGGACTCCTGCGTCGACGGTCACGTCGTCCTGAAGAACGGCCTCGAGGTCGACTCCAGCACGATCGTGTGGACCGCCGGTGTGAAGCCGAACCCGGCGCTGTCCCGCTTCGGTCTGCCGCTCGGCCCGCGTGGCCACGTGGACACGTCCGAGAAGCTCCAGGTGCAGGGCACCGACTACATCTGGGCCGCGGGCGACAACGCCCAGGTCCCGGACATGGTCGGCCGCCGTGCGGGCAACCCGAACGCCTGGTGCCCGCCGAACGCCCAGCACGCGCTGCGTCAGGCCAAGGTCCTCGGTGACAACGTCATCTCCGGCATGCGGGGCTTCCCGCAGAAGGAGTACAGCCACGCCAACAAGGGTGCGGTCGCCGGGCTGGGCCTGCACAAGGGCGTCGCGATGATCGTCATGGGCAAGGTGAAGATCAAGCTCAAGGGCCGTCTCGCCTGGTACATGCACCGTGGTTACCACGGCATGGCGATGCCGACCTGGAACCGCAAGATCCGGATCTTCGCCGACTGGACGCTCGCGATGTTCCTGAAGCGCGAGGTCGTCTCGCTCGGCGCCATGGAGACTCCGCGCGAGGAGTTCTACGAGGCCGCCAAGCCGAGCCCCGCGCCCGTCGCGGCCAAGGCCGACGGCGACAAGAGCAAGACCGAGGGTGAGAAGGCCAAGGCCTCCTGACCTCCCGCACGTCACCGAAGGGGTCGTCCGCCATCCGTGGTGCGGACGGCCCCTTCGGCGTGCCCGGGGCGCGCCAACTAGTTGGCCAGTGCAGGTATTTTGCCGTTCCGTTGCCCGCCGGAGGGATGGCTCAGGGGGCCGGTTGCGTTGACCCTGGTGTACCTCACCCCGGCCCCGAGGTGTCGTGGCCCGGTTCGGGTGCGTCTGTGCGAATTTAGGCACGTTCGGAAACACCACCACGGAGGTGAGCGCCATGGCAGACGCCGCGTCGCGGCTGACCGCTCTTGCCGAAGAGTTGCTGGGAGAACCCCTGCCGGTCCGGATCCGGGCCTGGGACGGCAGTGAATCCGGGCCGCCGGGTGCGCCCACCCTCGTCCTGCGTCACCGCCGTGCCCTGCGCCGGCTGCTCTGGAAGCCCGGCGAACTGGGCCTGGCCCGCGCCTGGGTGGCCGGCGAGATCGACGTCGACGGTGACCTGTACGCGGTGCTGGACGCCGTGGCCTCCCTGCTCTGGGAGCGCGGCGCCGACGCGAAGGACACCGTCCACCCCGTCCGCGATCCGAAGGTGCGTGCCTTCGGCCGCGGCCTCGTCGAGCTGGCCGGTCCCTGGCCGCCGCCGCCCCCGCCCGCCGAGGAGGTCCGCCGCCGGACCGGGCCGCTGCACACCAGACGCCGGGACAAGGAAGCGATCAGCCACCACTACGACGTGGGCAACGACTTCTACGCGATGGTCCTCGGCCCCTCGATGGTGTACTCCTGCGCCTACTGGCAGGACGGCTCCACGCTCGAGGACGCCCAGCGCGACAAACTCGACCTCGTCTGCCGCAAGCTCGCGCTCAAGGGTGGCGACCGCCTCCTCGACGTCGGCTGCGGCTGGGGCTCCATGGCCATCCACGCCGCCCGCGAGTACGGCGCCCGGGTCACCGGCGTGACCCTCTCCACCGAACAGGCCGCCTTCGCCCGCAAGCGCATCGCCGAGGAGGGCCTCACCGACCGGATCGAGATCCGGGTCCAGGACTACCGGGATGTCAGGGACGGTCCGTACGACGCCATTTCCTCGATCGGCATGGCCGAGCACGTCGGCTCGGTCCGCTTCCGCGAGTACGCCGACGACCTCTACGCACTCCTCAAGCCCGGCGGCAGGCTGCTCAACCACCAGATCGCCCGCCGCCCCGAGAAGGACGAGTCGGCCTACCGCATCGACGAGTTCATCGACGCCTATGTCTTCCCCGACGGCGAGCTGGCCCCGGTCGGAAGCACCGTCTCCACCCTGGAGGCGGCCGGCTTCGAGGCCAGGGACGTCGAGGCGATCCGTGAGCACTACGCCCTGACCCTGCGCCGGTGGGTCACCAACCTGGAGGAGCACTGGAAGGAGGCCGTACGGGCCACGTCGCCCGGCCGCGCCCGCGTGTGGCGGCTCTACATGGCCGCCTCCGCGCTCTCCTTCGAGCGCAACAAGATCGGCGTCAACCAGATCCTCGCGGTGCGCCCGCTGGAGGGCGGCGGGTCCGCCATGCCGCTGCGGGCCCGGGACTGGACGGCCCAGGCGCACGGTTGAGACCGGACGGCCTCGGCGCACGGCTGAGCACCGGTCCGGGAACGCCGAAGGGCCGGTACCCGCACGGGTACCGGCCCTTCCGCCTGCGCCTACTCCGTCTTGATCGCGGTCAGCATGTTCAGCTTTGCTCCGCTGCGGGCCGGCCAGAGGGAGGCCAGCACTCCCACGAGGCCGGCCAGCACCAGGAAGAGCGCGAGCCGGTCCCACGGGATGACCAGGGCGTAGCCCGGGATCGAGGCGGACAGGCTCTTGCCGATCGCCCAGCCCAGGAACGTACCGAGGCCCACTCCGACCACCGCTCCGAAGAGCGAGATGACCACGGCCTCCAGCCGGATCATGCGCTTGACCCTGCGCCGGTCGAGGCCGATCGCCCGCAGCATGCCGATCTCCTGCTGGCGTTCGAAGACCGACATGGCCAGGGTGTTCACGACGCCGAGCACCGCGATGATCAGGGCCATCGCCAGCAGGGCGTACATGATGTTCAGCGCCGTGTTGATGAAGCCGCCGAACATGTCCCGGATGCCCTGGCGGTCCATGACGCTCATCGCCGGGTTGTCGCCGAGCGCGTCGACCACGGCCTGCTCGTTGGCCTCGCTCTGGCCGCCGTCCATGGTCAGCCAGACCTCGCGGATGTCGGCGAGGGTCTCGTGCGGGTCGACGACCTCCTCGGGGATCAGGACCGGGGACAGGAACTCGTTGCCCTCGTAGAGCGCGCCGACCTTCAGCGTCTCCTTCTTGTCGTCCTGGAACGTCACCGGAACGCTGTCGCCGGTCTTCCAGCCGTGCGACTTCGCGGTCTTGCGGTCGACCGCGATCTCGCCGTCCTTCAGGGAGGCCAGGGAGCCGGAGACCGTCTTCAGAGCGAAGACCTTCTCGACGTCGCCCGGAGTGACCCCGGAGGCCGATACGCCGTCGTCGTCACCGACGGTGAGCCAGACGGCCCGCTGGGGAGAGGCGGCGGCCACGCCGTCGGCCTTGCGCAGCGCGGCGAGCGCCGACGCGTCGAGCGGGTCCCCGCTGGCCATCGAGACCATGTAGTCGGCCCGGATGTTGTCCGTCGTCATCTTGTCGATGGCCTGGCCGAGCGTCACGCCCAGCACCGAGATGCCGGTGACCAGGGTGAGGCCGATCGCCAGGGCGGAGGCCGTGGCACCGGTGCGGCGCGGGTTGCGGACCGCGTTCTGCGCGGCCAGCTTGCCGGAGACCCCGAAGAGTCCGCGCAGCAGCGGGCGGGCCAGGGCGATCACCGGCCGCGAGAGCAGCGGGATGAGCACGATGATCCCGACGAGGGCCAGGAAGGCCCCGCCGCCGATGAGCCAGCGGCCGTTCTCGTCGCCCTGGGCGGCGCCGCCGATGATGGCCGCGGATCCGAGGAGGGTGAGCACCCCGCCGATGGAGTTCCGCACGACCAGCGACTTGGTGGTGGCAACCGCGTGCACGCTGCTCATCGCCGCCACCGGCGGGATCTTGGCGGCACGGCGGGCGGGCAGCCAGGCGGCGAACACAGTGATCAGCACGCCGACCGCGAAGGCGGAGACGACCGCGGTGGGGGAGACGACCAGCGGGCCGGCCGGGATCTTGCCGCCGAACATGCCCATGGCGGAGCGCAGCCCCGTCGCGAGGCCGACGCCGAGCGCGAAGCCGATCACGGAGGCGATCAGGCCCACCACGCCGGCTTCGAGCAGGACGGACCGCTTGATCTGCCGGCGGGAGGCGCCGACGGCGCGCATCAGGGCGAGTTCCTTGGTGCGCTGGGCGATGAGCATGGTGAAGGTGTTGGCGATCAGGAAGACGCCGACGAAGAGCGCGATGCCCGCGAAGGCCAGCAGCATCGTGTTGAGGCTCTTGAGACCGGACTCGGTCATCTCGGCCTCCTCGTCCGCGAGGGCCGCCCCGGTCTTGGCCTCGGCGTTCTCGGGCAGCAGGGGCTTCACCGCGGCCAGCAGCGCCGTGTCGGAGGCGCCGGGCTCGGCGACGACGGTGACGTCCTTGAACTCGCCGGGCCGCAGGTAGAGCTGCTGGGCGACCTCGGTGTCGAAGAGGACCAGGCTGCCGCCCGCGTTCACGGCGCCGTCCTCGGTGGTGAAGACACCGGAGAGGGTGTACTCCTTCACCGGGCCGTTCGTGGCGACCCGGACCTTCTCGCCGACGCGGTAGTCACCCTTGTCCGCGGTGGTCCGGTCGAGGGCGACCTGCCCCGCCTCGACCGGGCCGGCGCCGTCGGTGAAGGTGTACTGCGCGTCCTCGCCGTTCTTCCCCGGGGCGAAGTTGGACCCGGTGTTGGACCAGCCGTTGCCGATGAGCTTGCCGTCGGGGTCGGCGACCCCGGCGAATCCGGAGACCCGTCCGGTGGCCTCGGCCACGCCGTCGAGGGCCTGGATCTTCTCGAGCGTGGCCCGGTCGACGGAGGGGGTCTCCTCGTCGCCGCGCTCGGCCCAGGTCGTGACGGCGACCGCCACGTCGTCGTAGTTCTTGGCCGACTGGTTGCGGAAGGCGTTGCCGAGGGTGTCGGTGAAGACGAGGGTGCCGGAGACGAACGCTACGCCGAGCATGACGGCGAGCACGGTCATCAGCAGCCTGGCCTTGTGCGCGAGCACATTGCGCAGGGCGGTACGGAACATGTCTGTGTGTCCTGGGATGGGTTCCGGAAGGGGGTCGGGAGCGGCGGCCGGCCGCGTCAGCTCGTGCGGCCCTTCGCCTCGAACGCCTTCATCCGGTCGAGCACGCCGTCCGCGGTGGGCTGGGTCATCTCGTCGACGACGGCACCGTCGGCGAGGAAGATCACGCGGTCCGCGTAGGAGGCGGCGACCGGGTCGTGGGTCACCATCACCACGGTCTGGCCGAGTTCGCGCACCGAGTTGCGCAGGAAGCCGAGGACCTCGGCGCCGGAACGGGAGTCGAGGTTCCCCGTCGGCTCGTCACCGAAGATGATCTCCGGCTGCGAGGCCAGGGCGCGGGCCACCGCGACGCGCTGCTGCTGGCCGCCGGAGAGCTCGGTGGGACGGTGCTTCAGCCGGTCGGAGAGGCCCACCATGTCGATGACCTTCTGCAGCCAGGCCGCGTCGGGCTTGCGGCCGGCGATGTCCATCGGCAGCGTGATGTTCTCCAGCGCGGTCAGCGTGGGCAGCAGGTTGAAGGCCTGGAAGATGAAGCCGATCTTGTCGCGGCGCAGCTGGGTGAGCTGCTTGTCCTTCAGCGTCCCCAGCTCGGTCTCGCCGATGCGCACGGAACCGCTGCTGAAGCTGTCGAGACCGGCCACGCAGTGCATCAGCGTGGACTTGCCGGAGCCCGAGGGGCCCATGATCGCGGTGAACTCGCCCTGCGGGAAGTCGACGGTCACCCGGTCCAGGGCGACCACCTGGGTCTCACCCTGGCCGTAGACCTTCGACAGCTCCGTGGCACGGGCGGCGACCGCGGTGGTGCGGTGAACGGTGGTGGTCGTCACAGGGGTACTCCTGGTTCGGGCGGCTGGTGCGCTGGGACCCCTCCATCGTCTCCGCCGAATTCCGCCCGGTCGTCAGTCCCCGTGCCCGTTCCGGGGGCCCTCTTGAGTCGCACCCGCCCACCCGCGGTGTACGTCTGAGGTAGGAGACCGGCCCCGAGGGCCCCGGGTGCTCACCGGGGCGGGGCGGTGGATCCGCGGGGCACCAGGCGGGCCGCCGCGTCCTCGAAACCGGGGGCCGTGCCGTCGGCCACCATCGTCAGGAGCGTGCGGGCCGCATGGCTGCCGTACGCGGAGATGTCCCTGCTCAGGGCGGTCAGCGGAGGCCTCACGACGCGGGAGAGCTGGGAGTCGTCCCAGGCGACCAGCGAGAGATCGGCGGGCACGTCCAGGCCCATCTCCTGCGCGACGGAGAGGCCGGCGACGGCCATGATGTCGTTGTCGTAGATGACGGCGGTGGGCCGCGCGGGCGAGCTGATCAGCCGCCGCGTGGCGTGCGCGCCCTCGTCGCCGGAGTAGTCGGTGTGCACCACCACCGGCTCGTCCAGGCCGAGTTCGGCGCTGATCTCACGCTGGGCGCGGTCGCGCAGCTGGGTGTGGATCAGCTCGGGCATCCCCGCGACCCGGGCGACGGAGCGATGACCGAGCGCGCTCAGATACGTCAAGGTGTCCCGCAGCGCCGCCGCGTCGTCCGACCACACGGGGGTGAGCGATCCGGCCGCCGACGGGTGACCGATCACGACGGCCGGCATGCCCAGCTCGGCGATGCCCTCGATCCGCGGGTCGGGGGAGCGCACATCGGCGACGAACACCCCGTCCACGCGGCCCTCGCCCCACCAGCGGCGGTACATCTCCAGCTCCTGCGCCGGGTCGGTGACCACCTGGAGGAGCAGGGCGCAGCTCCGGGCGGACAGCTCGGTCTCGATGCCGCTGATGAGCTCCATGAAGAACGCCTCGGCCCCGAGCATCCTGGCCGGCCGCGACAGGGCGAGCCCCACGGTGCCGGCGCGCGCCTGGGTGAGGGCGCGGGCCGCGCTGTTGGGGCGCCAGCCGATCTCCTGCGCGATGGCCTTGATCGAGGCACGGGTCGCGGGGGAGACCCCGGGGCGGTCGTTCAGGGCGTACGACACCGCGACTTTGGAGACCCCGGCGCGACGCGCGATGTCGGCGATCGTGGGGCGCTGCTTGGACATGCGACCTCGCTTAACCGGTTCGTGTTCATGCGGCATCCTAGTCGCAGGCCGCTGACCTCTGTCTTCCCCGTCGCGGTCCAGACCTCTACGGGACGCCCTGCAAAAACTGGAATGGGAGCGCTCCCGCTCTCTTGACACGGCTCCGGGGCCCCCATACCTTCACGGCACTTACCCGGTTCAGTAACTCCGCTCGGCAGGGACGGCGCGGGGAAAAAGGAGGGGTTATGGGTACGCGTACCCGGCTGCGGGTCACCACCGCACTCGCCGTGTTCACACTCGCCGCGACCGCGTGCACGGGAGGCGGTTCGGACACGGGCGGCAGTGGCGGCCCGGTCGGCAAGGGCGGCTCGCTGCCGCGCAACGAGACGCTCTACACGACCGGCACCCAGTGGGGGCCTCCGGCCAACTACAACCCGCTGCGCAACTGGGACCACGCGACCGGTACCAAGGGACTGGTCTACGAGACCCTGTTCCACTTCGACCCGAACGAGGGGAAGCTGAACCCCTGGCTCGCGGAGTCGGGCAGCTGGACAGGCGACAAGGCGTACGAGGTGAAGCTCCGTCCGGGCATCACCTGGGCGGACGGCAAGCCGCTGACCGCCAAGGACGTGGCGTACTCCTACGGCCTCGGCAAGATCGAGGCCTCCGCCTTCCACTCGCTGTGGAGCTGGCTGTCCGACGCGACGGCGGTGGACGACACCACGGTCCGCTTCACCTTCAAGGAGGCCCGCTACCAGGAGTGGGACTCCACCCTCTACAGCCAGCCGATCGTCCCCGAGCACGTGTGGAGTTCGCGTACCGACGAGGACATCCTCAACGGCGTCAACGACAAGCCCGTCGGCACCGGGGCCTACAAGCTGAAGAGCAAGACCCAGGACCGGGTCGTGTGGGAGCGGCGCGACGACTGGTGGGGCACGAAGGCGCTGAGCATGACACCGGCCCCGCGCTACATCGTGGACGTCTCCAACCCGAGCAACGAGGTCGTCATCGGCCAGCTGGGCCAGGGCCAGCTGGACCTCAGCAACAACTTCCTGCCCGGCGCCTCCTCGCTGATCAAGAGCAAGAAGGTCGTGTCGTACTACGACAAGGCCCCATACATGCTCTCGGCCAACACCGCCTGGCTGGTGCCCAACACCACCAAGAAGCCGATGGACGACGCCGCCTTCCGCCGGGCACTCGCCGCCTCCGTCGACACCGGGAAGATCGTCAAGGGTGTGTACGGCGACCTCGTCAAGCCGGCCTCCCCGACCGGGCTGCTGCCGCAGTGGGAGCAGTTCGACGACAAGGCCCTCATCGCGGAGAAGGGCTTCACGCACGACGCCGCCGCCGCGAAGAAGGAGCTCGCGGACGCCGGCTACAAGGACAAGGACGGCGACGGCTTCGTCGAGAACAAGGACGGCTCCGCCCTCAGCCTGAAGCTGGCCGTGCCCTCGGGCTGGACCGACTGGATGGAGGCGGCCAAGGTCATCGCGGCCGGGGCGAAGGACGCGGGCATCAGGATCAGCACCGAGTTCCCCGACCAGAACGCCCTCAACGAGCAGCGCGGCAAGGGCGACTTCGACCTCGTCATCAACAACGAGCGCCAGCTGTCGAACACCCCCTGGACCTACTACGAGTACATGTTCCAGCTGCCGGTCCAGAAGCAGCAGAACACGGTCAACTTCGGGCGCTACGAGAACGAAGAGGCCTGGAAGCTGGTCCAGGAACTCGGCGGGGTCAAGACCGACGACACCGCGGGCATGAAGGCCGCCGTGTCGAAGATCCAGGAGATCCAGCTGACCGAGATGCCCATCATCCCCCTCTGGTACAACGGCCTGTGGTCGCAGTCCACCACCGGAGCCTGGAAGAACTGGCCGTCGGACGCCGCCGGAGCACCGAAGACCGCACCGGCCCTGTGGCGCAACTGGCTGGAGATGGGCGGCTTCGAGACGCTCACCCAGCTGAAGCCCGCCAAGTGACGTCGCCGACTCCATGACCGCCCCGCCGTGCGCGCACACCTGACCGTGCGCGCACGGCGGGGCTCTCCACCAGGGGAGCACCCTTGCGCCGCTATTTCGCCCGCAAACTTCTGATCTACGGACTGACCTTCGTCGTCGCCGTCACCGTCAACTGGATGATCCCGCGCTTCATGCCCGGAGACCCGGTCTCCGCCATGGTCGCCCGCGCCCGGGTCTCGCAGCCGGAGGCGGCGGAGGCGATGCGCACGTACTACAACAACCTGTTCGGCTTCGACGAGCCCCTGTGGCAGCAGTACCTCCACTTCTGGGGGGCCCTGCTCCAGGGCGACTTCGGGATCTCCATCTTCGTCTTCCCCACGCCCGTCGGGGACGTCCTGCTCGACGCCCTCCCGTACACCCTGGGCCTGATGATCCCGGCCGTCCTGCTCAGCTGGTTCGTGGGCAACTGGATCGGCGCGCTGTCCGCCCGGCGCAAGGTCCTCGACAACACCGTGCTGCCGGCCGGATATCTGCTCACCGCCATGCCGTACATGTGGATCGCCGTCATCCTCGCCTGGGCGCTCGGGGCCAAGGCGGGCTGGTTCCCCATATCCGGGGGCTACAGCCTGGACATCCAGCCCGGCTGGAGCGCCGACTTCGCCCTCGACGCCCTGCACCACTGGGTGCTGCCGTTCCTCTCGCTGTTCCTGGTCGCGCTCGGCGGCTGGGCCATCGGCATGCGGAACATGATCATCTACGAGCTGGAGTCCGACTACTCGTCGTACCTCGCGGCCCTCGGCGCACCCCAGCGGCTCATCCGCCGTTACGCGTTCCGCAACGCCGTCCTGCCCCAGGTCACCGGGCTCGCGCTCCAGCTGGGCGTGCTGGTCGCCGGAGCGCTCGTCACCGAGATCGTGTTCGCCTACCCGGGGCTCGGCTCGCTGATCCTCGCCGCGATCCAGAACCAGGACTTCTTCCTGCTCCAGGGCGCCTTCCTGTTCATCGTCATCGGCGTACTGATCGCCAACTTCCTCATCGACATCGTGTACGTCGTCGTCGACCCCCGCACCCGTACGGGCATGGCAGGAGGCACGTCATGAGCACACTGTCCGACCCGGCGCCCGAGGCCCCCTCGGCCGAGACGCCCGTGGCCAAGCCGGGCCGCGAGTCGCTGCACTACGCGGTGCGCAACCCCAAGCTGATCATCGGCGTGAGCCTGGTCGCGATCCTGCTGGCGGTCGGCGTCGTCGGCCCGATGCTGCTCGGCAACGGCAACCCCAACGAGTACGTGGGCCCGCAGGCGTCCGCGCCCGACGGCACCTACTGGATGGGCACCACCACCTTCGGCCAGGACGTGTACGCGCAGTTCGTGCACGGGCTGCGCGCCACCTTCCTGGTGGGCGTGGTCGGCGGTGCCATCGCCGCCGTCATCGCCATGGTCGTCGGCTTCCTCGCCGGCTACCGGGGCGGCATCACCGACGAGATCCTCAACATGCTCACCAACGTCGTGCTGGTGATCCCCGCCCTCGCCGTCCTGCTGATCATCAACGCCTACATGGGGGTGCGCAGCGTCGCCGTGCAGGGGCTGTTCATCGGCCTGACCTCGTGGCCGTGGGCGGCCCGCGCGATCCGGGCGCAGACCTTCTCGCTGCGCACCCGGGAGTTCGTGGACCTGGCCCGGCTCAGCGGCAGCGGCACCTGGCGGATCGTCTTCCGCGAGATCGCGCCCAACATGAGCTCCTACCTCTTCATGATGTTCATCCTGCTCTTCGGCGGGTCCATCCTCATCGCCTCCTCGCTGGACTTCATCGGGCTCGGCCCGACCGAAGGCGTCTCGCTGGGCCTGATGCTCCAGAGCGCCCAGCAGTGGAGCGCGCTCCAACTCGGCATGTGGTGGTGGTTCGTCCCGCCGGGTGCCGGGATCACCGCGATCGTCGGCGCGCTCTACGTCGCCAACGTGGGCCTCGACGAGGTCTTCAACCCGAAGCTGAGGGAGTCCTGAGCAGATGACCCTGACCGTCAAAGATCTGCGGGTCCACTACCGCACGCTGCGCGGCGAGGTCCGGGCCCTGGACGGCGTCGGCTTCGACCTGGCGGACGGCGAGATCCTGGGCCTGGCGGGCGAGTCCGGCTGCGGCAAGACCACCCTGGGCAAGGCCCTCATCCGGCTCGACGGCCGGATGCGGCACGTCGGTGGCAGCGTGACGCTGGACGGCGACGAACTGCCGCTGTCCGACGACCGGGCGATGAACGCCTACCGCTTCCACAAGATCTCGCTCGTCCCGCAGTACTCGATGAGCGCGCTCAACCCCACCCGCCGCATCGGACGCATGATCCGCGAACTCCTCGCCTCCCGCGGCGTCACCGTGGACACCGGCGAGCTCCACCGCCGCCTCGCGCTGGTCGGTCTGGAGCCCGACGTACTGGACCGCTATCCGATCGAGCTGTCCGGGGGGATGAAGCAGCGCGCCGTCATGGTGATCTCCACGCTGCTCGACCCGTCCGTCCTCGTCGCCGACGAGGTGACCTCGGCCCTGGACGTCTCCAACCAGCAGGCCGTCGTCGGCGCCCTCACCGGGCTGCGCGACAAGGGCCTGGTCACCAGCATGATCTTCGTGACCCACGACCTCGGGCTCACCTCGCACATCGCCGACTCGATCATGGTGATGTACGCCGGCAAGCTCGCCGAGAAGGCCCCCACGAAGGTCCTGACGACCGAGCCACGCCACCCGTACACCAAGATGCTGATCGGCTCGCTGCCGCAGGTCGGGGCCCGTTTCGTGGACAAGCCGCTCAGCGGCATCGAGGGCTCCCCGCCCTCCCTGCTGAATCCGCCCGCCGGCTGCCGCTTCCGCGCCCGCTGCCCGCTCGCCGACAGCGGGTGCGCCGAGGAGCCCCCGGTCGTCGAGGTAGCCCCCCGCCACACCGTCGCATGCTGGAAGGCGGCCTGATGCTGACCCTCGACCGTGTCACCAAGACCTTCCGGGCCGGCGCCTTCGGCGGCGGCTCCACCACCGCCGTCGACCGGGTGTCGTTCTCGGCGGCCCCAGGCGAACTGGTCTCCCTCATCGGCGAGAGCGGCAGCGGCAAGTCCACCATCGGCCGCATGGTGCTGGGCCTGACCCAGGTCAGCTCCGGCAGCCTCACCCTGGACGGCGAACAGGTCCGGCCCGGCAAGGACTTCTACCGCCGCGTCCAGGGCGTCTTCCAGGATCCCTTCAGCTGCTACAACCCCGTCTTCAAGGCCGACCGCGTCTTCGCGCTGGTGCGCCGCGCCTACCACCCGGACGTCTCCGACAGGGAGTGGGCCGACCGCGTGGAGAAGGCCGTACGCGACGTACGCCTGGACCCCGGTCAGGTGCTCGGCCGCTACCCGCACCAGCTCAGCGGCGGACAGCTCCAGCGGCTGCTGATCGCCCGCGCCCTCCTGCTCGACCTGCGTTTCCTGGTCGCCGACGAGATCACCAGCATGCTCGACGCCTCGACCCGCATCGATGTGCTGAATCTCCTCGCCGGCCTCAAGGAACGCGGTCTCGGTGTCCTCTACATCACGCACGACCTGTCGCTCGGCACGTATCTGGCCGAGAAGACCGTGGTGCTGCGCAGCGGCCGTGTCGTCGAACGCGGGGACACCCAGAAGGTCTTCGGCAACCCCCTCCACCCCTACACCCGCACACTGCTCGCCGCGGTGCCCCGGCTGAACCAGCCCTGGACCACCGCCGAACCTGTGGCGGCCTGCGCCTACCACGAGGGCGGCGCGCGGGACGGCGACCTGTACGAGACCGAGCCGGACCACTTCGTGGCCTGCGCCGGACTCCCCGACTGCGGAAGGACCCCCGCGTGACACCGCGCCACCTGCCCCTGCACGACGGCTGGACGCTCACCGCCGACGGCCCCGTGCCGGTGGGCCTCCCCGCGGGCGGCGTACCGGCGGCCGTCCCCGGCTGCGTGCACACCGACCTGCTGGCCGCCGGGCTGATCGACGACCCGTACCTGGACGACAACGAGAAGCGGCTCGGCTGGATCGGCCGTACCGACTGGACGTACCGCACCGAGTTCGTGTGGGCCGGTGACGGGCACGAGTTCACCGACCTGTGCTTCGACGGCCTCGACACCGTCGCCACGATCCTGCTCAACGGCACCGAGATCGGCTCCACCGCCAATCAGCACCGCGGCTACCGCTTCCCCGTCCGGCCGCTGCTGCGCGAGGGCCTCAACACCCTCGCCGTCCGCTTCACCGCGCCGTACACCTACGCCGAGGCCCTGCGGGACGAGCTCGGCGACCGGCCCGGCGCCTACACCGAGCCGTACGCCTTCATCCGCAAGATGGCCTGCAACTTCGGCTGGGACTGGGGTCCGACGCTGGTGACCTCCGGCATCTGGCGGCCGGTCGCGCTGGAGTCCTGGACGGGCCCGCGCATCGCCGAGGTGAAGGTACTCGCCGACCTCGACGGGGACGGGGTGCCGCGCCTGGCCCTCACCCTGGACGTGGACCGGGCAGGGGACGGCCCCCTGGAGGCGTCGGTGGAGGTGGCCGGCGAACGGGCCGTGCTCACCGTCCCCGCCGGGGAGGACCGCGGTGCTGTCACCCTCTCCGTCCCCGGGGCCGCCCGCTGGTGGCCGCACAGCCACGGCGAGCAGCCCCTGTACGACGTCACCGTCCGCCTCGGGGACGAGGCGTGGAGCGGCAGGACCGGCTTCCGGGGAGTCGTCCTGGAGCACGAGGCGTTCCGTATATCGGTCAACGACGAGCCCGTCTTCGTGCGCGGGGTGAACTGGATACCCGACGACTGCTTCCCCGCACGGGTGACCCGGCAGCGGATCTCCGACCGCTTCGACCAGGCGATCGCCGCAGGCGTCAACCTGGTCCGCGTCTGGGGCGGCGGCCTCTACGAGAGCGACGACTTCTACGAGCTGGCCGACGAGAAGGGGCTGCTGGTCTGGCAGGACTTCCCGTTCGCCTGCTCGGCCTATCCGGAGGAGCAGCCCCTGTACGACGAGGTGGCCGCCGAGGCACGCGAGAACCTCGTCCGGCTTGCTCCGCACCCCTCGCTGGTGCTGTGGTGCGGCAACAACGAGAACCTGGAGGGCCACGCCGACTGGGGCTGGCAGGAGAAGCTCGAGGGCCGCACCTGGGGCCACGCCTACTACCACGAGCTGCTTCCCGCCCTGTGCGCCGAGACCGACCCGACCCGCCCGTACTGGCCGGGCTCGCCCTACTCCGGCTCCCCGGATCTGCCCCCGAACGACCCCGCCCGGGGCACGGTCCACCTCTGGGAGGTCTGGAACCGGGCCGACTACACGCACTACGCCGAAGCGGCCCACCGCTTCGTGGCCGAGTTCGGCTTCCAGGGCCCGCCCGCGTACGCCACCCTGCGCCGTGCCGTCAGCGGGCCGCTCGGCCTCGGCGCCCCGTCGATCGCCCACCACCAGAAGGCGGAGGACGGCGACGCCAAGCTGCTGCGCGGTCTGGGGGACCACCTCCCGCAGCCCACGTCCTTCGACGACTGGCACTGGCTCACACAGCTGAACCAGGCCCGCGCGGTCGCCTTCGGCATCCGTCACTTCCGCTCGCACACCCCGTACTGCATGGGCGCGATCGTGTGGCAGCTCAACGACTGCTGGCCGGTCGTGTCCTGGTCCGCGGTGGACGGCGACGGCCGCCGCAAGCCGCTCTGGTACGCGCTGCGCTCGGTGTACGCCGACCGTCTGATGGCCGTACGCGACGGGGCCCTGCACCTGGTCAACGACTCGCCCCGCCTCTGGGAGGGTGCGCTGCGGCTGACCAGGCGCTCGCTGGACGGCGCGGTCCTGGCCGAGGAGACGGTCGTGGTGGGCACGGCGGCCCGCGGAGTCACCCGCGTGCCCCTGCCGCCCTCGGTCGCCGAACCGGCGGACAGCTCGGGCGAGGTGCTCGTGGCGGAGCTGGGCGATCTGCGGGTGGTCGAGTTCTACGCGGAGGACACCCGCCTGGCGTTGCCGCCGGCCCGCTACGACGTGTCCGTCACACAGGGTGACGAGTCGGGTATCGGGTACCGGGTCACGGTGACGGCGCGGACCCTCCTGCGGGACCTGTCACTCTTCCCCGACCGGCTCGACCCCGCGGCCGAGGTGGACGACATGCTCGTCACCCTGCTGCCGGGTGAGAGTGCCGTGTTCCACGTCACGGGAGCGGTGCTGAAGGACCCGGAGGCCCTGGGCCGGCGGCCGGTCCTGAGGTGCGTCAACGACACCGCCGCCGGGTGAGGTGGCGGGACCCTGGCGAACGGTGGCGCGGCCCCTGGCG
The DNA here is from genome assembly GCF_042872025.1 of Streptomyces sp. NPDC005494. Lineage (NCBI taxonomy): Bacteria > Bacillati > Actinomycetota > Actinomycetes > Kitasatosporales > Streptomycetaceae > Streptomyces > Streptomyces sp. NPDC005494. The sequence continues at coordinate 307,089 of NZ_JBIAJR010000010.1, forward strand.
AATGGGCCGTGCGAGTGCGGCGAGTTTCCGTCATTCCCGTTTGCCAGGGTTCGTACCGATCGGACGGTCCGGGCGTGTGCTGATGCGGTACGGGCTGTCTGACGGACCCTCAAGCAGTCAATAAAATAAGACAACATCGAGCGGGTGTTCCGCTGTTCGAGGGACGCCCCCGGATAGGGTCTTGTGCCAACGCGGAGTCGCGCACCCACGCCCGGGTGGTGGAATGCAGACACGGCGAGCTTAAACCTCGCTGCCTCCTCGGGGGCGTGCCGGTTCGAGTCCGGCTCCGGGCACCACCGCACCGCCGGTGGCATCCGGCAGACCGCGCGGTACTTCAGGCGTCAACTTCCTCAAAGATCCTCCCCTGGCACTAGGGTCATTGTTTTGCCTACCCATTACTCTTGTGACAAGGCCACGCACGGTGGCCATGGAGGAGTGAAATGAGGAGCAGCAACCCGGTCTTCTCGCGACGGGGGTTCAGCCGCGACAACGGCTACGCGGGCTTCAACGCGGCGCCGCAGGCCGGGGCCCCCGCAGCGGGTGCCAACCCGTACGCGCAGGGCGCCGCCGCCAACCCGTACGCCACGAACCCCTACGCCCAGCAGGACACCCAGTACGGCGCCCCGCAGGCGCCGGCGCGCTCCGGCGCGATGACGATCGACGACGTCGTCACGCGTACGGCCATGACGCTGGGCACCGTGGTGCTCACCGCCGCGCTCTCCTGGGCCCTTCTGCCGGTCGACGAGGCCAATCTCGGCAAGTCCTACGGCATCGCCGTCGGCGCTGCCCTGGTGGCGTTCGTCTTCGCGATCATCCAGTCCTTCAAGCGCAAGGCGTCGCCCGCGCTGATCCTGGCCTACGCCGCCTTCGAGGGTGTCTTCCTCGGAGTGATCTCCAGCACGGTCAGCACCTACATCAGCCCTGGCACGGTGATGCAGGCGGTCATGGGCACCATGTGTGTCTTCGCCGGTGTCCTCATCGCGTACAAGATGCGCTGGATCCGCGTCACCCGCCGTTTCTACGGCTTCGTGATGGCCGCGGCCATGGGCTTCGTGCTCCTGATGATGGTCAACCTGCTGTTCAGCGTCTTCGGTGGCGGTGACGGCCTCGGCTTCCGCAGCGGCGGCCTCGGCATCCTCTTCGGAGTCATCGGCATCATCCTGGGCGCGTGCTTCCTGGCCCTGGACTTCAAGCAGGTCGAGGACGGCATCGCCTTCGGCGCCCCGCGCGAGGAGTCCTGGCTGGCGGCCTTCGGCCTCACCCTGACCCTGGTGTGGATCTACCTGGAGATGCTGCGTCTGCTCTCCATCCTCAACGGGGACGACTGACCCCGTAGGTGTCACGACGACGGACGGCCCGCAGGCGATTCGCCTGCGGGCCGTCCGTCGTCGCGGGGCGCGCGGTCCCGGCGCAGCTTCCGGGCGGCTCTCCGGAGGCCGTACGCGTGGACGGTCCCGTCGGCGAGCCCGGGCGCCCGCGCGTTGGCAACCATCCCCCAGGGGCGCGTAGGGTCACGGCGTGCTCGATACGACCCCCCTCGTCACCGCCGTCGACCGATTCGCCGACCGGCTGCGCAGCGCCCCGCAGAGCCGGCTGCAGCGCGGCGCGGCCGCGGAGGGCCTGGCGACCGCCCGGGAGCTGTCCGCCCGGGCCCAGCGCGCCGAGTCGCCCGGCCGGGAGCCGCGGATCATGCCGGACGCAGGGATGTTCGCGGTCGGTGACCAGCTCGCGGTCGCGGGCCGGGATCTGGCGGTGGCACTGGAAACGGCCTCGTCCCAGGAGCTGGACGAGGCCGTGCGGTGTGTCGACGAGGCGGCGGCGCGTGCGTTCGCACCCGGTCCCCGCTAGAACGAGGCGATGACGCGGTCGGCGAGGATGTAGACGTTCTCCTCGCCGCACGAGAAGGTCAGCGCGTAGGCGCCGGAGACCCCGGAGCCGCCCAGCAGCACCGGCTGCTGACCCGAGCGCAGCGAGTCGGCGAGCCGCTCGGCGGTCTCCCGGTGACCGGGGGTCATGCAGAGCGTGGTGCCGTCCGCGAAGACGTACACGTCCAGCGTCCCGAGCGGGCCGGGGCGCACGTCCGTGAGCTCCGTACCGGTGTCGGCGAGCCGCTCCAGCCGGTTCACGGTACGCTCATGGTCGGTGACCACGGGTGTCTGCACGGGGACGAAGTCCGGGTGCGAGGGGTGGCGGCGGCGGGCCGCTGCCAGCTCGGGGGAGTCCTCGGCGAACTCCGCGTACTCGGCGATCTCGGGCAGGTCGGTCAGTTCCGCGAGCTCCGCCAGCTCGTCGAGGGCGTCACCGGCGTCGAGGTCCATCGCGTCCAGGCCCGCGAAGTCGCTCTGGCGGGGCATGAAGAACGGGGCGTCGTCACCCAGCCCGCCCAGCAGGGACGGGGCGTCGGCGGCGTCGCGGGCTTCCTGGGCGGCCCAGAAGGCGCGCGCCTCGGCCAGCTCGCGCTCACGCTCCTCGGCGAGCGCTTCGGCGACGGCCGCGCGTATCTCCTCGGCGGGGGTGGCGGTGCTGCGGTCCTGCTGTTCGGGGACGGACGTGCGGAGGCTCCGGCCCTCCGCCAGCTCCGTGCGCAGGGCGCTGACCTGCTTGCGCAGCCCGTGAGCAGCGTGCAGAGCGGCGGCGCCGACGGCCGTGGCAGCGGCGGTGGTCAGCAACAGGGCAAACGGCATGGCGCTCACTGACATACTCCCGGTTTCAATCGACACCCCCGACTTCCTACATCAGCTTGTCCTGTACTTGTGCTTCCTGTCAGTGCATTACGTCACGAATTGGACAGGTCTTTGGGCCCGGTGTTTAGCTCTGGGGTAGGTGTGACCTGCGAAAACGACTCTCCCCCAGGACGCAGATCACATCCTGGGGGAAATTCGGTCACGATCGGGGCTCGGCCGGTTCGACGGGGCCCTCGCGTGGGAGTGAAGAGCGGGCTCTCGCCCCTGTGCAAGGGCTCAGCTCAGCTCAGCCGCTTCGCGTCGTCGGTCGCGTTCGCTTCGCCTCCGCTGCGGGCTGGTGCCGCCCTCGTACCTCGGACGACCCCAACCCTCCGCTGCGGCTCAGCTCAGCCGCTCTGCGTCATCGGTCGCGTTCGCTTCGCCTCCGCTGCGGGCTGGTGCCGCCCTCGTACCTCGGACGACCCCAACCCTCCGCTGCGGCTCAGCTCAGCCGCTCGATCACCATGGCCATGCCCTGGCCGCCGCCCACGCACATCGTCTCCAGGCCGAACTGCTTGTCGTGGAACTGCAGGCTGTTGATCAGCGTGCCGGTGATGCGGGCGCCGGTCATGCCGAAGGGGTGGCCGACGGCGATGGCGCCGCCGTTGACGTTCACCTTGTCCAGCGGGAGACCGAGGTCCCGGTAGGACGGGATGACCTGCGCGGCGAACGCCTCGTTGATCTCGGCCAGGTCGATGTCGTCGATGGTCAGCCCCGCGCGCTTGAGCGCCTGCTTGCTGGCCTCGACCGGCCCGTAGCCCATGATCTCCGGGGACAGGCCGGAGACGCCGGTCGAGACGATGCGCGCCAGCGGGGTCAGGCCCAGCTCGCGGGCCTTGGTGTCGGACATGATGACGAGCGCGGCGGCGCCGTCGTTGAGCGGGCAGCAGTTGGCGGCGGTGACGAGCCCGTCGGGGCGGAACACCGGCTTCAGGCCCTGCACGCCCTCCAGGGTGACGCCCGCGCGCGGGCCGTCGTCCTTCGAGACCACCGTGCCGTCCGGCGTCGTCACCGGGGTGATCTCGCGCTCCCAGAAGCCGTTCTTGAGGGCTTCCTCCGCCAGGTTCTGCGAGCGCACGCCGAACTCGTCCATGTCCTGGCGGGTGACGCCCTTGATACGGGCCAGGTTCTCCGCGGTCTGGCCCATCGCGATGTACGCGTCCGGGACCAGGCCCTCCTCGCGCGGGTCGCTCCAGCTCGTGCCGGACTGCTCCGCGCGGGCCGCGGTGCGGGCCTCGGCCTCGGCGAAGAACGGGTTGCGGGTGTCCGGCAGGCTGTCGCTGTTGCCCTTCGCGAAGCGGGACACCATCTCGACGCCGGCGGAGATGAAGACGTCGCCCTCGCCCGCCTTGATGGCGTGCAGCGCCATGCGGCTGGTCTGCAGCGAGGACGAGCAGTAGCGGGTCACCGTGCAGCCGGGGAGGTGGTCCATCCCCATCTGCACGGCGATGATGCGGCCCAGGTTGTTGCCCTGCTCGCCGCCGGGGAGGCCGCAGCCGAGCATCAGGTCGTCGATGTCCTTCGGGTCCAGCTCGGGGACCTTGGCCAGCGCGGTCTGGATGATGGTCGCGGTCAGGTCGTCCGCGCGCAGGTCCTTGAGGGACCCCTTGAAGGCCCGGCCGATGGGCGAACGGGCAGCAGAGACGATCACGGCTTCGGGCATCACGCGGCTCCATGAGGACTGGAAGGCAGGAAGGCTGGGCTGCCTTGGAAGTTACCCGGACGTATAGCTGAGGTCACCCGACAGGCGATGTGATGCGGACCTCTTTTCTAAGCAACCGCTCAGTCGCCCGCAATGTTCCCGCATGGACGGAACGCGGGCGGAAGCGTTTGCCGAACGGCCCGCGGTGACCGTCCGCCCGGCAGGTGCCCCTACGCCCGGCGCCAGGTCGCCCCGAAGCCGTGGCCGGGCATCCTGCCGTGCGTGCCCGTCCCGGCGTTCTTCCCGTTGCCGCTTCCCGGACCGCTGCCGGTGCCGCCCCCCGGCTCCGTGTCCTCGTGGGGCACGGGCTCCGTGTGGGCGGGCAGGCGCCGCCGCCTGCGGTGCTTGAGCAGGGCCCAGGGCGCCCGGACCCCCGTGACCTCCGTGCCCGCCTCCCGTGCGGCCCTGGAGGCCGCCTTGGCCACAGGGAGCATGCCCTCGCGCCGTGAGCTGTCCAGATGGTCGGACTCCGGCCACAGTCCGAGCGCCGCGCACAGTGTGGGCAGCATCGCCATGGAGGCCGTCGCGTACCCCTCGGCCGAGGGGTGGTAGTTGTCGGGCCCGAAGAGTTCCCGGGGGTTCGCCTCGAACTCCGGTCCGAGCAGATCGCCCAGCGAGACCGTCCGGCCGCCCTGTTCCACCGCGCCGATCGTCTGAGCCGCCGCCAGCTGCCTGCTCACCCGCCGCGCCAGCCAGCGCAGCGGCTGGTAGACCGGCTCGATCGTGCCCAGGTCGGGGCAGGTCCCCACGACGACCTCCGCGCCTGCCGTGCGCAGCCGTCGTACGGCCGTGCTCAGGCAGCGCACGGACTGGGTGGCCGGCATCCGGTGGGTCACGTCGTTCGCGCCGATCATGATCGCGCAGACGTCCGGCACCCCGGACGGATCCGCCAGGACCAGGGACACCTGGCGCTCCAGATCGTCGGACCGGGCACCCGGCAGTGCCACGTTCCGCAGATCCACCGGCCGCTCCGCCACCGCCGCCAGGCCGGACGCCAGCAGCGCCCCCGGGGTCTGGCCGGCCCTGCGCACCCCCTGGCCGGCCGCCGTCGAGTCGCCCAGCATCACGAAGCGCAACGGATCGGCGGGCCCGGCGAACGCCACCCCGTACCGTCCGTCCGCGCTCGGCGGGACGGGTGCCGTGCCGCCGCCCACCTGCCGTTTCGCCAGCTGCACCTCGGCCAGCACCAGGCCGACCGTCGCCGCGCCGATCAGCCCTACGCTGCCGCCCCCGTAAGCCGCACCCGCCGCGATCCGCCGTGCCACCCTCGCTCTCGACACAGTCCGGTCCACCTCCTCCGTGCAGTACAGCCGTACACAGCACTACCTGCCCCGTGGGGGGCATTGCTCAATCGCTTCGGCCGATCTCGTGCCCGTACGCATACTCTTGGCTGACCATCACGGAGATCCCGGAGTACACGGTGCAATTCCACGATTCGATGATCAGTCTTGTCGGCAACACCCCGCTGGTCAGGCTGCGCAATGTGTCGGCAGGCATTCAGGCGACGGTCCTGGCCAAGGTCGAGTACTTCAACCCCGGCGGGTCGGTCAAGGACCGCATCGCGCTGCGCATGATCGAAGCCGCCGAGCAGAGCGGCGAGCTCCAGCCCGGCGGCACCATCGTCGAGCCCACCAGCGGCAACACCGGTGTCGGGCTGGCCATCGTCGCCCAGCAGAAGGGCTACAAGTGCGTCTTCGTCTGCCCGGACAAGGTGTCCACGGACAAGATCAACGTGCTGCGCGCGTACGGCGCGGAGGTCGTGGTCTGCCCGACGGCCGTCGACCCGGAGCACCCGGACTCGTACTACAACGTCTCCGACCGTCTGGTCCGTGAGACCCCCGGAGCCTGGAAGCCCGACCAGTACTCCAACCCGAACAACCCGCGCTCGCACTACGAGAGCACCGGTCCCGAGCTCTGGAAGCAGACGGACGGGCGGATCACCCACTTCGTCGCGGGCGTCGGCACCGGCGGCACGATCACCGGAACGGGCAGCTACCTCAAGGAGGTCAGCGAGAACCGGGTGCGGATCATCGGCGCCGACCCGGAGGGCTCCGTCTACTCCGGCGGTTCCGGGCGCCCGTACCTCGTGGAGGGCGTCGGTGAGGACTTCTGGCCGAGCGCCTACGACCGTACGGTCACGGACGAGATCGTCGCGGTCTCCGACAAGGACTCCTTCCAGATGACCCGCCGCCTCGCCAAGGAGGAGGGGCTGCTCGTCGGCGGCTCCTGCGGCATGGCGGTCGTCGCGGCCCTGGAGGTCGCGAAGCGGCTGGGCCCCGAGGACGTGGTCGTCGTCCTGCTCCCCGACAGCGGGCGCGGTTACATGAGCAAGATCTTCAACGACGAGTGGATGGCCGACTACGGCTTCCTGGAGGACTCCGGGCCTTCCGCCCGGGTAGGTGCCGTCCTCGACTTCAAGGACGGCCCGCTGCCCTCGCTCGTCCACATGCACCCGGAGGAGACGGTCGGCGAGGCCATCGACGTGCTCCGGGAGTACGGCGTCTCCCAGATGCCGATCGTGAAGCCGGGCGCGGGGCACCCGGACGTCATGGCCGCCGAGGTCATCGGCTCGGTCGTGGAGCGTCAGCTCCTGGACGCCCTGTTCACCCAGCGGGCCACGCTCTCCGACCCGCTGGAGAGGCACATGTCGGCCCCGCTGCCGCAGGTCGGCTCGGGTGAACCGGTCGAGGACCTGATGGCGGTGCTCAGCGGCACGGACGGCGCCGACGCGGCGATCGTCCTGGTCGAGGGCAAGCCGACGGGGGTCGTGAGCAGGCAGGACCTGCTGGCCTTCCTCGCCAAGGGCACGGCGCCCAAGTCGTGAGGGATGTCTTTCCCGGGTTAGCGAAAACGGTACGAGCGCGACACGTGGGCGCAGCACCGGCTTAACACGGCTCCGGCAGAGTAATGGGTGTCGGCAGGGAAACCCGCCGGCACCCGATACGGCGACACGGACTACGGAGCGGCTCCCGGACCTCCACCGTCGCCCGGACGCGAGACCCGGCCCTGACCCGGGACCGCGTCCCTCGCGGGGACCGCCGTCGTCCCGCCCCCTGGGAAACCGGGGGTGCGGCGGTCCCCGCGATTATCCGTGCGTGCGGTCGACGCCTCGGTCGCCTCAGTCGTCCCAGCCGGAGGACGTCCGCTTCCTCTCCTGGCCCCAGGGCCACGTGCGGGCGGCATGCACGGCGTTCACGCCGAAGATCCCGAGCCAGGTCACGACGAGCCCCTCGATCCCCGCGTTCGCGACGCCGATCGCGGACAGCGGGACGGCCAGCACCAGCGAGACGGCCCCGAAGCCGAAGCGCTCCCCGAAGCTTCCCCCGGGCCTGGCGGGCTCCGCACGGCCCCGGGCGGTCGTCGTCCGCTGCTCGGCGAGGCTGCGCCGCATCCGCCGGTCGAGGGTGCCGTCGAGCCGCTGCTCGACCTTTTCCAGGAACGAGTCGATGAGCGCGGACTCGTATGCGGGCCCCAGCTCGGCGCGGGCCTGAAGGGTGGCGTCGAGCTCTCGCCTGAGCTCGGGTTCACGGGCTTCCATGCGCTTCACGGTACGGATCCGAGGGGTCCGGGTCAGTAGGGTCAGCCCCCGGTTTCGGGGGTCCTGCGAGCAGGGCGGGCCGTGCCCTCTCGGCGTAGCGTGGATGCCGGGAGACGGGAGGCGTGCCCATGGCCACCACGACGTCGTCCGCCCGCGCCGTTCCGCGTACGTACGGGACGCGGGCCCGCCTGGTCAACGAGGCGGAGCTGCGGGCGACCCTGTCCACGTTCCGTGAGCTCTCCGACGAGGACTGGCAACGCCCCACCGTGTGCGACGGCTGGACGGTCCGGGACATGCTGGCCCACACCGTCGGGCAGTACGAGGAGCTGTCCCGGCCCTGGGCCGCCGTGCGCCGGGTGCGCAGGGCCGCGCGGACCCATCCGGGGCTCGGCCGGCTCGACGGCCACAACGAGTGCCAGATCGAGGACCGGAAGGCCGTCCCGGGGCGCGAGCTGATCGGCGCCCTCGCGCACTTCGCGCCGCAGGGCCTCATCGCCCTGCGCCGGATGCCCGCCCCGGTCCGCCGCAAGGTCCGGCTGAGCCTGCTCTATCCGGAGGCCAGAGCCCTGCCGGACGACTCGGTGGACTACCTCGGCAACGTCCTCGTCACCCGTGACACCTGGATGCACCGGGTGGACCTCAGCGACGCCACCGGCGCCGAGCTCGTTCTCGACCGGCACGACCGGGAGATCGTCGGCCAGGTGGTGCTCGACCTGGCTCTCTCCTGGACGGGGCCCCCGGCCGAACTCGACCTTCACGGCCCCGCGGGAGGCGACTACCTGCTCGGCATCGGCAGCCCTGCCGCCACGCTCCACGCGGACGCGGTCGACTGCGCCCGGCACCTGTCCGGGCGGCCGACGCGGGGCCGCCTGGAGCTGGAGGGGGACCCGGAGGCGGGAGCGGCGCTGCTGGCGGCCCGCGTCGTGTTCTGAGGCCACGCCCGGAGCGAGTCCCGTGCCGGCTGGACAGAGGCGCACGGACGGAGCCCGGGGCCGGGCGCCGCCGGGGTGGCGGGTGTTCACGGGGGCGCCCCCGGGGGGAGCAGGTGTTCAGGGGGGCGCCCCGGGGAAGCGGGCGTTCACGGGGGCGTGACCTCGGCGAGGAAGGCCTCGGGCGTGACCGCGTATCCCATGCTGTTGATGACGGCCACCGGTGTGCCGTCGATCAGGACCGTCGGGGTGGACCGGACGCCGCTCTGCTCGAAGGCGGCCGACACCTGTGCCGCCCAGGGCAGATAGGTGCGCTCGGCGACCTTCTGCCGGAAGGAGTCGGTGTGCAGCGCCTCGACCTCTCCGGCCAGCCGCAGCAGGTTGTCCCGGTCGGCGAAGGCATCGACGTCCTCGCTGGGCTGATCGGCGTAGAGCACCCGCAGGTACTGCATGAACGGCTTCTGTCCCTCGTCCGCCGCGGCGCCGAGCGCGGCCAGCGCCTCCAGGGACCCGCTGCCGCCCGCCGAATCGTCGATGAACGTGCCGAAATGGTGGTCCACCGCGAAGCTGCCCTCGTCCGCTGCCCGCTCCATCACCGCCCCGAGGTCCAGCTCCATGCGCTTGCAGTACGGGCAGCGCAGATCGGCGTAGACGCTCAGCACGTGGGCGGCGTCGGCGTCGCCGTAGCGGACGACGATGCCGCCGGGCCCTCTCGTATTGGCTGGGATCATGCTCCAAGGGTCGGCAGGGGAGAGCGGTCCCGCAATGCGAGTCCGCCGCCGGGCCGGCCGCGCCCTTCCGCGGACCTGGCCGGACCGCCGGATGTATATGGACATGCAGACTGCTTGCTGGCTGAATGGATTCCTCGGGTGCCGGACCGGCGCGGCGGAATCACTGGAGGGGACAGCATGAGCGGGAGCGGCCCGGCGGCGCGGTTGCAGCAGCTCTTCGAGGGGCAGCGGCTCACGCCCACCCAGCGGCGTATCGCGCACTCCATGGTGCGGCGGGCCGCCGACGCCCCGTTCCTGTCGAGCGTCGAGCTGGCCGAGCTGGCCGGGGTCAGTCAGCCGTCCGTCACGCGCTTCGCCGTGGCGCTGGGGTTCGACGGCTACCCGGCTCTGCGCAAGCACCTGCGGGAGGTCGCACCGGCCGGTACGGAGGGTGGCGCGGCGGACTCCCTGAACGAATATCAGCAGGCGGTGCGGGCCGAGATCGAGAATCTTCGCCAGCTGGCCGATCTGCTCGCCGATCCGGCCCCGGTGGAACGGGCGGGACGGCTGCTCGCCGCGTCCCGGCCGCTGCTCGTGCTCGGCCTGCGGGCCGCCTCCCCGCAGGCCCGGGGGTTCGGCTACTTCGCCGGCAAGGTGCACCCGGACGTGCGGGTGCTCGACGAGGGCGGCAGCATGCTGCACGACCGCATCGACGCCGCCCGCCGGGCGGGCGCGAGCGCGCTGATGTGCTTCGCGCTGCCGCGGCACCCCCGCGAGGCCGTGGACGCGCTGGCGTACGCACGGGAGCAGGGGCTGACCGTCGTGACCGTGGCCGACTCGGCGTTCGCCCCGGTGGCCGCCCAGAGCGATCTGCTGCTCCCGGCCGCCGTGGGGACGGGCCTGGCCTTCGACACCGCGTGTGCGCCGATGCTGCTGGGGCGGGCACTGCTGGAAGCGATGTGCGACGAGCTGCCCGAGGCGCAGGCACGGCTGGAGGAGTTCGACGCGAAGGCCGCCGCGCGAGGGCTGTTCGTCGAGTAGCCGGGAGCCGGGGGCCAGGGGCTTTCGTAAGCCACTGAGCCGTGGGCCGGGAGCTGTGAGCCATTGAGCCGTGGGCTGTGGGCCATAAGCCGTGGGCCGGAGCCGGGCTCCTGCTGTGGGGCCGGTGGCCTGTCGTGGACCGGTGCCCGCCATGGGTCCGGGCGGCTCCGGAATCCGGGCGGGCCGCTTCTGCGGATTCTCAGACGTCGCTCATCTGTGCCTATTAATCTCCGCGCCCAGAAGGTGCACAGGGAGCTGCGGGAGAGGGGTACGGACGTGGGGCGCGGAGCGCAGTCGTTGGCGAGGGTGGCCGTGATCGTACGGGCCGGGGCCGCGCCGATGTGGTGGCCGGGGCTGCTGGCGGCAGCCGTCGGGGCGTTCGTACCTGGGCTCGCCGGGCGGCGGATCGGGCTGCTGGCCGGCGCCGCGATGTTCCTGGTGACCCTGGCCGTGGTGGCGTTCGCACGGACGGGGCGGTACGCGGAGCTCGCCCGCGGCGCCACCCGGGCGGGGCGGAGCGACTTCCTCCAGGACCGGGATGTGACCGTGCGGAACTGGCGGCGCGGCCACCGGTGGTGGCTGCTCGGCGCGTTCCTGGTGGCGGTGGCGACCGCGGCCGTGCTCCCGGGGGCGGGCGGACTCGTGCTGGCCGGGGCGGGCGCCGGGCTCTGGCTGAAGGCCGCGCGGTTCGGCCGCCGGGAGGTGCGGGACGACGTCCTGTACTGGGTGCGCACCGACCGGGTGGAGAACGGCCGGCCCGCCGGCCGGCAGGTGAAGGCGTACCGGACGACCGGGCCCGTGGCGGGGGACGCCGCACCCGGTGGGGCGCGGCGTCGCCGCCAGTGAGATCGGTGGCCCGGAGGGTCAGACCTCCAGCTCGGCCTCGATCCTCCTCAGCTGGTGACGGGCCATGGCGAGGTTGGCCCTGACCTTGTCCAGGACGAGGTAGAGGAACAGGCCGTTGCTGCCACGGGTCTTGAGCAGCCGGATCAGGTGGTACTGACCGCCGAGAGTGATCAGGACGTCCTCGATCTCGTCCTTGATGCCCAGGTGCTCCATGGTCCGGAGCTTCGCGCGGATGACGTCCGTGTTGCCCGCGGCGGCGACCTCCAGGTTGAAGTCCTTGCCACCGCCGAGGGTGCCCAGGGCCATGCCGCTCGTGTAGTCGACGAGTGCGACACCGAGGGTCCCCTCGATCGACGCCATCGCTTCCTTCAGTGACGCTTCGGTGTTGGCCATAGTGCTCGTTTCCTTTCCCTGGCCGGCCCGTTGGCCGGTCCGTTTCTGGCTGCGTACGGGTGTCACAAGGGATCCGGTGTCGTGGCACGGCGGGGCAGCGCCCCGGACTGCTGTGCGCGCGGAGGTGTCACCGTCCGGTCGGCGTGTTCCTGTGCGGCGTCGACCACTTCGCCGATGCGCGCGCCGGCCCGGCGGCCTTCGAGGTGGAGGCGGCCGACGTTGATGCGGTCCTCGGCCAGCAGGGTGAGGACGGCGGAGGAGCCCGCCGCGTAGGTGGCGATGTAGCCGTTCTCGCCCCGGATCAGGAGTTCGCGGAATCCGCCGCGGCCGGTGGCGTCGGCCATCCGGATCGAGACGCCCAGCGCGGCGGCGGTGAGGGCGGCGACGCCCTCCGCCTCGATGCCCGGTGTGTCGTGGGCGACGACCAGGCCGTCGGTGCTGGCGGCGAGTGCGCCGGTCAGGAGCGGTACCCGGGCGCGTAACCGCTGGAGCTCGTCGAGGACATCCTTGACTTCGGCCTCGGGCACCATCAGCTGTCTCCTCCCGGCACGCTGTCTGAGCGCGCGTATCACAGGGCCTCCAATGCGTCTCTGAGCCGGCGGAGCAGGGCGACGTCGGGGTCCGTGGTGACCTCGGGCAGCGTGATCCGGCCGGGCTCGGACCCCGGCGTGGCCGGGCGGAGCGCTTCGACGAGTCCGGCCGCGGCGAGCCGGCGCAGATCGACCAGGATGTGGAAGGCGGAGCGGCCCAGTTCCCGGGCGATGTCCGTGGCCGTGCGCTCCCCGTCGACCAGGGCCAGGACACGGCGCTGACGCGGGGGCACCGGTGCGTCCACCGGGTGCGCCGTGGGGATGAGCGGGGCGCTGTCGGTGAGCGCGTCCGGCCAGATCCGGTCCAGGAGTTCACGTCGCCGGAGCGTCTCGCGCTGCACGGCGTGCACGGGTACGGGACGGACGGGGCCCATCCAGTGGGAGACCCCGTAGCGGAAGCGGGCCGGGGTGTGGGTGGGGGCCAGGGCGAAGTAGGCCGCGTCGTACAGAGCCCCCAGATGGCAGAGCTCCAGGGCGCCGCCGGGGACCCGGCCGCTGTCCACGAGGTAGCGGCCGACCCGTCGGCCGGCGCCCGCCTGGGCGACCGCGTCCCACCAGCCCTCGGAGCGCAGGGCCCCGCCGGTGGTCAGCAGGACGTCGATCCCGGGGGTGGCCGGGCTCTCGGCGTGGACGACCTCGCCGTCGGCGAGATAGAGGGTGCCGCGGTCACGCATCAGCGCGCCGGTCGCGCGCTCGGCAGCGAGCCGTTGGAGCATCGGGGACGGAGCGGCCCGTTCCGGCAGGTCCGCCGGGGCGGCGGCGGTGGGGCTCATGCCAGGACCAGCCGCTCCGCTATCTCGCCGAGCTTTATGCGGGCGAGGGCGAGATTGCCTTCCGCGCGGTCCAGCCAGAGGTGGAGGAAGACGCTGCTGTCGAACGCCGTCTCGACGAAACGGAGGATGTGGTAGCCGGGAGCGGTGGTGACGATGACGTCCTCGACGGCGGGGGCGGGCGGGCCGGCCGAGCCGGCGGGCGCCTCGGCCTGCGCGAAGACGGGCTGTTCCGCGGCCATCCTCGCCACCTCGGCCGTCTCGGCGGCCGTGGCCTCGTGGTCGCCGTTGGGCGACTCACCTATGGTGCCGAGGGCGAGACCGCTGGTCCAGTCGACCACCGCGGCGCCTCGGGCACCGGGCAGCCTCATGACTTCGATGAGGCACTCGTCGATTCCGGGCACCGCGGATTCCCCTCCCGAACGTGGCGTACGGATGTAGTGGAGAGGCTACGCAACGTGTGCACGCCGGGTGGGAGTTCTGGCATTTTCCAGTGGTACATGCGAACGAACGTGTAGGAGCCCGCAGGTGGACGCGGGGCGGCCTGTCGGAAGTTGTCCGGCCGGTTGTCCGACCGTGGCTGAATCCGGCCCTCCGGTGAGTGCTCTCAGGCCCCCTCGGTGCCCGGCATCACCAACTTGTCGATCACCTGGAGACCGATTCCGATCGTGAGGAGCGCGAGGAGCGCGAGGAGCGCGAGGAGCGCGAGGACGCGGTCGGCAGGGCGGCGCCGAAGCCGGTCGGGGGTTCCCCCGTGGGCGAAGTCGTCCGCGCCGTGGTCGAGGTGCCTCCCGGAGAGTGGTGCGAGGGCGACTGCCCGGCCTGGCGGGGACCTCGCCTGTTGACTAGGACTATTCATGTCGCCAGGATGTGAATAGGAGAGTCACATTCGCGAGGAGGCATCCGCCATGTCAGGACCCCGCCCCGTACGGGCACCGCGCGGTACGGAACTGAGCGCCCTGGGATGGCAGCAGGAAGCCGCCCTCCGCATGCTGCAGAACAATCTCGACCCCGAGGTCGCCGAACACCCCGACAAGCTCGTCGTCTACGGCGGCACGGGGAAGGCCGCCCGCGACTGGCGGTCCTTCGACGCCATGGTCCGTACGCTGCGGACGCTCAAGCAGGACGAGACGATGCTCGTCCAGTCGGGGCGGCCGGTCGGCGTCATGCAGACCCACGAGTGGGCGCCCCGTGTCCTGATCGCCAACTCCAACCTGGTGGGCGACTGGGCCAACTGGGAGGAGTTCCGCCGTCTGGAGGCGCTCGGGCTCACCATGTACGGGCAGATGACCGCGGGCTCCTGGATCTACATCGGGACCCAGGGCATCCTCCAGGGCACCTACGAGACGTTCGCCGCCGTCGCCGCCAAGCGGTTCGGCGGGACGCTGGCCGGCACCATCACGCTGACGGCGGGGCTCGGCGGCATGGGCGGCGCCCAGCCGCTGGCCGTCACGATGAACGACGGTGTGGCCCTCTGCATCGACTGCGACCCCCGAGCCATCGAGCGCCGGATCGAGCACCGCTACCTCGACGTGCGGGCGGACTCGCTGGAGCACGCGCTCCAGCTGGCCGTCGAGGCCCGCGACGCGCGGCGCCCGCTCTCCATCGGCCTGCTCGGCAACGCGGCGGAGCTGCTGCCGCGCATGCTCGCCGAGGGCGCCCCCGTCGACATCGTCACCGACCAGACCAGCGCGCACGACCCGCTCGCCTACCTGCCCGTGGGTGTCGACCACGACGACATGGCTTCGTACGCGGCCGAGAAGCCCGCGGACTTCACCCGGCGCGCCCGTGAGTCGATGGCCGCGCACGTCGAGGCCATGGTCGGTTTCATGGACGCCGGGGCCGAGGTCTTCGACTACGGCAACTCGATCCGCGGCGAGGCCCAGCTCGCGGGTTACGCGCGGGCGTTCGACTTCCCGGGCTTCGTGCCCGCCTACATCCGGCCCCTCTTCTGCGAGGGCAAGGGGCCTTTCCGTTGGGCCGCGCTGTCGGGCGAGGCGTCGGACATCCACAAGACGGACAAGGCGCTGCTCGAACTCTTCCCGGAGAACGAGTCGCTGCACCGGTGGATCCGCATGGCGGGGGAGCGGGTCCACTTCCAGGGGCTGCCGGCCCGCATCTGCTGGCTCGGCCAGGGCGAACGCGACAAGGCGGGCGACATGTTCAACGACATGGTCGGCAACGGCACCCTCGCCGCCCCGCTCGCGATCGGCCGCGACCACCTGGACTGCGGTTCGGTGGCTTCCCCCTACCGCGAGACGGAAGCCATGCTCGACGGCTCCGACGCGATCGCGGACTGGCCTCTGCTGAACGCCATGGTCAACGTCGCCTCTGGGGCGTCCTGGGTCTCCATCCACCACGGCGGCGGCGTCGGTATGGGCCGCTCCCTCCACGCGGGCCAGGTCTCCGTCGCCGACGGCACGAAGCTGGCCGGCGAGAAGATCCGCCGCGTCCTCACCAACGACCCCGGCATGGGTGTGATCCGGCACGTGGACGCCGGCTACGACATCGCGGAGTCGGTCGCGGACGAGCGCGGCGTGCGCATCCCGATGCGGGAGGAAGGCACCGCGTGAGCGACACCTTCCACGCCATGTGGCGCTCGCTGCTGCCCATCGGCCGCAACGACGCCTCCGGCGGCTACCGTCGCCACGCCTGGACCGGGGCGGACGCGGAGTGCCGCCTGTGGTTCCGGGCGCAGGCCGAGGCGCGCGGCCTCGTCCACGAGACCGACCGCAACGGCAACCAGTGGGCCTGGCTCGGCGATCCGCTCGCGGGGGACGCCGTGGTCACCGGCTCCCACCTCGACTCCGTACCCGACGGCGGCGCCTTCGACGGCCCTCTGGGCGTGGTGAGCTCCTTCGCGGCGCTCGACGAACTCCGCCGCAGGGGAGCGGAGTTCACCAGACCACTCGCCATCACCAACTTCGTCGACGAGGAGGGGGCCCGCTTCGGGCTCGCCTGCGTCGGGTCCCGGCTTGCCGCCGGGCAGCTGACCGTCCAGGACGCGCACCGGCTCCGGGACGGGGACGGCGTCTCGTTGCCGCAGGCCATGGAGGCCGCAGGACACGACCCCGACGCCATCGGGCCCGACCCCGGTCGCCTCGCCCGCATCGGCGCGTTCGTCGAGCTGCATGTGGAGCAGGGGCGCGCCCTCGACCTGAGTGGGGACCCGGTGGGCGTCGCCTCCGCCATCTGGCCGCACGGCCGCTGGCGCTTCGACTTCCGCGGCGAGGCCAACCACGCGGGCACCACCGGGCTCGCCGACCGGCGCGACCCGATGCTCACGTACGCCGAGACCGTGCTCGCGGCCCGGCGCGAGGCGGAGCTCGCCGGCGGCCTGGCCACCTTCGGCAAGGTCGCCGTGGAGCCGAACGGGGTCAACGCGATCCCCTCCCTCGTGCGGGGCTGGCTCGACTCGCGGGCCGCGGACCAGGCGACCCTGGACACCGTCGTCGCCGGTGTCGAGCGGGCCGCGCGGGAGCACGCCGAGCGGGCCGGGATCGATCTCGCCGTCGTACGGGAGTCGTTCACGCCGGTCGTGGAGTTCCAGCACGCGCTGCGTGACGAGATGCGCCGGCTGCTGGGACGGCACGGTCCCGGTCCCTCGGGCCGCGCCGTGCCCGTGCTCGGCACCGGGGCGGGACACGACGCGGGTATTTTGTCCGCTTCCGTGCCGACCGCCATGCTGTTCGTACGGAACCCCACCGGGATCTCGCACTCGCCCGCCGAGCACGCCGCGGAGGACGACTGCGTGGCCGGGGTGAGGGCACTCGCCGACGTACTGGAAGGTCTCGCGTGCAGCTGACAACGCAACCGACGGGCACACGGGTCACCGCGACGTACTGGATGTCGCACGCCTGGCTCGGCACCCACGTCGAGCCGGGGGTCCTCCTGGACGTGGCCGGCGGGCGCATCGCCGGTGTCCGCACGGGCATCGACACGCCGCCGCCCGGTGCCACCACGCTGCGCGGCCTCACCGTCCCGGGGCTGGCCAACACGCATTCGCACGCCTTCCACCGCGCCTTGCGGTCCACCGTGCAGGTGGGATCCGGCACCTTCTGGACGTGGCGCGAGACGATGTACCGCACGGCCGCCCGGCTCACCCCCGACAGCTACTACGAGCTGGCCCGCGCCACGTACGCCGAGATGGCGCTCGCGGGCATCACCGCGGTGGGCGAGTTCCACTACCTGCACCACGCGCCCGGCGGTACGCCCTACGACAACCCGAACGCCATGGGCGAGGCGCTCATCGCGGCTGCCTCCGAGGCGGGCATCCGCATCACCCTGCTCGACACCGCCTATCTCGCGGCCGGTTTCGGCGAGAAGCCCAGCCGCCACCAGCTCCGCTTCTCCGACACCACCGCCGACGCCTGGGCGGAGCGCGCCGGTCTCCTCAAGGGGGACGGCGACATGGTGCGCATCGGGGCCGCGGTCCATTCCGTACGGGCCGTCCCGGCCGGGCAGTTGTCCACCGTCGCGGAGTGGGCGCGCGAGCGCGCCGCCCCGCTGCACGTCCACCTCTCCGAGCAGACGGCGGAGAACGACGCCTGCCTCGCCGCCCACGGCCGCACCCCCGCCCGGCTCCTCGCCGACCACGGGGTCCTCGGACCCCACACCACCGGAATCCACAACACCCACCTGGGCGCCGAGGACATCGAGCTGCTGGGCAGCTCCCGGACGGGCACCTGCATGTGCCCCACCACCGAACGCGACCTCGCCGACGGGATCGGACCCGCCACCGCACTGCAGACCGCGGGCTCGCCGCTCTCGCTGGGCAGCGACAGCCACGCCGTCATCGACCTCTTCGAGGAGGCCCGGGCGATGGAGCTCAACGAACGCCTGCGCACCCATGTACGCGGTCACTGGACGGCGGCCGCACTCCTCAGGGCCGCCTCCGCCGACGGGCACGCCGCACTCGGCCGGCCGGACGCGGGCGTGCTGGAACCGGGCGCGCCGGCCGATCTCACGACCGTCGCGCTCGACTCCGTCAGGACGGCCGGGCCGGTGCCCAGGCTGGCCGCGGAAGCGGCCGTATTCGCCGCCTCCGCCGCGGATGTGCGGCACACGGTGGTCGCGGGACGGCACATCGTCCGGGACGGCCGGCACACACGGATCGACGACGTGCCCGGAGCGCTGGCCTCCGCAGTCTCCGCCCTGCACGGCTGACCCCCCGGCGGACACCCCGGACCGGGTCCCCCGCCCCCGCAGGGGCCCCGCCCCCCGCCGGCGCCCCACCTCGCGCAGGGGTCCCGTCCTCCGCCGGAGCCCCCGCCGCTGCCGAAACAACGCCCCCGCGCCCGGCAGTCCTGCCGGGCGGCGACCCCGACGAAAGCCGCACGCTGATGACGACCCCGACGGCCCCGACGACCGCCATCACCCACATCGCGAACCTGGTCACCAACAACCCCTCCCTCGGCGACGGGACCCCCCTGGGTCTGATCCGGGACGCGGCCGTCGTCATCGAGGGCGACCGCGTCGTGTGGACCGGTGAGTCAAGCAAAGCACCCGCCACCGACAACGCCTTCGACGCGGGCGGCCGGGCCGTGATCCCGGGCTTCGTGGACTCCCATTCCCACCTGGTGTTCGCGGGCGACCGCACCGCCGAGTTCAACGCCCGCATGTCAGGCCGCCCCTACTCCGCGGGAGGCATCCGCACGACCGTCTCCGCCACCCGCGCCGCCTCCGACGAGGAACTGTCGGCCAACGTCGCGCGCTACCTCGCCGAGGCGCTCCAGCAGGGCACCACCACCCTGGAGACCAAGTCCGGCTACGGGCTCACCGTCGAGGACGAGGTGCGGTCCCTGCGCGTCGCCGCCCGCCACACCGACGAGGTCACCTTCCTGGGTGCCCACATCGTGTCCCCCGACCACGAAGACGACCCCGCCGCCTACGTGGACCTGGTCACCGGCCCGATGCTCGCCGCCTGCGCCCCTCACGCCCGCTGGATCGACGTCTTCTGCGAGCGGGGCGCTTTCGACGAGGACCAGGCGCGCACGATCCTCACCGCGGGTCTCGCGGCCGGTCTGCACCCCCGGGTCCACGCCAACCAGCTCGGTCACGGTCCCGGCGTCCGCCTCGCCGTCGAGCTCGGCGCGGCCTCCGCCGACCACTGCACCTACCTCGACGACGCCGACCTCGAAGCGCTCGGCCAGGGGTACACGGTCGCCACCCTGCTGCCCGGCGCCGAGTTCTCCACCCGTGCGCAGTGGCCCGACGCCCGGCGGATCCTCGGGGCGGGCGCGACCGTCGCCCTGTCCACCGACTGCAACCCGGGCTCCTCCTTCACCTCCTCCATGCCGTTCTGCATCGCCCTCGCCGTACGGGACATGGGCATGACCCCCGACGAGGCGGTCTGGTCCGCCACCGCCGGAGGCGCGGCGGCGCTGCGGCGCACCGACATCGGCCGTATCACCCCCGGAGCCCGTGCGGACCTCGTGCTCCTCGACGCCCCCAGCCACGTCCATCTCGCCTACAGGCCGGGAGTCCCGCTGGTCAGGGCCGTGTGGCGGGGCGGACAGCGGGTCGTGTGACGTCGACGCGCGGGCGGTCCGGTTTTCACCACGCCCTGAAGACCGGCGGGCTCACGGTGTACGCGGGCGCCTCGGTCGGGCCCGGCGCGGGGGGCGGCCCTCCAGTGGTCTTCAGCGGACGACGTCATCGCCGATCCGCACCGGCTCAGCGCCCTCACCCTGCCGTCGGTGAGGATCCCGGGCCGGCGTGTGTCACCGGCCTGATCCTGACCCGCCCCGCTGGACAGCCGAATGCACGGTCACACCGGGCAGTTCGCCGACCAGCTCGACGCGATCGCCGCCGACGGGCGTACCCCGGTGATGCTCGGCGCTCTCGCCGCTCATCTCGTCGGACGTGAGCCGCTGCCGGAGCGGCCCGTCGTCCTCAGCTTCGACGACGGTTTCGCGGATCTTGCGGGGCCGACGGACGAGGCGCTCGCGGACCGGTCCAGGCCCGCCACCGCGTATCTGACCACCGGCGACCTCAAGGGGGGCGCCGGCAGCCTGCTGCCGCCCGCGCCGAGGGCGGGCACGGCCCCCGTGGTGGCCCGCGCTGTACTGCGGCGCACCACCAATGGCCATCCAGGGCGTGCCCGCCGTCCTGTACGACTCGGAGCGCTACCCCTGGGCCTCTGAATATACGACGCCGTGATCGACCACCTGCTGGCCGAAGGCGAACCGCGCGTGCCACTTCGTCAACAATGCGGAAGGACCCGCCCGTCAGCCGGGGCAGGTCCTTCCGCAGGGGCGTTCCGGGGTGCCGGAACGGGGGCTCACTCCTCGACGGTCAGCCCCTTCCGGAGCTTGACCAGGGTCCGGGAGAGCAGCCGGGACACGTGCATCTGCGAGATGCCGAGCTCTTCACCGATCTCCGACTGCGTCAGGTTGGAGACGAAGCGCAGGGAGAGGATCGTACGGTCGCGCAGGGGCAGCGCGGCGATGAGCGGCTTCAGGGACTCGATGTACTCGATGCCCTCGATGCCGTGGTCCTCGTAACCGATGCGGTCGGCGAGGGCCCCGTCGGTGCCGTCCTCGTGGTCGTCGTGCTTGGCGTCCAGCGAACTCGCGGTGTACGCGTTGCTCGCGGCCATGCCCTCGACGACCTCGTCCCTGGTGAGTCCGAGGCGCTCGGCGAGCTCGGCGACCGTGGGTGCGCGGTCCAGCTTCTGGGCCAGCTCGTCGCCCGCCTTGGCGAGGTCGAGCCGGAGCTCCTGGAGCCGGCGCGGCACACGCACGGACCAGCTGGTGTCACGGAAGAAGCGCTTGATCTCGCCGATGATGGTGGGCATCGCGAAGGTGGGGAACTCCACCCCGCGGCTGAGCTCGAAGCGGTCGATCGCCTTGATCAGGCCGATGGTGCCGACCTGGACGATGTCCTCCATGGGCTCGCTGCGCGAGCGGAACCGGCCGGCGGCGAACTTCACCAGGGCCAGGTTGAGTTCCACGAGGGTGTTGCGGACGTAGGCGTACTCGTGGGTGCCCTCCTCGAGGGCCTCCAGCCGCGCGAAGAGGGTCTTCGAGAGGGCCCTCGCGTCCAGCGCGCCGACTTCGGCGTAGTGGGGGATCTCGGGGAGACCTTCGAGCCCTTCGAACTCCTCGGCCGAGAACGCGTCGTCGAGGGCCGGAGCGGTGGTGCGGGTGGTGCGGGTGCTGGTGCGCTGGCCGGGAACGGCGCTCGCCACAGCGGAGTCGGAATCGGTCGGTCCCTGAGGACATGCCGACGTCGCGATGGGGGTACGCGATACGTCGAGCCGGGGTGACATGGTTCTCCTCCATCGTTCTCGGCATATGGCTGCCGATGCCCATACGTGTTCCTGCGGTGAAGCGGCGCCTCCGAAGCCGATCGAGTCCTGTGGTGATGTCCCTCTACCCTTACCCGGTTCCGACCGGGAGTTACAAGTGCCAAATACGCCTATATGTCCGGTTTGTTGAGTTCTTCGACTACCGTGTGGCGAGGGAAACGCGTAATGTTTCAGGCACGTCGAGGGCATCCACGATGGCAACCGCGGGCATACGGTCCCGCGGACGGTGAGGGACGGCGAAGAGGGGCGGCATGGACCGCGGGACGGTCGGCAGTGCGAACCGGGGTCGGCTACAGGTCGATGTCCGGACAGAGGGCGGCAGCGAGGTCGTGACGCCGGTGGGTGAACTCGATCACCACACCGCCGATCTGCTGCGCGAGCCGCTGGAGAGCGCGCTCGACCAAGGACGTACACGTCTGGTGGTCGACTGCTCACGCCTCGAGTTCTGTGACTCCACCGGGCTCAACGTGCTGCTCGGCGCGCGCCTGAAGGCGGAGGCAGCCGGGGGAGGGGTTCACTTGGCCGGAATGCAGCCTGTGGTGGCTCGCGTCTTCGAGATCACGGGGGCGGAGGCGGTCTTCACCGTCCACGCCTCGCTCGAAGAGGCTCTCAGCAGCTGAGGGCGGCGCTCTCCATGCGTCTTCCCCGTCTCGGACACCTCCCCTTTCGCGCCTGTCACGCTCATGGCGTAGGCGAAGTGGGTGTTGTCACCATTCAGCCGGGCAGGAGAGACCCGTCGGGGTCATGGAGCCCGCACACTCTGTATCTGATCAGTATCTGTTCGATGGCAACACACGGTGAATCGGTGAGGTGAAGCGCTGATGAGCACCACCCGGCAACATCCGCCGGGCGGCCTCGGCCGCGAGCCGGAAGGCACGGGCACCGCCTCTGTCGCGCCCGCTGACCGGCAATGGCGCACGCTCTCGCTGAGAGAGGCCACGGGCATCGTGCCCATGGCCCGTGACTTCGCCCGGCAGGCGCTCCACGAGTGGGGCTGGCTGCCCGCCTCCGGAGCCGACCGCAGGGCCGCCGCCGAAGACGTCCTCCTGGTGGTCTCCGAGCTCGTCACGAACGCCTGCCTGCACGCGGACGGCCCCGAGGAGATGCGGATCGCCTTCTCCTCGAAGGTGCTCCGGGTCGAGGTCGTCGACCGGGGCGCCGGCCAGCCCACGCCTCGCACCCCGCACCGCGCGGGGCGGCCCGGGGGGCACGGCATGTTCATCGTGCAGCGGCTCTGCCTGGACTGGGGCGTGACGCGCACGCCCGAGCAGCCCGGCAAGACCGTCTGGGCGGAGCTCGCGGCACCCGCGTAGCTCCCGGTCACCTCGTTCCGCGTACGCCACGACGACGCGTACGCCACGACGACTCAGGGCCCCGCACCGATCCGATCGGTGCGGGGCCCTGAGTCGTGCGGGCGGGGTCCGTGTCAGCGGACGTCGCCCATGAGCTCCTTGACCTTGCCGCGGTACGAGAAGATCGCGACACCGGCGACGACCGCGAGGGCCGCCTGGAGGGCCACCACCCCGGTGCCGTTCAGCTCGACACCGGCGAGCGACAGCAGACCCGTGGTGCAGTCACCGGCGGTCACGGCCAGGAACCAGACACCCATCATCTGGCTGGCGTACTTGGCCGGGGCCATCTTCGTGGTGACCGAGAGGCCGACCGGGGACAGCGTCAGCTCACCGACGGTCTGCACGAAGTAGATCGCGACCAGCCACATCGCGGCGGCCTTGTGGCCGTCGCCGGCGATCGTCAGCGGCGCCAGGAAGAGGAAGAACGACGCGCCGACCAGCACCAGACCGGAGCTGAACTTCACGACCGTGCTCGGCTCCTTGCCCCGCCGGTTCAGCGCCATCCAGAAGGCGGCGAAGACCGGGGCCAGCGCCATGATCAGGACCGGGTTGACCGACTGGTACCAGGAGACCGGGAAGTCCCAGCCGAGCACCGAGTTCTCCGCGGAGGAGTCGGCGAAGATCGCCAGGGTCGAACCGCCCTG
This sequence comes from Streptomyces sp. NPDC005494, assembly GCF_042872025.1. Taxonomy (NCBI): domain Bacteria; kingdom Bacillati; phylum Actinomycetota; class Actinomycetes; order Kitasatosporales; family Streptomycetaceae; genus Streptomyces; species Streptomyces sp. NPDC005494. Next base: position 330,638 of record NZ_JBIAJR010000010.1, read on the forward strand.
GTCGTAGATCATCCAGAAGATGGCGGCGGCGACGAAGAACCAGATGTAGCCGGACATCTTCTTCTGCTCGGTCTGGCTGAGCTCCTTGTCGCGCTTGATGCGCACCAGGACCATGACCGGGATGACCAGGCCGGCGATCGTGATCGGGACCAGCAGCCAGTTCAGCGTGTAGACGCCGGTGACGACGGTGCCGATGTAGAAGACGGCCGCGATGCCCAGCCAGATCATCGACTTGCGCAGCGTGGACGCGCGCTCGTCGGCGGAGAGCGGCTTCGGTACGACGAGGCTGCGCTCGTTCAGGTGGCGGGTGCCGAGCAGGAACTGGGCGACACCGAGTCCCATGCCGAGCGCGGCCAGGGCGAAGCCCAGGTGCCAGTTCACGTTCTCACCGACGGTGCCGATGATCAGCGGGGCGGCGAAGGCACCCATGTTGATGCCCATGTAGAAGATCGTGAAGCCACCGTCACGGCGCGGGTCGTCCGGACCGTCGTAGAGGTGACCGACCATCGTGGAGATGTTCGACTTCAGCAGGCCCGAACCGATGGCGACCAGGCCGAGCCCGGCGAAGAAGGTGCCCTCGGACGGCAGTGCCAGCGTCAGGTGGCCGAGCATGATGACGCCGCCCGCGATGGCGACGGTCTTGCGGGGGCCCCAGACACGGTCGCCGAACCAGCCGCCGGGCATGGCGAGCAGGTACACCAGCGACAGGTAGACGGAGTAGATCGCCGTGGCCGTGGCGGGGTTCATGTGAAGCCCGTTGGGAGCGATCAGGTAGAGCGGGAGAAGGGCGCGCATGCCGTAGTAGCTGAAGCGCTCCCACATCTCCGTCATGAAGAGTGTGGCCAGGCCGCGGGGGTGGCCGAAGAAGGTCTTCTCGGTGCCGGTGGAACTGGCCGAGTCCTTCGTCAGGCTGGACGCCATGGTCGATCCTTGCTGGTCGGGACGCGTCGCCTCGTGAGCGTGCGCGCCCGGTGGGGGGTAGCCGGCACCGGTGCGGAGGCGCCCCACCCCCGACGCCTCGAGGAGTTTCGATCCGGCCACGACTCCGTACGGAGTCTCGGGGGCGGAATCGCGGGACCGACCGCTCCGGGATCCACGCCCGGTGCGCGTCCTCGCGCTCCGGGCCCGGCCCACAGGTCATTCACTGATCGGGGCCGGTGGAAAACCGGCCCGTACACAAAAGCGACCCTTGGCGCGAAACGCTGCCCAAAGGTCCTTCGGTGGTGCAACAGGCGTCGAGCAACCATACGACATGACACGCACCGATATGGAAGGACTTGAGAGATGGATCACAGGTTCCGATGGAACCAAGGTCGCACATTCAAAGGCGGATGACCGATTCGTGGCCCTGAGCCGCAGGGCCTGTCGAGGGCCTCACTCCGGCGGCCCCGCGCGGACTACCATCACTGCATGACCCGTGTACTGCTCGCCGAGGACGACGCATCCATCTCGGAGCCCCTGGCCCGCGCCCTGCGTCGGGAGGGTTACGAGGTCGAGGTCCGCGAGGACGGTCCGACCGCCCTCGACGCCGGACTCCAGGGCGGCATCGACCTCGTCGTGCTGGACCTGGGGCTCCCCGGGATGGACGGCCTGGAGGTCGCCAGGCGGCTGCGGGCGGACGGCCACGCCGTGCCGATCCTGGTGCTGACCGCCCGGGCCGACGAGGTCGACACTGTCGTCGGCCTGGACGCGGGGGCCGACGACTACGTCACCAAGCCCTTCCGTCTCGCCGAACTGCTCGCCCGGGTCCGCGCCCTGCTGCGCCGCGGCGCCACGGAGCCCGTCCCGCAGCCCGCCACCCACGGCGTCAGGATCGACGTCGAGTCCCACCGTGCTTGGATGGGCGACGAGGAACTCCAGCTCACCGCCAAGGAGTTCGACCTCCTGCGCGTCCTCGTCCGGGACGCCGGCCGGGTCGTCACCCGCGACCAGCTGATGCGGGAGGTCTGGGACACCACCTGGTGGTCCTCCACCAAGACGCTGGACATGCACATCTCCTGGCTCCGCAAGAAGCTCGGCGACGACGCGGCCAATCCGCGTTACATCGCCACCGTCCGGGGCGTCGGCTTCCGGTTCGAGAAGAGCTGACGTACAGAGACAGTCATGCGCCGCCGACTGATCAATTCCACGCTCGCCGTGGTGCTCGTGGTGATCGCCGTCTTCGGCGTCTCCCTCGTCATCGTCGAGACCCGCACCATCAGCAACAGCGCCCAGGAGAGCGTCGACTCCGAGGCGTTCCGGCTGATCAGCGTCGTCGAGAGCCGGCTGCTCGGGGCCGAACGGATCACTCCGCAGGTCCTGGCCGAACAGGTCGACCCCAGCCGCTACGCCCGCGTCGAGATCCCCGGGCGGGCGCCCATCGAGGTCGGCGACCGCCCCACGGACAGCGTCATCCGCAGCACCGAGACGGGCGAGCAGGGCGAGAAGGTCACCGTCGAGGAGTCCCGCTCCGCGGTGACCCGTGAGGTCGGCAGGACCCTGCTGATCATCGGAGCCGTGGCGCTGCTCGCCATCGTCTCCGCCGTCCTCCTCGCCGTGCGCCAGGCCAACCGGCTGACCTCCCCGCTCACCGACCTCGCCGAGACGGCCGAGCGCCTCGGATCGGGCGACCCCCGCCCCCGGCACAAGCGGTACGGGGTGGCCGAGCTGGACCGCGTAGCCGACGTCCTGGACTCCTCCGCCGAGCGCATCGCCCGGATGCTGACCGCGGAACGGCGTCTCGCCGCGGACGCCTCGCACCAGCTCCGTACGCCGCTCACCGCGCTCTCCATGCGCATCGAGGAGATCTCCGTCACCGACGACCCGGACACGGTGAAGGAAGAGGCGAACATCGCGCTCACCCAGGTCGAGCGCCTCACGGACGTCGTGCAGCGGCTGCTGACGAACTCCCGTGACCCGCGCACCGGGTCCGCCGTCGTCTTCGACCTCGACGAGGTCGTCAAGCAGCAGATCGAGGAGTGGCGTCCCGCCTACCGCAGCGCCGGCCGCGCCGTCGTCTGCTCGGGCAAGCACGGGCTGGAGGCCGTCGGCACCCCGGGCGCCGTCGCCCAGGTACTCGCCGCGCTGATCGAGAACTCGCTGATGCACGGAGGCGGCACGGTGGCGCTGCGCACCCGCGTGACCGGCAACCAGGTCGTCGTCGAGGTCACGGACGAGGGTCCCGGTGTTCCCGCCGACCTGGGGGCGCGGATCTTCGAGCGGACCATCAGCGGCCGCAACTCCACCGGCATCGGCCTCGCCGTGGCCCGGGACCTCGCCGAGGCCGACGGGGGCCGGCTCGAACTGCTCCAGCAGCAGCCCCCGGTCTTCGCCCTCTTCCTCAGCCGGGTCGCACCGAGCCGCAAGGACTCCGCCCGCCCGGTGCGCTGACCCGCCGTACGCCCGGCGGGCGCGGGATCAGCGGGGCACAGGGGCCGCCCGGCGGGGGCGGGATCAGCGGGGCACAGGGCCCGGAGTCACCTCTTCGGCCGGCCGCCGCTGCTCCAGAAATCGTTCCGCGTCGAGCACGGCCTCCTTGGCGGGGAGGGCCCGGAACACCCAGGTGCGGTAGGACCAGAAGCGGAACAGGGTGGCGATCCCGATGCCGAGGATCTTGAAGACGTTGCTCTGGACCGGGCTGTTCCATCCGAAGCCGTACGTCGCCAGATAGAGGACGCCCGTCTCGATCACCGCTCCGACGGCGCTGAACAGCAGGAACAGCATCAGCTCCCGGGTCCGGCCGCTCTTGTCGCGGTCGCGGTAGGTCCAGTAACGGAACCCGACGTAGTTGAAGAGGATGGCGACGACGGTCCCCATCAGCCCGGCCCGCACCACCGGGATGTCCGTGGTCCGCCAGATCAGGTTGGACACGACGATGTTGACGACCAGCCCGAGTGCGCCGACCGCGCCGAACTTGGCGACCTCCCGGGCCAGCAGATCAAGCCGGGTCCGCAGTGCGCCCCGTTCGCTCATGGTGATCGCTCAGCCCCGTCCGGTCGGTTTCGTCAACCCGGCCATGCTAACCAGCCCTCCCGTGTGATGCCTGTGAGCCGCCGGGCCCGTACGACCGGGGCGCCTGTGCCCCGGGGCGGGCGGCCTCCACGGAGAGGGTGAGGGGAGTTCCCGGCCGCCCGATACCCTGGAGTGGTGACGTTCCCTGTAGTCGGCATGGTCGGTGGCGGTCAGCTCGCCCGTATGACCCATGAGGCGGGTATCCCCCTCGGCCTGAAATTCAAGCTCCTCAGTGACACTCCCCAGGATTCGGCCGCCCAGGTGGTCGGTGAGGTCGTCGTCGGCGACTACCGCGACCTGGAGACGCTACGGGCCTTCGCCCGCGGCTGCGACGTGATCACCTTCGACCACGAGCACGTGCCCACCGAGCACCTGCGGGCTCTGGAGGCCGACGGCATTCCCGTACGCCCCGGCCCCGACGCTCTCGTGCACGCCCAGGACAAGGGGGTGATGCGCGCCAAGCTCACGGAGATCGGCGCGCCCTGCCCCCGCCACCGCATCGTCGCGGACCCGGCGGACGCCGCAGCCTTCGCCGAGGAGGTGGGCGGCTTCCCCGTCATCCTCAAGACGGTCCGCGGCGGGTACGACGGCAAGGGCGTGTGGGTGGTCCGCTCCGAGGCGGACGCCGCCGAGCCCTTCCGGGCCGGTGTCGCCGTCCTCGCCGAGGAGAAGGTCGACTTCACGCGGGAGCTGGCGGCCAACATCGTCCGTTCGCCGCACGGCCAGGCCGTCGCCTACCCGGTCGTCGAGTCCATCCAGGTCGGCGGGGTCTGCGACACCGTCATCGCCCCGGCACCGGACCTGGACGAACGCCTCGCCGGCGAGGCCCAGCAGCTCGCCCTGCGGATAGCCGACGAGCTGGGCGTGGTGGGACACCTCGCGGTCGAGCTCTTCGAGACGCGGGGACCCGACGGGAAGCCCGGCATCCTCGTCAACGAGCTCGCGATGCGCCCCCACAACTCCGGGCACTGGACCCAGGACGGCGCCGTCACCTCCCAGTTCGCCAACCACGTGCGGGCCGTCCTGGACCTCCCGCTCGGCGATCCGCGTCCCCGCGCGCCGTGGACGGTCATGTGCAACGTCCTCGGCGGTGACTACCCGGACATGTACCAGGCGTACCTGCACTGCATGGCCCGCGACCCGCAGCTCAAGATCCACATGTACGGCAAGGACGTGAAGCCCGGCCGAAAGGTCGGCCACGTCAACACCTACGGCGACGATCTGGCGGACGTGCGGGAGCGCGCCCGGCACGCGGCCGACTACCTGCGAGGAACGATCACCGAATGACCGCACAAGGCTCCGCCCCCGTCGTCGGCATCGTGATGGGCTCGGACTCCGACTGGCCCGTGATGGAAGCGGCGGCCAAGGCCCTCGACGAGTTCGAGATCCCCTACGAGGTCGACGTCGTCTCCGCGCACCGCATGCCGCGCGAGATGATCGCGTACGGCGAGCGGGCCGCGGACCGCGGCCTCAAGGCCGTCATCGCGGGCGCGGGGGGAGCCGCGCACCTCCCGGGGATGCTGGCCTCGGTCACCCCGCTGCCGGTGATCGGCGTACCGGTACCGCTGAAGTACCTCGACGGCATGGACAGCCTGCTGTCCATCGTCCAGATGCCGGCCGGGGTCCCGGTCGCCACCGTCTCGGTCGGCGGGGCCCGTAACGCGGGGCTGCTCGCCGCGCGCATCCTCGCCGTCCACGACAGTGCGCTGCTGGAGCGGATGAAGGAGTTCCAGCAGGAGCTCAACGACCAGGCGACGGAGAAGGGCAAGCGGCTGCGCGCCAAGACCCAGGGCGCGGACTCCTTCGGCTTCGGGAAGTAGGCCACCGGTGAGCGACAACCTGGACCGCGCTCGGCTGCTCCTCGCCGGCCACCCCGTCGTCGACGGTCACAACGACCTCCCCTGGGCCCTGCGCGAGCAGGTCGGCTACGACCTGGACGCACGCGACATCGCCCGGGACCAGACCGGTTCCCTGCACACCGACATCCCGCGGCTGCGGGCCGGCGGTGTGGGAGCGCAGTTCTGGTCCGTCTACGTCGCGCCGCATCTGGCCGGCGACGACGCGGTGAGCGCCACGCTGGAGCAGATCGACGTGGTCGCCGAGATGCTGGAGCGCTATCCGGACGACCTGCGGCGCGCGCTGACGGCGGACGACATGGAGAAGGCCCGCGCCGAGGGCCGTATCGCCTCCCTGATGGGGGCCGAGGGCGGTCACTCCATCAACAACTCGCTGGGCACCCTGCGGGCCCTGCACACCCTCGGCGTCCGCTACATGACGCTCACCCACAACGACAACACCGACTGGGCGGACTCGGCGACCGACTCCCCGCGCGTCGGAGGGCTGTCGGAGTTCGGCCGCGAGGTCGTACGCGAGATGAACCGCATCGGCATGCTGGTCGACCTCTCCCACGTGGCGGCCACCACCATGCGCGACGCGCTCGCCACCTCCGTGGCGCCGGTGATCTTCTCGCACTCCTCCGCACGGGCTGTCTGCGACCACCCGCGCAACATCCCCGACGACGTGCTGCGGATGCTCGCGGCCAACGGGGGTGTCGCCATGGCGACGTTCGTACCCAAGTTCGTCCTGCCCGCCGCCGTCGAGTGGACGCTCGCCGCCGACCGCAACATGCGGGAGCACGGGCTGCACCACCTGGACACCACGCCGGCCGCCATGCGGATCCACGCGGACTTCGAGGCGCTCAACCCGCGCCCGATGGCCACCGTGGCGACGATCGCCGACCATCTCGACCACATGCGCGAGATCGCGGGGGTCGATCACATCGGCATCGGCGGTGACTACGACGGCACGGCGTTCCTCCCGCTGGAGCTGGAGGACGTCTCGGGCTACCCGTATCTGATCGCCGAGCTGCTGAAGCGCGGCTGGTCGGAGACCGACGTGGCCAAGCTGACGTGGCAGAACGCGGTCCGGGTCCTGCGTGAGGCGGAAGCGGTGGCCCGCGACCTGAGTGTGCGCGTCGGCCCGTCGCACGCGACGATCGAGGAGCTGGACGGCCCGGCGCGCTGAGCCCTGCGCGACGCGACGGCGGGCCGGCAGGGGCTGACACAGCCCCTGCCGGCCCGCCGTCGTCCGGTTCCTAGCAGGCGCAGAGACAGAACGGGTGCCCTGCCGGGTCGGCGTACACGCGCCACGAGCGGGCGGGGGGACCCGCATCGAGGAGCATCGCCCCCAGCTTCAGCACCTCCCGCTCCGCCGCGTCCAGGTCCTCCACCGTCAGATCCAGATGGAACTGCTGCGAGCCCTCGGCCTGCGGCCACTGCGGCGCGACGTGACCGGGCGCGGCCTGGAAGGCCAGCCTCGCCCCGCCCTCGGTCCGCAGGTCGACCCACCGCTCGCTGTCGTGCTCGGGCTCCCCGCCGAGCACCTGGGCGTAGAAAGCGGCCAGGGCGGTGGGGTCGGGGCAGTCCAGGACCACGGTGCCCAGTGCGGCGACGGTCATGGCGTCTCCTCCTCCGGTCGGAACAGTGAGAGGGCGCGGCACACCACCGTCACCCCCACGGTCACCCGTTGGCGCACTCGGCCGGTAACCGTCACCGCATGCTCCCGCATGACCGGCAACTGTGCGGGGCCCGCGCCGAGATCCGTGCCTGCCGTGCCCGACGGGACGCCGAGCAGGGCTGAGGTGGTGCCGGATCCCGGGCCGGGAGGTCAGGCCTTCGGGCGGCCCATCGCGCGGTACGTCCACCCGGCCTCACGCCACACCAGCGGGTCCAGGGCGTTGCGCCCGTCCAGGATGATCCGCCTGCCCACGGCCTCGCCGAGCGAGACCACGTCCAGCTCGCGGAACTCGCGCCACTCCGTCAGGTGCAGCACCACGTCCGCACCGCGCACCGCGTCCAGCGCCGTGTCCGCGTAGCCCAGCGTCGGGAAGAGGCGGCGGGCGTTGTCCATGCCCTTCGGGTCGAAGACGGTGACCTGGCCGCCCTGGAGGTGGATCTGCCCCGCCACGTTCAGGGCCGGGGAGTCGCGCACGTCGTCCGAGTCCGGCTTGAACGTCGCGCCCAGCACCGCCACGCGCTTGCCCAGGAAGGAGGCACCGCCGACTGCTTCGCGGGCCAGCTCCACCATGTGACCGCGGCGCCGCATGTTGATCGAGTCGACCTCGCGCAGGAAGGTCAGCGCCTGGTCCGCGCCCAGCTCGCCGGCCCGCGCCATGAAGGCCCGGATGTCCTTCGGCAGGCAGCCGCCTCCGAACCCGACCCCGGCCCGCAGGAACTTCTTGCCGATCCGCTCGTCGTGGCCCAGCGCCTCCGCCAGCTTCACCACGTCACCGTCGGCGGCCTCGCAGACCTCCGCCATCGCGTTGATGAACGAGATCTTCGTGGCGAGGAAGGAGTTGGCGGACGTCTTCACCAGCTCCGCCGTCGGGAAGTCCGTCACCACGAACGGCGACCCCTCGCCGATCGGGCCCGCGTACACCTCGCGCAGCAGCTTCTCGGCGCGCTCGCTGCGTACGCCGACCACGAGCCGGTCGGGGTGCAGGGTGTCGTTCACGGCGAAACCCTCGCGCAGGAACTCCGGGTTCCAGGCCAGCTCCGCGTCCGCGCCCACCGGGGCCAGCTCCGCGAGGCGGTCCGCGAGCCGCGCGGCCGAGCCCACCGGCACGGTGGACTTGCCGACCACCAGGGCGGGGCGCGTCAGTTGCGGGGCCAGCGACTCGAAGGCGCTGTCCACGTAGCTCATGTCGCAGGCGTACTCGCCGTGCTTCTGCGGGGTGTTCACGCAGACGAAGTGCACGTCGCCGAAGTCGCCCACCTCCTCCCAGGAGGTGGTGAACCGCAGCCGTCCGGTGGAGCCCTCGATGCCCGCGACATGCTTGCGCAGGAGCTCCTCCAGCCCCGGCTCGTACATCGGGACCTTGCCCGCCGAGAGCATCTCGATCTTCTCGGGCACGACATCCAGTCCGAGGACCTCGAAGCCGAGCTCCGCCATGGCCGCTGCATGGGTGGCGCCGAGGTAGCCGGTGCCGATCACGGTGATCTTGAGGGCCATAGGTGCTCCTGAACGAGGCGGACGACGTGCGGAGCCGAGCATATCCGGGCCCCCCGACGCCGGATTTCCGGCCGTCCCGCACCCGCCCGTGAGGCCGGTCACCACGCCTTTCCACGGCCCTCGCCCCGGTGGCCCCCGGGCTGTCGGCAAGGTCACGTGTCCCGCCCGTATGCCTTCGTGAGCCCGGGCCACTAAAATTAGGTTACTTAACGGTAGTTAGCATCCTTGGGGAGTGAACGTCTTGGCGGGTTCGACCGATTTCGACCTGTACCGTCCGGCCGAGGAGCACGACATGCTCCGCGAGACGATCCGTTCGCTCGCCGAGGCGAAGATCGCCCCGCACGCCGCAGCGGTGGACGAGGAGGCGCGCTTCCCGCAGGAGGCGCTCGACGCACTGGTCGCCTCCGACCTGCACGCGGTCCACGTGCCGGAGGAGTACGGCGGCGCCGGTGCCGACGCGCTCGCCACCGTCATCGTGATCGAGGAGGTGGCCCGCGTCTGCGCCTCCTCCTCCCTCATCCCGGCCGTGAACAAGCTGGGCTCGCTCCCGGTGATCCTCTCCGGCTCCGAGGACCTCAAGAAGAAGTACCTGGGCCCGCTGGCCAAGGGCGGCGCGATGTTCTCGTACGCCCTCTCCGAGCCGGACGCGGGTTCCGACGCGGCGGGCATGAAGACCAAGGCCGTCCGCGACGGTGACTTCTGGGTTCTCAACGGGGTCAAGCGCTGGATCACCAACGCGGGGGTGTCCGAGTACTACACGGTCATGGCCGTGACCGACCCGGAGAAGCGCTCGAAGGGCATCTCGGCGTTCGTCGTGGAGAAGTCCGACGAGGGCGTCTCCTTCGGCGCCCCGGAGAAGAAGCTCGGCATCAAGGGCTCCCCGACGCGCGAGATCTACTTCGACAACGTCCGCATCCCCGCCGACCGCATGATCGGCGAGGAGGGCACCGGCTTCGCCACGGCGATGAAGACCCTGGACCACACCCGCATCACGATCGCGGCCCAGGCCCTCGGCATCGCCCAGGGCGCCCTGGACTATGCCAAGGGTTACGTCCAGGAGCGCAAGCAGTTCGGCAAGCCGATCGGCGACTTCCAGGGCGTCCAGTTCATGCTCGCCGACATGGCCATGAAGCTGGAGGCGGCCCGCCAGCTCACCTATGCGGCGGCGGCCAGGTCCGAGCGCCTCGACAGCGACCTGACCTTCTTCGGCGCCGCGGCCAAGTGCTTCGCCTCCGACGTCGCGATGGAGGTCACCACGGACGCGGTCCAGCTGCTCGGCGGCTACGGCTACACCCGTGACTACCCGGTCGAGCGCATGATGCGCGACGCCAAGATCACGCAGATTTATGAGGGCACGAACCAGGTTCAGCGCATCGTCATGGCGCGCAACCTGCCGTAGCGCCCTCTCGGTCACACGGGAAAGCCCCCGCCTCGGCGGGGGCTTCTTCATCCACCGGTCGCGCCCCCGCCGGTCACGCGCCTGCTCACGGGAAGGCCGGGCCGGCCTACTCGCTGCTCCAGATGAATCTCTGTGCCAGCGGTTACGCGGGCTGTTTCGCCCGCACCGCGTACCCGAAGATCCTGGACGAGGTCGTCGACCGCGTACGCACGCACCGCGTCGACGCCCTCACGCTCAACGAGGCGTGCAGCGGCGACGTCGCCGAGATCGCCGAACGCACCGGCTACCACTACCGCTTCGCCGCGGTCGTCTACCGGGGCGCCCCGCTGGACTGCAAGACACCCACCGGACGTGGGGTGTTCGGCAACGCGGTCCTGACCAAGGAGGCCGTGCGCGGCTCGCGGGACGCCGCGTACTCGGTGTTCAGCGGTGTGGAGGAGCGCCGCTGGCTGTGCGTCACCACCGCGCGCCGGGTGAACGTCTGCACCAGCCACCTCTCCACCGACGGCGAGGCGGCGGGCAGCGCGAACTCGGTCCAGTGCGCCGAACTCGCCGACGTCCTCTCCTCCTACGGCCGGCGGACGGTCTTCGCCGGTGACGTCAACCGGCACACCTCCTGCGCCCCCGAGGGCATGTGGACGCTGACCGACGAAACCGCCACCCAGGCCCCCGGCATCCAGCACGTGTACGGCAACCTCGCCGCACCGGAGGTGACCGTCGAGCCCGCGACCTACACGGACCACGACGCGGTTCTCGTCCGGGCCCGTCTGCGGCGCTGACGGACCCTGGGCCCGCCACCGCTTGCACCACGCGGTGGCGTGGGCCCTGGGCCCGCACCACGGCAAGAAGGTCGGGCCGGGGAGATCCTCCCCGGCCCGACCTCGCGTCTCGGCCGCTTCCGGCCGCCGTGCCGCCGTCAGCTGCCCTTGACGGTGACCTTCTCGTCGTTCTTCAGCTGCTCCACGAGCTGCTTGACCTTGTCCTTGTCCCAGACCAGGTTGCCGTTCACGCTCTGGCCGGAGAGCGGGATGTTCATCGACGTACCCTCGCCGCCCGTGACGCCCTTCATCGCGAAGAACATGTTGCCGAGCGACCAGAGCGACATGTCCTTGTCGACGATCAGCGTGTCCAGGCCCGCACCCATCGTCGGGTAGAGCTTGAACGGGTTGAGGATCGTGGACGGGGTCGCCGTCTGGGAGGCCAGGGCGGCCAGGAACTTCTGCTGGTTCTTCGTGCGGTCCAGGTCGCTGCCCGCGAAGGCGTAGCGGGTGCGGACGAAGGCGAGGGACTGCTCGCCGTTCAGCGTCTGCTTGCCGGCCTGGAAGTCGGCACCGGACTTCTTGTCCTTGAAGGCCTTGGGGATGTCCAGCTCGACGCCGCCGATCGCGTCCACGATCTTGGCGAAGCCGCCGAAGCCGATCTCGACGTAGTGGTCGATGCGCAGCCCGGTGTTGAACTCGACCGTGCGGACCAGCAGCTCGGGGCCGTCCTCCGCGTATGCGGCGTTCAGCTTCACCTGGCGGCCCGTGCCCTTGAAGGTCTTGCCGGACTCCGAACCGACGAAGGTGGGGATCTCGACGTTCGAGTCGCGGGGCAGGGAGATCAGCGTCGGGCCGTTGGAGCCGTCGTGCAGGATCATCATCGAGTCGGTGCGCTTGCCCTCGGCGGAGCCCGTGTGCAGCTTCTTCTTGTCCTCGGCCGTCATGCCCTCGCGGCTGTCGGAGCCGACGATGAGGTAGTTCGTGCCGTCGCCCTCGGAGGGGCGGTCGATGACCTTGGAGAGGTCCACCTCGCGCTTGAGCTTGCCGTCGGCCCAGAAGTACGTGCCGATGGAGACGGCGAGCACCACGACGACCAGCGTCAGGGCGCCCACCTTGAGGCGCCGGCCCCAGTTGGGTGCCGGGCGGGGCTGGACGTATCCGCTGTCGCCGCCGCGGCCACCCCCGTGACCGCCACTTCCGTGACCGCCGCCGCGCTGTCCGCCGCCGTAGACCTGGCCCGTGTTGTAACCGCTGTCGTAGCCGGCTCCGTCGTCGTATCCCTGTCCCGGCTGCGGGGGGATGCGCGGCGGGGCCTGCGGCGGCGTGGGGCGCCGGACGTGCGGCATGGCACGGGCGCTCTCGGGCTGGGGGCTGGCGCTGCCCCGCCCGTAGCGCTCGCCGGGTCCGCCGTTCCGTCCTTCGGGCCAATCGCTCATGCGGACCAGTGTGCCGTCTCGGCCTGTGGCTCTTACAGGGTGTACGGGAGATCGGGTCACGGCTGTTGCGAAGCTGATGCAAAGCAACCGGGTGCAAGCCCCCGCATAAGGTGGACGGCATGACAGATCAGCCCCAGCCGCCGCAGGGCGATGTTCCGGGCAAGCCGACCTCGGCCTCCCGGACCACCCTCAGCCACATCATGACCAGCCACGACACCAACCTCCTGGGTACCGTGCACGGCGGCGTGATCATGAAACTCGTCGACGACGCGGCGGGAGCGGTCGCCGGCCGGCACTCCGGCGGTCCGGCCGTGACGGCGTCGATGGACGAGATGGTCTTCCTGGAGCCGGTCCGCGTCGGTGACCTTGTTCACGTCCGGGCCCAGGTGAACTGGACGGGCCGCTCCTCGATGGAGGTCGGCGTACGGGTCATGGCCGAGCGGTGGAACGAGTCCACCCCCGCCCAGCAGGTCGGCAGCGCCTACCTCGTGTTCGCGGCGGTCGACGAGGAGGGCAAGCCGCGCCGCGTGCCGGAGGTCGTCCCGGAGACGGAGCGCGACAAGCGGCGCTACCAGGAGGCGCAGATCCGCCGGACGCACCGCCTCGCCCGGCGCCGCGCGATCAAGGAGCTGCGCGAGCGGCGGGCCGCGGAAGGCATCGACGACTAGGGCCTCTCGTCGGATCATGCCGGGGCTCGCGTGCCCTGGCACCCTCCCTCGCGGCGTTGTCGTCGGTCGCCATGGCTCCGCCATGGCTCCCTCCTCCGCCTTGTGATGCACGGCACCGGACTCCGCCCCCTGACCCGGCCTGCGAAAGGCCCTGGGCCTCTCGGGCGGCGCGTCCTGCGCGGCGGCCCCACGCCCGGTCAGCGGGCCACGCGCAGCCGTTCCAGCAGCGCCTCCTCGGCCCGTTCCGCCCCCGGCTCCTCCCAGAACGTCACGGGCACGCCCCTGATGTGGCGGCCCCGGGGGTCCAGGAGGTGACCCGCGATCTTGAGCTGCCACAGGGCGACCGCCCGGTCCATCACGGCGAACTCGGGAAAGCGGTCCGTGAGTCTGGCCTCGAACGCGCCGATGTCCTCGGCGGAGCGCAGCCACACCGTCAGCATGAGGTTGTGCGGGCCGGTCAGGGAGGCGCAGAGCCGTGTCTCGCGCATCCGGATGAGCTGGGAGGCGATGCGGGAGGTCTCACCGGCCGGAGCGACGCCCCAGAAGGTGACGGAGATCGGCCAGCCGGAGAGGTAGCGGGCCACCTCGCAGCGGTAGATGAGCGCGTCCTGCCGGTGCATGCGGTCCAGCCTGCGGCGCACGGTGGTGGGGCTGACGCCGAGGCGCTCCGCCAGGCGGGCGGCCGGCTGCCGGAAGTCCTCGCTCAGCAGCAGGTAGAGCCGGGTGTCCAGCGCGTCCGGGGCGGGCAGCCCACGCCGCGGCGCGGCGTGCCCCCGGTCCTTCGCCAGCACGTCCTGGCTGCCGGGGGTCAGCCGGTCCAGCCGCCAGCGGCTGCCCTCGGTGTGGACGGCGGTCGCGGTCTGGGAGCGGGTGGCCGACACCCCGGGCAGCCGTCCGAGGCGGAATCCGACGTAGCGGGCGAGCATCGCCAGGTCGGGGAAGGCCGCGGTCAGCAGCAGGTCACGCGCGCCGGTGACGTGCTCGATGGTGATCAGGTGCGGATCGTCGGCGATCTCCGCCGCCACCTCGTGGAGCGCGCCCGCCGCACAGTCCACCTCGATGAACGCGATGATCGGCACCACCGCCCCGACCGCCACCGTGTAACAGCTCAGCCAGGCGTTGCCTGCCTCGGTGAGCCGGTTCCAGCGGCGCGCCGCCGTGGAGGCGTCCACCCCGAGGGCCTTGCCGATCTGGGCCCACTCCGCCCTGGGGGAGGTCTGGAGGGCGGTGATCAGGAGGTAGTCCAGCTCGTCGAGAGGCGCCGGCTGCCCCGCGCCGAGCAGGCCCTCGAAGGGCCCGGCGGATTCATGCGTCGATGAGCTCATCAGGAGCGCTTTCCTGCGGACGATCATGGTCGGTGGGGTTCGGTCCGCACGATACGCCCATGTCTTTGCTCGACGAGGCCCGTGACCTCGCCCCCGAACTGACCGAACTGCGCCACGCCCTCCACCGTGAGCCGGAGATCGGCCTCGACCTGCCGCTGACCCAGGCCAAGATCCTCGCCGCGCTGGAGGGCCTCGGCCTGGAGATCCGGCTCGGTACGGCACTGAGCTCCGTGACCGCCGTACTCCGGGGCGGTCTGCCCGGACCCGCCGTGCTCCTGCGCGGTGACATGGACGCGCTCCCGGTCCAGGAGGACACGGGCGTGCCGTACGCCTCCGTACTCGACGGCCGGATGCACGCCTGCGGGCACGACCTGCACGTCACCGGGCTCGTCGGCGCCGCCCGGCTGCTGGCCGCCCGGCGCGCGGAACTGGCCGGAGACGTCGTGTTCATGTTCCAGCCCGGCGAGGAAGGGCAGGGCGGCGCCCAGATCATGATCGACGAGGGTGTCCTCGACGCCGCGGGGGAGCGGGTCGTCGCCGCGTACGCCCTGCACGTGATCTCCATCGGCGCGCCCACCGGATTCGCCGCGACCCGTCCGGGCCCGATGCTCGCCGCGTCGGACGCCGTTACGGTCACCGTGCGCGGGCGCGGCGGCCACGGCTCCTCCCCGCACACCGCCGCCGATCCGGTGCCCGCGGTGTGCGCCATGGTCACCGCGCTCCAGACCGCCGTCACACGCGAGATCGACGTCTTCGACCCGGCCGTCGTCACCGTCGGGATGATCGAGGCGGGCACCGCGGCCAACGTCATCCCGGAGACCGCCCGCTTCGCCGCCACCGTGCGGAGCTTCTCCGACGCCTCCCACGCGGCGGTGCGCACCGCCTTCGAGCGCACCGTGCACGGCGTGGCCGCCGCCCACGGAGTGACCGCCGAGATCGACTACGTCGAGCAGTACCCGCCCACCGTCAACGACGCGGACGAGGCGGCCTTCGCCCTGGAGACCGCGCGCCAGGTCCTGGGAGACGGGCACGTCTTCGAGGCACCGAAGCCGATGGCGGGGGCCGAGGACTTCTCCTTCGTCCTGCGGAACGTCCCCGGAGCGTTCATCGGCCTCGGCGCCTGCCCGCCCGGCATCGACCCGGCTGCGGCCCCCATGAACCACTCCCCGCAGGCCGTCTACGACGACGGCGCCCTGCCGCACGCCGCCGCGCTCCTCGCCGGCCTGGCCCTGCGCCGGCTCGGCACCCCGCTCACCCCGGAGTCCGGCGCCTCGCCCGCTCCCTCCCCGCAGGAGTGACCCGTGACCGCCACCGCCACCCCGCCGCCCGCGGACCCCGCCGAGCAGCCGCTGCCCGCCTCCGTCACCGCCGTCGTCGGCCTGCTGATCCTCTTCGAGGTGACCAGCGGGTTCCTCCAGGTCGGACTCGCCCCGCTGCTTCCCGATCTCGCCGGCCACCTCGGCATCGGTTCGGCCGCCCTGAACTGGGTCGTCTCCGTGCAACTGCTGGCCGCCGCCGTCTGCGTGCCGCTCTTCGGCCGCCTCGGTGACCTGTACGGCCACCGGCGCATGCTGCGTATCGCCCTGGCGATGATCGCGGTGGGCACCCTGGTCGTCGCCCTCGCACCCGATTACGCGACGCTGCTCGCCGGCCGTGTCCTCCAGGGGCCGATCGCAGCCCTGCTGCCCCTGGAGATCGCCCTCGTGCGGGACCGGCTGCCCGTGGCCGACGCGCGGCGGGCCATCGCACGGCTGGTGGGCGCGCTGACGCTGGGAGCGATGGCCGGCGGGGTGGTGATGGGGGTGGTCGACTCGGCCTTCGGCAGCCTGCGGCTCACCCTGCTGGTCCCCGCCGCACTCGCGGTGATCTGCGTGCCCGTCTCGTTCGTCGCGGTGCCGGAGTCGCGGAACAGGGCCGGAGGCCGGGTGGACTGGGCCGGGGTGGTGCTGCTCGGCGCCGCCATGGTCGCCCTGCTCGGGGGGATCTCCGGGGCGGAGGGCGGTTCCTGGGGCTCGGCGCGGGTGCTGGTGCCCGTCGTGCTCGGGCTGGTGCTGCTGGCGGCGTGGGTGCTGGTGGAGCTGCGCGGCTCCGAGCCCTTGGTGGACGTACGGGCGCTGGCCGCGCGGACCACGGCCCCGTTCTACTGCGCGGCGTTCCTGTTCGGCGTCTTCTACTTCGGGAGCCAGGCCCCGAACTCCACGTTCTACGCGGCCGACCCGGAGGTCACCGGATACGGCTTCGGGCTGAGCGCCCTGTCCATCTCGCTCGTGCTGCTGCCGGGGGCCGTCGGCAGTGTCGTCGGCTCGCTGGGCACGGCGGCCGTCGCCAGGCGCATCGGTTACCGGCCCACGCTGATGGTGGCGTTCGGCCTGGTGGCCCTGACCTTCCTGCAGTTCGTCCTCCTGCACGACGAGATCTGGCAGATGGCGGCCGGTTCCGCCTTCACCGGCCTGGGGCTGGGGCTCGCCCTGGGCGCCATGCCGACGGTGATCGTCGAGGCCTCGGACCCGTCGAGGTCCGGAGTCTCCGCCGCTCTCTACAACAACGTCAAGACGATGGGCGGGGCCGTGGCGGGCGGGGTCTTCGCCTCCCTGCTCGGGGCGTTCGCGGTGTCCTCCACCGGAGAGCCCGGGGAGAGCGGCTACGAGGCGCTCTGGCTGGTCGCGTCGGCGGCCGCGCTGCTCGCCCTGGCGGCGACCGTCCTCGCCCGCCGCCGGGAGAGCTGAACTCCGTACCCGCCCCGGACCGGCCGGCGAGCGGTCGCCGGCCGGTCCGGTGCCGCCGCGGGCCGGGGAGCCGCCCGGCTCGCGGCGGTCACGGGCAGACCACCTGGTCCCCGGTGACCGTGCCGAACTCGCCGCGCTGCGCGTTCTCGGCCTTGACCCGCTGCACCTTCGTGAAGTCGGAGCCCGCGATGACCTTCATCGTGCCGCCCTGCCCCTTCACCGCCAGGAGTTCACAGCCGGGCAGCGCCGTGGCCAGGGACTTCGCCGACCTGTCCCAGCGCGGGTCGTATCTGACCACCGTCCGCGTCAGATCGCTCGGCCCGCCGTTCAGCGGAGCGCGCGTGGTGTCGAAACCGGTGGCGCGCAGGGCCGCGTCCACGTCCTGGCCGAGGCCGTCCTTGGGGGTCCCGTTGTAGACCTGGACCCGGATCTGCTGCGGGGCCACGTCGACGAGCTTCGCCTTGGGCTCCTTCGGCAGGTGCGGGGCGAGCGGCCGGTCCTCGCGCAGGGCCTGGAACAGCTTCTTCGACTTCTTCGCGTCCCACTTCACCGTGGCGCCGATGCCCTCGACCTGGTAGCCCTTCTCCTCCAGCGGCACGGAGGCGAATTCGGAGGAGGCCGGGGTGAAACCGCGCATGGCCTTGCCGAGCTCCAGCATCTGCTCCGTACCGAAGCCCTTGTCGGCGCGTACGGATTCCAGCATCGTCGCCGTGACCTGCTGGAACTTCACCGGGTTCATCAGCACGCCGCTGCTGGTCGTCTGCTTGATCAGCGCGGCCATGAACCTCTGCTGGCGCTGCATCCGGCCCAGGTCGGCGGCTCCGTCGAGATGCCGGGAGCGCACGTACTGAAGGGACTGCCCGCCGTCCAGCTTGTGGGTTCCGGGGGCCAGGTTCAGGCCGGTGTACGCGTCCTTGAGCGGCTTCGCGGTGCAGATCTCGACCCCGCCGAGGGTGTCGACGGTCTTCATGAAGCTGGTGAAGTCGACCTCCAGATAGTGGTCGATCTTGATGCTCGTCATCTGCTCCACGGTCCGCACCGTGAGCTGGGGCCCGCCCTCGGCGTAGGCGGCGTTCAGCTTCACCGGGTGGGGGGAGTGCTCCTTGCCGGTGGTGGCGTCCGTGTGTCCCGGAAGCTCGGCGTAGCTGTCGCGCGGCAGGCTGATGACGCTGGCCCGCTGCTTGTCGGCCGAGAGGTGGACGAGCATCAGGGTGTCGGTGCAGTGGCAGGGGGCGCCGCCCAGCTTGTACTTCTTCTTCTCCGCCTTGGTGATCCTGTCGCGGCCGTCGGTGCCGACGAGCAGGAGATTCATCCCGTGGCCACCCTGGGGCCGGTTCTTCATGTCCTTGAACGGATCGACCCGGTCGATGCCGGTCTCCAGACCGCTCACGACGGCATGGCCGATCCCGCCCGCGCCGAGCACCAGCACGGACAGCCCGGTGGCGACCCGCATGCCCCACCGGGGCGGCGCCTTCCGTCCGCCGGACCGGTTGCGCCGCGCGGTGCGGCCTCCGGGCTGCCGGGAAGTCCTGCGCTGCGGGGGAGCGATGCGGGGGTGCGGTGGACGGGGCGATCGGGGCGGCGTGGGCACGGGGGACACCTCCGCGGTGCGAGTGGGACTTTCGCACGGTAGGCCCATACGATCTGCGGACCGGGAGGAGACCCGGCGGGGCGCGCCGCTGTCCCTCGTTCGCGGTAACGTGGCGGCCGAATCACGCCGCCTCCTGGGGTGCGAAAACCCCCGGACCCCCGGCATCCCCGAGGACCCCCGAGGACCACATGTCTGCCGCGCAGTACCCCGCCGTCTCCGTGATCATGCCGGTGCTCAACGAGGAACGCCATCTCAGGAACTCGGTCCGGCACATCCTGGAGCAGGAGTACGCCGGCGAGATGGAGGTCGTGATCGCCCTCGGCCCGTCGGACGACCGTACGGACGAGATCGCCGCCGAGCTGGTCCGGGAGGACTCCCGGGTCCACACCGTCCCCAATCCGACCGGCCGCACCCCCGCCGCGCTCAACGCCGCGATCAAGGCCTCACGTCACCCGATCGTGGTACGCGTGGACGGCCACGGCATGCTTTCGCCGAACTACATCGCGACGGCGGTGCGGCTCCTGGAGGAGACCGGCGCGCAGAACGTGGGCGGCATCATGCACGCCGAGGGCGAGAACGCCTGGGAGGACGCCGTCGCCGCCGCGATGACGTCGAAGATCGGTGTCGGCAACGCGGCCTTCCACACCGGCGGGAAGGCGGGCCCGGCCGAGACCGTGTATCTCGGGGTCTTCCGCCGCGAGGCGCTGGAGCGGGCGGACGGTTACAACGTGGAGTTCATCCGCGCCCAGGACTGGGAGCTGAACTTCCGCATCCGCGAGGCGGGCGGCCTGATCTGGTTCTCGCCCGAGCTGAAGGTCCAGTACCGCCCGCGGCCCAGCGTGCGCGCGCTCGCCAAGCAGTACAAGGACTACGGCCGCTGGCGCCACGTCGTGGCCCGCTACCACTCCGGCTCGATCAACCTGCGCTACCTGGCCCCGCCGACCGCCGTCTGCGCCATAGCCGCGGGCATCGTCGTCGGCGCCGCCGTCACCCCGTGGGCCTTCGTCGTGCCGGCCGGTTACGTCGCGGCCATCGTCGCCGGGTCGCTGCCCGCCGGGAAGGGCCTGCCGCTGAAGGCCAGGGTCCAGATCCCGGTGGCCCTGGCCACCATGCACATGTCCTGGGGCTACGGCTTCCTGACCAGCCCCCGCTCGCTCGCGAAGAAGGTCATCGCCAGCCGCCGCCCGGCCGTCCAGGAGCAGACGGCCTGACGGTCCCCCCCACGGAAGAAGGGCCCCGCCGGCGACGGCGGGGCCCTTCTCACACGTGGGTCACCAGGTGAAGGACGGGTTGACGTGCATGCACGCCTTCTCGTTCGCACCGTTGAGCGGGTTCGCGGAGGTCGGTGTCTTCTCCTCGGTGTCCTTGGCCGGGTACGCCCCGTCCTCGCGCCAGTCCGCTCCTACGGCCAGCACGATGCCCGAGGCGTCCGTCGACTTCTTCACCTGGGAGACCGGGATGCCGAGCGCCTTGGCGACCGCCTGCGCATCGCCCTCCATGTCCGCGCTGGGGTAGAGGATGCCGGTCTTGGCAGTGCCCTCGACGTTCTGCGAGTCGACGGCGGCCCGGGTGAAGCCGGCCTCGGTGAGCAGGTCCTTGACCGTGTTGGCACGGCCCTGGGCCGGGCCGAGGGCATCGGTGCCGGTCGCGTTGCGCACGGTGACGGCGATCTCGGCGGCAGGCGCCGCGGTGTCCTTGGTGACGGGCGTCTTGCGCTTGGAGGCCTTGCCGTCCAGCGGGATGTCCTCACGGATCATCCGGAACACCTGCTCGGCCTCCTCGGGCTTCGGGTAGACCCGGCCCGCGTAGTTGCCCGTGCCGTAGACGTTCGGCATGGTCGTCATGGTGATGCGGTCGGTCGGGGCCTTCTTGAGCTCCTCGGCCAGGTCGTACAGCTTCTTGACGGTGTCGAGACCCTTGTCGACCGTCAGCGCGCTGGTCGCGGCCTCGGCGAGGTTCATCAGCTTCCCGGGGTCGGTGAGCTTGGTGCCCTTGCGCAGCTCGCGGACCATCGAGTTGAGGTACTGGTGCTGGGCCTTGGTCCGGCCGAGGTCCGTGTTGTCCTCGAAGCCGTAGCGCGTGCGCAGCCACTGGAGGGCCTGCTTGCCCTTGACGGAGGTGGTGCCCTCCTCCAGCTTCAGCCCCGAACCCTTGCCGTCGCTGGTGTGCGAGTAGACGTTGGCGTCGACACAGACCGGGACGCCGCCGACCGCGTCGGCCATGGAGACCACGCCCGCGAAGTCGATCATCATGAAGTGGTCGATGGTGATGCCGGTGAGCTCGTACCAGGTGGCCACCGTGCACCCCGGACCGCCGCGGCCCAGGCTCTCGTTGGTCTGGACGTCGAGCGTGCTGGCCTCGTACACCTTGCCGGAGTCGGGGTCGGTGCACTTGGGCATCTTCAGCATGGTGTCGCGCGGCATGCTGACCACGGAGATGTTGCTGCGGTCCGCGGAGAGGTGGAGCAGCATCTGCACGTCGGCGAGCGGCGTGCCACCGAAGGTCTCCTTGGCGCCGCCCAGCTTCTGGTTGGCCTTGGAGTCGCGGGCGTCGGAGCCGATGAGCAGGATGTTCAGCGGGGTCTGACCGGCGGCGTTGGCCTTGTGATCGGCCATGTCCTTGTCGCCGAGGGTCAGATCCTCCTTCTTGATGTTGCCGTTGAGGTGCTTGTAGTACACGTAACCGGCGCCGCCGGTGCCGAGTATCAGCAGGGCGAGGACGACGGCCACCCAGCGCAGTACCCGCCGCTTACCGCCTTTCGCGGCACGCCGCGTACTGCGGTTCGGCCGTCCCCGGCCGTGTCCGCTCTCCTCGGGCACGGACCGCTCCCGCCGGCCGTGCCCGCCACGCCCCACCCGGCCGCCCGCGTCGCCCACGCCGTCTCCGTCGTGCCGGCCGCGCGGCCGAGTCCCCTCCCCGCGTGTGCTGCTCCGTCCCACCAGGGCCCCCCTACTGCTCAGAATTCTGTTGTGGCGCGGCGACGGTCGTCACTTCGCGCGTACCGCCTTGTCGGCGTCTGCCTTCCGGATGTCTGCCGGCGCCTTCCCCGCGCCTGTGACGGGCGCCCCTGCGCCCTGGAGGTCTGTCCCCGGGGCCGGCGCCGGCGCCCGGGGTGTCTCGGTGCCGTCCGCTCCCCGCCGCAGCGCGACGGGGAGCGGGCCCCTGATCTCCGCGAGGGCGTGGCCGCCGGCCGCGCGCGTGCCGGGATTCGTGACCTGGGCCGATGCGGGAGGCCGGTGCGACGAAAGGGCCCGGCGACTCTGTTCCGGAGTTGTCCGGTCGCAATTCGTGAGTGCCGGTCAGCGGCTGGAACACCCACTGGTCGGCGGCGTCTGTTTCGTCCGCCCGCCCACGAAGGTGCGCGTCCACGGTTGCCGGATCCTCCGTCGGTGCCACGCGAGGCGTTTCCCCCGGCACGGCGCTCGATTCCACTCTCCGGCCGTGTGCGGTCTGGTCGCCGCCTGTACCGGATCGCGTCACACTATCCGGCCGATTCGCCCACGGGGGGCGCGCGTGACACATTCCACGCTCCTTACAACCGGGCATTCCACCTATTCCGCGCCGATTGCCACCCCTGCTTGGTAATTGTTTTACGGGGCGCACGGATCCTCGGACGCATTCGACCCCGAATAGGTGGGAGCAGGCGTGGGGCTCGCGTCGCTATCCCCGGGCTTTTGACCGGACGAGTCCTTCTCCGAGCTGTGATCCGTCTGTGAATCCCCGGAATTCATTTCGTCGGCGGGAACCACCGCCACCGGTTCGTCCTTGCGCAGCGCCGTGAACAGCTGGTCCGCGGCCGGCTGCACGAGCTCGTCCCGGTTCGCGTCGGCCCGGTAGGACTGCCGGGGCACGGTCAGGAACTGCACCTTGTCCGTCGGTACGTTCCGCATCCCGCGCACCAGGTCGTACAGATCCCTCAGCGAGTCGAGGCCCGGGTCCGTGGTGAGCGACTTCGTCGCCGCGTCCAGCACCGGGTAGAGCCGCGTCGGGTTCAGCAGGACGCCGTTGCTCTGCATCTTGTTGACGAGGGCCCCCAGGAACTTCTGCTGGCGGTCCATGCGCTCGGTGTCACTGCCGTTGCCGATCGACTTGCGGGCCCGTACGTACCCGAGGGCCTCCTCGCCGTCCAGCGTCTGACGGCCCGCCGGGAGCTCGAGGTGCGCGTCGGCGTCGTCGACAGGCTTCTTGAGGCAGACCTCGACGCCGTCCACGGCGTCCACCATGTCCTTGAAGCCGCTGAAGTCGATGACCATGTGGTGGTCGACGCGGATGCCCGTCATCTTCTCCACCGTGCGGATCGTGCAGGCCGTGCCGCCGAGTTCGAAGGCCCAGTTGAACTGGGCGAACTGCTCCTTGGTGGCCTTGCCCTCCGGCGTGTGGCAGGCGGGGATCGCGGTCATCAGGTCGCGCGGGATCGAGACCGCCGTGGCGCTCCTGCGGTCCGCCGCGAGGTGCAGCAGGATCGTGGTGTCCGAACGCTGGCTGCCGCCGTCGTCCCGTCCGTAGGCGCTGTTGTCCCCGGACCGGGTGTCGGAGCCGATGAGCAGGATGTTCTGCGCGTCCCGCGCGATCGGCAGCGGGCGGTCCTTCTCGTAGGCCTTGAGCTCGGCGGCGGCGCTCGTGTCGGTCGTGATGTTCCCGTCGAGCTTCTTGTACAGCCACCAGCCGGCACCGGCGGCGATCAGCACGAGGAAGGACGCGGCGAGGGCGGTCCAGCGGAGCCAGCGACGTCTGTGCTCCCCCGGGTTCCGCTCGGGCCGCGCGCCCCAGGTACCGTCTCCGGCCTTTCCGGCCTTTCCGGCCTTTCCGGCGGCTCGGGCGGCGGTGGGGGACGCGTCGTCCTGCGGAGGGGCGCCCGCGGCCTCCCGGGCCCCTTCCGTCCGCCCGTCCCCGGCCGAGCTGTCCGCGTTGTCCGGGCGGTCCGGGTCGGCCGGGGTGCCGGGGCTGTCGCTCACGTCTGCGTCCATCCTCACGTTCGGCGGCGCGATGGGCCGCCGGTCGCAGAAGTAGACGGCTGAACCTCACGCTTGGTTGTGCATTCGGGTGGCGTTCTCGTCGGTGCCCCCGTACCGCCCGATCATGTACCGCCGTCGGTGCTCAGTCCCGGGGGCTCGGCCCGCCATGGGCCGGACGAGTGGCCCTCAGGGCGCTTGTCATACCGCGGTGCCGGTGATGCGCTCGCTCTCGACGCGCTTGGCCAGCGCCTGTGCGTCCAACTGGTCCAGATGGCGGCACAGGACCACGGAGCCGCCCGCGGCGAGCGGCGCGAAGAGTCCCGCGGACAGCCCTTCCCACGTGTCCCAGGCGAGCCCGGCCAGCAGCCTGGACCCCGGGCCGAGCCCCAGCGCCGCCGCGTCCTCGCGGGCCCGGGCCACGACCTGGTCCGCCGTCAGGCCCGCACCCCCCACGGCCAGCGCGGGCGCCGCCGGGTCCACCGGGGCGTACGGAGCGAAGCGGTCGCCCTGACCCGGCACCTCCACCGCGTAGTCCGCGAAGCCCTCGGGCGGCTGCGGGAAGCGGCCTCCCAGCGGACGCAGCGCCAGCGCCACACGTTCACCGCGGCACGCGTGGGCGCGGTCGAGGCCGTCGGGTCCGCTGACCACCAGATCGGCCGCTGCCGGATCGCCCTGCACGTCCGCGACGACACCCACCGACGAGCAGGCGAGCAGCCAGACGGCCGACTGCCAATGGGCCGGGAGCAGCAGGGCGAGCCGGTCGCCCGGCTCGGCGGCCAGGTCACCCTGGAGAAGGTTGGCGGTCTTCGCCACCCAATTGGCGAAGGTGGCCACCGACAGTTCGACGCGCTCTCCGGTTGCGTCGTCGTAGAAGGTGACGAGGGGACGGGCCGGGTCCGCGGCGAGCGCGGATCGCAGCAGGTCGGCGGGGGTGCGATCACTGGCGTTCATCCGCGCAAGGGTACGCGGGGGGCGCGCGCCCGACAGGACATGACGGGTGCTCGATACACCGGTTCGGCAGACGGTGTGTCAACTTGACCCGCGGGTACTCCAGTCGCCGCTGTGCCGGACTGCGTCAAGGATTTCCGTCATGCGAGCACTTCTTGCGACTTCCATCGGCGTCACCTGCGCGACGGCACTCACCCTTCCGCTCGCCGCGCCCGCCCCCGCCACTGTCCCCACGGCCCCGGTCGCCCAGGCGTCCGCGGTGTCCCCCGTCGAGCCCGCCGGCTCGACCCAGTCCCTGCCCCTGCGGGCCCTCACCGGCACCGCGCCGAGGGCCACCGGCGAACCCGCCGAGTCCTCGGACCCCGCGGCCCCACAAGGGCTGCTCCGCCGTGACGCGCACCGCTTCTCCCTCGTCGGCGTGGTCTGGGACGATGCCGACGCCGAACTCCACGGCACCGTCCAGGTCCGCACCCGCGCGACCGGTACCGGCCGCTGGTCCGGCTGGCAGTCCCTGGAGACCCACAACACCGACCACGCCGCCGACTCCGGCAGCGCGGAGCGCGAATCGGGCAAGGTGCGCGGCTCCACCGCCCCGCTCTGGGTCGGCGACTCCGACGGCGTCGACGTACGCGTACGGTCCGAGAGCGCCGGAACCCGGCACACCACCGGTGCCCGGGCGCTCCCCGCCGGACTGCGGGTGGAGCTCGTCGACCCGGGCGAGGACCCGGAGCAGCCGGGCACCGAAGGCGCCCCGGCCACCGGCAGTCCTACCGCCGTCACCGCTGTCGCCCCGTCGGCGGGAGCCACCACGGCCGCCCAGCCGGGCGCGCTGCCCGACATCGCGGGCCTCACCGTGGCCGCTGCCGAGAGCTCCGCGGTCAACGCCGACCTCGCGCCGCTGGGCGCCACCGAGATCTCCGCCCTGAGCAAGGCCGAGTCGGAGGAACAGGCGGTCGTCGCGGCGGGCGCCAAGCCGTTCGTGGGACCGCGCCCGCGCATCGTCACGCGCAAGGGCTGGGGCGCCGACGAGAGTCTGCGCGAGCGCGCGTTCGCGTACACCTCGACCGTCAAGGCCGCGTTCGTCCACCACAGCGCCACCGGCAACAACTACACCTGCGCCCAGGCACCCTCGGTCCTGCGCAGTATCTACCGCTACCACGTCAAGAGCAGCGGCTGGCGCGACTTCGGCTACAACTTCGCCGTCGACAAGTGCGGAAACATCTACGAAGGGCGCGCCGGAGGCGTGTCGAAGGCGGTTCTCGGGGCCCACACGCTCGGTTTCAACACCAACAGCATGGGCATCGCGGTTCTCGGGACGTACAGCTCGAAGAACCCGCCCGCCGCCGCGGTCACCGCCATCGCCAAGCTGACGGCCTGGAAGCTCGGGCTGTTCGGGCGCAACCCCAAGGGCAAGGTCACCCTCGTCTCCGGGGGCAGCGGCAAGTACAAGAAGGGCGCGAAGGCCAAACTCAACGTCATCTCCGGGCACCGCGACGGATTCGCAACCGAATGCCCTGGAATCCGTCTCTACAAGAAGCTCGGCACGGCCCGGACGAGTTCGGCCAAGCTGCAGGGCCGCTGACCGGGAGGTCCCGAACGGTCTGCATACACTGGCCAGCCGATACGAGGCCCGGCCCCAGCAGGAAGCAGAGACGGTGCTGTGACAGAGGCAAGAGAAGCGATCCTCCTGGTCGGTGGCAAGGGCACCCGGCTGCGTCCGCTCACGGTGCACACCCCGAAGCCGATGGTCCCGGCCGCGGGGGTGCCGTTCCTCACGCACCAGCTGGCGCGTGCCAGGGCGGCCGGGGTGGAGCACATCGTGCTCGCGACGTCCTACCTGGCGGAGGTGTTCGAGCCGTACTTCGGTGACGGTTCCTCGCTCGGCCTCTCCATCGAGTACGTCACGGAGCGCGAGCCGCTCGGCACCGGCGGGGCCATCCGTAACGTGGCGTCGCGCCTGGCCTCCGGACCGGACGAACCGGTCATCGTGTTCAACGGGGACATCCTCACCGGTCTCGACATCCGGGCCCTGGTCGCGGCGCACGCCACGTCCGGGGCGGATGTCTCCCTGCACCTCACGAGGGTGGAGGACCCGCGGGCCTTCGGTCTCGTGCCCACGGACGCCACGGGCAGGGTGACGGCCTTCCTGGAGAAGCCGCAGACCCCCGAGGAGATAGTCACCGACCAGATCAACGCGGGGGCGTACGTCTTCCGCAGGTCGGTCATCGACACGATCCCCGCGGGCCGGCCGGTCTCCGTCGAGCGCGAGACCTTCCCCGGGCTCCTGGCGTCCGGGGCCCACCTGCAGGGCATGGTCGACTCGACGTACTGGCTGGACCTCGGCACCCCCCAGGCGTTCGTACGCGGCTCCGCCGACCTGGTCCTGGGCCGCGCGCCCTCCCCGGCGGTCCCCGGCCGCTGCGGTGACCGGCTCGTCCTGCCCACCGCCTCCGTGGCCGCCGACGCCAAGCTCACCGGCGGCACGGTCGTCGGCGAGGGCGCCCTGATCGGCGAGGGCGCGAGGATCACGGGATCCACCGTGCTGGCCGGCGCCGTCGTCGAGCCGGGCGCGGTGATCACCGACTCGCTGGTCGGGGCGGGCGCCCGGATCGGCAGCCGTACGGTCCTCACCGGCGCGGTGATCGGTGACGGCGCCCACGTCGGAGCCGACAACGAACTGCGCGACGGAATCCGGATCTGGTGCGGCGCGAGCCTGCCCGACGCCTCGGTCCGCTTCTCGTCCGACCAGTGAACGGTCCTCGTCGGCCTTACCCTCGACAGGTACCCCCGACGAGCTAGGACCCCACCCGTGGCAGGACGCTTCGTACCCCGCACCACCGCCGTGCCGCGACAGCAGACGGCGGTCGCGGTCGCGGACGCGTCCGCTCCGCCGTCGACCCGGACCTGGACGCCTCCCGGGCCGCTCGACCTCCGGCTGGTCCTGAGCCCGCTGCGGCGCGGCCCGGCCGACCCCTGCTTCCGGGCCCTGCGCGACGGGACCTTCTGGCGGGCGACCCGCACCCCTGCGGGCCCCGGCACCCTGCGCGTCTCCGCGGCCCTCGACGGCCGGGTCTCGGCGACGGCGTGGGGCCCCGGCGCGCAGTGGCTGCTGGACGGCCTGCCCGCGCTCCTCGGCGCCGGCGACGAGCCGGAGGCCTTCCGCCCGCGCCACCGGCTGATCGCCGAGACCCAGCGCCGGCGGCCCGGTCTGCGCCTGCTGCGCACCGGGCTGGTCATGGAGTCCCTGATCCCGTCGATCCTGGAACAGAAGGTCACCACCGACGAGGCCTACCGCGCCTGGCGGCTGCTCGTCCGCACCCACGGCACCCCGGCCCCAGGCCCCGCCGACGCGGCCTTCGCGGCCTACGGCCTCCACGTCATGCCGGACGCGAGGACCTGGTCACTGATCCCCTCCTGGGAGTGGCACCGCGCGGGCGTCGATTCCAAGCGCTCCGCCACGGTCCTGCGCGCGGTCCGGGTGGCCCGGCGCATGGAGGAGGCGGCCTCGATGGAGCTGCCCGAGGCGACGGCCAGGCTCCAGCTCGTCCCGGGCATCGGCCCCTGGACCGCGGCGGAGACCCTCCAGCGCTCCAACGGCGCGGCCGACGCGGTCTCGGTCGGCGACTACCACCTGCCGGGCATCGTCGGCCACGCGCTCGCGGGCAACCGCGACGCAGGCGACGAGGAGATGCTCACGCTGCTCGAACCGTACGAGGGCCAGCGCCACCGGGCGGCCCGCCTCATCCTGCTCTCGGGCCACACCCCGGCGCGCCGGGCCCCCCGTATGACGCCGGGCGACATCGCCCGGCTGTGACCCTCCGCCTCACCGCACCGCGATGAACGCCTCCGCGTCACGCGGGGCCCGGGCCGGCGGAGTCCCCTTCGGGTGCCCCACGGCCACCGCGCCCAGCGGATCCCAGGAGTCCGGCAGGCCGAGCACCTCGCGCACCACGGACCGGCAGAACATCGTCGAGGACACCCACGCCGAGCCGAGCCGCTCGCCCGCGAGCGCCACCAGGAAGTTCTGCACACCCGCACCGGCCGCGACCACGAACATCTCGCGCTCCGCCGTGTCCCTGCGCTCGTCCCCGTAGGAGTGCGAGCCGTCCGTCACCAGGCACGGCACGGCCAGGTACGGCGCATTGCGCAGGACGTCGCCCCGCCGCACCCGCTTGGCGATCGACTCCTCGCTGCGCCCGTCCCGGCGCAGATCCGCGATCCACGCGTCACGCATGGCGTCGAGCAGCCGGGTCCGCGCCTGCGCCGACTCCAGCAGGACGAACCGCCAGGGTGTCGTGTGGTGCGGGGCCGGGGCGGTCACGGCCGCGGCCACGGCCCGCCGCACGGCACCCGGATCGACCGGCTCGTCGGTGAACTCCCGCACGGTGCGCCGGAGACCGAGCGCCTCCCGCACCGCCTCGGACGTCCCGAGCCGGAACATGTCGTCGGCCGCGCCCCGCACCATCGCCCGGGCGCCCTGGTCGTCGTAGGCGTCGCCGGACGAGGCGGGGCCCGCGGCCACCACGTGGGGGAGGCCGCGCACCACCGCGACCGGCAGTCCCGCCGCCTTGCCCTTCACCAGGTCACCGGCCGATGCCAGCTCGTCGGCCGTGGCCACGACCGTGGCGCTCAGCGGATTGCCGTACCCGTCGGTGCCGCCCCTGAGGTCGTCCAGCACCCTGACCCCCGAGGCGCCGATCGCCACGTCGGTCAGACCGTTGCGCCAGGGGCGGCCGAAGGTGTCCGTGACGACGACCCCGACCTCCACGCCGAGCGCGTCCCGCAGACCGTCCCTGATGGTCCGGGCCGAGGCGTCCGGGTCCTCGGGCAGCAGCAGCACGGTCCCGGCGGGGGTGTTGGACGCGTCCACGCCGGCCGCGGCCATGACGAGCCCCTGCCGGTTCTCCACGATCCTGAGCGTCCCGCGCCGGGCGACCACCCGGACCGTCTCCGCGTCGATCGCGGCCTCCCGGTCGGCGGCCTCGACGATCCTGCCCTCCGCCTTGGAGACGATCTTCGAGGTGACCAGCAGGACATCGCCGTCCACGAGGCCGGGATCCGTGGCGGCGATCAGCTTCGCGAGGTCGTCGCCCGCCCGGACCTCGGGCATCCCTGGCAGGGCCCACACCCGGTACGAGGGTGCCTCCCCGCTCATGCCCGTACCTCCTCTGCCAGCGCCAGGGCCTGCCGGGCCATCTCGGCGGTGGCGTCCACGTCCGTCATCATCAGCGGAACGGCGCGGCAGCGGATCCCCGCCGCCTCCACCTCGTCGACCGCTCCGGCGTCCACGGTGTCGACGAGCCAGCCGTCGAGCAGACCCGAACCGTAGTGACGGGCGACGGCCGAGGCGGTCGACTCCACGCCCACCGCGGCCAGGACCTTGTCGGCCATGCCCCGCACGGGCGCGTCGCCGACGATGGGGGAGAGCCCGACCACGGGGACGCCCGCGTCGGCGATCGCCTCCCGGATGCCGGGCACGGCGAGGATGGTGCCCACCGACACCACGGGGTTCGACGGCGGGAAGACGACGACATCGGCCTCGGCGATGGCTTCCAGGACTCCGGGGGCGGGCTTGGCCTGTTCCGCGCCGACCGGCACGACGGCCTGCGCCGCCACCGAGGCACGCATCTTCACCCAGTACTCCTGGAAGTGGACGGCCTTGCTCTCGCCGTCGACGTCGACGGCCACGTGCGTCTCGACGCGGTCGTCGGACATCGGGATCAGCCGGACCCCGGGTTTCCACCGCGCGCAGAGCGCTTCCGTGACCGCGCTCAGCGGGTAGCCGGCGCCGAGCATCTGCGTCCGGACGATGTGGGTGGCGAAGTCACGGTCGCCGAGGCCGAACCACTCCGGCCCCACGCCGTACTGCGCGAGCTCCTCCTTGACCCGGAAGCTCTCGTCCTTGCGTCCCCAGCCCTGCTCCTCGTCGATGCCACCACCGAGGGTGTACATCACGGTGTCCAGGTCGGGGCAGACCTTCAGCCCGAACAGATGGATGTCGTCACCGGTGTTGCCGATCACCGTGATGTCCGCGTCGGGAGCGGCCTGTTTGAGGCCACGCAGGAAACGAGCACCACCGATACCGCCGGCCAGAACCACAATGCGCATGCACAACAGTCTGTCAGGCGGAGCCTGATCGATGTCGGGGTGGTGGCGGGCGGCGGGTGGGACTGTCAGGCGGAGCCTGATCGATGTCGGGGTGGTGGCGGGCGGCGGGTCAGCTGCTCGCCGGGGTGACCTGGTGGAGCTGTCAGGCGGGTACGGAGGTGCCGACGGCCGGAGCGCACTGTGCCGAGTGCATCGGCATCTCGGTCAGGCCGGGGAAGTAGATGTGCAGGCTGACGGCGGGTTCGAGGGAGTCGTTGACGGCCTCGTGGACGTAACCCGGAGCGAAGACGCGCTCCGCGCCGGCGCCCAGGGTCAGCGGGCCGCGTGCGGTGTGCTCGGTCAACTCGCCCTCCAGGACCGTCAGTACGCCGGAGGACGGCCCGTGGTCATGGCGTCCGCTGCCCTGGCCGGGGACCCAGCTCAGCAACCACACCTCGTAGCCCGGGCCCGTGCGCAGCCGGTGGTACCAGCGGGTCGTGGTGTCGTACCGGACGAGCGGGGCCCAGCTGTCGCGGTCGGCCGCGATGGAGCGGGCGAGTCCGACGAACTCGGCCACGGTGGAGGGGTGGGGACGGGCAGGACGCAGGAGGTGCTGGACATCGAGGATGTCGCCGGCGATCGAGAGGTCGCTGTCGCTGTTCATGGGTGCGGTGGTTCCTCGGCATGTGGGTGCGCGTACGTGGGGGTGTCGCGGATGACCGGAATGCGGTGGAGCGGGATACCGGAGATGCGGTGAAGAAGAGCTGGATCAGAGCTGGAGCTCTACGGCTTCAACAGCTGTGACAGCTGGAACAGCAACAGCGGGCCTGGACAGCCGTACGGAACCCACGGATGCGGGTCGTGTACGAGGCTGCGGTCGCTGGCATGCGGTCAAGGAGACCGGCTCGATGGGCGGTCTGTCAACTCAATGCCCGATTTGGCGGCAATGTTTCACCCCATCCGGTTGCGGGATGTGGAGAAAGGTTTTAGCTCCCCTCCGAGAGGCAAGGTGGCGCATCAACCGCACCCTCGAACGCGGCTGACGACCCGTGACCCGGCTGTGATCTTGGTCGCTTCGGTGATCAAATCGAAACATTGCGGCGGCCCGGCTCGTCTCACTGGCTGAGAGGGAGCGGCGGGCGAGGCCTACGGCATATGTCAGATTTTTGGTGATTTGAACACTTTCTGTATACGCTTGGTTCCGCAGAGTGAATACCGAGGCCAATAGCAGATCTTCGCTTGACTGGCCCGAAGCTACACACTTGTAATTTCACTCGTGTCGTTCGGCCGCATCGGTAACGGCCGCATCACGGGGACGCAAGAGACAGACGAGGGGCGCACATGACCGAGCTGTTCCAGCAACTGCTGGTCGAGGACGCGGACGAGGAACTCGGCTGGCAGGAGCGCGCGCTGTGCGCCCAGACCGATCCCGAGTCCTTCTTTCCTGAGAAGGGCGGCTCCACCCGCGAGGCCAAGAAGGTCTGTCTCGCCTGCGAGGTCCGCTCCGAATGCCTCGAGTACGCCCTCAACAACGACGAACGCTTCGGCATCTGGGGCGGCCTCTCCGAGCGTGAGCGGCGACGTCTGAAGAAGGCCGCGATCTGACGCATCCGGCGCGACCGGACGCCGGGACCGCGATGGCCCGGGGGCCGCACCCTGCACGCAGGGTGCGGCCCCCGGGCCATCGCCGTGTCCGGCCCTCCTGGCCGCCCCCCGATCCCGCCGGTCAACCGCTCGGCGCGGGGCGCACATCCGTACCGTTAGTGTGGGGCCCCGTCCGAGAGACGCGCCAACGCCCCGCCGGGGCGGGCGTGTCCACCGATGCAGCCCCCGGGGGGGACCCCCTCCGGACCCGGCCGGAGGGCCCCTACCCCGATGTCCGTGCACAGCCACTCGGCGGCGCCGAACGAGGCCGCCGCCCCAGAGTTCCCCCGGCACGTCGTCACCGCCGTGCTCGTCTCGCACGACGGCGCACGCTGGTTGCCCCGCGTGCTGGCCGGACTGCTCGGGCAGGAACGCCCCGTGCAGAACGCCGTCGCCGCCGACACCGGCAGCGCCGACGACTCCGCCCGCCTGGTCACCGAGGCGCTCGGAGGCGAGCGCGTCCTGCACCTCGCACGGCGTACGAGCTTCGGCACCGCCGTGGACGAGGCGGTCCGCACGGCCGGGGTGCTCACCCCCGACGACCTGCCGTACCTGAAGCGCCCCAGCGGCTGGGACCCCGTCACCCGCAGCTGGCGCGACGACGCGTACGACCTCCCCGAACTCCCGCACGGCGAACCCGTCCAGTGGCTCTGGCTGCTGCACGACGACAGCGCACCCGAGCCGGACGCGCTCGCCGAGATGCTGCGCGTCGTCGAGAACGACAAGCACGCCGCGATCGTCGGGCCCAAGCTGCGCGGCTGGTACGACCGCAAGCAGCTCCTGGAGGTCGGCGTCTCCATCGCCAACAGCGGACGCCGCTGGACCGGCCTGGACCGCCGCGAACAGGACCAGGGCCAGCACGACCAGATCCGTACGGTGCTCTCCGTCTCCTCGGCGGGCATGCTCGTGCGCCGGGACGTCTGGGAGGAGCTCGGGGGCTTCGACCGCAGGCTCCCGCTGATGCGTGACGACGTCGACCTCTGCTGGCGCGCGCACATGGCGGGCCACCGGGTGCTCGTCGCTCCCGACGCCGTGCTGCGGCACGCGGAGGCCTCCGCGAGGGAACGCCGCCCCATCGACTGCGCCGGACGCTCCGTGGCGAGCCCGCACCGCGTCGACAAGGCGGGCGCCGTCTACACGATGCTCGCCAACGCCCGCGGGAAGCAGCTGCCGTGGGCCCTTCTCCGGCTCCTCGTCGGCACCCTGCTGCGCACCCTCGCCTATCTCGTCGGCAAGGCGCCCGGGCAGGCGCTCGACGAGGTCGCCGGACTCTTCGGCACCCTCCTGCGCCCCGGCCGGATCATCGCCGCGCGCCGCGCGCGCGGCAAGGGGGCCGTGGAAGCGGCCGACCTGCGGTCCCTCTTCCCGCCGCCCGGCGCCACGGTCCGGGCCACCGTCGAACAGGTCGCGGGCAACTTCGGCAGCCGCACCGAATCCGATGCAGGCGGTTCCCGGCACGGCGCGGTCGAGTCCGGGCCCGGCGGGGACGACGCGGACTTCCTGGAGATCGAGCAGTTCGCCCGGCTCAAGCGGGTCGGCCGCAAGCCCGGCCCCGTGCTCTTCCTGCTCCTCCTCCTCGTCTCGCTGGTCGCCTGCCGCGGCCTCCTCGGCGGCGGCTCCCTCGCCGGCGGCGCCCTGCTGCCCGCTCCGGCCGACGTCTCCGACCTCTGGGCGCGCTACGCGGACGGCTGGCACCCCGTGGGGACCGGCGGAACCCAGACCGCGCCGCCCTACCTCGCGGCGATCGCCGCGCTCTCGGCGCTGTTCCTCGGCTCCACGGGCTTCGCGCTCACGCTCCTGCTCGTCTGCTCGGTCCCGCTCGCCGGGCTCACCGCGTACTTCGCCTCCCGGCCACTGGTCGAGTCCCGGCTCCTGCGGGCCTGGGCGAGCATCGCCTACGCCTTCCTGCCCGCAGCGACCGGAGCACTGGCCACCGGACGCCTCGGCACGGCCGTCCTGGCCGTCCTCCTGCCGCTGATCGCCCGCGCCGCCGTCGCCGCCCACGGGTTGCGCGGCGACGGCTCCACCGCCCGCGGCAGCTGGCGCGCCACCTGGGCGTACACCCTGCTGCTCACCTTCACGACGGCCTTCACCCCGATCGTCTGGCCGCTCGCGCTGGTCCTCGGCATCGGGGTGCTCGTGCTGCGGCGGGGCGACATCGCCGCGTACGGGCTGCGTTTCCTGGCCACGGTGGGCACCCCGATCCTGGTCCTCGCGCCCTGGTCGCTGTCGCTGCTGACCGGCCCGTCCGGCTTCCTGAAGGAGGCCGGGCTCGACATCGGCACGGGCACGGCGTCCGCCCTCGACCTGCTCGGCATCAGCCCCGGCGGCCCCAAGGCCGCGGGCGGCATCCTGCTGCTGGGCATCGTGCTCGCGGCGCTGGCCGCGCTGCTGCGCGGGGAGCGGCAGTTCGCGATCCGTACGGCCTGGGTGGTCGTGCTCGTCTCCCTGGTGTTCGCGGGGATCTCCAACGGCTCCACCTGGGCCGGCCCCGCCACCCTCGTCTACGGCGTCGCGCTGCTCACCGCCGCACTGCTCGGCGCGGACGGCGCCCGGGTGCGCGTGGCGGCGCTGAGCTTCGGCTGGCGTCAGCCGGTCGCCGCGCTGATCGCCCTGGCCGCCGGGCTCGCACCGGTCCTGGCCGCGGTGAGCTGGATGATCGGTGGCGCCACGGGACCGCTCGAACGCCGCGACCCCGTGCAGGTGCCCGCCTTCGTCGCGGAGGAGAGCACCACCCGGGACCAGCCGCGCACCCTGATCCTCGGGGGCACGTCACCGGCGGCCGTCTCCTACAGCCTGGTCCGCGGCTCCGGCGCGCGGCTCGGCGACGCCGAGCTCACCGAGGCGGGCGGCAGCAACTCCCACCTGGACAAGGTCGTCGCCAACCTGGTCGCGGGCTCGGGCGCCGACCAGGGCAGCCAGCTGAGCGGCTTCGCGATCCGTTACGTCCTCGTACGGGACGGAGCCCCGCGTCGGATGAGCCGGGTCCTGGACTCGACCCCGGGTCTGAGCCGGCTCAGCCAGCTGGACGGCAGTGCCCTGTGGCGCGTCGACCGTCAGGCGTCCCGCCTCACCATCGTCCCCTCCGGCGAGGGCGCCGAGCCCGTCCCCGTGGGGTCGCTGCCCGTCGAGGCGCACACCAAGATCCCCCAGGGCGGATCCGGCCGGGTGCTGAGGATCGCCGACGCCGCCGACTCCGGCTGGCAGGCCACGCTGGACGGGGTCGCCCTGACTCCGAAGACCGTGGACGGCTGGGCGCAGGGCTTCGAACTGCCCTCCGGCGGGGGGACGCTCGACCTCACGTACGACGCCCCTCTCGCGCACACCGCATGGGTCTGGACGCAGGTGGCGCTGGGCGTCGTCCTGGTGGTCCTGGCCCTGCCCGGCCGCCGCAAGGAGATCGACGACGACCTGCCCGAGGAGACCGAGGCCGTGCCGGCCGAGCCGGTCGCCGGTGAGGGGCGCCGGGCGCGCAGGCTGCGCGCGGCGGCCCAGGCGGAAGCGGCGGCGGCGGGCGACGACGAAGCCGCAGCCACAGCCGAAGCCGGTGCCGCGACCGAAGCCGGTGCCGGTGCGGCATACGGGGAGGCCCCCTATGCCGAGACCGCCTACGCCGAGGCTCCGTACGCCGAGGCCGTGCCGGCCACCGACGGGCAGTACATCCCGGCGCAGCAGAGCACCGAGCCGTACGCGGCGGCCCCCGGCGACCAGGACGGCACGGGTTCGTACGCCGCTGTTCCTGTGGACCAGGACGGCACGGGTTCGTACGCGGCGGTCCCGCAGCAGAGCGGCTACGGGGAGTGGGACGCCCAGCAGCAGTACCAGGGCGCCGACTACAGCCAGTACCAGGGCGGCCAGGACGCCGGCCAGTACTACCAGGCCGAGTCCTACCAGCAGGACCCGTACCAGCAGCAGGGCGCCTACGACCCGTACGGCTACGCCCAGCAGCAGCCCTACTCCACGGCGGCGGAGGACCCCACCCCGTACGGCGGGCACGACGAGAACCCTGCACCGGGTCAGGACCCGTGGCAGACCAGCAACGGCAGCAACGGCAGCAACGGCAGCAACGGCAGCAACGGCAACGCATCGCGAGGCGAGTCCGAGTGAAGTCCACCCCCCTGTCCCTCATCGCGGGCACCGTCGCCCTCGCCGCAGTCACCGGCTTCGCCGCGCTCACCGCGCCCGGCGACGCGGGAGAGCCCGAGGCGAAGGCCGCGGCCCGGCTCCCGGTGGAGCGCACGAGCCTGCTGTGCCCCGCCCCCAGCACGTCCGACGTGGCGGAGACGACGTACACGTCCTTCACGCCGGCGGGGAAGAGCGGGGGAGAGGCCGGTGCCGCCGAGCTGGAGCCCGCTGAGGCCCTCCCCGTGGACGAGGACGCACCCGCCGACGAGGACGCCTCCGACGAGGACGCCACGTCCGACGAGGAGAAGGAGAAGGACGCCGACAAGGAGAAGGCGACCGACGGCAAACCCGTCATCTCCCTCAAGGACCCCGGCAAGCCGTCCACGGCCGACACCGACAAGGCCGACGCCCCCGCACTCATCGGCACCGCCACCGGCAAACTGGCCCCCGGCTGGGCCGCCCAGCAGACCACCACGGCCGCCGCCGGCGGTGCCCGCGGTCTCCTCGGCGTGAGCTGCTCCGCGCCCGACACAGACTTCTGGTTCCCGGGCGCGAGCACCGCGGCGGCCCGGCAGGACTACGTCCACCTGACCAACCCCGACGACACCGCGGCCGTCGCCGACATCGAGCTCTACGGCGCCGAGGGTGCTCTCAAGTCCGATGTCGCCGAGGGCATCACGGTCCCGGCGCGGTCGAGTGTCCCGATGCTGATCTCCACGCTGACCGGCGAGGAGGCCGAGAACGTCACGGTGCACGTCACCACCCGGTCGGGACGCGTCGGAGCGGTCGTGAGCGCGGCCGAGGACGAGGTGGGCAGCGACTGGCTCTCCGCGTCCGCCGATCCGGCGCAGACCCTGGTGATGCCCGGTATCCCGGCCGACGCCACCTCCGTACGCCTGGTGGCCTTCGCGCCCGGCGAGGACGACGCCGACGTGAAGGTCCAGCTCATGGGCAAGAACGCGACGTTCGCGCCGGCCGGCAACGACACTCTGCACATCAAGTCGCAGATGACGGCGAGCGTCGACCTCAAGGACGTCACGCGCGGCGAGCCCGGCTCGATCCGGCTGTCACCCGCGGACGGCAGCAGCACCCCGGTGGTCGCCGCTCTGCGCGTGGTGCGCGGGACCGGTGACGAGCAGGAGGTCGCGTTCATCCCGGCGACCGCGGCGGTGGGCGACCGCGCGAGCGTCGCCGACAACCGTGCCAAGGGGTCCGTACTCTCCCTGACCGCCCCGGGAGCGACCGCCAAGGTCAAGGTGACGGCCTCGGCGGGGAGCGAGGGCGGCGAGCCGACCGTCAAGACGTACACGGTCAAGGGCGGTACGACGCTCGAGGTCACCCCCGAGGCTCCGTCCGGTCTCAAGGGGAGCTACGCGCTGACGGTGGAGACCGAGTCGGGCGGGCCGGTCCACGCCGCCCGCACGCTCACGCTCACCGAGGGCGGGATCGACATGTTCACCGTGCAGACGCTGCCGGACGACGGCGGCACGGTCGAGGTGCCCCAGGCGCGGCAGGACCTGTCGGTCCTGGACGACTGACCACGGGGTCTGCCGGTCCGGGCGCTCGACGGCGCGATTTGCCGGTCCGGACGACTGGACCGCGGGGTCTTTCGGTCCTGGACGACTGACCACGGGGTCTGCCGGTCCGGGCGCTCGACGGCGCGATTTGCCGGTCCGGACGACTGGACCGCGGGGTCTTTCGGTC
>NZ_JBIAJR010000010.1:369106-382833 GCF_042872025.1 Streptomyces sp. NPDC005494
CCGGTCCGGGCGCTCGACGGCGCGATTTGCCGGTCCGGACGACTGGACCGCGGGGTCTTTCGGTCCTGGACTACTGACGGCGGGCCCTGCCGGTCCGGGCGCTCGACGGCGCGATTTGCCGGTCCGGACGACTGGACCGCGGGGTCTTTCGGTCCTGGACTACTGACGGCGGGCCCTGCCGGTCAGGGCGCTCGACGGCGCGATTTGCCGGTCCGGACGACTGGACCGCGGGGTCTGCCGGTCCGGACGACTGGCCGCGGACGCGCTGCGGACCGTTCAGTCCTGCCCGTAGCGCGGGTCGACCGACTCGGGGGAGAGGCCGAGCAGCTCCGCGACCTGCTCCACCACGACCTCGTGCACCAGTAGGGCGCGCTCGTCGCGGCTCTTGGTGCGGATCTCGACCGGGCGCCGGTAGATCACGATCTGCGCGGGCTGCCCCTTCACGGCGGACAGCGCGCGGCCCAGCGGCACGGTCTCCTCCAGCGATCCCGGTACGTCGAGGACGAGGAAGTCGACGTCCGCCAGCTGCGGCCAGCGACGCTCCAGCCGTTCCACCGAGTCCTGGACGAGATCGCGGAAGCTCTCGGCCCTGCTGACCGACAGCGGCACCTGAGGCGGCGCGAGCGGTCCACGCATGCCACGGCCGTGACGGTCGCGGCGGCGGGGCCGTGGCTCGGACGAAGGGGGCGGTACAGGACTGTCCATCACCGACGCAGCGTAACCCTCCGATGTCCCCGGCGATCACGGCTTCCTCGCGGGCCCGCCGGATGTCCGCCGGATGTGCCGCCGGACGCCGGACCGGACGCCGGACCGGGCCTCGGACCGGATGACCGACCGGATGTACGGCCGGATGTCCGCGGATGAACATTCAGGCCAGGGTTGAGAGCGGATCCGGCCCTTGGTCCGACCGGCGGCCATCCGCCGGATGACCGCATATGTTCTCCCCGGCGACCGCAGGAGGCCCGCGAACACCCGGCTCGCACCGGTTGCCACGCAGGTCGGAAGGGGTACGTCCGAGCCGTCCGTGGCCGGGCCCCGGGGGCGACACGTGGGGGTGAGGTGGGGGAGAGTCGTCGCAGCCCGCTCAAGAGTGCGGTACCGTCCAACATCGTGAGCCCTGTACGTCGCTGTTCGCGAACTGCGTGCGGCCGTCCCGCCGTCGCGACACTGACGTACGTCTATGCCGACTCGACCGCGGTCCTCGGCCCGCTCGCCACCTATGCCGAGCCCCACTGCTACGACCTCTGCGCCGAACACGGCGAGCGGCTCACCGCGCCACGTGGCTGGGAGGTCGTCCGGCTCTCCGACCCCTCGGCCCCCACCCGCCCCAGCGGTGACGATCTCGAAGCGCTCGCCAACGCGGTGCGCGAGGCGGCCCGGCCGCAGGACCGCCAGCAGGCGGTCCGGGGACCGCGCACGGCGGACCCGGTCGAGGTCGCGCGTCGGGGCCATCTGAGAGTGCTGCGCTCACCGGACTCCTGACGGCGCTCCACCCGGGGCGACCGATACGTCCGGGTCCACCACCACAGGTGAGACCTCCGGTCCTCCACCCCGGGTGGCCGAGACCGTCTCCTGTGCCCCGGGTGACGGTGACCGTACGGTCCTCCGCCCGGCGGGCGGAGGGCTCTTCCGTATCACTCGCCCCACCCGTCACGTACTCGCCCGAAAGAAGTTTTCCGGTACGGAGCATTGACGTCCACTTGTCGCGGACACGACCATTCCCCCACCCGTGAGAGATCGCTTCCGCATCACGGAATCCGGGGAGGTCTGTGTGTTTGTCCAGCAACTCGAACCCGTAGCCGATTCGCTCGCCCTGTCCGCCCTCGTGGCCTCGCTGCCTCTGGTCACCGTCCTCGTCCTGCTCGGCGCCGTACGGATGAAGGCCCACCGTGCGGGACTCATCGGTCTCGCCGTCGCCGTGCTCGTCGGCACGCTGGCCTTCGGCATGCCGGTCGGGCAGACGCTCTCCGCAGGGGCGCAGGGCGGGCTCTTCGGTCTCTTCCCCATCATGTGGATCGTGGTCAACGCCCTCTGGGTGTACCGGATGACCGTCCGCACCCAGCACTTCGACATCCTGCGGCGCTCCTTCGGGCGGGTCTCCGACGACCCCCGCATCCAGGCGCTGGTCATCGCTTTCTGCTTCGGCGCGCTCCTGGAGGCGCTGGCCGGATTCGGCGCACCCGTGGCGATCTGCTCGGTCATGCTCGTCGCGCTCGGCTTCGACCCGGTGAAGGCCGCCGTCGTCTCCCTCGTCGCCAACACCGCGCCCGTGGCGTTCGGCGCCATGGGCACCCCCGTGGTGACGCTCGCCCAGGTCACCGGCTTGCCGCTGGACGACGTCGCCACGGTCGTCGGACGCCAGACGCCACTGCTCGCTCTCGTCGTCCCGCTGATCCTGGTCTTCCTCGTGGACGGCAGGCGCGGGCTGCGCGAGACCTGGATGCCCGCGCTGGTGTGCGGAGTGGCCTTCGCCGTCGCCCAGTTCGCCGCGTCGAACTTCGTCTCCGCCCAGCTCGCCGACATCGCCGCGGCTCTGGTCGGCGCGGGCGCGCTGATCGCCCTGCCCGGCGCCCGCAAGCCCGCCGCCGAACCCGTGCGCGCCGCCGTGCTGACGGGCGTACGCAGCGAGGACCTCGACAAGGAGGACCCGCGCCGTGAGGTGATGCGCGCCTACGCCCCGTACGCGCTGATCATCGTGGTCTTCTCCGTGGCCCAGATCCCGCCCGTCAAGCGGCTGCTGGCCGAGGCGACGCGCGTCTTCGACTGGCCGTTCCTCGACGTCGCGGGGCCGGACGGTGAAGCCGTCGGCGCCAACGTGTTCACCCTGCCGCTCCTCGGCACCGGCGGCACCCTCGTCCTGCTCGCCGGCCTGATCACGGCCGTCGTCCTCGGCGTACGGGTTGGCACAGCGGTGCGCGAGTGGGCCGCCACCGTGCACGAACTGCGCTACGCCATCCTCACCGTGACCTCCGTGCTCGCCCTCGCCTACGTCATGAACCTCTCCGGACAGGCCGCCACCATCGGCCAGTTCGTCGCGGCCGCCGGCGCCGGGCTCGCCTTCCTCTCACCGGTGCTCGGCTGGTTCGGCGTCGCCGTGTCCGGCTCCGACACCTCGGCCAACGCACTCTTCGGCGCCCTCCAGGTGTCCGCAGCACGGGAGTCCGGCCTCTCCCCCGAACTCCTCGCCGCCGCCAACAGTTCGGGAGGCGTGCTGGGCAAGATGATCTCCCCGCAGAACCTGACCATCGCCTGCGCGGCCGTCGGCCTTGCCGGACGGGAGGGCGATCTGCTGCGCAAGGTACTGCCGTGGAGCCTGGGGCTGCTGCTGGTGATGTGCCTCGTCGTGATGGCCCAGAGCACGGCGGTGCTGGGCTGGATGCTCCCCTGACCGGGAGCCGAGAGGCGCCGGGTAGTTTGGGCGGTCCGTAGAGACCCCCCAGGAGGACCGGCCGTGGTTGCTGATCTGTCGCAGCTCGTGAAGGCGTACGACGTGCGCGGAATCGTGCCCGACCAGTGGGACGAGCCGCTGGCGGAGCTGTTCGGAGCCGCCTTCGTGCAGGTGACCGAAGCGGACGCGATCGTGATCGGGCACGACATGCGGCCGTCCTCGCCCGGCCTGGCCGCCGCCTTCGCCCGCGGGGCGACGGCACGTGGCGCCGACGTGACCCTCATCGGGCTCTGCTCCACCGATCAGCTGTACTACGCCTCCGG
This sequence comes from Streptomyces sp. NPDC005494, assembly GCF_042872025.1. Lineage (NCBI taxonomy): Bacteria > Bacillati > Actinomycetota > Actinomycetes > Kitasatosporales > Streptomycetaceae > Streptomyces > Streptomyces sp. NPDC005494. The sequence continues at coordinate 372,818 of NZ_JBIAJR010000010.1, forward strand.
CGCACTGGACCTGCCCGGAGCGATGTTCACGGCCTCGCACAATCCGGCGCGGTACAACGGCATCAAGCTGTGCCGCGCCGGAGCCGCGCCCGTCGGCCAGGACACCGGCCTGACCGAGATCCGCACCCTGGTCGAGCAGTGGTCCGAGCACGGGGCCCCGGCGAGCCCCGCCGGAACCCCGGGCACGGTCACGGAGCGCGACACGCTCACCGACTACGCCGCCCACCTGCTGGGTCTCGTCGGTCTCTCGGGGATCCGGCCCCTCAAGGTCGTCGTGGACGCGGGGAACGGCATGGGCGGCCACACCGTCCCGACGGTCTTCGCCGGGCTCCCCATCGACCTCGTACCCATGTACTTCGAGCTCGACGGGACCTTCCCCAACCACGAGGCGAACCCGCTCGACCCGAAGAACATCGTCGACCTCCAGGCGCGCGTCCTCGCCGAGAACGCCGACCTCGGCCTCGCCTTCGACGGCGACGCGGACCGCTGCTTCGTCGTCGACGAGCGCGGCGAAGGCGTGTCCCCGTCCGCGATCACGGCCCTGGTCGCCGCCCGGGAGCTCGCGCGCAACGGCGGCGAGGGGACGGTCATCCACAACCTGATCACCTCCTGGTCGGTCCCCGAGGTCGTCAGGGAGGCCGGCGGCACACCCGTCCGCACCCGCGTCGGCCACTCCTTCATCAAGGCCGAGATGGCCCGGCACGGTGCGATCTTCGGCGGTGAGCACTCCGCCCACTACTACTTCCGCGACTTCTGGAACGCCGATACGGGCATGCTCGCCGCCCTGCACGTCCTGGCGGCGCTCGGCGGGCAGGACGGCCCCCTCTCCGGGCTCCTCGACCGCTACGACCGCTACGCGGGCTCCGGCGAGATCAACTCCACCGTGGCCGACCAGGCCGGAAAGCTCGCGGCGATCAGGGCGGAGTACGGGAGCCGTGACGGCGTGAGCTTCGACGAACTTGACGGCCTCACGGTGACCGGCGCCGACTGGTGGTTCAACCTCCGCCCCTCCAACACCGAGCCGCTGCTGCGCCTGAACGTCGAGGCGCGGGACGAGAAGACGATGACGGGCGTACGCGACGAGGTTCTCGCTCTCGTGCGCGCGTGACCCCACGCGTTGCGGGCACACGCCCTGCGGGGCGTGCACGATGCCCGGTGTCCGATCCGCTCACCGGGTGCCCCCGCCCGACGCATGCGCCGCCGGGCGGGGCCTGCCGGGCCGCGACCCGCACGGCCCGGCGGTAGGCTGACCACGCCCCACGCTCCGCGGACCCCGACCGGGGCGCCCGGAGCGGATCCGCCCCGTACGCCCGAAGGGACCCACCTCATGCCGCTCGAAGCCGGCCTCCTGGAGATCCTCGCCTGCCCGGCCTGCCGTGCCGCGCTCGACGACCGCTCCGCGGCCGAGAGCCCCGAGCTGGTCTGCACCGGCACGGACTGCGGTCTCGCCTACCCGGTACGGGACGGCATCCCGGTCCTGCTCGTCGACGAGGCCCGCCGCCCCGCGTAATCACCGCACCCTGATCAGCACGGCGATCGGAGGCCCTACGCCATGCTCGACGAGTCGCTCCTCGACGCACCGGAAGCCCTGGCCCGAGCCGACAGGCGAGGTCTGCTGCGCGGCGCCGCCGAGGCCGGGGCGCGTGTGCGCACCGCCGCCCGGCACGCCGCCGAGGCCGGCATCGGCACCCTGGCCCCCGAAGGCCGGCCACGCGCCGTGCTCGTCGCGGGCCCCGGCACCGCCGCTGCGGGCGTCGCCGACCTGATCGGCGCCCTGGCCGGAGCCGCCGCCCCCGTCACCTCGATCCGGCCCACCGGAGTCGCGGCAGCGGGTGGAGCGCTGCGCTGGACGCTGCCGGGCTGGGCCGGGTCGGTGGACCTGCTGCTCATCGCCACGGCCGACGGGTCGGAGCCCGGGCTGGCACTGCTCGCCGAGCAGGCGTACCGCCGCGGCTGCACGGTCGTCGCCGTCGCCCCGGTCCGCTCGCCGCTGCGCGAAGCGGTGGACGGGGTCCACGGCCTCGTCGTACCCATGGCAGCCGCCCCGCACGGGGAGTACGACGCCGAGACCTCGGCGGCGGGCCCCGGCACCCTCTGGGCGCTGCTCACCCCCTTGCTCGCCCTGCTCGACCGGGTGGGGCTGATCGACGCCGCCCCGGATGCCCTGCAGAAGGTCGCCGACCGGCTCGACAGCGCCGCCGAACGCTGCGGACCGGCCATCGCCACGTACAGCAACCCCGCGAAGACCCTCGCGGCGGAACTGGCCGACAGCCTTCCGCTCGTCTGGACGGAAGGCGAGGCCGCCGGCCCCGTCGGGCGCCGGTTCGCCGCCGTCCTGGCCGAGCTCGCCGGCCGTCCTGCGCTCGTGGCCGAACTTCCGGAGGCACTGCCGTCGCACGGGGGGCTGCTCGCCGGGGCCTTCGCCGCGGGAGCCGACCCGGACGACTTCTTCCGGGACCGCGTGGACGAGCCCGAAGCCATGCGCGCCCGCGTCGTCCTGCTCCGCGACCGGCCCGCCGGCGGCCTCACCGCAGCGCCGGCCGCCCGCGAACTCGCCCTGAGCCACGACACGGCCATCAGTGAGCTCGAACCGGAGGAGGGCACCGAGCTCGAAGCGCTCGCCGAACTCCTCGCGGTCACCGACTTCGCCGCCGTCTACGCCTCACTGGCCTCCGACAACCGGGCCTGACGGCCCGCCCCTTGCCCCGGGCGCCACCGCCCCTCGCACCCACGCACCACGAGGACGAATCTCCATGGACCGGCTGTCCAACACCGTGCGCCCCTACGCCTGGGGGTCCACGACGGCCATACCCGAGCTGCTCGGCACAGCCCCGACCGGCGAACCGCAGGCCGAGATGTGGATGGGCGCCCACCCGGGAGCACCGTCCCGGCTCTCCCGCCCCTCGGACTCCTTCGCGTCCGCCTCGGGCTCCGTCCCGGGTTCGGCCTCGGGTTCCGCTCCGGGCGAGCTGTCCCTCACGGACGTCATCGCCGCCGATCCCGTACGCGAACTGGGCGCCGCCACCGTCGCCGCCTTCGGCCCCCGCCTCCCCTTCCTGCTCAAGCTGCTCGCGGCAGGCGCCCCGCTCTCCCTCCAGGTCCACCCCGACCTCGCGCAGGCGGAGCAGGGGTACGCGGACGAGGAGCGCCGGGGCATCCCCGTCGACGCCCCGCACCGCACCTACAAGGACGCCAACCACAAGCCCGAACTCATCTGCGCCCTCACGCCCTTCCGGGGGCTGTGCGGTTTCCGCAGGCCCGCGGAGGCCGCCGGCCTGCTGTCCGCCCTCGGCGTCGACTCCCTCAAGCCCTACGTGGACCTGCTCAGCGCCCACCCCGAAGAGGCCGCCCTGCGCGAGGTCCTCACGGCGATCCTGGGCGCGGACCCGGACGAGATGGCGCACACGGTCGCGGAGGCGGCAGAGGCCGCGGAACGGCTCGGCGGTGACCACGCCCCGTACGCGCAGATCGCCCACCACTACCCGGGCGACCCGGGCGTCATCGCGGCCATGCTCCTGAACTACGTCCAACTCCAGCCCGGCGAGGCCATGTTTCTCGGCGCGGGTGTGCCGCACGCGTATCTCGGAGGCCTGGGCGTCGAGATCATGGCCAACTCCGACAACGTGCTGCGCTGCGGCCTGACCCCCAAGCACATCGACGTACCCGAACTGCTGCGCGTCGTCCGCTTCGAAGCCACCGACCCCGCCATACTGCGGCCCGAGGCGGGGCCCTCCGGCGAGGAGTTGTACGAGACGCCGGCCGAGGAGTTCCGGCTGTCGCGCTACGTCCTGCCGGCCGGCGGCGCCCCTGTCGGCCTCGGCGCCCCGACCCCGCAGATCCTCCTCTGCACGGCGGGTGCCCCGAGAGCCGGGGAGATCACGCTCGCCCCCGGCGAATCGGTGTTCGTCGCGGCGGACGAAACGGTCGAAGTGTCGGGTACGGGGACGCTCTTCCGGGCGACCGTGGTGGCCTGACGTACCGTCCGCGCCAGCGACTGCAACAATGTCCGGCCGTAACGCGGCGACCGTGCCGCAGCATCGAGGAAGGGACACCCGGCACCCATGAGCGCGTCAGGCGGAACCAAGGCGATCGTGGCGGCACTAGCCGCCAACCTCGCGATCGCAGTGGCCAAATTCGTGGCGTTCCTCTTCAGTGGCTCGTCGTCGATGCTGGCGGAGAGCGTCCACTCGCTGGCGGACTCCGGCAACCAGGGCCTTCTGCTGCTCGGCGGCAAGAAGGCCCAGCGGGAGGCGACCCCGCAGCACCCCTTCGGTTACGGACGCGAGCGCTACATCTACGCCTTCCTCGTCTCGATCGTGCTCTTCTCGGTCGGTGGCATGTTCGCGATCTACGAGGGCTACGAGAAGATCAAGCACCCGCACGAGATCGAGGCCTGGTACTGGCCGGTCGGCGTGCTGGTCTTCGCGATCATCGCCGAGAGCTTCTCCTTCCGGACGGCCATCTCCGAGTCCAACCAGACGCGCGGCAACCTGTCCTGGACGCAGTTCGTCCGCCGCGCCAAGGCGCCTGAGCTGCCCGTCGTCCTCCTCGAGGACCTGGGCGCGCTCGTGGGCCTGATCCTGGCCCTCGCGGGCGTCGGCCTGGCCCTCGGCACCGGCAACGGTGTGTGGGACGGCATCGGCACCCTCTGCATCGGCATCCTGCTGATCGTCATCGCCATCGTGCTCGCCGCCGAGACGAAGTCTCTGCTGCTCGGTGAGGCGGCCGGGGTCGAGGACGTCGAGAAGATCCAGGCCTCGGTGGTCGACGGCGACACCGTCACCCGCGTCATCCACATGCGCACGCTCCACCTCGGTCCGGAAGAACTGCTGGTGGCCGCCAAGATCGCGGTGCGTGCCGAGGAGTCGGCGGCCGAGGTCGCCGAGGCGATCAACGCCGCGGAGAACCGGATCCGCGAGGCCGTCCCGATCGCCCGGGTCATCTACCTGGAGCCCGACATCTACAACGAGGCGGCCGCCGCGGCGGGCACCAACCCGGGCAAGACCCCGGGTGGCCCCAGCGCTCCCGACGCACCGGACGAATCCGGCCACTGACCTGCCTCGGATCAGCCCCGAACGGCCCCGTGACCCACTCCGCCGCCCTGGCGGACTGGGGCTCACTGGGCCGTTCGGTGTAGATTCGGGGGAGTACCAGACGTCGCTGCTGATGGCGGTCGATCGGTCCGCGGACGCGGACCGGCCGAGGGAGAGAGGGCCTCCGACGGACTGCACTGCGGATCGCCCGGGCATTCGTATGTCCGTGGCCGCCGCAGAGCCAGCCAGCCCACCCTCGACCCATCACGAGGAGCAGCCCGTTATGACGACGGCCGCCAATCGCCAGGACTTCAAGGTCGCCGACCTCTCCCTCGCCGCCTTCGGGCGCAAGGAGATCACCCTCGCCGAGCACGAGATGCCCGGCCTGATGTCGATCCGCAAGGAGTACGCCGCCGCGCAGCCGCTGGCCGGTGCCCGGATCACCGGCTCGCTGCACATGACCGTGCAGACCGCGGTGCTCATCGAGACCCTCGTCGCCCTGGGCGCCGAGGTCCGCTGGGCCTCCTGCAACATCTTCTCCACCCAGGACCACGCGGCCGCCGCCATCGCGGTCGGCCCGAACGGCACCCCGGACGCCCCCGCCGGCGTTCCGGTCTTCGCCTGGAAGGGCGAGAGCCTGGAGGAGTACTGGTGGTGCACGGAGCAGGCTCTGACCTGGCCGAACACCCCCACCGGCGGACCGAACATGATCCTCGACGACGGCGGCGACGCCACGCTGCTCGTCCACAAGGGTGTCGAGTTCGAGAAGGCCGGCGAGGCCCCGGACCCCTCGACCGCGGACAGCGAGGAGTTCGCCCACATCCTCACCCTGCTGAACCGCACGCTGGGGGAGTCCCCGCAGAAGTGGACGCAGCTGGCGTCGGAGATCCGCGGCGTGACCGAGGAGACGACGACCGGTGTGCACCGGCTGTACGAGATGCACCGTGACGGCACCCTCCTTTTCCCGGCGATCAACGTCAACGACGCGGTCACCAAGTCGAAGTTCGACAACAAGTACGGCTGCCGCCACTCGCTCATCGACGGCATCAACCGCGCCACCGACGTCCTGATCGGCGGCAAGACCGCCGTCGTCTGCGGCTACGGCGACGTCGGCAAGGGCTGCGCGGAGTCCCTGCGCGGCCAGGGTGCCCGGGTGATCATCACGGAGATCGACCCGATCTGCGCGCTCCAGGCGGCCATGGACGGCTACCAGGTCACGACGCTGGACGACGTGGTGGAGACCGCGGACATCTTCGTCACGACGACGGGCAACAAGGACATCATCATGGCCAAGGACATGGCCCGGATGAAGCACCAGGCCATCGTCGGGAACATCGGCCACTTCGACAACGAGATCGACATGGCCGGCCTGGCGAAGATCGACGGCATCGTCAAGGACGAGGTCAAGCCGCAGGTCCACACCTGGACGTTCAAGGACGGCAAGGTCCTCATCGTCCTGTCCGAGGGCCGTCTGCTGAACCTCGGCAACGCCACCGGTCACCCCTCGTTCGTCATGTCCAACTCGTTCGCGGACCAGACCCTGGCCCAGATCGAACTGTTCACCAAGCCCGAGGAGTACCCGACCGACGTCTACGTGCTGCCGAAGCACCTGGACGAGAAGGTCGCCCGTCTCCACCTCGACGCGCTGGGCGTGAAGCTCACGACCCTGCGTCCCGAGCAGGCCGACTACATCGGTGTCCCGGTCGAGGGCCCGTACAAGTCCGACCTCTACCGCTACTGAGCCGGCCGTCGGCCGGCCGACGGTTCAGCACCGGCTGAGCCGGCCGACCCAGTTCTCAGCAGCAGGTCCGAGCGCAGGCCCCCGCACCCCCGTGTCGGGGGCCTGCCCCGTACCGCACCCGCACAGCCCGAGGAACCAGAAGGACCCCATGCCCCGCGGCCGTTATTCGCTCCACGATCTCCACGACCACACCCCCCTCGGCGAAGAACACTTCCACTGCGCACCCGGCCCTTCGGGCTGGCGCTACGTCTCCCAGACCACGGGCCCCTCGGGTTCCCACCTCGGTTCCGTCGATCTGGCCCTGGACGAACTCGGCCGCCCCATCCGTCTGGAACTGCACGCCGCGAGCTGGCAGATCCGCGGCGCCGCCCTCGACGGGGTCACCTGGGTACGGACCGATCCGACCGGCACCCATGCCACCGAAGGCAATGTCCGCGCCCATACCTTCTCCGGCACGTCCCCCGCGTTCCTCGTCGCCGTCGCCCGGCTCCTGCGCCTCACCCCCGATTCCCCCGCGACCCGCGTCCGTCTGGTCACCTTCACGGACCCGGTCCTCGCCCCCCGCACTGTCGACCAGTCCTGGTCCCTGCTGAACAGTGAAGCGCACGCCACTGACAACGGGCCTCTGATCGTGGACGAATACCAGGTCAACGCTCTGGACACCGGTGAGCAGCACGCTGTCCACATCGCCGGTGACGTGGTGCTGGCGGCGCCTGGCATCGAGCTCGAGCACCTCGAGTCCCCGCCGTCGGCCATGCCCCGTCCCGACGGCCGAGGCGGGGGCCACGGCCTGGACGGGGACGGGGACACAGACGGAGACGAGGACGCCGGCCAAAGCTGGGCCCAGGCCCAGGACTAGTCCGGCGGACAGGAGGAAGTCTCAGGCGGGCGGGGCGAAACCGGTCGTGGACGGCCGGCCGTCGGCCGCGTGCGGAGCAGGAGCAGGAGCAGACGCGGGAGCGGCGGGGGGAGCAGGGGCGGCAGCGGGAGCTGCGGCCGGTCCCTGGACCCGGGCGCCGCGCCCGTGGGCCGCCGAGACCCGCCGGACGTCGCGCGCCTGCCGCTCGTTCACGACAGCCGCCAGATACGCGGCGGACGGCACCCCCTGCGGCACCGGAACGCCCGTGCGTGCGGCGAGATCGGCGGACAGCCGCTCGGCCATCGACCAGCGGACGGCGGCGTCGAGCTGGTTCATCCGTGTCAGGTACTGGCGGATCGCCAGCCAGAGACCGTCCGGAACCCCCGAAAGATCGAGCTGCGCGAAACGCCCCACCAGCCAGGGCGGCGGAGGCGGCACGGCGAGTGTGCGCCCGGCTCGCACCCGCTCCCGTACGACGAGCGTTCCGGCGAAGACGTCACCGAGCCGGCGCCCACGGGCGGACACCAGGGAAGCGACGCAGGCCACGACGCCGACCGTCCCCAGAATCTCGACCATGCCCATGGCGCCCCGCACGAGTGCGTGCCGGAAGCGGATCGGCCCGCCGTCGTCCCGCACCACCCGCAGCCCGCAGGCAAGCTTCCCGAGCGAGCGCCCATGAGTGAGGGTCTCGACGGCTACCGGCCCGCCCACCAGCACCAGAAGGAACACGGCTACCGCGATCGCGGCGGCAGCGGCCTCGTCCAGCGTCACCGTGGCTACCGCCAGACCGATGGACAGCAGGACGAACACCGTCAGAATCACCGCGAGGTCGATGGCGATCGCCAACGCCCGGCTGGGCAACCTAGCCGGCTGCAGCCCCAGTACGACCGCGTCTCCGGTCACGAGCTCATTCATCGCCACCCCACCCCTCGCCACCCTTCTCTGCCCCTCGGGCCCACAGTCTGCCAAGCTGACCCGCAGCGCGCCGCCGAAGTACGGACCCGTACGCACCCATGCCTGGAGCAGCAGCCGACCATGGATCTCGACGTCTTCGTGACCACCCACCACACCGAGTGGGACCGCCTGGACCATCTTCTGCACCGTGGGCGCAGCCTGACAGGCGCGGAGGCGGACGAACTCGTCGCCCTGTACCAGCGCACCGCCACGCATCTGTCCCTGATCCGGTCCAGCGCCCCGGACCCCGTGCTGACCGCCCGTCTCACGCAGCTCGTGGCCCGTGCACGCTCGACCGTGACGGGGACGCGCCGGGCCTCGTGGCGCGACGCCGGGCGGTTCCTGACCGCCGGGTTTCCCGCAGCCGTCTACCGTTCGCGGCACTGGTGGATACCCACCGCTGTGCTGTCCGTGCTTCTGTCGGCCGTCATCGGCTGGTGGATCGGCGCGAACCCTGACGTGCAGGCGGCCATCGCCGCACCGGAAGACCTGCGCGCCCTGACCCGGCCCGGTGGGGAGTACGAGACGTACTACTCCAGTCACCCGGCAGCCTCCTTCGCCGCACAGGTCTGGACGAACAACGCCCAGGCAGCGGCCATGTGCCTGGTCCTGGGAGCGTTCCTCTGCATACCGGTGATCTGGATCCTGTTCGTCAACGTGCTCAACCTCGCCGTCGGCATCGGACTGATGTCCTCGGCGGGCCGGCTGGACACGTTCCTGGGGCTCGTCCTTCCGCACGGCCTGCTGGAGCTCACCGCGGTCTTCGTCGCAGCGGGAACGGGACTTCGCCTCGGCTGGACGGTGATCGACCCGGGGCCCCGAACCCGGCGTTCCGCGCTGGCCCAGCAAGGCCGAGCGGCGTTGGGCATGGCCATCGGGCTGGCGCTGGTCCTGTTCGTGTCCGGCGTCATCGAAGGCTTCGTCACCCCCTCCGGACTTCCGACGTGGGCCCGCATCGCCATCGGCATCGTGGCTGAGCTGGCGTTCCTCGCCTACGTCTACATCCTCGGAGGCAGAGCAGCCCGCGGGGGAGACATCGGAGATCTCGACGCCACCGAGCGAAGTGCGGAGCTTCCTGCCGCAGCCTGAGAGGCGATGTGCGTACGAGGCCGCTGACCTGCTAGTCTCCTCGTCGCCCACAAAAACCATTGACACGGTCGGCGTGGGGAGGTAGATTTTAACGGTTGCAAGGGGCTGGACAAGCCCGGACGTAGCAGCTAAAGTTGAACTTGCTCGTGAAGGGGACAGGATCTCCTCCGAGCCGATCGATTCTTCTTCTTTCGAGCAGTCAGCCGATTCGCTTCGGCCGAAATGCTTCTGATAAAGTCGAGTCAGCCGAAAGGCAAAGGCCATTCCGCAGGCCACTGGAATCAAATTCGGACCGGAAACGGAACGGAAAAGAGTCTGGTAAAGTCGGACTCGCCGGAAA
>NZ_JBIAJR010000011.1:0-278799 GCF_042872025.1 Streptomyces sp. NPDC005494
GGTCCCACTCCGCATTCGTCAGATCACCACGGCCCATACAAACAGCCTGACCCCAACACCCCACGCACGTCAGGAGATCCGAGAAACAGTGCCTAAAAGTCGTTGCAGAACGTCTGGGATAGGGCATTCCTCATGTATGGGTGGGGTATTGCGGGCTGAGCCGTTGTGGGTGGAGACGTTCACTGGGTTGCGGATGGGCCGGTTCGAGAAGTTGGTGAAGGTAGTACGGGAACGGGGAGGGAACGGTCCCGGTGGAGGGCGCCCTTGGTGCCTGCCGCTGGCGGACCGAGTCCTTTTGGTGGCCGTCTACTACCGGACCAACCTCACGATGCGGGAACAAGGCCGACGCCCACGCCTGGCGAGAGTCGGACCTGCCCGCCATCGCGGCCGGGACAACGGTCATCGCGGACGGCGCCTACCTGGGAACCGGACTGATCGTCCCGCACCGCAGAAGAGCCGGACGCCCACTCCTGCGCGGCCCGGAGGAAGACAACGCCGAACACCGACGCGTCCGCGCCCGCGTCGAGCACAGCTTCGCCCGCATGAAGAACTGGAAAATCCTCCGCGACTGCCGCCAGAAAGGAGACGGGCTCCACCATGCCGTCCAAGCCGTCGCCACCATGCACAACCTCGCCATGACAGGCTGAACCAGCAGGTCAAACATCATCCCGGCCTGCCCACACCCACCCTTCTGCAACAACTTTTAGGGCATGTATCGAAACGGATCTTGAGCTGTGAATGATCACCGTTCACGGGACGAGGAGATCTCACGGACGAGCAGTGGGCAGTGCTGGAACCGTTGCTGCCGAAGGGCGCGAGAGTGGGACGGCCCCTTGTCTGGCCCCGACGGCATACGGTTCCGTGTGCGGACCGGTGTGCCCTGGCGGGACGTGCCCGTCGAGTACGGACCATGGAGCAGGGTCTACGACTTGTTCCGACGGTGGCAGCGCAACGGCACCTGGCAGCGGATCCTCAATCGGCTTCAGTCCCTGGCCGATGCGAGAGGAGCGATCGTCTGGGACCTGAGTATCGACTCCACAGTCTGCCGCGCTCACCAGCATGCAGCCGGGGCCCATAAGCGGGGTGACCCCGTGGCCACGAGATACGACAAGCTCGCGGGCCGCTACGAGGCCACTGTCCTCGTAGCGGCATCAATGAATGGCTGTGACCAGCTCAATCAAGGGCGACGGACGGACGTCCGTGGAGTCGTGGAAGTTCAGGTGTTGATGGCGTGTTCGACGAACTGGCCGCAGGCGCGGAACCCCAGGCGGCGGTACACAGGCTCGCCGTCGGCCGATGCCTGCAGGACCGCGATGCCATGGTCTCGCTCGCGGGCAGCGTGAAGGGCCGCGAGCGTGATGGCTCCGCCGTAGCCGCGCCGGCGGTGGGTGGCCAGGGTGGAGATGTTGTAGACGCCGGCGACTCCGGCGTGGTGGAACACCTCGGCGGAGCAGACCGGACGGTTCTCCACGTAGCCCACCAGATACCGGGCCGGGCAGGTCGCGGCCATCGCCTGGGAAGCAGCTCGGGCGAAGAAGTCGCGGACGGTTTCGGCGGGTGGGTTCCAGTTCGCGGCGAGGACCATGGCGTAGTCGGCGAGTTGCTCGGGCGTGGTCACCGTTCGGATGTCGAGACCCGGGGCAGAGGGAATCGGCAGGGTGTCGTCCAGCTCGGCCCACATGGCCGTCTCACGCTCGGACACCGGCAGGCCGGCTGCTGTCAGGCGGGTGGTGAGGTCTGTCGGTGTCGAGGCAGGTCCCACCCACCAGGAGAAACTGCGGCCGGTACCGGCCAGCGCCCCGACGGTCTCGGAGATACGGGCCGCGGCATCGTCGGCGGTGAAGCGGGCCGCGGCGACGATGTTGAACGTGTCGTCGTCCAGGCCGCTGTCCGCGACCAGGAGGTCGCCGGTCTCCGTGACGGTCGCACCGGACATGCTCCGGTGCAGATGGCAGGCGTGTTCCGCCAGGTTCCGTTCCATCCTGTCCGTCAAGTCGGCTTCATCGGGAGAGTAATCATTCATAGGGATCGATACCAGCACGACCGGGCGAAGACTGCATGTAATTTTAGGCGGTGCCGCGCCGACGACCAGCACTTTCGGAAACACGCCCCAGCGCCCTGCACGCCACCGTCAACGCCCTGGCGACCGAAGAGCGCGCTCGCGCCATGGACGCACTGCCCTGGATGACCGCCGTCGGCTGCGGGGAACCGGGATTCCTGCGCCGCGTCCGGCGCATGCTCCATCCGGAAGAACTCGAACCGTGCGACGCTTCATAGGCCCCGCTGCCCTGAACAACGACCGACCAGCCCTCGACCACGTCGACCAGGACCAGTTTCAAGGCCTCGCTCCGGATGCGGATGCGCCGGCAGAAGGCGACACATACGACCGGCAGGCCCGTACCTCAGCGCCCCGCCCGGGTTGGCCGGTGCGGGGCATTCGCGCCTCCGCGTGCCAACGGGACGTCAGAGCGCCCCGCGGCCGCCCATGTCGGTCAGGTGCGGATACTGCGGCTCGCCGAACGAAGAAACTTCGGCGGCGTCCAGACGCAGCCGTTCCGTAGCGCAGCGGGTGGCGCCACACGCCGTGGTCCTGTGTCACGTCGGCGCTGATCCCGATGAGGACGGGTCTACGAGGCCCGGCTCCAGGGTGGTGCAACTGGTCCAGGACGCGGCCCCCGGTCCCCGGATGGTCGAGGCCCGGGACACCCACAGTCGCCTCGACAGCCGCGCCCCTAAGATGGACCGCTCCGCGTGACAGGCGCGAACTTCCCATTCCTGTCTGCTGATCACTCACTGATCGTTTCAGAATGAGTTGAGCCGTGGGTCTTGCGCTCGACGATCTTGGTCGGCAGGGTGTCCGGCGTGCGTGCTGATCTTGTTCCTGACGACCTGTGGGAGCGGGTGGCCCCGTTGCTGCCGCCGCCCCCAAACGGCGCCATCGCCACCCGGGGCGGCTGCGTGTTCCCGATCGAGTGGCGCTCGCCGGCGTCATGTACGTGCTGCGGACCGGTGTCGCGTGGCGTGACGTCCCCGCAGAGGCGGTGGGCTGTTCCGGGGTGACGGCCTGGCGCCGACTGCGGGACTGGACCGAGGCCGGCGTCTGGCCGCGCCTGCACACCGCCCTGTTGATCGAGCTTCGTCGCGCCAGCCTGCTGGACCTGGACGACTGCTCCGTGGACGGATCGCACGTCCGGGCGCTAAAGGGGGGGACCACGTCGGACCCTCGCCCGTCGATCGGGCCCGCTCTGGCTCGAAGCACCACCTGATCGTCGACCGTAACGGAACCCCGCTCGCCGTCACGCTCACCGGTGGCAACCGGCACGACGTCACCCAGCTCCTGCCCCTGCTCGACGCCGTTCCGTCGATCCGGGGTCTGCGGGGGCGTCCCCGCCGCAAACCCCGGTGTCTGTATGCCGACCGGGGCTACGACTTCGACAAGTACCGCCGCCTGCTGCGGAAGCGCGGCATCAAGCCGATGATCGCCCGACGCAGCGTCGCTCACGGCTCCGGACTGGGCAAGGTGCGCTGGGTGGTCGAGCGCGCCTTCGCCTGGTTGCACCAGTTCAAACGGCTCCGAACCCGCTACGAGCGCCGCGCCGATCTCCACCAGGGCCTGCTCGAACTGGCCTGCAGCCTCATATACCTGCGCCGCCTCCGAACTTCATTCTGAAAGATCAGTAAGGGGCGGCGCAACGAAGTTGGTGGCAGGGTAGCGAAGTCGGGTTCCTGCCCCTGCGAGCTGAACTCAGTGGTGACGCTCACGGAGCCGTCCCAGTCCGGTGCCTCCACGAGCGTGAGGGTGGCATCCTCGGCCTCGACGACCCGCACCGTGATCCCGCCGCAGTCCTCACCTGGAAACGCAATGGAGAAGTGGGGATCCATCTCCATGAGGAAGTCCCAGCCCTCGCGTTGGGTCGCATCAAGGGCGTTGGCATGCCGACCGGTCGCCCGCCACTTGCCGACCGCGTCGACAGTGACAGTGATGTCGATGTCGTACATCTCAAGGCAAATCGACTGATTAGCCCACCATTCGAGGCGGCCCTGACCCACGAATCGATCCATGAGCACACTATGCAACTGTGCAGGCCGACCGGGCGAGCCTGCACGGCTGCCGGCCGTCGTGGGGCAGGCCGCGACACAGAACTGCATGGGGCAGACCGGACGGGGCCTCGCCTCATCCGGCTGGCACCCCACACGCCTTCGCCGCCTTGCGACCTCATTCTGAAACCATCAGTCAGTCAGGACCTCGCGCCGAAGCCCATCTATTTGAAGACTCCGAGTACCACCGCGAGCACAGCGCTGATCACCATCAGCGCCATCGCGAACGCCTTGCCCGACGTGGACACGGACTCCGGTACCGGACTGCCGCCCCAGCGGGCGACGGCGAACGCGACACCTGCCACGAGGAACGAGAAGACCACCGCCAGGCCGATCCCCAGGAGCACCATCAGGATGTGGGTGACGTTCAAGACTCCCCTCCAAGATTCACTTCGTGTAGCGGTGCGCCGTCGCACCGCACTGAAAATGACGATCCACCCCCCACCTGCGCGGATGAACCGGTTGGATGTTGTTCGCGGGACAACGTGGGGTTGTTTGGTCACAACCCGATCTGGAGGGGGACGACGTGGGAGCAGCAAGGCGGCCCGGGCGGCCGTGGGCGGAGGCTCGTGGGGCATCCCAAGAGATCAACGCGGTCGTTCACATCCTTCGCGGCTGGCTCGATGCGTCCAATGTGTCGGTGGCAGCACTGCACCGTCTCCTGACACCGGAACACTTCGACGGAAGCCCAAGATCCGTCCCTCCGGTCTGGCGGTTACGCGACCAGCTCAACGGCGTGGGTCTGACCTGGGAACTCGCTGAGGCCGTCGCAGACATCTGCTTTCCGTCCGAGACGGTGCAGGAGGCGACTCACCGGCTCGACCAGCTTCGGCGGTTGTGGGACGCCTCGAAGACCTCACCCACCGCGGCTCATGTCGATCCGACGTTCAACCTCGTCGAGGCGCAGAAGCACACGATCCGCGCACTGGAGGAACTCAACCGTGTGCGGCAGGCATACGAGGTCAGCGAGCAGGCCCGACAGCAGGCCTTGCGAGTGGCCACAGTCCTTTTCGCGCTGCTCGGCCAGACGCAGGCTCAGGTAGCACAGCTCACACGGCAGCTCGATGCCCTCCGCGCCGCTGACAGCCCTCGTTCCGTCGACGAGCTACGGACCGAGGGCCGCCTCGATCGCGCCCAGAAGCAGACTGAGGACCTTCGCCTCCAACTGGCACGAGCCGAGGAAGAACGCGACAGAGCACAGCAAGTCGCGGATCTCGCTGCCCGACAGATCAGCCGGCTCGAAGAGGAGCTCCGCGAACTCAGGCCCGATGCGGGCGACGGTATTCCGGTGCAGAGCGGAGCGGAGGTCACACTCCCTGGGCCAGTGGGGGCCGCTGCGGATGATGACGCTCTTGACCAAGTTGACGCTGCCCTCCAGAAGGCCCGCGACGTTCTCGATAGAGAACACGAGGCGGTTCAAGAAGCTGCCGAGGACGTCGGGTGGCGGGATGCCGGCCGACAGAACCAAGCCCCTCCAGAAGCTGCCGAGGACGACGCGTGGTGGCTGATCGGAAACACAGCGAGCCAGGGTGGAGTCGTCCCGGGCCAGGTCGTAAGGGACGTACCAACGGTACGAGACGACGACGAGCTGTTGTTCGGAACAACTTCTGACAACCCCCCGACCAGCGCAACTGCCCCGGGCTCCGGCACCGAACTTGCTGTCCGGAGGGAGGGTGATCGCGTGCGGTTCATCGGGGCCGCGACGCGTCGGATCTCGCGTGGGATGGACCTCGACGAGATCGTGCTCGGGCTGTGCCGCGCGAGCGTGCCGACGTTCTCCGACAGCATCCTGGTCTACCTCCGGCACCCGCTCCCTGTGGGCGACGAAAAGCCGGCCGTGCCGTTCGTACTGCGCCTGCGCCGCACCGATCAGCTGCGGTTTGATGACGTGGAAGTCGAGGAGCTGCCGCTCACCTCCGACTTGGACCCGGCTCCTGCGGCTGAACTCAGCGAAGTGCGTTCCGGTGGGGCCCTCGCCGAAGTGCTGCGCGGTGTCCGGCCGGTCTTCGGCGAGGCGATCAAGCCTCGCGCCGCGATGCGAGAGCTGTGCGGCCCCGAGCACGGCTTACCCGGTTCGCGCCGGGTCATCCTGGCACCGCTGCGGGGACGGCGCCGCGTCATCGGCGTTGCTGTCTTCCTGCGGGGCCCCGACCGGCCTGCCTTCGACCCGGACGACCTGCTCGTCTCCGCTCAGCTCGCCACCCATACGGCGCTCAGCATCGACAAGGCCGTCCTGTACGGCCGGGAGGCGTACATCGCCGGGGAGCTGCAGCGCGCAATGCTGCCGAACTCGCTGCCGCAACCCATCGGTGCCCAAATCGCCTTTCGCTACCTGCCGGCCGCCGAAACGGCCCGGGTTGGTGGCGACTGGTACGACGTGGTCCCGCTGCCTGGCAGGCGGGTGGCCCTGGTGGTTGGCGACGTTATGGGCCACTCCATGACCTCTGCTGCGATCATGGGGCAACTGGGGACCACCGTGCATACCCTGGCCGGACTCAACCTGCCGCCGGAGGAGGTTCTCAGGCGACTTGATATTCAGGCACGTCGCCTGGGTCCCGACCGGATGGCGACCTGCATGTACGTGGTGTACGACCCGGTTGCCCATCGGATCAAAATCGCCAACGCAGGCCACCCTCCTCCGATCCTGCTGCACCTCGGCGGTCGGGTGGAGGTTCTGCGGGTCCCGCCAGGGGTGCCGATCGGTGTCGGCGGGGTCAACTTCAGCACCATCGAGATCGACGCGCCTCCCGGCGCCACGCTGATTCTCTACACAGACGGTCTGGTCGAGTCCCGGATGCGGGACGTGTGGACCGGGATTGAGCAGCTGCGGGAGCGCTTAGCCACGGTCAGCTTTCGGAGCGGATCCCACCACTCGCCGCCTCTGGAGGCGCTCTGCGACGACGTCCTGGACATGCTTGGCCTGGGCGACCGGGACGACGACATCGCGTTGCTCGCGGCTCGTTTCGACGGGATCGAACCGCATGATGTGGCGTACTGATACGTGCGTCGCGCGCCTCCGGGCCAGCCTGACAAGGAACGGGCAGCAGCGCACGGCCGCGGAGGCAGAGCTGGAGCGTGCTCGGGCGGAGCGGCGTAAGGCCGATGAGCTTGCTCGAGAGGCAGCGGAACAAGTCGCCGGGCTGCGTGCCGAGATCGAGCAGTTACGCCACGGCCGGTCCCTCCCCGAGGACGCGCCCAGCCCTGCAGGTGTGAGCGCTGGAACAGGAATGATCAAACCGCACCGAGATGACGCGACGCCGGACGACGTCGATACCGCCTTGGCCAAGGCTGCCTGGCACCTCGACAAGAAGGCCGATCGTCTTGATCTACTGGCGGACGAGCTCCGCCAGGACAACCCGCCGGACAACTCCCCCACCAGCATCAATACCCCGGACAACTTGCTGCACAGGAACACCACCGGCGACCCCGGGCCCCGTCACACTGACGAGGACGAGCAGAGCCTCGCTCGGCAGCACGCGATGAAGCAGGAGATCCTGCAGAGCTACTGGCAGCTCAGGGCAAACCGTGAAGCCTATTGCCGCACCATCACGCAGTTCCCTCCCTCGGAGGCGTACGAGCTGGGCGCCCTGATCTACCAGATCGCCACCCCTGAAGAAGGCGAACTGGTCTGGAGCACGTACGGGTCTCACGCGCTCCACCTGCTCGCCTTCCTCGAGAAGCTCGCGGACGGGGGCTGGGGGCACCACGCCACGCAGATCCTCGTGGACGCTGCACGCGGCCGCAAAGTAGGCGGGTTGCTACAGCTCATCGACGAGATGGAAGTCGCAGGGACCGACCCAACGCCTGTCCTCAGCGACATCGCGATACACCGGGCCACGCGCGATATCCTCCCATCCTGGCGAACCTCAGCCTGCGGGACAGACGCAGCATGCTGGCCGACTTCCGCACGCACCGAAGCATCGGCGACAAGCAGGAATTGGTTCGCGCAATGCACGCCGCCAACCGCCCTGATTGGGAGATCTTCGACGTAGGGCTGGCCTCCATCCCAGCCCCTTTCGCACCAACTCCCGCAACCGCGGACGCCCATCCCACCTTGCGACTCCGCCTCCCGCCACAGTCTTGAGCACCAGGTTTCGACGCGACTGACAACAACGCCACCACCGCCGGCATCGTCTACGGCGGCGCACCGGCACTCACTCCTCGCCGGCAGGGAGCGGGCAACTGCGAGGGGTCGCCCAGGGGCACCGCAAGGTCGCTCAACATCACTGGAGGGCAGGGGCTTCCGCCGCCCTCATGGCCGCAGCATCACCTGTGCGGCGGCCTTTCCGGTCGAACATAGCCGCGCCCTGAGGGACTCAGGACGGCGGACAGGCGCGCAGGGCGGCAGTGCAACGCCCGGCCTCCGCAGCTGTTATGCCGGAAGCGGTGGTCTCGCTCAGGCGGCCCACCCGATAGAGGAGACGTTGCTGTGGGCGTCGTACTCGGAGCCGATGTCTTCGATGATCTGATCCCAGATCGCGTCGAGCTCTGGTAGATCCTCCTCAAGCCAGGCGTCCACCGCGCGGTCCCATACGCCGCGGACGTTGATGCGCGACAAACCAGCAGTACCCCAGTCCAGTCGCCTCGCCGTACACCAACAAACCCCCCTCCCAGCGTCAGAGGGATCGCCGTCGAGTTCTGGGCTCGGCTGGGCTTCCCTTACCCCTTCGACGCTAGGTCAGCCCTCCGCACCCGCTACGCGTTCCGTGCGGACGTCCATCCTTGGCAGCGGAGGCTTTCGAAGCCGTCCAGGAGGAGGTCGAGGGCGAATTCGAACTCGAACTGGTCATCACAGCCGCCACCGACCGGGGAACCCCCGTCGTGTGCGGCCGTCGCGGCCAGCTCCGCGATGTGCGGGTAGCGCGCCGCCAGCTCGGGGCTCGGCGGGCCGGAGGGGTCCGGGGCGTCGAACAGTTCCTGGCTGAAGCCGAGCAGGCGGCTGCCCATCGCGTGCATGACGTGGTGCGTAAGGTCGGCGGAGAGGCCGCCGTCCCGGAAGCTCCCGGCCATGGAGTCCAGATACGCCAGCACGGCCGGGGTAGGGCCGGTCCGCGACTCGATGACCCGGGCCGCCCAGGGGTGGCGCAACAGGACCCGCCGGGCCGAGAGGATCCGCCCGCGGACCGCGCTCTGCCAGTCGGGGCCCGCAGTCGGCGGGGCGATCTCGCCGACCACTGTGTCGACCATGCCGTCGAGCAGCTCCTCCTTGTTGGCCACGTGCTTGTAGAGGGCCATCGGTACGACGTCCAGCTCCTGCGCGAGCCTGCGCATGCTGAGCGCGTCGATGCCGGTGGCGTCGGCAAGCGCGACGGCGGCGCGCAGGACGCGGTCCTTGTTCAGAGGGGTCCGATGCGTGTGTGTGGCTTTCTGTCGGGTCATTCCGGTCGGCCCCTTCCCTCCTCGACAACGCCTACTCCTTGACGAGTGTACGCCGTACACCTATGCTCCGCCAGTGTCAGGTGTACGGCGTACACCACACCGAGCGAGAGGTACCGGGAAGATGAGTCCGGATCGAAGAACCGCGGTGGCCACCGGGTCGCTGTTCCTGCTGACCGAGGCCGCCGCGATAGCCGGGGCCGTTCTGTACCGCCCCCTGCTCGGAGCGGCGGACGGCCGGCTCGCGCAGGGCGCCGACATGCGGGCGACGCTCGGGGTGCTCTGCGAGGTGGTGCTGGTGGTGGCGGTGGCCGGTACCGGGGCGGCACTGTTCCCCGTCCTGCGACGCCACGGCGAGGGGCTCGCGCTCGGGTACGCCTTCGGGCGGCTGCTGGAGGCGGCCGTCATCACCCTCGGGATCGTCGCCGTCCTGGCGCTCGTCACCCTGCGGCGGGACACGGAGGCGGCGACAGGCGCCGACGTCGCGCTGGTGGCCGTGCACGACTGGACGTTCCTGCTCGGACCCAACATCGCCCTCGGCCTGAACAGCGTCCTGCTTGCCTACCTTGCGTACCGCACACGGCTCGTGCCGCGCTTCATCGCCGTGCTCGGCCTGGTCGGCGGGCCGCTGATCTGCGCCTCGGCCGTCGCCGTGATGTTCGGGACCTACCCGCAGCTCTCCGTGGCGGGGGCGGCCGCCGCACTCCCGGTGTTCGCGTGGGAGCTGGCTCTGGCCGGGTGGCTGATCGCCAAGGGGTTCGGGCCCGGCTCGGACACCGCGTCCCGGGCAGACGGAGAGGTGGCCGATCCGGCAGGTGTCCGTCGGTGAGGTCGGCCCGAGCTTGACGACAGAGCCGTCCGGGGGACGCGCCAGCCCTGCCCGGGCGGGGGAACGTCATGATCTACGAAAAGCAACGACCGACACGCGCTCGAACGGCTCAGCGGCCGCTGACGATGGTCAGCACCGGAGGCATCTCGAACGGCTCAGCGGCCGCTGACGATGGTCAGCACCGGAGGCATGACGAACGAGCGGTAAGGGCCGCGCGTGCTCGAGGCGCGACTGCCGAGTAGGCGACTGTTCACTGGGGCGGCGTGCTCCTGCCCATGCCACCGAGAGGCGACGTGAAAAGCACCGTGGCGTCACCGACCGGCCCGAATCCAGCGAGCGCTCCCGACTTGCCCTCGGTCGAATATCGGCTCGACCGCACGTCGTGCTTCTGCTGCTATGGGGACCCCGCCCGCATCTGCTGGTGGCACCGGCCAGCCGAACCAGCAAAGGATCATCCGTGAACGTCCTGCTCGCAGGGATCGTCGGCTCGACCGCCTACGGGCTGGCCCGCCCCGGATCCGACATTGACCGGCTAGGCCTGTTCGCCGCCGACACCGCCGACTTCCACGGCCTGCACCGGCCAACGGAATCCCACGTCACCAACCACCCCGACCGGACGCTTCATGAGGCCGCAAAGTGGTGCCGGCTCGCCCTCGGCGGAAACCCGACCGTCATGGAACTCGTCTGGCTACCCGACGCCCTCTATGAAGTGCGGACCCCGCTCGGCGACGAACTCATAGAAATCCGCTCGACACTGCTCTCCGCGAAACGGGTCCGCGACGCCTACCTCGGCTACGCCACCCAGCAGTTCAAGCGGCTGTACGACCGCGGCGACGGATCGTTCTCTGCCGACACGAGGAAGCGCACCGAGAAGCACGCCCGCCATCTGCGGCGCCTTTGTCACCAGGGCTTCGAGCTGTACTCCACTGGTCGCCTACGAATCCGTGTCGAAAACCCCGACGAGTATCACGAGTTCGGGGAGCAGGTCGCAGCCGACGCAATGGTCGCCCTGCCCATGCTCCAGCGGTACGAAGCCCTCTTCGATTCCACGACCAGCGTGCTACCCGACAAGCCGGATGAAGGACCGGCCGAAGCGTGGCTTCGGCGGGTACGGGCCGCCCACTACGCACCGTCGACGCACTAGCGACCAGCCGCCCCGCAGAACATCGCGGCCCCCGCCGCCCGGCGGGGGCCGTTCGTCCCGAGCCGTGCTTATGGGGCCACGGAGTGCAGCGGGGTTTCCTCGTGCTCGTAATGCGCCAGGGCCAACCCCAGCCCGAAGAACGTGGGCGCCCACTCGCCGACGAAGATCCCCCACCGGTCGGCCCGCGCCACCCCCATTGGTTCCATCTTCATCGACCCGCACCACGAAGTGATCGACAGGCCGATCGAGACGAACGCTGCGGCGTAGGCGTGCTCGGACTTCAAGCCCTTGTCATGCAACATCTTGACGATCATGGCGCTCCCGGACGAGTCGAGGACGAAACTTCGTCCAGGCTCCCCCGGAACGCAGACCGCCGCATCTTGGACCCCACGCCAGTCGAGGAGGCACACCGACGTGCTGGATAACCTGCCGGAGAAGGCAGCTCTAAGCATCGAATGCATCGAGTCTGTGACGCCGGGCGTTACCGGCGCGGCGGACGACGTGGCCGTGTGTGTGGTCCGCTGCATTGAGGGGACGGCACGGCTGGGCATGGAGTTCCAGCACCCGGCTTCCGCAGCCGGCCCTGGCACGGCCGCGCCAGGGTTCTTGCTGACTGCCATCGAGTGGTACGGGAAGCAGGTCGAGCAACTGGACACCGTTCACTCCGGCAAGGTCACGCTCACGGGAACCGGAGCGGAGACGCTGGCCAAGCGCGATGTCCTGAACTCGGCACCCCGGCACTGAATGCCCCGTCGGCTCGGCCGTCGAAGACCTCACCCCCCGGTCACCTACGCACCCGCAACAACAGCAAGGGATCGGTCAAGCTGGCCGGCAAGTCCTACTACTCCGGGGACTTGTCCACCGGCAAGGTGATGGACAACAAGTACAGCGTCTCCGCCCGCATCTACAAGGGAGGCCCCACCGGCTCCCAGACCCGCCGGGCCCAGAACCGCTGGGCCACCCGCTCCAAGGTGGGCAGAGGTTCTGCCACGGAGGTTCGACGACCGGCGAGGTCTGTAGCTGGAAAGTCACCAGCGGAAAACATACAGTGAAGTACGGCGACGGCATTAACCTCAAGAACGCCACCCGTGCCAAGAAGAACTCGGGGACGTGCATCTACCCGGGTGACTCCGGCGGTGCCATCTACACCGTACTCAGCAGTGGCCACATCTACGCCAAGGGCGTGAACTCAGGCGGACTCTGTGCCGGCTGGGGTATCGGCTCCGAGGGAAATGGCGACGGATGGAACGACGACAAGGACTGTTCCGACGCCACCGACTGGGACTGCGAGATTCCCTTCACCGACATCAAGCTGGCCGAGGATGCGCTGCCCGGCCTGGTGAAGAAGTGGTGACCCGTGCACTGCGCTGCGCCAGGGTCACACTCGCAGCCCTGGCCACGCTCACCGCTTGCGGCGGGCGTCCGGAACCCTGCCCGGCGCTCGACCTCATCCCGACGGTCGGCGTGTCCTGGCGGGCCGAATCCCTGCACTACGACACGGCCACCACGTACCGGTTGTGCGCCGCAAAAGTCTGTACGACGGGTGCATTGCAAGCGTATGGCGACCAGGTGCAGGTCTCAGTGGATCTGCCGGAGAGTTTCACCGACAGGACACCACAGGTGACACTTCGGCTGTCGGACGATTCGGGCACGCCAGTCCTGAACGCCGCTGAGACAATCACTTTGAAACAGGCGGAAGACGGCTGCGACCAGGTCCTGACCGGAGCGTTGCAACTCACCGCAGACGGTAGGTTGAAGGACGTGCGCTGAACCATGCCGGGCGGGGGCGAAGACCCCGCCCGGCAGCCAGCGACACCCTCCGGAGGTATGTGTCGTGGCCGTTAGCCGCGGTCACCGCGCGCAGCGCCTCGGACGAGGCACGCGGGGGCGGACCAGCTTCATCGCGGCAGGCATCGAGACCTTGGCCCCCTCGTGGTAGCCGGCGAGATCGGGCGGGAACAGGGCGCGTACGGCTAGGGAGGAGATCGCGGGGAGCCATATGCGGCGGCCGACCCGCCGAGCGCTCCCGGAATATCCGCCTCCTTCTTCCTGGCAGGCCAGCGCCGTGCCCCGGGTCGACGCCGAGAAGCCGGACCCGCGTTCCTCGAGAACAGCAGCCCCACGGAGACCGAGTCAGCATGTTTGATGCCCTGCGAGCCCTTAGGCTCACCCGCATGCTGAGACTCGGAATCCCCGTCATTGGAGTCACGGACGTGCCCCGTGCAGCGGCCTTCTGGACCGCGGCGTTGGACCTGGTCGCCACGCAGGAGTGGCAGAGCGAAACGTGGCAGACACTCAATCACCGAGACGGCTCCGGCCGGGCCCTTGCCCTGATGCGCAGCACGTCCCCTGTTGAGCCGTGACCTCGTCTCCACCTTGGCCTCTTCACGGACACGGCCGAGGAGCAAGAAATGGAGGTCCGGCGGCTCGTCGGCCTCGGCGCGCGAACCGTTGACTGGGACCTCTACCCTCCCGAACCCGACTTCGTTGTTCTCGCCGGCCCGGATGGCAACATCTTCTGCGTTGTGGACCTGAGCCATGCACCCAGCGGCGGCCACGACTCGGCCCGTAACAGACCCCTGCGTCCACGGCGCCCTCACCGGCCCCGCTGCAACCGGAGGCGTCCTGATGTCGGCGGGGCGCGAAAACCAAGCGCGATGCCTATCGTGCAGGAGCTCGACGAGGCCGACTCGGCGAGCCAAGGCGGGCGCGCAGCCGCTGGTTCGGTTCGGGCGACCTCATGGCGGGGCTGACTGCGGTGAGCACGCTGACATGACCGATGAGGGATACGCGGCGCGCAAGAAGACTGCGACGTACCCCAAGCGCTCGTGAGGGCCTCCCCGTGAACGCGGCAGGCATGCGAGAACTGCTGCGCGGGTGGATCGTCAGCCGTGGCGCAGCTCGCCTCGCAGGAGAGGCGAGGGGAGCTCGCGAGAAGGCGGTCGCATGCGCGTCCCGGGTGGAGCACAAGGATTCGCACCCCTCGTTGGGCTGGAAAGCCGCCGCGCTGCAAGACCGGGTGCTGCCTGGAGCGCGAGATCATCGGGCGGGCGGTTGGTTCCGTTCCCACCGCCATCTCCCCAGGGCGCTGGCTCGGTGGTCGTGCTCGAAGCCCGCACCCAGTTCTCCCACTCGGTCGATGGCCTCCGCGGTCCGGGGGTCGTCACGCAAAGCGAGACCGTACGCCGCTTCGAGCCAGGTCAGCTGATCCTCCTCGTCGAGCAGATCCGCCAGAGTGTCCGCGACGATCGCCGAACGGTCCGACGAGATGGCCAGCTGTTCGGCTGCCGCAAGCCGTACCAAAGGGTCCGGATCTGTGGCCAGTGCGAGAAGGGACAGAGTGACCTCCGGCAACAGGCCGGAGTCCCTGCGGCCCACCCTGCACGCTGCCATGCGCACTTCGGGGGCCAGGTCGTTGACAAGGGCGGCGAGAGCGGCTCGGGCGGCCGGAGATGCGACGGCGAACTCCTCGACCAGGGCGTACGGCACCTGCTCGCGCACGCGCGGGTCGGGGTGGGAGCAGAGCTGAAGACACGCTCACTCGAATTCGTCATGGTGAGTAGCGCCGTGCATGCCCCTGACCCGCCGTGGTGAGTGGGATGCCGGAGCTCACCACAGCTTCGCCGTACTCACCACGGGCCCAGGCTCCTTCACCGTGGCGGCGCCGCGCTCTCGCCAGAATTCACCAAGCCGTCCAGACCGTGCAGCTCGCCCGATGCTGAACCAGCAGGACGCCGCCCGGGTCTGGCTGATGCCGCCGGCAACCTACTCTCCGCAGGCCACCGCCACTCAGCTGAAAATGCCCGCGCTCTCCAGCCAGCCAATCAGGAGAGCAACCCCAACCAGAACCAAGCAGCCTGTTCCTGTAGAACCACAACCTCCTTTGCGGCCGACCGCCCCCAGAACCAGAGCAGCCACAATGATCACAACTAAAAACGCGATACCCGCCATGCGTCCTCCCCCGGACCGCTTCCCTTGCAAAAGAGGCTCCCAGGCAAAAGCCGTCCAGACAATGAGGCGGTAGTGGTACTGGAGGACCGGCGACGTTGTTCGAGCCCTGCCGGGTGATGGATCTCGTCGTGGGTGGCATCGCCGACGACTACACGGGCCGCCTGACGGCCGTCCGCGCCGACGTCGAACGACGTCCGACCGCAACCGAGCGATGCGGGATCACCGGAGCCCCGTCCTGCGTCCTGCTGAAGGAGGGGAGGCGGTGGCGCACGGTACGGGGCCTATGACCACCGTCGAGGTACGGAAGTTCCTGGACGGCCACCTCTGAGCGGCCGCTGTGGCACATGGCCGCGACGCCCCTCACGTCTCGTCGATGGGAGCATTTTTTCTGGTGATCAGAAGAACGATGTCGGCGTCTTGGCCGACGCGGCTGCGGTGGTGGGCACGGTGATGGGTTCGTCGGCTTCGTGGCGCCCCGCAGCCGTTGGTGGGGCCTTAGGGATGGATGCCGCCGGTGTCGCCAAGCGCAGGGGTCCCGAGCCCGGCGGCGGGGTGGCGTCGCCGGTGAGCCGCATCAGCAGCTGCTCGCCCACCCCTCCCAGCCGAGGCCCCGCTGCGCGGGAAGGCGCCCCGGCGCCCGCTTCGGCGGCACAAGCCGGGGTATGTGCGACCAGCAACCACACCTTCTCCGCGGCCGAGGAACTGGCGTACGACCTGCAGCAGCTCGGCCGCGCGGCGGTCGTCGGCGAACGCACCCGCGGCGGCGGGGTGTTGCCGGCGTCATGGGACCAGGCCACCGCGCGGGTGATGGAGATGCCCAGTACCCCGCTCAACACCGACGCCGGGATCTGAGCTGCGAGGTCCAGCAGGGCCGTGATGCGGCTGGCACGGGCGCGGATGCCGACCCTGTTGAGCCGTACTGTCGGCTGGCTCGCGGTCATCGCCTGCCCGGCGCGACCACCCGGTAAGAGCCACGGCATGCCAGCCGTCGCGGTGGTCGTCTCGACACCGCAGTCGCTGTGCCTGCAGCGGCAGAAGCCGCGAACGGCCAACCGGCGCGTGCCCGGCGACGTCGTACGGGCCCAACATCAGGCGATGACGTACTCGCAGCAGCCTGTCCGCCGAAGGGTTCACCGCGATCGTCTTTGCTTACCACCTGGACCGCCTCGAGCCGCTACCGAGCCGGCTCTCGCGAGCCAGGGAGGCTGACCTCGAGGGCAACGGCGGCGAGGGTCTGGGCGATCTGCTGCTGGTGCGCCGTTTCCTCGGTACGGAAGTCCTGCCTGTGTGGCAGTGGCGGCCCGACTCGGATCTGGTGACCGGCCGCGACCGTGTCGGGAAGAGCAGCCTGGGTCAGCGGCGGTCCCTCACCCTGGCTTGTCGCGCTGACGCGGATGGGGAGGGCGGCTTCGACTTCGACATTCTCCTGCCGTGCCCTACCGACCCGGAGTGCACTGGGCCGGCTTGGGCGCCAGGCTACTCGGTCACCGACCTGCACCAGGCGCTGACCGGTGCCATGGACAGTGACCCGGACTTGCACTGCACCGTCCATGGCTACGGCGACGTCGAGGAGCAGGACCATGGGGCCGAGGGCCGCCACGACGACGTCGATGCGCAGGGCTTGGAGGTGATCGGCGGATGACGGCCATCACTCCCCCGCGCGGCTGGGACGAGGCCACTTCCACCGCGGTCGGTGCGGCGTCAACCGCAGCGCCACCACTGAGGAGGATTACCGCCACGCCCTGGGCGTCCACGGTGACGCCCACGCCGTGTGGGACCGGCTCAACCCCATCGAGCGCGACGGGCTTGCCTCGATCCTACGCACCATCCTCACCGCACCGGATCTCGCTGCGGAACTCTTGGCCCTTGCGGACGGAAGCCGATGAACTTCCGCGAGCACACCAGCAATGAGGGCTGGAGCGACTGGGAGCTCGCCTCCCTGGCCGTCGACATCCGCAGCGGGGCCCGCTACGGCGGCATGCTGAAAGCGGAGGTGAAACCGCGGATGCGGGAGGAGTTCACCGCCGACGAGGTGCGCCGGATCGACGCGCCAATCGCTCGGTCAGTAGCGGAGGCGAGCCTCGGACCCGTTGATACGCACCATGCAGTCCTTGAAGAGCCGCAACGGAGTCTGCTGACCGTCAACCGGAGCCAGCGCGAGCCCCAGATCCTGTATCGGTTTGGCCAGGGCAACGAACCTGAGCCCATCCGGGTCCGGGCCCTTGTAGGTTGCCCATGCCTCGAACAGCGGCCTCACGCTCTCCCAGCCAGGTCCCGGGGTGAAGCGCGTCAGGAAGAACGGCTGATCACAGCCGTACTCACTGAGCTCGCCGACCAGGACGTCTCCCTGCAAGAGCTGCCACTGCGTCATTTGGTGCCCCCGTCCCCCCAACGCCCAGTCGAGTTCGCATCATCGCAGCGTGCAACTCTCTGGCCAAGCACTTCATTCTGTAACGATCAGTAAGTCGTCCAACCAGCACAGCAACAGCCAACTCACCACGCCGAAGCCGCCACTCACCACGTCACACGCAACTCACCACGAGCAGTTGCCAGACCGTGACCCCGCAGGAAGTCCCGTGATGAGCGAACCGGTGAGCAGCTACCGGTTCAGTACCTGAGCGCACACCGGCTGCTGTCAGGACTGCCAGCGTTCTTCCGGACGCGCGTCGCCTGCCGCTCCGTCGACACCTGCGTACGCAGTGAGTGCGGCGGCACGATGCTCGCAGAGCTCCTCGGAGACCGCCAGGCAGGCTTCGAGAGGGCCTGGGAGGAGTGGCTCGCCACCCAGATCGGGCCCCGCGTCGTCGGCGGCCACTACGACCACGGTGACGACGCCACCACCTACGAGGTCCTCGACATCGGCCCGGGCCCCGTCAGGCATGGCCCGATTCGGCAGATCAGAGGACGTCGGCCCGGCATACGCCAGGCAGAGCAGCAGCCCCCAGTACTCCAGCCGTAGATCGCTGGTGCGGCGTCCGACCGACCGCGCCTACGGGTGCGTGTCCGTGATCGCGATGACCTCGTCGAGGCGGTCCAGGGCGGCCTGCAGGTCGTCGACCTTGGCCTGGATGCGGTCGCGCTCGGCGCGCAGCATGGCTCGCTGCTCGGCGTCGGTGTGCCCGGTGTCCCAGCATGGAAGGAGTTCCGCGATCCTTCGACTGGTCAGACCGGCGGCGAACATCTGTTGGAAGAAGCGCACCAGGGTGACGGTGTCCTGCCGGTAGAGGCGCTGGCCCGATGGGCTGCGCTCCGCGATGAGCAGCCCCTGCTGCTCGTAGTAGCGCACGGCGCGTACCGAGACACCGGCGCCCCGCGCCACCTCGCCGATGCGGACCAGCCGCTCGGCCGCAGCCTCCGTGACGGTCATGGTGATTCCTCTCGCCCCGGTTCTGACGGCCAGCACTTGCCTCTGACGTCAACGTCAGGTTTTAGCGTACCGGGCATGGACATCAACAACTCCGTCGCCCTTGTCACCGGAGCCAACCGCGGCCTGGGCCGCGCCTTCGCCCAGCGCCTGCTCGAACGGGGCGCCCACAAGGTCTACGCGACGGCCCGCCGACCGGAGACCGTGGACCTGCCCGGGGTCAAGGTTCTGCCCCTCGACATCACCGATCCGGCGTCCGTGAGGGCCGCCGCCGAGGCCGCCCCGGACGTCTCGCTACTCGTCAACAACGCGGGAATCAGTACGGGGACCGATCTGGTGACCGGTTCGCTGGACGCGGTGCGGCACGAGCTGGAGACCAACATGTTCGGCCACCTGGGAATGATACGGGAGTTCGCGCCGGCACTCGCCAGGAACGGCGGGGGCGCGATCGTCAATGTCCTCTCCGCCATGTCGTGGTTCGGGGGCAAGGGCGCCAATGCCTACCACCTGACCAAGGCCGCCGCCTGGGCCATGACCAACGGCGTCCGCCTGGAGCTCGCCGGGCAGGGCACTCTCGTCACAGCGGTACACCTCGGCCTGGCCGACACCGACATGGCGGCGGGCTGGCCCGTGGACAAGATCGCTCCGTCGGACCTGGCCGACGCGGCGCTCGACGGTGTCGAGGTGGGCTCCGCCGAGGTCCTTGCCGACCAGTGGAGTCGGGACGTCAAGTCCCGGCTGCCGCTGACGCCGGAAGAGTTCAACGCCGCGATGGACCGCGCCCTGGCGGCGCTGATGGCGGCCTGAGAGGCCCGCGCTGACTTCGGTGTATTGCTTCTTACGGTCGGTCAATACGCGCCGTCTCAGTCGGCGGCCGGAACAGGGGTGGCGTGGGCAGCCCCCGGGGCGTGTGTCACGATCTCCCCAACCTGTGGGGGGTGTTGCTGAATGGCGCAGGACATTGCGCTGCGGCCGGTGGTGGATCCGGCCCTCGAGGACGCGGAGCGGGCGCTGCTGGAGGAGTCCGCCGACGGACTCTTCCCAGCCACGCTGCCGCTGCCCGAGGAGCCGGGGCTGGGCGGCCGTACCAAGGCGGACATCTGGACGGCCCTGGGGGTCTCCGCGGTGTGCGCGCTACTGCCGGTGACGATCCTGTGGGCGCTGATCGGCGTGTTGCCCGGCCTGGCCGTCGGACTCGCGGCGCAGGCGGGGCTGATCTGGGTCGGGGTCCAGTTCGGGTTCGAGGCGTTCATCCTGACCGTCGTGGGCGTGCACCTGCTGGCCTGGCTGCTGATCGTCGTCCTCGGCTGCGGGACCGGCGAGCGGCAGCGGGTGGCCCGGCTGCGCCACGGCCGCTACTACCTGGCCGAGGACTTCGGCGACGACTCCCTGCGCGAGCTGCTGGGTCACTCGCCGCTGCGCCGGATGGAGCGCGCCCAGGCCGCTGTGACGGCGGTACTCCAGTCGCAGGTCGACCGGGACGGGCTGCTGGACGACATCGCCAACGACGTGACGCTGCCGGCCCAACAGTACGAGATCGCCCAGCGCCTGGCCGAGCTGACCCGGCTGGCGCGGAGGGTGCGCATCGCTGCCGGGGACGCCTCCGGCTCGCGGGTGGAGGAGGTCCTGCGGACTCAGCGGCATGCGCTGCGGCTGTCGTCGAGCGCGCTGGAGGAGCGGGTGGAGGCGCTGGAGCGGTACGCCGAGAACACCCGCGCGGCGGACGCGGCGTACCGCGAGTGGGAGGCCGTACGAGAGCTGGAGGAACTTGGCGAGGACATGCACGAGCTGGTGGTGAACACGGTGCGGGACGAGCTGGCCGTCGCCGAGATCGAGGGGCTCGCCGACCGGTCCCGGCTCCAGGACCTGCACCGGGTGCTGGACGAGGCGCGGGAGGCGGGGCTGCTGGCCACGCGGTTCGCCGACGAGCCGGCCGGCCGCCGGTCCGGCGACAGCGGCCGGGCGTGAGGGGGAGGACGACATGACGCAGACATCCCAGCCGAGACGCGAGTTCCACTCCGGCCGCGGCAAGAAGACCTTCGACCGGATCCCGGGCGGGTTCTACCTGGTCGGCGCCCTGGTGATCCTCTTCGAGGTGGTCGCGCTCGGCGCGGTGGGCCTGGGCCTGGCCGTCAGCGACCCGAGCGACGATGGGGCATCCCCGGACAAGGGATCCCGGCGGGTCGAGGTCACCTACATCGCGACGGGCGACCACCCCTCGGTGGACCTCACCGTCGGGGCGGCGAACGGCAACCACGAGCCCCACGGGGTCGTCATCCTGCCGTACCGCAAGACCGTCGAGCTGGCGGCGGGTGCCGACTTCTATCTGGAGGTCAGAAGCCGCGAGGACCAGGAAGGGGGCAGTCTCACGTGCACCGTGCTGGTCGGCGGCAAGGTGGTCCAGCAGGCGCACAGCACACCGGACTCCTCGTCCGCCACCTGCGCGGGCAGCACCGCGGACGCCCCGCAGCGGGGTATCCCCGTGCCCACTCTCACCCCCGGCGCCTCCCCGCTGCCCGAGGAGCGGCGGCTCACCGGGACCGCCAAGGTGCCGGACTACCCGGGCGAGGGCTCGCCGGTCATCGGCACCGTCACGGACTCCTCCCTGGAGTACGCGGAGCTGGGCGGCACGTGGGACCGGAGCAAGACGCTCGATCCGGTCTTCGACGGCTTCACCCGCAAGCAGGAGGGGCGCCAGCGCGCACTCGTGAAGTCCACGCAGGTCGACGAGGACATCATGGCCGCGGCCGGCGGCACCGGGGAGCTGCGGGGCGTGGCGGGCGCGGTGATGGACGAGCGGCGGCGCTACGAGTACCCCCGCGACCAGGCGATCCTGGTCGACGTCGCCTCGCAGCCGCTGAAGGTCGACGGACATGACGCCTGGCTGCTGGTCAGCGAGATCCACTTCCACAAACGCGGGGTGCCGTCCACGATGGACCTGAACGCGGTCCTCGTGGTCGACACCGGGCGGGTCCGCCCCTCGGTGCTGTGGGTCGTACTGCCGGAGACGAACAAGAAGCTCTGGCCGGACCTGAACACTTTGGTCGCATCCGTCCAGGTCCGCTGACCTGCACCGATACGGGACGGGCCCGGGCGCGCGACGCGTTCCGGGCCCGTCCGGTAGAGCGCGACGCTGGCCGGCCGGGCACGGCATCGAGTCGGCGGCGACCAGGTCGACGAGCGTGCCCGACGTACGGGTGCGGTGCCAGACGATCGTGCAGTAGCGCGGGCGGAGCCACTGCTTCACGTGCTCGTACGTGGTGGCGGTGGCTGGCCATCCGTAGAGGCGTGCGACGTTCAGGCGCAGCACCTCGCGGTCGCGCTGGGCAGGGACTGCCTCGCGGATGTCGGGACGCTGCGGACCGAGACCGGCGTGTTCGGGCCGGTGGTCTCCGACCCTTCGGTCTCCCAAGAATCGCCCGTCATCGAGCGAGAGACGGAAGTCGCCTGATCCGGGGACTCAGTCCTGGCCCAGCTCCTCGCCCGGAGGGATGTAGGCGTCGGCGCTGTCGGCATCGTCAACATGCCCGTGAGCATCCATCGTGATGGCCGTTGCCCGACCGTGCGAGGTGATCAGCCAGGCGAGCACCTGTTTCGTGAGCGGGGTGTTCCCTGGGCCCTCGTCTTTCCAGTGGGCCCGCCACCCGCCACCCGCCACCCGGAATTGCGGCCACGACCTGGTCGGCCTTCGCAAGGTGAGAGAAGTCCTCGTAGTCCGTTACGGGACGCATGGCTCCTCGCTTCGGGTCGACGACAAGCGCCGTTCCGGTCGCCGGGTCCCATGCCTCGACCCGCACCATACGGCCGATCTCGGTCTCGGTGCCATTGAAGACCGCGGTCCAGCCGGTCTGATTGAAGTAACGAAGATCCACGCTCCCGTCCTTCCTCTCGACTCTGTCGCTGGGCTTGTGATGTCAGCCGTCGAAGCGGATCCAGTCGACGGGCAGATCGGCTAGCGGTGCCAGGGCGCTTCGGTGGCTGGCGCCGGCCCAGGCATCGAATTTTTCGCCGTCCTCACTGCTGACATGCACGACGAGGCCAGGGGCCACGTAGAAGTGAGTGGGCGCCCACGGCCAGAAGGGGCGCAGGGGCACAAGGTGCAGCGCTTCGGTGAATCGAGCGACCTGTGCCGCCGTGAGTGTGCGCGGCAGTGCCAGGTAGTCGGCGCTCATGGAAGCCTCGAAGAGGGAGAACTGGATCAGGAAGCCGCTGAGTGGTTCTTGTTCGGCGATCGGTTCCTCGTCGAACTCACGGAACCAGACAGTCGGATCGGCCTCAGGTCCGTCGAGGGTCCACAGGAGTGACCAGAAGAAGCCTCCTTGGTTCTCGACGCCGAAGACAAGCATCTCCCCCAGGTGGTCGGTGTGCAGACCTGGCTCGGGCAGGATGCTGTTCTGGGTTCCGAGGGCGCTCGGCCGCTGCCTCGCAAGCCGGTACAGCTGCCTCAGTCCAGCAGGCAGGCACGACGGAGAGCAGGTGGCAGGCGGTTCGGTAGCGTCTGCGTCTGAGTACCAGCCGGTGATGAACTGGTCCAGCGCTGCCGCACGGTCACCCTTCACGTTCCTGAGCCACTCCAGGCCCGGCAGGTCTACGGCGGGAAGCGGTGGGCGTACCCGATTGAGGAGCTGTCGACTCAGGGGTGCTTCGAAGCGCAGTTCGCAGTTGGTGAGAACGCCGTCGGATGTGCGGGCCCGGCTCACCTTGGCGGTGCCGAGGTACAGGGCCTGCTCCCCAAGGCGTACCGCAATGTGGATCTGCAACGAGCTTTCGTCCGCGGCCCAGGGCGATCCCATCAGTCGCTCTGTGACCGAAGCCGGTGCAGGCCCGGTCAGACGGACCTCCTCCGCACTCCACACACCGCTCCCGGCGGGCGAGTCCCCCGCTTCCACGGTGATCACCGTCTCCGCCGGGCCTATGACGATGCTGGCACCCCCCACCATGAAGCGCTCCGCGCTCACCGGGCCCCCGACGAGCACGGACACGTGCTCCTCATCGAATACCAGCGCCGAAATCGCGACAGAGCCCTGATCAGTCATCCCCGCATCATCCTCGACCACCAGTGGGCACCCCTGATCTCTGCCGGCTGGGGCCGTCACAGGAGCAGCGCCATAGCCTGTTCATCCGTACTTACTTCCCCACATACGCCAGTACGCCGACACCAGCCGCCATGGCGTTTGATCCCGGCTTGTCGAGCATCAGGGCCGCGCGCAATGCCGACGGCCGCCTGGAAGTATTCGCCACCGGCACGGACCACGCTCTCTGGCACAAGTGGGAGACAGCCCCGATCAATGGATGGGCCCCCACCTGGACCTCCCGTGGCGGCAGTCTCAAGATCTTCTGAATGAGCTCCTCCGAGGCAGTCAGGGGCGGGGACCATTTGTCTTCAGGGGCCCCGTCCTCCCTTCGAAAGGCCAACCAGACAACCGACCGGGCCGACCTGACACACCGCGAGAGGGATGATGGGAATGCAATGACGGACGTGCAGTGAGGAGCTTCCATGGCAAACAGAGTTCATCGTGCTCGTGAGGACGCGGAGTTCGATTTCATCGTCGGGGTGAGCAGCGTTCCGGTCCTCGCACACTTCACCGGGGCATGGCCCAAGGCAATCGAGCCCTGCCGGGTGATGGACCTCGTCGTGGGTGGCATCGCCGACGACTACGCGGGCCGCCTGACGGCCGTCCGCGCCGACATCAAAAGATGTCCGACCGCAACCGAGCGATACGGGATCACCGGAGCCCCGTCCTGCGTCCTGCTGAAGGAGGGGGAGGCGGTGGCGCACAGTACGGGGCCTATGACCACGGCCGAGTTGCGGAAGTTCCTGGACGGCCACCTCTGAGTGGCCGCCGGGCCGCAGCCCGGCCGTACGGATCGCCAGCTGACCGGGGGCCGCTGGCCCGGCAGCAGAGATGATGATCCGTGACGATTGATCTTGAGCTCTTCGCGCACTACTTCCAGATCCACGCGTGCGGTCAGGGGGGCGCATGATGCGCCAGGAAGGTGCCATCGGTGCGGCGGGCTGAACCGTCAAGGTGGCAGGATGACGTGGTGTCCGACTCTCTTCATGAACTGTGGCTGCGAGGCATCGCTTTCAACACGGCGGCGCCTACCGACGTGCTGATTCGTCTCCTGGGCGAAGGCGCCGGTGAGGCCGGCTTGTTGATGTGCGAGGGCCGCGACCTGCCGGACGCTGTCATCGACGAGGCTGTGCGCCACCCGGTCGAGCGAATTCGCAAGGCTCTCGCCCGCAATTGGCACCTCGACCCCGAACGACTGGCTCCTTTGGCGTCGGACCCTTCGGGCCTCGTCCGTGCGTCTCTCGCCGGCGGTCCCCGGCCCCAGCCACGGTGGGTTCGGCCCCTGCCGGACGACATCCTCGTCACGTTCCTGACCGCTGAGGAAGGAGGCGAGGACGGCAAGGTCACCGCAAAGGAGATTGTCGGGGAGCTGTGGTCCTCCCGGCAGGTCCCTCCGTCCTTCCCGCGGGACATGGCCGGTCACGATCATCCCGCCCTGCGGCTGTTCGCTGCCTACCAGTGGCAGTCGCTGACCGCTGCACAGCACGATGCCCTGCTCGACGACCCGGACCCTGTGGTGCGGAAGGCGGCGCGGGAGACCAGCTGGGTACTGGATCCGGAGGCGGTGGAGGCCAAGCTGCCGTCCGTTGGGCCACGCAACAGGTGGTTCGTGCTCGGCACCTGTGCCCTGTCACCGGCGGTCGTAAAGCAGTGCTTCACGGACGACGAGGTACACCCGCTGGCCCGGAACCGCCATACGCCGGCTGACGCCCTCGCCCGGCTCGCCCGCCACCCGGATGCAGAGATCCGTAGGCTGATCGCCACCCGGCCCGACCTGGGACCGGAAGCGGCGGCGGAGCTGAGGCAGGATCCGGACGAGGACGTGCGAATGCGCGCTCGTCTTCAGTCTTCCATCCGTACCTGGGCCGAATTCCAGGCGGTGCAAGTGGTCGTCGGGCACGGCCCCGACTGCACCTGCCCGATCACGAAGCCGGCTACCGAGCCGCCGCCCGACTGGTACGCCACCTGCGCGGCGTCCCCGGAACCGGTGCTTCGCCAGGTCGCGGCGAGCTGGCCCGGCCTGCCCGCACCACTCGTCGGGGCACTGGCGCTGGACGAGGACGAAGAGGTACGGATCCGGCTGGCCTGCCACCACCCGCTGGCTCCGGCGCCCCTTCTCCTGGATGTCTTCGTGACCCGCCCGGCCCACCGTCCGCACCTGCTGACCCTGCCGGCATTCCCCCACACCGGCCGGACCCACCTCCTCGGCCACCCGGACCCCGAAGTACGCGCCCTGGCCGCAGCCGACCCGAACCTGGCCGAACCTCCACTGCAAGACCCCGACGATGCAGTACGCCGGGCAGCCGCCGCCAACCCAACGCTTGCACCGGCGACTCTGGAAGCGCTGCTCACCGACCCCCGCACCGCAGAGGGTGCCGCGGCCAACCCGTCCCTGCCCGCCTCCCGCCTGCACGCACTCCTCGACCACTGTCTGAACGGCGTCGCCACCCCGCAGACGGCGACCCGCCTCTGAAAGAGCGTTGTGACCTTATGAGAGCGTTTCCGCGGAAACCGCCAGAGACCTTCAGCGACTGCTCCGAGCCGAGATCGGGCCGGGCGTGAGCGAGCGAGAACTCGACGCGGTCGAGACGCGGTTCGACTTCACCGTCTCGGCGGACCACAGGGTCTTCCTCTC
The DNA here is from genome assembly GCF_042872025.1 of Streptomyces sp. NPDC005494. Classification (NCBI taxonomy): domain Bacteria; kingdom Bacillati; phylum Actinomycetota; class Actinomycetes; order Kitasatosporales; family Streptomycetaceae; genus Streptomyces; species Streptomyces sp. NPDC005494. The sequence continues at coordinate 26,473 of NZ_JBIAJR010000011.1, forward strand.
CGCCGGGCTCCCGAACGGGCCGGATCCCGAGCGGGCCGAACTCGCCGAACGCGAAGATCCGGTCCGGGAAGCAATCCAGGATGTGCTCGATTCGGTCGAGCTTGGCGTCGTACCGAGGTCACCTCACACCGTCCACCGTCCCGCGGCACCGGGAGACCGTGTGGTCGGACACCTCGCGCGTCGGATCACACCGCTGTCGCCCGATCCGGATCGTCAAGTGGGGTGTTGACCCTCAGCCACCGGTAGCCGTACGGGTCCAGCGCGACATCGACGAGGCCGGCGGCCGCCGACTTGAGGGTGTCACCGGTGAAGACATCGGTGAGCAGCCGGCCGCCCCTCAGCCCCGGGACCTCGACGGAGGCGGTGACGGACCGCTCGGAGAAGTTGTGCAGCACGAGCACCGCGCCGCCCTCCAGCGAACTGAGGTGGACCAGCACGCCCGGATCGTCCGCGTCGATGACCCGGTAGTCGCCCCAGGCCAGTTCGGGGGTCTCCCGGTAGCGTTCGATCAGCGTCCGCATCCGGCCCAGCGGCGAAGCCGGGTCGTGCCGCTGGTCGTGCGCATTGACCCGCGTCGGGCCGAACGCACCCGTCACGACGGGATTGGGCAGCTCCGCTCCCTCCCCCGCGGTGAAGCCGCCGCTCTTGTCGGGCGTCCACTGCATCGGGGTGCGGACGGCCTGCCGGCCCTCGGCGGCGAGGTTCTCGCCCATGCCTATCTCCTCGCCGTAGAACAGCACCGGTGTGCCGGGCAGGGAGAAGAGCAGGCTGTACGCCAGTTCCACGCGCCGCCGGTCGCCGTCGACCATCGGCGGCAGACGGCGGCGCAGGCCCCGGTCGTAGAGCTGCATGTCCTTGTCGGGGCCGAAGGCGGCGAACACCTCGGCGCGCTCCTCGTCGTCGAGTTTGTCGAGCGTGAGCTCGTCGTGGTTGCGGACGAACGTCGCCCAGTGCGCGTCGCGGGGCGCCGCGGGGCGCTGCCGGAGAGCCGCCGCAAGAGGGGCCGCCTCGCCCCGCGCCATCGACAGGTACATCTGCTGCATACCGATGAAGTCGAAGCACATCGTCAGCTCGTCACCGCGGGAGGACTCCGAGTCGCCGAAGAACTTCGCGGTGTCCGGGTAGGGCAGGTTCACCTCGCCGAGCAGAACCGCGTCACCGCTGCGACGTCCGAGGAAGGCCCGCAGGTCGGCGAGGTACTCGTGCGGGTCGGGCAGCTGGTCCGCGTCCTGCTGGCCGTCGGTCTCCAGCAGGAACGGCACCGCGTCGACCCGGAATCCCGACAGTCCGAGCTGCGTCCAGAAGCCCATGATGCGCGCTATCTCGTCACGGACCGCCGGGTTGGCGACGTTGAGGTCGGGCTGCTGCTTGTAGAACCGGTGCAGGTAGTACTGCTCGGTGGTCTCGTCGTGCTCCCACACGCTCTTCTCGACGTCAGGAAAGACCACACCCTCGGGGCCGTCCTCCGGCGGGCTGTCGCACCAGACGTACCAGTCACGGTACTTCGACGTGCGGCTGGAGCGGGCGTCCTGGAACCACGGATGGTGATCGGAGGTGTGATTGACGACCAGGTCGGCGATGACCCGGATGCCCCGGTCGCGGGCGGTGCGCACGAACTCGGTGAAGTCGCCCAGTGTGCCGAGCCGGGGGTCGACGGCGTAGAAGTCGGTGATGTCGTAGCCGTCGTCGCGCTCCCGCGTCGGGTAGAACGGCATCAGCCACACGCAGGTGACGCCGAGGCGCACCAAGTGGTCGATCCGCTGTGTCAGGCCCGCGAAGTCGCCGGTGCCGTCGCCGTCGGAGTCCTGGTACGTCTCCACGTCCAGGCAGTAGACGACCGCGTTCTTCCACCACAGGTCGGAGGTGCGGGTCAGCCTCATCGGGCACCCTCCGCGACGGCGGCCGGGGGCCGGGTGACATCCAGCTGCGGCAGCACCTTCGCGCCGAACGCGTCGATGAAGGCGCTCTGCTCCTTGCCGACGTGATGCAGCATGACGGCGTCGAAGCCGAGGTCGGCGTACTCCTGGAGCCAGGCCGCGTGCCGGCCGAGATCGTCGGAGATGTTGACGGACTCCGCGACCCTGTCCGGAGAGACGTGCTCGCTGACGTTGTCGAACAGCTCGGCAGAGTCGAGGTCCCAGCTCGCCGGCGGCCCGTGCACGTTGGTGCGCCACTGGTCGTGGGCGAGTTCCTGGGCGGTTGCGAGGTCGGGGGCCCAGCTGAGGTGCACCTGGAGGTGCAGCCGGCCGACGCCGCCCGCCGAACGGTAGGCGTCCACGATCCGGAGCAGTTTCTCGCGCGGCGCGTTCACCGTGATCAGGCCGTCCGCCCACTGAGCGCACCACCGCGCGGTCGCCTCGCTGCACGCGGCCCCCACCAAGGGTGGCACCGTCTCCGGACGGGTCCACAACCTGGCCCGGTCCACGGTCACCAGCCCGTCGTGGCTCACCTCCTCGCCGCGCAGCAGCGCCCGGATGATGTCGACGCACTCGCGCAGTCTCGCGTTCCGGACGTCCTTACGCGGCCAACGGCCGCCGGTTATGTGCTCGTTGGACGCCTCACCGCTTCCCAGCGCCGCCCAGAAGCGGCCTGGGTACATCGCGGCGAGGCTGCCGATCGCCTGCGCGACGATCGCCGGATGGTAGCGCTGGCCCGGGGCGTTCACCACTCCGAAGGGGATCCTGTCGGTGGCTTGGAGCGCCGCGCCGAGCCAGGACCAGGCGAAGCCGGACTCGCCCTGCCGGACGCTCCACGGTGAGAAGTGGTCCGAGCACATCGCGGCGGTGAAGCCCGCGCCTTCCGCGCGCACGGCGGCTGCCAGCAGGTCGGCGGGAGGTACTTGTTCATGGGAGGCGTGAAATCCGTAGACGGTCATGGGATCCGCGTACCCGGCGCCGGAGGGATCATCGGTCGCCGTCCACGCCCGCTCGGGTCAGTCGTTGCGCCGGTGCACCCGCGCCTCCCACGGAGCCAGCACCAGGCGGCCTGGCCGCGGGGGGACCGACGGACCGTTGCCCATGACGAGTTCGGCGCCGTCCCATCCGGCGGGCATCACGGCCGAGGCCGTGTCGCCGGTGAAGTTCCCGACGACCAGGAGCACCGTGCGGCCGTACCTGCGGGTGAACGCGTAGATCCGCTCGTCGTCCGGCAGCAGCATCGTGAAGTCGCCGTGCACGACGGCCGGTTCCTGGTGCCGGAGGGCGATGAGCCGACGGTAGTGGTGGTAGACGGAGTCGGGATCCGCGAGGGCCGCTTCGGCGTTGACCTCGGTGTGGTCCGGGTTGACGGGGATCCACGGGGTACCTGTGGTGAACCCCGCATGCGGGGACGCGTCCCACTGCATGGGTGTACGGGCGTTGTCGCGGCCCATCGCCCGTAGTCCCGGCAGGACGTCTTCGGGTTCCGCCCCCGCGCGCAGCGCATCCGTGTAGTGGTTCAGGGACTCGATGTCCCTGAAGTCCTCGATGGTACGCAAGGGCGCGTTGGCCATGCCGAGTTCCTCGCCCTGGTAGACGTACGGCGTGCCCCGGTGCAGGTGGAGCACGGTCGCGAGCATCGTCGCGGACCGGGTCCGGTGGATCGGTCCGTCGTCACCGAACCGGGAGACCACCCGGGGCTGGTCGTGGTTGTTCCAGTACAGGCTGTTCCACCCGACGTCGGCGAGGCCTGACTGCCAGCGGCCCAGCGAGGCCTTGAGGTCGGTGAGCCGCAGCGGGCGGGGATCGAACTTGCCCCGCCCGTGGTCGAGCCCCACGTGCTCGAACTGGAAGACCATGTCGAGCTCGGCACGTGCCGGGTCGGTGAACAGGCGGGCCTGCTCGACCGTCACCCCGGGCATCTCCCCGACGGTCAGCAGCCGGCCCGGGTACCGGGCGATCACCTCGCGGTGCATCTCCTGGAGGTAGTCGTGTATGCGGGGTCCGCAGACGAAGTAAGGCGACCCGTCACCGTACGGCCCCTGTTCGTGCACCTCGGCGTCGGGGAGGGCGGGGTCCTTGGAGATGAGGTTGACCACGTCCATCCGGAAGCCGTCCACGCCCCGGTCCAGCCACCAGCGCATCATCGCGTACACGGCCCGACGCATCCAGGGGTTCTCCCAGTTGAGGTCCGGCTGCTTCGGCGAGAAGAGGTGGAGGTAGTACGCGTCGCTCGCCGCGTCCAGCTCCCAGGCGGAACCGGAGAAGAAGGAGCCCCAGTTGTTGGGTTCGCGTCCCTCACGTGGCGGACGCCACCAGTACCAGTCGCGTTTCGGGCTCGCCGGGTCGCGTGACTCCTGGAACCACGGATGTTCGTCGGAGGTGTGGTTGACGACCAGGTCCATGACGAGTTTCATCCCGCGCTCGTGGACGGCGCCCAGCAGCCGGTCGAAGGCCGCCAGGTCGCCGAAGACGGGATCGATGTCCTGGTAGTCGCTGATGTCGTACCCGTTGTCGGCCTGCGGGGAGGGGCTGACGGGCGACAGCCACAGCACGTCGACGCCGAGCCCGGACAGATGGTCCAGGCGTCCGGTGAGGCCGTCCAGGTCGCCGACGCCGTCGCCGTCGGAGTCGGCGAAGCTGCGCGGATAGACCTGGTAGACCACTGCGGACCGCCACCACGCGTCCTCGGCGTGCCCCATCTCGTCGGCTGCCATCGGTGGACTCCTCTCGCCCGGGGGTGGGAACGTGAGTCTCCTTTCCCCGGGGGCTGAGGTCATACCGTGTCAGGGCGGCATCGCCGGCCGGGCGCCTCCGGTACCCCCGGGACGAACCGACCCGCTGGGGCCCATCCCTGCGCGCACCTGCCGGCCCCTTCTCGGCGAACTCCCACGCAAGGTATGCCGGACCTCGCCCCTCCGCGGTCCCGTGCCGGAGGGCCCGCCTGATGCAGCTCACGACCCTGCACGGCCTGACGCAGATCCATCCGTCGCCGGAACGGGTGCTGGCCCCGGCAACTGTTGGACGGGCCGACTGCACGATAGCGCCTTGCTCCGGGCCGAGTGGCCCCGGCGCCTTCGCGCCGGGGCCACGATGAGATGGGTGCGCCGATACGAAACGACGCACCGTCGCCTGGGTTTCGGCGGTCCGCCGTCCCTCTCTAAACGAGCGTCATCGCGTAGATCTCGACGCGGGTGTCGTCCGGCAGCGAGACCGAACGGACCGTCTTGCCCCCGTCGAGCTCCGCGGCCGTACCGAAGAGACGAATGGACGGCCCGTCGACACCGCTGCCCCGCTTGATGCGGTGCGGCATATCGAGGACGACCGTGCCGCCGTCCGGCGCGGAGCCCGCCCAGTCGCCGAAGGTCACCGGTGCCTCCGTGCTGCTGCCGTCCGTGTAGTGCACGGTCAGTGTGGTGGTCACAGGACCGTTGTGCGCCGAGCCGACCAGCCGCAGCGCACTGTGCTGTCCGGCGGGCAACAGGAGGGCCTGCCCGCTTGCTTCGAGGAAGTTGTTCGCCGTGCCGGTGGGGTCCGGCGCGTCGTACGTCACGCCGTCCCACGTGACCGGCCCCGCCTTGGGCAGCAGGTCGCCGTCATAGCTCCAGCCGTGTCCGTCGAAGTCGCCCTCGTCGGAGTTCGCCACCGTGGCCGTGCCGTCGTGGCCGAGCTCCGTGCGCAGGTCCACTGCGCACTGCCCGTTCGCCTCACTCGCGCAGGTCGTGGCGGCTCCCACCGCGACGGTGGCCTTGCGGGTGACGGAGTTCGTCCCTCGGCCCGTGACCTTCACCTCCACCGGGTAGGACCCGGTGGCGACGCCCGGCGGCACGGTGATGTCGAGCGACACCTTCTTCTGCACCGGGAGGTGACCGGAATCGATCACCAGCGGTGAACGCTGTGCCGTCGTGGCCTTCCAGCCGCTGGGCACCTTCACCGTGACCGACACGTTCAGCTTGCCGGGTGCCTGCCCGAGGACGTCCAGAGTGAACTTCGCGGTCTGTGCGGCGTCACCCGTGGGGACGACCGCCGAAGCGGGACGCAGCGACGCGTCGACGTGCTTGCGGCTGTCGGGGGACGCCTGGTTGACGGAGGGCGGCTGAGCGCCCTTGCCCGTGCCCCATGAGGAGGGGGAGGTCCCGAGCCGATGGGCCAGGGTTCCGCCGTGCGCGAGCTTGTTCCAGCTCAGCCAGGTCTGGGGTACGTCACGGCCGTTCAGGGCCACGTTCTGCACGTACCGCTTCGTGTCACTCGCTCCGGGCGCCCCGATCGTCAGCGTGCCGCCCTGGCCCTTGGTGCCGGACACCTTGGGATAGCTGCCGATCCGGACGGTCGCCGACTCGAACTGCGGGCTGGACACGGCCAGGAAGTCGCCGCCGCTCATCGTCGGGTAGAGGCCGAGGGAGGAGAAGACGTACCAGGCCGACATGGTGCCCAGGTCGTCGTTGCCCGTCATCCCGTCCGGGCCGTCGGTGAACAGCGTCATCGCCGCACGCACCACGGTCGCGGTCTTCGCCGGGGCGCCGACCCAGTTGTACATGTACGGGGCGTGCAGGTCCGGCTCGTTGTTCGGGTTGTACGTCGGCTTGCCGTAGTAGTCGTACGGCTGCGAGATCCAGTCGTTGCGAGCGGTGCCCGCCGGGTCGGTGAGCAGCTTGTCGTGGACGAAGAAGGAGTCGAGCCGCTTCTCGGTGGCGCTCCGGCCGCCCATCAGGCTGACGAGGCCGGCCGGGTCCTGCGGTACCAGCCACTGGTACTGGTACGCGCCGCCCTCATGGAACTGGTGCGCCGCCTCGACCGGGTCGTAGGGCGTGAGCCAGGTGCCGTCGGCCGTCCGCGGCCGGAACTGCTGGATCGAGGAGTCCCACAGGTTCCGGTACCACTGCCCGCGCGCGGCGAACATCTTGGCGTCCGACTTGTGTCCGAGCCGGTCGGCCATCAGCGCGAGCGACGCATCGGCGGCGGAGTACTCCATCGTCGCCGACGCCGGGTGCTTGCAGTCGTTGTCGCCGCCCTTGTCCGCGCAGTCCTTGCCGAGCTCGAGACCTGACGGGATGTAGCCGCGCTCGGTGTAGTAATCCGATCCCGAGCGTCCGTTGTACGGCGAGTCGGCGGGTGGGGTGCTGGTCGCGTTCTTCTTCAGCAACGCGTAGGTCTCTGCCTCGTGTCCGGCGAGCAGACCCTTTGACCAGGCCTCTACGAGGAAGGGCGTGACCGGGTCACCGGTCATGATGTTGGTCTCGCTGTTGGCGAGCGCCCAGCGGGGCAGCCAGCCGCCGTCCCGGCCGGCCGCGACGACCGACAGCGCGACGTCCCGGGCGACCTTCGGCTCCAGCATCTGCAGAAGCTGGTTCTGCGGACGGTAGGTGTCCCAGAGCGAGAAGTTCTGATACGGCGTGTAGTCCTTTGCCGTGTGTGTCTTGTTGTCGAACCCCTGGTACGTGCCGTCGACGTCACCGGCGAGGTTCGGGTGCAACTGGCTGTGGTAGAGCGCGGTGTAGAAGGCCTTCTGCCGGTCCGCCGCGCCTCCGCCGACCCGGATGGAATCCAGTTGCTTCTTCCAGGTGTCCTGCAACGCCTTACGCGTGGCGTCGAAGTCGAAGGACTTCTCGGTCTCCGCGGCCAAGTTCTTACGGGCGCCCTCCACGCCCGTGTAGGAGAGCCCCACCTTCAGGACGGCGTCCCGGTCGGTGGTCGCGTCGAAGGTCACCCAGGCGCCGTTGGCGCCGCTTCCCTCAGCGTCGCGGGTATCGGGCCTGGGGGCGTCGCCCTCCCACGTCCCGTGGGCTTTGAAGGGCCGGTCGAAGGTGGCGCTGAAGTACACCGTGTGCTCATCGTGTCCGGCGCAGAAGCCCCCGGCGTGCACCCGGCCTTCGATCGTCCGGTCGCCGACGACGTGCACCTCGGAGTCCAGCACGGACTGGTTGGCCTTGCCCGTGTTGAACAGGACGTTGGCCGAACCGGTGGAGGGGAAGGTGTAGCGCTGCCACCCGGTGCGCTCGGTGGCGGTGAGCTCCGCGTCGACGTCGTACTTCTTCAGTCCCACCCGGTAGTAGCCAGGGGCGGCCTGCTCGTCGTCGTGGCTGTACGGGGAGCGGTAGGCGTTCGGGTCCACGGAGTCGACCGCGCCCGTGGTCGGCATGATGGGCAGCTCGCCCATGACGCCGCAGCCGACGCCGGACAAGTGCGTCTGGCTGAATCCGTAGATCGAGTCCTGCTTGTAGTCGTAGCCGCCCTGGCCGCCGGTGTCCGGACTGACCTGGACCATGCCGAACGGCGCGCTCGCCCCGGGGAAGGTGTTGCCGAAGTTCTGGGTTCCGACGAACGGATTGACCAGATCGATCGGTTCCGCGTCCGCGGCGGCGGCGGGCTGGGCGAGGCCGACCACTCCCCCACTCACGAGTACGGCGGCCATCAGACCGGCGGTTATACCGGAAGCACGGGGACGGAACGGTCTGAAAGCAAACCGCATGGAGTATTTCCCTTCGAGTCCTGACACGACTGACAACGTTGTCACAGTGTTCGTTGGCACCGTAACCCCGACCGCCCCAGATGTCACTGGGTGAGTGAGGGGCAAAATCCTGACGTGCCGGCAGAAGGGGCGTCGCCAAGCGACCCGCCTGCCCTGGCTCGCGGCTTGCAGGGCGGATGCGCCAGCCAACGGCGCACCCAACGACACACGCAAGGGGCGGCGCTCTCGCGGCCCGAGAGGAACAGCGCGACGGCTTCGCCGGAGACCTCGTCGGGCACGTCGAGGCACGGGGTGGGATGGAACCCCCAGGCCGGGAGCGCCAACAAGTAGCCGACGGCGAGCGGAACAGCCCGATCACGTCGCACGTCCGTGATGACCTGGGCGGGATCCAAGGCGCTGTGGAGGCCGGCGCGACATCTACCGCGACGTGGCGGCATCGGCCGGTCCGTCCACGTGGGGTTGGCCGGGCCCTCGCCGCGGGCTCGCGCAGCGGAGTCGAGGATGCGGCTCCGGCTGCGGGGCGTCGCACGGATGCGGTGGGCTCTCCCGTGGCCACCCCCTGCGTTCACGGCTCCGGGGTGAGTGCCGCTGCCGCTGCCGTGGCGGGCTGGGGGCCGGCCGGCGGGCGGCCGGCAGCTGTCGACAGGTCTTCCAGTGCCTGCCTCCACAGTCCGGGGAGGCATTCGGCGTCGGGGAGGGCTCTGTCGATGCGGAAGCACACGCTCGCCTCGCCCGCGTAGACGAGCATGACCACCGCCAGGGGTGCGCCGGGCGGGCAGCACATGAGGGGATCGATCCGGGTCACCACCGCGTCGCCATATCGGAGACGTTCGCGCATCACCAGGCAGGACGCGACGAGCGTGAGCCGGACCGGAGCGGTGCTCACGGCCACGAGGCGCTGAAGAAAACCGGCAGGCAGGCGGGTGAGAGCCGAGCGGAGTACCGCTCGGTGTCCGGGCAGCTTGAGAGGCGAAGTCGCTGCACGGGTCCCGGCGAGTCGCTGGAGGAGGGGAAGAGGGCCGGCCGGGAGGTCGACGCGGGTCAGGAAGAGGCGGTTGCCGGGGGCCCCTGCTTCATCCTTGGAACGCAGGTTGACGGGGATCATCACGGGAATGGGAGCCTCGGCGGCGAGCGGCCAGGAGGTGCTCGCCCACTGTGCGATCGCGTGGCCCAGAGCGGTGAGGTAGACGGCGTTGACGCTGGCGCCGCCGGCACGGGCTGCCGGCTTGAGCGAGGCCGCAGGGGCATGGATCCATGCGGTGCGACGGCGGCTGGACAGTGGCTGCGACGGTGAGGTCCACACCTGGTGCTTCCTGGCATACCGCAGGAGGACCGCGGCACTTCGCAGCACCTGCCGCAGCCGGGGCCGCGGCTCGGGCTGCGGCAGGGGCCGCAGTACCACCGCGGACGGCTCGGAACGTGCATCCGGGCCGAAGAGCGGTTGCAGGATCTCGACCACGGTGGCACCGTCCTGCACGCTGTGGTGCGCCGCGTACAGCAGTGCGAACCCGTTGGAGACATGGCCGTGCAGCAGGACCAGGCGCCAGGCCGGGGCATCCACGGGCCAGGGGTCACGCAGTAGATCGTGAACCGCCGCCTCGAGAGACTCCCGGCCCCTGGCCAGGCGTTGGGCGATGACATGACGCGCGGGGTCGGGAACGGCGTGTACCCACTGTGCCCGCCGGCCGTCACCATGAAGGAGATGCGACGTGCGCGCAAGGCCGGAAAGGCGCGTGGCCACGTGCTCCTGGAGCTCGAGCAGCCCGGGCGCGGCGCCCGACAGGTGCAGGACCGCACCGATGGTCGACCCTGCGTCCGGATGCTCCGCGCGTTGTTCGAGGTCTCGCAGGAAAAGGTCGGCCGCTCTGGGAGGGAGGAACGCTTGCATATCAGTCATGTACGGGGGCGGAGGCCGTTCACGCAGAGGTGGCTGGGGGCGAGAGGCAGTGCGGCTGTGTCGCGGAGTCGGCCGGCGTTAGCGAGAAGCCGTCCGATGTTCAGTCGGCTGCGGCTCTCGTCAGCCGGTGAGGACCCCGCTCCGGCTGCGCGGCCGGCGGAGGCCCCAGGTGTGGACGCTGAGGTTGCCGGCAGTGCATGGGGCGCGTGGACTCGACCTCCGGGTGCGTTCGCAGCCTGAGCCAGAAGGAGCCTTCCCCGCACGAGGCGTGACGACGGCGCCCCGCCGTCGTTGCACAGCACAACTGTCGTGGTGAGCGGCTTTCTCCAGGTCACAGCAGGCGAATGAGATTTGCTGTTGCTGGAGGACGTCCAACCACGCGTCCCGCGCCGGCGGCGGACCGCTGTCGGCGCCCGGGGGGAGGTATGCAGCCCGAAACGCGAGCGAGCGGCAAAATGGGGAGTCTTCATGAGCGCGTCACCAAGTACGGCGTGGCCTGTGAGCGCGACTGACGCCAGAGCCGATCCGACCGCAGCCCGCACTGCGGTCGACCGGGCCCTGGAAGCGTTCCTGTCCAGCAAACAGCCGTCCGGCCGGCCGGAACGCTCCGGTCCCGGAACAGACCATTTGATCGCTGTTCTGCGTGCGTTCCTGAGCGGCTGCGGCAAACGGGTCCGCCCGCTGTTCTGCCACATCGGGTGGCGGGCCGCCACGAGCACGCCGCCGGACGTGCGAATCACCAACGTCGGTGTCGGACTCGAACTCCTCCACGGGCACGCCCTGGTCCACGACGACGTAGTGGACCGCTCTCTCCTGCGGCGCGGCAACCCGGCGGTGCACGTGGCGTACGCGGACTTGCGCGGCGGGGGCGCCTGGCACGGTCTGAGCGCCGCAGTGCTCCTCGGCGACATGGCGGCCTTGTGGGCCGAGGAGCACTTCGCCCGCCTATACGAGCCGGGCGTCCCACCGGCGGCCCGTGACCACCTGGGTGCGATGCGTGCCGAACTGCTCAACGGCCAGCTTCTGGATTTGGTCAAGCCCTCCCAGCTGTTCGGAACGGTGCCCGAGGCGTTCGCCGTCATCCACGCGAAGACCGTCGCCTACACCGTCCTCGGTCCGCTCCTGATCGGTGCCGCCATGGCTGGTGCCGACCCGGACGTGACCGACGCCCTGGCCGGCTACGCCCGACCGCTGGGTGAGGCGTTCCAGCTGCAGGACGACCTGGAGGACGTCACGGCCGGACCGAACTGCCCCGGCGGCGGTGAGGACCTGAAGGAGGGCAAGCGCACCGTGGTGGTGGCTCTGGCCGCCGAGGCCGCCACGACCGGTCAGCGCGCGTCCATGACCCGGCTCCTGGGCCGGGCCGGCATGGACAAGCTGCGCTCCACGATCGCGGCCACCGGGGCCGTGGAGCAGGTGCGGGCCATGATCACCGCTCGGCGCGGGAAAGCCCTCGAGCGGGCGGCGAACGGACCCTTCACCGAGACCGGACGAGCACTGCTGAGCGCGATGACCGACGTGGCACTGCCCGGTGTCGCCGACTGGCCGGAGGTAGCCGCATGACCACGACAAGTACGGACCACACCGCACCGGCGCCGGCAGCCAGGCTGGCCCGAGCCCGGCGCGACATCGACCCGGTGCTCCGGGAAGCGGTCGACACCCTCCCCACAGGCGGAGTGCGCGAAGCAGCCCGCTACTACTTCGGCTGGATCGACGCCGAGGGCCGCCCCACCGGGAGCCTGGGAGGCGGCAAGAGCATCCGTGCCGCGCTGGTGCTCGACACCGCGACAGCTCTCGGCGCCGAGCCGCCGGCCGCGCTGCCCGCCGCGGCGGCCGTGGAGCTGATCCAGGCGTTCACGCTGCTGACCGATGACGTCCTGGATCGCGACCGCACCCGGCACGGCCGGCCCGCCACTTGGACCCTCCACACCGCTCCCACCGCGCTCCTGGCCGGCAACGCCCTGCTGTGCCTCGCCCTGGCTCTGCCGGGCCTGCCCCCCGGGCGCGGCCCGGCTGCTCGGGCACGCGACCGCAGTCACGTGTGAAGGCGCGGACGCTGACACTGCCTTCGAATCCCGGAACGACACCACCTGGGACCAGTGCCTGACCATGACCCGGCAGAAGGCGGGAGTCTTCCTCGGTGCGACGGCGGGTGTCGGCGCCCGATGCGCGGGCGCCGACACCGGGGTGGTGGACTTGTTGGTGGAGGCGTTCACCGTCGCCGGGGTGGCGTTCCAGTGCGCCAACGACATGCTGGGCGTCTGGGGAGACCCGGCCAGAACCGGCAAGCCCACCGGGGGCGACCTCTCAGGGCTCAAGCGCACCCTGGTCACGGTGGATGCCCTCGCCCACGTCAGCGATGCCGGCCAGGCCCTGACCACCCTCTACGCCACCCACGCGTCCCTGGGACCGGCGGAGACCGCACGTGCGACGGAACTGGTGAACGCGACCGATGCCGGGCGCCGCGCCCTGGACTTCATCGCCCGCCAGACCCAGCACGTCCTGGCTCTCCTCGACCAGGCGGTGCCGGACCCCGGCGCCCGCCGGTGTCTGGAGGCACTGGCCACCATGCCGACCACCTACTACACCGCCTACGCCGATGCACGAGGACCGAGGCCGTGAACCACTCCAGCCTGGCAGGTGACCCGGCCTCCGACAGCCTGCGCCCCGCCGTTCCCGCGTCCGTCGGCCGCCTGCCTCCTCTGGGTGCGGTCGTGTGCGACATCGACGGCACCCTCACCACCACCTCCAGCGCGCTGACGGTCACGAAGACCCTCGGCACCCCCGCGGCCGATCACGCCCGCCTCTACCGGGCGTTCAAGGCCGGAACCCTCGTCGGCGACGAACTGCCCCGCGCACTGTGCACGTTGTGGGCCGGGGCCCGTCGGGAGGACCTGCAGGCCGCGTTCGCCGCCGTCCCGCTGCGCGATGTCGACCACCTGACCGCCGCCGTCCGTGAGCGGAACGTGCCCCTGGCTCTGATCAGCTCCTCCGTCGTCGAGTACGCCGAGGTCACCGCCGCCCGGATCGGCGCCCGGATCGCCTGCGGCGCCGGCCGTGTCGTATACGACGACCACGGCTACATGAGCGGCCTCGCCCTCGATGCCACCGCCCAAGCGGCTCTGACCGAGCTCAAAGTCACCCAGTTCCACGATCTGGCCCGCTCCCTCCACCTGGAACCTGACCAGATCCTCGTGCTGGGCAACAGCCCGAACGACACCGGTCTGTTCGCCTCCACCCGCCGATCCGTCCTCATCGACCCGCTCGGCAACAGCCCCCACCGCCACCAGGCCGCACACACCGCGACCGACCTCCGGAACGCCGCCGCCTACCTGGCAGTGCGGCCGTGAGTGAGAATAGGGCGACGGCGCAGGCGTGGCAGGCGGGGCGGGCGGGGTGGTCACTGTCTCGTCCTGCGATCGGGTCGCGCAGTTCCCCGCCCATACGGCGGCGGTGGGGTCTCATAAGCCCGGTGCCCAAATGGGCCTCCGTCGGCGATCCTCATGGTCGTTCCGACGGCCGCTTTCGCGCTCCGGACTCCTCCCACGCCATGCAGTCGTTGCGATAAGGGCCGCCCCAGCACCACGGTCGTGGACGACCCGGCGCGGGTCATGGACGACCCGGCGCCGTACGTGACGATGACTGCTTGACGTGCAGCACTGGAGGCTGCAGCGGGCGTCGGCGACCGCGGTGCGGGTCGTCGGGGTCCGGCGGTCGTACCTCCCGAAAACCCAGCAGGGCCGGGAGCCACCAGATCACTGCGAGATTTTCGCGGTCGTGGACGGAGGTACCGCCGGAGACCGGACAGAGGCCGGGCGAAGACCGGACGGAGCGCGGCAGGCCGGACGGAGGCGCCGGCAGCGCCGTGGGCGGGCATGGGACGGGGTCAGCAGTTCGGATGCCGCGGCGGCGCGGCCACCGCCCCCAAGGCCGCCGGGCCCAGGACGGGTGGAGTCAGGGGCGGTGGGGGCCTGGGACGGGTGGGGCCAGGACGGGTGGAGTCAGGGGCGGTGGGGGTCAGGGCGCCGGGCATCGGCCCCGGGTCGACCAGGTCCCGGGTCCCCGGTACTCGCCCCGGCACCGGCGCTCGTCGGCAGGGGTCAGGACCCGTGCAGTTCGTCGGCGAGTGCGAAGCCGTCCGCGATCCATGCCAGCTCGGTGCGGGCACGGGCGATGAGCCCGTCGTAGGCGTACACCTTGTAGCGCACCGCGAGTTCGGCCTCGCGCTCGGTGAGCTTGGACAGGCGGGCCGCCAAGGTCGGATGGGTGCGCTCGACGAGTGCGGCCCTGGTGCCTTCGAGCATGCTCAACTGCTCTTGCCAGTACGCCTCTTGCTGCCGAAGCTGCTCACGCACCGAGGCGGGGTCGGCGAATTCGAAGTAGGCGGCTTTCAGATAGGCGGGGTCGCGCTGCCGCTGCGGCGTCAGCGGGGACTCCATCCAGGACCGGAAGTCGGCAAGCCCTGCGTCGGTGACGTGGTACTCCTTCTTCGTCCCCTTCTGTCCCCATCTCACCTCGATCGACTTGAGAAGCCCGTCGCGCTCCAACCGGTTGAGCTCGGGATAGATCTGCGAGTCCGGGGCGTGCCAGACGTGGGCCACCGAGCGGCTGAAGCTCTTCGAGATGTCGTACCCGGTCATGGGGCGACCGGTGAGCAGCGCGATGAGCGCGTAACGCAGCGACAAGGCACCTCCCCCTCCGAAATCACCAAGCTACACACCCTTGCCATCTCACTATATCGATAGTTAGTTTGTGGCCCGCGCAACACATACCTCTCTTCATAGGGAGTTTTCATGCCTGTCACCACTCCGCCCTCCACCGCGGCGGCGAAGATCTTCAACTACCCCCGCAACGCCTGGTACGCGGCCGCCTGGGATCACGAGGTCACCGGAAAGCAGCCGCTGGCCCGCACGATCGCCGGCGTCCCGCTGGCGCTGTGGCGCACCACCGAGGGCCGCCCGGTCGCCCTCGCCGACGCCTGCTGGCACCGGCTGGCGCCCCTGTCGATGGGCAGGATCCTGGGCGACGAGCTGCAGTGCCCTTACCACGGCCTGCGCTACAACGCGGCCGGCCGCTGCACCGGGATGCCCGCGCAGGAGACGATCAACCCCAGCGCGTTGGTCCCGTCCTTCCCTGTCGTCGAGCGGTACCGGTACGTCTGGGTCTGGGTCGGCGATCCCGACCTCGCCGACCCGACGACGGTGCCCGACATGCACCAGATGGATCACCCGGACTGGGCCGGCGACGGAGAGACGATCCACGCCGAGTGCAACTACCAGCTCATCCTCGACAACCTCATGGACCTCACCCATGAGGAGTTCGTCCACTCCTCGAGCATCGGCCAGGAGGAACTGTCCGAGGCCGAGTTCGACGTGACCCACAAGGGCGACACCGTCACCGTGGCCCGGTGGATGCGCGACATCGACGCCCCACCGTTCTGGCTGAAGAACATGCGCGACAAGTTCCCCGGATTCTCCGGCAAGGTCGACCGCTGGCAGATCATCACGTTCGAGGCACCCGGCACCATCTGCATCGACGTCGGCGTCGCGAAGGCGGGCACCGGGGCACCCGAAGGCGACCGCAGCCAAGGGGTGAACGGGTACGTGATGAACACGATCACCCCCGAGAGCGACCGCACCGCCCACTACTTCTGGGCGTTCATGCGCAACTACCGCCTGGACAGCCAGACGATCACCACCCAGCTCCGCCAGGCCGTGCACGGCGTCTTCGGCGAGGACGAGGAGATGCTGCGCGCCCAGCAGCGCGCCATCGACTCCAATCCCGAGCACGAGTTCTACAGCCTCAACATCGACGCCGGCGGTATGTGGGTGCGCCAGATCCTGGACCGCATGCTCGCGGCCGAGGGACGGGGTTCCTCCGCGCCGGCCGCCGGTCAGGTGGCCTGACATGGCGGTGCAGACACAGACCCGCTGGCAGCGGGCCCGGGTCGTCGAGGTCTCCGACGTCGCCGACGGCGTACGCCGCATCGTCCTGGCGCCGGAACACCCCGAGCACGCCGCGCCCGGCACGCACGTCGACGTCCGGATCGGTTCCGGGACCGGCACCGGAGACGGAGTGAGCCGCGTGCGGTCGTACTCGGTGGTGCGCTCGGAGGACGGCGGTCAGCGGCTGACGCTCAGCGTGCGGCTCTCCCCCACCTCGTCCGGGGGTTCGGCGGCGATGCACCGGCTGCGGACCGGGGACGAACTCACCGTCACGGGCCCGCTGCAGAACTTCCCGCTGGCGGTCGGCGCCTCCCGGTACGTGCTCGTCGCCGGCGGCATCGGCGTCACCGCACTGGTCGCGATGGCATCCGCGCTCCGTCGGCGCGGAGCCGATTACGAGCTGCGGCTCGTCGGGCGCAGCCGCGCCGTGATGGCGTACGTCGACGAGCTCGTCGGTGAGCACGGCGACCGGGTCCGCCTCCACGTCGACGACGAGGGCACCCCTCTGGCGGTCGACGACCTGGTCGCCGCGATAGCCCGGGCACCCTCCGCCGCCGGAACCGAGCTCTACATGTGCGGTCCGATCGGGCTCATGAACGCCGTTTCCCGCAGCTGGGCCGAGCACGCCCTGCCCACGACCAACCTGCGCTTCGAGACCTTCGGTTCCAGCGGCAGGTACCCCGCGCAGGAGTTCCTCGTCCGTCTGCCCGAACTCGGACGCGAGGTCACCGTCGCCCCCGGCGCGTCGATTCTCGACGCCCTCGACGCGGCAGGCGTCGAGACCCTGTCGGACTGCCGCAAGGGCGAGTGCGGGCTGTGCCTGGCGAAAGTGCTGAACTCCACCGGCACCGTCGACCACCGCGATGTCTTCCTGAGCGAAGCCCAGAAGGAACGCTCGGACATGCTCTGCCTCTGCGTCTCCCGAGCGGTCGCAGCAGACGACGGCTCGGACACCCCCGCTGTTCTCTCCCTCCGCCTGACCTGACCCGGCGGGCACCCGCGAACGCCCGGATCTCTCACCACCTGGACACCCATGAACATCACCGCACGCATTTCGCAGGCACCGATGAGCGGCTACCAATGGCTGATCGTTGCGCTCTGCACCTTCATGAACTGCCTCGACGGCTTCGACGTCATGGCGGTCGCCTTCACCGGGCCGTCGGTCACCGAGGAGTTCGGACTCAGCGGATCGGAGTTCGGGCTGTTGGTCTCCGTCGGCCTGATCGGAATGGCGATCGGCTCGATGCTGCTGGCGCCCTTCGCCGACCTCATCGGCCGACGGCCGCTCATCCTGGTCAGCCTCGTCCTCGGCACGATCGGGATGTTCGGCGCGGCGATGGCGCCGTCGGTGACGGTGATGGGCCTCTTCCGCCTGGTCACCGGCATCGGTGTCGGCGGCATCCTGGCCAGCACCAACGTGATGGCCAGCGAGTTCTCCAACGCCAGGAACCGCGGTCTCGCCATCGGTATCTACACAGCCGGGTACGGGATCGGCGCCACGGCGGCGAGCCTGGTCGCGAAGACCGTGGTGGGCGGCGACTGGCGGATCGTCTTCTACGCCGGCGGCATCGGGACGCTGCTCGCCCTGATCGTGATCGCCGCCGTCCTGCCCGAGTCGGTGGCCTTCCTGGAGCAGCGCCGTCCGGGCAACGCGCCGGCGCGGATCAACCGGACCCTGGCCCGCATGCGCATGGAACCCGTCACCGGCGCCGACCTCGACCGGGCGACCGCCACCGGGTCCGCCGCCGAGCGGGCCGGCTCGGGCTGGCTCAAGCAGCTGCTGACCCCGACGATCCTGCTCTGGCTCACCTTCATCACGATCATGTTCGGCTTCTACTTCGTCAACAGCTGGACGCCGACACTGCTGGTCGAGGAGGGCTTGTCCGAGAGCGCGGCGGTGACCGCCGGAATGGCGATCTCGATCGGCGGTACGGTCGGCTCCGTGCTCTACGGTGTCGTCGCCCGGGTACGCACGCCGCGGGTGGTGCTGATCGGGTTCTCCCTGCTCTCGGCCGCAATGATGATCGTCTTCATCGTGAGCACCTCGACCCTGTGGCTCGGGTTCGCCGTCGGCGTCGTCGTCGGCGCTCTGATCAACGGCTGCATCGCCGGCGCCTACACGGTCGGACCGCCGCTCTACCCGGCCAACGTGCGCAGCGTCGGCATGGGCTGGGCTCTCGGGATGGGCCGTATCGGCGCCATCCTGTCCCCGACCGTCGCAGGCATGCTCAAGGACGCCGGCGCCTCCGCGACGCAGCTCTACATCGGCGCGGCCGTGGTCGTTGCCCTGTGCGCACTCGTCCTGGTCGCCCTGCGTCGGCACGACCCCGAGTCCCCGCCCGTCGCGGCCGAGGAGGCGCTCGCCGCCTGACCTCCGTCCGTTCTCCGGCCGGCCGGAGACACCGCGGGACCCGCGCACCGGGCACCGGCCACCCCGGTCGTGGTCCGGCAGGCTCACCCGCACGTCAGCGTCATCGCCACCTCCGCGTGGTGCCGGTCCACGTCAACTCAGGCCTGCCCAGGCCTGTCTGCGTGGACCGGCACCACGCTTTCGTCGCCCTCGCCCTCGCCCTCGCCCCCGCCCTCGACCTCGCCACGCGCTGTGAGCCCCGCTGGTGACGGTGCGTCAGTCTCGCCTCGCCTGCGGACACCGGCGTGGGGCGGTACGACAGCAACGCGACCGGCGCCCGAGCCGCGAGCACCACACACCTGGGCGTGGCAGGCAGCGGCCCTCCGACGGCGTGCGAGGGCGGAGGGCCGACGGGCGACTGGGGGACGACACGTGTCTGGTTGGCTCCTCCGGTGGAGGGCGGGTGCTACGAAGTGTTTCCATGAACGAGAGTGCGGGGCAGGAAATCGTCCCACCCGAGGTGGAGCTTGTTTCGAAGGACAGGATGCTCGCTCTGACCGACGGAGTGGTGGCCATCGCCATGACGTTGCTCGTGCTGGACATCAAGCTGCCCGAAGGGCTCGACGGGAAGCAACTGCATCAGGCCCTGGACGACGTGCAGTCCCAGGTGGGCGCCTTCGCGCTCAGTGCGGTGGTGATCGCGCTGTTCTGGCGGGCCCACCACGCGGCGCTGCGGGTCGTCGGGCCGATCGACTCGTACCTCTTCTGGCTCAACGTCACGTTCCTGCTGCTCCTGTCGTCGATTCCCTTTCCCACCAAGGTCCTCGTGGACTACGGCGACCGATTCCTCGGCCCCGGCCTGTACGGAGCGGTCATCGGCACGACCGCGCTCGTGCTCTACGGGATGGAGCTGCGCACCAGCCGTGCCCTCGGTACTTCCTGGCGCCGCGTGCCGTTGCCGGCGCAGGCCGTCGTGTTCCTGCTCTCCGTAGGGATCGCGCGAGTCTCACCGGTCGGCGCGATGTACAGCTGGGCCGCCGCCGTACCCCTTTCCATGGTCGCGACCCGGATCGCGTCCCGGGGCCACTGACCGCCGGGCCCAGCCCTCTGCTCGACTCTGGGGCCGGGCTGCGCGGTGTGCGGTGGCGCTCTGAGGGAGGGCGGGGTCCCGGGTGGCTGTGCGGCCGAGGGCGTCGTCCGGTCGCCACGGCTCCTGGTCGGTCCGGGGCGGAGCGGGTGAGCGCTGCGTCTGCCTTCGTCACTGCGTCGTACGGGCGCGCAGGCCGGCGGCTGCTCCGAGCGGCCTTCTCCACGCAACACCCTGACAGCTGCGTTCGGTCAGGAACGCGGCTCCGCCTTCGGCGTGAGGGCTGCGTCGATCAGGCACGGAGTTCAGTGGCGGCGGGCCTCGTCGGGAAGGTCGGATCGTGGAGCCCTTCAGCGACGACGGCGTCGATCGCCCGGCCCGTGATGACGGCGAGTGTCCGGGCGTCGACCCCTGCGCCGGCGCGCGCCTGTGCCGCGGCGTCCATGAGGTGCGGCACAGGCGGCCCCACCTTGTCTCCGGCTCGTACGCGAAGCCTGTCGGTCGGCCGCTTCCACGGTCATGCGTGTGTGCTGCGGATGCCCGCGGAAGTGCTTGATCATCGAGCGCCGTGGACCGTGTCGGACAACCTGTGGGAGCGGACACAGCCACTGCCGCCGACTGCATCTGCCACGTTCCATCGGCTGACCAGCGGAGATGTCGTTCGTGGACCGTCTCCCACGGCCCGAACCGTTCCGGCGGATCCCGCACTGCACACCGGTCCGCACCCGGTGGAGACCCCCGTTGATCACCCGGTGGCGGTCGCTCCACCGGGCACCACGCGCACCACCAGGAGGTATAAACGACTGCAGCCGATCCCACTCCGCATTCGTCACATCCCCACGACCCGTACAGCCGCCCTGACCCCAACACCCCACCCACGTCGGGAGATCCGAGAGGCAGTGCCTGGTGCGCCAGGGACGCCTCACGGGCACAAGGCCCGCGTGGCCAGCTGGCGTGGCTGATGACGTCTGGACGCGACAAGGCCAATAGGTGGGGCTCGTGGCCAATAGGTGGGGCTCGTGAGGGACGGGTGACGTCATGCCTGGCCGACGCCACCAGGCGCCCCGCGTGCCCCCTGCCCGAGGTCAGCTTCCCTGACGGACCGTCGAACTCATGGGGGACACCAGGGAAGTACCGTGTGCGGCCGGGTGCGGCCGGACCGCACCACACGAAGCACTGAACGAAATGGACGACGGGCAGCACCAGTGCGACGAATGCCTCGGAACGGCTGTGGCCACCGGATCCATGGACACCACGCTGCCGACTGCAGACGAAAGCATCACCCGGCCCATCGGCGAACCCGACGAAGCCCATCACCGCAGGCGCTACGTCGCCTGACGTGCTTGCATTCCCGGCCTGAACGGCGCAGAGGTCCGGGTCGGGCCCGTTCTCGTCATCTGTTCAGCACGTGGCGCTTCCGCCGGACGAGCCGAGGAGGCGGGTGCCGAGGACCCGGCCCCCTCCCCCGGCCTCGGACGGGCAGTCCGGGGTCGCCTTGGCCGCGGCGAGACGGAGTCCGCAGATCAGCCCACCAGATCAGGCGCGCGCAGCATTTCGGTAGGGATGCCCCAGGCGTCGACGAAGGGGACTGCGAGGGGCCGGACCTTGCGGCATAGGTCGTTCACCTCGCGGCTGATCGCCTTGGAACGCTGGACGGTCAGCCGGCCGTGCTCCATGAACCAGGCCCGGTCCGCCTCGATCGTCGACAGGGCGAACAGATCGCACAGCAAGCCGAGCGCGACCTTGTTTCCGCTCTCGGGCAGCGCGCGGACCTTGTCGACGAACGCCTCCAGCACCAGCCGCTCGACGTGGGCGTGGGCCACCGCGATGACGTGGTCCTGCACCTGCGAGAAGACGACGCCGGGATCGCGCTTCTGGTCGATCCCGCGCTTGAGCCGGCGGGCCACGCCGGCGAGCATGTGCTCCTCGCGGTAGCGAAGCATGGCGAGATGGTATTCCGAGTCGAGCAGCCCGGCTTCCTGGTCCCACTCGTCACCGCCGGGCAGCAGGTCACGTACCCGTTCGAGCAGCTTGTGTACCGATGTCTTCTCGATGACCGTCTCGACGGCGAGGTTGGTGACGTAGCGGACCATACCGAGCTGGTCCAGGTCCTCGAACTCGCTCGCGTAATGGGTGAGCAGGCCCTTCGCCACAAGCTGCAACAGGACGTGGTTGTCACCCTCGAAGGTGGTGAAGATGTCGCTGTCGGCCTTGAGGGCGGCGAACCGGTTGACGGTGAGATATCCGGCGCCGCCGCATGCCTCGCGGCACTCCTGGACGACCTTGGTGGCGTGCCAGGTGCCGAGCGCCTTGGTGCCGGCGGCCCGCGACTCCAGCCGGCGTCGCGCCTGCGGGTCGTCCGCGATGCCGGAGAAGACTTCGTGCAGTTCCGTGCGCACGACGTCCTGCGCGAAGTGCAACGCGTACGTACGTGCGATGAGGGGCAGCAGACGGCGCTGATGCAGTCCGTAGTCGAGGAGCAGTTGCTCCTCCGCATTCGAGGTCGCCTCGAACTGCCGTCGCCGCACGGCGTACTTCGTCGCGATCACGAGGGCGACCTTCGCGGCGTTGACCCCGGCGCCGCCCACGCTGACCCGGCCCTGCACCAGCGTGCCGAGCATCGTGAAGAAGCGGCGGTCGGGGTTCTCGATCGAACTCTCGTAGACGCCTTCGGCGGTGACGTCGGCGAACCGGTTCAGCAGCGCCTCGCGCGGCACCCGTACGCCGTCGAACCAGATGCGGCCGTTGTCCACGCCGTTGAGGCCCATCTTGCGGCCGTCGTCCTCGATCCGGACTCCGGGCGCCACCTCGCCGCCGACCCGGACCGGCACGACGAACGCGTGCACACCCTCCGACGTCCCGCCCACCTCCAGCTGGGCGAAGACGACCGCCAGCTCGGCGTGCCGGGCCGCGTTGCCGATGTAGTCCTTGCGCGCCCGGTCACCGTGGGTGGTGATGACGAACTCCTGGCCGGCGGCGTCGTACCGCGCGACGGTGCCGAGCGCCTGGACGTTGGAGCCGTGCCCGGTCTCTGTCATCGCGAAGCACCCCATCAGCTTCCCGGTGATCAGGTCCGGCAGATAGGCGTCGTGGTGGCGTTCTGTGCCCAGATGCAGGATCGCGCCACCGAAGAGGCCGAACTGCACACCCACCTTCACCAGCACCGACAGGTCACCGAAGGCGAGCGTCTCGAACGCGGCGATCGAGGCTCCGATATCGCCGCCCCCGCCGTACTCGCTCGGGAAACCCATGCCGGTCTGGCCCGTCGCGGCCATCCCGACCACCAGCTCGCGCACCCGCTCGCGAAACGCGTCGACGCCGAGCTCGTCGGCCTCCTCGAGAACGGAGGCATACCTCACCAGGTTGGACCGGACGAGGTCGCGGATCCCGGCGTACTCGCCGTCGAGCAACTCGGTGAGTGCCCGGACGTCGACCTCGGGCTGCACGTACCCGCTCGTACCAGTGGATGTGTTGTCAGTGACCATGCCATTTCGCTACCCTGCCCGGCGACGATCAAGCGGTCGGCCGTGGCCTCTGAGCCATACGACGCAAGCGTTCACATCCCCACGATCCTGGGGCATCAGGCCTGGCTTGCGTCCCTGACACGGACGTGTGCCGTGGGCGCGGGTGCAAAGCACCACTTGGTGTTCATCGACCGGCTTCTGGCCACGCTCGTGCACCTCCGCCATGGGGTCCTCATGAGGTGCTGGTTCGGCGTGGACCGCTCGACCGTCACCCGGGCCATCGGCGAGGTGCGACCCCCGCTCGCCGAGCGAGGTTGCACCATCGAACAGGGCCTTCAGGACTCGTAAGGACCGCCGCGGAAGTACATACTCCTGTGCGCTCGGGGACGGTCACCGCGCCCGTGCGCGGCATCGGAGCGGTCGGCAGGTGCCATCCGTTCGGCCAGCACCCGCAGCGTCTCCAGGCCGGCCAGCACCTCCGCGCGATTGTTCGCCACCTTCATCCAGGCCGGCAGCCGAGCAGACATCGACATCGTCGGCCGCGCTCCGCGACGCTCCCGCAATCGCGCCCCGACGTATGCGGACAGCTCGGCAACATGCTCCTCGTTGTAGGCCCACAAGATGTGACCGGCGCAACGGGTCTGCAGCCACAGAGGCCGCTGGAGGAACGGATCCTCGCTGCCACCCAGCTCCGCGCCGACCAGCCCAGCCCCCTGCGCCTCAGGTTTCCGGTCGGCGACTGCACCGCACCCTCCACAGGCCAGGCGACGCGGCTGGAAAAGGAGCTCGCTGAAGTATCTGGGATCAGGAAGGCCAGGCCGGGGAATCACGAGAGCGCACCCGCCGCATCGCGGACAGACCACAAGCATCCGGCCTGCGAACGACCATGTTGTGCAGGTGCGTGTAGTACTCGGCCGCGTACTCATCGTCGATCGCCGGAAGGACCTTGCCGAACGCCCACGTCAGCCGCGCCAGGCGTACGCGGGCCTGTTCGTCGTAGGTCGGGTGTGGGTGATAGCGGTACAGAAGTCTCGGCGAGAACGATCACGGTCCGGACGGCGCGAGCGTGCTGAAACCGGAACCGCCGGTTACCGCGACCCACTCGTCCCACGACCGGGGCGGTCGCGGAACGAGTGCGTTCAAACCGGTTGCTGGGATGCCTGCAACGATGTGCCGTTGGCCAATGGGGTGGAGCTGGGCGAAAACGACGCGCTGTCCATGTGCCCGGGGTGCAGGTAGCTGGGCGCTTTCAATCAGCTGGCTTTGAAGGCTTCGTCCACTGTGAGGGTGTCCTCGTAGAGGTGCAGGCGGACTATTTGGGCGCCCTCGACCGTCAGGTGGATGGCTGCCGGCGTGGCGAACTCCTTACCGGTGGCCGCGACAGTGTGCGTCCAGGCAGCCAGCAGGACCACTTCGCCGCCGTCGGCGATGATGTTCTTGAGTTCGACCACGCTCCGGCCGGGTACGAAGTGCGGCCACATCGTGGTGAAGTACGACGCGACCTCCTCCCGCCGGGTGCGGCGCCCGGTCCACGACAGCGTGTCACTGCCGGGGACATACCAGTCGATCTCCTGGCTGAACAGTTCCTGGATGCCATCCGGGTCCTGCTTGCCGAGGCGTTGCACGAACTCCTCGGCCACGGTCCGCGAGGTCTGCGTGTCTGTTGTCATCGTTCTCGTCCTTCGTCTCAGCACCCGAGCGGTGCAAGATTGACGTAACCATTTCCGTTACATCACTGGGCGCAGAAAAGCGTGCCTCGACCGGGAAGGTCAGGCGGCTTTGAGGATGTCGCGGAGGACGTCCTCCAACGTGGTCCTGGCCAGCTCCCTACGCAGAGCCGCCTCCACATCGCCGTAGACCGCGGTCAGGGTCGGCCCGATGCCATGGCCCACGACGCATCCGGAGTCGGGCGCGGAAGGATGCATGGCGAAGACCGGCCCTGGCTCGATCGCCTGGTAGACGTCGAGCAGCGTGATGGCCGCCAGATCTCGGGCGAGCATCCAGCCCGCACCGGCGCCACGCCGCGAAGCGACCAGACCGGCCCGGCTCAGGGGGGCGAGCAGGCGACGGATCACCACCGGATTGGTGTTGACGCTCGTTGCGATCTGCTCGGAGGTGGCAACCTCGTGGCCCTGTCGTTGATACAGGCCGATCCAGGTCAGTGCGTGTGTCGCGATGGTCAGTCTGCTGTTGGCGCTCACGGTGGCTGCCACCCCCTCTCCTGTCGTAACAGTATGCGTTACGACAGGTATCGGCAACCGCCCTCCGTCGAGTGACCTGGGTCATGCCGTTCCGAGGTCCCTGGAGGGTCGGTCAGATCGTCGCCTTCGACGGTCTCCACGACGGCAACCCGCATCCGGTGCGGCATTCCGCCGTATCGCCCCTGCCCACAGTTGACGAAGACCCAGGCGGCGCCCGTACCGGGCGGTAAGCAGAGCCTTGAGCGTTCCCGGCCGGGTGCCGCTGGGCGAGGCCCGCAGCACCTTCCCGAAGTACGCGGCAGACGGCCCCATCTCCCTCAGCCGCGGCCGGAGCACTGCCCGCGCTCGCAGGGTGCAGGTGCCGCGGTGTGATCAGATGCGGACCGCACCGTAGAAACTGCCGATGGTGCTCATCGATTCGATGCGGACGTAGGCGCCCGGGTAGGGGGCGTGCAGGACGTTGCCGCCGCCGGCGTACAGCCCGACGTGCGAGTTACCACTGAAGAAGACAAGGTCGCCAGGCTTCAGCTGGCTCTGCCCGATGCGGGTGCCCTGGTTGATCTGGGTGTACGTGGTGCGGGTGATCTCGACACCGGCCTGGTGGTACGCCCATTGGGTCAGGCCCGAGCAATCGAACGAGTTGGGGCCCGTGGTGACGGAGTGCGAGTACGGCATTCCGATCCGCGTGCTGGCCGCCTGGAGCGCGGCGGCTCCGAGGCCTGACGCGGCGACCTCGTTGCCGAGGTCGAGCCGCCCGCCCGCATCGCGACTGGCCCTCTGCTCCTTCTCGGCGAGCTCGGCGCGCTCGGCCACGGTCAGGGTGTTCAGCAGGTGCTGGGCGGCGGCGAGCTTGGCCTGGGACGCCTTCTTGCTCTTGCCGAGTGCCTCACGCACCTCGGCGAGCTCGGCAAGCTTGCCCTGGGCCTCCTTGCGCTCCTGCGCCAGTGAACGCTGCTTGGCCTGGATCTTCTGCAGAGACTCTGCCTGCCTGGCAGTCAGGCCGTCCAGCGCCGACGCCTGGTCGAGGAAGTGGTCCGGGTCCGAGGAGAAGAAGAGCTGTACGGAAGGGCTGATGCCTCCGGAGCGGTACTGCGCGGTGGCGATCGAACCGAGTTGGCTCCGCAGCGTGTTCAGCTCGTCCTGCCCGCGCGCGACCTTGTCCTGTACCGCGCCGATTTCCTTCGTGAGCTTGTCCTGCTGTTCCTTCGCTCCGTTGTACTTTTCGCTGGCTTTCTCGGCCTCCGAGTAGAGCTTGTCGACCTTCGCCTTGACCTCGCTCCTGGTCGGCTTGGGGTCGGCGTGGGCTGCCTGGGCGGTCAGGGCGACAGCGGCGGCGGCGGAGGCGGTGAGCACAGTCACTCGGGCGCGGCTCGGTGCTTTGGGACGACGGTGGGACGCCACGGAGGCGAACTCCTTCTCCTCGAGCCGCCCACCGGGTCGCGGAGGAGCTGAATCGCTGGCTCCAGGCGCGTCACGGACACGACGGCGTCTTCGCTGCCACCCGGACGGGTGATCGATCGCGCGAAGGTTCGATCGCAAACTTTAGTGATCATTTCGTGATCGGAGCAATTTCCGCCAGGAGAATCGTGAGGTCCGGAAGATTTCTTTACTCGCCACGTACAACGCGTAACGGCTACCTGACAGTTCGCTTCCGACCGGTGGGTCCAACCCCTCTGCGCGCCCTAGTTGGTGGCCTGAGCCGACGGCTGCCTTCGTCCTGTCATGCAAAGGGATGACTGAAGTCGACGCTTGGCAGGATGACTTGGGATCGGTGCCCGCTCGAGCGGCGGCTCGGTTCTCTCGGGCGGATCTGCCGTGGCGTGCGCGGTGTGAAGTCCGCGGCCTGATGGAACGCCCCACCCGCAAGAGCGCAGGTCACCGTACCCCGGGACGTCCACCAGCGGCCTCAGTCGCAGGCGCGCCAGTACCGCCTGATGGTCGACCGCCAGGGGCCCGCTCGCCGTCCACCAGCGGCAACTCGTACGGGAGGATCCCGCGGCCGGGTGCGGCCGGATCATGGTGGAACCGGTTGCGGGGCCCGCGCGCGGCTCGGGCTCCACGGTCCGGTGTACGGAAATGCCCCGGGCAGTCTGTTCGTCACGCAGGGCCTGGAGGGTGGTCGCCTTCCCGACTCCGCTGGGGCCGTGGGCCACCCGTTCCTGACCTGGAGCCTGTGGTCGGTCAGTCCTGCAGGACGCGCAGGGTGGCGAGGAGGTCGGTGGTGCGGGGCTGGTTGTGGGGAAGTTTGGCGAGAACGGCGGCCATGCCGCAGGTGTTGGTGGCGGCTGAGAAGACGAGACCGGTGCCGATGGCTGCGGACAGCCAGCGGGCGGGGCGCCAGCGGGTGCCGGCGGCAAGGCCGAGGGCGACGAGGGATCCTGCGGCAAGGCGGACTTGGCGTTCCATGGGCCAGACGGCCGGGGCGTTTTCGGGGCGGAGGAGGGTGTGGCCTTCGCCCGCCCAGGCGGTGGTGCCGCCGGCGAGGGTAGTGGCGGGAATGCCGGCTGCGGCGAGTTCGGTGCAGGCGGTGGCGGAGCGGTTGCCGGAGGCGCAGACCATGAGAAGGGTCCCCCGAGAGGCGGCCGCCTTGAGGGCGGGCAGGGCGGTGTGGAGGTGGTCGAGGGGGATGTTGTGGGCGCCGGGAAGGTGGCCGGAGGCGTACTCGCCGGGGGTGCGCACGTCGATGACGGTGTAGTCGTCGAGGCGGGCGGCTGCCTGGGCGGGGATGAGTGCGGTGGGGGTGGTCATGCGGGGGCGGTCCTTCCGTGCTGTTCCGGGAGCGGGTACAGCTTCCCGTATAATACCCCTAGGGGTATCTATGGAGGTGGATGGTGGAGCTGGAGATGGCGGCCGACGAGCTGAAGTCGGTCCTCAATCGGCTGCGGCGGGCTCAGGGCCAGATCGCGGGGATCATCAAGATGATCGAGGAGGGCCGGGACTGCGAGGACGTGATCACACAGCTCGCCGCCGTCTCCCGTGCGCTGGACCGGGCCGGGTTCGCGATCATCGCGACCGGGCTGCAGCACTGCATGGCGGAGGGCGGTCAGGAGGCCGGTGACCGGGATCAGATGCGGGCCCGGCTGGAGAAGCTGTTCCTGTCCCTGGCCTGAGTCGGGACCCTGCGGCCGGCATGTTCATAGGATCACGTCGATCACCATGAACACAGCCACCGCCAGGAGCACACCGGCAAAGGCTCTTTGCAGGCTGTTGCCGGAGACCTTGGCGCTCAGGCGTTTGCCGTCCCAGGCGCCGAGGATAGCCGCTCCCGTGAACGGCCCGATCAGCGTCCAGTCGAGGCCGCCGCTGTTGCCGGTGCGGGCGATCAGGCCGGCGAGTGAGTTGACGGTGATGACGAGCAGGCTGGTGCCCACCGCCCGCCGCATGGTCAGGCCGAGCACGCTCACCAGGGCCGGGACGGCGAGAAATCCGCCGCCGACACCGAGGAATCCGGTTACCGCGCCGAGTCCGGCGCCTGCCCCGGCCGCCTGGCCGGGTCGTATCCGCTCCGCCGGCCGCGATGAGGACGGGCGGAACATCCGTACGGCCGCCAACGCGGCTATGACAGAGAACGCGATGGTGAGGGCTGCTTCGGGTACACGTCCGGCGGCTGCTCCCGCGAAGTAGGCGGGGATGATGCCGGCGGCGGCGAACAGTGATCCGGCTCTCCAGGCGACCTGGCCGTCCCGGGCGTGGGCGTACAGGGCGGTGGCGGAGGTGGCGGCCACGATGATCAGGCTGGCGGTGGTGGCCGCGGAGGGGCTGAAGCCGAGCAGGTAGATCAGGGCGGGCACGGCCAGGACGCTGCCGCCGCCGCCCAGCGCCCCGAGGGCGAGACCGACGACGGCCCCGGCGATGAGGGCGAGAACGAGGGCACTCACGCTATCTGGCCGCTGTTCCCACGCTCGTCGAGGACCGGGTGTCCGGCGGCGGCCCACGCGTTCATGCCGCCCTTGACGTCGACGGCCTGCGCTCCGCGCTGGGCGAGGAGTTTCGCGGCCTGCTGGGAGCGATGACCGCTGCGGCAGATCACCACCAGCGGCCGGTCGGAGGCATCGGCCGGCAGGCCTCCGCCGGCCATCAGCTTCGACAGGGGTACGTGGACGGCACCGGGGGCGTGGCCCGCGTTCCACTCGGGCTTCTCCCGGACGTCGAGCAGGATGGCGTCCGGCATGGCGCCGCTGGTGCGGCTGAAGGCCTGGTCCACGCTGACGCGGGGCCGGCTTCGGCGGAAGAGGAACATCTGGCTCTCCACTCCTTCTCGTGCGGTGGGCGGGTTGTCAGCCGGTGATCAGGGGCAGACCGGCGTCGGTGGCGGCGTCGAAGCCGTCGTCGACGGCGACGACGTCGCGGCCGACGGCGTCCAGCAGGGAGGCGGCGATCGCGGCGCGCATGCCGCCGGCGCAGTGCACCCACACCGGCCCCGGCGGCACCTCCGCGAGGCGGCCGTGGAGCTCGTGGACGGGGATGTGCACCGAGCCTTCGATCCACCCGTTCACGCGCTCGGAGTCACGGCGCACGTCCAGGACCACCACCCCGTCGCGGCCGTGTGCGGCCAGCCCGGCGAAGGTCGAGCGCGGGAAGGATGCCGGAGTCCGGCCGGCGGGCAGCCAGTCGGCGGGGGTACCGGTGGCGGCGGCGGCCGGGCGGTCGATGCCCACCCGAACCAGTTCGCGCTGGGCGCCGGCCAGCTGCTCCGCCGATTCGGCGAGCAGGGTGACCGGCTTGCCCCAAGGGATCATCCAGGCGAGGTAGGTGGCGAGCTTGCCATCGGCCTCGAAGTTGAACGATCCCGCGACATGTCCTTGGGCGAACGCGATGCGGTTGCGCAGGTCGACGACCCACTCGCCGGCCGCGAGGCGGGCGGCGATCTCATCGGCGTCCGCGCGGGCGGTAGGGGTCAGGTCGAGCGGTGCGGGGCCCGCGGCGTTGGCCGGGCCCATGTGCGCGTAGTAGGCGGGCACGTCTTCCAGCCCGGCCAGCAGGTCCGCGACGAAGGTGTCCACGTCGACGGTGAGCGCGGTGTTGGCACTCTTCTCCTTGCCGATCGTGGTCTCCTCCCCCTCGGACTGGGCCGAGGAGCAGAAGCTGCCGAAGCCGTGGGTTGGCAGCACCGCCGTCTCGTCGGGAAGAGCGGAGACCAGGCGGTGGGCGGAGGCGTGCTGGGCCCGGGCCAGCTGCTCGGTCAGCCGCGGCTCGACCAGGTCCGGCCGTCCCACCGTGCCGATCAGCAGCGACCCGCCCGTGAAGACGACCACCGCACGTCCCGACTCGTGCAGCGCGTAGGAGGTGTGGTGCGGTGTGTGTCCCGGCGTCGCGATCGCCGTCAGCGTCACCCCACTGCCGGCGTCGACCTCCACGGTGTCGCCGTCTGCCACAGGGACCCGGGCGAAGGTGACATTCGCGCCCGCCGGCACGAGGTACTGGGCGCCGGTGATCCGGGCGAGGTCGAGTCCGCCGGTGATGTAGTCGTTGTGGACGTGGGTCTCCACCACATGGGAGATCCGCACACCGCGCCGGGCTGCTGCCGCCAGAACCTGGTCGATGTCGCGCGGTGGGTCCACCGCCACTGCGGTGCCTTCACCGCCGGCCAGGTAGCTGCGGTTGCCGAGACCTTCCAGCTCGATGGTGTCAACGAAGAACACGCCGGTACTCCTTACGAATGGAAATTACCCCGGGGGGTATCTGCTTCCACCGTAACACCAGTACCCCCGGGGGTATATTCCAAGGAGTGTGAGGAGGGACTTCGAACCCCGCGGCTTCCGCGCGCGCCTACCGGATCACCCTCCCCACGTCGACGTGGGGATCGGCCGCTCTCCGGCGGACCGCCGCCGCCCGGACCGGCAGCCCGAAGCGCGAAACCGCCCGTCTCCCCCGTCGCCGACAGCGACGACCCGGCGCTGCCGGAAGCCCCGGCCGAGGCGGGCGGCGCAGCGGACGATTTGGAGGTGTAGGGGCTTCCGCCGAGGCGCGGGGGCCGTCGGCACACCGAGCCCCTTCCGCCGGACGCCCGCCGACGCCACCGACCGGCTGCCGAACCTGCACCCGTGATCCTCATAGCGGGCGCCGGACACAACAGACGGGTGGCGGGCGTGACTCTGATCGGCGGTGCCGACCATCTCTCGGCCCCCAACGGCGAGAGGGCCGACCTGACCATGCATGACTGCGGCCGGGCTGGCCGAGGCCACCGCCGCACACCCTTGCGGCTTCGAGGCCGCATTCATCGCATACGAGCAGTCCGTGTGCTCCCGCAGCGGCGCTGTGGCCGCCGTCGGGGCGGAACTCCACGAGTTCCCTGGGTGCCGGCACACCCTACGAACTGATCAACATGGACATCGCATACGTACAAGCCCGGAGCTGGGCGGCCGCGGCGTCGATGTCACCGCCGTTCAGGAGCGTACGAACACGCTCGTGGCCAGGCCCAGGCCGAGGAAGTGGGCCAGGGGCCGTCGCGTGAACGGAGCCGGGCGGGCGCTGTCAGCTCGCGGGCTTGAGGGTGTGGTTGAGGGTGAGGCGGTTGTCGGTGGGGTGGTGACCTTCTGGGCTGAAGGGCGGGACGGTTGCTGGGAGACAGTCGGCGATGAGCAGGCAGTCGTGATGGCGGTCTTCGGCGGTGGCGGCGATCAGGGGTTCACCGTCGGGGGCCCAGATGCCGGAGTTGCCTTGGTACTGCCATGCGCCGGCGGAGACCTGTTCCCAGCCGCGACGGTTGGCGTAGGCGATGAACAGGCGCCAGATGCTGGCCATGGCGGGGATGATGTGGCGGGTGGCGTCCTGGTAGGGGACCTGGCTCATGGTCCCGTCGGCCAGGCGGAAGTGCGCGTCGGCGGCGGTGGGCCCGATCACGACCTGGGCTCCGCGTTCGGCCAGGTACTGGTACAGCGGCGGGAACTCGCACTCGTAGCAGTTGAGCACGCTCACCGCGATGCCGTTGAGACTGACCACGGGAGGCAGGTCCTGCCCGAAGGAGTAGTTGCGCCGCTCGGCGGCCCCGTACAGGTGGGTCTTGCGGTAGTTCGCCGTCACCAGCCCGTCGGCCGCGATCACGCTGATCGAGTCGTAGAACTCGGCTCCGTCGCGTTCCGGATACGGCAGAACCACAGCCAGGCCGTTCTCCTTGGCTGCCAGTCGGGCGCGGTCGACCGAAGGGCCCTCACGGTGCTCGGCCAGCTCGCGGCACTGCCCGGGGTCGATGGCGTAGCCGGTGGTGTACTTCTCCGGGAACACCACCACCTGGCAGCCGTACTCCGCCGCCAGCGCGCTCACCTCCACCAGCCGCTCCATGTTGCACTCCACTGCCTGCCGGCTGCCGACAGCGCCCTGCCCCTGATAGAGGGCCACCCGCAGGCCCTCACCGAAAGTGGGCGCCGCACGCGAAGCGGAACGGAAGACGACGCGGACAGGTGCGGTCATCAGCAGGAATCCCTCTACGAAGAACGGCCCGGGTGACCGCCACTGCAGCAAGAACGACTCACCCCGCCTTCGGACACCAAGATCCTCAACCTGCCCCTACCGGGCCCCGACGCGACGAACTCGAGGCTCCCGCCTGCGCGCCTGACCGGTAGCCGAGTCGCTCGGAGCGGGACAGGGACGTCGGCACGCTCACGGTGACCAGGCTGCGGTCGCACGGACAGACAGGCCGGTGCGCACCCGGATGCCGGTGAAGAGGACCTCGGCGACGCCGAAGAAGGTGACGCCCAGGTCGTGCGCGCGGCGGAAGGCGGCAACACCCACTTCTTCGTCTCCTGGGCCATAGGCCACGGTCAGGCTCATCGAGCCGTCGCCGACCGCCGAGGCGGTAAGGCCCCTGCTGCAGAGCACGTCAACACGCTGTTGCTGCGGCAGGTCCTCGCCGAAACGGCTTGGGCGAGGATGCTCACCGAGAGGACCGGCGCGGCTTGACCGCCCTGTTCTGGCCCAACGGCAATCTGTACAGCGCCTTCCGCCTGGACATGGACGCCGGGCGCGACCTGGGACCAGTTGCCGCGATGCCTCGCCGCCGCACGTCTGCTCGCGCCGTCGACCGGTCAGAAACGGAGGCACGTCAGAGGAGTTCCCGGCTCAATCGACCAGGTGTACGACACCCGAGCCGGCCCGGCAAGGTCAGATACAGATGCGGAGCAGTGGTCGCCGCGTCGCAGGTTCGGTGACCCGTGTCCATCACACGCCCGCGGATTCCTGTCCGCGTCGCCTCGGCATGGCGGGCATCGGGTAGCAACGGTTCCACCTTGCCGTGATCCACATCACACCTGATTCCTGTCAGGAATCAGGCCGCTGTCCCGTTCAGGTCACCGACAGGGAGCCGGTCAACCGACAGGAGCAACACATGAAGCACCGCATCGTCGTTCTCGGCGCCGGCTATGCCGGGGCCTACGCAGCCGGGACCCTGGCCCGTCGGCTGTCCCCGGCAGGCACCGAGATCACCGTGGTCAACGGTGAGCCGGATTTCGTCCAGCGGCTGCGGTTACACCAGCTCGCGGCCGGCCAGGAGATCGAGGCTCCGCGGCTCGCCGACGTCTTCGCGGGCACGGGGATACGGCTGCGCCTGGCCCGTGTCACCGCCCTCTACCCCGAGCGGCAGGTCGTCGCCGTGGCTGACGCCGACGGCGGAAGCGGCGAGCTCGGATACGACACCCTCCTCTACGCGCTCGGCAGCCGCGTCGCCGACCACGGCGTCCCCGGCGTGGCCGAACACTCCTTCCATGTCACCAGCCGTCCGGCGGCGCTGCGCCTGCGCGAGTGCCTGGACAGCCTGGGCGCAGGCGCGAGGGTACTGGTCGTCGGCGACGGGCTGACCGGCATCGAGACCGCCACCGAGATCGCCGAATCCCGGCCCAGCCTGTCGGTGACGCTGGTTGCTCGCGACGAACTGGGCGCCCCACTGTCCCTGGGAGCCCGCAGCCATCTGCGCCAGGCCTGTGACCGGCTGGGCATCACTGTCCTGGAGCACACCAGCGTCGAAGGCGTCGAAGCGGCGCGAGTGCGGTGCGCCGACGGCACCGTCCTGGCGTCCGACGCGACCGTGTGGACGGCCGGGTTCGCGGTCGAAACCATCGCCGCCGTCGGCGGGCTGGAGGTCATCGACAGCGGTCGGATCGTCGTCGATCGCACCATGCGGTCGGTCTCGCACCCGAACGTCTACGCCGTGGGCGACAGCGCCTATGCCATCGGCGACAACGGCCGGCCGCTGCCGATGTCCTGCGCTTCGGCCGGCTATACCGGCATGCAGGCCACGGCGGCGATCGTGGCACGCCTGACCGGGCGCACGATCCCTAACGCCAAGCTGGACTACCACGGCAACCACATCAGCCTCGGGCGGCGGGACGGGATCCTGCAGATGGTCGACGGCGAAGCACAGGCGAAGCCGCAGTACGTGGGCGGCAGGAAAGCCGCGTGGATCAAGGCGGGCATCCTGAAGATGTCGCTGTGGACCACCTCGCACCCGACTTTCGGCCTCCCCAAGCGCAAGAGCCACCTGGTCGCCGTACCGGATGTGTCCGCAGAGAGAGCGGCCTCGTAGCCGCAGCCGTGGGCAAGCACTGCCACGACGCTTCGACACCTGTCGCTTCGAGGGTCGGGGGCGGATCACCCTCGCCCCGTCCTGTGCACGCCTGAGCACCCCGGTACCGGGCCGGATACCGGCCGCCCACCTGCGAGGCCGGACCAGCAACCGGGCGGAGCCACCGCTGACCCACGGTGTGTGCAACCAGCCCCGGCACCAGGTGAAAACCTCTCTCCGTCCGAGGAGGGCGCATGGGTACTCCGGCCCCACATGGGGCCGACACACTGCCGTCGTCCTGGCCGACGGTGGCCAGGACAGCCGTCCTGCTCACCACACTCATCAGTGTGCTGCTCCGAATCCGCCGAGAACGTGGTAGCTCAGCCGTCCAGTTAGGTGGTTCCGCGTGGACAGCACCGCCGATCATCGCTTCGACACCAGTCGGTTCGAAGCCAGCCGGAACCGGCTGGCTTCGCTGGCGTACCGGATGCTTGGCTCCGCCGCCGACTCGGAAGACACCGTGCAGGACGCGTTCTTGCACTGGCACACTGCCGACCGGCAGCGGATCAAGGTGCCGGAGGCATGGCTGACCAAGGTCGTCACCAACCTGTGCCTCGACCGGCTCCGCTCCGCGCAGGCCCGCCGCGAACGCGCCGTCGGTGCCTGGCTGCCCGAACCGCTCCTCGACGGCGACCCGATGCTCGGCCCGGCCGACACTTTCGAGCAGCGTGAATCGGTCTCCCTGGCCGTGCTGACACTTATGGAGCGCCTGTCACCGCTGGAGCGGGCCGTCTACGTCCTGCGCGAAGCGTTCTCACACAGCCATGCCGAGATCGCCGAGATCCTCGACATCACCGATTCCGCAAGCCAGCAGCACCTCCACCGGGCCCGGCAACGCATCACCGCCGCGCGCCGCGGCGCCGGCGAAGTCGACCCGGCATCCGCCCGCAGGATCGTCGAGGAATTCCTCGCCGCTGCCACCTCGGGCCGCACCGAACGCCTGGTGGCGCTGCTCACCGACGACGCGACCGCGATCTCCGACGGTGCCGGCCTGACCGAGAAACTGCTGCGGTACGACACTCCGCAGCGCATCGCAGCCATCGCACGGGCCGGCTTCAAATCCACACCCGCAAAGCAGCGACTTGCCGGAGGAATCTCTGCTGTCCACTACGCGCTCGTCAACGGCGCCCCCGCCATCCTCTTCGTGCCCGACGGCAAGGTTGTCGGCGCCGTGACGTTCGACATCACAGGCGGCAAGATCGCGACCGTGCGCGGAATCGCCGCCCCCGCCCGCCTCTTCCGCCTCACCGAAGCCTGGCGGCAGCACGGACCGGACAC
Organism: Streptomyces sp. NPDC005494; assembly: GCF_042872025.1. Taxonomy (NCBI): domain Bacteria; kingdom Bacillati; phylum Actinomycetota; class Actinomycetes; order Kitasatosporales; family Streptomycetaceae; genus Streptomyces; species Streptomyces sp. NPDC005494. Next base: position 62,636 of record NZ_JBIAJR010000011.1, read on the forward strand.
ACCGGTCATCCCCCAGTGGTGAGACGGAGGCGACCGCGGCCAGGCGCGGCGCCCGCGTTGCACAGGCCCCGCGTCGCCGCCGCGCTCCGCCCGGCCGGTGACGCAAGGAGTTCTTCGCCCACGCCCCACTACTCGCCGCCATCGGGCCCAGCAGCCGTACGGAGCCGCCAGGACAGCGAGGCGGGCAGGCAGCCTCACCACCTGATACCCACCACGTGACTGCATCGGCGCATACCGGTGGACCACGAGGGCACACGGCATGACACCTCAACCTAGGAGTCATTCATGGTGATTGTTGGCATCATCGCTGTCTGTGTAGTTTTGGCCGTACTCGCATTCTTCGTGCCTCGGCTCTCTCGCCATCCCGAACGAGGCACCCAGCGAACCCTCGGGGCGGGTTCGCGCGCCGGTAGCAAGGCCCCAGGGCCGCTGGGCCGTCTCTTCAGCAAGCCGTTCCGAAGCAGCTCCAAGGCCGTTGGCAGCAGCGGATCCGCCGGCCGCCGGGCCCGCGGCCACATGCCGTTCTGACCGGCCCGCCGCCCCCGGCGACGGGAGAGGACGCGATCGCATCCGCCCTCGAAAGCGAGCAACGGTTGACGCGCCCGCGGTGGGGCGGAATGCCCCACCGCGCCTGGCCTTCCCTCTCCAAGATCTCCCGGCACAGGTGCTGGGACACATACGCCCGGACCGCGTCCTGCCACGCGCGCGAGCCCACCCCGAGCCGCCCGGAACCACGGCATGACAGCGCACGGCCTGCGACAGCGGCGTTCGCGGGTACGTCGGAGCTGGTGGCTCGCGTCTGGGAGACGCTGGAGCTTCCGGGCTCGGCAATGGGCTGCAGCCCGCTGAACGGGGCTGTCCAGGAATTCCGGCGCCATGATCACACCAGCTACCGGAACACGATCTCAGCTGAAACCAGTGGTTACGGGAGAGCGCTCGAGGTGCGTCGAATTGATCACGGGGCCTCGAAGTTGGTCACGGCCAGTGCCTTGACCACCCGAGCGGCGGCCAAGTCGTCTCGGCAGATCACGAAACTCGTGTAGTACTCCTCGTACACCCGGGCTTCACTGGCGAGCGATATCCATTCGCTCGTCAGCCGGTGCTTCTCCTCCTCCAGGTGGGAATACCATTTCGAGATCGGGATGGCTGGGATCTCGCCTGCCTTCTCGCGTCCCGCGAGGGTCTGCTCCGCAATGCTGTTGATCACCTCATCATCGGCATATCCGCCGATGACTGCGCTGACAACGCCTGCGCCGGACGGCCAGAAGTCGTGTGCCAGCGCCCGGAGTTCCTCCAGATGCGGCAGGTCACGCTCCATGTACCGGGCGAGCTGCTGCTGGAAGGGCGACATGTCCTCCCGATCGAGGTCCTCCCAGAACTCGTGCCAGTCCTCGTCGTCGCCCTCCTGGAGCCAGAGGGGCAGTTCGGCTCTGAGTTCGGCGCTGACGTCGAAGTGCTCGCGGACGCACGTGGAGCTGGGGGCCTCCGCGACTGCGGTTTCGGTGCCGTCCGGTACGTACACGACTCGCGCGTACCTTCCGGTCGTGTCCTCGTGATCCATTTCCTGGTTCACGAAGAAGAGCAGCGTCCCGTCCGCCGGCAGGTCGAAGCCGTCGACTTTCGGCAGCGCCCCACAATCGACGGAAAGAAGCAACGGCAACGGAATGTCCTCCGCGGAGGGCCAGTTCATGCCCACCGGCAGCCGGGGCAGCCCACCGAGCTGCCCGACCGGAAAACCACCGCCCACGGACAATCCGATCGACAGGCGAAGGTGCTCGCCGAATCTGCTGATCTCGTCGCCCGGGATGCCCGACTCAAGCGCTGCCCGACGAAATTCTCCCTGAAGATCCATACCCGAGAAGATAAGCCCGTTCCAACCCAGCTGTGCCGTCGGAGTGTCGGTGGACATGAGCTGTACGTGGTGGAGCGAGCAGTCGGCAACCTTGGATCGTCCCAGCGGATCCGCCTCCAGGAAGCGGTGCGTCGGACGGATAGGCACCGGCCTCACGGACCTGCGCGGCATTCCGGTCAGGGAGACGGTTGTGGCCGCCGGGGCTGCCGATGTCCACCGTCCACATGCTCCGCCGCGGGCACAACCCGAATCTGCTGCAGGCCCGCCTGCTCGCCGGGGTAGCGAACATGTCCGAAGCAGACGTCGGAGTCAGCGCCGGACTCGGCGACGGCAGTACGCGGTAGCTGGCAGGTGGTGGCGGCACGACGCGGCCCTGGCGCTGCGTCAAGCGGCGTTCGCCCTGAGGCCTGACCACTTCGCGTAGACGCTCCTCCACGGTGTGCTCTTCCGCCAGATGATGGAGCGGCGGACCATCCTGCCCTGAGCCTCGAGGCTTCGGGCGCCGCAGGCCTTCCTCGATCCAGCCTCTTCTAGAGTGCTCTGCATGCCGATATCCGTACATGCGCTCGCACACCGGCCGGTGACCGCTGCTGTCGTCGCCGAGCTCGTCGCCCTGCCCGCTGTTGCTGCCCCGGACACCGACGACGTGATGGCCGCGGAGATGCAGCGGCGCGGATGGAGCTGGGAACACGAGCTGGTCTGCGATTCCGTCAGGACCGGATACGGACACATCCTTTGCACCGACGGCTATGACCCGTTCGGCCGCCCTGACGCCCGGCGCTTCCTTGTCTTCGGCGAACTGTATCCCGTCGACCCGGACGACAAGGACATGGCCAACGGCCCCTGGCTGTACGACATCATGGACGACTGGCAGCGACTGCCCGGCTGGAGCGGCCGCCGGCCGTGCACAGATCAGGACTGCGAAGCAGTTCTCGCCGAGGCGGAGCAAGCCGTGACCGAACACCTCGGGTCAGGTCCGGAGAGGACGCTGCTGTCATCGGCAGCAGTTGTCACCGGACCACCGCTGACCCACCGCATCTGGCGCACCCCCACACACGCCGTGGTCCTGGGGCCGGCTGCCGACAACGGCCCCTACGCCTACCTCACCCACCTGCAGCTGTCCCTCACACCCCTTACCTGCGGCCCCGCTCTCCCAGCCGCTGAAGACGAGGACGGCCTGACCGCTTGGATCAGCACGCACGTCGACTGGTGATCTCGCCTCTGACGCGCCCGTGCGCACCATCGGCACACGATCCCGGACCACAGGCTGCCGCCAAGGTGATCCGTCAGGTTTCCGTGGTCGACGAACGGGCGGCTACCACAGCAGCAGGACGGTATCCCGCCACGCCCTGGAGCTCCCACTCCCCCGTCGCCAACCCGTCGAACGCCTCCGTACGCACCGACCATTCCCCCTCAGCGCGGGCCTACGCGTACACCACCTGGCCTGCGCGCCGGGCGTGCAAGCGGGCAGCAGCGCCTCCCCGGTGTCGGAGACGACCCGCAGTGACTGCACGCGGAGTCGAAGCCGCCCAGGTCAAGGACGCCGCGGGCGGCGGGGTGGCGTAGTCGGTCGCGGACACCCTCGGTCCGGTCGCAGCGGCCGGGAGGGGAAGCCGTCCTCGAGGGCCCGCCACCGCCCTCGTCGCACGACGGCGCCGGAGGCGCATGTCCAGTCTGCGGTCCCGACCTTCTCCTGCGAGGGCGTCACTGATGCGGGATGTGGATACCCGCCGCCCGCAGGTTCGCTTCGACCAAGGCGTTCAACCGGGCGATGGCGGGCCCCTGGTCTTCCCGGTGGTGGTTGACCAGTCCGTACCGGGCGGCGGCGTCGGACTGGTTCCGGAAACCGGCCGGCATCGTCTGCAGCGCACTGTTGGTCAGCAGGTTGGCAGCTACTGCAGAGGCGAGCCCGTCGATCCGTGGGTCGTCGGGATCCCAGGATCTGGCGTCCCAGCTTCGCTTGGTCAGCTCGACGAACTCCGGGTCTGCGAGCGAGCGTTCGAGGTGGGTCAGGAAGTTGTCGAATATCTCCGGAATCAGTGCCCGGGCCAGCACCAGGCCCTCGCGCTGAACGGCCATGTAGTCGGAGCTGAAGCCGAGTTCGGCGAGTCGGTCCAAGATCGCACAGGCACGGTCGGGCAGAAGGGCCCGGTCGCTGTGGTTGAGCCGGTGCAGCGTGTCGCGGCGTTCGGTCAGGTCCTCGATCCGTTCGGTGAGGCGGTGATGGACGTCGTCCAGGGCGGCGGCGAACCGCTCGGGATCGGCGTCGAGCAGGTCGCCGATCTCGGCCAGTGGTACCCCGGCCCCGGCCAGGGTCCTGGCCTGGATCAGCCGAAGCAGGTCGGCCGACCCGTAACGCCGGTAGCCCGAACCGTCCCGCTCCGGTTCGGCGACCAGGCCGAGCCGGTGATAGTGGCGCACCGTTCTGATCGTGACGCCGACGAACGCCGCTGCCTGACCGATCGTGAGCCCGTTCGCCATCGGCTCAGCACACCTCCAGAGCGTGGGCGGCACCGGTCTCGGAGTACGGGTTGCGGGGGATCACAGGGGCGAGGGTAGCGCGCAGAGGTCGGTGCCGGTCAGCCCATGGCCGCGCGAGGTTGACCTTGACCTTGGGTCAGGGTGCACGCTCATCGCGAGGCCGCCTCGAAGGGGCCGGTAGCCACTTGGGCCAACTGACGCGAAATTGAGGAACGACCATGAGCGAGTCCCTCCACACCACACAGAACTCCGCTGCCGGACAGGATCGTCCGGAGCTGTGGAAGGCCATCCAGGAGATCGTCGATTCCGGTCTCGCCGGGGTGTCGCTGCGCGTGAACGATGAGCGGGGCGAGTGGGTCGGCAGTGCCGGGGTGGCCGAACTGGGCGAGGCCGGCAAGCCGCCGGTCGACGGGTACGTCCGCATCGGCAGCAACACCAAGACCTTCACCGCGACGCTGGTGCTGCAACTGGTGGCCGAAGGCAAGATACAACTGGACGCTCCGGCGGCCGACTACCTGCCCGAGTTCGCCCTTGACCGGCGGATAACGGTGCGGATGCTGTTGCAGCACACCAGCGGCGTGTTCAACTTCACCGGCGAGCTCCTCGCGGACGGGACGGTCGTAGCGGGGATCCCCTCCACCATCTCGGGTCAGGAGTGGGTGGACAGCCGGTTCAAGACCTACCCGCCGGAGGACCTGGTAGGGCTGGCCTTGTCCAAGCCGGCACGGTTCGAGCCGGGAACGGGCTGGAGCTACTCCAACACCAACTACGTGCTGGCCAGGCTGCTGGTCGAAAAGGTCACCGGCCGTTCGTGTGCCGAGGGGAGACGCAGGAGCGGATTCTGGGGCCGCTCGGACTGTCGGGCACTGTGGTTCCGGAGACCTCACCGGAGATCCCCGAGCCGCATGCCCACGCCTACTACCGGTACGAGGAAGCCGGCCGGCAGAAGACGGTCGACGTCACCCGCCAGAACCCTTCCTGGATCTCCGCCGGCGGCGACATGATCTCCACCACCCAGGACCTCCACACGTTCATCTCCGCGCTGGCGGGCGGCAAACTCCTGCCGGCCGGGCTGCTGGCCGAGATGCGCACGCCGCATCCCGAGAGCGGCTTCGGCCTGGGGCTGCGTGTGCAGGACGCGGGACCCGAGGGCGGCACCCTCCTCTTTCACAACGGCGGCGCCGCGGGCCACGCGGCGCTGATGTACAGCACACCCGACGGCAGCAAGACCCTCACCGCCGCGCTCAACTATGTGGACGACGCCTCGATGTCCCTGGCCGGGGCGTTTCTGAAGGCGATGGAGAGGCTCGTCGAGGAGGTGTTCGGCGGCGGACAGGCCGGATCGACCGACGAAGTAACTGGTCCGGCCCAGCCGACGAACTGACCACCCCGCGCCCCTCGGAATGGGCATGAGTGCGACCCGTGCCCTGGGCGACGCGTACCCCGAACCCTCGGCGGTCTCGCTCTGCGGCACGGTGTGGCCGCCGATGTGCGCGCAGAGCACGTTCGGTGCCCCCGCTCCGACCCGTGCCCGGCGGGCTTCGGCGTTCCGACGGCCCAGGGGCGCGGAGGAGGATCGCCCGGCTCGACAAGGAGTCCAGGCCCGGACCGGCAAGGGGCAGTCAGCCGGCAGCGAGGGGCGGCTCACGGGCAGTGAGCCGGCCGCGGCAGTGGCTCATGGGGCGACGGGCCGGCCGCAGCGGTCGGCCCGCCGGGACATGGGGGCGCCGACCAGCACGGTGGTTCAGGTGGCCGGACGTACCGCAGGGCGCCGCCGCCGGACACGTACCGCAACGGCCGTCCCGACGGCCGCGAGCAGCACACCTGCCACCGTGAGGAACCAGACCGGGATTCCGCCGCCGACCGTGAGAAGCCGGTCGTGGTAGATCACTTCCCGGTACGGGGTGTCGACGGCCGCCGACGTCAGCTCGTGGTCGCCGTCGATCCGTGCCGGGAACGGGAACGACTGGTCGATCGCGGTCAGGTACACCGGTCCGTCGGCGCCCACGAGCTCGGCGACCGCGCCCTCCGGTTCGATCGGGCCGGCGAAGGTCACCTCGGGCGCCCGCCCGCCGATGTCGTCGCGCGGTTCCATGCGGTGGTCGGCGAGGACGTACAGGCCGAGTGACTGGGGGGTCTTCGCGAGACGAGAGAGCCGCATGGGATAGATCAGCCGCTCGCTGGCGAAGCTGATCCGCAGCGGATCGAGCTCGCCCCGGAGCGTTGTGCCGTCCGCGTCGGGTGCGAGGCGCACCGCGACGTACTCCCAATTCTGCTCGACATACGGCTGCAGTTCCGCCGCAAGTCCGTCGGACAGCTCGAAGCCGTTCTTCTCCAGCCAGCCGCTGAGTGCTTTCGGGTCGGTGGCGGTGAGCCGTGCCACGTCGAAGGGGCCGAGTCGCTCGCGGCCGACGACCCCGACTGCGCCGGCGCGGGGCGGTGCGGCTCCCGCGCCGTCCGAGGCAGCGCCGGCGAATGGCCAGTCCTTACCGCGCGGCCAGAAGTAGTGCCGGTCCTTGTGCTCGGGGCGGGTGAGCTGTTCGAGCTCGTCGAAGAGCTCCGTGTCACCGAGTTCGACGTCGGCGCGGCCTGGTACTGGCATGATCCAGGCGGCCCGCTCGGCGGTCCCCCGCACGGTGAAGCGCATGACGATCTGTTCCGTACGGCCGTCCCAGCGCACGGCGGAGCTCTCCCGGTCCACCCCGATGTACTGGTTCCGGTCCGGGATCATGGCTCCGCAGCCGCACGCGTACGCCGGCGCGATCAGTGAGCCGAGCTGCAGCGCGAGCAGCGCGACGAGCATGGCCAGAATTCTGTGTGTCCCCCGCATGCACCCTCAGACGCGGAGCACGAAGATCCGGTTCCGGCAGGCGGCACCCCTTGTGTACGGGCGGAGTGCGGCAGGCAGCACTACCGGCGCCTGTCTGCAGCCACGCCTCGTCGCAGGAGCGCGGTCCGTCGGGTTCGAGGATCCAACTGACCTGTGACCGGAACGGGCTTCCGCGGTCGTTGCGTATCTCCGGTGTGACCATCCACGACAGTCAGGGCCTGGAGCCGCTCGTACGAGACATCCCCCCACCCGGTCCCGCCGCGGGCCCCGGCGCCGGCGAAACTGCTTGCACATAAGGGCTACGACTACGACCACCTGCGTCGATGGCCGCGTGAGCGTGGAATCCGCCAGCGTATTGCCCGCAGGGGCGCCGAGTCCGCGCAGCGGCTGGGCCGGCGTCGCTGGGTGGTCGCGAGAACGGTGTCCTGGCTTGCGGGCTGCCGTCGGCTCCCACGGATATCGACGTCTCGACAATCGGATCAAACCGGGAAACCGGTGAGCCGAGGCCGGGCTTCCTCACGTCCGAAGGTCAGCACCTTCACAAGCACGTCGCGCATCTCGGCAATGCTCTCGGCCGGCACGTCGAGCACTGCCTCGATCTTCGCGTCCTCCAGCTCCAGATCGTCCAGACAACCGGGGTCGAGCGTCACCGTGAGCAAGGTCCCTGTGAGAGCCACCTCGCGGACACAGCCATAGGCTGTGCTCTCGTCCGGGGTCATCACGCAGTACGTGTCGAGCCCGAGCACGATGTCCTGCGGAGATGGCTCGTCGGCAGCGCTCGTGAACAGGAGGAAGAAGCCCTCGTCCTCCTCCGCGACGCCGGCCTGCATCTCGCCGTCGACATCGGCCTCGGCCGCAACCGCACGGGCCGTGAACCTGTATGTCATATGCCGGTTCTACCAGGAACCCAGCAGATCTCACACTCACCCCCTCCGCCGCAAGTGTGTGAGATACCCGTGGGCGGTCGCGGACACCACCGTGAGGTGGACGACGTTCGACCGGGTGCACCTCGACCGTCGGCCGGAACGTCCACCGGGCCGTGGAGGAGGAGTCCGAGGAGTTGTTCGAGACCGTCCGGCTTCTCCTTGGTCCCGACACGGGCTCCTCCCCCGGCGACGTCAGCGAGCAGGGAGTACGTCATTGACGCGGCAGTGCTCGCCATGGACCGGGCGTCGCTCGATCCGCTGGATTCTGAAGAACCGGCCTGCACACCTGCACCGGTAGGTGCCGCTCCGTGGGCAAGTGCGGACCGGTCACCTCACGGACGCGTCACCGTCTCAGTGGCGCACGACGCCGGGTGCGATGTCCTCGGTGAACGACGCACCGGCGGAGCGGAACTGCTTGCTGCTCTTGACGGGGTCGACACCGCAGAAGGCGGCTTCGAGCGTGCCGGCGAGACCCGTGTTGACGGTGCCGTTGTTCGACGTGTTGGCCATCGACGTCATGCTGCGCTTGCCGTCGGCAGTCGTGAAGGCGTACGTGTAGTAGCCCTGCACGGTTCCGGTGTGACCGTAGACCTGCACACCGCAGGAGAGCACCCTGCCCCGCAGGCCGAGGCCGTAGGACTGGGTACCGTCCGCGTTGACCGGGACCATGCTCATCATCTCCCGCAACTGCGGCTGGGGGACGAGCTTGCCGGACACGAGTGCGGCGAAGAACCGGTTCAGGTCTGCGCCGTTCGAGATCACGGCACCGGCGGACTGGGCCCAGGAGGCCGTCTGCTCCGTGGAGTCCACCAGGGGGAGCGTGGTGTCGTCGTCGCGTACGTAGCCCCGTGCGAAGGACCCCGTGAGGGTCGTCACCGGATGCACGTACGAGGTGTTCCTCAGGCTGAGCGGCTGGAAGATCCGCTGCTCGTACTGAGTGGCCATCGGCACCCCTGTGAGGTGCTCGATCATCTGGCCCAGCACCACGAAGTTGGTGTTGGAGTAGCTGTAAGCGGCCCCCGGTGCGCCGGTGGGCTGGTGCGCGGTCGACAGGTCGATGAGCTCCTGGAAGGAGAACACCTTGTTCCGCACCGCTTCGAAGCCCGGAACGGTGTTGTAGAACATGTCGTTCGTGTAGTCCCACAGTCCGCTGCGGTGGCTCAGCAGGTGCCTCACCGTGACGCGGTCATCCGGCAGCGGCTCGGGGAGGTAGTCGTTCGCCGGTGCGTCGAGGTCGACGCGCCCTTCGGCGACGAGCTGCATGAGCACAACGGTGGTGAAGCTCTTGCTGACACTGCCGACGCGGAATTTGCGATCCGCGTCCATCGCGGTACCGGCCGCGGTGTCCGCCTCGCCCGAGGCGATCCGGTAGCTGGAAGCACCGGAATCGATGCGGGTGAGCGCGCCGGGCGCGCCCTGCGCCATCGCCTGCTTCTGCACGGCGAGGACGCCCGTGATCGACGGACTGGGGAGGACAGTGGTGGCGGCGCCGGCAGGGGTGACGGCCAAGGCCGTCATCATGACGGTGCCTGCGAGCGCGACGCTCGCGTTCTTGATGCGCATCCGATTCTTTCTGACGTGATCGGGTGAAGACGCTGACGGCAGTCGCAAGCAAGCCAGGACGAGTACCTGACGGGAGAAGTCGTTCAGCTCTCGGCCCGGAGAAGGTCCTGGGCCCACGATGTGCCGGCCAGAACCATAACGCACAGGGTGGTCGGCGGCGGGGAGCCGAGCTGCTGGTACTGCACTTGCCGAGGCCCCGTCAGGTGGCAGGCGGGCAAGGCGAGGAGGCCCTTCCTACGGTGAACGCAGCAAGGGCGGCACCGTGTACCGTGCGTTGCTCGGACGTCGTCTCCACCAACCCCTCCCGATCCCAGCAACGGTGATGACGGGGCTCGCCCATTTCCGTTCAGTTCGGAGGCCGTAGCGATCGCCAAGGACGTGATCGCACCAAGATGATCAAGCGCCAGATGTTCGGCCGGGCCAGATTTCCGCTCCTCCGTATGCGTGTCCTCCTCGCCGGCCCCCGCCGCACAGCCACTGAACGCCAGGCAGGTCCGGAGAATTCTGAGAGGCGCATGGCGGATCTCCTCGACGACCGGGCCGGAGCATGCCATGGAGATCACCGTCCGGTCCACGGACTTCCTGGTGGGCGGATCCTCGCGCGGATCGGTCGGAGACACGCAGGACGATCGCGAGACGTGTCTCGGCGTAGGTGTCACGGCGTCCGTGTGGCCGCCGCCTCCATGTCCGCCGAGGCCGTAACCCGGTGGACAGCTCTCCGGCTCCGGGTGAACATCACCGCGATGAACAACAAACCTCTCTCCGCCCCCAAACGCGTCCGTTTCGTCGAGCTCAGCGCAAAGGCGCTGCGGGCGCTTGCTGACGGTGACATCGCCGGCGGCAGCGCCGAGGCCGGGGTCGCCCTTGACGCGCACTTCGTCGGTGAGCGAGCCCGCTGGATCTTCGGGTATCGCGCCGACCAGCTCGCCGAAGACCCCTCTGCCGCGCCCTGGATCACGCGTGCCGCGGTGTCCGAGCCGGACGGGGCAGTCGTTGGCGACGCCGGGTTCCACGGGCCGCCGGATGAGGCCGGCATGGTCGAGGTCGGCTGTACCGTCGTGCCCAGGTACCGCCGCCAGGGCTATGCCCGCGCCATCCTGAAGGCGTTGCTCCTCAGGGCCGCGGCCGACCCCGACGTCAGGACCGTGCGCGCCAGGATCGAATCCGACAACACCGCCTCCCTGGCGTGCATCGAGGGCTTCGGCTTCACGCGCGTCGGCGAGCGGGGGGACGAGCGCGACGGACTCACCATCGTCTTCGAGGTTCCGGCGGACGCCATTCAGGCCGGATAGCTCCGAACGACGTTGTGTCCTGACGAGAGTGTCGGTTAACGCGGTGCTGCCTCGCTGCCCGCAAGTCCTCAGCGGGCAGCGAGGCAGCAGTCCACATGTCACAGACGTCGCTCTATTCTTCGTCGGTCCACTGGTCCAGAAGGTCGTCCTCGGTGACCGTGGGCGAAGGCGCTCGGTCACGCAAGGACTGCTCGGTCCAGATGACCTTGCCGCGAGGGGTGTATCTGGTACCCCAGTGCTGGGAGCACTGGGCAACCAGGAACAGTCCGCGTCCGCCTTCGTCCGTGGTAGCCGCACGGCGTAGATGGGGGGAAGTGCTGCTGGCGTCGGAGACTTCGCAGATCAAGTTCCTGGTGTCGTGGAGCAGCCGCAGGCGGATGGGCTGGGTGCCGTAGCGGATGGCATTGGTGACCAGTTCGCTGACGATCAGTTCGGTGGCGAACGTATGCTCTTCCAGGCCCCAGGTTTCCAACTGCTGAGTGGTTTCGGCGCGGACACGTGAGACGGTGGCGGGATCGCTCGGAACATCCCAGACCGCGACCTTGTCCGGGCCCAGCACACGAGTGCGGGCCACCAGTAGCGCGATGTCGTCGATGGGGCGATCGGGCTGAAGTGCCTGCATGACGGCGCTGCAGGTCTCCTCCAGAGTTCGGCGGGGCTGGTCGGTCAGGACGTCACGCAGGATGGTCAGGCCGGTGTCGATGTCGCGTTCGCGGTTCTCGATGAGGCCGTCCGTGAACAGCACCAGCCGGGAGTCGGCAGGCAGATGCAGGGTCGCTGTCTCGATCGGCAGGCCGGCGCCCAGGCCCAGAGGCGGCGAGACGGGGATGTCGGGGAAGGTGACAGTGCCGTCGGGGTGGGCGAGAGCAGGGCCCAGGTGCCCGGCCCGGGCGACGGTACACACCGCGCTGACCGGGTCGTAGATCGCGTAGAGGCAGGTGGCACCGGTGATGCCCGTACTGTCGGCGCCCGTCGCGCCCTCCGTGTCGAGAGTGGCCACCAGCTCGTCGAGGTGGGCAAGGAGCTCGTCGGGCGGCAGGTCCAAGGCGGAGAAGTTGCGCACAGCGGTGCGCAGTCGCCCCATGGTGGCCGCCGCGTGCAGTCCATGACCGACCACATCGCCCACCACAAGGGCTACGCGTGCGCCGGGCAGGGTGATGACGTCGAACCAGTCCCCACCCACCCCGGCTTGCGCGGGCAGGTAGCGCTGGGCCGCCTCGATCGCGGACTGTACGGGCAGGCCGTGGGGCAACAAGCTGCGCTGCAGCTCTACTGCCATGGAGTGCTCGCGGGTGTAACGGCGAGCATTGTCGATGCACACCGCTGCCCGGACACCCAGCTCCTCGGCAAAAGACCTGTCGTCCTCCTCGAAGGCCGGGGACTCTCCCGTCCTCCAGAAGTTCGCCACCCCCAGCACCACTCCTCGGGCCCACAGCGGAACGGCCACCCACGAATGGAAACCGTGATCCAGGATCTGCTGAGCGCGTTCCGGGGCCTGGGCGCGCCAGCCGTCTGAGGCGGTGAGGTCCGGCTCCAGGACGGTGTGGCCGTGCGCGAGGCTGACGGCCGCAGGGGTGGTGGGGAGGAACCGGATCAACTGCCCGACAGCGTGGAAGGGGTGTTCCTCATGCAGACCGGCAACGGCCGTGCGGCGCATCTCCGTATTGGCCCCGTCGGGCTCCTCGCCGCGCAGGACCGGGTCCAGAAGCTCCACGCTGACGACGTCCGCGAACCGGGGAACGGCCACCTGCGCCAGTTCCTCCGCGGTGCGCACCACATCCAGTGTCGTGCCGATCCGTACACCGGCGTCGTAGAGTAGCTGCAGCCGCTCCCGGGCGACCTCGGCCCTTCCCGTCAGCGCCTGCAGTTCGGTGGTGTCCCGCAGCGTGACCACCCTGCCCGCCTGGCCACCATGCCCGTTGACGGACCGCACGTTGACCGCCAGCAGCCGGTCCCCGGCCAGATACACCTCGTCGGTGGCCGTGCGGCCGCCGGCCAGCAGCTCTCCGAGGCCCGTGGCCAGGCCGAGGTCACTGACGGGCTGTTGCTCCGCGTCCTCGGGCAGGCCCAGCAGCCGCCGCGCCTCGTCGTTGGCAAGCAGAAGCCGCCCGTCGCCCCCGACGATGAGCACTCCCTCGCGAACAGAGTGGAGTACGGCATTGTGATGCTCGTACATCCGGGTCATCTCGACCGGGCCGAGGCCCCCGGTCTGGCGCCGCAGCCGCCCGCTCACCAGTGCCGACCCGCCCGCGGCCAGCACGAGCGCGGCGCCCGCTGCGCCGAAGAACACCGGTAGCTGACGCCCCACCGTCTCGTTCACGTTCTCGATCGTGATCTCTGGATAAACGACGCCCGCGACCGAGCCATCGGGCCGGAAGACCGGGACCGCTGCGTACACGGCCGGCCCCACAGGCCCGTCGAAAATATGAGTGAGGGTTTTGCCCTGTGCCGCCTCCTTGTAGGGCCCTACGACATGTTTCCCGATCAGGTCCGGGTCCCGGTGGGTGAGCCGGATTCCGGACGTCGTCGAAACGACAATGTTGTCGAGGTCGGATTTCTTCCGTACGGCTTCGGTGTACGGCTGCAGAACAGCCGTCGGGTCGGAACTGTCCAGCGCTTCAACCACTCCCGGGGAGTTCGCGAACGTCTCGCCGGCGACCATCACCTCGTCGCGGGCCGTTTGCGTGGCCTGGTGCCGTGCCTGCAACACCAGAGCCACCACGGTCGCGGCAACGAGCAGCATCACTACGGCCAGCTGCAGGAAAAACACCTGACCGGCCACGCTTCGCAGACTCAGCAGTGACCGCAGGCGTTCCCCTGGCGTGCGATGAACCGCGTCCCGCTCACTCTTGGACCGAGTCGGCCGCCCGGCTTCGGAGGACGGCCCTTTCCGCCCGGACCTGGTACGCAAGAAGCGAGGGGCGAAGGCAAGGAATCGACCGCGGTATTTAATTCCACCCATCGCCCCAGTCTGCTGCCTCCTGATGGAAAATCTCCGCACTGTCCCCGATGGCCGCGCACCTTTACCTGAAAGAGCCGCGGGCGGTGACAAACCAGGGCTTCATCACGTTACGGAGTCGGTGCGGCTGGTCCGGACATGACCGGTCGGGGTGCACAGGAGAGCAGGTTCGATGTCCGGGGCCGCTTCCTGACTGTCTGTCACCCCACGGAACTATCGGGCTCCACTCCTGGTCCGCGTCGAGTCCGGCGTCCCGCAGAGCGCGTACCGCGGGGGCGAGGGCGCCCTGGTCCGCACCATTGACGCGGTCATGCCTCCCCCGCATCATCATGGGAGCGCTCCCATCAGCGTCGCACCGAAGGTGCCCACCGAACACGCACACCGGGCGTCCTGCCGACCGACGCGGCGCTCGCCGAGGAGGACACGTCATGCCGCTCGCACGCCTCTTTGACATCGGCCGGTTAGGCCGGCCGCCTCACAGAGCCGGAAGAACCGCTGGCAGACGCCCGGCCGCCGCGCTCGCCTGCGCCCTGGCCACGGTCGCCGCCCTCGCCGCCGCTCCCCCGGCGCCCGCCGCGACCGGCCGGACCGCGGCGGCCCCTGCCCCCACGGCGACGGCCGCCGACGAGGCGTCGACCGTCGAGGTGTCCGTCAACGCGGGGCTCGGGCTCGGCACCATCGACAAGGCGGCCTTCGGCGTCAACCACGCGCTCTGGGACTCTCGCATGAACGACCCCGAGGTGACCGGCCTGCTGGGCGAGGCGGGCGTCGGCGTGATGCGCTACCCCGGCGGCTCCTACGGCGACATCTACCATTGGAAGGACCACACCGCCCCTGGCGGTTACGTGGCGCCCGGTACCACCTTCGACGAGTTCATGGGCAGCGTCCGCGCCTCCGGCTCCCAGCCGATGATCATCGCCAACTACGGCACCGGCACCCCGCAGGAGGCCGCCGACTGGGTCCGGTACGCCAACGTCACCCGCGGCTACGGGGCGAAGTACTGGGAAATCGGCAACGAGATCTACGGCAACGGCCATTACGGCGGCGGCTGGGAGGCCGACGACCACCCGGACAAGAGCCCGCGTGAGTACGCCCGCAACGTCCTTGCCTACGCCGAGGCCATGAAGGCGGTCGACCCGACGATCAAGATCGGCGCCGTGCTGACCACGCCGGGCGACTGGCCGGACGGCATCGTCGGCCCGGGTGACTCGGCTGACTGGAACCACACCGTGCTGTCCGCGGTCGCCGGGAAGATCGACTTCGCCATCGTGCACTCCTACCCGGGCGGCTCCACCGCCGACGAGGCCCTGGAGCGGACCGCCCGGCTGCCCGGACAGCTCCGCGAGGTCCGCCGGCAGATCGACCGGTACGCCGGGGAACGCTCGTCGAAGATCGGCATCGCGCTCACCGAGGTCAACTCCAACGTCCAGATGAACAGCCGCCCCAACGGCCTGTTCGCCGCGGACACCTACATGACGGCGCTGGAGAACGGCGTCTTCAACGTCGACTGGTGGAACGTCCACAACGGGCCCACCAAGGTGGAGACGGTGGACGGCGACACCGACTTCAACGACTTCGGCCTGCTCTCCAGCGGCGGCTGCGTCGGCGACGTCTGCCAGCCGGCCGTGAACACGCCGTTCCACCCGTACTTCGGCATCAAGTCGCTGACCGAGCTGGGGCGTCCCGGCGACACGATGGTCGCCTCCTCCACCGACAGCGACCAGGTCTCCGCGCACGCCGTGCACCGGGCCGACGGCACGCTGAGTGTGATGCTGATCAACAAGGACCCGATGAACTCCCGCACCGCGGACATCAGTTACGCCGGATACACGCCCACTGCCCAGGCACCGGTGGTGCACCGTTACGGCCGCGGCGACACCGATGTCACCCGGGTGGCTGCCACCGACGGCGGCGACCAGGTGCTGCCGCCGTACTCGATCACCACGATCACCGTCGCCCCGCACGCCGCCGCGGCCTCGGTCGGCGCGCCAGGCGCACCGAAGACCACCTCCGTGGGCAGCTCGACCGCCACGGTGAGCTGGACGGCACCCGCCAACGGCAAGGCAGTGCGCTATGAGGTGTACGAACGCCTGGGAGCGAACGCCCAGTTGCTCGTCACCTCGACCTCCACCTCGGCGACGCTGCACAACTTGCCGCCGGGGTCCGAGCACACGGTCAACGTCCTCGCCCGGGACGCCGACGGCCGCCTGTCGCGCCCCTCCGAGCCGCTGACCTTTGCCACCACGGCTCCACGCGACAGCAGCTGCCTGGTCAACTACCGGGTGGACAGCGGATGGAGCAGCGGATTCGTCGCCACCGTCACGGTCTCCAACGTCGGTGACGCACCGATCAACGGCTGGACGCTGGACTTCACCTGGCCGTCCACCGGCCAGTCCGTGCAGAGCTCCTGGAACGCGAACGTCACCAATTCGGGCACACGCGTGCATGTGACCGACAACGGCACCAACGCCGAGCTGGCCCCTCACGGCGGCTCCACCGCCACCTTCGGCTTCGTCGGAGCAAACGATGGCGCCAACCCCACGCCGACGACCTTCACCCTCAACGGAACGGTCTGCCGCACCTCCTGATCCACGCCCGTGCCCGGCCGGCCCTCCGACAGGCCGGGCACGGGCACGGGCACGTCAGAGGATCGGCACCCGCACCCTGAGGGGAGGCGGGAGTTGCGCGAGTACTTCGCTCTGAACGGGGTTACCGTCGTGTCGAACCCGGCCGCCGGGGTCGCGCGTCCGTATCTGCGTCAGGTGCCGGTGTTCGAGGCCGAGACCGGGCTGCCGTCCGGCCTCAGGGCCGACGGGCGACGACGAGTGCGCCGTCGATGCCGCCGCGCGGATGGGTGAGCCCACGGACTGGCGTGGGTCTGGCACCGTACACGCAACCGTCGCTCTCCGCGCCGGGAGCGGGCCGCCCCGGCACGGATGGGCGGCCCGCTCCTCGACGGTCAGGTGTCGTACGTGTCCGCGCGCAGACGGTCAGGTGTCGTACGTGTCCGCGCGCAGTGGTGGCCCGCACGGCAGGGGCACGATGGCCTGACGCCGAGGCAATCGCCCGGTTGCGATAGCAAAAGCTATGGTGTCTGCCGCTGCGCTCCCCTCGCGTCACGGGTGCTCAGCAAGGCTCGCAAGGCCGTCGGTGTCCTCCTCCTGCGATCGTAAGGAGGAGAACACCGACGGCGGCAAGGTCAGGTGCTCAGCGGTTGGTCCACAGGTTCCAGACCCAGGGCCAGGCGGAGCCCTCGGCACACTGGTATCGGTCCCAGTGCCCGCGGTCGATGCCCTGCTGGCCGGCCGTCTGGCAGCCGTTCAGGGTCATGAACTTTTCGCGGTGGACGTCGAGACTCTCGGCTGCCTGCACCGTGGTCACCCGCTGGTACGTGGTGTCGGATGCCGCGATGGCCGGCGCGACCATGCTGAGGCCGAGCCCGGCCACCGTGATCGCGGTGAAAGCGGACAGTGCGATGCGTACACGCATGGTGTAGATCCTTTCGGTGGGAGTGTGAAGCCTGGCCGTGCGGCGTCCGCCGGCGAGGCCACGATTACCGGCACGCTCACCCCTGGGAGTGATCTGCTCTCGGCCGGTACGCAGAGTTTGCACGGGAACCGGCCCTTGGCTGACGAAATCCCGCTTGCTTCAGTGATGTCGGGATAAATACATTCCTGACCTGCTGGGATGTGCTCGTCCCGGGACATGGGACGCCGGCGGGACACCGCTCCCCCGCTCTGTGAAAGGGCCTTTATCTCGATGACCGGCCAACAACACGATCATCGTGCAGCAGCACGAGAACTGGGTGCAGCACTGCGGAGCCTGCAGCAGCGGTCGGGGCGCACTTTGCGCAGCCTCGAAGCTGAGGTCCGCATCAGCGACTCGTCGCTGTCCCGCTACTTCCGCGGCGAAACCGTGCCGCCATGGCCCGCGGTCAGAGACCTGTGCCGGGCGTTGAAGGCAGACCCCACTCCGTACCGGGTCCTTTGGGAAGCTACCGAGAACACCTCACCCGCTGACCATGACGTTGCGGCGGCGAACGTCAGCGTCGCACTCCAGACTGCCGACGATGGTGCCGGTCCCTCGCACACGGGCGGTCCGGCGTGGTGGCGAAGATGGCGCGAACTGCCCGGACGTCGTGGGAGCGTGACGGGCCGGAGGGCTGTCGTGCTGGCCGGTGTCGCGGGCGCCGTGGTGGCCGTCGGCCTCTTGGTGCTCCTGGTGTCCTCGCACACCACCCCCAGCACCGCGACAGCAACGCAAGGCGCTCAGGGAAAGAATCATGGGGCAGACGGAAGCAGCCACGCCGGGGTGGTGGTCCACAATGTCGAGAGGGCCTGCCAGAGGCCCCGCACGGCCACGTGCGCTCTCTCTCTGGCCTACAACCCTTACCGCCCCTACAACACCGCCAACTCCGCAGGTCGCGTCTGGCACCACGACCTGCTCCAGGCGACCTGCACAGTCGCCAACGGCGTCTCCGTCACCGACGAGAACCATAAACACACCAGCATCTGGATCCGGATCACGCACCACGGGGAACAGCTCTGGCTCCCCGGAATTCGCGTCCACCCCGACCACCTGACCCAGCTGACCACCGTCTTGCCCACCTGCGAGCCGTGAACACCGGCCGGCCCGCCGCGCCCCCATGCCGTAGGGACTCCAGCCCGTCACAGGGGCGTGTCGGCCGGAGGGACGAGATGCGGGAGATCGTCAACGCGATCCGCTGCCAGCATGGGACGGCTGCCAGAGCTGCCGGTGGCGGCTGTCCCACGGGCCGAGAGGTGGTTGGTGGAGCAGGGGCTCGGCGTCATGCCGTCTCTGCGGCCCGTGCGGGACGCCGAGAGCAGGCCGAGGCCCTCGGAGTCCAAGGGCGTCCTCGCCGAGACCGCACCCGGCCTGTTCTTCCGGTGCCGCCCGTAGCAGCCCTCCGTTGCAGGTCACCCGTCCGTCGGGCTGCCGCATCTGCCGTCCGGCTCACGACGTCAGTGACCCGCCATGCGGAGCCACTCCATCGTTGTGACGACCTCTTCGCCGAAGTCCTCGCAGAGCGCGAGCAGCTCGCGTCCCGTGGACGAGTCGAGCAGCCCCGCGGAATCGGGGAGAACTCGCAGAGCAGCATGACAGGCGATCTTGACGGCGAGGTGGCGCGACGCGAAATAGCCCTCGCCCGCCCGGTCCGCCAGGTCTGCGAGGAACCGGCGGTGGGCATCCTCTGCGGGATGGTCGTAGAAGGAGCCCTCGACGAGGCCGTCGAGGTAGGTCGCCAGGCCGGCTGAGGCTTCCACCACTCGCTCGACTTGCACGCCGGGACTGTCCAGCAGTTCACCGAACGTGAGCAGGTTGCTGATGGTCTCCAGCTGGAAGAGCTGGACCGTGTCCGGGTCGACTTCAGACGTGAAGAGCGGGGCCCTGCACAACTCGGCCGCTTCTCTCCGGTATGCGCGATCCGGCCGTTCACCAGCGGGTGATGCTGCCAGTCGGAAAAGCGACTCCAGCACGGACCGGTCGACGCCCCACTCGGCATCGAACTCGAACGCGAGCACCGGCGCGCGCCACTGCCACAGGGCCAGGACGGCCGCCTGGCGCTGATGGACGGGCTTCAGGTCCGCCAGTCTCTCCATCCGCTCCACGTTCTTGAGTCAGCCCTTCTGATCTGCTGTCTCCGCCTGCCAGCTTCGCCTCGGAACACTGTGGAAGCCGCCGGAGAACCACGTGACCGCCGAAGCGGGGCCCGACCCAAGCCAACCATGAGGATCGGGCCTGGCTTCAGAACGCCGTAGGTCGTTTCATTTGGATCAGCGCGCGGACCGGAGGAAGATGCCCGCGACGTGGAGTCGAGCCCGGCGCGAAGGAACAAGGCCATGACGTTGCATTCCGGTGTGGCCGAGTTGTTGGCGGGGGCCGGCATCCTCGATGTGGACGTCGACGCCGCCGTCGCGGACGAGCACGTGCGATCGTCCGCGTACCGACGCGTCGTCCTGGTGGCCGCCTCCTCGCCGAGCCGTGACCGAGACCGCGCGATCGTGGCCACGATCCTGCGCGACCCCGTTGAGCTGGTCTCCAAGACGGCGGTGGTCGCCCTCGTGGACAGCATCGCGATGAAGGTCACCGGTCCTGCTGATTTCCAGCAGTGGTCGGCGGGACTGCTGCCGGAGATCGACAAGCTCACGGCGGAGGGGCATCGCGCCTTCATCCGTCGCCGCATCCACGACTGGCTGTTCTATCTGTCCGTCAGGGACGGTCACGTGCCGACACCGGTGGAGTTGACGCGGGTCACGGACTGGATGCAGCGTGTCCTCGCAGAGGAGGCGACGTCGCCGGCCGCCCTCGCCCTGCTCGCCGAGTCGGGCAGCACCAAGAAGATCCGAAACATCGCGAAGAACAGGGCCGGCCGGAAGCCGCAAACCGAGACGCGGTGAATCGGTGGGGGCGATCGGCAGGCACGCCGGCCGCCGCACCCACACGAACGGCGTCAGGACCGATGATCACGTGGAGTAACACCTGGAGGGCGACGGTGACTCGGGCATTCCTGCCCGGGCCTCCTCACGTGGGCGAGGAGGCGGGCCCTGGCCGGTCTGGTCATCATCTGCAGGACTCGTACTGCGTCTTCGATGCGGCCAAGGTCGGTGGCCGCATCGAAACGCTCGGTCTCCGCCGTCACCGCTACCAGGGCCTCCGGTTCGCTCCTCATCGAGTCGGCGGTCGAGTTCCTGGACCGGCCGTGCTCACACCGACGGCCGGCGAGCCTGCCGTACTTCGCGGTCCATGGCCCAGGCGTCGGCCACCGGTCCGAGGTGGGCGAGCTTGTCGGGGTTGATGACGGAGCGGATGCTGTGCACCTGCCCGTCCAGCACATCCAGTACGAAGGTCTGCAGGACGTTTCCGTCGCGATCACGAAGGAGCGCGCCCGGCTGGCCGTTGATCCGGCGTGGCGTGCACGTGATACCGGTACGCACCTTCAAGGGGTGAACGGTGGCCAGCAGCCGCGCGACATTCGCAGCACCGGCGACGACACTGGCCAGCCGCGGCGCCTTGCCGCCCCCGTCACCGACGAGCCGGACGTCGGCGGACAGCAGACTCTGCAGCCCTTCCATGTCCCCCTGTGCCATCGCGTCGAAGAACCGCCGCGCCAGCTCGTCACGCTCCCCCCGGTCCGCCTCGAACCGGGGCCGCCCCTCATGCATGTGGCGCCGTGCCCGTACGAGCAGTTGCCGGCACGCTGCCTGCGAACGGCCGACCGCCGCGGCAACGTCCTCGAACCCGAAGGCGAAGACGTCCCGCAGTACGAACACCGACCGCTCCAGCGGACTGAGCCGTTCCAGAAGCAACAGCGCCGCCATCGACAGTGAGTCGGCGAGCTCCACCGCGCGAGCCGGATCCTCGTACGGATCGTCGAGCAGCGGCTCGGGCAGCCACGGCCCGACGTACGCCTCGCGCCGCACCCGCGCGGAACGCAGCACATCGATCGAGATCCGGGTCACCGTGGTCGAGAGGAACGCCTTGACCGACACAGGCCGTACGGACGAGGCGTCGTAGCGCAGCCAGGTCTCCTGCACCGCGTCCTCCGCGTCGCTGACACTGCCCAGCATCCGGTACGCGATCGAGAACAGCAGAGGCCTCAGCTCCTCGAACTCCTCTGCGCTGCCCACGCTTTGCTCCCCCTCTGCGCGAATACCCCGTACGGATCATGGCATCTCGCACCCCGGGCCGAGGTGCTTCGACCGAATCCGGAGAGCGCGGCCACGACCCGACGCGATGTGACCCACGTCTCCGTCCATTTCGGCGCCTCGATGTCACTGAACCGACCGCTGCCTCGTCTCGGGTCCAGAAGACCTCGAACAGGGAGTTGCTGATGGACATCGCGCTGTGGATCACCGCCGGAGTGCTGGCAGCCGTCTGCCTCGTGGGCAGCTCCAAGATGTTCGTGGCCCGCGAGAGGCTGGCCTCCGTCGGCGCCTCCGCGCAGTGGGTGATGGAGTTCAGCCCGGGGGCGCTCAAAGCCATCGGTGCCGTCGAGATGCTCGCCGCAGCCGGGATGATCCTGCCCGCGGTCCTCGGCATCGCCCCGGTCCTGGTGCCGGTCACAGCCACCGGACTCGTCGTTCTGTTCATCTGCGCAGCCGTGACGCGGCTACGTCGGGGCGAGCGCGCCACGATCACCGGGGACCTCGTCTACCTCGTCCTGGCCGCGTTCGTCGCCTGGGGCCGTTTCGGCTCCACTCCCTTCACCGGCTGACCCGGCAATCCTTCCCGTCCACGCACCGTCGCACAGAAAGACCACTGGCATGGAGATCCTCCGGTACGTGTTCCTCGTCTTCCATCTCTTCGGTTTCGCTGCGATCCTCGGCGGGATCTTCTACCAGCTGCGCGGCAAGGACCCCGTGACCGGTGGCTACATGGTGACCAGCGCTGTCGTGCAGCTCGTCACCGGCGTCGGCCTCATCTGGGCCCGTCTCGCCCTCGACCTGCCGGTGTCGCACGCGAAGATGGGCGTGAAACTGGCCCTCGACGTCCTGGTGGCACTCATCGCGCTGGTAGGGATGCGCACCAGGGCGGCCTCGGCCTTCTACGCGGTGGCCACGGTCACGGCGGCCGCGGTGGTCGTGGCCGTCGCGTGGACGTGACGGCGGACAGGTCGGCGGTCATCGCAGCGGCGGATCCCACGACGAGATCACTTCGAGGGCAGCACCTTCCTGTCTGCTGCGGGTCTTCAGCCCCGCTTGAGTACCCCGCTCAGCCCTGCTGCTACTGCCGTGGTCAGTACCCATCCGGCGCCGGAGAGCAGCCAGGACCAGTACAGGGCGCTGCCGGTGGGCAACCATGCCTTCTGCTGTCCGAGGTCGATGATCGGGAGCAAGACGTCGAGGGAGTAGGCAACCGAGTGGTAGGCCGGGGCGGGCGTGCTTGCGGCGGTCATGTGGGAAGGGTGGGCGTGGTCGAAGACGACGGTGCCGAGGGCAAGCAGGACGAGCAGCCACAGGGCGGCCAGCCAGGTTCGGTAGCCGTAGCCGACGGTCAGGTAGAGCAGCCAGTTGACCAGCCTTCCGGCAGGATTGAGCGTACGGCGCCGGCGGTATTGCTTGTGGATGGCCACGAGGCGTGCGGCGTCCTCCTGGCCGGCTTGGCGGTAGGCGGCGGCGAGTTGGTCGTAGGGCTGCGGGGCGTAGCCGCCGGGCTGCCGCCCCAGCCAGTTCAGTCTCTGCCGTACCGAGGTGTGCTCGTTGGTGAGCGTGGTGTAGGTCAGTCCGCGAAGGTCGAGCCTGTCGGGCCAGGTCGCGGGGTCGTCGTGGAGAGTTCCGACCTTCGCGTGGCTGAGATCGACGAGCCCGTCCGGTGAGCGTCGGGGAAGCAGGTACAGGGCCGGGGTGTCGAGTCGCTCGAAGTCGAGGGCGAGGCTGCCGGGGTTGGTGAAGGCGGCGTCGCGCAGGTCCACCCGCGTGCCGATCCGTGCGCCGTACAGGCTGAATTCGCCTCGCACGGTGAGTTCGTGGCGGCCCGAGACCTGGCGGTCCACAGCGAGCCAGCCGCCCTCCAGCGCAGATCCGCCGGGGTTGTCGAGTTCGGCTCGATCGAGGGTGAGCGTCCCGAGGCGTGCTCCGCGCAGGTCGATGCCTCCGAGCGAGGAGAAGCCGTGGCTGAGCCGCATCTCCTGCGCCACCTGCAAGTCGGAGCCGAGAAGTGCCCAGTCGTCCTCGCGGGCGATGCTGGCTCCGGTGAAGGTGAGCGAGCCGCCTATGCCCGCGCCGACGAGGCTGATGCCGCCTTCGACCGAGATGTCGTCGCCTGTCACGCTCTGAGCCACGTGCAACTGGTCGGCGGCGAGAGCCACGCCCTGGGGGTTGGTCAGCCGCGCGCCGGTCAGAACGAGGTCTCCCCCGACTTGGGCGCCGGTGATACAGACTTCACCGCGGGCGGTGAAGCCTGTGTCCAGCAGCATGTGGTGATCGACGGTGAGCCGTGCGGCATCCAGCGCGGTCGCGCCGGGGTTGTCGAGGCCGGCCCCGGCAAGGGACAGCACGCCGCCCACCCGAGCACGGGCCAGTCTGACCTCGCCGTGGGCGGTGAATCCGTGCTCCAGCGCGAGGTCTGCGTGGACGCACAGGTCTTCGGCGTCCAGGCCGGGTAGGTGGCAGCCGGTCATGCGTATCAGAGGGGCGGTGGCATGACAAAGGGAGACCGGTTCGTCCAGCCAGCAATCCGTGAGCAGCAGCCAGCGGCTCAGGGTGGCACCTTCGAGGTCGAGCGAGCCGGTGATCCGCGCGCCTGCCAATCGGACCGGGGTGCGCACGTCGGCGTCCAGGAGCAGTTGGGCGACAACCTCAGCCCGTACGGTGCGCTCCGGGGTCCACGACGCACCGCGGCCAGGGGCGTCCGTCTCGGCATCGCCGACCCGCAGGTCGGCGGCCTCACCACTGGCCACCGCACTCATCACCTGCTGCTCGGCTGCCGTCAGGTCGTCGGCGGTCAGCATCGTCACCCCAAGGCATCGGCTATCGAACCTGGTGAGCCTATCCATCCCCGCCGGGCGAAATCCGCTTCTGCCCACGACGATCTCCGCCCAGTACCGAAGTAGGCCACATCTACGTCGACCTCAACTTCGTTGACTTCGTCGGCGGCCCCTGGTCGTCCTCCTCCTGAACGTCACCTGCTTCACACTGGACGAGCGCATCACCTGATCAGGCGGTGCGTAGCCGTCGGAGTACGTACGCCGACGGCCGGCAGAGGGCTCGGACAAGCACGTTCGTGACGACGAAGTACGCAGGGCTCACCCAGCCGTCCTCCTTGCTCACCAGGCCCGGTCCGCCTTCTCCGCAGTGGCGACGCAGCATGCGCCGGCGCAACGACGTCCCGGCCACGAACAGGACTGGGGCTGCAACGACCGCACCGGCTGTCACGGCGAGCCGCACTGCCTGGATCCTGGCGACGCTCTCTGTCCGCATCGCCCCAGTCTGCCGATCAGAGGAGACTCGTGCGCCCCTCTGACGAAGCAAATTCCAGCCAACGAGGCGCCCCGCCTTCCCGGAGACCATGTCAGCGCTGTGACCGATCCATGCCCCCCGCCGGCCGGTCACCCAGCCCTCGGCCAGCCGGAGCCACGCCAGGAGACTCCACAGCAGTGTCGTGACGCTGCCCCACCAGGCGTGCTCCGCCCGGAGTGGGCGTGCCCTGCCTCCTTGAGGGGGCAAGCCCCCGGCACCGCCCTGAGGACAGCGCCTCGGTACGTCAGGGGGAAAGCCGGATGGGGCAATCCCTTCTCCGCTGGTGGGATGGTCGTCCACCGCCAGCTCCGGGGGCGACACGGTCGCGGGCCACAGCCTGAGTGGTCCCCGAAGGCGCGCAACCTGAACAGAGATGAGGTCGTCATGCATGGGTCAAGAAGGCGTCGGCAAGGCATGCTCGTCCGGACCGGCATCGCCGCAGCCGTCCTCGCCGCGTCAACCGCGCCCGCGGCGGCGGCGAAGCCGGGGCCGGCCGATCCGCTCCAACGGCAGGTGGAGGCGATCCACGACACCGGGGCGGTCGGTGTGCACGCCGAGGTGACGTCACCGGACGTGCGTGACAGCGCGTACGCCGGGACGGCCGCGATGAACACAAGGAGGCCGATGCCGCGGGAGGGCAGGTTCCGGATCGGCAGCGCCACCAAGACCTTCACCGCCACGGTCGTGCTGCAACTCGTCGGCGAGGGGCGGATGTCCCTGGACGACACCGTCGAGCAGTGGCTGCCGGGAGTGGTCCGGGGCAACGGCCATGACGGCAGCCGGATCACCGTGCGGCAGTTGCTGCAGCACACCAGCGGCATCCCTGACGTCGGGCCGGAGATGTCCGCGTTGAACAGCGCGGACGGCTATCGAGCCGAGCGGTTCCGCACCTACACCCCCAAGGAGCTGGTGGGGCTGGCGATGCAGCAGCCTCACTCGGATGCCGGCTGGTCGTACTCCAACACCAACTACATTCTCGCCGCGATGGTCATCCACAAGGTCACCGGCCGGAGTTGGACACGGGAGGTGAAGGACCGGATCATCCGCCCCCTGGACCTGAGGGACACCAGTACGCCCGGCGTCTTCCCGTTCATCCTGGGTCCGCACGCCCAGAGCTACGCCGCGTTCGGCACCGACACCGACATCGACGTCACGGAGCTCAATCCGAGTATGGCCGTCGGCTCCGGCTCGATCATCAGCACCGCGCGCGACCTGAACCGGTTCTACGCCGCGCTGCTCGGCGGCCGTCTGCTGTCTCCGGCGCAGCTCGACGAGATGACGACCTCCATGCCCGCAATGCCCGAGCTGGGCGTGCGGTACGGCCTCGGTCTTGCCGAGATTCCGTTGCCCTGTGGCGGCAGCTACTTCGGCCACCGGGGCGAACTCCTCGGCTATGTCACCTGGGGCGGCGCCACCCGGGACGGGACCCGGACAGCCGTGGTGTACGTCACCAGTGACGGCGGGCAGGACACCCAGCAGGCCATGATCACACTCGTGGGTCAGGAACTGTGCCGGACCCTTTCGTAGCCGGTCGGGCCCGACAGAAGCTCCGGCGGGGGCCTGCGCCGGGCAAGATCAGCGGTCCCGGCATCAACGTGCTGACGGGCGAGGAGCGTCGGTTCGTACGCGGGCGATAAGGTTCGCCGGCGGCAGTGGTTCGGCGTCGTCGAGGACGGAGCGTATGACCGACGGTAGTTCTTACGGGAGTCGTCCGGAGTACCTTCCGGACTTCATGAACGACCCCCGTGACGAGGACGGCCGGCAGGTGACAAAGCTGGATCTCGCCGAGAGCCGCGCACTGGCCGCAGCGACGCTGAGCAGATTTCCGGCTGCTACCGGCGATGTGATCGACTTCGAGTCCACTCCGTTCGAAGACCGCCTCTGGTGGGACGATGAGGAGCACTGGACGAGGATGGCGGCGGTGCTGCTTTCCTCGTACGTACAGAGGGGCGAGCGGATCGCCGTCATCTGGGGCAACTATCTGATGCCGGTCGTGACCATGCCTGCGGATGTCGCGGTGCGACATGCGCGGGACATCCTGGATGCCGGGCCGCACTTCTGGATCCACCCGCTCGGCGGTTCGGTGCTCATCGAATGCCTGATGGACGGACAAGTGACGGTCGTGACGATTCCGTCGAGCTGAGCACTCCGGGGCGGCCGTCCGGGCGGGGCGGTGTTCGCCGGCCGCCCCGGGCGCAGCCGGCGTGGTGCCGGCTGCGCCCGGGTGCGTCGGGGGGACCCCCCGTCAGTGCTTTGCGGGACGGGCGCGGCCCAGGCCGAAGGCGACCAGGGCGGCGGTGGCCAGGACGACGGCCGCGTCGATCACCAGGACGGTGTGGACACCCGACAGCCGGTCCGAGGTCGTCGTGGCGACGACACCTAGGAGCGGAATGCCTACGGTGATGCCGACCTGCTGTGTGGAGGTGACCAGTCCGGTGGCGAGTCCCTGCTCCTCGTCGGGCACGCCGGAGGTGACCGTCAGGCCGTAGGAGACGATTGCTCCGAGGTTGCACACGCAGGCCAGTGCGAGGCAGAGGGCCGCCGGCCATACGCTCCAGCTCTCGGTCCCGACGACGAGCAGCCCGGCCACGGAGAGTCCCTGCCCGGCGAGGGACGCGACCAGGGTCCAGCGGGCCCCCAGGAGGCCGAGGACCTTGGGGACGAAACTGCCGGAGACCGCGGCCGCAGTGCCCTGGAAGCCGAAGACCAGCCCGGTCTGGAACGCCGAGAGCTCCAGAACATCCTGGAAGTACAGGGTCATGGCGAAGACGACGGTGCTCATCATCGAGAAGGTGACGAGACCGCCGAGATTGCCCCAGGCCACCGTGCGGCGCTTCAGCATCGGCAGCGAGACCAGCGGTTCGGCCGTACGGGACTCCACCAGGACGAACGCCGCCAGGAGCGCGACGCCCACGACGAGCGCCGCGATGACGTCGCTCCCGCCGAACCCCCGGTCCGCGGCGGTCGACAGGGCGTAGATCACCGCGAGCAGACCGCCGGTGACGGTGACCGCGCCCGGCACGTCCAGGCGGGGCCGCTCGGGCCGCCGGGACTCGTTGAGCAGGGCGGGGGCGAGCGGCAGGACGACCAGGGCGAACAGGGCGAGGAGCGCCATCGTCGAGCGCCAGCCCAGGGTGTCCGTCAGGACACCGCCCAGCACCATCCCGGTGGTGAAGCCGAGCGAGAGCAGCGTGCCGCTGATGCCCAGCGCCCGGTCACGCAGGGGGCCTTCGGGAAACGTGGTGGTCAGCAGCGACATGCCTGTCGGGACGATCGCCGCAGCGCCGACGCCCTGCAGCGCGCGTCCGGCGAGGAAGGAGGCGGGGTCCCAGGCGAAGGTGGCGAGGAGCGAGGCCGCGCCGAAGAGAGCGAGGCCCGAGAGGAACAGCTTCCGACGGCCGTACAGGTCCCCCATCCGCCCGAACAGCAGCAGGAACCCTCCCGAGGGCAGGGCGAAGGCGGTGACCGCCCACTGCAGCTCCGCCTGTCCGAGACCGAGGTCCGTGCCAAGCTCGGGAAGGGCCACGTTCAGTACGGAGAAGTCGAGGGCGATCATGAACTGTGCGGCGCACAGCACGAAGAGGATCAGCCTGTCCCGGCGGGAGAGCCGGACGGGTGTTCCGGCTGCGGGCGCTTCGGGGAGGGGCGCGGCGGACCGGGGCGAGCGGTCCTCACGCATGAGTTCGTCGTCGAGGTGCTGGGTCATGGTCTTCCTAGGGGACGGGGCCGTGCGGGCCGGGGGCCCGGCGGGCACGGCTGACAGGGCGGACGGGCGAGGGGGTGCCGGTGGCGGGCGGAGCGCCCTGGAGCGGGGCGGTCAGTCCGGCGCGACGGGCCTCAGGGTGCGGAAGGCGCCGCCCTCGAACACCAGGGGCGGCGCGTCCCGCAGCGTCCCGCAGTGCTCCACCGCGCCGATCGCGATGACGTGGTCGCCCGCCTCGACGAACCGCACGAGGCGGCACGTGAAGTAGCCGATCGCTCCGGCCAGTACGAAGCCACAGGCCGGCGGGGGGTCCGCCGGCTCGGCGCCGTCGGCGAACCCGCCCGTCCCCATGGGACGTTCGGGGTCGGCGAACCATCGCGCCGCATAAGCCTGATCAGCCGCGAGGACGTTGACGACGAACGCGCCGGACTCCTCGATGAGGCCGCGGACGCGGGCGCCCTCCTTGACGGAGAACGACGCGAGGGGCGGGGTGAGCGACAGCGTGGTGAACGAGCTCACCGTCATGCCGTGCACCGACGCGCCCCGCCCGCTGGTCACGACCGTCACCCCGGCGGGCAGACAACGGGCCGCGGCGCGCAGTTGGGCCGCGGTGACCGTGGCCGGTTCGACACCCGTGGTGCTCACAGGTCTCCTTCCGCCCGCCGGGGCAGCGGTTCCGCGCCGAGCAGGACGGCCGCGAGGTGCGAGACCCCCGCGCCGAAGAGGACGAGCGAGTCGTCGCCCGCCGCCCCGCTCGTGGTGTCCTTCCGCTGCGCCAGCCGGTCCGCGAGGTTGATCAGCGGATCGCTGCCGAGGCAGTGGGCGATCCGGCCGACGTTGCCGAGCGACAGTTCGTCGCCGAGTCCCACCTCGGAGAGGTACAGCGTCAGGACGTTGCGGGCGAAGTTGCTGGGCAGCACGGATCGCACGGTGCCGAGGCCCGTTCCGGCCCGGTCGGCGAGGCGGGCGAACAACGCGCGGTGGGCGGTGATCCGGGACAGCAGCTGCTGCTGGGGCCCGCCTCCCAGGTTCAGTTCGGGTGCGGAGTGGTGGGCCATGCCCCGGACGGGGAGCCCGGGCGCGGTGGCGGACACCAGGACCGATGCTGCGGCGTCGCTCGCGATCGCCGCGCCGCCGGCCACGATCCGCGCCCCGCCGGTCGCCCGGTCGGCGAGGTCGCCGGTGACCACCAGGACGTTGCGGGCCGTCCCGTCGCGCACGTAGGACGCCGCCGTGCCCACCGCGACCATGGCCGTGGCGCAGTCCATGAGTCCCATCGTGACCACGGTCGCTCCGTCGATGCCCGTCCCATCGAGGAGTTCGGCCACGTCCCGGTGGGCTGTGCGGTCGCGCGGCAGCGAGTCCGTCGCCAGGATCACCATGTCGACGTCGGTCCCGGGCACCCGCGCCTCCGCGAGCGTGCGGCCCACGGCGAGGGCCATGAGTTCGGTGACGTCGGCGTCCGACCAACGGTAGGTGTGGAATCCGGCCGCGGGCGCGGTGAGTTCGGCGGCGGCCGCGGGGTCGGCGAGCATCTCGGGCAGCTCCGCCACCGGATCGGCGCATTCGCCGAGCTCGTAGGCAGGGGCGCACAACCGTGCGGTGATCACTGGTCCGCCTCCTGTGCCACGGTGTGCGCCAGTGCCGTGAACCGCTCGGCGA
The DNA here is from genome assembly GCF_042872025.1 of Streptomyces sp. NPDC005494. Classification (NCBI taxonomy): domain Bacteria; kingdom Bacillati; phylum Actinomycetota; class Actinomycetes; order Kitasatosporales; family Streptomycetaceae; genus Streptomyces; species Streptomyces sp. NPDC005494. Next base: position 92,883 of record NZ_JBIAJR010000011.1, read on the forward strand.
GGCGGCGCACGGTGGCCTCGTCGTAGAGTCCGGTGTCGAACTCCAGCCATCCGGCGACCCCGTCGGGTCCCGGGTAGACGGCGAGGGTCAGGTCGAACCGCGCTGTGCCCTTGTCCAGGTCGGTGGTGGTGACGTGGGCGCCCTGGATACGGCGCTCGTCCGCGCCGAGGTTGTCGAAGACGAAGACGGCGTCGAGGAGCGGGTGGGTACCGGCGACGCGCCGGCCGGCGTCGATGAGTTCCCCGGGGTACGAGGCGTGCTTCAGTCCGGCGCGGGTGGCGGTGCGCACCGCGCGGACCCGGTCCCGGTGGGACCCGGTGCCGCTGTCCCGCAGCCGTACCGGCAGGACGTTGAGCAGATAGCCCACGACCGTGTCGGTGCCCGGCCGGTTCCGGCCGGTGGTGAAGGTGCCGAGCAGGGTGTCCTCGGTGCCGCCGAACTCCGCGAACGCGGCCCAGGCGACGGCCAGCCAGCCCGTGTAGGCGGTGGCCGACTCCCTCTTCGCGGACGCCGCCACGGCGTCGGCGACGGAGGCGGGCAGGGTGAACCCGATCCGCTTGCCAGTACGCCGGGTCCGCTCGCCGCGGGGCCGGTCCGTCGGCAGGGGTGCGGGGGCGTCCGCGGTCTCGGCGGCCCAGTGTGCCGCGCCGGCCCGGCCGTCGGGGCCCCGCAGCCAGCTCGCCTGGTCGTGGACGAAGGAGCCGAACGGACGGGAGGGGGCGGGCGTGGCGGTGTCCCGGGCCAGTTCGTCGAGCAGCAGCTCGAACGACCAGGCGTCGAAGACCAGGTTGTGCACGGCGACCAGCACCCATGCCAGGCCCGCTGCCGGCCCTTCTGCCAGGGCCACTCTCAGCAGCGGCCCGGTGGCCAGGTCGAACGGTTCCGCCGCGAGTCGCCGGGCTGCGGCGTGGGCCTCGGCCTCGTCGGCGCAGCGGATGCGGGAGAGGCGCGGCGCGAGCTCGCGGTGGACGACGCGGCGTACCGTGCCGTCACCGGAGGTCTCGAAGGTGGTGCGCAGCGCCTCGTGGGCCGTCACGAAGCCGCGCACCCGCTCGGCCAGGAGCCCGAGGTCGACCGGTGCCCCGCTGAGCCGGACGGCCTGGCACACCACGTCGACCGGGCGGCCGTCCACCTGGTGGTGCACCTGCCACAGGCGCAGCTGGCCCGGTGTCAGCTCACCGGTGTCGGGCCGCTGCTGCGGCAGAGCGGCGCGGAGCCGGGCGCGTTGTTCCGGGCCGAGTGCGGCGAGGCGGGTCGCGAGCGCGTCATTCATGCGTACCGCCTGCGCAGCTCGTCGAGGTGGCTCAGGCTCTGCACGACGAGGTCCTCGTCGACGCCGAAGTCGATGAGGCAGGCGATCTCGGTGACGCCCATCCCCTTGAACCGGTCGACCACGGTGCCGCAGGAGTCCGGGGTGCCGAGCAGGGCCCCCTTCTCGAAGTACTTGTCGAAGGCGAACTCGATCAGCTGGTCCTGGTCGCTCTGCGTCATGTCGCGGACGCCGGCGCCCGGTGCGAGGTTCTTCTTCTGCGAGTCGATGACGGTGAAGAAGGAGCGCAGGTAGTCGCTGAAGGGCTCCCGGACCGTCTCGCGGACCTCGTCGAGGTCGTCCCCGATGAACGTGTGGAGCATCAGCGTGACGGTGACGCCCTCCGGGTCGTGTCCGTACTCCTGGAGGGTCTTGAAGTACAGCGCCAGCTTCTCCTCCAGCTCCTCGTTGGTCATGTCGATGAGCGCGGTCAGTACGTTGCAGCCGAGCCGGCCCGCGGCCTCGAAGGTCTCGGGGCTCTTGGTGCAGGTGAGCCAGATCGGCAGCTCGGGCTGGACGGGCTGCGGATGCAGCTCCACCTCGACGTGGTTGCCCAGGCCGTCCTGTACGTAGACCGGGGCCCCCTCCCACAGTTCGCGCAGGGTGGTCACGGCGTCGAAGGTGCGACGGCGGCGGTCCTCCCAGCCGGTCGGGTTGATGGCGAAGTCGACCGGGCTGAAGCCGGTCGCCAGGGCGATGCCGGCGCGTCCGCGCGAGAGGTTGTCGACCACGGACCACTCCTCGGCGACGCGGATCGGGCTGTGCAGCGGGAGGATGACGCTGCCGGCCCTGATCTGGAGCCGCTGGGTGGCCATGGCCAGGCCGGCTCCGAGCACCGAGGGGTTCGGGTAGAGGCCGCCGAACCGGTGGAAGTGCCGTTCCGGGGTCCAGATCGCGGTGAAGCCGTGTTCGTCGGCGTACTTGGCCGCGTCCAGGACGAACCGGTATTTGTTCTTCTCGTCGCCCGAGAAGAAGATCAGACTGAAGTCCACCGTCAGCGCTCCTGTTCCTGAGAAATCACGGCCGTCGCATCCGGGGCCGGGTCGGTCTCGGCCGCCGCGAGCAGCCGTTCGAGCTCGGCCGGGTCGAGCCCGTCCAGCTCTCTGGCCAGCAGGGCGACTTCGTCGTCCTCCTCGGCGGTGGCCACGAGACGGTCCCCGACCAGGCCGGCGAGCGCCCGCGGGGTCGGGTCGCCGAGCACGTCGGCCAGCGACACCTCGACGGAGAACTGCTCGCGCACGTTCGAGAGCAGCCGGACGATGAGCAGCGAGTCGCCGCCGAACTCGAAGATGTCGCCGTCGAGCGGCATGTCCTCGCTGCCCAGGGCGTCACGCACCAGCCGGGCCACCTGGTCGGTGAGGTCACCCGCGTCGCCGTCCGCGTCGGCTCCGGTGACGAGGACTCCCGCCACCGGCTTGGCGATGCGCTCGTCGCGCACCCACTGGTCCAGCCGGAAGTCGATGTCCCAGGTGGAGACGGCCACATGGCTGATGTCGCGCAGCGTCAGGAGCCGGCGGATGGTCTCCAGGCCCTCCTCGGGCTGGATGGCCTTGTCGTCCATGCTGCGGCCGATGGCCGACAGGGCCCGCTTCTCGTCCTGGTGGTGCTGCCACACGTCCCAGGCCGCGCTGATCCAGACGGTGCGGTCGAGGCCCCGGTTGGCGCGCTCGGCCGCCGCGTCCATGAAGTGGTTGGCCGCGCCGTAGCCGAGCAGTCGCAGGCCGCCGAGCACACCGGCGAGGGAGGACAGCATGAGGCAGAAGTCGACGGGGTGGTCGGCGAGCACCTTCTCCAGGGCGATCTGGCCGTGCGCCTTGGACACGAAGTGCCACTGGCACTGCTCGACACTGGCCGCGGTGATGGCGCGGTCCCACTGCTCGCTGGGCAGGCCCGCCGCGTGGACGACCCCGTCGAGGCCGCCGAACTGGGCCTTGACCTTCTCGACGGCGGTACGCAGCCCGTCCTCGTCGGCGACGTCGGCGTTCACCAGGAACGGCGTGGCCCCTGCGGCCTCCAGGGCGCGCAGCCGGCCGATCCGCAGCGTCGTCTCGTCGTCGTGCGGGTGGTCCTCCAGCCAGGCGTCCCAGGTACTGCGCGCGGGCAGGGCCTCGCGCGTGAGCAGGGCGAGCCGGGCCCCGCACTCGCGGTGCAGCCACCCCGCGATCGTGGAGCCGATCTCACCGAGTCCGCCGGTGATCAGGTAGACGCCGCCGTCCTTCAGCCGGGTCTCGGCCGGGGCGGTCCAGTCCGCGCGGACCCGGGCCATCTCGGCGACCCAGCGGGTGGCGCCGCGCAGGGTGACGGCCACCTCCGGGCGCCGGAAGGAGCCGAGCTCGACGGCGAGCGTGCGCAGCGACCGCTCGTCCGGCCGTGCGGGCAGGTCGAAGTGGCGGGAGCCGATGTTCCCGTGCTCCTGGCCGATGACCCGGGCGGCCACGGCCAGCGTGACGAGTTCGGACGCCGGCTCGGGCTCGGCGGGGCTCACCGCGTACGCGCCGGCGCTCACCAGGTCGAGCTGTACGGGTCGGGTCACGCCGTGCTCGCTCAGCGCCTTCACCAGGGCTATCAGGCTGTAGAGCCCGGCCTGCTGGGCCCGCTCGAAGCGCTCGGTGCCGCGTTCCGGCGGGAGTGTCCCGGTGGACCAGGCGTGCACCACGTGGCCGGGCAGCCGGTCCTCGCCGAGCAGGTCGGCGACGAGACGGCTGTGGTCGTCCTCGGCGGCGGGGCGCACCGTCCAGGTGTCGCCGTCGCGTCCGTACGCGTCACCCGCGCGCACCGTGAGCACCTCGCCGGCGAAGGCGTGCGCGGCGAGGCGCAGGGCGGTGCCGTCCGGGTCGGCGAAGAGGAGCACGGGTTCGGTGAGCGGCCGGGCCGCGGTGTCCGGGGTGCCGACGGCCTGGCGCCACACGGGCGCCGAGAGCCAGTCGTCCAGCGGCAGCTTCCCGCCCGGGGCCGCGGTGCTGCGGCCGGTGCCCGCGGTGCTGCGGCCGGTGCCCGCGGTCAGGGTGTCCGGGCCTGGCTCGATCCAGTACCGGGTGCCCTCGAAGGGGTAGGTGGGCAGCGGCACCCGGCCGCGGCCGCGGCCGGAGTGGAAGCCCGCCCAGTCCACCGTCAGCCCGGCCGCCCAGAGCCGGCCGAGCGCGGCGTGCACCGCGGTGAGGTCGGCGCCGGCGTCGCGGCCGCGTGCGGCGGAGGTGATGACCGGCACGCCGGTCTCCCGGTCCGGGTGGCGGCGCGTGAAGGTGGCCAGGGTCTGGCCGGGACCGACTTCGAGGAAGACGTGGTCGCCGTCGGCGAGGAGGGTGGCGAGACAGTCGGCGAAGCGGACCGTGTCGCGCAGGTGGCCGCCCCAGTACGCGGGGTCGGTGGCCTGCTCGTCCGTGATCCAGGTTCCGGTCCGGTTGGACAGGAACGGTGTCTGCGGGCGGCTGAGCTCGACGGTGCGCAGCAGATCGGTGAGCGGGCCGACGGCGGGGTCCATCATCGGCGAGTGGAAGGCGTGGGAGGTGGTGACCTTGCGGTGGGCCACGCCGTCGGCGGTGAGGCGGGCGGTCAGCTCGCGTACCGCTTCCCGGCTCCCGGCGACGGTGCACACGGCGGGCTCGTTGACCGCGGCCAGCGCGACGTCGTCGCCGAGATAGGCGGCCAGCTCGGCGGGAGGCAGCATCACCGCGGCCATCGCGCCGCCCGGAAGCCCGTCCACCAGGCGGCCGCGTTCGGCGATCACCCGCAGGGCGTCCGGCAGCCGGAAGACCCCGGCCAGGGTGGCGGCGACGTACTCGCCGACGCTGTGTCCGACGAGGGCGGCGGGGCGGATGCCCCACTCCTGCCACTGCCGGGCGAGGGCGTACTCGACGGCGAACAGGGCGGGCTGGGTGAGGCGGGTGCGGTCCAGGTTCAGTTCGGGGGACGGGGCGCCGCCACCGCGCAGGGAGGGATGGAGCGCGTCACGCAGGTCGAGCCCCAGGTGGGGCAGGAGCAGTTCGGCGCACTCGTCCAGGGCGTCGCGGAAGACCGGCAGGTGCTCGTACCAGCCCTGGCCCATGGCGGGGTGCTGGGTGCCCTGGCCGGGGAACAGCAGGACGACGGGCCGGTCGGCGGGCTGCCCGGAGTCCTGGTGGGTGTGGCGCGGGTCCGCACTGCGCAGGGCCCGTACGGCGGTCTCCCGGTCCGGGGCGGTGATGACGGCCCGGTAGTTGAAGGTGCGGCGCGCGGTGGCGAGGGTGTACGACGTGTCGTCGAGACCGGTGTCGCCGGACGGGCCCGCCTCGGCGGGGGCCGTGGCCTCCAGGTGGTCGGCGAGCGCGGTCCGCGCCGCCTGGAGCGCGGCCGGCGATTTCGCGGAGACCGGCAGCACCACCACGGGCGCGGCGTGGGCGCGGGGGCGGACGCCGCTCTCCGGGGCCTCCTCCAGGATGACGTGGGCGGTGGTCCCTCCCATGCCCGTGGAGGTGACGGCGCAGCGCAGGGGGCCGTCGCCGCCCTCCCAGCGTTCGACGGCGGTGCCCACGCGGAAGCGGGTGCCCTCCACGGCGCACTCCGGGTTCCACCCGGTGAAGTGCGGGGTGGGCACGAGGGTGCGGTGGTGCAGCATCAGGACGCACTTGATGAAGGCGGTGACGCCCGCGGCCACGCTCAGATGGCCCAGGTTGGCCTTGACCGAGCCGATGGTGAGCGGCTGCGCGCCGTCGGCGGCGTAGGCCTGCGCCACGGCGGACAGCTCGATCGGGTCGCCCATCCTGGTGCCCGTGCCGTGCGCCTCCAGGTAGCTGACCTCGGCGGGTTCCACGTCGGCCACGGCCAGCGCCTCGGCGAGGACGGCGGCCTGCCCGGAGACTCCGGGCGCCGGGTAACCCGCCCGGTCGGCGCCGTCGTTGCCGACGGCGGAACCCCGGACCACCGCCCAGACGGTGTCGCCGTCGGCGAGCGCGTCGGCCAGGCGCTTGAGGACCACGACGCCGGCGCCGTTGCCGAAGACGGTGCCGTCGGCCCCGGCGTCGAACGGCCGGACCGTTCCGGAGGCCGAGGCGATGCCGTCGGACTCGTGGAGGTACCCCGCCTCCTGGGGGAAGCGCAGGGCGACTCCCCCGGCCAGGGCGACGTCGCACTCCTGGGACAGCAGGCTCTGGACCGCGGTGTGCACGGCGACCAGCGAGGTCGAGCAGGCCGTCTGCACCGAGATGCTGGGGCCCGTGAGGTTGAGGTGGTAGGAGACCCTGGTGGCCAGGTAGTTGGGGTCGTTCCCCATCATCGTGGGCAGGTCCTGGCGCATCCGCCGGATCGACCCGTTGAAGCCCTTCTCCCCCGTGAGCACGTTGTTGAGGAGGTAGGTGCTGCTGAGTGAGCCGGCGAAGACACCGATCCGGCCGGGGTACTGCTCCGAGTCGTGACCGCTGTGCTCCAGCGCGGCCCAGGAGCACTGGAGGAACATCCGCAGCTGCGGGTCCATCCGCTCCGCCTCGCGGGCGCTGAGGTAGAAGAACGACGCGTCGAACAGGTCGGCGTCCGCGACCGTCGAGGCGCGGCGCACGTAGCGGGGGTCGGCGAACGCCTCCGGGGCGACCCCGGCAGCGCTCAGCAGGTCCTCGTCCACATCGGTTATCTGTTCGGTCCCGGCGAGCAGATTGCGCCAGAACTCCGCGTGGTCACGGGCCCCCGGCAGTCGGCAGTCCAGGCCCACGACGGCGATCCGGCCGTCCAGGGCTGCGTCGTCGTACGCGCGATCAGTCACGGGTCCCTCCAGGGGCCATGGTTCGGTCCCCGCCGGGAGGCGGGAGTGTCGGGAGGTGGGCGGCGCCGGCCGAGGGGCGGCGTGGGCGGCGGGCCGCGCGGCGGCGGGCGCCGCGCGCCGTGCCGCCGGCGGCGTCCTCGGTGCCCGGCTCCTCGCTGCCTGGCGGCGAGGAGCCGGCGGCCTTTCGGATCAGCCGGGCCAGGCTCCGGATGGTCGGCGCCCGGTAGAGGTCCGTCATCCGCAGTCCGGGGGCGACGGTCCGGGTCAGCCGTTCGTGCACGGCGGCCATGCGGAGCGACGTGCCCCCGAGGTCGAAGAAGTTGTCGTCGGGGCCGGCGCCCGTGGTGCCGAGCACCTCGTGCCAGGCCGCCGCGACGGCGCGTTCGAGGGAGCCGGCGGGGCGCGGACCGGTGTCGTCGGCCGTGTGCGCCGCCGTCAGCGGATCGGGCAGCGCCCTCCGGTCGATCTTGTGGTTCGCGGTCAGCGGCAGTTCGTCGAGCAGGACGTACGCGGTGGGGACCGCGTGGTCCGGGAGGATGCCCCGGAGCGCCGCCCGCAACCCGGCGGCTGTGGGCCGGGTGCCGGGTTCGGCCACCAGGTGGGCCGCCAGCTGGCGTTCGCCGAGCCGGTCGGTGAACGGCATGACGACTGCCTCGCGGACCTGTGGCAGCTCCTTGAGCGTGCTCTCCACCTCGCCGGTCTCGACCCGGATGCCGGAGATCTTGACCTGGAAGTCGGCCCGCCCGATGAGGAGCAGGGTGCCGTCGGCGAGCCGCCGCGCCAGGTCACCGGTGCGGTACGACAGGTCCGCGGCGACGGCCCCGGGTGCCAGATAGGGGCTGACGACGACGATCTCGCCCTCGCCGGGCCCTTCGACCGTCCTCCCCTCGCCGTCCTGGAGACGGACGGTGGTCCCCACCACGGGGAGGCCGAGAGGGAAGACACCTGTAGGCGGGCGGTAGTTGGGGTCCTCGACGCGCAGCAGCGCGCACGAGCACTCGGTGGAGCCGTAGGCGCCCGCGATCCGGCACTGCGGCCCGAAGGAACGCCGGTAGGCGTCGAGGTCGCTGAGGTGCAGGGTGTCGCCGCCGAGGGCGAGCAGGCGCATCGCGGGGAGAGCCGTGCCGCGCGACTCCATGGCCCGGACGAGCGCCCGGAAGACAGGCAGGGTCGAGTGATAGACAGTGAGGCTCTCCAGCGCCATCCACTCCAGCAGACCGCTCACGCCCAGCGATTTGAGGTCCACGGGATACAGGGCGGCGCCGTTGAGCAGAGCGGCGAAGGTGTCCTGAACGGCGGAGTCCCAGCTGTACGCGGACTGCAGGGACAACCGGTCCCCGGGCCCGATCCGCAAGCCGTCGGTCCACACCCGGGTGTGGTGCAGCACGTTGCGGTGTACCTGGGCGACGGGCTTGGGGCGGCCGGTGGAGCCCGAGGTGTAGAGCACGTACGCCTCGCCGTCCGGCGTCGCGCGCACCACCGGGTCACCCTCGTCGTGGAGCACCAGGTCCTCGTAGGCGAGCACGGGCCGGCCCTGGGCGAGCGCGGTGGCCGACGGCAGGCTCTCCCGTACGGTGACGAGGGCACGGGCCCCGGAGTCCTCGGCCATGAAGGCGAGCCGTGGTTCGGGGTAGGCGGCGTCCAGCGGTACGTAGGACAGGCCGGCCCGCAGCACTCCGAGGAGCGTGGCGATCATCTCGGCGCCGTGCGAGAACAGCAGGGCGACCCGCTCGCCCGGGCGCAGACCTGACGCGGCGAGCCCGGCGGCCACCCGGGCGGACAGCCGGTCGGTCTCCTGGTACGTCCACCGGGTCGCGGGGGTCACGACCGCGTCCCGGTCGGGATACGCGGCGGCGATCTCCAGGAAGCGGTGGGCCAGGGTCCCGGCCCGCTCGGCGGCGGGGAACGGTCGGTGGCCGGTGTCCGGGGCGCCGGACGGGATGTCGGTGGTCACGGTGCGCGGTGCTCCTCGGGTCGGTCGCCGGTGCGGTGCGAGAAGAGCACCGCCGGGTGGGCGGGTCTCGCGCGCAGTTCGGCGTAGGCCTCGCCGGCCCGGTCCAGCGGGAAGCGCGGCAGGCGCATCGCGGCCGGCCGGATGCCACCCGAGACGATCAGGTCGAGGGCTCGCTGGAGGTTCTCGGTGACGGTGCCCTCGCCGTCCGGCGCCGTGACCTCGGCCCGGCCGCGCGCGTACGCGGCGTCGCGGTAACCGGCGCCGCACCGGGCCGCGTACCGGATGTCCAGGTTGCCCAGCTCGACGCTGAACTCGACCCGGGCGGCGAACCGCCCGACCCCGACCAGCCGAGGCCGTCCGGAGGCCCGGCCCGCCCAGCGGGCCGCCGCGGCGACGGTCTCGTCGGCGTCACCGGTGCCACAGAGCAGCACACAGCGGCCGCCCTCGGCCCAGGTGCGGGTGCCGGCCAGGAACGGGGCCGCCTCGGCGACGTCGAGGCCGAGCGCGGCGGCCTCCTTCAGCCGGTCCTGGCGCACGTCGAGAAGGGTGACCCGGTTGCCGCGGGCGGCGGCGGTCTGCGCGACGAGCTGGCCGACGATGCCCGCCCCGACCACGGCGACCTCGTCGCCGGGAGCGAGCCCGGCACGGTCGACGGCGTGGACGGCGGTGGCGGCCAGAGTGGCCACGACGGCGTCGGCGAGCCCGAGCCCGTCCGGGACCCTCCGGCAGAGCCGGTACCCGGCGGTGATCACCCCGGCGTGCACGGCTTCGCCCCAGCCCATCGCGATGCCCCGGTCACCGGGGGCGAAGCCCGGCGCGTCGGGGCCGACGGCTTCGACGACGCCGGCCGAGCAGTAGCCGAGCGGGAAGGCTTCGCCGGTGCGCGCGGAGCGGTCCAGGTAATGCAGTTCGGTGCCCGGGCTGACCAGGCTGTAGGCGGCGCGGACGCGCAGCTCGCCGGGGCCGGGTGCGGGGCAGTCGGTCTCCTCCAGCACGGGGAGCGGGGCACCCTTGGCGACCAGGCGACGGGTGCGCAGCGCACGGGCGGCGGGCGGGGCCGTCATCGCTGCTCCTCCGTGGACGTGGGGGCGGCGATCCAGCGCTCGTCAGGGACGATCTCCAGGTCCTCCCGGAAGCCCGGGATGGGGCCCATGGGGGTGGGCTTGCCCGATCTCTCGTACGAGGCACGCCGGTTGCGCTTGCGCTCCAGTCCGAGGTTCAGGCCCGTGAGGTCCACGGGGCTGTGCGTGAGCAGTCCACGGGCCCTGCCCTCGGCCACCGCTTCCGCACCGGCCTCCGTACGGATGAACACCCGTCCGTGTTTCACCTGTTCGCCGCCGCCCACGCTCGCGGCGAAGATGTTGGGGTCGCCGTCGCTGACGCTCACGTCGGCCAGGCCGGACATCCAGTCACCGCAGGAGAGACAGCGGTAGGTCTTGTTGCCGGCGAAGTCCCTGACGGCCTGCCAGAAAGCGACCTGGTGCTCCGCCCCGTCGTCCGTACGGATCCTGATGTCGCCCGGGTACTCGCCTTCCCGGTAGCGCAGCCGGACCACCGACTCCAGGGGCACTTCGGCCCGGTCTCGGATCACGGCGGCGGTGCCCTCGGGCCGGGTGCTGGAGGAACAGGCCGGCTCGATCGCCAGCACCACGTGGTCGCGGGCCCAGCGGCCCGCGGCGGTGTCCATCGCCTGGAGCTTGCGCAGCGCCTGGATGTGGCAGGCCACCCCGGTCATCGCGACCCGGGCGTCCGGCTCCTGCTCCATCACCTGACGCAACGCGCCCAGGTAGGGCGCCAGTTGGTAGGTGGACTGGGCGGTCTCGGTCAGCTGACCCGGCTCCCGGACGAGCGCGGGGGCCGCCCTCCACGGCTCGTCCGGATCCCGGCCCATGGAGAGCACGACGTCCACGTCGAGCGCGGCCATCGCGGTCTGCAGGAGCGCGGTGAGGGTGCCGCCGCTGGCGGACGCCTCGAAGACCGCGGGGTCGAGCGAGTGTCCCGCGACCACCTCGGAGAAGACACCGGTCCAGCGCTCCTCGGGGGTGCGCCTGCGGCCGAACAGCCTCTCCTCGGAGACGGGGGTGGCGGGGTCGGCGCCGGGGCAGACGTCGAGGCAGTCGCCGCAGTCACCGCAGTCCGTGTCCGTCCAGGACGCGGCGGTGAGGACCGGGGCGAGCCCGTCGAAGCCGATGACCGCTTCCGGGCAGGCGAGTTGGCAGGCCCCGCACACGGTACAGAGGTCGAGGTCGAGTACGTCCTTCTGCAGTTGCTGGAACGTCACAGGGATTCCTCACTACAGGATTCGGCCTCGGCGGTCGCGGCCGACAGACCGTTCATCAGATATCGGTACGCTTCGTCGTCGAGCAGCGCAGGCGGGACGATCTTGACGCTGGCACCTTCCGGCCCGCCCCCGAACAGCAGCAGCCGCCGGTCCAGGGCCGCCCGCAGCACCGCGCGGGCACGCGCGGGGTCCGGCAGTCCGTCCCGTACGCAGTCGAAGGCGGCGAGCGCGCCCGCGGTGCGGACCGAGCCGATCCATGGGTGCCGTTCGGCCAGGGCGCCCAGGTCGCCGAGGAGCCGGTCACCGAGAGCGCGTGCCCGGGCCGGCAGGTCGGTCTCGACCACGGTGTCGAGCACGGCGGCCGCCGCAGCGCAGGAGACGGGGTGGCCCGAGAAGGTGGAGGTCTGCACTCCGGCGGGAAGTGCGTCGACGACGTGCCGATCGCCGACGACTGCCGCCACCGGGAAGCCGTTGCCCAGCGTCTTGCCGAGCAGTGTCAGGTCGGGGCGTTCGGTCATCGCCTCGGCGGCGAACATCCGCCCTGCGCGGCCCAGGCCCGTGTAGATCTCGTCCAGGACGAGCAGCGCCCCCCGGCTGTGCGCCTGCCGGGCGATCTCGTCGAGCAGGGCCGGCGCCACCGTCAGGACGCCTTCGGTGACCTGGACCGGCTCCAGGACGACCGCGGCCGTCCCGCCCAGCTGGTCGGCCTCGTCGAGCGCGGCGGACAGGGCGGCCGCGAAGTCCCGGGCGTCGTCAGGGTGCGGCCGTCGCGGGTCGGGCAGCTCGGCGCGCACCACGGGGCCGGCCGTCCGACCGCTGTAGGCCTTGAACGCGTCCCGCCAGGTCAGGGCGAGCGCCCCCGCGGTCTTGCCGTGGTAGCCGTGCCGGAAGGCGACCACCGCACGGTGCCCGGTGAAGGCCCGGGCGATCTTCAGCGCGGACTCGACGGCTTCGGCGCCCGTCGTGGTGGGCAGCACGGCGGGGTCCTCGTACGGGCTGATCCGGCCGATGGCGGAGACCATCCGGGTGCGCGCGTCGGAGCCCAGTTTGCAGCCGGTGTGGGTGAGCCGTCCGAGCTGCTGCGCGGCGGCCGCGGTGACCGCGGGGTGCTGGTGGCCGAGGGTCGCCGCACCACTGCCCGACGTGCCGTCGAACCAGGCGGTGCCGTCCTCGGTGTACAGCCAGGGGCCGCTGCCCGTGGCGAACTCGGGTCCGAGCACGGTGCCGGTGGACCGTGCTTCGGCAACCGGGGCCTTCACTTCCGTCATCGGTTGGTGTCCTCGCAGATCCTGGCGCCGACGGCACGCTGCACGTCGGCGAAGTCGGGAAACGACGTGCGGTGGCAGGCGCCGCCGGCGACGGTGGTGCGGCCGGGCAGGGCTGTCGCGAGGGTCGCGGCCGCCATGGCGATACGGTGGTCCTCGAAACCGGGCACCAGGCCGGCGCCGAGTACCGAGCCGCCCCGGATCAGGAGGCCGTCGTCGGCCACGTCGACGGTGGCTCCGAAGGCCTCGGTCATCCGGGCCGTGGTGGCCAGCCGGTCGGTCTCCTTGAAGCGCAGCTCCTCGGCACAGCCGATCCACGAGTCACCGGGAAGGGTGGCGGCGACCACAGCGAGCAGGGGGACCTCGTCGATCAGCGCGTGCAGAAGGGCGGGGCTGTCGACCCGCACGGAGGTCACTCCGTCCAGACCACCGCGTGCGACGACGGTTCCGACCGGCTCTCCGCCGGTGGTGGTGCGCCGGTCCTCATAGGTGATGTCCGCCCCGGCGGCGCGCAGCACGTCGAAGAAGCCCAGCCGGGTCGGGTTGAGGCAGACCCGCGGTACCCGGAGCACACCGCCGTCGCCCCAGAGCAGATGGGCGGCGACGGGATAGGCCGCGAGCGACGGGTCGGCGGGGATGTCGATGACCTCGGGCACGGTGTATCCACCGTCACCGCACACGACTTCGCGCTCCGTCCCGGTCAGCAGCTTGCCGAACGCGGCGAGCATCCGCTCGGTGTGGTCCCGGGATCTGACCGGGTGCCGCACCGTGACCGGCAGGCCGGCCGCCACCGCGGCGAGCACCACGGCCGAGCGTGCCTGCGCGCTCCCGACGCGCAGGTCGACCGTGCCCGGGCGGTCGACGGGGCCGGCTGTCCGTACGGGCAGCCGGCCGGGCTCACCGAGATAGGTGATGTCCGCGCCGAGTTCGGTCAGCGGGTCCACCAGCCAGTCCATGGGCCGGTGCCGCAGCACCTCGTCACCGTCGACGACGGCGTGCGTGCCCGTTCCCGCGAGCACGCCGATCAGCAGGCGTGCGGCGGCACTCGATCCCTCCGTGTGCAGGTACGGAACGTCCTCCGGCCAGACGTCCACGTCCGGATGCGGACGTACGGCCTGCGGCCGGGGCGTCACGGGCCGGCGGACCACGAGCGCGTCGCCCTCGGTCCGGACTCCGAGGCCGAGGGCGCGCATCGCGGGGAGCAGGGCGCGCACCGCGCCCCCCGGGTTGGCGCCCCGCACCGTGAGGGTCGCGGGTGCGCCGGGAAGCAGGGCCGCGAGGAGCGCCCGATGGCTCACCGACTTGTCGCCCGGCACGACGACCTCGTGTGCCGCACCGGATCGCGTGGTCCTGCCGCCGTCCACCACGAGGTCCGCCGACTCTGTCATCGGCATGGCGAAGCTCTGGACTTCTGGCACTGGTTACTCCTCTTCTGACGCCCGGATCACCGGCGGGGTGGCCGGGGGAACCCAGCACCGCGGCGGGCTCTGAAAGGGGGTGGGCCCGCAGCGCTGCGAACCGTGCGGCGGATTCCGGGGGCGGCCGGGGTCCGACGTGTGAGGGCGGTGGAGCCGGGCGGTGTACCGCTGCTGCCCGGAGGGATGCCGTGGACCGTGTGGCGTGGCCCGTGCTGCCCGCCACCGCCGCACCGGCCCGGCTCAAACTGTCACGGCCGGAGACCGGGTCACAGGGGCTCGCGCTGGCCACCCCGTGACTTGGCCCCAACCGGACAGCCCGCCCGGGGCCGCGCGGGGTGCCGTGGAACGTCCTGGCTGAACCACCCACGAGGGCGTGCCGAGCCCGGATATTGGACCGGTACCAGCAAGGACGTGCTGCTCATTACCATGCAAGGGGCAGCGCGAAACGGATTGTTGGGGGACACAGGCACATGGACGCACAGGGGAAGGCGCAGGAGCTGTTCCGCTTCATGCTCGACGATCCCGACTGGACACCGGAGGGCGCCCGGCGCAGTCTCGGGTTCTCCCAGATCGATCTCGAACTGGCTCAGCACTCGCTGCTGGAGGCAGGCCTGCTGCACATGACGCGCGGCAAGTCGGCGCGCCCCACGGCGGTCGAGCCGGCGATCGCCGTCGCCAGGCTGCTCGCGATGGAGGAGGAGGGCGCCAGGCAGTGGATGGCCTCCGTGCACGAGAGGCGCTCCACGCTGGCCGCGCTCGGCTCGAAGATGATGCGGCTCCAGGCGCAGGCCGACACCGACACCCGGGTCGGGCTGCTGACCGGCCAGGAGCGTATAGCCACCGCGCTGAACGGGGTCTCGGTGACCGCGCAGCAGGAGATCCTGAGCATGCATCCGGGCACGCCGCTCCCGCGGACCGTGCTGGAGGGCAGCATGGACCGCAACCGCGCGGCGCTCGAACGGGGCGTCACCATGCGCTCCCTGCACCTGGAGGCCATGAACAAGGTGCCTCGTGCCAGGGCGCACCTGGAGGCCTTGGAGGATTCCGGGTGCCAGGTCCGGCTGACCCCGGCGCTGCCGTTCCGGCTGATCCTCGTCGACGGGGTGCTCGCCTACGTCTCCGCCCCTTCCGCCGGGTCGCAGGTGTCGGCGCTGGAGATACGGGGGGAGGAGATCTGCTGGTTGCTGCGTCAGGTCTTCGAACACTGCTGGCTGCACGGGAGGGCCATCCCGAAGGGGGAGAGCGCCGTCCAGGAGGTGGATCTGTCGGATCGGGAGAGGGCCGTACTGCGCATGCTGGCCGCCGGTTACACCGACGCCTCGGTGGCCCGCGCCCTGGGGATCTCCACCCGTACCCTGCGCCGGATGACCACCGTGATCCTGGAGAAGATCGGCGCCCGGAGCCGGTTCGAGGCAGGGGTCAGGGCCGCCACGCTGGCTCTCGTCGAGACGTCCCCGGGCGGCCCCGCGGACCGGTGAGACGGGACGGCACCGGGCCTTCGGCGGGGCGTCGATCACGGCACCGGGGCCTTGGCGGGTTGCCCGACCGCGGCCCGGAGCCTTTGCGGGTCACCCGATCGCGGCACTCGCTCCCCGGCGGGGTGTCCGACCACGGCACCCGGCCCCTGGCGGGGTGTCCGATCGCGGCACTCGGTCCCTGGCAGGTTGTCCGATCGCGGCACTGGCTCCTCGGCGGGTAGCCGGGCCACGGCACTCGGTCCCCGGCGGGGTGTCCGATCGCGGCACTGGCCTGTCCCGGCCAGCGGCCGGGCATGGACACCGGCCCGGCCGCTCCGTTGGATGGGCGCTGCGCTCTCTCAGGCAGTGGCTCGCCCCGTCGAAGGCAGGAACTCCAGATGGCTCCCGACCGTGCCGCGGCATCGGCCCGCGTCCCCTCCCCACCCTCCGAACTGACCGACGGTGTGGTGTGGTTGCGGCCCTTGCGGGCCGCGGACGCGCAGGCCGTGGCCCAGGCAGGTGACGATCCGGAGGTGGCGCGCTGGACGCCGTTCCCCTCCCCCTTCACGGCCGAGCACGCCCGCCACTGGATGGCGGCCCAGGACGCCGCCGGCACCGTGAACCTGATCGTCACCGACCGGGCGAACGGCACACGGGTGCTCGGCTGGGTCGGGCTGCACGACCTCGACCTGCCGCAACGGCGGGCCGAACTCGGCATCTGGCTGGCGGCCGACGCGCGCGGCCGGGGCGTCGGCCGCCGGGCCATGGCGCTCCTGACCGGGTGGGGCTTCCGCGAGATGGGTCTGCTGCGGATCGCGGCCCTCTGTCTCAGCGGCAACACCAGGGGCCGCCGCGCCATGGAAGCGGCCGGCTTCGTCCCGGAAGGAGTGCTGCGCGCCTACGAGGACGTGAAGGGCGTCCGCCACGACACCGCGATCCTCGCCATGGTCCACACCGATCCGCGCGGCTGACCTCAGAGGGAACGGACGAAGGAGACCCGGTCGAGACCGGGGCCGTCGTAGTCAGGCTGGACGGGCCGCCCGTCGAGTTCGGCGGGGCCCGCCTCCGCGGTGAATCCCATGCGCGTGTGGAAGGCGAACGATCCCGCGTTGGCGGCGGAGGTGATCGCGCGCACCACGCTGCGTCCGTGGTCCCTGCTGTAGGCGAAGAACTGCTGGTAGAGGAATGCGCCGAGCCCACTGCGCTGCTCCTCGGGAGCGACCCCGACGAAATGAATGTAGCTCTCGTCCATTCGCGTCTGAGACAGGAAGCCGATGAGGAATCCGACCAATTCCCCGTCCCGCTCCACAAGGAAACTCCCCGTGGTGAAATGCTGAAAGTAAAGACGGGGCAGGAGAAGCGCCCGCTGAACACTTCCCGTACTTCCTTCGAACTCCCCCCACCACCGGTCGAGCACCCGCAACACCCGGGCCTGGTCGTCGGGTTCCGGATGCCGGACCCACATTCCGTTGAATTCGATGTTCGACATGGCGGGATGCTAGCACGGTCACCGAACAGGGTGGCCGGATCGAAAAGGACAGACATTCCGGCAGAGGACGTGGCCGCATACGGACACCCTCCGAACCTGTACAGGCCCCCTTCGGCACACCAGTATTCAATCGTTCCCTCGACGGTTTATGGAGACGAAATATGCCGGGCTCACCTCTCTCCGCAGCAGCGGCTGTCCGCGACAAGCTGTACGCCGCCGGACTCGTCCTGCGCCTGGAGGACGGGGCGCTCCGCTACTCCGCTCCTCCCGGCGCGCTCACCGAGGAACTGCGCAGATCGGTGCGCGCCTGCCGCGACGAGCTGATCGAGCTGCTGCGCGAGGCGGAAGCCCATCCGGACAGCCGGGACGCCTCCGGCTCCCCCGCCGAGGACGCCTGGCACTTCACGTGCGACCCCGCCTCCGCCGGCGCCGCCTTCTCCCTGACCGACCTGCAACAGGCCTATCTCGTAGGTGAGCAGGACTTCTACGACCACCCCGCGCCTGCCGTGTTCGTGCACGAGTACGCCTTCCCCGCCGGATCGCTCCCGGACGCGGACGTCCTGCAGACGGCACTCACCCTGCTGCGCCGGGCCCACGGGGCGCTGCGGCTCGCGGTGTCCAGCGACGGCACCCAGCGGATCCTGCCGGTCCCGGAGAACGGCGAGGAGCCTTCCCTGGTCGACCGGCACGACCTGGTCGCCCTGCCCGACGAGGAGGCATGGGCCGCACTCCTGGCGCTGCGCGGACGTCTCACGGACGACCTGCCGCCGTACGACGAGGGAATTCCTTTCCTCCTCCGCCACATCCTGTTGCCCGACGGCACCGCCCGGCTCCAGATCGCCCTGCGGCTGATCGCGTTCGACGGCGTCACCACCCAGTTGTTCTTCACCGAGCTGGCCCGATGTTGCGTCGAACCCACCTACCTCCCGGACACGCTGAGCCTCTCCTTCCGCGACTACGTACGGGGCCTGGAGGAGCGTCGCGCGACCGGTGCGCACCACTCCGCCCTGCGCTACTGGGAGCGCAGGGCCGGTCTGCTCCCGGCGCCCCCCGCCCTTCCGGCCCGGCCGGCGGCCGCACCCGCTGCCGAGGCCGACGCCACCGCGGAGCCCCGCCCGGGCGCCCCGCTGCGCCGCCTGTCGACCCGCCTCGACGCCTTGGCCTGGGCCCGCTTCCGGGCGCACGCCGCGGCCTCCGGACTCCCGGCGGGAAGCGCCCTGTTCACCCTGTTCGTCGAGGCCTTGCACCGGTGGTCCGACGGGGCCGCCGGGGCCGTCACCGTCCTGGCATCGCACCGCCCCGGCAGCCACCCGGAGCTCCCACGTGTCTGGGGCAACGCCAGCACCACCGTGCTCATCGGCTACGGCCCCGACGAGCCGGGGCTCTCCTTCGCCGAGCGGTGCCGCCGGCTGCAGAGCGGCCTCTACGCGGACCTCGCCGCGCTGGAGGTCTCCGGCGTGGAGGTGAGCCGCTCCCTGCAGAGCCGCCGGCCGGGGACAGGCAGCCCGGCTCCCGTGGTGTTCACCAGCGGACTCGATCTGGTCGACGGCGCCCCCGGCGGCTTCCTGCTGCCGCTGCCCGGGGCCGAGTTGGTGCACAGTTCCATCAGCACGCCGCAGATCCTCCTCGACCACCAGGTGTACGAGGAGGGCGGAGAGCTGGTCTGCAACCTGGACTATGCCGAGAGCGCCTACCCACCCGGTCTGATCGAGGAGTTGGCGGCCTACCACGGCGAACGGCTGCGATCGCTGGCCGGGGCCGTCGAGGAGTGGGGCCGGAGCGCCCCGGCTCCTCTGCCGGACGCCCAGCTGGCCGACCGGCGCCGGGCCAACGCCACCGCGACCCCCCTGCCCACCGGCGAGCTCCACTCGTTCGCCCTGCGATCGTGCCGCACCGCGCCGGACTCGGCCGCCGTGCACGACGCCGAGGGCACGTTGAGCCGGGCCGAGCTCGACGCGGCCTCCGCCGCGCTCGCCGGCCGCCTGCGGGAACTGGGCATCGGCCTGACCCCGGACCGGCCCGAGCTGGTCGGCGTTCGGGTGCCCCGGGGCCGGTCGCAGTCGGTGGCCGTCCTGGCGGTGCTGCGCGCCGGCGGAGCGTACGTACCCATCGATCCGAGCTGGCCCGAGGCACGGGTCCGTACGGTGCTGCGGCACAGCGGCGCCCGTGCGCTGGTGACCGGGGCGGAGCTCGGGACGCCCGGCGAGCTCCCCGACACCGTGCGCGCGGTCGTCCTCGACCCTCACCCCGGCACGGCCGACCTCGCCCCCTCCCCTGGCAGGCCCGAGTCCGGAGCCCCCTCCCCCGGCAGGCCCCTGTCCGAAGCCACCTCCCCCGGCAGGCCCGAGTCCGGAGCCGCCTCCCCCGGCAGGCCCGAGTCCGGAGCCCCGGACACCTCGGCGGAGCCGGACGACGGCGGTCTCGACCGGAGTGCCTACGTCATCTACACCTCAGGGTCGACCGGTACCCCCAAGGGTGTGGTCATATCCCACCGGGCGGCCGTCAACACCCTGCTCGACCTCACGGAGCGGTTCGCCCTGACCTCCTCCGACAAGGTGCTCGCGGTCTCCTCGCTCGCCTTCGACCTGTCGGTCTTCGACCAGTTCGCCGTTCTCGGCTGCGGCGGCACCGTGGTGTGCCCCCCGCAGAGCGCCGTGCCGGACCCTCAGGCCTGGGGCGAGAGCGTGCGGCGCCACGGCGTGACCGTGTGGAACTCGGTCCCCGCGCTGCTCGCCCTGACCCTGGAGTACCTCGGGGAGCAGGCCCGCGAACTCCTCGCCCCGCTGCGTCTGATCATGCTCAGCGGTGACTGGGTGCCGCTGCCGCTGCTGGACCGGCTGGCCGAGTACTGCCCCGGGGCCGAGGTCATCGCGATGGGGGGCGCCACCGAGGCCTCGATCTGGTCGAACTGGTACCCCGTGACCGGCGTCCCCGCCGGCTGGCAGAGCGTGCCGTACGGGACTCCGCTGGCCAACCAGACCATGCACGTCCTGGACCGGAACATGGCCGACGTCCCCACCTGGGTGCCCGGTGACCTCTACATCGGCGGCGCCGGTCTGGCCACCGGTTACCTCGACGAGCCCGGGCGTACGGCCGCGTCGTTCCTTCGGCACCCCACGACCGGTGAGCGGCTGTACCGGACCGGCGACCGCGCCCGGTACCGGCCGGGCGGGATCCTGGAGTTCCTCGGACGGGCCGACCACCAGGTCAAGATCAACGGCTACCGGGTCGAACTGGGCGAGATCGAGGCCAGGCTGACCGGCTGCGCCGGGGTCCGGTCCGCCGTCGCGCTGGTCGACACCGCGCACAGCCAGCCGTATCTCGCGGCGTTCATCACCCGGGACGTACCGGACGCCTCGGTGGACGCGGCCCGGAACGCTCCCGACGGGCCGGCGCTGCGACGGGAACTCGGCGGCACCCTGCCCCCGTACATGGTGCCGGCCGCGGTCGTCGAGGTGCCCGGACTTCCGCTGAGCGGCAACGGCAAGGTGGACCGCAAGGCGCTCCTCGGTCTGCTCGACACGCTGCGCGCCGCCGGGGAACCCGGGGCACCGGAGGCGGCGGGTGGGCGCGCACAGAGCCCCGCGTCGCCGGTCGAGGCCCGCCTGCTCGGCCTGTGGCAGGAGCTTCTGGGTCCGGCCGCGAGCGGCGTCACCGACGACTTCTTCGCGTTGGGCGGCAGCTCGCTGACCGCCGTACGGCTGTTCCGCGGGATCGAGGCGGCCTTCGGCCGGCGGCTTCCGCTGGCCTCGCTCTTCCAGAACCGGACCGTGCGCGCCCAGGCCGCGCTGCTCACCGCCTCGGACGGCGGAACGCGGGCCGACGACACGGGACCGCTGGTCGGCTTCGGCGGCAGCGGTGAGCAGCACGTGGTGTTCGTCCACCCGGTCGGTGGAGACGTCCTGTGCTACGAGGAGGCCGTGTCCGCCATGACGGCCGACCCGGACCTCGCCGCGCGGATCTCGCTGCACGGGCTGCGGGCCGCCGGGCTCCACGGCGCCGAGGAGCCTGCGGGCAGCCTCGACGCCATGGCGAAGCATTACGCGCAGACGCTCGTCGAGCGCCTTCCCGACGGTCCGCTGCACCTGGTGGGCTGGTCCCTGGGAGGCACCGTGGCCCTGCACACGGCGGTGCTCCTGGAGCAGGAGGGGCGGCCGGTGGCCTCCCTGACCACGATCGACTCCTTCGTCGGACGTCCGGACGGCTGCGCGCCCCCCGTCGAGGTGCGTCTGGCGGGGTTCTTCGGCGATCTGCTCGGCCGGAGCGACCTCGCCGCACACCTCCCTCGGACGGGCGCGGACATGTCCGACGAGGAGCGGCTGCTCGCGGCCCACGACTCCCTGTTCGCCCTCGGGCTGATCGAGCGCGCCCTCGAACCGGCCGAGCTGTCCCGGCTGTTCGCCGTGTACCGCAACAACTCGGAGATGCTGGAGCGCCATACGCCTGTCCCCTGGAACCCCGGCGCCACTGCCGGGGCACCGGCGGAGCCGTGGCTGTCGATCCGTGCCGGGCGGACCGCTCGCCACACCTTCCCGGGGCTGCTGCCTCTCGACGAGGTCGTGGCGGATCCCGGCCCCGTACACACCGTCGACGAGGACCACTTCTCGGTGGTACGCGGGCGGTCCGCTGCCCGGCTGGCCCGGCGGATGGGCGCGCTGTGCTCCGGGATCCCTGCCGCCGACCGCCCGAGAGGAGCCCGGGGATGAGGCCACTTTCCGTGGAGCGCACCCTGCTCGACGCCCACCTGCCCGGCTTCGACGAGTGGCTCGCCACTCTGGGGGTCCCCGGTGCCGAGGACCCGGACAGCGACGTGATCGGGGAGTTCCGCCGGGCCGGCGGCGGCAACCTGTTCGTCCCCCGGGACCTGGGGGGCGCCGGGCTCGGCTGCCGCGACGGCGTACGGCTCCAGCGTGCGATCGGCGCCCGGGCGCCGGCACTGGCCGTCGCGACGACCATGCACCACTACAAGGTCGCCTGGCTCGCCCGCTCGCTCGGCGCCGACGCCGACGGGGTGCTCCGGGAGATCGCGCGCGAGCGCCATCTCGTCGCGTCCTGCGGCGCCGAGGGACAGGTGGGCCGGAGCCTGTTCACGCCCGGCATCCAGGTCACCGCCGCCGACGGAGGGCTGACGGTGTCGGGCACCAAACGCCCGTGCTCCCTCACCCGCTCCATGGGCCTGCTCTCCATGACGGCGACCGCGCCGGCCGGTACCGGCCAGGAGGGCCGGCTGCTGGTGCTGGTCATCCCGGCGGACGGGCCCGGGATCACGCGTGAGCCGTTCTGGCGCAACCGTGTGCTGCGCGCCGCCCAGACCGACGCGGTGGTCCTCGACGGGGTGTACGTACCGGACTCGATGATCATCCCGGTCGGTGACCCAGCGCTCTCGCCCGGCCGCTTCACCTCCAACCTCCTCTGGTTCCAGCTGCTCGTCACCGCGTCCTACCTGGGCGTCGCCACCGGCCAGGTGGAGCGGCTGTACACCGCGAAGCGCGGCACCCCGGGCGACCGGGTGGCCGCTCTGGCCCCGTTGGAGACGGTGTGCGCCGCCCTGGAGGCGGTGGCCCGGGAGGTGGACGAGCAGCGGTGCGACGACGATCTGCTCGGCCGGGCCCTGCTCGTCCGCTACACCGCCCAGCGGGTCATCGCGGAGGCGACCGACCGGGCCCTGGAACTCGCGGGCGGTATGCCGTTCGTGACGAGTACGGAGGGTGTCGACACCCTGGCCGCGAGCCGGGGCCTCGCCTTCCACCCGCCGTCCGAGATCTCGGCGCGGGAGCCCCTGGACACCTGGCTCGGCGGCGGCGGCCTGAACCTGATGTGACCGCGCCCCCGGGCAACCCCACCTCGCAGACCGATCGACGCGCCCGTCGGGGCGCAGCACTTGGAGATTCGATGATCGTCCTAGGTCTTCACTTCGGCCACGACGCGGCCGTCTCCGTCCTCCGTGACGGGGCCGTCGTCTCCTACGTGCTGCGTGAGCGGCACACGCGGGTCAAGCACGCGGCCACCCTCGACGTGGCCACCGTGCGCCGCGCGCTCCACGACGCCGGGGTCCGGGCCGATGACCTGGACGCGGTCGCGGTCTGCTCCACCCAGGGGGTGGAGCTGATCGTCGACGACCCCACGGCGCTGTCCGTCACCTACGAGCCGAGCGACACGTTCGGCCGGCCGTGCACGCTGCTGGAGGAGGAGCCCGATGCGGCGGGACGGCGGGGCGGAGGAACCCTGCTCGACTTCCTCTACGACCCCGGTCTGTCGGCGACGTGGCTGGGCCGCTCCTACGCGCGCCTGTACCCCGAGCACGCGGCGCACGACCGGGCGGACGTGCCGGTCACGCCCTGGGTCGACGACTACGTGACCGTGCCGGAGTGGTCGGGTACCCGTGGTCTCACCGAGCTCGCGGCCACGCCCCTGACGCCCGAGGAGCGTCACCGGTACGGCTTCCACCTGCCGGTGCGGGTGACCATCGACGGGATCACGGTCCCCGGGTACGCGGTCCACCACCACCTCGCCCACGCGGGAAGCGTGTACTACGCCTCCGGCTTCTCGGAGGCCGCGGTGTTCACCCACGACGGCTACGCCGAGGGCGAGAGCTACCACAGCGGCATGTTCTATCTGGGCCAGGCGCAGGCGCTGTATCCGCTCGCCCCGCACCACCTGGGTCTGGGGGGCGTGTACGACAGGGTCGGCGCGGCACTGGGGCTGGGGCTGGTGGGACCGGCCGGGAAGCTGATGGGTCTGGCCGCCTACGGCCGCCCCCGCTTCTACTCGTCCCGCTTCCTGGGCAACCGCGCCGACCTGCGGGAGCGATTCCCGATGGACGTCACCACCGCCTGGCTGCGGCACTGCCGCCGGGAGGCGGAGCGCATGGGGTACGACCTCGCTCCGTACGGCGACCCGGAGCAGGCCACCGCCCCGGTGAACGCCGACATCGCGGCGAGCACCCAGAAGCTCTTCGAGGAGGTGCGGATGGAGGCGGTGCGTACGCTGCACGCCTCGTTGGGCGCGGCCGGGCTGACGGTGCCCGCGCTCTGCATGTCCGGCGGCACGGCGCTCAACTGCCCCTCGAACAGCCAGATCGCGAAGGACGGGCCTTTCCGGCGCGTCTTCGTCGAGCCGGCGTGTGACGACGGCGGCATCGCGATCGGCGCGGCACTCGCCGTCTACCACTCCATCCTCGACCACCCGGTCCCCGGCGCGGACGGTGAGGGGCGCTTCCCCACGCCGTACCTCGGCACGGCTCCCTCGGCGGACGACGTCGCGGCGGCGGTCGCCTCGGCGGGCGACCGGATCACGGTCGAGAGCCTCGGCAGCGGCGACGAGTTGGCGGAGCGTGTGGCGGACGACCTCGTCGCCAACCGCGTCGTGGCCTGGTTCGAGGGCGGCAGCGAGGCGGGTCCGCGGGCGCTCGGCCACCGATCGATCCTGGCCGATCCCCGTGACGCGGAGAACTGGCCGCGGGTGAACCGTGTCAAGAGCCGTGAGGGCTGGCGGCCGTTCGCACCCGCCGTGCTCGCCGAGCACGCGGCGGACTGGTTCGGGGACGTGCCGCTGCCCTCGCCGTACATGCTGTTCAACGCGACGGTCCGGCAGACGGGGATTCCCGCCGTGACCCATGTGGACGGCACCGCGCGGATCCAGACCGTGGACGCCTCGGCCGGCGGCTACCACGCGGCGATCTCCGCCTTCCACCGCCGGACAGGTGTGCCCGTGGTGATGAACACCTCCCTCAACGGCCCCGGTGAGCCGATCGTCGAGCGGCCCGAGGAGGCGTTGGACCTCTTCCTGAAGACCGAACTCGACGTGCTGTACCTGGCCGGACTCCGTATCACCCGCGCCTGAACTCCGACTTCGGGAGGAACGATGAAACTGACGATCTGCGATACCGCTCCGGCCGAATGGGCCGGCGAGGTGCTCGCCCTGGGCGTGTACGACGAAGGCGGGGCGCCGTCGGCCCAGCCGTGGCTGAGCGGTGTCGACGCCGCGCTCGGCGGCGCCGTCGCGCGGCTGCTCGCGCACGACTCCTTCGGCGCGTCCCTCGACGAACTGGTCACGGGGCCCGGTGTACCGGGCCGGTGCGAGCGGCTGGTGCTGGTCGGTCTGGGCCGCCCCGGCGAGGTGACGCCCCACACCGCACGGCGTGCGGGCGCCGCCCTGGCCCGGACCCTGACGACGGGCCCCAACCGGCGCGTGGCCGTGGCGCTCCCGTCCTGGCACGCCGGAGGGGAGGAGATCGTCGAGCACGTGGTGGAGGGCCTGAGTCTGGCCGTCCACTGCGGCCGGTGGAACGTGCTGACCGACCGGTTCCGGGCGGACTACGGCTCCGACCTGCCGAGGGAGCCCGAGAGCGTCGAACTGCTCGGCTGCGCGGCGCCGGAGCGGCTCCTGCGCCGCGCGGGGGTGTTCACGGACGCCGTCGTCCTGGCCCGGGAGCTGGTGGCCGCGCCGGCCAATCTGATCACCCCGGAACGGCTCGCCCGTGAGGCGGCGGCGCTCGCGGCCGCCGACGGCCGCTTCGACCTCGAGGTGTGGGACGAGGAGCAGTGTGCAGAGCAGGGGCTGACCGGCTTCGCCGCCGCGGCGGCGGGTGGCGCGGACCCGGCGCGTCTCATCCGGCTCAGCTACCGGCCCGCGGACCCGGCCGGTCCGCCCGTCGCCCTGATCGGTCTGGGCCTCACCCACGACGACCGGGGGGTGCTCAGGTCCGGCGGTGCGGTCCAGGGCGCGAAGAAGTACATGGCGGGGGCGGGAGCGGTGCTCGGCGCCGCGGCGGCGCTGTCCGCGCTCGGCGGCCGGACGGAGGTCCATCTACTGATCCCGGCCGTGGCGAAGGCCGCGGGGCCGGGCGCGATGCGGGTGGGAGACCTGGTGACGACGGCCTCCGGCGCCACGGTCGAGGTCAACCACGAGGACGCGCACGGCCGTCTCATGCTGGCGGACTCCCTGCACCTGGCGGCACGGCTGGGGGCGGCCCGTACCGTCAGCGTCTCCGCGCTCGGCCTGCCCGTCGCCGCGGCGCTCGGCCCGAAGGCGGCCGGCCTGTGGAGCACGCACGAGGAGCTCGCGGCGGACCTCGTCTCGGCCGGGCGCGCCGCCGGGGAACTGCTCTGGCGGCTCCCGCTCGTCGACGAGTACGACGACGAACTGTGGGCGCCCTTCGCCAACATGAGGTCCGCCGGGCCGGAGAGCGGCGACGCCGCCACGGCCGCCGCCTTCCTGCGCCGGTTCGCCCCGGCGGGCGGCTGGGCCCATCTGGAGATCACGGAACCGGCGTGGTCCCCCAGGATCGACGGCTACTACAACGCGGGTGCCACCGGGTACGGCTCCGGCACCCTGGCCCGCTGGCTCTGCCCCCGCTGAGCCGGTCCCATCGTCCGAGGATCACTCATGTACGCACCCCCGCTGTACCGTTCCGAGGAACTCGCCCAGCAGCACGCGCTGATCGAGGCCCACTCCTTCGGCATGCTCACCGCGACGGTGGACGGCCGGCCGCACGGCACCCACATCCCCTTCGTCCTCGACAAGGGCCCCGGGCACGGGCCCCACGGCCGGCTCCGTGCCCACCTGGCCGCGGCCAATCCGGTGGTGGCGGTCCTCGCGGAGGGGGCCGAGGTGATGGCCGCCTTCCTGGGCCCGCACGCGTACATCTGCCCGGACGACTACGCGACCGAGACGCACTTCCCCACGTGGAACTACGCGGCGGTGCACGTCTACGGACGGCCTCGCCTGATGGACGCGGAGGAGGAGCTGCGGCAGCTCGACGACCTGATCGCGGCGGAGGAGGCCCGGCGGCTGCCCAAGAAGCCCTGGACCCTCGACCGGGTGCCGCGGGAACTGGTCGAGCAGTTCCGCACGCGGATCGTCGCCTTCGAACTGCCCATCGACCGGATCGACGGCATCTTCAAGTTCGGCCAGAACAAGAAGGAGGAGGACGTCGCCGCGCAGATCGCCTCCTTCCGCGACCGCCCCTCCGACTCCTCGGCACGTGTCGCGGACCAGTTGTACGCGCACAACGCCGAACGGCTCGGGTGAGCCCGGCGCACCGGCACGGCCCGGGCGGCACGGCCCTCCCCCAGGTGGGCCGGCTACAGACGTGACGTGGCACAGGACGACAGACGTGAACAGAAAGGCTCTTCGATGACCGCAGCGCATCCCCTTCCGCCCCTCTCCGCCGGGACGCCTCACGAGGAGGTCCGCGAACGGATCTCGACGGTGTGGCGAGATCTCTTCGCGGAGCCCGGCCTGCGGATCGGGGACGAGGACAACTTCTTCGCCCTGGGCGCCTCGTCGCTTCTGGCCATGCGGATGGTCACGACCCTCTCGGAGGAGCTGGGCGTTCCCCTCTCCGTGCTCGCGGTGGTCGAGAACCCCACGCTCGGCGGCCTGACCCGCCATGTGCGGGAGCTCGCCGCGGCCGGCCAGGCCCGCGAGGTCGGCGAACTCTGACCCGTCTCCGCCGCGACTGACGGCCCGCATAGGTATGCGGGCCGTCAGAGCGATCGGGTCAGCCCCAGATCAGATCACCCAGGACGACGGGGCCTTCGGGCCCGCCCGTCACTGACGGAACCCGCACATCCCTGTCACGCCCCGTACACATATCCCTTTGCGAAGTACCCATTTGATCTCATTCCCCCACTTCATGGTCGGCACTCGAGCCCGACGCTTGCACGCCGAAGCAACGTGACGGTGAGTAGTCAACTCGCAACGCTGGTCGTCACGCCGGATTCATATTCAGCGATCCGTACATAATTCCGCAACAAAAAACGGCCTCGGCTCACATCGTGGACGGCACGGCAGGGGCCGGAGTGTCCGACTCCACGGCGGGCTGCTCCGTCGCGAACAGAGCCGGCTCGGCGGCCATGTACCGCTTGAGCCGCGTCATCAGCACCGTGAGCCCGGCGAACGCCGCTGCTCCCGCCACGGGGATGAGCACCACGAGCGGCACGGCGTGGCCCGCCACCGCCAGCAGCCCGCCGGCCAGGGGCAGCGACAGGAAGTTCAGCAGGGAGACCGCCGCGACCGTACGCCCGAACTCCTCGCTGGCCACGACCCGCAGCCGCAGCGTGCGGATGACGACGCTGAACACGCTGTCGCCCGCCATGAACACCGCGACCAGCGCGGCGAAGAAGAAGAACCCGGTGGTGGGGCCCAGCGCGATGAAGACGACACCCTGGACCACCGCGCTCGCGGCGGCCACCCCCAGGAAGCCGTAGCGGCGGATCAGCCGGGGCGCCGCGGTCAGCGTCACCATCGCCACCAGGCCGGCGACCGAGTACACCAGGCCCAGCGCGCCTTCGCTGCGGCCGTAGCGGTCTGCGAGGGCGGGAGCCGCACCCTGGATCAGGCCCAGCATGATGTTGATGCACATGGTGGCCAGGACGATGGTCCGGAGCACCGGGATGCGCACCACGTTGCGGACCCCGGTCACGGAGTCGCGCAGCAGCCGGCGTCCCGCGGACCCCCCGGACGCGGCCGGCCGGGGGCCGCCGGTGTGCGAACCCCGCGGCAGACTGAGGCTCAGCAGCAGGCTCACACCGAACAGGCCCGCGACCACCGCCACGATGGGCAGCGGGCCGGTCAGCAGCAGGGCCCCGCCGACGACGGGAGCGAGCAGCAGCGTCCCCTGCTCGATCCCGCTCAGCACGCTCTGCGCGCGGTGCATGTCCTTGGGTGCCACGAGTGTGCCCGCCAGCTTCTCGCCCGCCACGAGTACCTGCTCGCAGCAGATCCCGGCCAGCAGGGCGAAGACGATGACGACGGCGAAGGCCTGGCTCTCCAGGACCACGGCGAGCACGGTCGCGACGGCGCCGAGCGCCACCCTGACGAGGTCGTTGACCCAGTAGATGCGCTGCTCGGGAAAGCGGTCGGCGAGCAGGCCCGCGGCCGGCAGCGACAGCAGTCTGGGCACCCACTGGGCGGCGAGGACGATCCCGGACCAGGACAGCTCACCGGTGGCCTGGTAGGCGAGGACCGGGAGCAGGAACTGGATCAGCTGGTCGGTCATCCAGCCGACCGCGCGCAGGGCGTAGTAGCGGTGCACGGGGGTGAAGAGGCGTGAGGGGAGTGTGGTCATCGGGACTCCGTGAGGATGTGGATCTCGGAGAGGGGGAGGGACGGACATGTGTCCCTGCGGACGGGCACGATGCCCGCACCGGTCCGGTGTGGGCATCGTGAGGGGACAGGGCCGGAGCGGGGTGTCCGCCCGGCGGCGACTGCCTACGGGACGGGGACGACCGTCTCTCCGAGGCTCTGCCAGATCTCCCGGGCCTGCTCGGGTGAGTCGGCCGAGAACAGCGCGTACCCGATGCGGCCGCGGAAGTCGTGCAGGGGCGGGATCTCCTCCCCCGCGGCGATCACCAGCCCGGTCTCCGTCACCTCCGGGCGGGCGGCGATCTCGTCCCAGCCCTTCAGCTCGGAGTAGCTCGTCAGTCCCTCGGCCGTGAAGTAGCGGATCCCCGCGCACTTCGTCTGCCGCTCGCCGTCCGCCCGGAGTTCCTGCGGCGTCCTGCCCAGGTAGGCGGCGAGCATCACCCGGGACATCGAGGTCCCGGTGGCGAGCTGGACCAGCTCGGTGATCCGGTCGCCCGGCAGCCGGGCCGCTATCTCGATCAGTACGGGCTCGTCCTCGGGCAGCCGCAGCTCGCAGTGGAACGGGCCGGACGTGATGGACACGGCCTCGGTGACGCCACGCACGTACTCCGTCACGCGCTCCAGGACGTCCGCGGGGACGTCGGAGGGGACGATGTGCCCCAGTTCCACGAAGTACGGCTCGGGGCCGAGGAGTTTGCGGGTCACCGAGAGCACCACGACCTCACCGTCGTGGACGTAGCCGTCGGCACTGAACTCGGGCCCCGTCACGTACTCCTCGACGACCACCCGGGTGTCCATGGCGAAGCCCAGGTCCAGCCGGCGGTCGGCGGCCAGCTCCTCGAAGGCGGCGCGCAGTTCGCCGGCCGTGTCGGCCCGGCGGACGTGGATGCTGCCCGAGGACTCGACCGGCTTGATCACGCACGGAAAGCCGATGGTCTCGGCGGCACGTTCGATCTCCTCGGGCGTCCCCGCCCGGACGTGCCGCGGCACCCGCAGTCCGGCCGCGGCGGTCCGCTCCCGCATCAACGCCTTGTTGCGGACCGGGTCGATGGCTTCGAGCGGCAGACCGGGCAGCCCCAGGCGGTGCACCAGACGGGTCACCGCGGGTATGTAGAACTCCGCGCCCGGCACGATCGCGTCCACCGGGTGCTCCGCGTGGTACGCAAGGACCGCGTCCGCCAGCGCCTGCTCGTCGTTGGTGTCGACCGTGAGCAGGGTGCCCACGAACCCCGCTACGCCGGGCGGCAGAGTGCGGTCGTCCACCCCCGCGCTGGCGACGACCACTTCGAACCCGAGCAGGTACGCGTCCTCGACCGTTCTGGTGCCCGAGGAGACCGGCTCGACGATGAGGACCCTGGTGCGCCGTTCAGCGGAGCTGCGGAGGGAGTCTGGCATGTGACGTTCCTTCTCGTGTTGTGCCGTGGTCGGGTGGTGGCGGGGCGGAGCGGGTGGCCGGCCGGCCGGAGGCTTCCGGCCGGCCGGGGAGCGCGGTCAGACCAGGGCGCGGCCGTGGTCCGCGTAGCGGCGCCCCTCCGCCTTGCGCAGATCCGCCATCACGTTGATGCGGCGCAGCCAGCGGTCCGTCCCGTCGTAGCGGGCGGCGAACGGGCGGCGGCCGTGGACGGCCCGCTTGTTGTCGACGATCAGCATCTCGCCCGGGGCGAGCGCCACATCGCGCAGCTTCGCGTCGATGCCCTTGATGACCGCCTCCAGGGCGGCGGCGGCCTCCGGGTCGAGGTCACGCGGCATGAACGCGGGGTCGATGCAGATGAAGGGTGAGTCCGGGTTGCCGGAGAGCACCGAGGTGCGGCGGGGCTCCTCGTTCATCTCGGCGATCTTGCGGAATGCCTCCGTGACCCAGTCGCCCTCCTCGACACCGGTGGTGCCGGCGTTGAAGCCCGCGGTGTGCGACTCGTCCGGCAGGATCACGAACCGCTCCTGGAAGAGCACCTCGCGGGAGGCGTCGTCCAGTTCGACGTCCTGGATCGGCGCGAACGTCGTCGGGACCTTGTCGTGGTTACGCAGCCCGATCAGCATGATCCAGTCCGCGCGCAGCGGGTGGAACGCGTCCTCGTTGTGCCACTCCAGGTTGACCGTGGAGCTGGAGCCCAGCTGCTCGTTCTCGTGCCCGGCGATCGGGAAGAGGTCGAGGACCATGCGGCCACGCTGCTGGGTGAGGTAGGAGACCGGGTCCCCGAGGAGGGAGCCGAGGAGCAGCAGCGACGCGGCGGCCCGCCTGGCCTCCCGGCTGTCCGGGACGTCCGTGTAGCTGAGCGGGGTGGGGCCGGCCTCGGCCTCGTCGATCGGCAGGTTCGAGATCACGAATCCGCCGAACGGGCGGCCGGTGAGGCGGAACTGGCTGACGGTCGCCCGCAGCCGCGCCGGAAGCTCGTGCGAGAGGAGGGAGAGCTGACCGAGCCGCTGCTCCAGCGGCAGGTCGGTCTCGGTGTCCAGCACGTGGTCCGCGATGTCCTGCACGTGCGTCCGCTCGGTGTCCGTGAGCTCCAGGCACGGCACGTTGTCGGCGGCGCGCGGAGTCAGCTCGGGAGCCGTGGGCACGGTCAATTTCGGCACGGTGACGATCCTTGTCGTGAAGAGGTCTGAAGCGCTGGCGCGGACCGCTCCGTACGGCCGTGAGGGCCCGCGGCAGAGGCGAAGAGCGACGGCGGCGCGCCCCTGTCGGTCCGCGATGGGCAGGGGCGTCTCCCGCTCCCGTGCGGACGGTGCCCGGCACGGGACCCCGCCCTCGTATACGAGAGGACTCCCCTGCCCGGAAGTCTGGAGGACCCCGATCGGTCCAGTCCAACACTCTCCGTGTCCGTGTGCGGACAAGTCCGCACACGGACACCACCGGGCTACGGGCGGTGTTCGGCGATCGCCCGGGTCAGACGTGAGGCCGCTTCGGCGAGGTCCGCCGGGGAGAGGCCGGCATACCCGACGACGAGCCCTTCGGTGAGGCACGGGCCCTGCTGGAACGCGGACAACGGAGCGACTTCCACCCCGAGTTCGGCGGCCCGATGTGCCACGCGTACCCCGCTGATGCCGCCTTCCAGCAGCAGCACGGCGTGCAGTCCGGCCTCCAGACCGGTCAGCGTCACCACGTCGGAGACGGGCTCCAGCGCCTCCCGCAGCACGCTCCTGGCCCGTGCATAGTGCAGCCGGGTCCGGCGGATACGTCGCTCCAGCGCGCCGGATGAGAGCATCCGCAGCACGGTGTGCTGCACGGGCCAGCTGACCGGACCGTCCACGATGTCCTTCAACTCCGCTATGCGGCCGGGAAGTTCTCCCGGGGCCACCAGGTATCCGCAGCGCAGCGCCGGGGTGAGGACCTTCGAGAGGGTGCCGAGGTAGATGACCCGGTCCCGGTCGAGGCCGGCCAGCGCCGGAAGCGGCGGGCCGTTGTAGCGGTACTCGCTGTCGTAGTCGTCCTCCAGGATCCAGGAGTGGTGCTCCCGCGCCCACATGACGAGGTCGAGCCGCCTGCCGACGCTCATCCGCGAGCCGAGCGGGAACTGGTGGGAGGGTGTCACGTGCATCAGCCGGGGCGCCGGGTCGATGCCCGCGAGCACGTCGACCCGGGCGCCGTCGTCGTCGACCGGCACCGGCACCGCGTCGAGACCGTGCGTCCGGATCAGGGAACGGACCACCGGATGGCCCGGGTCCTCGCAGGCGACGGTGTCACCCGGGCGCAGAAGGGTGCGGAGCACCAGGTCCATGGACTGCGTCGTGCCGCTGGTCACCACGATGTCGTCCGGGGCGCAGACCAGGCCGCGGGCCCGGGCCAGGTAGGCCGCGATCTCGGCGCGCAGTCCGGGCAGCCCCGCCGACTCCTGGTAGCAGGTGGGGGCCGTCGTGCGGGCCGTCGCCCGCCAGGCCTGGGCCCATCCGTCGGTGCCCTCCTGCACCGGTCCGGTTCCGCCGGTGCGCAGACTGAGCGCGGGGCGCGCCGCCGACGCCGTACGGTCGGACACGGCGGGGAGGGCGGGAGCCGCGACCATCTGCCTGGCCGCCTCGTTGAGCGGTGCGACGTAGGTGCCGGAGCCGGAGCGGCTCTCCAGGAAGCCCTCGGCCTCCAGACGGACGTACGCCTCGGCGGTCACCGTGCGGGAGACGGTGAGGTCCTGCGCGAGCGTACGGGTCGACGGGAGCCGTTCACCGGGCGGCAACAGTCCCGAAAGCACGGCTTCACGCAGTGTCTCGACGAGCTGTACCACCAGGGGCCTGCCGTCCTCACGATCGAGCGCGACCGGCAGGGCCAGATGGGGTTTGGCCCTTGCCCTGTGCTCCGGCTCTTCCACAGGTGGCATCTTCGGTTCTCCTCCTATTGGCCATTGGACGAGGTCCGCGCCGAGGGTAGCTTCAACGCTCGGCGCTGCGAAGCGACGGCGTACCGAGCCGTGGAGGCGCCGGTCCTGGAAGGTGGGGTCACGGGATGACCAGCAGTGTGTCGCCGGCGGAGTACGGGGTCAGCGAGAGCAACGGCTTTCTGCCCGACGTCGCACCGTTGACACAGTTGCCCGGCCGCTTCGCCGAATGGGACGAGATCGGCGCGGTGCTGCCCAAGCACCTCGCCGCGGGCCGTGCCCGGGAACTGCTGAGCAGCGTCGCTCCGCTCGATCCCGGTGCGCTGACCGAACAGGCAGAACGCGAAAGGGCGATGCTCCTGCTGTCCTACTTCGGACACGCATACATCTTCGGCGGCGATGTACCGGCCAATGTCTGTCCGGCGAACATCGCGGTGCCCTGGCACAAGGCGGCCGGCCTGCTCGGCCGGCCGCCGGTTCTGTCCTACGCCACGCAGCAGTTGCACAACTGGGGCCGTCTCTCCGACGACCCCGCGATCGAACTCGGCAACATCCACCGGCTCCAGGGCTTCCTCGGGGGGATGGACGACGACTGGTTCGTCCTCGTCCATGTGGCGATCGAGGCGGCGGCCGCACCTGTGCTGTGCGCCGCGATCGCCGCGCAGGACGCCGTCCTCGACGGCGATGACGACGGGCTCGTCCACGCGCTGGGCGAGATGGCTGCGGGGCTCTCGGTGATGAGCGGCACGCTCGCGCGGATGCCGGAGCGGTGCGACCCGCACATCTATTACCACCGTGTACGGAGTTATCTCTTCGGCTGGAAGAACAATCCGGCGCTGCCGGAGGGAGTCGTCTACGAGGGGGTGGCCGCCTACGGCGGCAGACCGCAGCAGTTCGGCGGGGAGACCGGCGCGCAGAGCGCGATCATTCCCTTCCTGGACGAGGTCCTCGGTCTGTCCGGCGAGGACGACCCGCTCGCCGCGTACATGCACGCGCTGCGCACGTACATCCCGCCGGGGCACCGGGCGTTCATCGAGAAGGTGGGCCCCCGGGTCGACCTGCGGGGTTTTCTGCTGCACCACCGTCCGGCCGGGGCGGTCGCCGCCTACGACGCGTGCGTCACGGCCATGGCGGACTTCCGCGATCTGCACCTGCGGTACGCGGCGACGTACGTGCAGCGGCAGGCGCAGCGGTCCTCGGCCAACTCCAACGAGGTCGGCACCGGCGGCACGCCCTTCATGCGCTACCTCAAGGGCCACCTGGACACGGTGCGCGCCCACCGCATCGGCGCCCCGGGATGACCTCACCGGCCCGCCCGGGGGTCCACAAGCACCTCCACCCCGGCCTGGATTCCCGGATCTTCGCGCTGCGCGTACCGGACGAGGTCGACGGTTTCGTCGTACGCACGGAACGGTTCGTCGCTCTGGTCGACACGCTCAGCACACCGGAGCTGTGCGAGCAGGCGCTGGATCTGATCGCGGACGAGACCGCCGGGCGCCCGCTCCTCGTCATCAATACGCACGCCGACTGGGACCACGTGTGGGGCAACGCGGCTGTCGAGGGGCGGGCACCGGTCATCGGTCACCGGTCGGCCACGACCCGCGTCCGTTCGGCCAGGGCGCAGGACACGCTGCGCGCGAAGCGCGCGTCCGACGACCGGTTCGCACAAGTGCGTCTCATAGCCCCGACCGTCACCTTCGACACGTCGCTGTCCCTGGACGGCGGGGACCTGACGCTGGAGCTGCTGCACACTCCCGGCCACACCCCGGACCACATCGCCGTCTGGATTCCGGAACTGCGCGTGTGCCTGGCCGGGGACACCGCGGAGGACCCGCTTCCCGAGCTCTGGGAGGGCGACGCCGTCTCGCTGAAGCAGCTCACCGCCTCGCTTGACCTCCTGCGCTCCCTCGAACCGGACCATGTGCTCCCCAGCCACGGCGGCACGACGGACCCGGCTCTGCTCGACCGCAACCTCCGTCATCTGTCGGGCCTCACCGGACGGCACGCGGACGCCGTGCGCGCGGACGGCCTGCCGTTCGAGGCGGCCTTCCCCGACAGCACGCGACTGACCACCGGAGCACGGGCGTTCTACGAGACGTGCCACCACAAGGCGCTCCGGGCGGCCGCGGCCACCCTCGCCTCCTCCGCGCAGTAGCGCGGTCCTGCCCTCAGCGGCGAAGCCCGGACCGCGCCGTGAGCCGCAGCGTTCAGAGTTGCGCCGGGTCTGCCCGGGCGCGGCGTGCGGCCCTTGCCGGTGTGGCGCAAACCGGCTGTCCTGCGGAGGGCGGCGAGGGCCGCCGGGGCCACGCGTCCGTTCGCTACTCCCCCGTCTCACGTGCCGAACGGTCCGTGCCCGGAGGCTCGTTGCAGGTGATCACGACCGGTGCGTTCGCCTCCGCGCGTGCGCGGTCCGATGCCGCCGCGATCTCCTCGTAGGTCCACTCCTTGTACAGACGGCTCCCGTGGGCGTCGGTGATGTCGATGACCAGGCCGGTCCATTCCCCGGCAGGCTGTTCGGGGACGAGGCCCAGTTCGTACGTCGCGTCCTGGAGGAGGAATTCGGTGACGCGTATGCCGGTGAGCCTTTCGGCCAGAGCAAGGACCGCCGCCTTCCCGTCGACGACCGGGGCGCTCTCGTCGTGCTCCCCCTCGGGTGTCCCCCGTGCCGGCCGGTCCGCACGGCTGAAGCTCGGCCTCGCCGCTGCGCCCCGTCCGTGTCTGCAACATGATCGCGCGGAGCGGGGGTCGCGCGGGACCGTCCGACTGCGCTCAGTCGGTCTTCTCCCCGGGTCCTGCGCCGCGTGGCGCGGTCGACAGCCACAGGCACAGCAGGAGCGGGGGCAGGGCGGCCAACGTGCTGAGGATCTGCCAGCCCAGGGTGGTGAACAGGTACCCGGAGACGAAGGAGGAGGCGGTGAGGAAGACTCCGGTGCCGCCCTCCACCGCGGCCTGGACGCGACCGCCCGCGTGGGGCGGATAGCAGCGCACGACGAAGGTGCTGCCCGCCACGTACAGGAAGTTCCATCCCACACCGATCAGGCTCAGCGCGACGACGAACGCGGCGACGCCGGTGTGGACCGCGCCCACCAGCGCCCCGGTCGCCAGCAGGGCCGCGCCGAGAACGGCATTGCGGCGTGGGCCCAGGGCGGTGTTGAGCCAGCCGCTGAAGAGGGAGGGCGCGAACATGCCCACCATGTGGGCCTGGATGACGAAGGCCCCCACGCTGTCCGAGTGGCCCGCGTGCCGGCTGCCCAGCGGGCCCGCGGACATGAGCAGGGTCATCACGCAGCCTCCCACGGTGAGGGTGGCGAAGGCGGTGCGGAACTGGAGGGTGCGCGCCGCGGCCCGGATGCGCACGGGCGGGGGCGGGGGCTGCTGCTCCTCTTCCGCCGGTCCGGTCCGGACCGCGAGCACGGGCGGGATCACGGCAGCGGCGAGCACGGAGACCAGCAGATAGGACCCCGCGTACTCGGTGTCCAGCAGTCCGGCACAGGCTGTCGCCGCCCATGGTCCGAGGAAGGCCGCCAGCACCCCGCCGCACAGCAGGACGGAGACCGCCCGCTCCCGGCTCTCCCGGGGGACCGAATCAGCGGCGAGGTAGCGGAAATAGCCTCCGGTGGCCTTGTACAGACCCACCAGAGCGGTGCCCAGGCAGAGCACGGAGAAATCTCCGGAGCGGATCCCCGCCATGGACACCAGTCCGCCGGCCACCGCGGTGGCCGCGCCTCCGGCCGCCACCCTGCGGTGGCCGAACCGGTCGCTGAGCAGCCCGGCGGAGAAGTTGGCGATCATGGCGGCCGCGCCCATGAGGGTGATCGGCAGAGTGGCGAGCACCGGGGTCGGTGCCAGCCGCAGACCCACCACCGCGGTGAGGGTGAGGTCGATCCCCATCCCCATGTAGTAGAGGAACTGGCAGGTCGTCAGCAGAGTGAGGTTGCGCCGTCCGGCGGCGGCAGCCCGCGCGGACGGGTCCTTCACGGTGCCTGCCGAAGGGTCCTGCGGCATGGTTTCGCGGTCCACCGGACCTGGTTCTCCCGTCGGTGTGCGGTCAGGGCTGTGGCGCGGCGGACGGTCGGCGACGGCCCCAGTCCGCCGATTCCGGCCAGGTGCGCCGCACCCGGCCGACGCAATGGTCCCAGTAGGAACGCACCGCGAGGTCTCCGTAGATGAATTCGCGTTTCGCCAGCACATCGGCCGGGGTCGACGTGTGGTAGCCGCCCGGCACCCGTTCCGCCATCAGCTGGAGCCGGCAGGCACGCTCCAGGGTGTGGGCGTGCACGGTGGCGTGCCGGACGGATCTGCCGACGACGACGCCGCCGTGGTTACGCAGCAGGACGGCCGGGTCGCCGCCGAGTGCGTCGGCGACGCCCCGCGCGGTCGCCATGTCGAGGATGGTGTTGCTGGTCATCGTGAACCGGCCGATGCGCTGCTCGAAGTAGGCGCCCTCGTGGGAGACCGGGCGCAGCGGCAGGTCGGTCGCTCCGAAGACCAGGGTGTGCGGGGCGTGGCTGTGGACCACGCCGTGCACGTCCGGGCGTGCCGCGTAGACCGCCTGGTGCAGGGGGAGTTCGGGCGGTGCCAGCGGCGGGGCGGGGGCATCGGGGTCCAGCGGTGCGACGACCACGTCCTCGGGGGTGCATTCGTCGAAGCCCTTGAGGGCCCCCTTGATGAGCATGTAGTCGGCGCCGGGGACGCGTGCCGAGACCTGCCCCTGGTTGAAGTCGTCGTGTCCGCCGAGTGACAGCGAGCGGGAGGCGAGTGCCACCTGGACACGCAGTCCGAGGGCGACGGGCGGCAGCCGGGCTTCGTCGAGCCGTACGGTCATCGGCTGCCCTGGGCGGTCACGCCCTGCCCGTCGAGGTACTGGACCAGGCCGCCGACCGATCCGAGGAACGCGGTGTCCTCCTCCAGGTCGATGTAGACGCCGAACTCGTTCTCCAGGGCGTCGATCAGCCGCAGGTAGGACAGCGAAGTCAGGCCCAGCTCGGTGAGGGTGCGGCCGTCCGCGAGGGCCGTCTCCTGACTCACCGCGCCCTCGCTGGCCTCGGCGACGAGTTCGGCGATGCGCCGGAGAAGGTGCGGGGAAGGGGGCATCGGATCTCCTACAGGTGGTCGGGGCGGTGGTCGGGGTGCGGCGGCCGGGGCCGGCCCGGTGCCGGGGGGGGGCTCCGGGCTCAGGATGGCTCGGCGGGTGCGGGAGCCCTCCCTGCCGAGGGCTCGTCACGGGGTGCGCGCAGCAGGTCGCTGAGGAGTGCCTCGGCGGCGCCCAGTCGCGGTTTTCCAGCACCGCCGCGCGGCATCCTGGGCACGGCGAAGATCCGTTCGGGCACCTTGTACGGCGCGAGCAGGCCGAGGCAGCGGGCCCGCAGCTCCTCCTCGGTGACGTCGGCGGTGCCGGTGACCAGCGCTGCCAGCATCGGGTCCCCGTTCTTCTTGACCGTCGCCAGCACCAGGGCGTCGGACGCCCCGCAGCGGCCGAGGGCCTGCTGGACCTCGGCCGGGTCGATCTTCCGGCCGCCGATGTTGATGCCCTTGGCCGCCCGGCCGCGCAGCACCAGCCGGCCCTCCTCGATCAGGCCCTCGTCCCCGGTCAGGTAGAAGCCGTCCGCGTCCAGACGGCTCTCCAGCAGGCCTGGCGCGTTGAGGTAGCGCGACCCCATCGACCCGCTGCGGACCCGGAGCGCCGTGGCGCCGTGGTCATCGACCGCCGGGGCGCCGGGGTCGCGGACCGCCGGGGCGCCGTGGTCACGGACCGCCGTGGCGCCGTGGTCGGGAGCGCCGAACGCGAACTCGACCCCGGGCAGCGGGTATCCCAGGCCGCGTCCTGGGGCGGGAGCGGGGTCGTAGGTGAGGGGTCCCGCCTCGGCCACCCCGTAGTAGTCGTTGACGGCCAGGCCGTGGCGCCGGCGCAGTTCCGCCGCGGTCCCGGGGGAGAGCGGCGCCGCGGAGGAGAGCGCGGAGCGCAGCCCGGCCAGTTCGGGGACGGGCTGTTCGCGGCGCAGCAACGACTCGTACAGGGCGGGGAAGCCGGTC
Organism: Streptomyces sp. NPDC005494; assembly: GCF_042872025.1. Classification (NCBI taxonomy): domain Bacteria; kingdom Bacillati; phylum Actinomycetota; class Actinomycetes; order Kitasatosporales; family Streptomycetaceae; genus Streptomyces; species Streptomyces sp. NPDC005494. Next base: position 132,214 of record NZ_JBIAJR010000011.1, read on the forward strand.
AGGCGGGTGGGTTCGACCTGCCGCAGGAAGCGTGCGACATGCCCGGAGCTGGGGAGTCCCGACGGCACCCACAGCGCCGCGCCCGCGAGGAAGGAGGCCAGCAGCGAGGTGTTGAAGGCCAGGCCGTTGAAGAGTCCGGCGAAGCACAGCACCCGCTCCCCCTCGCCCATCTCGGTGGCCTCCCGCCAGGCGCGGGCGGCCGCCAGTACCGCGCTGCCGGAGAACTCGATGCAGCGGGGGGAGCCGGTGGAGCCGGAGGTGAAGCGGCAGACCTCCGTGGTGTCGAGCAGGGCAGGGCGGTCGGGGACGGCGGGCAGGGCGGTCAGCCGCATGTCGCCGATCCGCGTGGTGGCGGTGGCGGGCAGTCCGGCCGGCAGCGGACGGTCGCTGACGAACAGGTCGATGCCGCAGTCGGCGGCGATGACGGCCAGTTCAGCCGCGCCGAGGGCCGGGTCGAGGAGCAGGGGCACCATGCCCGCTCGCAGCAGGCCGGCGTAAGCCACCACGTAGGCGACGGAGTTGGCCGCGTGGATGCCTGCCCGGACCCTGCCGTCGGCCGGCGCCCCCGGGCCGCGGGGGATGCCCGAGCGCCACCACGTGTCGGCCGCCGTGCCGAAGTCGGCCGCTGCGTCGTGGAGTTCGCGGTAGGTGAGGACTCCGCCCGCGTCGCCGACCGCGGGGGCGTCGGCGTGCTGGGCCGTGAGTTCGGTGAGGACGTCGTTCAGCAACCGCATCAGGTGGTCCGCCTCCCCTGGGTACCGTGCCGAGCGGGCTCATTCTCCGTGCGCATGCGCGACCGCCAATCGGTCGATCTTGTTCCCGGTCCCCGCAGCGGCACCCAGCGCCATGAGGTAGACCACTTCCTCGTCGTCCCCGAGGGCTGCCACGGTCCGCAGCGCGCCGGCGTCGAACCCGCCGATCGCCGTCACCGCGACGTCGTTGCGGGCAGCGCCCAGATAGATCAGGTGAGCGGCGGCCGAGGCACGGAAGAGGGCGTCACGGACCTCCTGCGGCCGCCCGGCGCTCAGCAGCCGGCCGGTGCGCAGGTGGAACGCGACGAGGGCCTGCGCCCCCGCGATGTGCCGCTGGCCGCGGCAGAGCCGGGTGATCACGGCCGGGTCGTCGATCGTGTCGCCGACGGTGAACCGTACGTCGCCGCCCGGCAGGCGCCGGGCGCAGGCGTCGGCGATCGGCCCAGGCCCGGTCAGGACGCTGACCCCGACACCTCCCTGCCGCCCGCCGGCCGCGTCGGGCAGGTCGGTGGGGAGGGCGGTGAGCAGGGCCTCGACGGCTGCGGCGACCGCGTCGGCAGGCTGCTCCTGCCGCTCGAACCGCTTGCACGAGTGGCGCAGCCGGGTCAGCAGCCGCCATTCGTGGCGCCCGATCCGGCCCAGGCCGCCGGGTCCGTCGCCGACCGCCACCACGGGGGCGCAGGTGACGGGCAGGGGCAGGTCGCCTCCGCTTCGCAGGGCCCCGGGTATCTGCGACCAACAGAACCGCTCCATCGAGGCGGATGCGTCGCGTCTCGGCGGTGGTGCGAGGTTCACGGTGGTGTCCTGCGTCGCGTGGTCCCGTCGGGCCGGCCCGACGGACACCACGGAGTGCACCTCCCGGTAGGGCAGCAGGGGATCCAGAAGGGCGCTGATCCGGCGTCGCGGGACTCGCAGGCGGAGCACGGCGGGTCCCTGCCCGAGCGCCGTGCCCAGCAGGCTGGTGGCGGCGTGCCCGGCGTCGAGCTGGGTGTAGAGGTGCCCGCGGGGGCCGTACTTGCGCATGGACAGCCAGGGCCGGGCGAGCATCACGATGTGGTCGGCGCCGTCGATGTCGCAGCCCTCGTCGAGCGCGGCCCTCAATGCGCGGGCCGCGGGCACGGGCAGGGGGAGCTCCGTGCAGCCGTCGCGGCCGAGGTCGGCCTTGAGGAGCCGGGGTTCCGGGCCGGACCCGCCCACGACCACGACGTCGTAGGGGTAGAGGGCTCCCGCTGAGGGGACGGTGCGTCCTCCGTCGTCGCCGGGGCCGCACAGGGCGTCCCGCACGAGTCCGAGGACGCGTGCCGCGCGGGCGTCCCGCAAGGGGGCCAGGCGTTCCTGCGGCGCCGGATCGAGGGTGATCATCCTCAGCCAGTCGGCGCCGAACGTGTCGTCCGCCCGGCCGGAGGGGCGCGGGCCGGTGCCTCGGGGCACCCGTTCCCGTGTGGTCACCACGTGTCCCCTCGCCGCCGCGTGCGGTTCACGGCTGCCAACGTAGTCACCTGTCGCACGGGGCGGCGGCAGATGCGGGGGCAGATACGGCGCGCCCGGCGGGGTGACGGTGCGTTCCTGACCGGGGGCGGCGGTGCCGTGTCCGTCACAGCCCCTCCCCCAGCGCGCCGATCCGGATCGATCCGCCCTTGTCGTGCGCCCGGCGTAGCACGGCGTCGATGCCCGGCAGCAGCCGGGCCGTGAGCTCCGGTGACACGTACCGGGTGTCGGCGCGCAGCGCGAACTGCAGCACGCGCGCTCCGCCCACCACGGCGATCGCGCAGCGTCCGCCCTGGTAGGGCCAGTGGGGCAGGTCGTGCAGGCAGTGGTCACGGCCCGGGTCCGGCACGGCCGGATGGTCGAGGACCGGGGGGAAGTCGGCCGCCCGGATGTCGTTGAAGGTGTAGGTGGTGCCGAGCACCTCGTCCAGCGACCGTCCGGTGGCGGTCAGCGCCTGTGCCAGGCCGGCGGGCGCCCACAGGGCGCTGTTGTAGGCGCTCATGGCGCGGCGCGCGAGGTGCCGCACGGTGTCGTCGAAGCTGCTGTCGGGATCGAGCCGTGCGGTGAGAGGGCCGAACTGGGCGAGTACGCCCACGTAGTCGCGGGCGTGGGCCCGGTGCCGGTTGGAGGTCACCACCTGCAACGGCAGGCGGTCCAGCGCGAGCGGCGCGGCGAGCGCGACGGCGGTGGCTGCCAGCAGGACGGCGGAGGCGTCGGCGCCGAGTCCGGCGGACATCTCCTTCAGCCGGACCGCCGCCGGGGCCGAGGTGAGCGCCGTCTGCACGACGTGGCTCCGGACCGCTCCGGTGCGCGGAACCGCGAACGGGAAGGCGGTGTCCCCCGCTTCCCTGGCCCAGGTGGCGGCGGCGCGTTGTCCGGTGCGGGCCAGTTCCCCCGCTTCACGGGCCGCCTGTTCGCGGGGCTGGGGCGCCGGCTCCGAGGCGGGCCGGGCCAGTCCGTCCAGGACGGTCCGGACGCTGGACGCGTCGACGACCAGGTGGGAGAAGGCCAGGACGAGAGCGCGGGGGCGGCCGGCCGTCTCGGCGACGGAGGCGGCGAACGGCGGGAGGCCACCGGTGCCCAGGGGCAGGGCACGCAGCCTTGCGGCCTCACGGGCGGCGTCGGCGGGTTCCGCCCCGTCGATCCGGCCGACCGCCAGAGTTCCCGCTCCGCTCACCCGCTGCCGAAGACCGTCGGGGCTTTCGTACACCTCGGTGCGCAGGCCTTCGTGGCGGGAGGTGATACGGGCCAGCAGCTCCAGGGCGCCGGGCAGGGAGGTGCCGTCCGGCAGGGGGGCCACCACGGCGACGTTACGGTTCCAGCCGGCGTCGGCGTAGCGCGACAGGCCGTCCCGGAAGGCCTGTTGGCCCCAGGTGGCGGGAGCGTCGGACGCCTGGCCCGAGAAGCGCGCTTCGTACGGGAGCAGCTCGTTCATGCGGCCGTTCCTTCGTGGCGGGGGCGGGGTGTGCCGGGCATCAGAGGCTCTGGGCGATGGTCGCGCGCTGGATCTGGTTGGTGCCCTCGATGATCTGGAGGAGCTTCGCCTCCCGCATCCAGCGCTCCGTGGGGTGGTCCCGCACATATCCGGAGCCGCCGAGGATCTGCACGGCGTCCGTCGTGACGCGCATGGCGGTGTCGGTGGCGAAGAGTTTGCACTTGGCGGCCTCGGCGGAGACCGGCCGGCCCTCGTCCATCAGCCGTGCGGTGGTGAGCAGCAGGGCGCGGGCCGCGGCGATCTGGGTGGCCATGTCGGCGAGCAGGAAGGCGACGCCCTGGAAGGAGGCGATGGGGCTGCCGAACTGCTCGCGCTGCTTGGCGTAGTCGCTCGCGTGGTCGAGGGCGGCCTGCGCAAGGCCGACGGCACAGGCCGCGATGCCCAGGCGTCCGTGGTCGAAGACCGAGGCGGCCACGAGCATGCCACGGTTGCGTCCGCCGACCATCCGCGATGCCGGGACGCGCACGCCGTCGAAGGCGACGGGGGCGGTGGGCAGGGCGCAGACGCCCATCTTGGCGAACGGGGGGTGGACCTGGACGCCCTCCTGGGCCGCTTCGACGAGGAAGCAGGAGATGCCGCCGGGTCCGGCCGCGCCCGTGCGGCAGTACACCAGGTAGACGTCCGCGGACCCGGCATGGCTGACCCAGGTCTTGAGTCCGGAGATCTGGTAGCCGCCGTCGACGGGACTCGCGGCGGTGGTCATGGCCCCGAGGTCGGAGCCGGCCTCCGCCTCCGACATGCAGTTCGCGCCCAGCAGCCTGCCCTCCAGCATGGCCGGCAGGTACGCGTCGCGCAGCTCGTCCTTGCCGTGCCGGGCCAGTCCCCGGCAGGTGAGGGCCTGGAGGTGCACGGACTCGGCTACGGCAAGCCAGCCGCGCGCCAGCTCTTCCACGACCTGGAGGAAGAACGCGACGGACTGGCCGCCTCCGCCCCAGCGCTCCGGGAACGCCAGGCCGATGACGCCGAGTTCACCGAGCCGGGTCACCAGGTGGCGGGGGAACTCGGCGCGCGCCTCGTGGTCGGCGGCGACCGGGGCGAGCTCCTTCTCACTGATCCTCGTCACCAGGGTGAACAGCTCGGCCTGCTCCGCCGAGTCGAAGTGCCTGTGGATGGTCACGTTCTCCTCCGTCGGCCCGGTGGCCGCTGTGTTCGCACGGGACGGGGTGTGGGCAGGACACGGCGCTCACCGCGCGGAACCACTCCCGCGCGGTCCCGCCGAGCTGTCCGGGAGGAGGATCTCGTCGAAGAGTTCCGTGCCCGTCCAGAGCCGGGGGGCGCCCTGGTGGATCCAGGTGGCGGCGGTGAGGGCGCCGAGAGCGGCCGGTCCGAGGTCGCGGACGTCGTGGGTGATCGTCAGCGTCTCGTGGGCGAAGCCGAGGGCGAACCGGTGCTCGCTGACGGGCAGGCCCGCCCGGTACGAGGCGATCTCGTGGGTGAGGCCCGCACCGGCCGCCTGCCAGGCACCGGCGAGGGAACGCGCCGTGGCGCTGGGGCGGTCGCGTTTGGCGGTCGTGTGCCGTTCCAGGACGCTCGTGTCCGGGGCTTCGGGCAGGCGGGTGGAGAGTGCCGCCGCCGTGCGGACCAGCTGGTGCTGGAGCCAGTTGACGATCGACAGGTTGGCCGCGAGGACGACGGGTACCTCGGCGGCCAGGTCCGCCGCCGCCCGCCGTTGTGCCGGACCGATGTCGGAAGCGCACACCAGCAGGGCCGCGCCGACGGAGCGGCAGTAGTCGGCGGTGCGTGGCAGGACGTCGCCGCGGCTCGCGTCGACGACGACGGTGGGCGCGGCGTCCCCGTCCTGCCGTGCGGGCCAGGACGTGCGCGTGGCCGTCCACACGACGGCGAGGCCGTGCCGGTCGCACTCCTGGACCACCCTGCTGCCGAGCCGTCCCGCGGCTCCGACGACACCGAGCCGCGGCGGACCGCCGCTCCTGTGATCCCGTTGGGTGAGCGTCACCATGGGCGACGACGCTAGCGGCGGGAACCCGCGTCGAGCGGCATCTTCGGAGGCAGATGACGCGCCCGTCCGCCGCTCGGGGAATCACCCCCGCCGCGCGCAACTGCCGCCGGGGCTGCCGCCTCCGCCGCACGCGCGCCGATAGCTTGACGGGCGTTCGGCGGCCGGGCGCTGCGGTGGACGCGGGCCGCCGGCGCGACGGACGCGTATCGGCGTACGGGGAGGCGATGGTCGGTGCAGACGTCGGGGCCGCTCACCTTCGGTCAGTTGTCCGTGATGCGGGCGGTGCAGGACCTTCCCGTCGCACAGTGGCACGAGTCGAACCTGCGCACCTTGTGGACACTTCCGGAGCCGGTGCCGCCCGCCCGTGCGGTGGCCGCACTCCACGCGCTGCGCGCCCGGCACGTCTCGCTGCGTACGGTGTACGACCTCGGTGACCCGGCGGTGCCGCGCCAGTCGGTGCGTGACGACGTGGACCCCTCGATCGAGGTGTTGGCGGCCGACGGCACGGACGAGGCGGAGATGCGGACGATGCTGGCCGCCTCGGCAGCGCGGCCGTTCTGTCTGTGGTCCGAGTGCGCGTGGCGCGCGGTCGTCCTGACCCGTGACGGTCTGGCCGAGCGCATCGCGCTGGTCAACCACCACATCGTCGCCGACGGGTCCGCCAAGCAGATCCTGTGGCAGGACCTGCTGGCGGCGTTGCGCGAGCCCGGTCCGGCCGCCGCCGTGCAGCAGCCGGACCTGCTGACCGCCATGGCCCGGGAGCAGCGCTCGGAGGGTTTCCGGGCCCGGCTGCGGTCGGCGGAGCGGCACTGGGAGAAAACGCTCGCCGCGTCGGTGGCGGGCGGGCCTCCGCCCCGTCCGTCCGGGAACGCGCCGCCGGAGGAGGTCTTCGTGGCCCGGCTCCTCTCCCGCCGGTCCCGTGCGGCCGCGGAACGCGTGGCAGGGCACGGCGGGGTCTCGGTCTTCGCCGTGCTGCTCGCCGCATACGCCACGGCGGTCGCCGAGGTGCAGGGCGTGCGCTCGATCCCGATGCGGATGGTCTCCTCCAACCGGCACGGCAACCCGTGGACCGGGCACGTCACGTCGATGAACCAGTGGGTGCCGGTCCACGTCGACGTGCCCGCCGGAGACACCGTGGCGGAGCTGGCGCGGCGACTGGGCCTGAAGAGTCTCCAGGCGTTCCGCAACGGCGTCTTCGACCTCGACGCGGTCACCCGGCTGTGCGCGCGCCATCCGGCCGCCGTCGCCTCGCACGACGAGGTCTGGTCGTTCAACCTCATCGTCCAAGGCGTCTCCGGCGACCCGGGCTCCTTCGAACCGTTCGAGGTGACCGAGGAGGAGGACGGCCGTGTGGCCTACGAACCCGCCTTCCTGACGTTGGGTCCCCGCTTCTACCTCCGCGTCATGGACGACGGGAAGGGCGCGTGGGCGTTGCGGCTGCGGGCCCGGGGGGTGCCGCACGACACGGCCGGGGCCGTCCTGCGGACCGTGCACGAGACGCTGCTCGCCGAGGGGCGTGTACCGGAGTCACCCGGTAGGTCCGGGTGAGGGCGCTCACGCACCGGGCTCGCCTGCCGCCCGGTGCGTCCCCCCTCGGCCCTCGCCCGGTGCCGGGACCCGGCCTCCCCCGACCTTCGACCACGACCACGTGAACCAGGAGTCAGCCCCATGGACAGCACGTTCCCGACCGGTTGGACCGACCCCCTCGCGCTCAAGGCCGCCTACGCGGCGGACGGCTGGTGCCGCCTGCCCTTCCGGCTCGACGCGCCGACCGTGGTGCGGGTCCGCGACCGGGTCGACGCCATCAGCGCGACGCGTCGCCCGGAGGTGGTCCACGAGAAGGACGGCGACACGGTGCGCGCGATCCACGGCTGCCACGCCTTCGACGACCTCTGCGCCGCTCTGGTGCGGCACCCCGCGCTGGTGGGTGCGGCGCAAGCGCTGATCGGCGGGCCCGTCTACGTCTATCAGTTCAAGGTCAACCTCAAGCAGGCGCACGAGGGTGCCGCCTGGCCCTGGCACCAGGACTTCTCGTTCTGGAACCAGCAGGACGGCATGCGGCGGCCCGACGCCGTCAACCTGGCGATCGCCCTGGATCCGATACACGAGGGCAACGGCCCCTTGACGGTTGTCCCCGGTTCGCACCGCGGGGGCCTTCTGGACCTGCCGGACCCGGCCGACACGAGCGGTGACTGGCGCCGGCACGTGTCGGCGGACCTGGCGTACACCGTGCGGGAGGAGACCGTCGAGAAGCTCGCGCAGGAGCGCGGTACGGCGCTCATCACGGGAGACGCGGGCGAGGTGCACGCCTTCCATCCCAGCATCGTGCACTCCTCCACCAACAACAGCTCCCCCGACCGGCGGGCCCTGCTGCTCATCACGTACAACGCGGTCGGCAACGTACCCGAGGCGCCGACCCGGCCTGAGTTCCTCGTCAGTCGCGACGCGACACCGGTGACGGCGGCCTCCGACACCCGCATCGGCACGCTGGGAGCCGCCCTGGTCTGACGGTGAGGTCCACGGTCCGGCCGTCGTGGCGCGAGACGGCGGGCGCCCACGGGGCGCTCGGCGCGTCGGCATGCCCGCGGCGCCGCCCGGCCGGCTGCGCGTACCCCGCCGGCCGGCTGCGCGTACCCCGCCGGCCGGCTGCGCGTACCCCGCCGGGCGGCGGGGTGGCCTCACCGGGGGCGGGCCGCCCAGAGCACCGACCAGTCCAGCGTGGAGTCCGCGGACCGGGTCGCCACGAAGACGATCTCGTCGCGGTCGTCCGCGGCCTCCTCGCCCGCCGCCAGTCTGCGCCGCTCGGTGATGAGCAGTTCGGCCAGGGCGTAGACGTCGGTGTCCGGCCCCTCCCGCCCCTCGGTGATCCGTGTCCGCCCGGGGGCCCCTTCGCGGGGCAGGTGCGGCGTCGGCTGCTCCTCCCATGTGAGCCGGGCCGCCGCCGTCGTGAGGAAGACCGCGCGGCGGCCGTCCCGCAGCCGCAGCGCGTCGGCCAGCAGACGGACCGTCTCCTTCCGGGGCCGGCTCACCCGTCCGCGTTCGAGGTCGCGTACCGCCCGGACGCTCAGTCCGGCCAGGTCGGCCAGTTCCTTCTGCGTCAGCCCGATCCGGCCGCGCAACTCCCGCAGCAGCACGCCGAACTTCTCCGAGGCTCTCACCACCGGGTCCTCCTTCCGTGACGACCGCCGTCCGCGTCATCGCGTCCGCCTCCCCCGCCGGGCCCGGTCCGCGCGGTGCAGGAACCGGTGCTCGCGCCGGCGTCCACCGGCGGGGTGGCGCCTCGCCTGACAGTGCCGCGGGCCCGCGGCGTCGGCTCGCTCATGGCCGGGCCTCCCTTCTCCGCTTCATGCCGGCGTCGGAGACGTCCGGGTGGGTGACGGAGTGCCGCCCTCGGGCCACGGGCCGAGGCGGGGCGGCGCCGTGCTCCGCGAGCCCGGGCGCGTTCGGCCGGGAGCCGTCGCGTGCCGCGGCGGCCCGGCGGACCGCCGCCGCCCAGTACCTCAGGGCGGGCGGCATCCCCGGTACGTCGGTGGTGAGTTCGAGCCGCTCCCAGATCCCCGCCTCGCACAGTTGCCGGAAGCGGCGGTGCGCCGTCTGCCACGAAGTGCCGAAGGTGTCCGGCACCGCGCGCCAGGGCGACTCACTGACGAGCACGTAGAGGATGCAGGCGAACACGGCCTCGTCGTCGAGCCGTCGGGTGCCGCCGCCCTGCGGCCGTACCGAGGCCACCGGCATGATCCGCCGCGCCAGCGGCCACAGCACCATGGGGGCCAGCCAGTCGTACTCCCGGGAGATCCCCCGTGCGCCGATGGTCCTCACGCCCGCTCGCCCTCCCGGCCGTGGACGGTCCGGCCTGCCGGTAGCCGGGCGGCGGGGCAGCGGACCGCGCGGCTCCCCGGGGCGCGCCGGACGGCACCGGGCAGCGCGGTACGGGCGTCACCGTCCGAGGGGACGGGTGCGTGGTGCGGTCCGGGGCCGGTAGCGCGGTCCGGCGCTCCGCAGGCGTGTACGAGCGATGTCGTCGGCGGGGCGCCGGACGGGCCGGCAGCGGTGGTGCGGCCGGATGCGTGCCGATGTGCCGGTGAGGCGTCCACTCGACTCCCCCTCCAGAGAAGGTCATAGGTGATCGGACACGGCTGAGGGCGCCCGAAGGCCGTGCCACGGCCTGGGCGGAGCCGCACCCTGCGGCAGGACTCCGCCGCGGGTCGGTGTGCGCCCGCGCATCTCACCGGCATCGCGCGGTGACGGTACGGGCGGACGGACGGTGCTCCGCGCCCCGGGTTCGGGCGCGCGCTCCGGCGCGGGAGGTACGGGCCCGCCGTTCAGCCCCGGGCGTGCCGTGATCCGCGAGCGGGGAGCCGGTGGTGTCCTGTCATCCGCCGCAGAGCCGCCGGTTCTCACCCGGCGGGGCCAGGGGACAGCCGGCGGCGGCCGCGGGCCCGGGGGCCGGACGCGCCCTGGCCGTCACCACGTGAGACATGTTCTCGCTTCCTGCGAAGGGGGGCGTCTAGGGTGGCCCGGCAGAGCCCGCCGGTGGACGAAGCCCCTTCGACGCACCCGGAAAGGACCGACTGTGGACCGAATGCGGTTCGGTTGCTTCATATCTCCTCTGCACCCTCCGGGGGAGGACCCCAATCTCCTGCTCCGCCGGGACATCGCTCTCGCGGAACTGGCCGACGACCTCAATTTCGACGAATTCTGGGTGGGTGAGCACCACTCGGCGGGCTGGGGCACCATCACCAGTCCGGAGCTGTTCATCGCAGCCGCCGCCGAACGTACCCGCCGGATCGTCTTCGCGACCGGTGTGATGACGCTGCCGTACCACCATCCCTTCATGGCGGCCGAGCGGGCGGCACAGCTGGACCATCTCACCCGGGGGCGCTTCATCCTGGGGGTGGGAGCGGGCTCCGTCCCCTCGGACATGCACATGCTGGGCATTCCGGTGGCGGACACCCGGCGCAGGACGGCCGAGTCGCTGGAGGCGGTCCTGCCCCTGTTGCGCGGTGAGGTCGTCAGCACCACCCGCGACTGGTTCGAACTCCACGACGCCCGGATCCAGTTGGGGTCGTTCGCCGCCCAGGGTGTGGAAGTGGCGGTGGCCAGCGCGCAGTCTCCCTTCGGTATGCGGCTCGCGGGAACCCACGGGGTCAGCCCGCTGTCGTACGTGGCTCCGCCCTGGGGCGCGCCGCGCGCCGGGCACGGACTCGCCCTGGACCGGCTCGGCGAACAGTGGCGGCACTACGAGGACGCCGCGGCCTCCGCCGGGCGGAAGGCCGACCGCGCCGACTGGCGGCTGCTGCTGCCCGTCCACGTCTCCACCAGCCGCGAGCAGGCCCTGGAGGAGCTGTACGAGGGGTGGCTGTACCAGCGGGAGCACCTGTGGGCGCGCACCATGGGTGTGCCGCTGACGACCAGTGGGGTGGGCGCGCGCAAGGCGTTCGAGTACACCGTCGAGGCGGGTGGCATCATCGCCGGCTCCCCCGCGGACTGCATCGCCGCCATCCGCGTCCTCCAGGAGCGCAGCGAGGGGTTCGGCTGCCTTCTGCTGTCGCTGATGGACTGGGCCACCCCCGAGCGGGTTCGCCGCAGTCTCGATCTGTTCGCCCGTCATGTCGCACCCGCCTTCCGTCACTCGGCCGCCGGCACCACCGCGTCCAACGCCTGGGCCGCGGCGCACAAGGACGCCTTCCAGCAGGCGAACTCCCAGGCCCGGGACGCCGCCGTGCGTGAGGCGGCTGCGGCACCCCCGCACTGAACGGGCCCGCACCCCGGGGCCCGGGTCCGAGAACCCTCCCCGGCCCTGTGTCCCGGGGAGGCCGACGGCCCCTCGCGGGAGGCGGCCGGCCGTCGTTCGCCGTTCCGCGAGCTGCCGGTCCCCCGGCACCGCGGCCGGCCACGGCTCGTGCCGTCTCCGGTCAGCGGGGGGCGGCAACGGCGCCCCGGTCCCGTCGCGTGATCGCCGGAAACAGCTCCTCACGCACGTACGCGTGGTCCTCCGGGAAGTCGCACTCGGAGAACAGCAGGTCCTTGGAGACCTGGGAGACCTGGAGCCGGCCGAGGGTGAAGAGGTACTGCCACATCTCCTCGTGCTCCGAGAGGCGCCCGCCGTACCCGTACGGACGCTGTCGTGGCGGGTCTCCGACGGCCCAGCGCGTCAGCTCGGTCACCGACATGGTCTCGGCGGCGTCGAGGAGGATGAGGCCGAGGCTTTCGCCGAGCAGTTCCAGCCCGCTGGTCATGCCGCTCGCGAGACCCTTGCCGATGAGCACCGGCTGTGCCGGGGACCTGCCGTAGACCCGGACCTCCTCGGTGTCGCCGTTGGTCCGTTCGATGGTGAACAGCCGCGATCCGCGGGTGGCCGACACGTGGTCGAGCAGCGCCTGCTCGTACACGATGTCGGCGTCGCTGATCACGGTGCGGCAGCCGTGCGGCCTCCAGGCCAGCAGGGCCCGCAGACCGGCCAGCATGCTGACGCTGGATCCGGTGCGTTCGCGGCCGTCGCCGCACACCACGAGTTCCACAACGTCGTCGGCGAACGGCTCGAACGCGGCGCGGTTGGCCGGGCTGACGACGAGGAAGACACGTTCGGCTCCTGCACGGCGCAGCAGGCCCAGGTGCCGGCTGAGGAACGTGGGCCCGGCGGAGTCGTCGCTGCCGAGCGGCAGCAACGACTTCGGTGCCGACGAGTTGCCCATGCGCCGGTTCTCCCCGGCCGCGAGGACGACTGCGCTTTCCAGCATGACGGTTTCCTCCACTCCCTCGCGCGGCCCGGGCGGGCCGGACGCGGTCGGCGTACGGATCAGTGCGGTTGCGGGCGTGCCGCACGGGCGCGGACCGCCCCGCGCGGAGGTGCCCCGTGGGCGGGGGTCACCCGGTCGCGCCCGCGCTGATGATGGTCGAGGTGATGGCCGAGGCGGAGCCCACGCAGATGCGCGACATGCGGTCCTTGTGGTCGCGGTACTTGCGCTCCCACGCCTCCGGGTCGCGTTGGTAGATCGCCTTGTTGTAGCGCTCGAGGAAGCCGCTGACCAGCTCTTCCAGCCGCTCGGCCGCGATGTTGCTGAGCCGGAGTGTGGAGCGGGCGGTGTCGATGTGCAGTGCCCCCTCGTAGGTGATCGCGCCGTTGCTGACAGCCTGCTCGAACAGCTCGGAGCCGGGGATCGCGGCGGCGATGAACACGTTGATCGAGTGGAAGGGGAGTTGCTCGACGAAGGCGAAGCCCTCCTTGATCTGCTCCTCGGTCTCCCCCGGCATGCCGACGACGAGGGTGCCGTGCATGAGCACGCCCAGGTCGTACAGGTAGGCCATCAGGTCGGGGACCTTGGTCAGGTCGACCGGCTTGCGGTGCTGCTCCTTGAGCGTCTCCGCGCTGCCGCTGTCGAGCGAGAGGGTGATCTGGTAGAGGCCGGAATCGACCATGCGGTCCACGAGCGGGGCGCTGAGGGTGTTCACCATGATGCCGTTGGGCGTGCACCAGGGCAGCCCCAAGGGCACCATCTTCTCGAACAGTTCGGTGGCACGCTTGCGGTCGAAGGTGAGGTTGTCGTCGGCGAACTGGACCTCGTCCACGCCGAAGGCGTCCTTGTAGTGCTGGATCTCGGCGATCACGTTGTCCACGGAGCGCGCGATGTACTGCTTGGAGAAGTTCGTGCTGGCGCAGAAGGTGCACCCCACGGGGCAGCCGCGTGAGGTGTAGAGGGGCAGGACGCGCTTGCCGCGCGGGTAGGGCGAGAACGGCACGTTGTGGGCGAAGTACTTCTCCACCGGCACCTTGTGGTAGGCGGGGAAGGGCAGCGCGTCCAGGTCCGTGACCCGGGCGAACTGCGGATTGGCGAAGACCTTTCCCTCGTGCCGGCCCGCCAGCCCGTCGGCGCTCAGGTCGACGCGGCCGTCGGCGAGGTTGCGCAGGAAGTCCCCGAGCCGGATCTCGCCCTCGCCGCGCAGGACGTAGTCGATGAAGGGCGCGCCGTCGGCCACCGCGTCCTGGAGGAAGCGGCGAGCGTAGATGCTCGCGTGCAGGCCGCCGGCGATCACGGTGGTCTCGGGCCGGACCTCCTTGACGAGCTGGGCGTAGCGGTAGAGGTTCTGGAGGTCGGAGGAGTAGATCATGGTGAATCCGACGACGTCGAACTCGTTCTCGGCGATGTAGGCCCGGAACCGGTCCTCCGACATCCCCATGTTCCAGACGCCCTTGCCGACCGGCACCTCCTCGTCGATCCCCTCGACGATGCAGTCCAGGACGGAGACGTCGATGCCCTCCTTCTCCAGTGCCCCGGCGATGTAGCAGAGTCCGATCGGGGGGACGACGCGCTTGACCGCGCCCTCGTACATGCACATGGGCGGCATCACCAGCAGGGTGCGGGGGATGCGGCCCAGCGGTTCCCGCACCTGGACGAGCCTGGATTCGGGCCGGGGCTTGCGCACCCGGGCCGTCTCGTCCTTCTCCGCCAGATAGAGGCGCAGCGGGCTGTCCTGCGGGAGCTGCGCGTCGAGCTTGTTCTGCTTGACCCGCAGGTCCTGGTCCGGCGTCGTCTCGGGCACGGCCTCTCCTGTCAGTTGGTGTTCCCTGGATACGGGCGGGACCGGGCCACGGCCGCCGTCGGCGGAGGACGGGGGCGTCACCGGGCGTGGTCCGGGCCCGCGACGGTGGCCGCGAATCTGGCCGCGGCCTGTGGCGGAGCGAGCGCGGGCCGGCCGAGAGAGGGGTCGGACCCCGGACGGATGCGGGCGCGGACGAGATGCGGACCGGGTGCCGCGCGCGCCCGCTCGCTCGCCGCGCGCAGGCCGGCGGTGTCGGCGACCTCGGCCGCGGTGGCGTAGCCGCAGGCCAGGGCCACCGCGCAGAAGTCGACGTCCGCCGAGAAGGTGGCCTGTCCGCCTGTCGACTCGTAACTCTCGTTGTCGAGGACGATGTGGAGCAGGCGTTCGGGAGCCTGCCGCCCGATGGTCGCCATGGCCTCCAGCCGCATGAGGGCCGCGCCGTCGCCGTCGAGGACGACGACGTCCCGCTCGGGCGCGCCCAGTGCCACGCCGAGGCCGATGCTCGACGCGCACCCCATGGAGCCGACCACGTAGAGGTTGGCGGCGCGGTCCCGGTCACGCTCCAGTTCGCGTGCGGTCTTGCCGGTGGTCGCCACCACCAGGGTGTCCGGCGCCGCCGTGTCGACGACGGTCCTGATCGCCTCCGCCCGGAGCATCGCCGCCGCGGCCGGGGTTTCGCGCGGGGTTCGTGCGTACGGCGCGAGGGCGCCCTTGTGCACGAGGAAGGCGTACGGCAGGCCGGTGCGGTCCATGTGGAGGATCGCCCTGGCGAGCGCCGGACCCACCTCGGTGGCCGTGGCGGGGAACTCCTCGTGGCTGATCCGCATCGAGGTCAGCAGTTCCGGGGTAATGGCCCCCATCAGCTGGTGCTGGGGCTCGTCCTGGTGCCCGGGCTCGCCCCGCCAGGTGATCAGGAGCAGGACGGGCAGACGAAGCGTGTAGCAGAGCGAGGTCAGCGGGTTGACCGCGTTGCCGAGGCCCGAGTTCTGGAGGATGACGACGGGGCGGCGGCCGGTCAGCCGGGAGCCCGCCGCGATCGCCACGGCCTCTCCTTCGTTGGCCGCGGCCAGGTAGGCGGCCGGGTGCTCCGCTTCGAGGGCGCTGATGAGCGGCCCGAGGAAGGAGCAGGGCACACCGGTGAAGGGCCCGAAGCCGGCCTGGACGAAGAGATCGGCCACCGCGGAGGCCTCGAGCGCCCCGGCGGGGGGTCCCGGGTGGGTGGCCACCGGCCCCCGGCGGTCCGCGCCACCCGCGTCGTCGATGGCCGGTGGGATCCCGGTCGCGGCATCCGGTGGGGCCGTGCGGGCGGAGGGCTCCACGGTCGGTTCCTTTCTCTGGAGCCCGCGATCGCGGGGTGCGGGAGGGGAGCGGCCTGTCGGGCCGCACGGGCGGGCCTGTACGCGGGAGGGCCTCGGGGTGTCAGGGCCTCAGGGACGGGAGGCCGGGACGGCCGGGAATCCGGGACCGGGCCCGCGGTCGGGAAGGCGCCCGGGTTCAGGCGTGCGGCACGTTGGACGGCGCGCTGTCCCGCCCGCGCCCGGTGTCGAAGAGCCGGTCGAGGAAGGGCAGCGACCAGCGGGCGGTCTGCCCGTCGAGAGTGCCGTACTGGTCGAGGTAGCCGGTGTCCTCGGGCCGCAGGGAGTCGAGCACCCGGGCCGGAATCGACCCGGGGTAGAGGAGTTCGGTGTGATGGAGGGCGTAGTAGGCGATCTCCGCGGCGTCGTATTGCTTGGTGCGGTCGGCGAAGTCGTCCCATTCGCTGTCGCCGAAGCCCGCCGCGAAGAGGCTGACGTCGAGGAACTTGCTGATCTGGAGGTCCACGCTGTCTTCGATGAACCGCAGGCTGGTGGCTTCCTTGTGCAGGTGGGAGCAGAGGTCGAGGAGCGCGTCGACCGGTTCCGCGACCCAGGTGCGGGTGCCGCACAGGACGACCGGGACCCGGCGCCGCAGCAGTTCCGCGGCGCTCGCGCTGCTTCCGGACTTGCGCTGGAAGATGTCGTGGCAGAGGTCCACGTTGTACTCGGACACGTCGGGCCGGTTGCCCGCCTTGAGGTACGGCAGCTGGTTGCTCAGGTTCAGCCGCCAGAAGAGCTGGGTCTCCCGTTTGAAGGGTTCGATCCGGTCGCCGTCGGCAGCGAGGTTCCCCTGGAGGTAGCCCAGGCGGACCAGGACCTCGTGGGCGAGCGGGGCGTCGGACCGGTCGACGAGCAGGTCGAGGTCGCTGATCCGCCGGACCGAGACGTCGTGGTAGAGCCCCTCGGCCAGCGAGAAGCCCTTGCGGACCGCGTACGGGACGCCCGCGTCCCCCAGCTCCTTGAGCACCAGGCCGAACTCGTCGGAGAGGGCCTGGTTGCGCTGCCGGTTGCCGAGGTGGGCCGAAGCGAAGAGCCAGGGGTAGGGAAAGCCCTTGGCGTCCCCGGCCGGGCGTCCCAGGCGGTACGTGTGCACATGGCGGCCGACCAGCGGGAGCAGCTTGTGCCGGGCGGCCGCGTCGAGGAACGCACCCCAGTCCAGGTCGTCGCGGCCCGCGAGGGAACGCGCGAGTGCCACCTGACCGGCGTCCGGACCGAGCCGGGCCAGGACCAGGAGCAGCCGGGCGTACGGCGGCAGCCCCGCCGCCTCCGGCGGTATCGGGAGGCCGCTCGTCGTGTTCGGCACTGCTTCCTGCGTCATCGCTGCCTCTCCTCGCCCGCCCGGCCGGCGGGTGTCGCCGGGCCCGTCCGGGGCTCCTCGTCGGTGTCTGATGCGGTGAGGCTGTAGGTGGCCGCCACCCAGTCGTCGTCGTACAGCGTGTCCAGGTAGCGGTCACCCAGGTCGGGGGCGATCGCCACGGCGGTGAGCGGCCGTCCGGCCTCCTGCCGGGCGAACCATTGCTCCACCCCGCTCACCACGGTGCCGGTGGAACCGCCCGCGAGCACACCGTTGCGGGCGAGCCGCCGGCACATGCGGATCGTCTCCGTCTCGGGAACACGCACCACTTCGTGGGCGAGCCCGTCGACGACGAAGGGCATGGCCTCGCTGGCTCCCAGACCGGGGATGTACCGGGGCCCCGAGGGCATCCCGAAGTTGACCGAGCCGACGCTGTCGACCGCGACGATCCGCACATGCCGGAAGTTCTCCCGGAAGAACCGCGCGCAGCCGGCGAGGGTCCCGCCGGTGCCGGCGCCGACGAACAGAACGTCCAGGTCCGGGAACTGCTTGGCGATCAGCGGCGCGGTGATCTCGTAGTGCGCCAGCCAGTTCGCCGGGTTCTCGTACTGGTCGAGGCAGACGTAGTCGTCGTGCCGCTCACAGAGTTCGCGCACCCGGCGCTTGCGTGCCGCGAGGTAGCTGCCGCTCGGGTCCGGGCCGTCGACCACCTGCACCTCGCTGCCGAGGGCTTTCATGAGCTTCATGGTGGTGGGGCTGCACTTGGGGTCGGTGACGCAGACGAAGCGCAGCGACCGGGCCGCCGCCACGACGCTGAGCGCCACGCCGAGATTGCCCGACGACGACTCCACCAGGGTGGTGGTGTCCGTGATGACCCCGCTGCGGATGCCCTCGGTGACCATGGAGACCGCGGTACGCAGTTTGACCGATCCCGCGAAGTTGAACCCTTCGCACTTGAGCATCACGTCGATACCGACCACGTTGCCGAGGTCGAGGTAGATGTCGGTGTCGAGCAGTTCGTCGGCTGCGGAGATTATGGTCAATTTTGGCCTCTCATCGCCTGGCCGTCCCCCGGGATGCGATCGGTTTCATGCGTCGAGCTCGCACCAGGCGTCGAAACGCTGGAGGGCGAAGATGTCCTGGACGGATGCGATGGAGTCCTCCACCGCCGTGGTGTCGCCGTTCGCGTACACCGAGCGATAGGTGGTGCGGAGCGCGCTGACGGTGGCACGCAGTCCGTGATTCGCGTAGATGACGGCCGATACGCCGGCCTTCTGTATGTCGTCGATGTGCCAGTCCGGATAGGTGGTGGGCACGATGACGACCGGGCAGCGGAAATCCCACCCGTCGAGGAATCCGACGATCTGGTCGCGGGTCTTCTGCTTGGAGTGCACGAGGACGGCATCCGCTCCGGCGTCCGCGTACCGGCGGCAGCGTTCCAGCGCGGCGTCCACGCCGAGGCCGCTGATCATGGCCTCGGTGCGGGCGATGACGAACATGTCCGGCGTGGACTGGGCCCGCTTCGCGGTGGCGATCTTCCGGGCGAACTCCTCGGCACTCTCCAGGTGCTGGCCGCCGGCGGCGAAGCTGTTCCGCTTGGGGAAGAGCTTGTCCTCGATGCACACGGCGGTGAGGCCGGCCGCCTCGAACTCGTGGATCATGTGGGCCGCGTTGAGAATGCCCCCGTACCCCGTGTCGCAGTCGGTGACGACCGGGATGTTGAGCGCGCTCTGCGTATGGGCAGCCGCCTGGAGGTACTCGGACATGCTCAGGAGACTGGCGTCCGGCAGGCCGCGTGACGAGGACACCTCCAAGGAGGAGGACCAGACCGCCTGAAATCCGGCTTCCTGTGCCAGCAGCCCTCCCAGCGCGCTGTGCGCGCCGGCCACACGGATCACGCCGTCCTTTGCGCCGGTGAGTACGGATCGAAATGACGGAAAACTGGTGCGCTGCATTGTGAATACCCTTCGACATTGCTGAAGAACCGGGCGCAAACACACGTACGGAACCGCCTGCAGCGGCAGAGAATTCAAGTGCGTGTGGACGGAAATGAACTTCGCCACATTTCTTGATCGCGCCAACAGTAGACGTTCAACTTTCGTACAGCAAGAGAAGGTAACAACTGACCGGATTCCTTCTACGGCCCTCTCGGCCTCCGCAGTGGAATACCCTAGAAAATGACACCAAAACGGGCAGTAAGGTGCTCGCGAGCGGCCGATACCGCGGCATCCAAGGCCAGAGAATAACGCAATAACGGACATACCCTGCGGCGCTTTCCGGCCGACATCGATGTGCGCCGTTGATGTTGGAGCGTTGGACGCCTTACGATCCCGTCAGTCCTCGAACAGCTCAAACGCACAGCGCGGCGGGGCTCTGGGGGGAGTCATCCGGTTCCGAGGGGCGAGGTGTCCGCAAAGTGGGCGAAAGCACTGCACCCGCAATTCAGATAGACGAACTGTCGCGCACTTTCAAGGGTCCACAGGGACGCGTCAAACACGCCCTGGATAAACTCTCTTTGTACGTCGGGCGCGGCGAGCTGGTAGGTCTTCTCGGGCCGAATGGGGCGGGAAAAACCAGCACGGCGAAGATACTGATGACCGTCCTGCTGCCCACGTCGGGGCAGGCGCGCATCCTCGGACACGACGTCGTGCGCGAGGCCCAGGCCGCGCGGCGGGTGACAGGTGTCATCCTCGGCGGCGACGCCGGCCTGTACGCGCGGCTGTCAGCCGTCGACAATCTGCTGCTCTTCGCCGACCTGTACGGAATCCCCTACCGGGAGCAGAAGCCCAGGATCCGTGACCTGCTGGACATGGTGGGGCTGCTGGGAAACGAACGGAAGCGGGTGGAGTCGTTCTCGCGCGGCATGAAGCAGCGGCTGCACATCGCCCGCGGCCTGCTGCACGACCCGGACGTCGTCATCCTGGACGAGCCCAGCAACGGCATCGACCCGGTCGGCGCCCGGGAGTTGCGCGCGCTCATCCGCGAGCAGGTGCGCGGCGGCCGGAGTGTCCTGCTGACGACGCACTACATGTTCGAGGCCGACGAACTCTGCGACCGGGTCGCGGTGATGCGCGACGGGGTCAAGATCGCCGAGGGGACCCCGGAGTCGCTGAAGAAGCAGACGGACGGTCAGGTCGTCCTCACCGTCCAGGTCAGCGGGGCCGGCGACGGGGACGTGGCACGGCTGCGCGCGCTTCCCGGTGTCCGCTCGGTCGGCCTGGCCGAGCGCGACGGCAGCCAGATCCTGGACGTGCACAGCGGCCAGGAGACCGACGTCACGGCCGCGGTCCTGGCCGGACTCGGTGGCCTGCCCGTCCTCCAGGTCTCCAAGCGCGAGCCGACCCTGGAGGACGCGTACGTCTCCCTGATCTCGCAGGAGCGCCCGTGACGGCGGCGCGGCCGGCCCGGCTCCGGACCAGCGCCGGCTTCCTGGCGCGTGCGTGGCGGTACGAACTCCGCCAGCTCGTCCGCACCCGGCTGTACGTGTTCCTCGCCGTCCTGCTTCCCCTGATCCTCGCCTCGATGGCCTTCTACATGTTCCGCGGCTCCGGCAAGCAGGACCCCCCGATGGCGGTGGCCCTGAGTGCGGCACTGATGGGCATGTGGTCCTCCACGCTGCTGGGTTCGGGCAACGCCATCACCCGGCTGCGGCTGATGCAGCTGCTGGAACCCCTGGTCGCCAGTCCTCGCTCCACCTTCCTGGTGACGCTGCCCTTCGCACTGGCGACGTCGTCGCTGGGGATCTACGGACTGCTCATCACGCTCCTCTGGAGCGCGCTCCTGTTCGACATGCCGCTCCACCTGGAGCACCCGGTGCTCTTCCTGACCGCCGTACCGGTGACGGTGGTGGCGCTCGGCATGCTGGGCCTGCTGATGGCCTCCGCCTTCATCCTGTATCCGACGGCGCAGTCGCTGGCCAACTTCTTCGAGTTCCCGGTGTGGATGCTCAGCGGCATGCTCGTCCCCGTCTCCTCGCTCCCGGACCCGGTGCAGAACGTGTCGTACCTGCTGGCCCCCACCTGGGGCGTCAAGGCGCTCACCGGGGCGGCGGTGGGCGGCGGCGACCCGTTGACGGCGATCGGCATGTGTCTCCTGCTCACCTGTTTCTATCTCGCCGTCACCCTGCTGCTGCAGAGGAGGTTCGAATGGCTGGCACGCTCCAGTGGGACGCTCGCTCTTCAGTGACCTGGCGGCTGTTCTTCGTGGCGGGCTGGCGTTCCTACCTCGCCCTGTTCCGCTGGCTGCGGCCCTCGGCGTTCATCCCGACGGTCATCGGCGTACCCGTCGTCCAGCTGATCTGGGCGGTGCACCTGGGCCGCTACCTCGGCGCCTATCCGTCCGACTACTACGTGGTGGGCAACGCGCTGCACGCCTGCGCGATGGCCGGCCTGTTCGCCCCCGCTCACTCGATCCAGGGCGAGCGGTACGGCGGCACGCTCACGGCGCTGCTCGCCACCCCGGCCAACCGCGCCGTGATGTTCGGCGGCCGGGTCCTGCCGGCCGTCCTGACCGGCGCCTTCACCTCCGCGGTCATGCTCGCCCTCGGCTCGGCGCTGGGATGGGTGCACATCGCCCCCGGCGCACTGCCCCTGCTGGCCCTCACCCTGGTGGTCACCGCCCTGTCGTGCAGCGCCTGCGGACTGGTCGTGGGGGCGATCGGGCTGCGCACCCGGGAAGCGACGTTCCTGGCCAACGTGGTGCTCTACTCGATGATGCTGCTGTGCGGCGTGAACATCCCCTTCTCCTGGCTGCCCGGCTGGCTCGCCGCCCTCGGGCACGCGATGCCGATGTCACAGGGGATCGAAGCCGCCCGCCGGGTGCTGTCCGGGGCCGAAGGGGTGCCGGGGCTGCTGGGCTGGGAACTGCTCAAGGCGGCCGTGCTGGTGGGTCTGGCCCTGTACCTGCTGCGGGTCCTGGAGCGCGGCAGCCGTGCGAACGCGTCCCTCGACGATGTGTGAGAGAGCGGAGAACACCATGACGGCGGACAGTGTCCCCCTGACGTTCGGTCAGCTCTCGGTGTGGCGGGTGATGGCCGACTGGCCGCACTCCCGGTGGCCGGAGACGTACCTGACCGGAGCGGTCGAGCTGCCGCCCGGCTGCGGCGAGGACCGGGTCGTGTCCGCCTTCGGTGCGCTCCGCAGGCGCCACGAGTCACTGCGCACGCGATTCACGGACACCGCGGACGGGCCGGTGCAACGGGTGGACGACGCGGCCGGCGACCCGGTCGTGGGCCACGTCGAACGGCAGGTGACCACCGTCGAGGAGGCCGCTGCGGCAGGACGGGAACTGGCCCAAGACCGCATCGACCGCGCCCGGGAGCACGCGTACCGCTTCGCCGTGGTGACCAGCGGCGGACGGTCGACGCACGCGGTGATCACCACCGACCACATCGTCGCCGACGGGTTCTCGATGGGGCGGCTGCGCGCCGAACTGACGGCGCTGACCGGCGGGGACAGTCCGGAGGGCAGCCGCTGGCTGGAGGAGGAGCCGCCGCAGCCCCGGGCGCTCGCGCTGGCGCAGCGGTCCGCCGCCGGCCGGGCCCGCGGTGACGGTGTGCTGCGCCACTGGCGGGACCTGCTGGCCACGCTGCCCCCGGACGCCTTCCCGGTGCCCGACGACGCGGGTGGCAGCCCCGGACGCATCGAGGCGGTCCTGCGGTCGCCCCGCGCCCGCGCCGCGCTGGCCGTGGTCGCCCGGGAACGCGGGCTGGCACCCCACGACGTCCTGCTGGCCCTCACCTCCCTGGCCCTCGCCGTGCTGGAGGAGAGCGCGCGGGTCGTCATGACGCTCCAGTCCAGCAACCGGTTCGGCCCGCCCTGGCACACCGTGGTCAGCTCCATGAACCAGTACGCGCCGATGGTGCTCGACACCGGCACCGCGGCCGGCACCTTCGACGAGTGGGTCCGCCGCGTGCAGCGCACCGCGCTCAAGGCGTACCGCTTCGGCTCGTACGACATCGACGCGGTCGATGCCCTCGTGCGCGGCGACCGCGGCCGGGCGCCGGGGTACGACAACTTCTACAACTTCCTCGCCCACGACGTCGCGCAGTCCGCGCCGGTCCCCGGCGCGGTCCGGGCGGGCCGCGTCGAACGGACCCGCCCCCACCGCCAGATCGGCCCCCGGTTCGACGTCAAGGTGCTCGGCGGGCCCGACATGCCGGTCGTGGTGCGGGCCGACCCCGCCCTGGTGCCCGCCGACCGGCTCGACGCCCTGCTGACCTGGTTCGACGAGGAGGCGCACCGGCTGGCGGCGGAGCCGGCGGGCAGCACGGCCGCGCTGGTCCGGCGGTGCCGCGCGGCCCTGGAGGGCCCGTCCGCGGTCCGACCCCCCGAGCACGCCGAGCACGCCGAGCACGCAGTGGAACGCCCCGTACGTCTCTGATGCGCCCCGCTGATCAGGAGGCCAGTGTGCTGCCCCTCTCCTTCGCCCAACGACGGCTGTGGTTCCTCGAACGAGTCGAGGGAGCCGGGGCGACGTATCTTCTGCCCCTCGCCCTGCGGCTGCGCGGGCCGCTGCGCGTCACGGCGCTGCGGAGCGCGCTGGGCGACGTCGTGGCGCGGCACGAACCGCTGCGGACCGTCTTCCGCGAGGCGGACGACGAGCCGTACCAGGATGTCCTCGACGCCGCTGCCGGCCATCCGGGGATGACGGTCGTCGCGTGCGGCCCCGACCGTCTGGACGAGGAGCTGGCGGCGGCCGCCGCCGTGCCGATCGCGATCTGCGAGGCCGAACTCCCGCTGCGTGCGACCCTGTTCGAGACCGGTCCCGAGGACCACGTCCTGCTGATGGTCGTCCACCACACCGCGGCCGACGGCTGGTCGGTGGACGCCCTGCTGCGCGACCTGTCCGCGGCCTACCGGTCCCGGGCCGAGCGAGGCGTCGCACCGCCCTGGGAGCAACTACCGGTCCAGTACGCGGACTTCACCCTGTGGCAGCGCGAACTGCTGGGCGATCCGCAGGATCCCGGCAGTACGCACGCCGTGCAGAGCGCCTTCTGGAGCCGGACCCTGTCCGGTCTGTCCGGACCGCTGTCGCTGCCCGTGGACCGGCCCCGCCGGACGGTGGCCGGCCACCGGGGTGCCTCCGTCCCCTTCCACTGCGACACCAAGCTGCACCACGGGGTGACGGAGCTGGCCCGCACGCACCGGTGCACCTCGTTCATGGTGGTGCAGGCCGCCCTGTGCGTGCTGTTGTCGCGGCTGGGGGCGGGCACCGACATCGCGGTCGGCTCCGCCGTCTCGGGGCGGGTGGAGGAGACGCTGGACGACCTCGTCGGCTTCTTCGTCAACACGGTGGTGCTGCGCACCGATCTCTCGGGCGATCCGGACTTCGCCGAGGTGCTGCGGCGCGTACGGGAGGCCGACCTGGACGCCTTCGCCCACCAGGACCTGCCGTTCGACCTGGTGGTCGAGGCGGTCAACCCGGTCCGCTCACTCGCGCACAACCCGCTGTTCCAGGTGATGGTGAGCTTCGAGAGCGACGCGCCCGCAGAGCCGGACTTCGGCGAGGTGAGGGCGACGGTGCGTCCGCTGGACCCGCTGCCGACCGCGAAGACGGACCTGACCTTCCAGCTGGTGGAGCATCTGCGAGGCGGTCCGCAGGGCATCGACGGCCACCTGGAATACTCCTGCGACCTCTTCGACGCCGCCACCGCCGAATCGGTCGTGGCGCGGCTGCTCACCGTCCTGGAGGCGGTCACGGCGGACCCGTCGCTGCGGGTGAGCGAGATCGGCCTGCTCACCGATGCGGAGTACCGCCTGGTGGTGACGGAGTGGAACGCGACGGAGCGCGCTCTGCCGGTGACGGCCCTGCCCGAGGCGCTCGCGGCGCAGGCCGCCCGCACCCCGGACGCGCCGGCGGTCGTCGACGGTCCGCGCACCCTCACCTACGCCGAACTCCACGACCGGGCGGACCGGCTGGCCGCTCACCTCGACCGCTTCGGGGCGGGGCCCGGCACGGTGGTGGCACTGGCACTGCCGCGGTCGGCCGAGTTCGTCGTCGCGGTGCTGGCCGTGCTCAGGACGGGGAGCGCCTACCTCCCGCTGGACCCCGAGCACCCCGCGGAGCGCCTGGCCCACATGATGCGTGACGCGGCGTCGCCCTGCGTGCTGACCGACCGCGCGACCCGGGCCGCGCTGCCGGGCGGCGGGCCGCCCGCCGTGTTCGTCGACGAGCCGCTGCCCGCGCCGCCGGAGGTGCCGGGAGCGTGGCGGCGGGCCGGCCCCGGCGATCCCGCGTACGTGATCTACACCTCCGGCTCCACCGGGCTACCGAAGGGCGTCGTCGTGCCGCACGCGGCCATCGACAACCGGCTGCGCTGGATGCAGGACGCCTTCCCCCTCACAGCCGCGGACCGCGTGCTGCACAAGACCTCCTGCGGCTTCGACGTGTCCGTGTGGGAGCTGCTGTGGCCCCTGCGGGAGGGCGCCGTGCTGGTGGTGGCCGCGCCGGGCGAACAACGGGACCCCGCATGCCTGATCGCCACGGTGCGGAGCACCGGCGTCACCGTCGCGCACTTCGTTCCCTCGATGCTGGACCACTTCCTCGCCGAACCGGAGGCGGCGTCCTGCGCCGGGCTGCGCCGCGTCTTCTGCAGTGGCGAGGCACTCCCACGGGAGACCGCGGACACCTTCCACCGGCTGCTGCCGGGCACGGCCCTGGAGAACCTCTACGGGCCGACCGAGGCCGCCGTCGACGTGACGTGGCATCCGTGCCGGGCGGGCGAGAGCGGCCCGGTCCCGATCGGCAAGCCCGTGTACAACACGCGGACCTACGTCCTGGACGAGACGCTGCGGCCGTGTCCCCCGGGTCTGCCGGGCGAGCTGTACCTCGCGGGCGTCCAGCTGGCAAAGGGCTACCTGGGCCGCGGAGCGCTGACCGCATCCCGGTTCGTCGCGGACCCGTTCGGTCCGCCCGGCTCCCGTATGTACCGCACCGGCGATGTCGCCCGCTGGCGCGCGGACGGCTCCCTGGAGTATCTGGGGCGCGAGGACACCCAGGTCAAACTGCACGGCCAGCGCCTGGAACTCGGCGAGGTGGAGAGCGTGCTGGCCGCGGGGACGGCGGTCGGCTCCGCCTGCGCCCTGGTGCGCTCCGACAACGGCGAGCAGCGGCTGGTCGCCTACGTGACCCCGGCGCGCGGGGCCGCGGGCGCCGGGGCGACGCCGGGCGGCCCGCAGCCGGACCGTCTGCGCGAGCACCTCGCGGAGCGGCTGCCTGCGTACATGCTGCCCTCGGACATCGTGGTCGTGGACCGC
The DNA here is from genome assembly GCF_042872025.1 of Streptomyces sp. NPDC005494. Taxonomy (NCBI): domain Bacteria; kingdom Bacillati; phylum Actinomycetota; class Actinomycetes; order Kitasatosporales; family Streptomycetaceae; genus Streptomyces; species Streptomyces sp. NPDC005494. Next base: position 158,356 of record NZ_JBIAJR010000011.1, read on the forward strand.
TTCCCGCTCACCGCCAACGGCAAGCTCGACCGGGGTGCCCTGCCGCCGCCCGCGCCGCGCACCGGCCGGGGCCGCGCTCCGGGCACCGCCCTGGAACAGGGGGTCCTGGAGGTCTTCCGGGAACTGCTGGGCACCGACGGCATCGGTGTGGACGACGACTTCTTCCGCGCGGGCGGCACATCGATGCTCGCCATCCGGCTGGCCCGGCGGCTTCGTCCGCTCCTCGGTACGGAGCTCCCGGTCCAGGCCGTCTTCCGGCATCCGACGGCAGCCGCGCTGGCCCGCCGGGCGGGCCTCGAGGCCGGCACCCCGGACGGTTCGGCCGCGCTGCTGCCGCTGCGTCCGCACGGCACCGGTCTGCCGCTGTTCCTGCTGCACCCGGGGACCGGGTTCGGCTGGTGCTACTTCCGGCTGCTGGAGCACCTGGACACCGACCGGCCCGTGTACGCCCTCCAGGCCAGAGGGCTGGGCGGGGAGGACGGAGCCACCGGGCTGCCCGCGAGCGTCGGAGAGATGGCCGACGACTACGTGCGGCAGATCCGGCAGATCCAGCCGTCGGGCCCCTACCACCTGTTCGGCTGGTCCTTCGGCGGGCTGGTGGCGCACGCCGTCGCCACCGCACTGCGGGCCGCGGACGAGGCGGTGGACCTGCTGGTGGTGCTGGACGGCCGCCCCGTGACCGAGGAGGAGGCCGGCCGGGTCCACGCCTCTGCCGAGGAGCCCGATGCGGGGGCGCGGGCGGAGGCACTGGCGGAGGCTCTGCGCGGCTTCTTCGACGGCGCTCCCCCGCTGTCCGCCGCGCAGGACGGCGTCGACGACGCGCTCGTCGCGCAGCTGCGCGAGAGCTTCCCGCCGCTCAGCCACGCCGGTCCGCGCGAGGTGCGCGCGGCGGTGGAGGTGGCGGTCAACAACATCCGCCTCATGAACGACTTCGTGCCCGGCCGGTTCGACGGCGATCTCGTCCTGGTGGCCGCCACCGACGACGGCACGCCCCGGGACACGGGTCCGGGCCTCGGCTGGGATCCGTACGTCGGCGGGCGGATCACGGTCCTGGACGCCGGCTGCGGCCACTACGAAATGCTCGGCAGGGCGGTCGCCGACGTCGGCCGGCTGCTGTCGCGGATTCTCACGGCACCCGGCTCCGCACGGATATGACCACAGGAGGAACTTCCATGGGCAACCCCTTCGACGATTCCGGCGCTCCGTTCCACGTCCTCGTCAACGACGAGGGCCAGCACTCACTGTGGCCGGCCTCCGCGGCCGTGCCGGAGGGCTGGAACGCCGTGCTGAGCGACGCCACGCACGAGGAGTGTGTGGCCTGGGTGGACACGCACTGGACGGACATGCGGCCGAGGAGCCTGGCCTCGGCCATGGACGCGAACGGTCCGCGGGGCGAGGCGTGAACCCGTCCGCCGACCGCGAGGCGGTCACCCCCGGCGAGCTGTTCACGCGGCGGGCGCGGCTGTGGCCGGACGCGGTCGCGGTGGAGTGCGCGGGCGAGCGGATGACGTACGCGCGGCTCGACACGGAGTCGGACCGTCTCGCGCAGCTGCTGCTGGCGCGCGGCGCGGCACCCGAACGCCCGGTGGCCGTCGGGCTGCGGCGCTCGCCCCTGCTGGTGGTCGCGCTGCTCGCCGCGCTGAAGGCGGGGGTGCCGTACGTCCCCGTGGACCCCGCGCACCCCGCCCGGCGCAACGCCATGATCCTGCGCGACGCCGCGCCCGCCCTGCTGCTGGCGTCCTCCGACACGGCCGTTGCGGGTGCCGAGGGCGAGCGGGGCCCGGAAGTCGTGCTGCTCGACGAGTTCCACGGCGGCGAGCCGCCGGAGCAGGAGACCTCCCGGCACCTGCCGCGGACCCGTCCCCCGCATCCGCTGGACGTGGCCTACACGCTGTACACCTCGGGCTCGACGGGGAAGCCCAAGGGCGTCGCGGTGACCTACGGCAACCTGCTCAACCTGCTCGGCTCCTTCGGGAACCGGCTGGGGCTCGTGCCACGGGACCGCTTCCTCGCCGTCACCACCGTCGGATTCGACATCGCCGCGCTGGAGCTGTTCGTCCCGCTGCTCAGCGGTGCCCGTCTGATGCTCGCCACGGAGGAGGAGCGGGAGCCCGCCCGGCTCGCCCGGCTGCTGGGACAGCGGGGCGTGACCGCGATGCAGGCGACGCCCGCGCTGTGGCAGGCGCTCGTGGAGGAGACGGTCGACCTGTCAGGGGTGCGCGTCCTGGTCGGGGGCGAGGCCCTGCCGTCCGGGCTCGCCGCCGAGCTGTGCGACCGGGCCGCGGAGGTCACCAACGTCTACGGCCCCACCGAGACCACCGTCTGGTCGACCGCGGTGACACTGGAGCCCGGCACGCTCACGGACAACCCGCCGATCGGGGTGCCCGTCGACCGGACCCGGACCCATGTGCTGGACCACGCGCTGCGGCCGGTGGCCGCCGGTGAGGAGGGTGAGCTGTACATCGGGGGCGCCGGGGTGGCCCGGGGTTATGTGAACCGTCCCGGTCTCACCGCGCAACGCTTCGTCGCCGACCCCTACGGACCACCCGGCACCCGCATGTACCGCACCGGCGACCTCGTACGCCAACACCCCGACGGCAACCTCGAATTCCTCGGCCGCACCGACTTCCAGGTCAAACTCCGCGGCTTCCGCATCGAACTCGGCGAAATCGAAACCGTCATCGCCCGCACCCCCGGCGTCGCCCAAGCCGTCGCCCTCGTCCGCGAAGACCGCCCCGGCGACAAACGCCTCGTCGCCTACACCGTCCCCCGCACCGGACACCACCTCGACCCCACCACCATCCGACACCACACCACCCAAACCCTCCCCGACTACATGGTCCCCGCCCACATCGTCATCCTCGACACCCTCCCCCTCACCACCAACGGCAAAATCGACCGCCGCGCACTCCCCGCACCCCACCACAACCCCACCACCACCGACACACCCACCACCCCCCGACAAAAAACCCTCTGCCACCTCTTCGCCGACACCCTCGGCCTCCCCCACATCGGCACCCACGACAACTTCTTCGACCACGGCGGCCACTCCCTCCTCGCAACCCGCCTCATCAGCCGCATCCGCACCCAACTCGGCCACCACCTCACCATCCGCGACCTCTTCGAACACCCCACCGTCCACGACATCGACAACCACCTCACCACCACCCCCACCACCACACGCCCCGCACTGCTGGCGGCGCCACGTCCCGCGCGGGTGCCCTTGTCGTACGGTCAGCGGCGGCTGTGGTTCCTCGACCGGCTGGAGGAGACGGGCGCGGCGTACCACATGCCGTTGGTGCTGAGGCTGCGCGGACCGCTGGACCAGGACCGGCTGCGGGCCGCCCTGGCAGATGTCGTGGCCCGCCACGAGAGTCTGCGCACGGTCTTCCGCGAGGCGGACGGGGAGCCCTGGCAGGAGGTCCTGCCCGTCGAGGGCACGGCGCCCGCGCTGAGCGTGGTGGAGGCCGGCGCCGCCGGCAGCCTGGAGGCACAGGTGCGGGAGTTCCTGTGCCGGGCCTTCGATCTCGCCGGGGAACCGCCGCTGCGCGCGGGGCTGTTCAGGACGCAGCCGCAGGAGCACCTGCTGGCCGTCGTCGTGCACCACATCGCGTGCGACGGATGGTCGATGGCTCCGCTCGCCCGCGATCTGCAGAACGCCTACGAGGCGTCCGGACGCGGCGTGGGGCGCGACGCGGACGGAGCGCTGCCCGTGCAGTACGCGGACTACACGCGGTGGCAGCGCGAGCTGCTGGGCGACCCGGACGCCCCGGAGAGCCTGGCCGCGCGGCAACTGGCCTACTGGGAGCAGGAGCTGAGGGGCCTGCCGGAGGAACTCCGGCTGCCGTACGACCGGCCGAGGCCGGCCCGGCCCTCGTACGCGGGCGGATCGGTGGTGGTGCGGGTCGACGCGACGGAGCACCAGGAGCTCCAGCGGCTGGCGCGCGCCTCGGGTGCGACGGTGTTCATGGCGGTCCAGTCCCTGATCGCCGTCCTGCTGACCCGGCTGGGCGCAGGCACGGACATCCCGATCGGCACGCCGGTCGCGGGGCGCTCCGACGAGGCGCTGGAGGACCTGGTCGGCTTCTTCGTCAACACGCTGGTGCTGCGCACCGACACGTCCGGCGATCCCGGCTTCGCCGACCTGCTGGAGCGGGTGCGCGACCGGGACCTCGACGCCCTGGGCCGCCAGGACCTGCCGTTCGAGACGCTGGTCGAGCGGCTGCGCCCGGCACGCTCGCTGGCCAGGCACCCCTTCTTCCAGGTGCTCCTGGTGGCGCAGAACAACGAACGGCTGCCCTTCCGGCTCCCGGGCCTGGAGGTGGACGAGCGCCCCGCCGCCCTGGGCACCGCCCAGTTCGACCTGTCGTACAGCCTGGTGGAGAAGACCGCCACCGACGGCCGCGGCGACGGGATCGAGATCACCGTGGAGTACGCGGCCGACCTGTTCGACGCGGCGACGGTGGAACGGATGAACGACTGTCTGCTGAGGCTGGTGCACGGGGTGCTGCGCGCCCCGGATGCGCCCGTCAGCACCCTGCCGCTGCTCTCGGCGGCGGAGCGCCGCCGGCTGATCGTGGACTGCAACGCGACGGACCACGAGGTGCCGGGCCTCTCCCTGCCCGGGATGATCGAGGCCCAGGTGGCGCGCACCCCCGGGGCGACGGCCGTCGTGCACGAGGACCAGCGGCTGACCTACGCGGAACTCAACGCCCGGGCCAACCGGTTCGCCCGTCTTCTGATGAGCCGGGGGGCGGGCCCCGAACGGACGGTGGCACTGTTCGCACCGCGCTCGGCCGAGCTGGTGGTGGCCCTGCTCGCGGTGGTGAAGACGGGCGCCGCCTATCTGCCCGTGGACACCGCGCACCCGGCGGACCGGATCGCCTACCTGCTGGAGGACGCCGGTCCCGTCTGCGTGGTGACCACCGCCGCACTGAGCGAGCACGTCCCCGACGGCACGGCGACGGTGGTGCTGGACTCGGACGCCACCGCCCGCGAGGCCGCCGCCCTGCCGGACACGGACGTGACCGACGGGGAACGCACGACCCCGCTGCTGCCCGCGCATCCGGTGTACGTGATCTACACCTCCGGCTCGACGGGGCGCCCGAAGGGGGTGGTGCTGCCCTCGGGCGCCCTGGTCAATCTCATGGCCTGGCACCACCGGGCGATGGGGGGCGGGCCGGGCACGGTCACGGCCCAGTTCGCGTCGCTGAGCTTCGACGCCGCGGCCCACGAGCTCTTCTCGGCCTTCACCATGGGCAAGACGCTGGCCGTCCCCCTGGACGACACCCGGAAGGACACCGAGGAACTGGTCAGGTGGCTGGACCGGCACCGCGTCAACGAGCTGTTCGCCCCCACACCGGTGGTCGACGCGGTGGCCGAGGCCGCGGGCCGGCTGGGGCTGGCCCTGCCCCATCTGGTGGACATCGCGCAGGCGGGCGAGGCCCTGACGCTCCACTCGGCGCTGGGCGGTTTCTGTGCCCCGGGGTCAGGGCGCAGGCTGCACAACTACTACGGACCGACCGAGACCCATGTGGTCACGGCGTGGACGGTGCCCGACGCCGCGTTCGGCTCCCCGGCCGCACCTCCCATCGGGCCGCCCATCTGGAACACCCGCGCGTATGTGCTGGACGAGGGGCTGAAACCGGTGCCCGTGGGTGTGCCGGGCGAGCTGTACCTGGCCGGTGACCAGGTGGCCCGGGGTTATGTGAACCGTCCCGGTCTCACCGCGCAACGCTTCGTCGCCGACCCCTACGGACCACCCGGCACCCGCATGTACCGCACCGGCGACCTCGTACGCCAACACCCCGACGGCAACCTCGAATTCCTCGGCCGCACCGACTTCCAGGTCAAACTCCGCGGCTTCCGCATCGAACTCGGCGAAATCGAAACCGTCATCGCCCGCACCCCCGGCGTCGCCCAAGCCGTCGCCCTCGTCCGCGAAGACCGCCCCGGCGACAAACGCCTCGTCGCCTACACCGTCCCCCGCACCGGACACCACCTCGACCCCACCACCATCCGACACCACACCACCCAAACCCTCCCCGACTACATGGTCCCCGCCCACATCGTCATCCTCGACACCCTCCCCCTCACCACCAACGGCAAAATCGACCGCCGCGCACTCCCCGCACCCCACCACAACCCCACCACCACCGACACACCCACCACCCCCCGACAAAAAACCCTCTGCCACCTCTTCGCCGACACCCTCGGCCTCCCCCACATCGGCACCCACGACAACTTCTTCGACCACGGCGGCCACTCCCTCCTCGCAACCCGCCTCATCAGCCGCATCCGCACCCAACTCGGCCACCACCTCACCATCCGCGACCTCTTCGAACACCCCACCGTCCACGACATCGACAACCACCTCACCACCACCCCCACCACCACACGCCCCGCACTGCGTCCGATGCGTCCGGCTCCCGCCGGCCGGGACGCCCGGTGACGGCGGCCTCATCCCCTGGAGCAACCGTGACGGAACAACAGGTCGGGATCCCGGCGTTCTCGGTCGTCCCCGGAGCTACGGTGCACCGGTGCCTGGCGGGCCGGCAGCACGAGGTCATGGACATCGTCGAGCAGGCGTACCGCCTGCACGGGGCAGAGCGAACGGTCAACCCGCCGTCGTACTTCCTGCGCTTCCCCGACCGGCCCACCGCGCGCATCATCGCGTTGCCCGCCTCGCTGGGCGGCGAGTTCGGTGTGGACGGGCTGAAGTGGATATCGAGCTTCCCGGAGAACCTCTCGCACGGCATTCCGCGCGCCTCCGCGGTCCTCATCCTCAACGACGCCCGGACCGGGTACCCGTACGCCTGTCTGGAGAGCTCCATCATCAGCGCGGTGCGCACCGCCGCCTCGGCGGCGGTGGCCGCGCGGGAGCTGACCCGTGACCGGCCGGCACCGCGCCGGATCGGCTTCGTGGGGACCGGTCTCATCGCCCGGTACCTGAACGACTACCTCTCGGTGCTCGGCTGGGACCTGGCCGAACTCGGGGTGTACGACCTGTCCCCCGAGTACGCCAAGAGCTTCGCCGGCCATCTCGCCGACCGGTCACCGCAGGTTCCGGTGCGGGTGCACGGATCGGCGGAGGAACTGGTGCGCGCCAGCGACGTCGTGGTCTTCGCCACCACGGCCGCCACGCCGCACATCACCGACCCGGACTGGTTCGAGCACCATCCGGTGGTCCTGCACGTCTCGCTGCGCGACCTGGGCCACCAGGTCGTCGAGGCGGCCTGCAACATCGTCGACGACGTCGAGCACGTCCTGAAGGCCGACACCTCGGTACACCTCGTGGAACAGCGCACCGGCTCGCGGGACTTCATCGACGGCACCCTGTACGACGTCCTCACCGGCCAGGTCGTGGTGCCCGCCGACCGCACAGTCGTCTTCTCTCCCTTCGGGCTGGGTGTACTGGACCTCGCGGTCGGCCACTTCGCCCATGACCGGGCCGCGCGGACGGGCGAACTGATGCGGGTCGACGGCTTCTTCCACGACGTCGACCGTCATCACGGCCCCGCACCGCTGGGCGCGCCTGCCGGGAGCGGCCGATGAGCGGCGTGACCTCCCTCGGTGACCTCCGCCTCCTGCCCGGCGCGGCCGAGGCGGCGCGGGCCGGCGCGCTGCGCAACCCGCTGCCGGTGGACACGGCGAGCGCGGTCCTCGACCATGTCGCCCGGCACGCCGGGACGGACGGGGACAGGGCCGCCGTGGTCCACGGCGACACCGTCGTGACCTACCGGGGCCTGCTGGAGCGGGTCGGGGCGATCCGCGCCGGCCTGCTGGGCAAGGGGTGCGGCCCGGGCGACGTCGTCGCGGTGACCGGACTGCGCTGTCCGGACATCATCGCGGTGCTGCTGGCCACGGAGAGCCTCGCCGCCGTCTACCTGCCCGTCGATCCCGGCTGGCCGCCCGCGCGGGTCTCGGACGTCCTGACGCGTGGTGCGGCGCGCTGGCTGGTGGACTGCACCCCCTCCGCCACTGGTCCGGTCCGGGAGGCGGCGGCGCGGGCCGGCGTCGAGCCGGTGCCGCTCCCCGGCCGCACCGCGGCGAGCGGTGGTCCTCCCGCGGCCGCGGCGGGCGACCGCTCGCGGGAGCCCCGGTACGCCATCTTCACGTCGGGGACGACGGGCCGCCCCAAGGGGGCGCTGGTCGAGCACCAGGGCATGATGAACCACCTGTGGGCGAAGGTGCTCGACCTGTCCCTGGACCACGACGACACCGTGGCGTTCAGCGCGCCGCTGGTCTTCGACATCGCGGTGTGGCAGATGCTGGCGCCGCTGCTCGCCGGAGGCACGGTCGCCGTCATCGACGACGCCGACCTGGCCTTCCCCCGGCGGCTGACGCGCGCCCTCTCCCGGTCCCGGGTGAGCGTGGTGGAGTTGGTGCCCACCGTTCTGGGCTGGCTGGTGGACCAGGTGGCCCGGACGGGTCCCGACGCCCTGGCGGGGCTGCGCTGGGTCATCTCCACCGGTGAGGAACTGCGGCCCGCCCTGGCGCGGCGGGTGGTGGCGGGGCTGCCCCGGGCCCGGCTCCTGAACGCCTACGGGCCCACGGAGTGTTCCGACGACGTGACCCACCAGGTGGTGGGGGCGCCGGAGGCGGCGCTGGAGCGCCTGCCGGTCGGTAGCCCGGTCGTCAACGCCGTCCTGCACGTGCTGGCCGGGGAGGGCGACGGCCGGTGGCGGGCGGCCGCGGAGGGCGAGCCGGGCGAGCTGTTCGTGGGCGGCCTGCCGGTCGGGCTGGGATATCTCAACGACGAGGCCACGACGCGCGCCGCGTTCTTCCGGGACGTCATAGATCCCGGATCGCCGACCGGACGGCTGTACCGGACGGGCGACCTCGCCCGCGTGGCGGACGGCAGGGTGCACTACCTGGGCCGGGCGGACCGTCAGGTCAAGGTGTCCGGCGTGCGCATGGAACTGGACGAGGTCGAGGTCGTACTCAGCCGCCATCCCGCCGTCGGCAGTTGCGCCGTCGTCGTCAGCGGGACGGACGGATCCGCGGAGCTGACCGCGCACTACAGCCCGCGAGGGCCGGTCTCGGACGACGAACTCAAGGAGCATCTCCGCAGCCGGCTGCCCGCGGCGATGGTGCCCGGGCGGTGGCGGTCCTGGGAGGCGCTCCCTCTCACCCGTAACGGGAAGACCGACCATCGCGCCCTGCGGGACGCCGACGCGGCGGCCGATGCCGGGCAGGGCGCGGCCCCGTGACCCTCCGGCCCGGACGGGACCCCGGCGGACCTGTGCACACAGGTCCGCCGACCGGCCCGCGCACACCCGAACCACCCACCGATGACATGCGGAGCACAGCCATGAATGAACCCTGGGACGACCGCTTCAGAACCCTGCTGGCCTCGCAGCTCGGTGACGCCGTGGCAGCCCGGCTCACCGCCGACGACGACCTCTTCGACAAGGGCCTGAACTCGCTGGGCGTCGTCGCTCTGGTGGTCGCCGTCGAGGAGTGCTACGCGATCGAGTTCCCTGACGAGGCGCTGGACCGCGAGACGTTCCGGACCCCCGGGAGGCTCTGGACCACCGTCGCGGGTCTGCTGCCCCGAGTGCACGACGGGGGTGACCGATGATCGTCTCCGTCGCCGGGACGGACGGGGCCGGCAAGTCCACCGTCACCCGGCTGGCCACCGAGCGTCTCGCCGGCGCGGGCACCGCCGTCGAACGCGTCGAGCGGTGGGACATCGTCGGCAATCCCCGGTATCCGGCGGCGGACCTGCTGCGCCGTGATGTCCCGGCCGCGCGGACCTGCGTGGCGGACATGCCGCCCGGCCCGCGTTTCCTGTTCCTGATGTGGTCCATCGACCTGGCACTGCGCGGCCGGGCGCCGGGCGGCCCGGAAGCGGCGGTGACCTTGCTGGACGGCTACTGGATGAAGCACGCGGCGAGCGAGATCGCCTACGGGCTGGACCGCACGTGGGTGGAGTCGGTGGCGGCCGGGCTCCCGCCCTCCTCCGAGGTGGTCTATCTCCGGCTCGATCCGGAGCAGGCGTGGGAGCGCAAGGTCGGCCGGGACCTCGTGCCGTACGAGTGCGGGATGGATCCGGCGTGCTCCCGGGAGAGCTTCCTGACGCACCAGCGGCGCGTGCTCGACGTGCTGGACGGCTGGGCGGGGCGCTTCGGCTGGCGGGAGATCGACGCCGCGCAGCCCGTGGAGACCCTGGTGGACGCGGTCGTCACCGGCACGGTGGGGCGGCTGACGAGCGGTGCGCACCGTGCGCCGGCGAATGCGGAGGCACGATGAGGAGCGGCAGCGCGGGCGGTCACGGGGCGCCCCGGACCGTCGTGGTCAAGGTCGGCGGCAGCCTCGTGTCGGACAAGCGCACCGACCACGACATCGACGAGGCCGCCGTGCGGGACTACGCGGAGCTGGTGGCGGACCTGGTGCGGAGCCATCCCGGCCGGGTGGTCTTCGTGGCGGGGGGCGGTGCCCTCGGCCACTCCTCGGTACGCCGTAAGGAACACGACGGACGACTGGCCCTGCTGCCCCTGACCCGGGCGACGTTCGACGTGAAGTGGGTGTGGACCGAGGCGTTCCGCGCCGTCGGGCTGCCCGCCGCGCCGCTCCAGGCGATGGCGATGTACGCGGAGGGTGCGGACGGCCCGGTCTTCCAGACCGGGGTGGTGTCCCGGCTGCTGACGGCAGGTGTGCTGCCGGTTCTCTCCGGGGACTGCGTGCTGACCGCCGACGGCGGACTGCGCATCCTGGGCAGCGACCACGTGCCCGGAATCCTCCTGGACGGCTCGTTCGGGCAGGTCCGGGTGGTCGCCCTCACCGACGTGCCAGGCATCCACACCGGTCCCGGCGGCGACAGTCCGGTCGTGCCGTACCTGGACGCGGCGGACCCCGAACGGGCTTACGCGTACCTCTGGCCGACCGCCGAATGGGACACCAGCGGGGCGATGCACGGGAAGGTCGAGGCGTTCATCTCGCACGCCGGCCGCGGCGCCGAGTGCGTCATCGCCCGGGGCGACCGCAAGGCCGCCGGGCTGCGCCATCTGATGGCCCCGATGCCCGAATGGCCGCAGGACCTTCCACGCACCCTCATCTCCCGCAGCCGCCCCGTCTAGGCCCTGCCCGGCAGGGCCGGTCCACCCGGCACCGGGCGCCCGTGGCGCCCGGCCATCAGTGTCCACACCTTCGATCCCGGTGGAGTCCCCATGTCCCCTTCTCCCGCCCCGCCCGAGCCCCGGCCGCAGGACCGTGTGGTCCTGATGAATCCAGGACCGGTGAACGTGTCCGAGGAAGTCCGGGCCGCGCTCACCCTGCCCGATCTGTGCCACCGCGAACCGGAGGCGCTCGCGCTGATGCAACGGATCAGGAGGAAGACCACCCGCGTCTGCGGCGGTGACGACCGGCACGCCGCGGTCCTGCTGGCGGGTTCGGGGACCACGGCACTGGAGGCGGCCTTCTCCTCCGTGGTGCCCGCGGACGGCCGCGTCCTCGTGATCGACAACGGCCACTACGGGGAGCGGCTGGCCCGGATCCTGTCGGTGCACGGCATCGCCGTCGAGCACCTGACGTTCGGCTGGGGCCGCCCGGTCGACCCGGCGGTGGTCGAGCGGTCCCTGGCCGGGGACCCGTCCCTCACGCACGTCGCCCTCGTGCATCACGAGACGAGCACGGGGATGCTCAACCCGTTGCGGGAGATCGGCGCGGTCACCGCCCGGCACGGCCGGTCCCTGGCCGTGGACGCGATCAGCAGCCTGGGCGCCGAGGAGTTCGACCTGGTCGCCGACGGCGTCGACTGGTGCGTCGGCACCGCGAACAAGTGCCTGGAGGGATTCCCCGGGGTGAGCTTCGTCGTCGGCGCGCGGGAGCGGCTGGCCGCGCTGGAGGCGGTCCCGGCGCGGACCTTCTCCCTGGACCTGCACCGCCACTTCGTCGCCCAGGAACACGACGGGGTTCCCCTGTTCACCCTGCCGCTTCAGATCATGGCGGCGTTCGACACCGCACTCGACCTGGCCCTGCGCGAAGGCGCCTCGCAGCGCCACGCACGGTACACGGCCCTCGCCGAGCGGCTGCGCGACGGACTCGCCGAGCGCGGCCTCGCGCTCCGGCTGCCCCCCGAGCAGCGCGCGAGCTCGCTGACGGCCTTCGCGCTTCCCGACGGGATGACGTACGAGGAGCTGCACGACGGTCTCAAGGCCGAGGGGTTCGTCGTGTACTCGACCCAGGCGCGCGGGGAGCGGGAGTTCCGGCTCTCCACCATGGGCCACATCACCGGCGAGGACATCACCCGCTTCCTGTCCGCCTACGACCGGGTCGTCACCCAGTACGCCGGAGCCGCCCTATGACCGACACCGTGTTCTCCGCTCCGTCCGCCGCCCTGCGCCCAGGCCCGTCGCAGAAGGACTCCACGAGCACGGCGCGGGTGACCCTCGCGATCGTCGGGGGCGGGCCCAGCTGCACCTATGTCCTGGACCGGCTGGCATCCGCGACCCGGGACGCGGCGGGCCCGTTCGACCTGGAGATCCACGTCTTCGACCGGACGGGGCAGTTCGGCGCAGGTCAGGTGCACAGTCCGGACCAGCCCGCCACGAGCTATCTCAACCGTATCGTCGGGCAGGTGGGGTTCGCCGCCGACGAGAGCGTGGTGGACGCCGGCCCCCTGCTGGACCTCGCCGACCGCCCGACCCTGCTGGAATGGTGCCGCAAGAGGTTCCGCGACACCGGCGACCCCGTGTTCGACCTGAGCGCCGAGGACTGGCCGAAGCGTTACGTCCACGGCCAGGCACTGCGCGACCAGTTCGACCTCTACGTGCGGCTGCTGCGGCAGCGCCCGGGGATACGCGTCCTGCTCCACACCGCCGAAGTCGTCGATCTGGACGAGGACGCCGACGGGAGGCTGACCGTGGTCACCGCGGCCGGCACCCGGCCGGTGCGCGCCAGCCACGTCCTCATGGTGACCGGGCACTCCTCCAACGACCCTCTGAAGTACGCGGGGCCTCGGCGGTGGACGGAGTTCGCGGGGCGGGGGCAGGCGGAGTTCCTGCCCTCGGCCTACCCGTTGGACCAGGCCTTCCCGGCCGGTGCTGCTGGCCCCGACCGCGTGGTGGGCTGCCTGGGCATGGGCCTGACCACGATCGACGTGATCCTCCATCTGACAGAGGGCCGCGGGGGCAGCTTCGTCACCGGTCCCGCCGGGCTGCTGGAGTACCGGCCCTCGGGCGCGGAGCCCGCCTCGATCGTGGCGTTCAGCCGTTCCGGCCTGTTCACCTTCGCCCGCCCCTACAACGCCAAGGAGCGCGACCCGCAGAATCTGGAGCACCGGGGAACCTTCCTCGTCGAGGAAGCCGTGGACCGGTTGCGGACGTCGGCCGGACAGCCCGCGCGGGTGGGCAGGACCGAGCGCAGGCAACTGGACTTCCGCGCTCACCTGCTGCCCGTCGTGGTCCTGGAGATGGCGCACCTCTACTACACGACCCTGTTCGGGCCTGAGTTCGGCCGGGTGGCGGAGCAGGCCGCCCGGCCGGAGTACGAGGCGTTCCTCACCGACGGCGGGGCGGGAGCCGCGTCGCAGGTGTCGGTCGAGCGGCTGCTGGCCCCGCTGGAACGGGCCGTCGACGAAGCGGTGGCGCTGGTCGACGGCGCCCTGGCGGGGGCCGGGTTCGGTCCGGCGGAGGTACCGGACTGGGCCGAGGGCGCCCTGGAGCGGTTCCTGGCGGTGGTCTTCGGTCCGGAACGGGCCGAGGAGATGGGCGCCCTGCGCGGTGACGGCGACGCGTTCGCCGCGGCCGTCGCCGCTGCGGATTCCCCCTTCCGGCACCAGAAGTCCGCCGCGGCCGGCCGCTTCTCGTGGGAGCGCATGATCGAGCCGCTGCGCCGCGAGGACTGTCGCACCCCTGAGGAGTACCGGGAGGCGCTGCTCGACTTCATCGACCTCGACCACCGCTGGGCCGCGCAGGACAACCTCTGGAACCCTGCGAAGGCGGCGGCCGACGGGGTCTGGCGGGACCTGCGCCATGTCCTGTCGCACGCGCTCGACTTCGGCGGGCTGCGGGCCTCTTCGCACCGGGACTTCCTCGATGTGTACATGCGCCACCACAACCGGCTGTGCAACGGTGCCGCGCTGGTGGTGATGGAGAAGATGCGCGCGCTGATCCGCCACGGTCTCGTGGACGTGTCGGCAGGACCGGACGCGGTGGTGGAGACGGACGAGTCGGCGGGCAGGTTCCGGGTGCGGGGCCCCGTCACGGGCGCGGACATCGGGGTGGACGTACTGGTGGACTCGCGGGTGCATCCTTTCGACGCCGCGAACGACGTGCGGCCGCTCTATCCGAACCTGCTGCGGCGTGGGCTGGTACGCAAGTGGACCAACCCGGGCCAGGGGGAGCCCGGCTTCTCCCCGGGCGGACTGGACCTGACGACCGCCTTCCATCCGGTGCAGGCGGACGGCCGCACCGACACCCGGCTGACCCTGCTCGGTCCGCCGAGCGAGGGAGTCATGTTCTTCCAGCTGGGGGCACTACGGCCGCATCAGAACCATCACGTGATGCAGGACATCCTGCTGTGGCTGAAGGGGTTCTGGCCCGACGTCACCGCGCCCGGGAGCCGGTGAGCGAGGGCCACCTTTCACCGGAGGGTGCCCGGCCCGATCGGGCCGGGCACCTCCCAGTCCTCCGGCGGGCGCCAGTCACGCCACCGCTCCCACCAGGGGGTTCCGCGGCTGACCAGATCCGTCACATCGGCTGCCGCGCGGCGCACCTGGGCTGCCTGTTCCGCGGAGAGGGCGCCGCTGCGCTCCAGGGCGTGGAACTCCTCGACGTCCTTCCATCGGGAGGGGGAGCCGTCGCCCGGGATCCACAGGTCGAGTTCGAGATCGAGGGTGTCGAAACCGTGTACGCCACGCCGCAGGGGCTGCTGGAAGTTCACGTACCACCCCTCGAAGGCGTCGCCACTACGGCGTTGCCAGACCGCGTAGGCGTCGGAGGCGCGCTGGATCTGGAGGACACCGTCGGACTGCCAGACCGGGTCGTGCAGGCTCCAGGGGTGCGGCCCCCAGCTGAACTCACCGGCGCCGAAGGTGAGCGGGGTGCGCTCGGAGAGGTAGACGGCCACCAGATCACCTTCGTCGGCGACCACCCGCACCGGGTAGAGCAGCCATTCCCGGCCGTCCAGCATCTCTCGTCTCGCGACGACCTGCCCTGGAGTGAATCTCGCCTGCATGGGACGACATTACCCCTTTCCGATCATGGTTCTGCCGCAATCCGGCCATCCGCTGTACGCTCCATCTGGCCTGCTGGCGGCCGTAGTTGGTCTTGGTCGTGCGGATGAAGTACGTTTCCGGAGGTCTGCGCCCCGCGGACCTGCGCGAACCATGCTGTGGCCGGCCCGCCGGGGGGCCCGCGCCCCTGCGCACGACCCGCGTCCCGTCGCGCCGTGCCCGTCGCCGCCAGGCGGATCCGGCCGGACGCACGGCATGCTCCGCCGGGCCCTCCCGGAGCCGCCCGGTACCGTTCACGCCGTCCTTGAAGATCCTGCGAACCCCGAGTGGAGAAGCGAGACACATGGCCACTGAGCAGAAGTCACCCACCGTGCGTGAGGTGCTCCGGAGTCTTGACGTGTTCGCCGGCGCCCTGCCCCGGTTCGGTCCGCAGGACACCCCGGACACACCGCAGGACCTGTTCACCGAGTGGCTGACGGAGGCCATCGCGGCAGGCGTGCGCGAACCGCACGCCATGACGCTGTCGACGGCGGGGCAGGACGGCACCCCGTCGGCCCGGGTGCTGCTGCTGAAGGACGTCGGCCCGGCCGGCTGGAGCTTCGCCTCCCACGCGGCCAGCCCCAAGGGCCAGGACCTGGCGGCCACTCCGGCGGCCGCTCTCACGTTCTACTGGCCGCTGCAGGCCCGCCAGGTGCGGCTTCGCGGCGCGGTGGCGCCCGAGAGCCCGGAGCTCAGCGCCCAGGACTTCCTCGCCCGCTCACTGGGATCCCGCGCGGAGGCGCTGGCCGGCATGCAGAGCAGGCCGCTGGACGACCCGAAGAGCGTCTCGGCGGCGACTGAGGAGTCGCTCGCCCGGCTGGAACGCGAGCCGGACCTGGTGGTGCCGGAGTGGACCCTGTACACCCTGGCTCCTCACAGCGTCGAGTTCTGGCAGGGCGACAAGCAGCGCAAGCACACCCGGCTCACCTACCTCCGTTCCGACGACGGCTGGGACAAGCAGCTGCTCTGGCCGTGACTCCCGGCGCCTCCCCGACGGCCTGCCGTACCCACACGGCCGGCCGTCCGAACGGCGTCGGGGACACGGCCGCCCTCCTGCCGGCCCAGGAAACCCCCGGTCTCCCCGCGGTCGGGGCTGCCCGGTGCTGACCCGATGAAAACCGTTCGCGCTCCCGGAGTTTCGAGCCGAGACTGATGGGTCGAACACCTCGGACAGGAAGTGTGGCCGGCGCTGACGTACAACCGTGACACCTTGCCCTTTCCCGAGAACCGTGTGCCTCTCCTCACCTACGAGGACATCCGGAACTGGGACGCGTTCGACCCGGCTCTCCACCCGTTCGCCTGGGACGAGGACGAGGAGGCCCACCTCCGCTCGCTGGTCCGCGCGTGGGTACCACCTGTGCTCTCCGGAATGGCCGGCTGGTGGCAGGGCGAACGCTGGTGCGAGAGTCAGGTGGACGCGACGGTCCGGGAACGCTACGGCAGCTGGGCCTGGGGTTGGAGCTGGTCCTACCGCGACGGCGGTCCCATCGGTAACTGGGTGAGCGGGGCCGACTCGGTGACGACCCCCGAGGAGACCGCGGAACGCGTCGTAGCCGCACTGCTGGAGTGGCGGG
Source organism: Streptomyces sp. NPDC005494 (assembly GCF_042872025.1). Taxonomy (NCBI): domain Bacteria; kingdom Bacillati; phylum Actinomycetota; class Actinomycetes; order Kitasatosporales; family Streptomycetaceae; genus Streptomyces; species Streptomyces sp. NPDC005494. The sequence continues at coordinate 175,147 of NZ_JBIAJR010000011.1, forward strand.
ACTGGCTGGAGCGGACAGCCCGGCGCTTCGCCGAGATGGCTCCGCCACCGGACGCCTCCCCCGAGAATCGCAGCTGGCACCTGGAACGGGCCTGCGTCCGGCTCGTGACCCACACGCTGGACTCGGGTGCGGAGGGCGGCTGGCACGTCCAGGCCTCGATCGTCCTGGGCTGGTTCCTCACCTCCACCGGAATGGACGACGCCGAAGCCGCGCGAGCGGTGAACGACGCGATCGGCGGCCGGTTCGAGAGCTGGGTCGCCCCGGAACGGGGGCTGATCGAGACCGTCGGCGAGGACCTGGCCGCCGGCCTCACCGGCCACCCTCCGTACCAGGACCACCGTGAGAGGGCCGAGCTGGAGGAACTCCATGACCGCTGCTGACAGCCTTTCGGTCTGGCAGCGCGTGCGCCGTGAGGTCGACTGGCAACGGGCACCGGCCCTGCGACGGACCCCGCACGGCCGCGACGGGTTCCGGGCGTGGTGCGAGGGACCGGTGCGCCGGCGCGATCCTGTGCGCGCCGGCCGTCTGCTCGCCGCACACGCCCTGGCCCGAGGCGACGCCGCACGCCGCACCCCGCTGGACTTCGCCCTGCTGGCCGGTTGGCAGCGCGAGGTCCTCGGTGCGACGCAGGCATCGTTCCGCTCGGGTGACGCCCATGCGAAGGCCGGCCGCGAGCGCTACGTCCTGACACCCGACACGCAGGCCGACTTCGATTCCTGCCTCCGCGAAACGACCGACCCGCACGTCCCGTTGGCCGCCCGCGCGGCCCGGGCCTACCTCGACGTGGCGTTCTTCCACCCCTTCACCGACGGCAATGCCCGCGCCGCGCTGTTGACCTTGGTCCATGTCCTGGCCCGGGAGGACATCGTCCTCCCCGAGGTCGGTCCTCTCCAGACCACCCGCTACGCGGATGACCCCGCCGGGGCGGCCGACCTCGCCGTTCTCATCGGGGTGCTCGACCGCCGCCGGCACTGAGACGTCCGGGGCCAGAGCCCCGACCCCACCGCGACCAGGTCGGCCGCCTCCAGCACCGGCCCGGTCGCGGTGGCCGGCCGGCCTGCCCCCACCGCTGCCGCGGCGGGGGCAGGAGCTCCGCATTCGACCTCCTACTCGGTGCGCAGGGCGGTGGCAGTCCGGGTCCTGGCGGCCCAGCCGGCGGGCAGGAGTGCGCCCAGAGTGGCGATGAGCAGGCCGCCCAGTGCGAGCGGGACCAGTACGGTGCCGTCGTGCACGGCGATGACGGAATCGGGCAGCCGCAGTCCCACGCTGTCACCCATCGCGGGCAGGACCCAGCCGTGCAGGGCCACGCCCAGCGGCACACCCAGGGCGCCCGCGACCAGGCCGGTCACCACGACCGAGGTGAGGACCATCGCGACGGTCTGTCGCGGGGTCATGCCGAGCGCCTTGTGGACACCGATCTCCCGTACCCGCTCGCGGGTGTCGAGCAGCACGCCGTTGAGCACACCGAGCGCCGCGACGGCGACGAGCATCAGCGTCAGCATCGCGGACAGCGCGTTGAGCGTGACGACCATGTCGCCGCCGGCGTCGCGTCCGCCGGCCTGAGCGGTGGCACCCAGCGGTGCCAGGTCCTTGTTCAGCGCGGTGATGTAGGCGGAGACGTCGGTACCTGACGTGACCGCGATGTGATGGCTCGTGTCTGTCAGGTCGGGATGCGCGGCGGTGAGGGTCGAGGCGTCGGTGAAGACCTGCATGCCGGAATTACGGGGATCGAGGACTTCGCCGACGAGCCGGACCGTGACCGGCTCGGCCAGGCCGCTCAGGGTGATGCTGTCGCCGATGCGGGTGCCGGTGGCGGTCAGGAAGGGGGTGGGGACCACGGCCTCGCCGGGCCTGTCGATCCAGCGGCCCGCGACCATCGTGTAGCCGCCCCACGAGGCGTCGCCGGTGAAGGCGACCACGTCGACGGTGCCGGCCAGGCCCGACACGGTCGAGCGGACTGTCGAGGCGCGGTAGTACGTGCCGGTTCCGGCGGCGGACTCGACGGCCTCCGCTACTGCGGCGGGGTCGGCGTCGGGCTGCTTCCTGCCGCCGGGGGGCTGAGGCCCGAAGTCCGGCATGGGCGCGGGCACGGTGACGTCGGCGACGTCGTGGGCCTTGGCGTCCATCACCTTGCCGAGCGTGGCGCCCATCCCCACGGTGAACGTGACCGCGACGGCGCCGAACAGGATCGCCGTACCCATGGCGAGCGCGCGGGCGGGCCGCGCGAAGGGCCAGGACAGGCCGAGGGCCACCGGCCGCGGCAAGGGCAGGCGTCCGGCCAGGCGGGCCGCCCACCGGCCGCGCCCCGCCGAGGCGTTACGCCCGACGGCGAGCGCATCGACCGTACGCAGCCGCCCGGCCCGCCAGGCACTCGCCCACGCGGTGGCCGTCACCAGGCCGAGCACCCCGGCGATCACCGCCAGGTCGACCCAGGGGGCGATGGCCAGGGACGAGGAGCCGTAGACCGCCGCTGTCTCGGCCATCACCGGGACGGCGAGCAGGTGGCCGGCGAGGACGCCGAGAGCTGTACCGACGCCGGCCGGGATCAGTGCCTGGCCGATGTAGGCGCGTACGACCTGGGCCGGGGTGAAGCCGACGGCCTTGAGGATCCCGATGCGGCGCGTTCCCGTGCCGACGGCTGACGCGACGACGTTACCGACGATGAGGGTCGACATGACAAGGCCCAGGGCGCCGAACGCCATGAGGAACGGGACGTAGAGGGCGGTGTCGCGCTCGGCGTCCTTCTTGACGGTCAGCCAGGACTGTTCGCCGACGGCCGCTCCCGGCGCCAGGGACCGTGTCACGGCTTTGCCGCCCGCGGTGATCTGCGCGGCGGTGCCCGCTTTCGTGAAGCGGTAGAGCATCTGGTACCCGCCGCTTCCGGGCGCGGTGAGCGCCGGCATCTGGGCCGGGACCACCCAGGCATCGGCGGTCCGCGTGACCGAGCGGGCGACACCGACCACCGTGAGGGCCGGTTCCTCGGGCAGATGGGTGAAGGTGACCCTCCTGCCCAGGGCCGGGATGAGCGAGGAGTCGGCGGACAGCACGATCTCGCCGGGACGGGCGGGCCACCGTCCCTCGCTCAGCGCCATCGTGTCGACGTCCCGTCCGGGATCGGGCCGGCCTACGACGGTCATCGGCCAGCCCGGGCCCGCCTCGCCCGCCCGCGGGGTGACGGTCGCCGTGCGGAACGGTCCGGCCGCGCCGCTCACCCCCGCGGTGTCCTTGGTTTTCGACAGCTGTCCGGCGCCCACCTCGCCCGCGTCGAAGTCGACCGAGAGATGTGCGCCACGCTGCTGGGCGAAGGCGTCGTCGAAGGGTGCGCCGGAGACCACCATCAGCGATCCGCCCAGGACGGAAGCGGCCACCGCCATCATCGCTGCGAGCCCGACCACCAGCGTCTGCACCCGGCGGCGTCCCACCCCCGAGCGCACGACTTCGGAGAGCGCGCTCAACGGACGGCCTCCGGGGAGACTGCCTGCGACGGGACGTCCTCGGTGACCCGGCCGTCGGCGATCCTGACCGTACGCCGCGTGCAGGACCGGGCGAGGGACAGGTCGTGGGTGACCACGACGAGGGTCTGGCCGTCGGCGTTGAGGTCCCTGAGCAGCCTGCTGACGTCCTGTCCGGCGGCTGTGTCCAGGGCGCCGGTCGGCTCGTCGGCCAGCAGCAGTGGCGGCCTGTTCATCAGCGCCCGGGCCACAGCGACGCGCTGCCGCTCGCCGCCGGACAGCCGCCCGGGACAGGCCCGGGCGTGCCGGTCGACGCCGAGGTTCTCCAGGAGCTCCGCCGCCCGCCGGCCCGCCTCGGCGCGTGCCATGCCCGCGAGGCGTGCCGGCAGGACGACGTTGTCGGTGACGGTCAGATCGTCGAGCAGGTTGAAGAACTGGAAGACCATGCCGATCTTCGAACGCCGGTAGAGGGCGGAGCCGGACTCGCTCAGCTCGTCCACGCGCACCCCGTCCACGGTGACGGTCCCCGTGTCCGGCCGGTCAAGGCCCGCGATCAGATTGAGCAGCGTGGACTTGCCGCTGCCGGAAGGACCGAGGATCGCCACGGCCTCGCCTCGCCGCACGGTCAGCGACGCCTCGTGCAGGGCGGGCGGGCCGTCGTCGTATCGGCGGCTCACCCCGCGAAGTTCGATCACCGGCACGGTCATGAAAGGGCTCCTTGCGTAGGGTCGGTGGGCTGTGTGCGCTGTGTGAACGCTAGGAGCGGCCCCGGCCCGCGCGCGTCGCCCGCCCGGACCCCTTGCGGTAACGCGTCGGGATGAGCACCGCAGATGTCATCCCTGCGATGTAGGCGTGCGATGTATGCGGTCCGGTGGGAACGGCCTTCGAGTCGGATCCCACAGGCCCGGGCGGCAGCGACAATGAGCCGGTGATGAACGTGCGTACGACGCTGGTGCGGCTGCGGAGGGCCGCCCGCGACGCGGTCCGCGATGCCAGGACTCCGAGTGGCCCACCGCTGCGGCCCACCCGGCGCGCCTGGCAGTTCGACGTACTGGTGGCACTGGTACTCGGGACCGCCACCGTCTACTACGGCGTCGACAACACCGGCGTCGTCGTGCTGCGAGAGGTCGCACCCGGTGTGGAGGTGGCCGTCCCGCGCCCGTACGGCCCCGGTGGCATGGCGTTCATGGTGACCCTCGCGGCCGTCGCCTCCGGTGCTCTGGCGCTGCGCCGCCGCTACCCGTTCGCCGTGTTGTGCGTCGTGACGGCCGCGACGCTGGCGACTCCGCACAGCGTGATGCGGCTGACCTTCTACGCGTTCGTCGTCGCCGTGTACAGCGCCGCCGTGCACAGCCCGTACCGGACGGCCACCCTGGCCGCGCTGCCGGTGTCGGTCGCCCTGGTCTGCACCTCGGGGAACTCGGTGACACCGATCGTCCCCAACGAATACATCGCCCTGCTGATCCTGGTCCCGATGGCCGGGGCCGCCGTCGGTCTGCGTACCTGGAAACTCCGTACCGCCGAAGGCCGCACGCGGCTCTCCGCCCTGGAGCGCGAACAGGCCGAGGTCCTGCGCCGGGCCGTCGAGCACGAGCGGGCCAGGATCGCCCGCGAACTGCACGACGTCGTCACCCACAACGTCAGCGTGATGGTCATCCAGGCGGGCGCTGCCCGCAAGATCATGAAAACCTCCCCCGAGCAGGCCGGCGAGGCGCTGCTGGCCGTGGAGGCGGGTGGCCGGGCGGCCATGACCGAACTGCGCCACGTCATGGGCCTGCTCACCATGGACGACCGGGCGGACGGCACGGACAGGGACGCGGGGGCAGAGCTGTCCCCGCAGCCCGGCCTCGACCAGCTGGAGACGCTCGTCGGCCGTGTACGGGACACCGGGCTGCGCGTCGGCCTGACCGTGACGGGACCGCCCCGCCCCCTTACCCCCGGCCTCGAACTCGCCGCGTACCGCGTGGTCCAGGAGGGCTTGACCAACGCTGTGAAGCACGCGTCGGGCGCCACCGCCGCCGTCACCGTCGAGTACGGTCCTCAGCACCTCCGGGTGGAAGTCACCGACACCGGCGGGCGCCCGGGTGCGGGTACCGGAAGCGGCCGCGGCCTGATCGGCCTGCGCGAGCGTCTCGCCCTCTACGACGGAACCTTGAACACCGGCCGGCGGCTCACCGGCGGCTACCGTGTGGAAGCCCTGATCCCCTTGGAGACACCGTGACCGAGCCGCTGCGTGTGCTGCTGGCCGACGACCAGACGCTCGTCCGCACCGGATTCCGGATGATCCTCGGTGCCGACGGCATCGATGTCGTCGCCGAGGCGACCAACGGCCTCGAAGCGGTCGAAGCGGTCAGCCGCACCCGCCCCGACGTGGTTCTGATGGATGTCCGGATGCCCGTGATGGACGGTCTGGAGGCCACCCGCCGCATCCTCACCGGCACGGCCGGCGAACCGCGCGTGATCATCCTGACGACCTTCGACCTCGACCGTTACGTCTACGCGGCGCTGTCCGCGGGGGCCAGCGGCTTCCTCCTCAAGGACGTCACCCCCGAGCAGCTGACCGCAGCCGTCCGTACGGTCCGTACCGGCGACGCTCTCCTCGCTCCCGCCATCACCCGCCGTCTCGTGCAGCGGTTCACCCGGCGGGGCAGCGACACCGCCGCCCTCCACCGCGACCTCGCCTCGCTCACCCCGCGTGAACTGGAGGTCCTCGGCCTGCTGGCCCGAGGACTGAGCAACGCCGAACTCGCGGCCCGCCTCCATCTCGCCGAGGCGACCGTCAAGACGCACGTCGCCCGCATCCTCGGCAAGCTCGGACTCCGCGACCGCGTCCAGGCCGTCATCGTCGCCTACGAAACGGGTCTGGTCGGCATCGGCGAACGCGAGACCACGTCCGAGACCGAGACCGTCGGCCGGTCCACCGAGTGGACGTAGGCCGAAGCGGCCAGGCCCCCTTCCCGCCTCGGTCGTCCGGTGGAAGGGCCGGGCGCCGGGGTCAGAAGGTACGCGGGGTCACCAGGCCGGATTCGTAGGCACGGACCACGAGCTGGGCGCGGTCGCGGACGCCGAGCTTGGCCATGGCCCGGTTGATGTGGGTCTTGGCGGTCGACGGGCTGATGACCATGCGGCCGGCGATGTCGTCGTTGGACAGGCCCTGCGCGGCGAGGGCGACCGCCTCGCGTTCGCGGCCGGTGAGTTCCTCCAGTCCGCCGCCGGTGCGGGCGGACGGCGGCTGGGTGACGTACCGGTCGATGAGCTTGCGGGTGATCGACGGTGCGAGCAGGGCGTCACCGCGGGCGGCGACCCGCACGGCGTGCAGGAAGTCCTCCGGCACGATGTCCTTGACGAGGAACCCGGCGGCGCCGGCGCGCAGCGCGTCGAAGACGTACTCGTCCATGCCGTAGTTGGTCAGCATGACGACGTGCACGCCGGCCAGGGAAGGGTCGGCGGCTATGCGCCGGGTTGTCGCGATGCCGTCCATGACGGGCATCTGGATGTCGACGAGCGCGACGTCGGGCAGTTCTGTCCTGATGAGCGTCAGGCCTTCGTCGCCGTCGGCCGCCTCGCCCACGACCTCGATGTCGTCCTCGAGGTCGAGCAGCGCGCGGAAGCCGCTCCGCAGGAGCGGCTGGTCGTCGACCAGCACGACCCGGATCACGACGCTTCGCCCGAGGGAAGTTCGGCCCGGACGGAGAAACCACCCGCGCTGCGAGGCTCTGCGCTCAGGCGACCGCCCAGCGCGGTGACGCGTTCGCGCATGCCCAGCAGCCCCAGGCCGGGCGTCGGCGCGGTGTCAGGCATGGCCTTTCCGTCGTCGTCTACGCAAATCGCGAGTGTGCCCGGCCGGTGGTCGATCGACACCGAGGCGGTGGTGGCGGCGGCGTGCCGGGAGATGTTGGTCAGCGACTCCTGAACGATCCGGTAAGCGGTGCGTCCTACTGCGGCCGGCACGGCGTGCGAGGGCCCGTCGATCGTCAACGCCGTCTCCAGACCGGTCGTTCGGAACTGTTTCACCAGACGGGGAATGTCGTCGAGTCCGTGCGGCGGGGCGATGTCGTCGTCGCGCAGCGCCTCCAGGGTCGCGCGCAGCTCCCTGCTCGCCTCCCGGCCGGCTTCCTGGATCGCCAGCAGGGCCGCCGGCACCTGCTCACCCCGCCGCCGGGCCACGTGGACGGCGACCTCGGACTGCACCTTGATGACCGAGATCTGGTGGGTGAGCGAGTCGTGCAGCTCCCGGGCGATGCGCAGCCGCTCTTCGTCCGCCCGGCGCATGGCGGTCTCCTCGCGGGTGCGCTCGGCTTCGTCCGCCCGCCGTTCGGCTTGGCGCACGGCCTCTCCCGTGGCGAAGGCCGCGATCAGCCAGGCGATCTCCAGAGTGGTCCGGGCCTGCGTCACGACCTCACGCGCAGGGCCGCCGGGGAGGACCGAGGAGGTGAGCAGCAGCGCGGTCAGCAGGCCCACGGACGCGGCCAGGGCGACGGTGCGGTGGCCGGCGCGTACGGCGCTGTACACGGCGACCAGGTAGGAGACGGCGAGCACTTCGAACCCGGCCGCCTGGTGTCCCACCGCGCACAGCCCTGCGACGGCCAGCACCACGCGCGGTGCCTGGCGGCGCGCGGCCAGCGCCAGCGCTCCGGTCGCCAGAAGCGCCGTGCCGAGCACCTCGCGGCCCCCGGACGGGTGGGGCCCGGACAGGGCGGTGCTCAGCAGCAGCGCCGCCACCCCCACAGCGATCGACCAGTCGGTGACCATGGCCGGAACAGCGAACCGCCCCATTCTCATGGGTGCACCGTAGCCGGATCCGGTGGCCGGCGAGCCCGGCTGACGGACGAGCGGCCGGCTACCGCAGGCGCGGTACGGACGCGTCGCCTACGGCACCCGCGGTACCCGGATGCCGCGGCGGCGGCAGGGAGAAGTGCCCGCGCCTGCTGGACGACCGGCAGGGGACACGGGGCGCATCCTCAGGGCGCATCACAACGTTCGACGACGGAGAGGGGAGAGCGGTGATGAGCGCTTCAGCAGTGCTGGTGGCGGCCGCAGAGGGCGGGATCATCGGCGACGGGCGAACGGGAGCCAACCTGGCCCTCGGGGTAGGTCTGCTCGGCGTGGTGATCGGCTGGCGAGCCCTTGCGCGTTCCAGCGGCCGGAGCGGCAGGGCGCGCACCGGCGGGATGTCGGCCGTCGCGGTGGGGGCGGTGGGCACGGTCCTCGCGGTGCTGCACCTGGCCACCTCCAGCGGGGGTCCCGGCACCGGTAACGGACTTGTCGGCGCCGTCATAGCTGTGCCGCTGGGCCTGGGCGGCGTGTTTCTCGGTGGCCGGGCTCTGTACCGCTTGCGCCGCGCCGGCCGGTCGATCCGGATGACCGCCTGACCGCGGGTCACACCCTGCGTGCGGCCACCGCGCGCCGGACACCGTAGGCGGCGGCGCCGAGGGCCAGGACCGCGGCACCCAGGACCACGGAGGACACCGGGAGGGCGAAGGCCAGGACGAGGCAGCCGGCCAGCCCTAGTACGGGAATCGCCCTGGCCTTGCGGCCCTTGTCCGGGGTGAGGGTCCAGGCGGAGGCGTTGGCGATGGCGTAGTACGCCAGGACGCCGAAGGAGGAGAACCCGATCGCACCGCGCACGTCCCCGGTCGCGGCGACCACGGCCACCACTGTGCCCACCACGAGTTCGGCGCGGTGCGGCACCTTGTACTTCGGGTGTACCGCAGCCAGGGCGTGGGGCAGGTGCCGATCGCGGGCCATGGCCAGGGTGGTGCGCGAGACACCGAGGATCAGGGCCAGGAGGGAACCGAGCGCCGCCACCGCCCCGCCGGCACGCACCACCGGCACCAGCCAGTCCGCGCCCGCCGCCCTGGCGGCGTCCGACAGGGGCGCGGCTGCTTGCGCCAGCCCTTGCGGGCCGAGGACGCTCAGCACGGAGACGGCGACGGCCGCATAGACGACCAGCGTGATGCCGAGTGCGATCGCGATACCCCGGGGGATGGTGCGCTGCGGGTCGCGGACCTCCTCGCCGAGGGTGGCGATGCGCGCGTACCCGGCAAAGGCGAAGAACAGAAGGCCCGCCGCCTGGAGCACCCCGCCGAAGGTCGCGTCGTCCCCGACGTCGAGCCGGGCGGCGCTCGACGCTGACGAGGTGAGCGAGGCGGCCACCACGGCGGCAAGGACCGCCAGGACCACGGCGACGATCACCCGGGTCAGCAACGCGGACTTCTGCACCCCGGCACAGTTCACCGCGGTCAGCCCCACCACAGCCGCCACCGCGACCGCGTGGGCCTGGCCCGGCCACACGTACGAGCCCACCGTGAGAGCCATGGCCGCGCAGGAGGCGGTCTTGCCCACCACGAACCCCCACCCGGCGAGGTAGCCCCAGAAGTCGCCGAGCCGCTCGCGGCCGTACACGTAGGTGCCGCCCGAGGCGGGGTACCGGGCGGCGAGCCGTGCTGAGGAGGTGGCATTGCAGAACGCGACCACGGCGGCCAGAGCCAGGCTGATCAGCAGCCCGGAGCCGGCCGCGCGCGCTGCCGGTGCGAGTGAGGCGAAGATCCCCGCCCCGATCATCGCCCCCAGGCCGATAATCACGGCGTCGGACACCCCCAGCCGCCGCTGCAACTGCTCCGGCCCGACGGCCCTCGACGGCTTGCTCATGGCCCCAACCCCCGGCGACGGAGCCGCGTCTCTCACGGACTCCGATATCGGCCGACGATATCGGAGCCGGAGTATCGGCTGACGATGCCGGAGCGGATGCGAGTGCCAGGAGGACCGAACCTGCCCGGAGATCCAAGCCCTTGAGAAACCGATGCTGTTGTTGTCCCGAGACGCCACGACGCTGAGGAGAAGAACCCAACTGCCCTCCGTCCACCGGGACTCGGCCCAGCCGTCGCCCCACCGGACGACGTCCTGTGACGGGGGCCGAGCATCTCGATGGGTCAGGCGCTGGTTCGGTCGGGCAGCCGACGGGGGCAGATGGGGACGCGACTGTGCGACGAAGTCTCGGCAGGAGGCGAGTGAACTGTGGCAGACATGCGACCGGAATCGCGGGTGGGTAAGTATGATCAAGCGATGTCTGACATGACGGAAACCACTCCCGGCTGGCTCACGACGGACGAACTGGACATGGCCAGGGCCCGGATGCCCGTCCTCTACGTCGAGGCGGTTCCTGTGCGGGTGGACGAGAGCGGCGATGTCACCAGCATCGGGCTGCTCCTCCGGATCGGCACCGACGGAACCATGAGCCGCGCCCTCGTCTCCGGCCGGGTCCTGCATCACGAGCGAGTCCGTGACGCCCTGCTGCGGCATCTGGAGAAGGATCTCGGTTCGGTGGCCCTGCCGCGTGTTCCCGCCTCGCTTCAGCCCTTCACCGTTGCCGAATACTTCCCCACCAGGGGTGTCACCCCGTTCCACGATCCACGCCAGCACGCGGTGTCCCTCGCTTACGTCGTACCGGTGACCGGAGATTGCCGCCCGCGGCAGGACGCGCTGGACCTGGTCTGGTTCAGCCCGCAGGAGGCGGCCTCACCGGCTGTGCAGAGCGAGATGCCGGGTGGCCACGGTGTACTTCTGAAGCAGGCTCTGGCCCACATGGGACACACCTACTGACGGATGCCGGGATGGCGGGTGCGCTACCCGCACCCGTCATCCCGGCATCCGTCCGCATCGGCGGAGGAGGGCCTGCCTGAGATCCGGAAACGGACCAGGCAGGCCTTCAGTTCGGGCGGCCGTGCCCCGCACCCCCCGACTCCCCTCCCCCACACCGGATCCCGGGCTCCCGCCCGCACGGCGCTCACTTCAGGACGCCCTCCAGCACCGCCCGGCCGAGTCCGGTCCGATGGTGGAGCACCCGCACGCCTTGGCGCTGGGAGAGCAGCAGTCCCGCCTCGCGGAGCACGCTGGCGTGCCGACTGGCCGTCGACGGCGCGAGGCACAGCGCCGCGGCGATGTCCATCGTGGTCATCGGCCGGTCCAGCAGCCGGAGGAGTGCGGCACGGGAGGCGCCGATGAGCTGGGCCACGGGGGCGTCCCCGCCGGAGCGGCTGCGTTCGAGCCAGCCGGGCACGGGCGAGAGGGGGTGGACCAGGACCGGCGGCAGTTCCTCGTCGACGAGGGCGAGCGGTGCGCGTACGCAGAAGAAGGCCGGCACAAGGGTGAGCGTCCTGCCCCGCAGGCTCAGTTCACGCTCGACCGGATACGGAGCGCGCAGCCTTCCCTCTCGGTAGCGCCACCCGGGCAGTTGGTCGTACCCGGTGAGCAGGCCCTCCGCGCCGTGGCTGAGGACGGCTTGGGCGCGTACGGTCCGGTCGGCCGTCACCTGCGCGCGCATCGCGCTGAGGTAGGGCTCGACGGCGACCTGATGGTAGGCGCGCAGGGCCGTTCCCAGGCGGTGCAGCGCCTCGGGGCATCCGTCGGCCAGGGTGCGCAGGCCGGGCGGGACAGGGCCTGCCCTGTGCGCGTGGAGTCGGCCGATCTCGGCGCGGAGGCGGCGTCGAGGTGTGGAGAGCAGCCGGTCGAGCCCCGTCTCCAGGTCCGTGTCCCCGCGGCCGGGGGTGAGGAAGTCCGGGAAGTAGGAGCCGTCCGGGCAGAGTCGCGTCAGTGCGCGTGTCACCGGGACGAGGCCGGACCGCCGCAGGGCCGCGACCACCTCCCGGCGCCACGCCCCGAAGGTGAGCGGCGCCTGGCGGTTCTGCAGGAGGTGCAGACTCAGCGCGGTCTCCCAGAGCGGGTCCACGCCGGACGCGACGCGTAGGCGGGCCAGTTCCTGGCTCGTGAAGTCCACCCGTAGCACGCGCACCCCCGGTGGTCGCGGACGCCGGTCGCGCCGTCCGGCGAACTCTACGCGCATCACTGAAATGACGCATGCATGCCAGATGGTTGCTACGGCCGGGCGCCGCTTCGACCGCGACGTACGGGGGTCCGGCCGGAACCGGGCGCCGGCCGGACCTTCTACGGGCGATCGCGGTGGCTCAGCAGAGCGGGACGCCGGGCAGCTTCGCGTCCGGATGATCGATGTAGATGTTGCTGATGAAGCCGTTCTGGTCACGCAGCTTGCTCCACCAGTTGTTGCTGTATCCCTCGGCGTTGACGGTGTCGCCCTGCTTCTGGCACAGTACGCGCACAGCCGTCGGACCGGCGAGGGTGGTGACGACGGGCGCGCTGACGCGGGCGTCGGACCGGACGTTCACCCCGCTGCCCCACGTGTTGAAGGGGACGCCACTGCCGCCGCAGCCGTTGTCGCTCGTCAGGTACGCCTGGTTGTAGCTGCCGGGGTAGGAGAGGGCCGCGCCGTTGATGACGATGTTCTGGCCCACACCGTTGAGCAGTTGCTCGTAGTGGATGTGTGCCCCGGAGGAGTTGCCGGTGCTGCCGGTGACACCGATCTGCTGCCCCTGGGCGACGTACGCGCCGCTGGGGACGGAGTAGGCGGAGAGGTGGAAGTAGTACGTCTTCCAGCCGCCGCCGTGGTCGATGGCCACGTAGTTACCGGCACCGCTCGGCTGCGAGTAACGGGTCGCCGTGCCGGCCGCCGAGGCGAGCACCGGGGTGCCTGCCGTCGCACCGCCGTCGGAGCGCACGAAGTCCAGCGCGCGGCGCACTTCGGCCGAGTGGTGGCTGTACGTCCAGCGCTGGCCGCAGGGGTAGGGAGCCTTGAAGGCGGGTGCGGCCGTCGTACCGGCCTCCCCCGCCTGCGCCGGGGCGACCGACAGTCCGGCGAGGGCCGTCAGGGCGGCGACGAACAGGACCGGAAGGCGTCTGAGGAACCTCACGAATGCTCCTAGGTAGGGTAGGCGGCCCGGACGGAGCCGGGTCGAGGCCCGGTGAGCTGCCGGAAACGTAGCGGGGGCACCTACCGCTGACAAGCGTCCGCCCGGCTCCTTCGAGCAGGGACGAAATGCTTGCGTCTCCCGCACAGCCCTCACCCCGTGGCCTCCAGGCACCACAGCGTCGCCGGGCCGCCGGGCTCCGCGGCGTCGGCAGCGGCGGGAGGCGCGGCCCGTGGTGGCGTAAGCCGGGCACCCCTTTCGCTGCCGCGGATGGGTGATGACTCCACGAACAGGGCGACCGCTGCGTACACCTGACCCCGGACGCCCTCCGGGTGTCCGCTGTCTCGCCGACGCCGGGCCGGGTATACGGGACGACGTGAAAACTCCCCCCGCAACGCTCCCGGCCTCACACGCGCCGGCAACGCTCAAGAAGTCCCTGACCACCCCGCTGCTCTACTTCTTCATCCTCGGCGACGTCCTCGGTGCGGGGGTGTACGTGCTGGTGGGCCAGGTCGCCGCGAAATCGGGCGGCGCCGTGTGGGCGCCCCTGCTCGCCGCGCTGGCTCTGGCCCTGCTGACAGCGGCCTCGTACGCGGAGCTGGTCACCAAATATCCGCGCGCGGGCGGCGCCTCGCATTACGCCACCTTGGCGTACGGGCCGTTCGTCGGGTTCTTCGCCGGCTTCTGCATGCTCGCCGCCGGAGTCGTGTCGGTGGCCGCCCTGGCCCGCGGATTCGGCGGCGACTACCTGTCCGAGTTCGTCTCTCCTCCCGTGGTGCTCGTGACGATCGTCTTCCTGGTGGCTCTGGCGCTGCTGAACGCGCGAGGGATCAGTGAGTCGACTCGGGCCAACGTCGTCGCCACGGTCGTCGAGGTCAGCGGGCTACTGCTCGTGATCGGGCTCGGAGCCTGGATCGTGTGGCGCGGCGACGGCGACGCGGGAAGGCTGACGGAGTTGGGTACCGCGAGCGAGGGGCCCGTGGCGGCCCTCCTGAGCGGAGCGGTGCTCGCCTACTACTCCTTCGTGGGGTTCGAGACCTCCGTCAACGTGGCCGAGGAAACCCGTGACCCCCGCCGCTCATATCCGAGAGCACTGTTCGGCGCCCTGATCACGGCGGGCGCGGTGTACGCCTTGGTCGGAGCGGCAGCCGCGGCGGCCGTGCCGACCGAAACGCTCGCCGGGTCGAGCGGGCCGCTCCTCGAGGTCGTCCGGGCCGCCGGCGGGGTGCCCACCGAAGTCTTCAGTGCCATCGCCCTGGTGGCCGTCGCGAACGGGGCACTGCTGACGGGCATCATGTCCTCACGCCTGGCCTACGGCATGGCGCGGGACGGCCTCCTGCCCGGTTTCCTGACGAAGGTGCTGCCCCGTCGGCGCACGCCCTGGGCCGCGATCGCCGCAACCACCGGCCTCGCCCTGCTCCTGGCACTGACCGGGGATGTCTCCACCCTGGCCTCCACGCTGGTCCTGCTTCTCCTCGTGGTCTTCTTCCTCGTCAACACCGCGCTCCTGGTACTGCGTCGCGATGCCGCCCCTCGCGAGCACTTCCGGGCGCCGACGGCTGTACCCGTTCTCGGGGCCGTGTCCTGCGTCGCCCTGGCCACGCGCATCGAGCAGGAGGTCTGGCTGAGAGGGCTTCTTGTCCTGGCTGTCGGCGCGGTCCTCGGGGTCATCGCCGCGGCACGGTCACGGCGCAGCCGTGGTTGAGCCGGGTCCGGTCCGCGGCGGCCGTCACGGACTGCCGGGACGGCAGGCGTAGCCGCGGGAGAACCGGGCGCCCACCGTCGAGCAGCGCGGTCCCGGCGGGCGACTCAGCGCCTCGGCAGGCGGTGCAGGACGACCTCGCCGAGCGCCCCGTCCGCCGATGTGCACGTCATGTACGTGCAGTACGGCTGCCGTCTGCGGTCCGTCGGCGACCCCGGGTTCAGCAGGCGCAGCCCGCCCGGGGCCTCGGTGTCCCAGGGGATGTGGCTGTGGCCGAAGACGAGGACGTCCAGGTCCGGGTACTGCGCGGCGCAGCGCGCCTCCCGACCGCGGGCCGGCCCCGTCTCGTGGACGACGCCCCACCGCAGGCCCCCGAGGCGGACGCGGGCCACCTCCGGCAGCCGGGCCCGCAGATCCGGGCCGTCGTTGTTGCCGTGCACCCCGATCAGGCGTCGCGCCCGTCCCTCCAGCAGGTCCAGGGTGGCCGCGTCGACCCAGTCCCCGGCGTGGATCACGACGTCCGCCCGGTCCGTCTCGCGCAGCAGTTCGTCCGGGAGCCGCTTGGCGCGCAGGGGCACATGGGTGTCCGAGACGAGCAGCAGCCGTACAGGAGCGTCCTTCGCGGTCGTGTCCTCGTCCATCGACGTGTCCTCTTCTCCTGCTCCGGCACAATCTCTCCAGGGCTTCGGCCGACGACCGGCCCCCGGCAGTCGGCGGGTGAGGCCCCCTGAGACACTGTCTGCCCTGACCAGGCCCTCCACGACACGCCGGTTCGTGCGACACTCCACGCTCACCCGGCGCTTCTCCAGCGGACCCGCCGACCCGGTGCGGAGATTCCGCGGAGGAAAGCGTGTTTCCATGTTCGGGAGGGCACATCGGACGGCAAGGGGGGCACAGCGTGCCGGTGGCGGAAAGGGGTGCGGCGCACCCCGGGCCGGAGTCGCGGGAGGGGCACCACTCCAGCGTGGTCTTCTCCGACGACCAGCAGTGGGCGGAGCACCTCGGCGCCTTCGTCCGGGACGGGCTGGCAAAGGGCGAGAGGGTCCACTACTTCGCGGACACCACCGACCCTGAACGGGTGCTGCGCGCGCTTGCCGACGCGGGCATCGACGGGGCGGGCGCCGCGGCGCGGGGACAGCTGTCCGTGTCGGTCGCCGCGCGGACGTACCTGGCCGGTTCCGCCTTCGATCCGGACGCGATGATCGGGCTGTGGTTCGACACGGTGGAAGCGGCCCGCGCCTCGGGTCACCCAGGAGTGCGGGTGGTCGGCGAGATGTCCTGGGGAGCGAGCGACGTCGCCGGCGCCGAGAGGCTGCTGGAGTACGAGCTGCGCATACACGAGGAGGTCTTCGCGCATCTTCCGCTGACCGCGTGGTGCTTCTACGACCGCCGCCTCATGTCCCCCGAGCACGCGAATGTCCTGGCCGGCGCCCACCTGACGCACAGAGGTGAACCGCACGGCGTACCGGCCCTGCGGGTGGCGCCGCTGACGGACCGGCCCGGACTGCTGATGTCCGGGTCGGCCGGCTACGACACACGGGAAGCGGTCGCCGCCGCGGCCGCCGTCCTCTCGAGCGCGGCCCCCCGGATGGAGCTGGACCTCGCGGCACTGCGTCATCTCGACGCGGCTTCGCTGGCCACGCTGGCGGGTGCCGCGGCCGGGCGGCCGGGTGGCGCGCCGCTCAGGGTCCGGCAGGCACCTTCGCCCCTGAGGCGACTACTGCAACTGTTCCCGGAGCTCGACTCCGTGGTGGAGGTCGTGGACCGATGACAACGCACGAGCCGGCCTCGGCCGTCCCCGGCCGGGAGGCCGCCTTCTACCACCCGGCTCTGTTCTACGGCACCGAGGACGAGTACCTCGACGGTGTCGGGACGTTCGTCCAGGACGCCTTGGAGCAAGAGCATTCCGTGCTGGTGGCCGTGCCCGGCCCGGCCCTTCCGCTGCTGCAGGACTTCGTCGAGGCCCACCGCAGGCACGTCACGTGGGTGGACATGCGTCAGGCCGGGCGCAACCCGGGCCGCATCCTGTCGATGCTCCAGGAGTTCGCCGACCGTGCCGCGGCCGCGGGCACACCGGCCTCGATCGTCGGAGAGCCGATCTGGGTCGGGCGTACGGCGGCGGAGGCGTGGGAGGCGACGCGCCACGAAGCGCTGATCAACCTGGCCTTCACCGGTCGCCCGGTCAGCATCCTCTGTCCCTACGACACGGCGTTGCCCGAGGACGTGCTGGCACAGGCTCACCGCACCCACCCGGTGGTCGGAGCTCCGGGGGCGTATCGTGCCAGCTCCCGCTACACAGATCCCCATGAGGTCTCTCGCGACTGCGACACCCCGCTGCCCGAGCCGCCGGACGCGGTCGTCGTCCCGTTCGGCGAGCAGGCTCTGGCCTTCGTGCGTGACGAGGCCGACCGCTGGGCGGCCGCCGCCGGTCTGCCGCCGGTCCGCCGCACGGACTGGCTCCTCGCCATCGGCGAGGCGACCAGCAACTCGGTGCGTCATGGAGGAGGCCGCGGGACTCTGCGCCTGTGGTGTGCCGACGGTGAGCTGGTCGCGGAGATCCGCGACCAAGGGCTTCTGGCCGATCCCCTCACGGGCCGCCGCCGGCCCGACCCGCAGGCGGCCACCGGCGGCCGAGGTGTGTGGATCATGCATCAGGTGTGCGATCTGGTCGAGTTCCGGACGGTGGCGCAAGGGCTCGTCCTGCGTCTCCACATGGCCCTGGAGTGAGCCGGAGGCGTTCCCCGCGGCGGACCTCACCCGCCCTGGCGCTGTCACGGGAGTTCCGCCAACCGGCGCAGAGCCGCGAGGAGTTCCCGATTGCTCGTGCCTTTGAGTACGTACTCGGAGACGCCTGCGCTCGCCATCCGTTCGACGGACCCTTTGTCGTCGTACGCGGAGAACGCCACGATGCGGCTGGCCGGTGAGCACCGCGCCATGTCCCTGGCGACGGAGGGGCCGTCCCCCGGGAAGCGGACGTCCAGAACCACGAGGTCCGGTCGATGACGTCCGGCGAGCCGGAGCGCCTCCTCGCCGTCGCACGCGGTGGCCACGACCTCCATGTCGGGCTGAGCCCGGATGACCTCGCTCAGGGTCTCCAGGAGCATCGCATTGTCATCACAGAGCAGCACGCTGAACGGTGCGCCGGGAGAGCCGTCCGATGCCGCCGCGGTCACGGGGCACCGTCCCCCGGCTCCGGGGGCGGAAGCGGCAGCGGGTTCGGCACCCAGAACTCGACGGTCGTCCCCGTTCCGGGGCGGCTGTGCATGGACCACCACCCGCCTGCCGTCTCGGCTCGCTCCCGCATCTCGATGACCCCGAAGTGCTCGCGGGTGCGGTCCTTGGGCATCGGTTCGCCGGTTCCGTCGTCGGCGACGTACGTCAGGATGCCGCCGTCGGCAGACCTGACGCGGATGTCGACCCTGCTCGCGCGCGCGTGCTTGTGCACGTTGAGCAACGCTTCCTGAACGATCCGGAAGATGGTGATGGCCGTCTCGGGCGTCGGCGTACGGTCCAGCTGGTGATCGAACGAACAGGTCATCCCCCAGGAGGAGCGGACGACATCGTCCAGGTGGCTGGTGAGCCCTTCGATCAGGCCATGCCTGTCGATCCCGGGCGGATGCAGCCGGAACGTCAGACTCCGGAGGCGCCCGATCGCTTCGCGCACCGTCGCGTCGAGACGCTGCAGTTCGGCGGCGTGCGCCTCCGGCACCCGCTCCGCCAGTAGTTCCAGCCGCATCCCCACAGCGACCATGGCCTGGATGGAGTCGTCGTGGACGTCCCACGCGATACGGCGTCGTTCCGTCTCCTGCGCCTGGACCAGGTGATCGAACAGCCGCCGCCGCTCGCTGAGGGCCTGTTGCGCCGCTCGTCGTTCGGACATGTCGCGGGTGACCTTGCCGAACCCCTGCAGTACGCCCTTCTCGTCCCACAGAGCGGTGATGACCACGTTCGCCCAGAACCTGGAGCCGTCCTGGCGGACGCGCCAGCCCTCGTCCTCCAGCCTTCCTTCGGCCACTGCGGTTTCCAGCTCCCACTGCGGCTTGCCCGACGACTGGTCCTCGGGCGGGTAGAAGACCGAGAAGTGCTGGCCGAGGATGTCCGCGGCTCGGTAGCCCTTGATCCGTTCGGCGCCCGCGTTCCAGCTGATGATGTAGCCCTGCGGGTCGAGCATGAAGATGCCGTAGTCCAGCACGCCTTGGACCAGCAGCGTGAAGGCCGTTTCGGACATGGGAGCAGCCTGCTTGCGTGCCCACTTCTGCGGGCGTGCTTCCCGGGTCATTCGAGGAGCCCTTCACGTCGCGCGATCGTCACGGCTTCCAGTTGGGAGCGTGCTCCCAGCTTCTCCAGTACGCGCTGGACGTGGTTGCGCCCGGTGTTCAGGGCGACCCCCAGCTCCTCACTGATCTCCGCGGTGGTGCGTCCCTCCCCCAGGAGTCCGAGGGCTTCCCGCTCGCGCGGAGTCAGGTTCGCACCGACCCCCGGCGCCCGGCCGGTCAGCCGTCCCAGCACGTCACCGAGCACGTCCTGGCTGAACACCGTCTCGCCCGCCGCCACCCGGCGTACGGATTCCTCGAGTTCCCTCAGACCGCGCGCCTTCAGGATCAGTCCGGCTCCGCCGGTCTCCGCGACGCGGGCGGCCACCGACCCGCTGCCCTCGGCCGCAAGGATCAGCACCCGCACGTCGGGTACGAGAGCGCGCAGGTCGGCGATGGCGTTCACCCCGTCGCCGTCCGGCAGGCGCCGGTCCATGAGTACGACATCCGGCTCGCAGCGCCGCGCGTCGGCCAGCGCCGATGCCACCGATGCCGCACGCGCCACGACCTGAAGGTCGGGCGAGCGCTCGAGGGCGAGACAGATCGCCTCGGCCACCATGTCGTGGTCCTCGACCAGGAGGATCCTGACCGGTCGGCTGCGCGGGGACGGGGAGGGCATCGGTGCATCCTTAGGTGGCGGACCGCATGATCATGCCAGAAGGTCCCGGAAGGACGCCTGCTCGGTGGCCTTCCTGGCGGCGGTGGCCTCTTGGGCGGCGGCAGCCATCCTGGCGGTGGTGGACTCGTCGGCGGTGGTGGACTCGTCGGCGGTGGCGGAGTCGGCGGCGGTGACCTCGCCGGCGGCAATGAGCTCGAATTGCGCGTCACACCGGATCGCGGGCGTTCCCGGAGCGCGCGTCCGCTCCGTGTCCGTGGCCGCGTTCCCTCCAGTGAAGAGATACCCGGCCCCGATGAGGGAGAGCAGGCGTGCCAGTTGGCTGCCGACCCCTTCCACGACGAGATCCACACCTGCCCGGAGCACGGCCGCCCGCGCCCTGAGCAAGGCGCTCAGTCCGGCGCAGTCGCAGAAGGAGACGCCGGTCAGATCCAGGCAAAGGCTCACCGGCTGCTCCGCCAGGACAGCCGTCACCACCTCCAGGACGTGAGGGGCGGTGTCCAGGTCGAGTTCGCCGACGAGAGTTACTCGTGCGACGCCCGAACGAACCAGGACATTCGACGTGAACGGAGAGGTGGTCACAGCGTCCCACACCTCTCTGCGCTCACGTGCCGCACATCCCTGCGCAGCACGGCCCCACGAGCCCTTCCGGCGAAGAGGCCACCTGTCGTCAGCCGTCGCATCACTACCCCATAGCGCGAGGACACCAGTGATGACTAGTGAATATGCACTAGGAGAGGAAGTCAACGTGTGCCGCCGGAGGCGTGGGGCGGCGGCGGACGGCCTAGGAGCGCGGACCGCTTTGGACCAGCCCTGTACCGCGTCGGGCCGAGGCGTCTTCCTTCGACACGGGGTGGCTGGTGGCCGATTCGGTGCCGCGGACCGCCGTGCCGCACCACAGGAAGGCGGGCATGAACCGACGCGGCACCCGTCCGGGATGCCGGACGGGTGCCGTCAGGCCGGACGGGTGCCGTCGGGCCGGGCGGCCGGTGAGCCCGGCGGTCAGTGAGCCCGGACGACTGCGCGGACGCTGTCGATGGACCCGCAGTCGGCTTTCAGGTGCTTGCTGCGGTCACGGAGGAAGACCTCGCCGAGTTCGGCCCGGCGCTCCTCCGGCACGTTCTCCCGGGCCCCGTTGAGGATCGTGCGCTCCTCCTCGTCCAGGTGGTGGGTGACGGCCGCCGCGAGCTCCTCGAGCTTCTCGTCCCACTCGTCCGAGCCGACCTCCTCCACCTCCATCAGGGCGAGCAGCGCCTCGTTGCCCTCATGGTGCTCCTCTTCTCCGTGCTCGACCGCCTCGTTGTCCACGTTCCGAAAGCGCTTCAGCGCGGGGTAGATCTCGGTCTCCTCCGCCTCCCCGTGGGCGATCAGGAGTGCGGCGAAGTCCCGCAGGGCCGCCTCGCGGTCCTCCTCGACGCTCCGCATCCGTCGCAGCAGGCCCTCCATGGTGCGATGGTCCTCGAGAATCGCGGTCACCACATCACGCGCTTCGGACATCACAAGCTCCTCTCCTCGGACAGTGCTCCGCTGGTACCCCGGCGAGGGGCAGATAAGCGGAGGCCGGCACGTGGGTGCGACAGCGCTGCGGGGAGGGACGGAGGCGGTCTCGGAGCGCTCACCCCCCACCCGCCGACTGCACGCTCCCCAAGATCCCTGTCATCATGTGCCTGACATAACGCTGCCCCTGAGGAGCCCCACGATCATGCGCATGACCCGTCTCGTCACCCTCGGCCTGGCCTCCGCGCTCGCCCTCACCGGCGTGCTCGTCACCGGCCCCGTGGCCGGCGCCGCAGCCCAGGCCGGCTGCCAGTA
Organism: Streptomyces sp. NPDC005494; assembly: GCF_042872025.1. Taxonomy (NCBI): domain Bacteria; kingdom Bacillati; phylum Actinomycetota; class Actinomycetes; order Kitasatosporales; family Streptomycetaceae; genus Streptomyces; species Streptomyces sp. NPDC005494. The sequence continues at coordinate 196,803 of NZ_JBIAJR010000011.1, forward strand.
CAGGGTCGTGTGGCCGACCGCCGGCGTCTACGAGAATCCGAATCCGAGCAGTGTCGTCGTCAAGACCAAGCACGCCGGCGACATCGTCGGCGCATCGACGTGCGAGGGCGCGTCCTACAACGAGTACGGCTACGTACTGGTCGCCACGGATGCGGCAGCAGACGGACGAGGCTGGATGCGTGCCGAGGCGGTTGTCAGCGTCTGACGGTGAACCAGGGGGCCGGGTCTGTTCGAACTCCGGCTCCCCCACCATCGGGCTCGGGAGCCGGCTGGAGATGAGGGGCGGGCTCCCGGTGGTGTCCAGCAGGCCTGGCATCGCCTGGCGGGTCTTTCGGGGATCTCTGGTGGGGTGCGATCACAGGACCTGCCGGCGTCGGCATAACTGCTCCCTGCAACGGTGCGCCTGTGAGCTGTGACCTTGCTGCACCGGCACGGCCGGACTTCGGTGGGTCCAGGAGCGAGGACGACGCCGATATCGATACCGGTACTGGACGATCTTGCACCTCACCGTGATGTACGGACGACCGGTCCACGGCCCCGCTGGGTGCCGCCGAGCGAGCCTACGAGGCCAGAGCCTCCTCGAAGCGGGCGTACGCCTCCTCGTCGAAGAGCACGAACCGGACCTCGGTGACTGGGGCGAGCGCGGCTCGGCGGACCGTGCGCACAGCGATCCGCGCTCCGTCGTCGAGCGGCCATCCGTAGATGCCCGTGGAGATCGCCGGAAACGCAACCGTCCGGGCTCCCAGCTCCGACGCCACCCGCAACGACTCCCGGTAGCAGGAGGCCAGCAACTCGGAACGATCCTCCGTGCGCGACCAGACCGGGCCCACCGTGTGGACGACGTGTTCCGCGTGCAGCCGACCGGCCGTCGTCGCCACTGCCTGCCCGGTCGGCAGGCCTTTGCCGTAGTACGAGGCTCTCAGATCGCGGCAGGCCGCGAGGATTTCCGGCCCGCCACGCCGGTGGATCGCGCCATCCACGCCGCCACCACCCAGCAGCGAGGAATTGGCCGCGTTGACCAGGACGTCAGCGTGCTGCTCAGTGATGTCCCCGCGCACGAGAGTGATCGTCAGTGGTGTCGTCATGGAACCATCCTGCCTCCACAGCCGACGCGGCCACGATCCGCCCGGCAGTGCCTGGACCATGAGCGACTGTGTACGCCACGACGCCGCGGCCGTACCGCGCGACTTCGGCGCTTCGCGGTGGACGCGGACCCGCCCCGACCCCGGCCGGGCAGGCCGGAGCGGGTCGGATCAGGCCGTGTCCGGGCGGCGGGGGCGGACCGGGTCCGCGTGGGTGAGGTCAGCCGATCGCGCGCAGTACCAGCCGGACCATTCCTATGATTCCTCGCCCGATCCACCCGAGCAGCCCCGTCTCCACCGCCAGCTCGGCGGCGTCCGCCGCCGTCTCCGCCCGGTCGGCCTTGGAGCGGCACCGGGAACAGGAACGGGGCCAACGGCGCTTTGTCGCACCGCACTTCCTACACATCACCATGATCTCATTCTCTCCTGGCCGCCCGACGCCCTGCACCCGCAGCTGTGCCCACATGGTCCGCGCCCTGGCCGCCCGCGACCCCCGGACCGCTCCGGCAACCGTGGCGCGCCTCACCCGGGACCCAGACCGCGCTGTCCGGGAGGCCCTCACCCGCCACCCGAACCTGCCGCGGCCCCGGCTGACGGAACTTCTCGACGACGAGGAGCTGGCCCATGTGGCCGCGGCGAACCCGGCATTGGAGCCCGAGGTGCTCCATCGGCTGGTGACGATGCAGGGCCGGCGGGAGTGACCGCCGCACCCTGACGGGGTCGGCGCATGAGGCCGGCGCCGCCACACGGCGCGGTCCTCCGCCAGGTCTGCGCCTGGTGCTGCCGGAACAGCGGTGGGCGTTCCGGTGGCGGCCGGGACCGGTCTCGGTGGGCCTGTCGACCGGCAGCACGCAGCCGAGCGATGCCCGTGTCGGGGGCGGCCTCCAGGGAGGTGGGAGCACCGGTGATCATGAGGAGCAGCACGCCGCCCTGGACACCGGCAAGCAGCGCCGCTGCCTCCCGGTCTGCATCCAGGCCGGGGGCGGTACCGCCCTCCGCCTGCAGGTGACGGATTCCCTCGGCGAGGTCCGCCCACCGCGTCAGGGCCCCCCGGCGCAATCGATTGCGCCGGCCCCGTCCCCGGCGGCTGTCCCGCTGACCGTCACGCGCATGATCTGGCCATTCCCCGAGCTATGGCTGCGGCCGTGGTGCACGGGTGGTACATCTGTGCCCATGACGAGGGTCGGCGCATTCACTCGGCCCCGGCAGGATCGGACCGCTCACAGACTCACACAAAGACAGGGGGACCGGTGGGCAGCGTTGTGCGCATACCGCTGGAAGACGGTGGTGCGGTGCTCCTGGAGGTACTCGGCGATGGGGACGCGCTGGGCGGGCCGGTCAAGGCCGGCCGGCTCGGGGACCTGGTCGATGAACTCCCGGCCGGTCTTCGTACGGTGCTCCAGCCGGTGACGGTCGCCTCCCGGACCATCCTGGAACAACTGACACATGCCCAGCCGGACGAGCTGGAGGTCGAATTCGGGGTCAACCTCGCCGGCCGCGCCGGAGCCATCATCACCAGTACCGAGGCCTCCTGCCACCTCAAGGTGCGCTTGCAGTGGAACAAGGCCGAGCAACCGCCGTCCGCAGGCTGAGGACGGAGGCGACGTGGCGGGACCGGCACCGGAGGCGTCAGTCGCCCGGGTCTTCGCGGCAGACGGCCGGACGGCCGGTGCGGGGTTCCTGGTGGAGGAAACCCTGCTGGTCACGTGCGCGCACGTCACACGGAACGCGGGTGTGTCCACGGGTGATGAGGTCACCCTCCACTTCCCGCACGCCGGCCACGTGGCGCGCTGCACGGGGACCCTGCTGGCCGAGGGCCGGCGCGCCCCCGAGGCACAGGACCTCGCGTTCATACGGCTCGACAACCCCCCGACGGGAACCGGGGCATTGCGGCTGGGTTCGTCGGCGGACGGCCGAGGTCACCGGATATGGAGCTACGGCTTCCCCGCCCAGGCACCGTCCGAGGGGCATTTCGGCTATGGGCAGGCGGGCCATCTCCTCCCGGTCGACGGTACGCCCGGTGGGCTGCTCCAACTCTCCGACAGCAACGACCTGGCCACCGGCTTCAGCGGAAGCCCGGTGGTCGACGAGACGACCGGGCTCGTCATCGGGATGATCACTGCCATCGGGCCGCCGGACGAGCATCTCAAGGGTCTGGGCATCGCCTACGCCACTCCTGTCCAGGCGATCCGGGAAGCCTGGCCCGGCCTGATCGAGCGGGAGGTGTGCCCCTACCTCGGGCTCGACACCTTCACGGCCGACCAGGCCCAGTGGTTCCATGGGCGCACCGCCGCCGTCGATCAGGTGCTGGAAGCGCTGGCCGGTCCGCAGCGGGCGGTGCTGCTGCTGGGCCCCTCGGGCTCGGGCAAGTCCTCGCTGATACAGGCGGGTGTGCTGCCCTCACTGGCGGAAGGCCGGCTGCCCGGCAGCGACCGCTGGCTGCCCGTGGTGGCCCGTCCAGGTGAGGATCTGCTCGCCGAGCTGGAACGGTCCGGCCTGCCGGGGGCCGCCGACGGGCTGGTGGCGGCTGTGACGGCGCGGCTCGATGCCGATCCCTCGTACGACCAACTCCTCCTGATCGTCGACCCCTTCGAAGAGCTGTTGCGGGAAGGGCCCGGCGAGGCAGGCGGAGAGCCACCGCACGCCTGCCGCACCGCACTCGACCAATTGGAGGCCTTGGTCGTCTCGGACGTCCCGGCCCGGATGATTCTCGTCGTGCGGGACGACTTCTACCCCCGGCTCGCTGTCGCTCCCGGCCTCCGGACTGCGGTGAAATCCGGGCTGGTGGATGTACCGGCGACGCTCGGCACGCAGGAGCTGCACGAGATCATCACCCTGCCCGCGGAATCGGTCGGACTGCGCTTCGCCGATGGTCTGCCGCAACGCATCGTGACCGATATCCTGAACGCCGAACCCGCGCGGGCGGGCGCCGGTTCCCGGCGTGCCCGCTCGACGATGCTGCCGGCACTCGAACTCGCCCTCAGTGAGCTCTGGCGCAGGCGGACGGACGGTCGCCTCACCCATGACGCGTATCAGCGCCTGGGCAGTATCAGCGGCTCCCTCGCCACTTGGTGCAACACCGCGCTTCATCGTCTGGCCCCGGCCCAGCAGCCGATCGCGCGGCTGCTGCTCACCGCGTTGGTGCGCCCGGCCGACGAGGCTCGCCGTATACCCGCCGTCCGCCAGCAACTGCCGCTGAGCACGTTGCGGGACATCACCGCCGACGCGGGAGACGGTACGGATGCGGGTGAGGTACTCGACACGCTCATCCACACCCGCGTGATCATCACCCGTAACCTCCCTGACGGCCCTCGCACCCCGGTCGCCGAACTCATTCACGAGGCGCTGATCCGTGACTGGGGCGAGCTGAGGGAATGGGTCCGCGAGGATCATCGCTTCCAGGACTGGTTGCGCCGGGCCGAGGAACAGTGCGCGCGTTGGACGGAGCACCAAAGGTCGACGGACGAACTCCTCAGCGGATCGGCGTTGAACGAGGGCCTGGAGCACGCGGCGGCACGCCGGCTGCCGCGGGTGACGTCCGCGTTCCTCCAGGCGAGCCGGGACCACCAGCAGACCAGGCACAGGAGACTGCGCCGGCTGAACAGCGTCCTGGCTGCCGCCCTGGCCACCGTGCTCCTGGCGGCAGGAATCGCGATATGGCAGCGGCAGTCCGCCGTCGAGGCCGAGGAGATGGCCCGGTCGAGGCAGCTCGCCGCCCAGTCCGCGAGCCTGATCGATTCCTCGCCCGACCTCGCGTCGCTGCTCGCCGTCCAGGCTTACCGGACGAAACCCACCGAGGAGGCGACAACTGCCGTGTACGCCGCGGCAGGCCTGCCCCTGAAACGACGGCTTCCGGACGCGACGCGAGTGACCATGGCCCTCAGTCCCGACGGGAGGAACCTCGCTGCCGTCGACGACGAGCAGCATGTGCGTGTCTGGTCGCTGTCCGACGGGAAGGCCCGCAAGCTGCGGCTTCCCGCCGCGAACCTGCGGGAAATCGTGTTCGACCCGACGGGAGAGACACTCGTAACGGGTACGGACGACGGCCGTATCCGTCTGTGGGACGTGGGGTCCGACCGGCAACGCGGCAAGATCCTGGATTCCGGTGAGTGGCCTGTCGCGGCACTGCGTTTCACTCCCGATGGCCGGCGGCTGCTCAGCAGCGACACCGGCTCCGAGATCACGGTGTGGAACCTGGCAACGCACCGGCCCGCGCACCGGTTCACCGGCTACACCGTCGTGAGGGCGGAGTCGTTCCACGCGTTCTCACCGGATGGGCGCACCGTGGCCATCGGCAGCGGCAACGGCACCCTCGAACTGTGGGACGTGGCGAGCGGTGAACGCAGGGAATCCTTGGCCTCGCACGGCGACGAGGCCATCGGGACCCTGGACTTCAGCGCCGACGGCTCACTCCTCGCGGTCGGACATCACGACGGCTCGACCGCTCTGTGGAGGGTCACCGGGGACGAGCGAACCGTCACCACCCTGGAGGGAAGGGACCGGACCACCGTCGACGACGTGACGTTCGGCCCGGACGGACAGACGCTCGCAGCGATCTACGTCGACGGCACCGCGAGCCTCTGGGACGTCCCGGCCCGGAAGGCCCTCGGCGTGTACCACCGTGTGACGCGGCCCGCGTTCTTCACGCCCGACGGCCGTTCCCTCGTCACCGGGGGCGCTGAGGGCGCGCGGGTATGGGGCCTGGGCACCGTTCTGCCGCGGCTTGCCCTGAACGCCGGCACGGCGGGGCACGCCGGGGCCCCGCCGTCTCTGGTGTTCAGCCCTGATTCACGCGCGCTGCTGGCCCGCGGCGACACCGTGCAGCTGTGGGCGGCGGCCGAGGGCCGGCTGCGAGGCGAGCTGTCGGGCCGCGTGGTGTGGGCCACGGCGTTCGACGCTCGTGGGCGTGCGCTGGCAGTGGGATGGAGCGAAAAGGGCAGGGTCGAAGTCTGGGACGTTGCCACGGGCCGGACCGTCGCGACGCCGGGGAGGCACGACAGCGGCTACGTGGAGGCGGTGACACTCAGCGCTGACGGTGAAGTGCTCGCCTTCGCCGAGCACGGCGAGGACGCGGAAGTGCGGCTGGTGAACACCCGTACCGGCACAATGATGCCCGGCGTTCCGATGCCGGACCAGGACAAGGGGCAGGCTGAACTGGCCCTGTCGCCCGACGGAAGGATTCTGGCCGTCAGCCAAGGGCAGCGGACCAGGTTGTGGGACACCGCCGAGGGCAGAACGCTGATCACGGTCGAGGACTACGGGAAGCTGATGTTCTCGCCTGACGGGCGGAGCCTGGCGATCGGGCAGGACGAGGGCGACATCCGCGTCCGGGACACAGGCGACGGCAGCGTCAGCGCGACGCTCACCGGTCATACCGACCACATCACGGCCACGGCGTTCTCCACCGACGGTATGACGCTCGCGAGTGCCGGCTACGACGGCACGGTGCAACTGTGGGACCTGTCGACCCAACGGTCCCGCACCACGTTCACCTTGCCCGGAGGCGTTGTCACATCAGTGGCCCTCAGCCCGGACGGGCGGTCTCTGGCAGCCGGGACGGAGGGCCGGGTCGTACGCCTCTGGGACGTCGTCCTCTCCGCGCCCGGCAAGGCGATCGATTCCATCTGCCGAGCCGTGGCCCGCGACCTGACCACTGCCGAACGGCGAAACTACGCCCCCGGTTCCGGTGACGACCCCGTCTGCCCGGAGCCGCCGTGACCGCACCGGCACGGTCGCGTCGGACGGCAGGACGGACTCCCGTCGCGTACGAGGGCAGTCGGGTGGGAGCGCGTACGCCGGGATGCCTACGCGCCGCTGCGCGTACCAGGTCGAGCAACGGCATCGTTGCGCGCAGCGGTTGACGTGCGGCTCAGCGTGACCGCTGCTGCCGGATGACGCTCTTGGCGGTGTTGCGGATCCGCTTCGTGCGGCCTCGTCCGGCGAGGAGCTGGAGCACTTCGACGTTCGAGGTGGGGGCAGCCCGGAGTTGCAGCCAGTTGCTTGCGTCGAGGAGGGCGTTCGGATGCCAGGGCCGATCGAGGGCGATGTCATGCCCTGCCCGTCGCCCTGAGCAGTCCCGTCACCGGCCACCACCAGGACCACCGGGTCAACAGCGCACCTGATGAGACGTCACCCCGGCCTGCAGGCGGATACAGCGTCGCGGTCCCGCACGTGGCCCCGGCTTCTGGGGTGCCCTCGCGGACATGAGTGGCGCCGCGGTGGAAACCCGCTGGGTATGGCAGACACACCGAAGCCGGCACGACCCGGCAGCGATCGCAATTCCGGCGCCACGGATCCGGCTACCGGAGTGGGCCCCGATGAACAGGTCGAGGAGCGGGCACCGGACGAGCCGGCCGAGCTGCCCCGGCGGTCCTGGACCGCCGTGCTGCGCGGCACGCTGAAGGAGTTCAAGGACGACGAGCTCCCGGACCGTGCCGCCACGCTGACCTACTACGGGGTACTGGCGCTGTTCCCCGCCCTGCTCGTTCTGGTGTCCCTGCTGGGCATCGCCGGCGAGTCGGCCACCGAGCAGGTCCTGCGGAACTTGCAGAAGCTGACGCCCAACTCCGCCCGGGACGTGATCAGCGACGCGGTGGAGCAGCTCCAGGGCAACTCGGGCGTCGGGTCGTTCATGGCGCTCGCGGGTCTGGCCGTCGCCGTGTGGTCGGCTTCCGGGTACGTCGCGGCCTTCATCCGCATCTCGAACGTGGTCTACGAGATGCCCGAGGGCCGGCCGGTGTGGAAGATCCTGCCGCTGCGCCTGGCCCTGACCGTGACGCTCATGGTCCTGGCGTGTGCGAGCGCACTCATCGTGGTCTTCTCGGGCGGCCTGGCACAGCAGGCAGGCACCGTTCTGGGCGTCGGGGACGCCGCCCTGACCCTGTGGTCGATCGCGAAGTGGCCGGTCCTCGTCCTCCTGGTCACCGTCATGATCGCAGTCCTCTACTGGGCCGCTCCGAACGCCAAGGGCCGCGGCTTCAGGTGGGTGACCCCGGGCAGCTTCCTGGCCCTGGTGATCTGGATGCTCGCCTCGGCCGGTTTCGCTTTCTACGTCGCCAACTTCGCCGCATACAACAAGACGTACGGCGCCCTCGCCGGCGTGATCGTCTTCCTGGTGTGGCTCTGGATCACCAACCTGGCGATCCTCCTGGGCCTGGAGTTCGACGCGGAGATGGTGCGGCAGCGCGCGATCGCGGGCGGATTGCCCGAGGACGAGGAGCCGTACGTGGAGCCCCGTGACACCCGCGCCTGGAGCGCCGGCGACCGCCGCCGCATGACGCAGTGAGCGGCTTCTCTCCGTGGGACGGATGCGGACGCGGTTGCCGGGTAGCCGGGCGACAACGGCGTACACATCCCGATGAGGGAGTTCCTCGCCGCGGCCGACTGCCACGTGAGGAGTCCGCCCCTGACGATTCGGACCGATCGAGGAAGGCAAGGTGACCTCATCATGAGCACAACGGAGCAGCAGCCTCGCGCCGACGGCGAACAGGTGGGCGCGCTCGTATCGCGCGCCTCGCAGCAGATCTCGGAGCTGGTCCGCGAGGAGATGCAGCTGGCACGTTCGGAAATGACGCAGAAGGGCAAGCGTTTCGGAAAGGGCGGCGGCTTGTTCGGCGTCGCCGGTCTCATCGGCATCCTGGCGGCCCAGGCGCTGGTGGCGACCTGCATCGCCGCGCTCGCGCTGGCCCTGCCCCTGTGGGCAGCGGCCCTGATCGTCACTGCCGTGCTGGCGGTGTCTGCTGCCGTGGCCGCCCTGGCCGGGAAGAAGCAGATCGCGCGGGCCGGCGCACCCGCTCCCGAACAGACCATCGACAGCGTCAAGGCCGATCTGGCCGAGATCAAGGAGAAGGCACACCGATGAACGACGAATCGCAGAACAAGATGGGCACTCCCACTCCTGAGGAACTGCGCGCGCAGGTCGAGCAGACGCGCGACGAACTCGGGCAGACCGTCGAGGCGCTGGCCGCCAAGGCCGACATCAAGGCGCAGGCGAAGGAGAAGACGGCCGCGGCGAAGGCACAGGCCGCGGAGAAGACCGCCGCCGTGAAGGAGCAGGCTGCGGCCAAGGCCGCGTCGGCCTCCGACCAGATCCGCGAGAAGACGGGGCAGGCGGCACAGTTGGTGCAGGACAAGACCCCCGACGCCGTGCTGGAGAAGACGGCTCAGGCCGCCGCACAGGTACGGGAGAGCGCGGCCCAGGCAGGGCAGTACGTGGCGGCCAAGACGCCTGACCCGCTGCGGGAGAAGGTGGGCCAGGCCGCGTCGGCCGCACGTGCCAACCGCACCCCGCTCCTCGCGGGCGGCGCACTGCTCATCACCTTGCTGCTGATACGCCGCGGACGCGCACGGTGAAATCGTCCAGGAGCGCCCCGGGCCGGTCGGCCCGGGGCGCTTCGTCGATCAGAGGCCTGAACGTAATCCGCGTCGGCCAGGCTCCGCGTGCGGGGCGGACGACATGAACTGTCCTGCACAGCGCATCATGGCGCGCCGCCCCGGCATGCGCGTCAGCCCAGGGTGCGGCCTGCTTCGCCCGCCAGCTGCCGGGCAGCCCGGTTCACGGCGAGCGCTGGATGTAACGCGATGACATCGGCCGGCTCCCGCCGGATGAAGTCGCCTCCGACTTCGACGAGTTCGTCGACGGTGCACACGATCTCGGTCTCGCCTTAGGTGGCCCGACGAGTCGGCTCCCTCTCCCCCGTCTCCGCAGCCGGGGGATGTGTCAGTGCAGGTCGAGCCGCATCAGAACTCGAGGGTGGCCGGCCAGCACCGAGGTGGTGTCGGCAGCGTGGACGAACCCGGCGCGCTCGAAGTTCCTCCGGATCCCGGCGTATGCCGTCGTCGTATCGATCCTGGCATCACCGCTGTCGAGCGGGTACGCCTCGATCACCGGGGCGCCGTGGGCACGGGCGAACTCGACCGCACCGGCGATCAGCGCGTGCGAGATCCCCTTCCTTCGATGCCCCGGACGTACGCGGATGCACCACAGGGACCAGACCGACAGGTCGTCGACGTGGGGAATGCTGCGGCTGCGCGCGAAGGCTGTGTCCGAGCGCGACGCGGGAGCTCTCACGTTCGTCGGTCACGACGGCTGGACCTCGTCGAAGAGGACCAGGGCTTCGGCGGGGTCCGGACTCACGAGGCGCTCCAGGCCGGCTGTGGTGACCCGCCCCCATCTGCCGGCCCGTTCCCACATCCGTTCCTCGAAGGCACGGACGGCGTCGTCCAGTTCTCCCGGGCCGGTCGCGATGGCCTCGGCGAGTTCGGCGCCTTCCAGCATCGCGAGGTTCGCGCCCGCCCCCAGGGGAGGCATGAGATGGGCGGCGTCGCCCAGCAGCGTCACGCCGGTGACATGGGGCCAGGTGTGGGGCGCAGGCAGGACGTGGAGGGGGCGGTGGACAAAGGTGGTGCCGTGATGGAGGAGATCGAGGACGGGGGCTGCCCATCCGTCGAACAGATCCAGCAGCCTCGTTCGCACGGCCTCGGCATCAGCCCCATCCAGGCTCGCGTACCGGTCCAGCGGCGCACGGAACTGGGCGTACACCTTGACGTGACCGCCGCTGTTGCGTTGGGCGACGAGGCCTCGGTTCACGCCGTACACAGCCAGCGAACCGTCGCCGATCAGCCGGGCGAGGTCCGGGTGGCGGGTGTCGACGTCGTCCAGGGAGGTTTCCACGAAGGTGACCCCGGTGTAATGCGGCGTCACCGCCGAGACCGCCCGGCGGGTCCGGGACCAGGCACCGTCCGCGCCGACCACGAGGTCGAACGGCTCCTGTGTCCCGTCCGCGAGACGGACCAGTGCGCCCTCCTCGCCCGGTACCACCTCCGTCACGTGCTGCCCCCAGCGGACGTCGAGGGGACCGAGCAGCAGGTCGCGCAGGTCGCCGCGGTCGATCTCGGGATTGGCCCGGTCGTCCGGGCGGGGGCGCCAGTCGCGCAGGACGGCCCCGGTCGGGTCCAGGATGCGCATCGCCTGCCCTTCCGGACGGGAGAGCGCCAGGAACTCCGCGAGCAGCCCCGCCTTCTCCAGCGCGAGCTGGCCCAGCCCTTCGTGCAGGTCCAGCGTGCCACCCAGAGGGCGGGCGTCGGGGGCAGTATCGCGCTCCAGGACGGTCACGGGGTAACCGTGGCAGTGCAGGACCCGCGCGAATGTAAGGCCTCCGGGGCCGCTCCCGATCACTGCGATTCGATGCCTCATGGCGATACACTGTATTGACTGAATACGATGCATCGCAACAGTACGATGGGCCCATGACTGTGTGGGACCGCCCGGAGCCGCCATCTCGCCCCGTACCCCTCGACCGGGAGCGGATCGTCGCCGCCGCCGTCGCACTGGCCGACGAAGGCGGGCTGGAGGCCGTGTCCCTGCGTAAGGTCGCCGCCCGGCTGGGCGCCGGCCCGATGCGGCTGTACGGATTCATCTCCACCAAGGAGGAGCTGTTCGACCTCATGGTGGACGAGGTCCATGCCGAGATCCTCACCGAGGAGCAGCCCGGTGACTGGCGGGAGGCGCTGCGCACCCTGGCCCACCGCACGAGACGGACCGCTCTGCGTCACGAGTGGCTGGCTGATCTGCTCGGCGGCCGCCCGGCCCTGGGCCCGAACGGCCTCGCGGTCGCCGAGGCCACGCTGACCGCCCTCGACGGCATCGCCGACATCGACACCGTCATGCGCGCCGTGGAGACGGTCGGCGCCTACTACACCGGCGCAATCAGACGCGAGGTCACGAACCGGCGAGCCGAGCGGGCCTCGGGCTTGTCCAAGCAGGACTGGCAGCGGGCCTCCGGCCCGTATCTGACGAGGATGCTGTCCACGGGCCGCTTTCCCGCGCTGTCCAAAGCCGTGTACGACGGCACGGACGTCGACGCCGAGACCTCCTTCACGACCGGCCTGGAGTGGGTGCTCGATGCGGTGGCCGCCAAGGTCGACCTGCCGCCGGCGTGACGGACGCGGGCACGTCACTCCCGCGCTTTGGGACAGTTGGCCGGCGGCGGGCCGTCGAGCCCGCGACTCGTCGTGCGTTCCGGTCATCCGTCGAGGGTGCCGAGAATGACGGGACCGAGGCCGGCCGGGAGCGTGAGTACGGCCGTTCGCACTGCTTCCCGCGCGGTGGCGAACCGGCCGAGGTCGTCGCCGACACCCCCCGTGCCGACCCCGTACACGCCGTCGCTCGTGGCGGACACGGATACTCCGGCCGCGGCCAGTCGTGGCCGGGTGCTGGTCGCGAAGCGCAGGACCCAGTGGCTCGTGAACGGGTAGAGGGCGCGCAGTGCCGGTTCCGCGTAGGCCGCTTCGACGAGGGCCCGGTAGTTCGCCGGCCCCGCCGCCGCTTCCCGCTCTGCGGCTTCCTGGCGCAGGTGCTGCCACTCGGATCGCACGAGTCGCGCGGGATCGCTGTCGGGTACGTCGGACCGTCCGGTCAGGTGCACGAAGGGGGCCACCCGGCGAATGTCCTCCAGTGACGCCCCGTCGTGCCAGGCCCGGGAAGCTCTGGCGACTGCAGCCAGGTCGCGGGTCTCACCGTCGATGAGGGCGAGGCCCTGGAACGAGTCCGACCCCCGGACCGACCACTGACGTTCGCGGGACCAGCCGGTGATCTTCAGTTCCTCACGGTGCGGAAGCCCGCTCGGGACGATCGCGCGCAGCAGCGGATCCGCACCCGGGGACATGACAGGCACGGCGGCGAGCCATCCGTTCGCCTCGGCTCGGAGCGCCGCGGCGAGGCTGCCGCGAGCCGTGACATCCGGATACAGCGCGGAGGAGGCAACAGGTGACGTGGGCATGAGCCCTGAGTGTGCCGCCCGGGCGACTCACCCTGAGCACGAACGCCCCATCCGTGTTAGGGATCCGGCAGAAAGGGGCAGAGGAACTGCGGAAATCCTGACAAAAGGAGCGTCATGCCAGCCCCCACCCCTCGCTACACGGTCCCCGGTCTCACCACCAAGAACGGCCAGCAGCTCGTCACACTCCTGAGCTCCCGGCTGCACGCCCTCAACGATCTCGCGCTCACCCTGAAGCACATCCACTGGAACGTGGTGGGTCCCCACTTCATCGCTGTGCACGAGATGCTGGATCCGCAGACCGCGGCAGTGCGGGAGATGGCTGACGGCACCGCGGAGCGCATCTCGGCGCTCGGTGGTGTGCCGCAGGGCACCCCCGGCGTGCTGGTGGCCGAACGCACCTGGGAGGACTACAGCATCGGCCGCGCCGACGCCATCGCCCACCTCGGCGCCCTGGACCTCGTGTACACCGGTGTCGTCGAGGATCACCGGTCAGCGGCCGCCAAGGCCGGCTCGATCGATCCCGTCACCGAAGACCTCCTCGTCGAGCACCTGCGCTCCCTGGAACAGTTCCAGTGGTTCGTTCGCGCACACCTCGAGAGCACCGGCGGAGCTCTCTCCACCGCGGGGACGGCGACCGAGGAGCAGGCCGCGCGGGCCGCGGCCCCCACTCGCAAGACCGCCGCCAAGCGACCGGCGAAGAAGGCCAGCAGGGCGAAGAAGTGACCGCGGTGCGTGCTCCCGGGGCACCGGCGCCCTTCCGGGCACCGGACCGCGGGCGACGGCCTCGGTAGGCCGGCCCATCCTCGCCGCGGCACATGTCCACGCGGCGGCCACGTGCCCTGAGCTTCGATCAGGTCGGAAGTGCACGGTTGGCCCCGCACAGGCACGGGTTCTCGTTGCCGAAGGCGGCGAGGCTCACCCGCGGTTCACGGGCGAGCCTCTGACGTGGTGGCGAACAGGCGGGCCGGGCACCGAGGCTCGCTGCCCCGCCCCGCCTGCTCGGGCGGGATCAGCCCAGAGGGGAGGCCGTGTCGCGCAGGAGGGCCAGGGCAGGGCCGTACATGCGGGCCTTGATGGTGCCGAGCGTGTCACCGGCCTTGTCCACCTGAGCCGCCGCGAGCTCCACGGCGGCGGAGCGTACGGCGTCCTCGGAGACAGCGTGGTCGACGATGCCCGAGGCTTCGGCTTCGCCGCCTCCGTAACGATGAGCGGTGACCATGGCCCGGTGGGCGGCCTGCGGGGACAGCCGCGCCTGGATGAGGGCGGACATGCCGGGCGTGAACGGGATGTTGATGCTCGCCTCGGGCAGGCACCAGAAGCCTCGGTCGGCGCGCATGACACGGAAATCATGAGCCAGGGAGAACATCGCCCCGGCAGCGAAGGTGTGCCCCTGCAGCGCGGCGACGGTGACCAGCGGCAGCGACAGCAACCGGGCGAAGAGTTCCTGGACGGATACGACGTATTCCTGCTGCTGGTCGGCGTGGGCGAACAACCAGTCCAGGTCGAGTCCGCTGGAGTAGAACTTCCCCGTGGCGGCGGTCACGAGGGCTCGCGGCCCTTCCGCCTTCTCCACCTCGTCCAGCGCCGCTCCGACGGAGGCGACCCAGTCCGGGTGGAAACGGTTCTCACCGTCACCGAGGTCGAGAACGAAGACATTCTCCTGGCGATCGAGCGTGGGCATACATGCTCCCTCGAAATGGGTGGACACAGAGGCCGGTGGTGGGATCCGGGCGCGTGACGGTGAGCGCGGCACGGTTTCGCGGACGATGTCCGGCCCCTCCCCCGGCGCGCGGCTCAGCGGCTCGTCGATCTCGGTGGTGACCGCGTCCAGCCGTGCGAACAGGACGGCGGCGGAACGCGCCGATCACACAAACTACCTTCCAGTAACTTACGAGCTGCGCCAGGGAACGTGCAAGGGGCCCGGCTCGTCGGCATCCGCGATCGCCCTCCCGGACGACACGGGAACGGCCCGGCGCACGAGCCCGGATCGCGGGTTCGCGGTCGGCACACGGCGCGATCCGCTCCGCTCGCCGCCTCGGGCGCCCCGGGCTCGTACGACGCACACGCGCGACCGGTGGCGCGCCCCGGCGGTCCGGGGAACCGGGGGCGCTCCACCGGCTCTCGCTCAGGCCCGGGTGTAGCCGCCATCGGCGAAGAGTTCCGCGCCGGTGACGAACGACGAGGCGTCCGAAGCCAGGAAGAGGGCGGCCTCGGCGATCTCCTCGGCTTCGGCCAGCCGCCCCAGCGGCACGACGGCCTCGGCGAACCGGTCGGCCTCCGGCCCCGCGACGCCCAGCAGGCCAGGGGTACGCGTAGGTCCCGGGCTCAGGACGTTGACCCTGAATCGGCGCTCCCGGGACTGCCGGGCCCAGTTGTGCACGAGGTTGCTCAGGGCCGCCTTCGAGGCGCTGTAGACCTCGAGTTGCTCATTGGGTCGCATGCTGTTGCTCGAGCCGACAACCAGGACGGAGGCGTTCGCCGCCAGCAACGGAAGCGCCTTCTGCACGGTGAACAGCGGACCCTTGACGTTGACGGCGAGCGTCAGGTCGACGTCCGCCTCGGTGTGGGCGCCGAGCGCGGCGTCCGCGACGACTCCGGCATTGGCCACCAGCACGTCGATGCGCCCGGCCTCCTCGCCGACTCGCGCGTAGAGGGCGTCCAGGTCCGCCAGGACCGAGACGTCGGATCGCACGCCGGTGGCCGCGGGACCCAACTCGTCGACTGCCGCTTCGAGGCGGTCGACGTCCCGGCCGGTCACGAAGACCCGGGCGCCCTCCCGGACGAAGCAGTGGGCGATGGCCAGCCCGATCCCGCTGGTCCCTCCGGTGATCACGGCCACCTTCTCGTGCAACACGCCTGGCATGTCGAGCCCTTCAGTTATGGAATGGATCGTCCATAACGTAGGCAGTAATGGACGATCGGGTCAAGAATGGATAGGCTGAAGCCATGCCGAGACCACGCGCATTCGACGAACGCCAAGTCCTGGAACGGGCCCGGGAGCAGTTCTGGGCGACCGGCTACGCGGGAACCCGGATGGACGACATCGCCCGGGCGACCGGACTCGGCAAGGGCAGCCTGTACGGCGCGTTCGGCGACAAGGGCAAGCTGTTCCACCGCGTGTTCGGCGACTGGTGCACCGCGGTCGTCGAGGTGGCCGAAGGACGACTGACAGGCGGCCCGGACGCGGAGGCCTTGGCCCGGCTGTCGGGATACGTGCACCTGATGGCGGAGAACACCGCTTCCGACTCCGAGCGCCGGGGGTGCCTGCTGGCCAAGGGTGCGGCGGAACTGGCCCAGAACGATCCGACGGTCGCCGGACGGTCGGCCGAGACCATGACGGCGCTGCTGGCCCTGCTGCGGACCGAGATCAGCGCCGCCCAGCGCCACGGGGACATCGACAGCGCCGCGGATCCGGAGCGGTTGGCGGCACTGCTGCTGACGGTGGTCCGCGGTGTCGAAGCGGTAGGGAAGGCCGGCTTGGCCCCGGAGACGCTGCGGAACGTCGCAGACACCGCGATGGCGGTCCTGCCCCGGCCCGAGGTGCGATGACGGCTCGCACCCGGGCGCAGGCCGGCGCGCGAGAACCGACTCGGTGCCGTCAGGACCCGATGAGGCGCCCACACCTCTGCGGAGCGTCCTCAAGGGCAGGGCTCACGGCCTCCCCCTTCACGGAGCTCCTGACCGTGGCCGGCCCGACGCCCGTCCGGCCACAGTCAGCCCATGTCCCGTGCAGCACACGGGGTTTGCGCACACCTGCCTGATACGGTCGGCCCCCGTGGACTTCACCTCCGGCGGGGCAGGCGGGCCTCGCCTCGACGCCGCCGCCCTGGCCCGGGCTGAGCAAGGTAACAACCTGTGGGGAACCCTCACGTACCCGGTCGGCGCCCGGCGCGCAGCCGAGGAGTTCCGCGCCGCCGGCTGGAGCGTCCGCCGGTCGAGCTGGACGGATTTCGAAGTCGAGTGCGCCTTCGCCGAGTTCGAGCTGCTTCCCGGTGATTCCGTACTGATCAGCGGGTTCGTGGATCCCGACCGCGTCGCTGTGCTCCTGACCGCTCTGAGGGAGATGGGCCTGGCGTTCACCGTCGAGTTCGAGGACGGCGACGGGCAGGAGCACGTCTACCGCTCCGCTGCCTGAACCCCCGGTTTCCGGTCGTGCCCTTGTGGTGCGCGGTCCGCCGGGCGGCGGCGACCGGCGCAGGTCCGGTGGTGGCCGGCGCGGGTCCGGTGGTGGCCGGCGCAGGTCCGGTGGTGGCCGCGCAGGTCCGGTGGTGGCCGCGCAGGTCCGGTGGTGGCCGGCGCGGGTCCGGTGGCGTCGGTGAGACACGTAGGGTGCCGAGGATGATGGCGATGCCCCAGGAGTTCGTGCGGAACACCGTCGACCGCGAAGGGGAATGCGGGGCGGCGTGGATCGCCGAGCTGCCGGACGTCGTGGAGGAGTTGCTGGGGCGCTGGGGGTGCGTGCCGGATGGCGAGGTCATGCACGGTGGCGTCGGCCTCGTCGTTCCGGTCCGGCGGGAGGGTGAGGGGGATGCCGTACTGAAGGTGTCCTTCCCGCACCCGGGCAACGTCCACGAGCCCGATGCGCTCGTCGTGTGGGCCGGATGCGGCGCCGTGCTGCTGCACGAGCGCGACGACGAACGGTTCGCCATGTTGCTGGAGCGGGTCCGGCCTTCGACCCTTGCCGAGGTCGAGGACGGCGACGAGGTCGTAGCGGTCGCCGGGCGGCTCCATCGCCGCCTCACCGTCCCCGCTCCCCAGGGCCTGCCCCGGCTGTGCGAGCGGGCCGGCGCCTGGGAGGAACAGCTGCGCACGGACGCCCGGGAGCTGACACACAGGCTGCCACCTCGAGTACTGGACGCCGCCCTGGCAACCGTCCGGGAGCTGGGGCGGGTCCAGCCGGACACGCTCGTCCACGGCGACTTTCACGCCCGGAACATCCTCCGGGCCGACCGGGAACCGTGGCTGGCCGTCGATCCCAAGGGGTACGCAGGGGATCCGGCGTACGACGGCGGCACGCTGCTGAAGTCCCGCGCGCTGAGGCTCCTCGAAGCGGACGACCTGCGCAAGGCTGCCCACCGCGCCCTGGACGTCTTCACAGAGGCCGCGGAGCTCGACCGCGATCGCGTCCAGCGGTGGGCACAGTTCCATGCCGTCCA
The DNA here is from genome assembly GCF_042872025.1 of Streptomyces sp. NPDC005494. NCBI lineage: Bacteria > Bacillati > Actinomycetota > Actinomycetes > Kitasatosporales > Streptomycetaceae > Streptomyces > Streptomyces sp. NPDC005494. The sequence continues at coordinate 214,821 of NZ_JBIAJR010000011.1, forward strand.
GGCAGCATTCTGGGGTCGGCGGCACGGTTTTCGCATCGCACGCAGCGGACCACGGCGGGACTGGCTCACCGATTTCGCCGACCGCCTCGCGGACATGCTCACCGAACCTCGTGGAAGGTGAGGGCCGACCCCGACCGGTGGGGGCAAGCGCGGCGCCCCTTGTTCACCGCGGGGCTCCCGCTCCGGCCTTCGAGATGCTCCGTACGTAACGATCCGCGGGTGAGATCCTGCTCGTATGAACGATTTCGGCGACGCCCACCTGCGCACCTGGACGCTGCGCCTCATGGCCCTCCTCTCCGCCGATCGCCACGCTCAACTGGCGTGGCTGCGCGGGCAGGAAACGGAGACCACGGACGTCGCTGAAGAGATGGAGCTGCTCTGCCGCGTCGCCGAAGGTCTCGCGGAGCGCGCGGTCTTCGCACCCGGCGAACTGCGTGATCTGCGGACGGTCGGCCGTCGCCTCGGCACGATGGATGTCTCCCACCGTGTCGGCTACTGGGCCGATGCCCTCTCCACAGATCCGGCGTGGGACGACATACGCGCTCTCGCCCGCCAGTTCCTCGTCACGTCGCTGGGCGACTGGCGTCAGCCACTGCCGCGCCCGGTGCGTTCAGGCACGGGCGACAACTGAGCGCTCACCCAGGCCACCTCGGCTCCGGTTCAGCGGTCATACCCGCACATGCCCTCGGAGGCGATCTCCCGCTGAGGCAGGCACAGCCGGCTGTAGCCTCCGTCTGTGACCGAGAACAACGGCCGGAGACGGAGTCCTGGTCCTGGAGCGCTGCCGCACCGGCGAGTGCTTCTGAACGACACGGATTGGGCATCGCTCGCCACCGTGTGCGGCACGGGCGAATCCCTGCCGGCGGCATTGGCACGCCTCCTGGACCCCGACCCGGCCGTCACGGCCGACGCCGCCGGCAAGGCGCTGGGGGAAGTGACCCACCAGAACACCCTCTACGAAGCCACCGTCCCCGTAGCGCTGTACGTCGCGAGCATCCTCGATGAACCCGGCGTCTCGGCAGGGGACTTCGGCCCCGAGGCCGACATGCCACCGCCCCGCCGCCCGACCCTCGTGAGGCTGCTGCGCTGGCTCGGCGACACCGCATACGACGCTGACGACGCTGACGACGCTGACGACGCTGACGACGCTGACGACGCTGACGACGCATGCTTGGCCATCGCCGAACGCCGATGCTACGGGCGGGACCCCCACGAGAACGAGGAGATGCGCGCGTTTCGAGACCTGCGGCCGGCGATCTTCTCCGCCGTCCGACCCCTGCTCGATCACCACAGTACGGACGTACGTGAGGCAGCGTTTGTCGCCGCCGCCCCCTCGCAGAGCACCCTCTGCTCGCCGAACGCCGCAGCGAGCTGGCCGGTCACGCTCGCCACCTCCTGGCCACGAGTGCCGATCGGCGCAGCCGAGACCGTGCCCTGGATGCGCTGAAGGCATGGGGTCACGACACGAACGATCTCGAGAACCCCTCTGATGTGGCGGCCCGCGAACGCTACGCACGTCTCCGGGCCGAACGCTCCGGGTGGGACGGCGGATACAGCAAGCACCCGCCGTTCTGACCCGCTTCGCTTCCGTGGGCGAGCGTGCCGCCCCGGGCGTGATGCGGCCCGCCCGCTCACGTGAGGGCGGCGACCAGCAGGGCGAAGGCGGCCATGATGACGGCGACACGGACGTAGTGGAAGCGGTCCCAGCGGTTCATCTGCTGCTTCCAGTCGGCGGGCCGGTTGTCGGGCGTCCAGGTCTTCCCCCGGTTGTTGATCGGTACGAGCAGCAGGATCGACATGATCACGCTGACGATCAGTAGCGCGCCACCGGTGATGACCAGGCCGGTGCCGTCGCGGTGCCACCCCGCTACGGCCCAGACGGCGACGAGGACGAGCGAGCCGATGTACCAGACCGGCATCACGGCGCCGAGCATCCGGCCTCCGTGGGCGCGGCCGAGCTGACCACTGTCGCCGGGAAGTGCGTTGAAGATCGGATTCATGACGAAGGCGACGGAGAACTCCACCCCCACCATCACGCCGACGACCACGGTGGTGAACACCTCAAGTGCGTTGAGCATGATGACCCCTCCTGGGATCTAGCGCCGCTAGATGACGGTTCAACGCTAGCCCTACTGCCGCTCGGTTGTCTAGCGCTGCTAGGATCGAGTCATGTCGGTACAGGAACGCAAGGAGCGCGAGCGGGCGGGCCGCGAACGTCTCATCGTGGCGACGGCCCGTGAACTCGCCGAGCAGCAGGGCTGGGAGGCAGTCACCACCCGCCGCCTGGCCGAGAGCATCGAGTACAGCCAGCCCGTCCTCTACAGCCATTTCCGCGGCAAACGGGAGATCATCGGCGCCGTCGCCCTCGAAGGCGCGGCCGAGATGGCCGCGGCGGTGCGCACCGCCGCCTCACGAGCGGACAGCCCTCGCGCCCGGGTGACCGCTCTGGCGCACGCCTACCTCGACTTCGCGGTACGCAACCCGGCCGTCTACGAAGCGATGTTCCAGCTCGACGGCGGCCTGGTGTTCGCGGACGAGGACACCCCGGCGCCTCTCAAGGATGCCTTCGCCGCCCTGCTGGAGAACCTCGACGAGGCCGCGGGGGACGGTGTCCACCCAGGCCTGTTCACCGAAGTGTTCTGGGCCTCCCTCCACGGGCTGGCGACCCTGACCAGGGCTGGACGACTGCCGCCGAAGGACACCGGCCTCAGGACGGAGCTGCTGGTGGACCGGCTCGCCGTACTCTGAGGCGCTGCCGGGCTGCTCCCGCAGGCCACGGTCCAGGCCGCAGCCCCCGTGCGGCCACCGCTCGTGGAGCGAAGCCGCGCCGTGGGACCGCGTACGCGACCCGGAGTCGTCCGGCGACGGCCGTCGGCCGGCGTCACCGGGGCCGGAACGGGGCGAGTGTGGCGCGTACGAGGTCGACGGCGCCCCAGTCGGGCTCGAACTGCGCGATGACGGCCAGGTGCTGGCGTAGCTGGAGGATCGGCATGCGTGCACGCCAGCCCCGGTCGAGCCCGGTCAGCTCGGCGTACAGCTCGAAGAACACCTGCGCCTCTGGAGGCGGGGACGTCGTCCACAGGTGGGCCAGGTCGACCTCGGCCCATGTGTACGACACGGCCGGGTCGATCAGCGCGGGCATGCCCTCGTGGGTGGCCATGACGTTCAGGGCCCACAGGTCGCCGTGCGTCAGGCAGGCTGGCCTGACCGGCAACAGCTCGGGCAGCCGGTCGCACAGCCGCTCCAGCGCCGCCCGGTCCGCGGTGTCCAGCACTTCCTGGACGCGACGCTCGCCGAGCCAGCGCAGCAGGCGGTGCTGGGCGAAGAACTCGAACCCGTCGTCCTCCCAGGTGTTCACCTGCCTGCGTCGCCCCAGCCAGTTGTCCCGGTGCCACCCGAACCGGGGGTGACGCGTCGTGGTGTGCAGGTGGGCGAGCATGTGCGCCAGCTGCTCCCAGAACGCCTGGGTGCCCGGCCGGGGTCGCAGCACGGCCAGCACGAGCAGGTCGCGGTCCGCGAGGATGATCTCAGGCGTGGCGCCACCCGCCTCGCGCAGCACCGTGAGCCCTTCGGCCTCCGCGGCGAAGGCGTCGTCCGACGGTGACTCGCGGAACGCCTTGACGAACACCGACGTGCCGTCACCGCGCCGCGCGAGCCCCGCGGTCGCGGCAAGGCCCCCGGTAGTCGGCTCGACCTCGACGACATCGGTCAGGCCGGCCGCGTGCAGGCGTCCGAGCAGGAAGGACGTGGAGGCCGTCACGCTGATGCTCCTCTCGCTGGTCACGCATCATCGCAAAGAGGGGCCGGGCCCGCAGCGACTCGTTCGAACTCCCTGAACTCCACGCACTCCAGCGATGACGAGCTCACCCCTTGATGAACTCGACGACCTGCGGGGCGATCTTCTTCGGGGCCATGACGACGGCACCATGGTTGAGGCCGGGCAGGCTGCGGTGATCTGCCTCCGGCAGGATCTCGGTGAGGGCGCGTGCGGCACGCCGGAAGGCCGCCGAGCTCTTGCCGCCCGTCAGTACACGGGTGGGCACCGCCACCCCCTTCCACTCCTCGGCGTCGAGCGGCCTGCCTTGCTGCGTATCCCCCATGATCGCGATGTCGTAGGGCAGCGTGCGGGCCAGCTCGGTGAGATTCGCCCACATCTTCGGCATGAGTCTCATGAAGAGCACGGCGACGCCGGGCATGCCCTGCACCCTGGTCATGAAGTACTTGACCGCCTCGCCACGGCGGCCTTCCGCGAGCAGCAGGGCGATCTGCTGGGCGAGGTCCGTGGGCGGCGCGTCGTCGCCTTCGGCAACCACGAAAGGCGGTTCGTACAGCGCCAGACGGTCGACGCCGATCCCCGCAGCAGCCGCGCGCAGGGCGAGCACCGCGCCGGAGGACGATCCGAACAGGGACGCCGAACCGCCGACGTGTCCGATCAGGGCGGCGATGTCCTCGATCTCCCGCTCGGGAGCATAGGCGTCGGCGTCTCCGCTGGCGCCCCTTCCGCGCCGGTCGTAATTGATCACAGTGAAGTGCTCCGCGAGGAGGGCGGCGAGTTTTTTCGTGTCGGAGCGATCGGCCAGTGCCGAGGCGACAAGGACGACGGGCGGGCCGAGGCCCGACTGCTCGAATGCGATCTCGGTGCCGTCGGCAGAGATGACACGGGTGTCGGTCCCGGTCGGCTGCTGTTGGGATCGTGACATGTTCATTACTCCGCTTGTCAGAGGCGATGGTGTGTGTTGCTGACAAGACCCTCGCGGAGCGCAAAACTCATCGGGGCAGCGGGAATTGACTGCCGGTCACATGGCGAGTCCCATAACCGGGAAGAACCGGTGGGCCGTCCGCCGGACGAGACCGGTGCCGCACGGTGGGAACGGCAGCTCCGCGGTGTGCGGGACCCGCGACCGCTTCGCGTCCTGTCCCCAGGCCGACTCGGGTCCCCCGGCCGCGGTTCGGGGGCATCACCACGTCGCCGCTCCGGTCGGCGGCGCACGCGGTGACCGGAACTCCGGCCTGCGGGGACGAGAGTGCCGCGGGTCCTCAGGGGGTGAAGGGGATGCGCGTCAGCGTGTCTCGACGAAACACGTGACCACCGGATCCGCGCCGACGCCCCAACGGGCCTCGCCGGGCCAGGTGTAGCGGAAGTGGTCCTTCTTCACTCCCTCCTCGGTCCAGGACGCGGGAGCCGACCCGTACGCGTCGGCGCATGCCTCGCGGGCCATCCTCTTGGCCTGCTTGTAGCCCGGGTACGCCGCGTCGAAGCGGGCGTGGGCGAAGACACGGGCCTCGTGGGCCTGCGCACAGGGAACGGAGACCATCATGTCGAGGGTGCGGGTGCCCGTGGTGAGATCGGCGCATCCGCCCTTCTTCATCTCACCGACCGGCATGACGGACTCCGCCGCGTCGAGCGTCTGCTCCGTCGCCGCGGGCATGGCCGGCGCGGACGCCCCGAATGTGCCCACCCTCAGGACGGCGCGCAGCCCGGTCGTCTCCGCCAGGGCGCTGTCCTTCCTGGTGTCGAGCAGGCCCGAGAAGTCGGCCTCCGCCCGTGTGATGCGCCCCTTGGCGTCCGTGGACATGCTGAGCGACACGGGCGTAGCCGTACCGTTCGGGTCGATGTCGGCGGCGAGCTCGGAGCTCAGGTCCTTGGGGAACATGCGCAGGGCGTTGAAGGCGGTGAGTTGCGCCTCGTAGGCGCGCCCGCCCTCGGCGACGGACGAATGCTTCACCTTCTGGGCTCCGCTGAGGACTTCGAGAAGTGTGCCGCCGAACGCGGACTCCGTCCCTCGCAGCGAGTCGACCGCGGCGCCGGTTCCGAACGCGTCGAAGGACCCTTCGTAGCGCAACCAGTAACCGGCCTCGCCCGCGCGCAGCCGGATGGTGTCCGGCTCGACCACGACCTGGGTCCGCACAGGCGCCCTGGCCGTCCCCAGCCGGACCCCCAGCAGGACGTCCCGGGCTTCCTCCGGCAGACCCTCAGCCACCGCCCAGGCGCTGGAACCGGCGGCCCTGCCGCCGGAGAAGTCGATCCGTCCCGTGGTCGTCTGCACCGTGTCGCCCGACGGCGAGGTGAAGGTCAGGGTCTGGGTGAAGGTCGCGGTTCGAGCGGCCTGAGTGGTCAGCAACGCCTGGCGGGGCTGTTGCTCGGCCGGCACGTCGAACACAGGATGGGCGGGTTTGTCGTCGGCCGCGCCGCCGCTGCACGCGGTCAGCAGCAGGGCAGCCGAGACGACGGCTGCTCGGAGGGGCAGGAGGTGGCTTCTGATCACGTCGGTTCGACCGTGCACGCAGGCGATCGGTTGCCCTCCCCCGGATAACGGAACGGTCACCCGTCCTGCCTCGCCCTGCCCTGAAGTGCGCACGGTCGGCCCGCGTCCCCGGCTGACTCAGGCCGCGTCCCGCCAGACGGTCAGGTCTCCCTGGAGGAACGCGAGGTCCGGCAGGGCGGTGGACTTCGTCTGGATCACGTACAGACCGATGTTGCCCTGGTCGTCCTTCATGCAGATCTCGGTGCCGGCGGCTGCCGCGGCCAGCGACCACTCATGGCTCGTGGCCTTGGCGAGCATCAGCCTGCACTCGTCGAGGGTGGTCCCGTGACCTCCGAACATCTGCATGAACACGGTGTGGTCACTCTTCAGCTCGCACCCGGCCGACTCGCAACTGAGGCGGACGTCGCCCTTGCGGTTCTCCAGCTGCGGTTCGGTGCTCTTCAGGCTCATGGAGTTGTCCGTGTACAGATGCACCAGAGGGAACCCCTCGGGCCGCGGCTCCCTGGGCGCGTCCGACGCGGGGGCCGCGTCCGCGGGTGTCCCGTCATCTGTCCCGGCCCCGGCCCCGGCCCCGGCGGCCGACGCGTCCGCCGCGGGTGAGGAGGCCGGTCCGGATCCCGGCGACCGTACGGCCGGTTCCGTGGCCGAGGTTCCGGGGCCGGCTTCGTCCGCCTCGACGAGCCGCTCCCTCACGTCCTGGAGCACCCATGCCAGGGCCGCCACGAGCAGCGCGCCTCCCGTCACACCGACGGCTGCGATCAGCGCCGTACGCCGTCTGCGTGCCTTCTGCTCCTCCGGCGTCTGCTGCGGCCTCGTGTACGCGTACACCGATGCGGGCGTCAGCACCGGCGCCGACGCGACCGCCGGAGTCGACGGCTCCGAGAGGTGGGCGGGGGCCGGCGCGGGCAGCAGCTCCGAAGGAAGGGCGGGCGTCGGCGCGGGCACCGGCGCCGGAACCGTGACCTCCGGACCGGCGATCTCCCGCCACACGGCAGCGCCCCCTGCCGCTTCGGCGTCCGCCGTGAGGCGCCGGCGGCACCACTGCACGATCTCAGCCGGAGTGGCCCGCTCCGCCGGGTCGGCAGCCAGGCACCGGGCGAACAGAGGACGCAGCGCCTGGGGCAGCAGGGACAGATCGGGTTCGGCGTGCACGATCCGGTAGAGCACGTTGACGGCCGATCCGTCGCCGTAGAGCGGCCTGCCCAGGGCCGCGAACGCAGCCGTCTGGCCGAGCGCGAAGACGTCCGTCGCCGCCGTTATCTCGCCCCCCGCCGCCTGCTCCGGTGCCATGTAGAAGGGAGTCCCGAGGGCGCCTCCGGTCGCCGTGTACGCGGTCCCGTCGGTGGCCAGCGCGATGCCGAAGTCGATCACCCGCGGGCCGTCGGCTGCCAGCAGCACGTTCGACGGCTTCAGGTCACGGTGCACGATGCCCTCGGCGTGGATGACCTGAAGCGCCTCGGCCACCCCCGCCAACAGCCACAGCAGGGCGGGTACCGGCAGCGGCCCGCTCCGGGTCACCGCCTCCGTCAAGGACGGCCCCGGCACGTACAGCGTGGCCAGCCACGGTGGAACGCCGTCCGCGTCGGCGTCGATCAGCTCGGCGGTGTACGCCCCACGGACCCGGCGGGCCGCCTTGACCTCCCGGCCGAACCGGCGCCGGAAGTCCGGATCGTCGGCCAGCTCCGGACGCACCACCTTGATGGCCAGCGGGCGGCCGGCCTGCGTGTGCGACAGATACACCCGGCCCATGCCACCCGCGCCCAGGCGTGCGGCGAGCCGATAGCCCGCCACCATGGGCGGGTCGTCTGCCTGGAGTGGCTGGAAGAACTCCGTCGCCTGGCTCATGTCTTGCTCTACCCCCACTGTGACGCGCCGGCCAACGGCACCAGCCTATGCGGGGTTTCGGCGGGCGCCGCGACCGGTGTCTCTCCACGTCGGGCGTGCGGAGTGCCGACCGGGTGAGGCCACCGTCTGCTGGTCGGCTTCCGCGGGGGGTGGCGGTGCGTGCACGCCGTATCGGCGGGCCGGTTCCGCTCTGCCGGGTGCCGTCGGCCGTCAGGAGCTCGTGGGGCCGTGGGCCCCGGTGCGTCAGCGGGCGCGGCGGATACGGATCGGGCCGCGGGCGTGAGCCGGGTCGACAGGACTCCCGGACCGGGTGATCTCCACCTCGCCGGCCGTGACAAGACGCCGGGCCGCTCGACGGACCGGCTCCATCAGCGCGCGCCAGCCATCGTCCTCGCCTTCGTACGCGGCTCGCGCGGCATCGGAGGGGCAGATCGTCGCACTCGGCCCGCGCCGCTCGAGCAGGTCCAGGATGACTCGTTCCAAGCGCCGGTCCGTCTGCCGTTCGGTGTCCGTCACTCCGCCAGTGTCGCACCGGAGGCGAGGGCGGGCGCGTCGATCTCGTGCCCGCCACGACGGCGCTCGCGCAGTCCCCTGGATGAGGCTCCCGCAGCCCGGGAGACGAGCACCCCACGTCCCTTCATCCGGACGAGGGGTGCTCGAAGGTCCGCCGGCGGCACGGCCTGGGGCCTACGAATGCGGCTCAGGAGGCCAGTAGGGCGCCCAGGACCATGCCGCCGATCAGGCCCACAGCGCTGACCACGATGGCGGGCACGGCGAGCCGCTCGTGCCGAACGGCCTTGGCCACGATGGCGAGAACGAGGCCCACCACGCCGAAGACGATCGGCAGGAAGAGTAAGGAGATCACACCCAGCACCATCGCGACGATACTGAAGACGTTGCCGGTCGCCGTGCGCTGCGGGGCGTTGTGCGGGTGCTGCCCTGCCGGTTGGTTGCCGTACTGCGTGGTCATCTGCCTCTCCTTCGGGACGATCACCGGCTCGGCCCCCGGATGGGCCGGCCCATCCCACGGGTACCCGCAACTCCTCTGCGAACACCACACCTTGAGCCCATACACGTGGACGTCCGGAAACGCCTCGGGAGTCCTCTCACGCGTCCGGGAAAGGCTGTGTACGGCGCCGGGTGCGGCCTGCCGCCGCCTGCCCTTCGGCCGTCCCGGCCGACCGGCTCGCCACGCTCCGGGCCTTCTTCGCAGAGGGTTTCGCTGCGGCCCTCTTCTCGGGAGTGGCCTTCTTGGGGGCTGCCTTCCTGGGCACGGTCTTCTTCGGAGCAGCCTTCGCCGAAGTCGGCTTCTCGGCAGCGGTCTTCGCCGAAGCCGACTTCTTCGGAGCGGCCTTCGTGGCGTGGTCGGCCCGTCCTCCTGCCGCCGTGGTCTCTGCTGCCGGCTCCTTGCCCGACCTGGCCTCTCCCGCCCCGCCGGAGCGCTTCTTCCCACCGCGCTTCGTGGTGCCGCCGGCGGGTCGCGGACTCCGGCGGCGGGCGGGCCGGGGCTCGGTTCTCGCTCCGGTGTCACGTCCTTCGTCGCGCTGAGCTTCTTCGTCCCCGGCGGCGCTCTCCCCGGAATCGCCCGGGGCCGGCCCGCCTGCCGTGTCCGCAGCGATGTGGCTCGCCTCGTCGACCGCAGCACCGGTGCGGTCGCCCACGTCCTCCACGGCTGTGCCCGCGCTGTCACCGACGGACTCGACCGCCGCCCCTGCACTTCGCCCGACCTCGCCCACGGCCGTCCCGGCGCCCTCGCCCAGCTCGCCTACGGCCCTGCTGGTGCCGGCACCCACGTTCTCGACCGCCGCGGCCGCACCCTTGGTCAGCTGCTCGAGGATCTGGGGATTACGGTCGACCGTGGTCAGCAGGCGGGTGACGATGACGGCGATGTTGTGCAGCCGCACCCTGAGCTGCGCCTGTACGTCAACGCCTTCGATACCCAGCGTGACGCGCCCCAGCCGTACGTCCGCCCCGACGTTCAGTTTGAGGAGGTCCAGCACCTCCGCCTGCAGGGAGACGTGGGCCTCGAGGTCCTCCACTTCCAGGTCGAGTTCGTCGACGTGGAGGGCGGGGACGTCCAGGAAGACGTCCGACGGGCCCTTGCCGCCACCCTGGGCCTGCGGGACGGCGAGCTCGTGGGGCTCCGGGTCCTGGTGCTCGTGATCCTCGCCGTCCGGGCTGGGCATGATGCGCACACATCCTCGATGGCCCCCGAGGCTGATCTTCACGTTCAAGTGTCGACCGGGCGAAACCATTACGCAACGTAGGGCCGCGGGGGTCGAACCCGTCGTGCGCGTCCCTGACCGCGAAGCCGCCCCCGGGTCGTGCGCAGGCGCCCTCCAGGGCAGCGGAGCTGTGGGCACGGCCGGCTTCAGTGTGCCCGTGTCGTCGGCTCCTCGGCCATGAACTCCGTGATCAGGGCTGCCGGGTTGGCGGCCGAGGTCAGCTCGAACATCGCGTCCGGGTCGAACATGTCGTAGAGAATCACCGGGACAGGCCGCCCCAGCACCTCGACGATCCGGCCGCTCTCGTGCAGGTACCGGGCCGCGCCGAGGCACACCTCGTAGAACCACTCGACCAGCCGCTCGTCGGCGCCGCGCGGCTCGTCGTCGTCCTCGTACCAGAGCTGCCGGAACTCCGCCTCCTGGCGGTGCGCCTCGGCGCCCTCCGCCTCCAGCCCGACGGACCTCACCCCTTCGAGCCCCGTCACCGGAAAGCACGCGTAACTCCACCGCGCCTCCCAGGAGTCCGCCCCCGTAGCCGCCGCTTCCGCGCAGTCCGCCTCGGTCGTGTAGCCGATCGCCACGTACGGATACCGCGGGTCCTGGTCGACGCTGTCGATCCGGAACGTCACCGCGTATATCCCGTCGTCCGCCGGGAAGCCCTTGACGATCTCGGCGGCGGCCCGTGTCACATGATCCCGGAACGCCATGCGGCCTCCTTCTCGATGAGTTCGAAGAGCATAGAGGCCCGGCTCACCGTCCGCTCCGGCACTCCGCCGGCCTGTCCGGCCGCCCGCCGTCAGGCGTGCGCCGGCTCCCGCCGTGTCTCCGTGGCCGCTCGGGGGGCCGGAGTTCCGCGCCAGTAACCGCAGAAGTAGATCTGCTCCTTGTCGATGCCCCGCTCGTTCACCAGGTAGCGCCGTACGGACGTGGCCAGGGCGGACTCGCCCGCTACCCAGACGTAGGGCTTGCCGGGCGGGAAGGGCAGGGTGCGCAGCGCCTCCACGGTCCGGGCACCGTGGGGGCCCGAGCGGAACAGCCAGGTCGCCTCACCGGCCAGATCCACCACGACCTGCTCGTCCTCGACTTCGAGAAGGGTGTGCACGGGGGTGCGTATGCCTTCCAGCATGGACGAGATCGCGGGCAGGGCCGTTTCGTCGCCGATCAGCAGCTGCCAGTCCGCGTCGCCTGCCTCGTACCGGGCACCGTCGCTCAGGATGCCGATCCGATCGCCCCGTTCCGCCCGCATGGCCCAGGCGGAGGCCGGGCCGCTGTCGCCGTGCAGCGCGAAGTCGACATCGAGTCGGCAGCCGGCGGGGTCGATGCGGCGGACCGTGTAGTTGCGGACCACGGGGCGCCGGTCGGGAGACATCGCCTGGAGCTCGGCCCACCAATCCGTGGTCGCCGGCAGCCGCAGATCGTCGTCGACCGGGAGGAAGAGCCGAACCAGATGGTCGGCGCCTGCGTAGTGGAAGTCGCTCACGCCCGGGCCCTCCAGCGTGATCCGGACCATGCGCGGCGCGAGGTGACGCACCTCGGCAACCGTCACGAACATGGGTCGCTGCGGGGGGACTTCAAGGGCTGCACGTGATGGAGACATCGAAGGACCACTCCCGAACCGGACCGTCGGACCATGATTAGGTGAGCCTCAGCTTACTTGTGCTGTGGGTGAGCGCTACCCCGCCCCCGCCCCTCAGCCGGCCCGGACGTGGCGTTCCCTGCCCCCCGGCCCGCGCTGCTCCCACGTTCACTCATGAGACCTCGTCGCCTCCCCGGTCAGGCGCCGGCCCTGGCCCGCGGCGACCGGTCAGCTGAGCTCGACGCCTGTTTCCTCGGCCAGCACCTGCAGGAGACGGTCCTGGAACGCATCGTCGTGCACCGCCGGATGGGTCTGCTGCCGCTGCTGGTGGTACCAGTAGCCACCCGTGGTCATCGCCTCCGGGTCATCGCCGGTGGCGAGCCACGCCTGGGTCCGATGACCTAGCTCCAGATCGTCCGGCGCACCGGGGCCGCCCATTTTCGTCGGCACCCAGCCCGGGTCCACGGCATTGCTCGGCGTGCCGGGCCGCAGCCCCGCCACCGCTGCCGCCAGGGCGGTCACGAACAGCTTGCTGTCCGCGTACGAGCCAGGGCTGAGCCCCGTCCAGTCGACTCCTTCGAGGACGGGGCTGCCGCTGAAGTGCGAGCCGCTGCTGAGGTACACCAGGCGGCGTGGCGTGGGCGTCAGGGCCGTGAGCAGGTAGGGGGCGACGACGTTGACGGGCATGACGGCCGGTCCGCTCCACACACCGGCGTTGTGGATGACCGCATCGAGCGGTGCCGCGTTGCCGAGCTCGGCGGCCATGCGCCGTACGGCGTCCCGCTCGGTGAAGTCCGCCACCGTCAACTCGGCCCCACGGGCCACCAGGTCGGCCAGGTCATGCCCGCGTTGACGGTTGCGGGCGTGCACCACCACCTGGTGGCCATGGGACAGCAGGGCATCTGCTGCCGCACGTCCGAGCCCGTCGGCGGAACCCGTCACCAGAATCCGGCTCATGACCGCTCCATCCTTCCCGTCGACGTCAGGAAACACGCGACCCGCCCCCGTCTCCCGACGTCACGGCCGTGCAGGCGTGTCAGGGGTGCACTGCCAGTACACCCCTCATCCGTGACTCGATCTTTCAGCGCCGCGCCCGTTTCCTGGATGGAGCGGTGTCCGGTCCTGCATGCAGCGGTATCCGGAGTATCCGCCGTGACCGTCGACCGCCCCGAGAAGAGACAGACCGTGTTCCGTGCCGCTGCCCGCGTGGCTCCCGCACCGGCCCCGGGCCGCACAGACGTACGCATCCCGCGGTACGACCCAGTCCAGCGCTGAACCGCCCCGCTGCCCGAGCCGGCCCCGCACCGCACACCTGCGCCGAGGAAAGAACCCGCCCATGCGCTCCACCCCGCCCACGCCCCGGACCGGCACGCTCCCACGTGTCGTCTGGGTACTCGCTGCCGGAACCTTCCTGATGGGGACCACGGAGTTCGTCGTCGCCGGGCTGCTGCCCGAGATCGCCGCCGATCTCGACGTCAGCGTCTCCGACGCCGGACTGCTGATCACCGCGTTTGCCCTCGGCATGATCGTCGGCTCCCCCACGATGGCGATGGCCACCCTCCGCCTGCCCCAGCGCCAGACCTTGATCCTGGCGCTCGTGGTCTTCAGCCTCGGACACGTCGCCGCCGCCCTGAGCGGCTCCTTCACCGTCGTTCTGGCTGCCCGCGTGATCACCGCACTGGCCACCGGGGCCTTCTGGGCGGTCGGCATGGTCATCGCGAACGCCGCGGCCGGCCCCGCCGCAGCCACCCGTGCCACGGGACTGATGATCGGCGGCCTCACCCTGGCCAACGTCATCGGTGTACCCGCCGGGTCCTTCGTCGGCCAGTACATCGGCTGGCGCGGCCCCGTCTGGGCCCTGGCCGTCCTGTCTGCCCTCGCCGCCTTCTTCATCGGCCGGTTCATCCCCGCCCAGGGACGCCGCGCGGCCGTCTCCTTGCGCGCCGAGTTGAGCGCCCTGCGCCAGGGTCGGCTGTGGCTCGCACTGAGTTCGGCCATGCTGATCATGGGCGGCGTGATGGCCACCTACACCTACATCACGCCCCTGCTCACCGAGCGCACGGGGATCCCCGAGGGCGCTGTCCCGCTCGTCCTCATCGCCTTCGGTATCGGCGCTCTGGGGGGCACCACCACCGGCGGGCGGCTGGGCGAACGCCGGCCGATGGCCACCACCGTCACCGCCGCCGCAGCCACCGCGCTCGTACTGTTGCTGATGATCCCGCTGTCCGCCCACGTCGTCACGGTCACGGCACTCGTCCTGCTCATGGGCTGGACCGGATTCACCGTCAACCCCGTCGTCACCGCGCTCGCCGTGCGCTTCGCAGGTGACGCGCCCACCCTCACGTCCGGCCTGACCACCTCCGCCTTCAACGTCGGTATCGCCGCCGGATCCGCAGTCGCGGGCATGGCTCTCGATTCGGCAGGACCGGTCGGCCCCCCGGCCGTGGGTGCCGTCATAGCGGCATGCACCGTGCTGCCCCTCCTCACCCTCGCCCTGCACGGCAGGCACCGCGGCTCACGCGTCGTCGCCCGGCACGCCCCCGTCACGAAGCAGCCCGAGGAACCCACGCAGCCCTGTCCGGCACCGAGTCCGCGCGCTCACTGAACGAGTTCGACGATGCCCCGTTCGTCGGGGATGCGAGGACCGAGAGCGGATGCGTGCGTGCACCGAGAGCAGACGCGTGCGTGCACTGAGAAGACTGAGTCTGTCCCGCCGGGCCGGCTACCGCGCCGCGCTCAGGCCCAGTCGGCTACCGGCGGCGCTCCGAATCCCGAACCGGTGCCGGCTCGTCCTGGGCCGTCGCCTCGTCACTCCGTTCTGCCAGGCGCTCCGGCCAGGCTTTGCGGGTCGGCCGGAGCGCTCGGTCAGGCCGGCGTTGGCCGTGCCGGTCGCCGGCGGCGGCGGGCGCCGCCCCCGGCGTCCCGGTCTCCCCCGGGCGTCCCGGCCCTGGCCCGGGCGTCCCGGCCGGCCTCTGGCTCCTGGTCAGCGGCCTGCGAGGAGTTCGAGCGTGTCGATCACACGGTTCGAGAAGCCCCACTCGTTGTCGTACCAGGCGACCACCTTGATGTGGCGGCCCTCGACGCGGGTGAGGGCGGAGTCGAAGATCGACGAGGCGGGATTGCCCGTGATGTCGGACGACACGAGCGGGTCGTCCGAGTACTCCAGGATGCCGGTGAGCGGCCCCTCCGCCGCGGTGCGGTATGCCGCCAGCACGTCGTCGCGCGTCACGTCGCGGGAGACGGTCGTGTTGAGTTCGACGATCGAACCCACGGGCACCGGTACGCGGATCGAGTCTCCCGACAGCTTGCCGTCGAGGTTGGGCAGCACCAGGCCGATCGCCTTGGCGGCGCCGGTCGTGGTCGGCACGATGTTGACGCCGGCGGCGCGGGCTCGGCGGGCGTCGCGGTGCGGACCGTCCTGGAGGTTCTGTTCCTGCGTGTAGGCGTGCACCGTGGTCATGAACGCGTGCTCGATACCGGCGAGTTCGTCGAGGACCGCGGCCAGCGGCGCGAGCGCGTTGGTGGTGCAGGAGGCGTTCGAGACGATCGTGTGCACGGCCGGGTCGTAGGCGTCGGTGTTGACCCCGAACGCGAGCGTGACGTCGGCGCCGTCCGACGGGGCGCTGACGAGGACCTTCTTCGCGCCCGCGTCGAGGTGTGCCCGAGCGGCCTTGGCGGAGGTGAAGCGCCCGGTTGCCTCCAGGACGATGTCCACGCCGAGTTCGGCCCACGGCAGCTGTGCCGGTTCGCGCTCGGCGAGCACCGTGATCCGGCGGCCGTCGACGACGAGGACGTCCCCGTCGACGCTCACCGGGCGCCCGAGCCGGCCGGCCGTGCTGTCGTAGGCGAGCAGCCGGGCGAGAGTCGCGGGCTCGGTCAGGTCGTTGACGGCGACGATCTCGAGGGAGCTGTCGCGCTCCAGCAGCGCGCGCAGCACGTTGCGTCCTATGCGGCCGAATCCGTTGATGGCGATGCGAGTCATGAGTGATGTCCCTTTCTCTCCCCACCAGGCTCGCTCGCGGCGGGTGCCGCTGACAGTGGCGGGATCGCCATGGTTCAAAAGGATCCCGCCAGGCAGGGCCCGGACCGTACGGCCAAGGGCCCGGCTCCCCCGCGGGCGGGCGCCTGGCGGGGATCGGGCTCCGTACAGGCGGGCATCGGACCACGTACGGGCGGGTGTCGGACCACGTACGGGCGGGCATCGGGCTTCCTGCGGCCGGGTCCCGGGCGGGTCACTCACCCCGGGTGAAGGTGCGCCGGTACTCGCTCGGTGAGGTGCCGAGGATGCGCTGGAAGTGCAGGCGGAGGTTCGCGCCGGTACCCAGCCCGATGTCGGCGGCGATCTGTTCCACGCTGCGCTGTGAGCGCTCGAGCAGTTCGCGGGCCAGGTCGATGCGGGCGCGCATCACCCACTGCATCGGCGTGCAGCCGGTCTCCTCGACGAAGCGCCGGGAGAAGGTGCGCGCCGATACGCCGGCCTGACGCGCCAGCACGTCGAGGGTGAGGGGTTCGGCGAGGCGGTGGAGCGCCCATTCACGGGTGGCGGCGAAGCGCTCGCCGAGCGGTTCGGGGACACTGCGGGGCACGTACTGGGCCTGGCCGCCGCTGCGGTAGGGGGCCGCGACCAGACGCCTGGCCGCGTGGTTGGAGGCGGCCACTCCGAGGTCTCCGCGCAGGATGTGCAGGCACAGGTCGATGCCGGAGGCGGCGCCTGCCGAGGTGAGGACGCTGCCCTCGTCGACGAACAGCACGTTCTCGTCGACCCGCACGAGCGGATGCCTTGCCGCCAGTGCCCGCGTGTAGTGCCAGTGGGTCGTGGCGCGCCTGCCGTCGAGCAGGCCGGTGGCGGCGAGCGCGAAGGCGCCCGTGGAGATGGCGGCGAGCCGCGCGCCCCGCTCGTGGGCGGCGATCAGCGCCTCGACGACGGACCGCGGCGGGTCGTCGCGGTCGGGGAAGCGGTAGCCGGGCACGAAGACGATGTCGGCCCATGCGAGCGCGTCGAGGCCGTGGGCGACGTGGTAGGCGAGCCCGTCGCCGCCGGCGACCGGACCGGGTGCCGCTCCGCACACCCGTACCTCGTACGGCATGCTCGCGCGGGTCGTGAAGACCTGCGCGGGAATCCCGACG
Source organism: Streptomyces sp. NPDC005494 (assembly GCF_042872025.1). NCBI lineage: Bacteria > Bacillati > Actinomycetota > Actinomycetes > Kitasatosporales > Streptomycetaceae > Streptomyces > Streptomyces sp. NPDC005494. The sequence goes on from NZ_JBIAJR010000011.1 coordinate 231,860, forward strand.
TCGAGTGGTTTCGCGCCCTCGAGCACGAGGACGGCGACGCGATGAGGGCGAGGATCGGGCACAGGTAGAGGTTACGTGCGGTGCGATCGCGCCAGGTCCGCGAACGGGGCCGCGGTGGTGCGCCCGGTGCTTATGCGCCATGGCCGTACGCACCGGGGCGGCCTCATCCGCGTCTCAGCCCGTGGTGGGCTGCCGGGTGGTGGAATCGGCCGCTTCCCGGGTGGCGGCCCAGGAAGCGAGCAGACGCAGCCCTTCTTCGGAAGGGGATCCGGGTTCGGCGGTGTAGATCGTGAGGGTGAGGCCTGGTTCGGCGGCCATGTCCAGGCCCTCGTAGGCGAGGATGAGCTGTCCGACGGCCGGGTGGTGGAAGTGTTTGGTGCCGGTGCCGTGGTGACGGACGTCGTGGGCGCCCCAGCGGGTGCGGAACTCGTCACTGCGGGTCGACAGCTCGCCGACGAGGTCGTGCAGGTCCTTGTCGTGGGGGTCCCGGCCGGCTTCGGTACGCAGGATGGCCACCGCCATGTCGGCCGCGGTGTCCCAGTCCGCGTAGAAGCGCCGGGATGCGGGGTCGAGGAAGTTGAAGCGGGCGAGGTTCGCCTGGTTGACGGGGGCGGCGTAGAGGTCGGAGTAGAAGGCACGGGCGAGCTGGTTCGCGGCGAGGAGGTCCATGCGGCCGTTGCGGACGAAGGCGGGTCCGGCGGTGATCGCGTCCAGGGTCCACTGCAGGCTGCGGTGCGGGGTCCACTGCTGCCTGCTGGTGCGACGCCGCGGCCGGGTGAGGGCGTGCGAGCCGTCGGCGGCCTGGGCGAGGTGGAGGAGGTGGGCCCGCTCGGCGTCGTCGAGTTGCAGGGCGCGTGCGACGGCTTCGAGGACTGCCGGGGAGACTCCGGCGAGGTTGCCGCGTTCCAGCTTGGCGTAGTACTCGACGCTCATGTCCGCCAGGGCCGCGACCTCGCTCCTGCGCAGGCCGGGCACCCTCCGTCGGGAGCCGGCCGGCAGTCCGGCCCGCTCCGGGGTGATCTTCGCTCGCCGCGAGGTGAGGAACTCGCGCACTTCCGCATGATTGTCCACGTCTTCGACGGTACGGCCTGCGCGCCGTCCGAGGGATGTACTGCCGGTACACCCCTTGACAGTGACTCGCTGATCGCGGGCGGAGCGTTTTACCTGGATGTGGTGGCGTTCCTCGTCCGGCCGTGCCGGCGGGACGAGGACGACGCCGGACCGGTACGCGTACGGCGGCTCGCCGCCCGGCCCGGTCCCGCAGCCGCACCGGCGACTGCCGGCCGAACACAATGTCTGAGCACGTAAGGAACCCCCTCATGCGCGGAGCAGTGATACACGCCCCCGGCGACGTCCGTTTCGAGACCCTGGACGACCCTGAGATCCTCGAGCCGACAGACGCGATCATCCGGACGGCCGTCACCTGTGTGTGCGGCTCCGACCTGTGGCCCTGGCGCGGCCTGGAGCCGACCGGTGAGGCACACCCCATGGGGCACGAGTACGTCGGATTCGTCGAGGAGGTCGGCCGCGATGTCACCTCGGTGAGGCAGGGCCAGTTCGTCGTCGGCTCGTTCGCGACCTCCGACAACACCTGTGCCAACTGCCGCAACGGATTCCAGTCCAACTGCCTGCACCGCGAGTTCATGAGCACCTGCCAGGCGGAGTACGTACGCATCCCCAACGCCCAGGGCACCCTGGTGGCCACCGACACCGTGCCGGACGAGGAGTACTGGCCCGGGCTGCTGGCCGTCTCCGACGTCATGGGCACCGGCTGGTGGGCCGCCGACGCCGCTGAGGTGAAGCCCGGCTCGACCGCGGTCGTGGTCGGCGACGGGGCCGTGGGTCTGTGCGGGGTGATCGCGGCGAAGGAGAGGGGCGCGGAGCGGATCATCGCGATGAGCCGCCACGCCTCCCGGCAGAAGCTCGCCCGTGAGTTCGGCGCCACCGACATCGTCACCGAGCGCGGTGAGGAGGGTGTGGCCAGGATCAAGGACCTCACCGGCGGCATCGGTGCGGATGCCGTCCTGGAGTGTGTGGGAACCGCCCAGGCGATGCAACAGGCGCTGCACTCGGCGCGGCCCGGCGGCAACGTCGGCTTCGTCGGCGTCCCCCACGAGGTCGCCGTCGACGGGCAGGAGCTGTTCTTCTCCCACGTCGGCCTGCGCGGCGGGCCCGCCCCCGTGCGCCGCTACCTGCCCGAGCTGATCGACGGCGTGCTGTCGGGCCGGTTCGAACCGGGCAAGGTCTTCGACCTCACCCTGCCCCTGGACCAGGTCGCCGAGGGCTACCGGGCGATGGACGAACGGCGCGCCATCAAGACGCTCCTCAAGCCCTGACGCCACGGGGCCGCCGGGGCGGTGACGTCGACGCCGCCGGGCTCCCCCGGTCCCTTCGGCCCGTCCCGCTCCGCCCCCTGCGCCCATGGCGCCGACGACACCCACGGCGCCCATGGTGCCCACGACGCCCACGAAGAAGGAATGACCATGCAGATCACCCGTAGCTCGATGGATACGGCCAAGGGGCCGGCCGACTGGTTCACCGGCGATGTGTACATCGATGCCGTCGCCGCCGCGCCCGCACCCTCACGGGTCACGGCCAACCTGGTGCACTTCATGCCGGGAGCGCGGACCCACTGGCACCGCCACCCGCTGGGCCAGACCGTCTTCGTCACGGAGGGCGTGGGCCTGTGCCAGCGGAGGGGCGGTCCGGTCGAGGTCATCCGCCCCGGGGACCGCGTCCTGTTCGAAGCAGACGAGGAGCACTGGCACGGCGCGGCTCCCAACCGGCTGATGGTGCACCTGGCCGTCAACGAGAGCGACGCCGACCATGACGTCGTGCACTGGCTGACTCCCGTCACCGACGAGGAGTACACCGCGGCCCCGGTGTCCGGCTGACGCGTCGCGGCCTCGCCCGGTCTCAGCGCTGCCCGGGGCGGTCGCCCGGCCGGTCGCGGTCTTCGAGGGCTCTGTCGGCCGCCCGGATGTGCTGCGCGACGGGGCCGAAGGAGACCAGTCCGCTCCCTGCGCCCGCCGACTCTCCGGCGGCTGCGGCGAGTTCGTCGCGGGCACGGCGCAGGACCGGCACATGGCCCACGGTCGCCGCGGCCCGGGCGAGTACGCACCACAGCGCCTCCTGGAGGAGATCGTGCGGCGGGCGGGGCACGACCGCGAGCGCCTGCCTGGCCTGCTCCGTGGCGCCGGCCCCGGCCAGCAGCAGGGGGTGGAGCCACGGCCGGTAGGGGCCGGCGTCGACGCGGGCGAAATCGTCGGGGTCCGGCAGGGCCTCCCCCCGCATGACCGGAATCAGCGCGACGAGGGCGCCCGCTCCCCCGGTGAGGCCGGGCATGCCGCAGTTCGCCGTCGTCCCGAGCACCTCCTCGTACCGGGGACGGGCAGCCGCCCAGCCGTCTGTCTCGCAGATGCGCAGCGCCTGGTACCAGGACGTGAACACCCCTGCGAGCGGGCGTTCGTTGCGGTGCGCGAGCCGGTCGATCTCCTCGGCCTCGGCATCGGCCGCATCGAGGTCGCCGAGTCCGGCGCATGCCTGGAGGCGGATCAGCCGCCCCAGGACCTCGTGGCCCGGAATCTCGTGGCCGGCGGCCAGCCGTGCCAGTTCCCCTCCGATCGCCGCACGGCGCGCGGCCGATCCGCACGTGGCGAACGACTGCATGAAGGCACCGTTCAGGGCGAACGCCAGCACGGCCGGGTCGGCGAGACTCCGGGCGATCCGGACGGCCTCCTCGGCGGCGCGTTCCGCACGCAGCCGCCAGGGTTCGGCAGCCGGCGAATCCGCCGCGCGGGGAAGCGGCGCGTCGGCGGCGGCGTCGCCCCGTGACTCGACCGCGACGACCGAAAGCAACCGGGCGCGCAACGTCGGCGGGCCTCCGGGGCCGAGCCGCGCGACGGCCCGGGCCGCTGCCCGGGACAGCTCACCGGCGTCCGCGGGATCGTCGGCGCGGGTCCACAGCGCCGGCACGTCGTAGGAGCCGATGATCCGGGCCGCCAGTTCGTCGTCACCTGTCGTCTCCGCTGCGGCGACCAGCTCCCGCCGGTGCTCGCGCGCCTCCTCCAGGCCGTCGGCGCCGGTCACCGCCAGGTCCCGCAGGAGGCCCGCGGTGGCGTGCAGCCGGGCCCGGGACCTGGCGGGCACCGAGCGCTCCCACGCGGCGGACGCCCGGCCCCAGACACCGTCCGCCACCCCGGCGAGCTCGGCCCCGGAGCCGGATGTGCCGCTGAGGATGCGCGCTTCGAGCCGGGCCAGCGCGGGACCTGGGCCGTGACCTCCGGCGGGCCGGTCCGTGAGTGCGACACGGGCGTGACGCAGACTCTCCAGGGCCTCACCGCGGCGCCCGGACCGGTCCAGTGCGGTTGCCAGGAGAACCCAGCCGTCCTCCCGCCCCGGGTGCGCGGCGACATGGGCGCGCAGGTCGGCGACGGCGTCGCGGGCGGCGCCCGTGGCGAGCAGGGCGTCGGCGCGGCGCTCGACGGCGTCGAGGCGCAGCGCCTCCAGCCGGGCCTGCTCGGCAGCGGCCCACGCCGCATCGGGAAAGTCCGCCAGAACGGGCCCACGCCACCGGGCGAGCGCCTCGTCCCACAGGGCGACCGCGGCGTGCGGGGGCGCCGCCACGGCACGCGTGGCGGAGTCCTCGAACCGCCAGGCGTCCACCGCCTCGCGGCCCGCGCGCAGGACGTAGCCGGGGCCGTCGGTGACCAGCAGACGGGACGGCTGCCGGGGAGGGCGCCCGGGTTCCAGTGCACGCCGCAGCGCCGCCACGAATGTGCGTACCGCACCGATCGCGGCGGCCGGAGGTTCGTCCCCCCACAGGTCCGCGACGAGGCGGCCCACGGGTACGACCCGGTCGCGAGCGATCAGCAGCCGTCCGAGCACCTCACGGTTGCGGGGCGCTCCGAGCGGGAGCGGTGCGCCTTCGGAGTCCCAGGCCTCCACCGGTCCCAGCAGTCCGAACTCCACGCCCACGGCACGGTCCCTTCGTGGGCGGCGCCGCTGCCGGGGTGCCGCGTGTTCACTCATCGATCGCTGATCCGGGGCCCGCAGTGTGGGTGCCGTCCCGGGGCGGCCGGACCGCGAGGTCCGGAACGTCCACTCTGCCACGAACCACAGGAGTCGCAGTGACACACCTGAGCATCCCCGGTTTCGCCGAGCACCGCGTGCGGGTCGACGACGACGTGACGCTGAACGCCGCCGTCGGCGGCAGCGGCAGCCCGCTCGTCCTGCTGCACGGTTTCCCCCAGACCCACCTGATGTGGCGGCACGTCGCCGCCGATCTCGCTACGGACCACACCGTCATCTGTCCTGACCTGCGCGGCTACGGAGCCAGTGACAAGCCCGCCGAGACGGGCCCCGAGGTGTACGCGAAGCGGACCATGGGCCGGGACGTCGTCCGGCTCGCCGCCGAACTGGGGCACGACCGCTTCACCCTGGCCGGTCACGACCGCGGCGCCCTTGTCGCCTTCCGCACCGCCATGGACCACCCCGACGCGGTGTCCCGGGCGCTCTTCCTGGACGTCCTTCCTACGCTCGACATGTGGGACGCCCTGGGTGGGGTCTCCGGCGCGATCGGCTTCCACCTCTACCTGATGGCTCAGGCCCCCGGTCTGCCGGAGGAGATGATCCAGGCGTCCTCGGACACCTTCTTCGCCTACTTCCTCGACGCCTGGACGAACGCCCCTGAGGCCATGAGTGCGGAAGTCCGCCGTCGCTACCTCGACGCCTCGGCAGCCGCCGTGCCCTCGATCGTGGCCGATTACCGTGCCTCCGCCGGGGTGGACGTGGAGCACGACACCGCGGACCGCGAGGCGGGCAACCAGCTGGCCATGCCGGTCACCGTCCTCCAGCAGGACTGGGGCGCGGCCCTGGGCTACCACGCTCAGGGACTGTGGGGAGCCTGGGCCGGGGATCTGCGGCACCGCACGGTCTCCTGCGGCCATTTCATGGCCGAGGAGGACCCGAAGCTGATCGCCTCCGAGATCCGGGCCCTCGCCGAGCGCTGACAGGCCGGAAACCCTCGTCTCCGACCGGATCGGCTGCCTCGGCCGCAGCGGCATCGGCCCTCTCCCGTACAGCCGGACCGGCCGTCCCCGTACAGCCGGACCGGCCCCCTCCCCGCCTGGGAGGGAAGGCGGTCAGGCGCCGCAGGACACGGCGTACCTGGCCTCCATCAGCAGCACGGCCTCATCGACGCGAGCGCAGAGTTCAGCTCTACCGGAGGCGCCCTGCCCTCCGGCCCCGCGTCCGCACCTGCGCCTGCGGTCGAGGCTCAGGCCTGGCCGGGGCTCAGGCCGGGCGCGGTGCCGTCCCGCCGCATCACGGCGGCGGCACTTCCCTCAGCGGGCGCCCCCGGGTCGCGAGCACAGGTCAGTGGAGGCGATTCCCGCACCCGGCGGGGAACAGAACAGCGTGCGGCGGCAATTCGCCGGGGTGCCGGGCGAATACCCGCAGGCATGATTCCCGGGACCCCGCATCGGAGTACTCGACGGAGATCTCGTTCAGCACGGTGATGGTTCCGGCGTGATGCATCTCGGCCGCGTGCACCCCGTCGGGGAGAGCGCCGCCGAGGATTCCGAAGGCCGCCGCGTCGCCGCCGTCGGCAATGCATTCGAAGATCTCGAAGCGCCAGTGCGCGGAAGCGTCGGCCAGTAATGACTTACCGATCCCGCCCAGGCCGACAAGGAACTCGGTGCGGCCACGGACGTGATGGGCAATGGCGCAGCAGAGGGCCGCCGCCGTGCCGTCGGGTGCCGCCAGTCTCGTGTACCCGGCGTGCGGATAACAGGACAGCGCCTCGTCCAGAAGCCCCAAGGCGGTGTCCCGAGCCGCCGGATGTCCGTGGTGAGCGATGTCCAGCAGCAGCGGTGCAGCGACCGCGGCCGCTGGGAACACCGCGCCGCTGTGGCCATGAACCGTTCCACCCCCGGCAAGCAGAGAGCCAGCGTCTGCAGCTTGCGGCAGATTCGTCGCCCCCGACAGGGCACGCAGCCCGTCGGCGACCCGGGCCGGTTCGTACCAGTCGGGATGGCCAGGCACGGAGTGCCAGTCCACCGCGTCGATCCCGTTCAGCACAGCGGCGTCCTCGCGAGTGGCCGCCGCCCGCCGTGCGCGAGGACCGACGGGTGCAGGGTCTGTTCGTCGTACGACACCATGAGGGAGAAGGTAACCCCGGTGCCGGCAGACCGAGTCACGCAGGCGCCGCGCGCTCCCTTGCCTGCCGGCGACCGGCTCGCACGTCGGAGAAACCGGTGGCAGACCTCGCCTCACCTGACCGACGATGCCCGGATGCACCTCGACGAAGCACTGGTGGGCCTCTGGAGCAGCACCCCGTTCGACTACGGGGTGATGGAAGCCTCCGAACTGGTGTTTCTCCCCGACGGGCGGGGCTTGAGCGTGTGGCACGCTGTCGCGGCCATGTACGTCACCCACTTCCGGTGGGGGTGTCCCGCCCCGGGGCTGCTGGAGTTGCGGGCGGAGTGGACGGTCGAAGGGGAGCCCGGGGGAAGCGGTGACCCTTTCGCGTTCTCGGCCATGCAGCAGCCTGAAGCGGCGGACGAGGTGACGCGCCATCACTACTCCGTCGGCCCCGCCGTCCCGCCGCCTGGTGGTGAGCCGGTCCTGGCCGTCGCCTTCCGGGAGCCGGTGGAATTCTGCACGACCTTCGCCCGACGCTCCGGAACGGCCGCCTTCGAGGAGGATCCGGCCCTGCGGTCGCTCCTCCGCCCTGGAGGGCAGGAGCGCAGGAGCGCGGGAGCTTAGGGGACTCGCTCCGGGAATCGTCCAAGGGGCGCCCCGCCCCGGACGGCACCCTGCGGCGGCGTACCGCTGCCCTCCACCGGACGGCACCCAGCGGCCGAGTACCGCTTCGGCTGTGTGCATGGCGGTCACGACGGTATCGAGGCCCCCGCCACCGGGCAGGGGACAGCTCTCAGAGCTTCCGGGCAGGCGCCACCGCACGGCGTACGGCCTGTCGCGCGTTCGCCCGGTCGGAGTGTCATGCACAGGTAACTGATGGGTGAACGCGCATGACGCGTCGGTGAAGACCGGAAGAACTTCGGCGCCGGTGCGGGAGACACCCCGCACGGAGTCGCACGTCCGGCCGGGGGTCCGGTTGACGGTGCCTCAGATCGATGTGAGAGATTGTCACTCCTCTTGTGAAGGACCCGTTGACGTATCCGCTGCGAGTGGGGTCGAGGGGTGACCGCGGTCGAGGCGAAAGGGCTAGTCAACCTGACGTGACAGAGGCCGCGTTGGCCGCCTGCGCGGCCATAGCGGGAGTCCTTCGAACGTAGATCCGGTGATAGCATCCCGGCATCTGTGATCTTGATCCACTTGACGCAGAAAATGATTTCCGATCGGCGGCCTGCTCTCCGCGTAACAGCAGGTGAACAGTGCCGAGCGGCCGTGCCGCGGGTCCTTCGCGAGGTGTATCCGCCGCCGTCCGCATGCCATGCGCCGGGAAAGGTTTCCATGAATCGAGACGCACTTGTCTGGTGTCTGGTTGCGCTGACGGTGATATCCGTTGTCGCAGTCGTGGCACTCGTCGCCCGCAACAGAGCCCTGGGGGCGAAGAAGCAGCAGAACGAGGCCGAGCTGAGGCGCCAGCTGCTCGCGGCGGACAGCCTGCTTCACGCATCGCGCGCAGAGCTGCAGCAGTTCCGGAACGAACAGGACAACACGCTCCGCGAGGCGAAGGAAGCCGCCGAGGAGAACACCAAGGCCGTCCTCAAGGGTGCGGCCAGCTTCCTGCAGAGTCTGGCCGCCGAACAGACGACCCTCCTGGACGGCATCCAGCGCAAGTACGGCAACCACGCCGTCCTGAGCGAACTGCTGGACGTCAACCACGCCAATGCCCAGATGGCGCGCAAGGCGCAGGGCATCGCCGTGATGTGCGGTGCGCCTCTCGGCCGCCGCAACAGGCCCGCGAGCGTCTACGACGTGGTGCGCAGCGCCCAGGGCCAGATCCGTAACTTCCACCGGGTCGCCATCATGCAGCAGACCGGGCTGGCACTGAAGGCGTCCGCCGTGGCGCCGGTCGCGCTCGCCGTGGCGGAGCTGCTTGACAACGCTGCCAGCTTCTCCCAGCACGACGCACCGATCGAGGTGACGTTCCAGCGCGTGCAGAACAACCTGTGCATCGTCATCGACGACGCCGGCGTCAGCATGAACGACGAGGACCGGCAGCGGGCGACCGCGCTGCTCTCGGGCGAGGTCGCCCCCCGCCTGTCGCAGCTCGGGACCCAGCCGAAGTTCGGCTTCCCGGTCGTCGGGCTGATCGCGCGTCAGCACGGCTTCAAGGTGGATGTCACGGGAGTCTCCCGGTACGGCGGCGTCCGGGCCGTCGTCCTCTTGCCCGAGGAGCTGTGGACCATGGAGGAGATACCGCCCGCCCAGGAGGCCCCCGTCAGCAACATCAGGCGCTCGGCCGAGAGCCGTCCCCAGAGCTCCGAGAGCCGCCCCCAGAGCTCGACGTCGCGCACGATGCACGGGCTTCCCAAGCGAGGAGCGCGTCAGGCGCCCATCGCGAGCGTTCCCGACCCCGACGCGACCCCGCAGGCGACGCGGACACCGCAGGAGACGGGCCGGGCTTCCGGGCGCAGCCTGGGGGCCTTCCAGCGCGGCACGCTCTCCGGCCGCAACCTTGACGCCACCTCGCTCGAAGGGTCCGAAGACGCATGACCGCAGACCTGTCGTGGATGCTCGAGGACATCGTGCACAACGTGCCCCGTGCACGGCACGCCGTCCTGCTGTCCGCGGACGGCCTTCCCCGCGGGGCGACGGAGGGCCTGGCCGAGAAGGAAGTGCGTACCATCTCCGCCGCCATGGCCGGCATGCAGTCGCTCAGCCGCGCCACGGCCCACTTCGCCGGACCGGAGGAGGACCGGCAGTGGAACCAGACCATCATCGAGTTCTCCCACGGGTGGAGTTTTCTGATCGGGGCGGGGCAGGGCGCCTACCTCGCCGCCGCTGCCGCCCCCGATGTGGACATGCAGCAGATCTCCTTCCGTATGCACCGCCTCGTCGCCCGGCTGGGCAACAACCTCACCTCGCCTCCACGCGTGCGTTCCGAGGACGCCGGCGGTGCGCGGGGTACCTCGCCCCGGCGGCAGAGCGCGAGCGACGCGGGATTCGTCCTGGCCGAACTCGATGAAGTCATATCCGAGGTCAAGGGCGCGCGGCATGCCGTGCTGCTGGGGTCCGACGGCCTTCCTCGCGGGGCGACCAAGGGGATGAGCCGGGATCTCGCGGACACGATCTCCGCGGCCATGACCGGGATACACGCCTACAGCCGGGTCACCTCCCAGTTCGCGGGAGTCCTGGAGGACGCCGAGTGGCGTCAGACCGTCATCGAGTTCCAGCACGGCTGGATCTTCCTGATGGCCGCCGGCACCGGATCGTTCCTCGCCGCCGCGGCGGAGCACGACTGCGACATCGAGGAGTTCACCACGCGTCTGCACGAGGTGGTACCGAGACTGACCGCGTCCTCGACACGAGGGGAGGGCGCAGGCGATGCCTGACGGCCCCGAGCAGGATCCCGAGCTGGAACTGACGTCCCCGTTAGTCCCTCTTTTCGTGATCACGAACGGACGTGCGCTTCCTCCGGACCACGAGTACGAGCACACGACGCTCGTGACAGCGGCGGCGCAGGACGGGCCGGTCGTGGGGCGCACCCTGTCACCGGAAGCCGATCAGGTCATGGACCTGGTCGCCAACGGCTTCCTGTCCGTGGCCGAAGTCGCCGGGCACACGCACCTGCCCCTGGGCGTCGTCCGCATCCTGCTGGCGCAGTTGGAGGAGGACGGCCTCATCCTCGTGAGACGGCCGATCCCGCGCGCCGAACGTGTCGACAGAGAACTGGTCAGCGCCGTGCTCGAAGGCCTGAAGAATCGATTCGGAGCGTAAACGCGTGTACCTGGATCCAGACGTCTCCCACGCGGTGAAGATCCTCATAGTGGGGCACTTCGGGGTCGGCAAGACCACCTGCATCGGCAGTCTCTCGGAGATCGAGCCGCTGCGGACCGAGGAGGAGATCACCGAGGCCAGTGTCGGCTTCGATGACCTGTCGGGGGTCCCCGACAAGAAGACCACCACCGTGGCCATGGACTTCGGCCGTCTCACCCTCAGCGACTCGCTGGTCCTCTACCTCTTCGGAACGCCCGGGCAGGAGCGTTTCAAGGAGATGTGGGAGGAGCTCTCCCGGGGCGCCCTGGGCGCGCTCGTCCTCGTCGACCCGGAACGGCTGCACGAGTCCTTCCCCGTACTGGACCTGGTCGAGCGCTTCGGCCTGACGTACGCCATCGCCGTCAACCACTTCGAAGGCACCACGGACTACCCGCTCGACGAGGTGCGCGAGGCGCTGAACCTCACCGCGGAGACCCCCGTCGTGAAGTGCGACGTACGCGACGAGAGTTCCTCGGCGCAAGCCCTCATCACCCTCGTGAAACACCTCATGTCCCTACTCGGCTAGGAGCGCAGGAATGCAACAGCCACTTGATCCGCAGGAGATACCCCCCGGCTGCCCCGCGCACGGGAACGTCCAGCTCTACGGCCCCTCCTTCGGGGCCGACCCGGACGGCCACTACACGCAGCTGCGCGCGTTCGGCCTGAGCGCGCCCGTGGACATCGCCCCCGATGTCCAGGCCGAGCTCGTCACCAGCTACGACGCCGCGCTGTACGTACTGCAGAACCCGGCCTCCTTCGTGCGCGACTCGCGCCGCTGGAAGGCCCTGAACGAGGGGCGTGTCCCGGCCGACAGCCCCGCGCTGCCCATGATGGGTTACCGCCCCAACGCGCTCTTCAGCGACGGCGCGGCCCATGCCCGCCTGCGCCAGGCCGTCACCGACAGTCTCGCCACCGTCAACGAGCACCAGCTCATCAGGCAGACCCAGCAGTCCGCCAACTACCTGATCAGCCGGTTCAGCTCCGAGCCGCGCGGTCAGGCGGAGCTCATGGCCGAGTACGCCCAGCCGCTTCCGCTGCTGGTCTTCAGCGACCTGTTCGGCTGTCCGCCCGAGATCGGTGACCGGGTGATCGCCGGCATCAGCGGCATCTTCGAAGGGACGCCGGGAGCCGACGAGGTGCTGGGTGGGGCGCTCACCGAGCTGATCGCCCTCAAGCGGCGCCAGCCGGCGGCCGACCTGACGACCCGTCTGATGGAGCACCCCGCCCAGCTCAGCGACGAGGAGGTGCTGCACCAACTGGTCACCCTGCTCTCCGGCGGCACCGCACCGCTGACGGCGGCCATCGGCACCAGCAGCGCCCTGTACCTCGACGAGGACTGGCAGAGCGGCCTGCCCGTCGAGGACGCCGTGTCCCAGACCCTGTGGAACTACGCGCCGATCGCCAACTACGCGGCCCACTACCCGACCCACGACGTCGAGCTGGGCGGCCGGGTGATCCAGGCGAACGACCCGGTCCTGATCTCCTTCGCCGCGGCCAACACCGACCCGAAGCTGACCGAGCACCGCGAACAGCTCAGCGCCAAGGCTCACCTGGCGTTCGGGGCCGGCCCGCACGCCTGCCCGGCCAAGGACCCGGCGTTCATGATCGCGGTGACGGCCGTGGAGGCGCTCCTCAACCGGCTGCCCGACGTCGAGATGCGCGTCCCGTTCAAGGCGCTCACCTGGGCCCCCAGCCCGTGGAGCCGTTCACTGGTGACCCTGCCGATCCGCTTCACCCCGCGGACGGTTCCCTCGGCCGCCGAGTCCGCCTCCCCGCACGGGAGCCAGGGCTACCAGCAGCAGACCGGTGCCTCGGCACCGTCCACCGCCGGGCCGTCGCGCCCGGCACCGTCCGCCGCCCCCCAGCACAAGGGAGGCCTGTTCAGCCGCTTCCTGGCCTGGACACGGGGTGAGTGAGGCGAGAGTGATCTAAGTAACCTTCTGTGTACCCAGGGGTAGTGGATGCTTTAACGATCATGTGGGTATGCATGGCGGCTGGTTCTCAGAAAGGAGCCGCCACTATGGGGGTTACCACAACTCCGTCGTACGACCGTCGGGCGTCTGCCTCCCTCTTCTCCCGTCTCCGGACGGCAGGAGGGCAGGCCGACCCCTTCCCGATCTACGCCGAACTCCTCGCGAGAGGCGAGGTCGTACCCGCTCCTTGGGGCGGCTCGGTCGTCACCGGTTTCGCCGCCTGCGACCAGGTACTGCGCAACCGTGACTGGCTGGAGCCCGACAAGCGTTGGCGAGAGCGCCAAGGGGCGGGTACGCGGTGGAACGCACCGTCCTCACGCGAGATGAGCAACACCCTCGCCGCCCTCAACCCGCCCGACCACACCAGGGTGCGGCGCGCGGCGGGCACGTTCGACCGGGCCACCGTGGAGCGGATCGGCAGGAGTGTCAGCAAGACCGCGGATCGGCTTCTCGACTCCTTCACGGAGCGAATACGCACCGGCGAGGCGGACTTCGCGGCCCTGGTCTGCGAGGAACTGCCGGTTGCCACCATCGGAGACTGGCTCGGGCTGCCCCAGGCGGACTGGCCCCGGCTGCGTCAGCTGACCCACGATCAGGTGTTCACCCAGGAGCTGCTCCCCTCGGCCAGCCAGCTCGCCCTGTCCGACGCCGCCACGGCCGAACTCCGCACCTACTTCATGGACCTCGTCCGCCACCGCCGCTCGCACCCCGGCGACGACCCCGTCACCGGGTGGATCCGGACCTGGGACGCGATGGAGACCGACCAGGACAAGGCTGACGAAGGGGTCTACTTCCTCGTCCTGTTCGTCCTGCTGGCCGCCCTGGAGACCACCGCGACCCTCCTGTCGACGATGACGCTCCGGCTCGTCGAGAGCCCCGAACGCTGGGACCAGGTCGCCGACAACCCCGGTCTCGTGGCCGGATTCGTCGAGGAGACCCTGCGCTACGACCCGCCCACCCACGTCATCAGCCGGGTGGCTTCCAAGGACCTGGTACTCGGCGGGCACGAGGTCCGCCGTGACGAGATGGTGCACCTCATGGTCGGCGCGGCACACCGGGACCCGGCACGGCACGTCGATCCCGACCGCTTCGACCCCGAGCGTTCCCCCGGCCACCTCGCCTTCAGCGGAGGCATCCACTACTGCCTCGGCGCTCCGCTGGCCCGTCTGGAGGCGCAGACCCTCCTCCGTCAGCTGATCCGCCGTGTTCCCCGTCTGGCCCTCGTACGCCCCCCGTCGATGGCGCCCCGCGTGGCGTTCCGGCGCCTGCTGAACCTGGATGTAGCCCTCGCATGACCGAACCGAGCCACACCCGCGTCCCCGCCCGCACGAACACCCGCCCCTCCCCCAAGGCGATACTCGTCGAGCAGGACGGACCCGTACTCCATGTCCGCCTCAACCCCTGGGAGGGCGCGGACACGCTCGACGCCGCCGTCCTCGACGACCTGGCCGCGCTCCTCGACGACCTGCACGAGAGACCGGACGTCCGCGTCCTGACCTTGTCCTCACAGGGTGAGGACTTCTGTCTGGGCGCCGACCGCGGTGAATACCAGGAGGCCCTGGCCGCCGATCCGACCGGCGCGAGCCTGCGACGCATCGCGGACAGGGCCCACCGGCTGTGCCAGGCCCTGGAGAACACGCACGTGGTCACCATCGCCCGTCTGCACGGGCGCGTCATCGGCGCGGGGCTCGCGCTCGCCTCCTTCTGCGACCTCCGCGCAGGCGCGGACACCAGTCGCTTCCGCATGCCGGAGGTCGGCATAGGTCTGCCGCCCGCCTGGGGCGGCGCGATGGGCCGCCTGGTCTCCGAAGCCGGCGCCGCGAGGATCCGCGAGCTCATGCTCACCTGCGACGTGTTCGACGCCGAGGCCGCGCAGCGCATCGGTCTTCTGCACCGGACCGCGCCACTGGACCGGCTCGACTCGGTCGTCGACGCCTGGACGAGACCCCTCGTCCGGCGCTCGCCGGAGGCCCTCGTCCTCACCAAACGCATGCTGGCCGGCTATGCCCGCGCCGACCGGACGGCGGACGTCTCCCTGCTCGACTCCCATCTCCTGACGGCCTCTCTGCAGCAGTACGCAAGGGGCTGATGACGCGAGAAACAGCACGACACACGGCATGAGCGTTCGAGGATCCCGGCCGTGGCCACCGTCAGGGTGACCTTGCCGCAGACCCTCGATCGCCGTGCCTCTCCTCGGCGCAGGGGCCCCTCAGCCGTCGCGTGGCTCGCCCACGTCGTTGCCTGCCTGCCCCGACGCCCAGCACCTCGGGCGTCCCCTCAATCCGGTCTCACCGCTGGCGTCCCGCCTCGTGGCTACCGGACAATCCGTCGCCGCGTCCGCTCAGACAGGCAGCAGCTTGTGGATTCTGGTGGTTCAGACAGCGGAACTGCGGTTGCGCACTCCCCCAGCTCTGCGGCGCCCACCCACCTGGCTAGCGCCTCAAAGATGCCCCCCCACCAGGCATGGTCACTCAAGGTAACGAAGCACTACCAGCCGCGTTCCTGGAGTTCAACGAGTGGAGGTTCGAAGGGCAGTCCGCTTGAGGACCTTGGGGTGCGGCTGGTAGACGCCAGGCGGGGCGAATGTACCGAGTGCTTGGTGTATTTCCGAGCATGAGGCGTTGCGCTCTGCCCGGTTGAGAGCCAGGAGGGTAAAGGTCGCCAAGGGTGGACGGGTGGCGATCTTCTTGGCCGGAAGACTGGTTATGTCAATTTCGCCCGGGTCGCGGAAGCGGCAGAAAAGAGTGACGGAGTACGGAGCCGAGCCGACCGAGACCAGGACGCGTTCGAACTCGCGCCAGGGTAGCTCGGCGGTGTCATGGCCGCGCCGAAGGGCGACTCCATTGCGGCCGACGCTCAGTTCGGAGGCCTCCCGGAAGGGGCGACAGGCCGCCCAGAAGTAGACGGTGACGGGCACTGCGAAGGTGAGGTAAACGGCCAGGACGCCAACCCAGTTCGCAACCACGTCGATGCCCCGGGTGATGGCCACGCCCAGAGGTATCGTCCCGAGCACCGCCAACCACATCAAGGCGTCGAACAAGCGCCGCAACCGTATCTCCCGGAAGCGTGCCCCACCGCCGTCGACAAGCTCCAGCGGCGTATCGGCGTGAGCCTCCTCGGCGCCCGTCCTCGCCACGGTGTCCGGTCCTGCCCCGCCAGCCGCATCAACATTGCGCGTGTACGCGACCGTGGACAGCGGCGCGGGAACAGGCTCGGTCGTGTGTTCACCATCCGTGAGCAGGGCGACCAGTGCTCCTGGCGAAGGCCTGCGTGCCGGGTCCTTCGCCAGGCACAGCTCAATTGCGTGGCGCAGTTCGTATGGAACGGCTGACAGGTTCGGCTCTTCGCTGACGACCCGGTAGAGCAGAGCGACGGGTGTACCGGCACCGAAGGGCTCGGTGCCGGTGGCAGCGTACGCAAGGACCGCCCCGAGGGAGAAGACGTCGCTGGCCGTGCCGACCTTCGCGCCGGTGGCTTGCTCGGGCGACATGAAGCCGGGGGTGCCGATGACCACGCCTGTGTGGGTGAGGGCTGTGCTTGCGCCGGAGCCTTCCAGGGCCTTGGAGATGCCGAAATCGATGACGCGCGGGCCGGTATCCGATAGCAGAACGTTGGAGGGTTTCAGGTCGCGATGGACCAGGCCCAGCGTGTGGAGCGAGCCCAGTGCCTCGGCCAGTCCGACACCGAGATCACGTACCTCGGCCGCTGAGAACGGGCCGTCGTCGGCGATTCTGCGCTGCAGGGAGGGCCCGGGGATGTACTCGCTCGCGATCCACGGTTCGGGGGCGCCGGGGTCCGCTTCCACTACAGCTGCTGTCCAGAAACCTCCAACCCTCATCGCCAGCTCGGCCTCCCGCCGGAAGCGGGCTCGGAATCCGGGATCGTCAGCAATCTCGTCCCTGACCACCTTGACGGCAACCCTGCGACCCGAGGGAGACCTGCCGAGATAGACACGGCCCATTCCGCCACTGCCGAGTCTGCCGAGGAGCCTGTACGGGCCGACGCTCCGGGGATCGCTCGGTCCGAGTCCGTCCAAGGCCGCGCCCCTCCTCGCTCCGCTGAAGTCCGAGGATATTCATAGGCCTTCAGTTAGGAAAGGCCGACGTGCAATCGCGGCCACCCTTCAACTCGGCGAACCGGAAGTGTGAGCAGGGCCTCCGGCGGCAGGGCAACCAGGCTGCCGACGTCATCGGGCACGGTCCGAGCCGTGGACGGAACATGGTGCAGGCTAACGACGTCGTACGGGCCCAGCATCAGGCGATGACGTACTGGCAGCAGCAGTTGTCCGCTGAAGGGTTCACCACGGTCGTCTTCGCTCACCACCTGGACCGCCTCGAGCCGCTGAACCGGCTCTTGCCTTGTGTGCCCTGGTCGGGCCGCCTGGCTGCGGCCAGTCCACCTCGTTTCCCGCTGGCCGGACAACTGGCGTGTGTCTGGACCGATCCCGTGAGCTCGCCACGGACGACTTCACTGTCAGGTTCAGGTGCCGAGGCCGGGGCGGGTCCTGGCGCAGGCAGTCGGCCCTATGTGAAGGCTTGGCAGAACGCCCGCCATGTACGGCGGCTGTCAAACGATGGTGAACTCGGCTGGAGCCGACCGCTTATGAAATAACCTCGGTGTTCGCGTTGTCGTCTCTTCGAGTCAGCGGAAATCCTGGCCGCCGATCCGCGCCTGTGACCTACCCGGCAGATCCCAAGGCAGGCGCGGAGCTCTTACGGGCCGCGACGATCGCCGCAGGCGCTGCCACGGAGGCGAGGATGCCGGACAGAACGGCGAGGATCGGGTAGCTGGCGACGAGGATGCCGGAGGCCAGGCCGCCGAACGCGCCCGCGATGGCGATGGCGATGGCGACGGCGACCAGTCCCTGAGTCTTGGCGCGGGTGGCCAGGGGCGTGCTGTTGGTGACGATCGCGGTGCCGGTGACCAGGCCGAAGCTCCAGCCGAGACCGAGCAGGACAAGGGCGAGGGTGATCAGGGGGAAGGAGTGGCCGGGCGCGAGGGCGGCAACTACTCCCGCGGCAAGCAGCGTGCCGGCAGTGGCCACGCTCATCGCCGTGGCACCGAATCGGTCGACGAGGCGGCCCGCCAGGGGCGACGGCAGATACATGGAGCCAGTGTGCACGGCGATGACCAGGCCGGACGCGGCGGCGCCGAAGCCGTTGGCGTGCATGTGGATGGGGGTCATGGTCATCACAGCGACCATGACGAGCTGACTGAGGACCAGGACCACGACGCCGACGAGGAGTCCGGGCCTGGGCCGAGAGGAGTAATCCGCGGGTGCACCCTCAGCAGGGGTGGCGGGCAGAGTGCGGGCAAGCAGCAACGGGTCAGGGCGCAGCCATACGAGCAAGTTGAGTGCGGCCAGCGTGAACGCGACCGTGGAGAGGAGGAACAGGCCGGTCAGTTCGGGCAGTCGGAGGGCGGTCGCGAGGTGCCCGGCGGGGGTGGCGAGCAGCGGTCGAACGCATGCTGCGGCAGCAGGTCGAGGAAGGTCTTGAGCAGGCCGGAGTAGGCGGCCTTGTAGATGGGGGCGGCCACGACGAGGGCGTCGGCCTCGGCGACCAGGTTCACGGCGCGGGCGAGCGAGGTGTCGTGGGTGTCCGCGGAGAGCAGCGGTGCCGCGGGCAAGTCGCGCAGGGCGAGTACGTGGGAGCGGTGACCGCAACTCCGTAGGCCCGCGGCGGTGCGTTCGGCCAGCAGAGCGGTGCGGAGGTACGGGAGGGACTGCCGGACAGGGCGAGGACGGTGGCCACGGGAACTCCTGGAACTGCAGGGGCTCGGCGGTGAAGAGCGGTGGGCGCCGGGTCGCCCGTCCCGCGTCAGTGTGAGTGGCCAGGCATGCCGTAGGCATCGGCGATCAGCTCGGTGGAGCGCAGCCGGGCCTGGACGGAGTGGCCGACGCTGCCGATCATGAGCTCGTCGGCGCCGGAGTCCCGCTGGACCTGGTTCAGGTGCGCGGTGACCTGCTCGGGGGTGCCGTGCGGGACGTGTTTCAGCCAGCTGTCGACGGCCTGGCGTTCCTCAGCGTCGTAGGGGTGGGCGGCCACTTCTTCGGGGGACGGCAGCAGGTAGGACTTGCGCTGGAACATGCGGAGCATGGCGTGGGCAAGGGTGCCGGCCTGGCGGCGGGCCTCGCGTTCGTCGTCGGCGGCCGCGACAGTGAAGCTGACCAGTGCGTACGGCTCGGCCAGGGCCTCGGACGGGGTGAACCGCTCGCGGTACAGCCGCAGGGCGGCCACGACGTCGCGCGGGTTGAAGTGCGCGGCGAAGGCGAACGGCAGGCCGAGCCGGGCGGCGAGCTGCGCCGAGTAGCCGGACGAGCCGAGAAGCCACACCGGCAGGCGGCCGGTGGAGGGGGTGAGGCCGTTGAGCCGGTCCTGGGCGGGCCCGGGCACGGCGTAGACGCGGTCGGCGTAAGGGTGTTCGGCGGGAAAGTCGTCGCCGAGGAAGTGCAGTAGTTCGGTGACCTGCCGGGGGAAGTCCTCGGCGTCGCTCGCGCCGCGGCGCAGAGCGGCGGCGGTGGTGTGATCGGTGCCTGGCGCGCGGCCGAGGCCCAGGTCGATGCGGCCGGGGGCGAGGGCGTTGAGCATGCCGAACTGTTCGGCGACGACCAGTGGCGGGTGGTTGGGCAGCATGATCCCGCCGGCGCCGAGCCGCAGTCTGCTGGTCTCCGCGGTGAGGCGGGAGAGCAGGACGGGTGGGCTGGAGGTGGAGACGCCGGGCATGGCGTGGTGCTCGTTCATCCAGTAGCGGGTGAAGCCGCGCCGGTCGGCGAGCCGGGCGAGTTCGATGCTGCCGGCCAGCGCCTCGGTGGCGGTCTGGCCGGTGCCGGTCATGGCGGAGTCCAGTACGGACAGGGCGGCGGGGGCGGAGCCGTGGCGGGTGCCGCGGATGGGGTCGGTCATGGTCGTGCGGTCCTTCGGTTTCGAGGTGTGCGGCGCGTGGGGGCGCCGGCCGACAGCGGTGGCAGTTCCTGTCGGCCGGCGCCCGGCTGTCCGACGTACGCGTGCGACGCCGGTGGTTCAGCCGCGGACGCCGAAGTCGACGCGATCGGTGAGGCCCACGGCGGCAAAGGCGGCGACGAGCTCGTCGCGGCCCTCGGTGAAGTGGGCCCAGCTGTCGAAGTGGACGGGCACGATGCGGCGGGCGCCCAGGATGCGGGCGGCCTCGGCGGCCTGAGCGCTGTCGAGTGTGAGCAGCGCGCGGTCCAGGACGGGGGTGCGGACCGCGCCGGCGAACAGCACGGCGGTGTCCACCGCGCCGAATCGGTCGGCGATCTCCTGGACGAGGGAGAGCTGGGCGTTGTCGCCGCTGACGTAGACGGTGGGCAGGCCGTCACCGCTCAGGACGAATCCGACGACCTCACCGACGACGGGCTCGAGGTCCGCGCGTGCTCCGGGGCCATGCAGGGCCGGGACGCCGGTGACGGTGATCGTGCCGCCCCCGGGGCGCTCCAGCTCGATGGACTCCCAGTCCTTCAGGGGGCGGGCGGTGCCGCCCAGCCGATCCGCGCCACTGGGCGTGGTCAGGGTCAGGGGTACACCGGCGAGCAGGGCACGGCCCGAGGCGTCGAGGTTGTCGTCGTGCTCGTCGTGCGACAGCAGCACCACATCGATGCGGCCCAGGTCGGCGGGCGTGGCGGAGGCGGGCGCGGTCTTGGCCAGCCCCGAGGGGTAGGTGCCGGGGGCGTCGAAGGTCGGGTCGGTCAGGAACCGCAGCCCGCCGTACTCGATGAGCGCGGTCGGACCGCCGAAGACACGGACGGGGATCTGCTCGCTGGACGTGCCGGTTGTTGCCATGACGAAATCACCTCACGGATAGATGCGCTTACATCCGTGACTGTAGGCGGTTGTCACGGATGAAGGCAAGCTGTAGCGTGAGATGCGTGAGTGAGACCGATACCCCCACCGCCGTCGAAACTGCCGACCCCGGGCTGCCTCTGGCACCGGGCGCTGAGCGCTACCCCGCGCTCGACCTCGCCAACAGCGCCATCGCCCTGCCGGGCGGCCAGTTCCTCGACTCGTTGGGCACGCCTTCGGGCGCCAACCAGTGGTTGGTCGACCACGACCTGGCCCCTGCGGACGCCGGCTTGCAGGAGATCTGCGCGGCTCGCCTGCGTTCCCTGCGCGAACAGGTACGGGCCTTGCTCGCCGCCCAGGTCGGTGGTCACCCCGCCCCCGCCCCCGCGATGGCTGCCATCAACGACGCCCTCACCCGGGTCCCCACCGCTTCCCCGCTCGGCTGGGACGCGGTCCGCGGCATGCACCGCACCGCCCCGCACCCCATCGACCAGATCGTCGACCAAGCCCTGGGCATCCTCGCCGCCGATGCCGCCGACCTGCTCACCGGGCCCGACGCCGAACGGCTGACAGCCTGCCCCTCGTCCCCCTGCAACCGCTATCTGCTCCGTGCCGGGCGCCGCCACTGGTGTTCGGTCCGCTGCGGCGACCGCGCCCGCGCCGCCCGCGCCTACGCCCGCCGCACGCAAGGCACCGCCGACTGAGTTCGGCCGCCCGAGCCCCGCCGCCGGTTCACCGGACCCGCGCCGGGGCGCGGCTTCGCACACCATCGAGCCCTCGGCATGGACGGCACACCTCGCCCTCCATCCGGTCATTCCCCACGATCGACGAAAGACCATCACCTCTCATGAGTGCCACATTCACCCTGCTGACCACCGGCTAGGACAGCCTCGACGCACGCAATGCGGACCGCGACGGCCACGAGAAGCCGTGGCACGTCGCCTCGACCGTCGGTCTCCTGCGAGACGGCGACACGATCGTCGTCGTCGACCCCGGCATGGTCGAGGACCGCAAACTCATCCTGGACCCGCTCGCCGCCGCCGGAATCAGCCCCGGGCAAGTAACCGACGTGGTCTTCAGCCACCACCGCCCCGACCACACCCTCAACGCCGCCCTCTTCCCCCACGCGCGCGCCCACGACGTACGGGCCGCCTACGACAACCACCTCTGGTACGACCGGCCGCCGACGGATACCAGCTCTCCCCCTCGATCCGCCTGATCGAAACACCCGGCCACACCCCCCCAGGACACCTCCACCGTCGCGGAAACCGCCGAAGGCACCGTCGTCCTCACCCACGCCTGGTGGAGCGTCCACGGCCCCGCCGAAGATCCCACCTCCGACGACCACGAGGCCCTGCGCGCCACCCGCCGTAAGGTCCTCGCCCTCAAGCCCGCCCTGATCGTCCCCGGACACGGAGCCCCCTTCGTCCCCGACGAGAACACCCCCATCTGAAACAGAGAAATCAGCCGCAAATCGGCTTCGCAGGTCGTCATCCGGTGCTCGCTGGCGGTACGCCTGCTGGTTCTGGCCACGGCATCGGACGATCACTCCAGGCCAGGCTGTGTCATTCACGTTGCCGGGGTGGCCTTGCTCGAGTCGGGAGCACGCGG
Source organism: Streptomyces sp. NPDC005494 (assembly GCF_042872025.1). Lineage (NCBI taxonomy): Bacteria > Bacillati > Actinomycetota > Actinomycetes > Kitasatosporales > Streptomycetaceae > Streptomyces > Streptomyces sp. NPDC005494. Next base: position 254,193 of record NZ_JBIAJR010000011.1, read on the forward strand.
ATCGTCGTGCCGGGTCGGCCCGGTCCACGGAGTTGCTGATTCACCGGTTGTGCGAGGTGCAGGGCCCCGACGAGGGCGTCGACGTCGGCTTTCAGTTGCTGGATCTCGGCGGCGTCCGAGGCACGTAGCTCCGGCCGGCACCTCGCCCGCGCCGGCGGCCTGCCGGGCCCTCTGGCCCGCGTCGCCCCGTCCTCGGCGGGCGCCGGGAACGGGCGTGCCCGATGCCAGGCGCGTGTGGCCCGTTCGGGGGATTTCCGTTCGCCCGGGAATAGCGGGCACCAGGCGCTGTTGATCACACCATGACTTCTGAGAAGCGCAAGGCATTCGGACGGGTCGGTATCTGGAGCAGCGCCCTGCACTGGTCACGGGCGGACGAGGCGGGCAGGAAGGCGATCGCGGAGGCGGCTGCCGAGCTCGAGGAGCTGAAGTACGGCGCTCTCTGGATCGGGGGCAGCCCCTCGCCCGACGACGCCGCGGCGCTGGTCGCCGCCACCCGCACGGTGACGGTCGCCACCGGCATCCTGAGCATCTGGGACCACACCGCCGAGGAGGTGACGGCAGCCTTCGCGGCCATCGAGTCCAGTGCGCGGGGCCGGTTCGTCCTGGGCCTCGGGGTCAGTCACGGCCCTATGGTGCCGCAGTACGCGAAGCCGTACAGCGCCATGGTGACCTATCTCGACGCGCTCGACGCCGCCGCACCGCCGGTGGATGCCGGGCGACGGGTTCTCGCGGCACTCGGCCCGAAGATGCTGAAGCTCGCGACCGACCGGGCGCTCGGAGCGCACCCGTATCTCGTCACCACCGAACACACGGCAGAGGCACGCGAGGCACTCGGTCCCGACGCCCTGCTCGCCCCGGAGTTGTCGGTGGTGCTCGACACGGATCTCGACCGGGCCCGGACGACCGCGAGGAACATGCTGTCGATGTACCTCCAGTTGCCGAACTACACCGACAACCTGCTGCGTCTGGGGTTCACGGAGAGCGACTTCGAGGATGGCGGCAGCGTGCGTCTCCTCGACGCCCTCTTCGCCCTGGGCGACGTCGATCGTGTGCGGGCCCGCGCACAGGCGTACTTCGACGCCGGCGCCGACCACGTCGCCCTCCAGGTCCTCACCGCCGAGGAGGGCGGCAACGGCCTGCCCCGCACCGAATGGCGGGCGCTGGCCGACGCGTTCGCCGACACGCAGTAGAGGGAAAGACAGGGCAGTTCACGTCACCCGGTTCGCACGCCCTCGATGAATCGGCCGGCCAGGTCGACGCGCTCGTCGATCGTGGCCGGTGTCTGCCCCAGGTCCAGGAAGAGTTCGTGGACGCCCGCGTCGGCCGCAGCGCGGGCGTAGTCGATGTACTGACCGATCGTGCCGGCCCGGGGAACCAGCGCCGGGTCCCCCTTCACGTCGGTCAGGGTGAGGTTGACCCGAAGCGCCATGCGTACGGCCGCGGCATCCCGCTCCGCCTCTTCGGCCTCTTTCACGACGACTGTCCACATGGCCCCGATGCGCGCCAGGGGCATCGCGCCGGGCAGCCAGCCGGCGAGCCGTCGGCCGATACGCCGCAGACCCTTCGGGGTGAACGCCGCCAGGAGGACGGGAGGCCCGGGCCGCTGGTGCGGCTTGAGGCCGACCACTGTCTCCGGGACGGTGAACAGCGGACCCGCGTGCGTGAACACGTCGTGGGTCCAGTACCCTTCGAGCACATCGAGCGTCTCGTCCAGCCGCTGCCCCCTGTTCTCCCAGGGCACGCCGACCGCGGTGTACTCGTCGGGCATCCAGCCGAATCCGAGTCCGACGTCCAGGCGTCCCTCGCTGACGACGTCGAGGGTGGTCAGCGAACGGGCCAGCAGCAGGGGCGGATGCCAGAGGCCGTTGAGCGTACTCGTCCCGAGCCGGACCCGGCGGGTGTGAGCCGCGGCGAGCGTCAGGGCCACGACCGGGTCCATGCAGTTCTCGTAGACCCGTGGCATGACACCGTCACCGCCGGGATACGGCACACCCGGCGTCCTCGGGGCGAGCACGTGGTCGCCGCTCCACAGGGAGTCGTAGCCCATCTCCTCTGCCGTACGGCTCACGGTGACGATGGCCTCCGCCCCGGCGTCCGGACCGAAGGTGGGTAGCGCCAGACCCAGTCGCATGTGTCTCCCTTCGTCCGCGGACACACGTGTGTCGGCACATGTGCGTCGGCACATGTGCATCACGCAGGATCGGGCCGATTCACGGCACCGTCCCGTGCACCACATGCACCTACCCACATTCGTGCACCAAGCAACTATGTGGCGCGCGACGCGGACCCGGGCCGGATAGCCAGGGCCCCGACCGCCCCCGCGCGACACGCGGGCCCTCCGGGTGAGGCCCTCAGGCGGCGACCACGCCGAGGCGGTGCGGGTGGGCCGGATACACGCCGAGGACGCGCACCTCGGAGGAGAAGAAGCGCAGCTCGTTGAGAGCGAGGTCGACCCGGGGATCGTCGGGGTGCCCCTCGATCTCGACGTAGAAGTGGCTCGCGTTCAGCCCGGCGCCCATCTGGTAGCTCTCGATCTTGGTGAGGTTCACGGCGCTGCTGGCGAACCCCCCGAGGGCCTTGTAGAGGGCGCTCGGGATGTTGCGCACGCTGAAGAACAGGCTCGTCATCGTGGGCTCACCCGTGTCCGGTGCGATGACGGCCTCGCGGGAGAGTACGACGAATCGCGTGGTGTTGTCCGGGTCGTCCTCGACGCCCGCCCGCAGCACGTCCAAGCCGTGCAGCTGCGCCGCCGCTGGCGGGGCGAGCGCCGCGTGCCGCGGATCGCCGAGTTCGGCGATCTCACGCGCCGCGCCGGCCGTGTCGTCGGTGACGAGGGTGCGCCAGCCGCCCGCACGCAGGACCTTGCGGCACTGTCCGAGGGCGTGCACGTGGCTGCGTACGCATTCCACGTCCTCAGGGGTCGAGCCGGGGACCCCCATGAGGTCGAAGCGAATGGCGAGGAAGTGCTCGGCGACGATGAAGAGCCCCGACTCGGGGAGCAGGTGGTGCACGTCCGCCACGCGCCCGGCGGCCGAGTTGTCGACCGGGATCACCGCGAGGTCAGCCGTTCCCAGCGTGACGGCGTCCAGCGCCTGCTCGAAACCGGTACAGGGCAGTTCAGTGCATTCTGGGTACAGGAACCGGGCGGCCGTCGCCGAATTCGAGCCGGGCTCGCCCTGATATGCGACGGTCGTCGTCACCGTGCTTCGCCTTCCACCGTGCTGATCGGGTCCTCAACGGCGGACGATCCACCGAAACCGCGTGCACTCCAGTATCGGGGGTGCGAGCCGGACCGGGTGCAGCAGGGTGGAAGTGGGGCAGGGCGTGGCGGCGGCGCGCGCCGCGGGGTTCGGGGCGCACGGCCCCTTCGCCCGCGGCTTCTTCCGGACATCCGCCCCCTGACCGCAGGTCCGGGCGCCGCCGCCCCGGCCGGGCCTGCGGACCTCCGAGGTTCCGCGCGCTGCGCGCCGAGGCGCGCGGCGGAACAGGGACCGGCTGCCGGCCGAAGCGGGAAGCGGCCTCCCACCGGGAGCACGGACGCGTCCCTGGAGGGGATCGCCCCACGGGCCGGCGCTCGACGGCTTCCTGGCCGCCAACCCGGGCCACCTTCGGACGGTCGCCGTGACACCCTCGCCCTGAACGCACCAGGCGGGGGCTCCGGTGTGCCCCCGGCAGCTCCGAGGTGGCCGGGATCCCCCGGGGACCGCGCCGGCGCCCACCCTGGCCGGGAGCACCAGAACACCACCGGCCGCAGCGGAGCCGAGGCGCCCGTCGCGACCGGTGGCGTACCGGGTCAGGAGAGGTTCTTCTGCTCCACGTCCCAGTCGCTGGAGCACATCCCGCAGTTCGGCCCCACGAACTCCGCCCGGGCGATGGCGTCGCCCTTCAGCTGCCACTTCAGCCAGTTGACACCGACCCGTCCGAACTCACCGCCGTTCGGCTCGGCGTAGGTGCCGTAGTGGCCGACGTCCAGGTTCCCGGAGAACGCCGGGAGGCCGGCGGGGAGTCTGTCCCAGTCGTCGGCGGCGTTCTCGTACGCGATGTCGTCCGGCCCGCCGATGAAATACGCGATCGGTGCGTGCAGGCGGGGCAGCTGGATCCACTTGTCGAGCCTGCTCATCAGGCCGCTGTTCCACATCACCGTCGTGTCGATACGCGGATCGTCGGCCACCTCCATGGTCTCCAGCCCGCCGCACGACTGGCCCATGACAGCGATCTTCGATGTGTCGATCCTGCCTCTGAACCTGCTGCCCGGGTCGCTGTTCGCCTTCACCGCCCAGTCCAACGCCTCGATGAGCATGTCCGACGACGTCTGGCCGGAGCCACCGGGTGCGCCGTTGGCGATGACGAGGAACCCGTGCGAGGAAAACTCCGTCAAGATGTTCTCGAACCAGGTGCCGTCCGCCCGGCACGCGCCGTTGCCCCAGGCCACGACGGGGAGCTTCTCTCCGGCCGGCAGGACGTCGGGACGGTAGACGGTGTGGTCCGGCAGGCCCGCGACGGTCTCGTAGCCCGCGGTGTAGGGCCCCGTGCCTCCTGCCGCACCGGCCTCGGCGTCCGCCCCTGCCGCCGACGCCGGTGCGAGTAACACCATGGCGAGCAGAGCCGTCGCCGCGCCCGCGACGCGGCGCATCGTCCGCTTCATACGTGTTCCACCTCCTGGATCCGGAAATCCTGTCGGTCGAGCACGCTAGGCATGGGCGGAGGGCGCGTCATCCGCCTGGCCGGAACACCGGTGAAAGTACCGATCACCGCATCTCCGGGAGGGCACCGCATCTCCGGGAGGCCGCCGCATCTCCGGGAGGGCTCCGCATGTCCGGAGGCCGGACCGGACGCCGTGGCAGGCGGACAGTTCAGGGGCTGTCCGCCTGCCACGCCCAACGCTTCCGGTCCCCGGCCACGGGTCCGTACACGGCGCGGCCTCCCGCACCGAACCTCCCCAGCTCCGTGCCGAGTGCCGCGCCCACCGCGAGGCGCTCCTCGGGCCATCCGGTCACGTCCAGGAGCAGCCCGTCCAGCGGGCCGGCGACCAGCTCCACGTAGACGTGACCGGGCCGGGGTCCCGGATCGGGGTCGTCGTGGTCGGCGCCGTAGACGCGGCGTCGCATCAGTTCGTCCATGGCTCCAGCATCACAGCCACCACTGACAACGGACTTCCGCGAGCCTTCCGGCGCCCCTGCGGGCTGTCATCCTCGGCTGGGCGGGCGCCAGACCGTGAAGTCACTGACCCGGAAGTGGCTGGTGATCGTCCGGAACGCGAAGTGGCCGCTGGTGTACGGGTCGGGGTCCTGGTGGTCGAACACCAGTCGGCCGTTGTTCCACCACTGCACGGTCGAGCCGTCGGAGACGATGCGGACCCGGTTGGGCTCGTTGGCCGTCAGCAGCGGGGCGGTGTAGTCGAGCAGGAGAGGACGGTTCCCCGCCTCGCCGACGTAACGGCGCAGCCGGGACGTGGTGTTCGAGTTCGCGCCGTAGCCGACGTAGTAGGTCTTCAGATGGTCGTACTCCGCGAGGGCGCCGCCGCGTGCGGTGCCGAAGATGTCACCGGGCGAGCGTACGTCCGTGGCGTTCCAGAAGTTGTTGAGGTCGGACACCCGGTCGTTGGCCCCACCGGCCGACACGGCGGTGGCCGTGTACTCGATCTCGTACGGCCCGCTCAGCCTGCGGTCGAACCACACCGTGGCGCCGCTCGGTACGTCGATGTCGAGGACACCGTCCGCGGCGGTCACGCTCCCGCCGTCCTGTAGTTCGGCGGTCCACCGGCCGGTACCGGCGCGGAAGGTGTCGCCCGCGATCGGTGTCCAGGCGCGGCCGGGTCCGGTGTCGGTGCGGATCGCGGGCCTGGGCGGGTTCCTGGAACCGTAGCCGAGGTAGTAGTCCGTGAACGTGGACTGGAGGTAGCCGCGCACGGTCCAGCCGAGGCGGTAGGCCGGGTTCTGGGCGAGGGTGTAGAGGCGGGTGGTGGTGGGCTCCGTGGTGGTGTAGAGACGCAGGGCCGTATGGTCGGCGGTCTCCGCGAGGATCTCCTCGCGCCAGTCGCCCAGGATGTCGCCGTAGAAGGGGGTGGCGTTGCGGGCGCCTGCCGTGACTCCGGCCGGGTCGAAGACGCGGCGGCTGGTCTCCGTGGCGGGGTTCCACTTCTCCACGTACGTACTGTCGAGGAGTTCGGCTCCCTTGTCCCCGTCCCACCAGATACGGAAGTTGACGCTGGGGGTGGTCCCGGAGATTCTGCCGTCCTGGACGTTGCGCACGCCCGCGCCGGGTGCGGTGACGTCAGCGGTCGAGGTCCAGTGTTCGAGGCCTTTGTGGCGGGGGTCGATGTCGGCGGTGGTGCCCCGGCCGACGTCGAGGTCGGCCTCCCCGGCGGGGTCGGCGGGGTGCTCCCCCGTCACGAGCCGCTCACCGGTGTCCGCGTCGTAGTAGTACCAGGGGAAGCGGGACACGACGCCGAGTTCCGACTGCTGGATCGCGAAGCCTTCCAGGCCGGGTCTGGCCGGATCCAGATCGGCGATGTGGAATCGGTCGCCGTGACCTGCACCGTCGACGACGTAACGCAGGGTCCCGTCGCTGTTGACGACGTAGTTGCCGTCTGCGATGTCGTCCTTGCCGTCCTGGTCGACGTCGACGGTCCGGATCTGGTGGAAGCTCGTCGCCCCGCTGCCGGCCGGCACGACGTACTTCCAGCGGGGCTTCAGGGTGCGGCCGTCGAAGTCCCAGGTCTGGACGAGCGTGCGGAAGGCTCCTCGTTTGGCGCCCACCCGTGTGACGAGCTTGGTCACCAGGCTGGGGCGGACGCCGTCGAGGTAGGCGATGCCGAACTGGCCGCCGGAGGGCCCGTCGGCGGTGAAGTCATCCGGCACGGGCTGCCGGGTGCGCTCGGCGCCGGTGGCTCCGTCGACGACGGTGACGAACTGCTCGGCGGGCGACGCCGCCCGGACGGTGCTTCCGTCGGCGAAGGTGGTGCCGTCCGCCGTGTGGACCAGCACCTCGGCCTTCCCGTCGCTGTCGAGGTCGTAGACGGTCACGTTGTCGTCGTTGCGGAATCCGCCGATGGCGGTCGAGCCGCTGATCGCCGCCGGGGCCGGGTCGTTGGCCCCGTTGCCGGGCGCCTGGGTGTACGAGCCGGGACCCTGGTCGACACGCCACAGCCGCTCGCCGGTGAGGGTGTAGGCCTCCAGGAGATCCGGGCGGTCCCGCGTGCCGGACAGCCGGCTCACCACGAGCTCGTAGCGGCCGTCGCCGTCGAGGTCTCCGGGCCAGGCGTGCTGCACGGTGTACCCGTCGGCCTCCGCCAGCGGAATCTCCGCGTGCCCCTTCCCGAAGTCCAGGGCCCCTCCGCTCGCCTTCCTCTCACGGCCGTCCACGACCGCCCGCACGGTGTAGGCGCCGTGCCCGCGACTGTTGTCCTGGTACGTGGTGGAGGAGGTGACGGGCCGGTGGTTGAGCCGCTTTCCGCCCCGGTAGACGTTGAAGGCGATGTCGGAGCCGTACTCGGTGCCGAGCAGGCGCCAGCTCAGGAACGTGCCGCGCCCCGAGGGTACGGCGACAAGACCCCGGTCGAGGTTCTCCACCAACCGGCGGGACTGCGTCTCTGCGGGGCGCCCGTTCTCGTGGGCCGCGGCCGGTGCGGCCTGTACGGACGGGGCGGCGAGCAGGCCGGCGAGAGCGGCCACGGCGCTCACCGCCGCGATTCTGCGACGTCCTGGTCGGACGGGGAGCATGACGGTTCCTCCGAAGCTGTGAAAGCGCTGTCTACGAAGATCCACACTGCGGCCGGAGCAGCCCGCTGTCGATGCCTTCCGGCACGCTGCCACGCGACCGCAATGCGCGGCACATCCGGCCGTCACGCGCCCGGCACATCCGGCTGCCGGGGAGGCGGGACCGGTTGTTTCCCGTACACCCACCACCGCCCGAGGGGCGGTCCCGGGCATCGCCTCCGCCATGTGACAGCGTGGGGGTCGCGCCCGCCGGATCACCGGATGTGGTTCCCCGTCACGGACGGGCGCGGCCCGAGACGAAGGAGAGAACATGTCGAAGCCGCCGCTTCCCGACGCAGCCGTCGCCATGCTGCGCAAGCCCAATCCGGCCGTCATCGCCACCCTGCGCGCGGACGGTCAGCCGGTGTCCACGGCCACCTGGTATCTCTGGGACGACGGCCGCGTCCTGGTCAACATGGACGAGGGCCGCAAGCGGCTCGACCATCTGCGCCGGGACGCCCGCGTCACCCTGACCGTGCTGGACGACTCCGACTGGTACACCCACGTCAGCCTGATCGGGCACGTGGCCGAGATGCGGGACGACGAGGGTCTCGCCGGCATCGACCGGCTGTCCCAGCACTACCTCGGCCAGCCGTACGCGCAGCGCGACCGTGACCGCGTCAACGCCTGGATCGAGATCGACCGCTGGCACGGATGGGGCGGTTTCCGGGACAGCTCCCAGGCGGCGACGTAGTCAGGCGCGCGGCCCGGCGAGCGGGCTTTGGCACGCCTGGCCGTGCGCATGGAGACGACCTGGCGGATACGAGCACCCGCAGGGTTCGTCTTCTGCGAGGCTGCCGGGCCACGGAACACCTGTCGGCGCCGCACTGCTCCCGCCGGTGTTCCGTGGCGTACCCGCGAGAGGTCAGAACTGCCGGGCGGGGTGCTCGTCGAGGATCTGCCGCGCGGCCTGCACGAGGTGTGCGTTCGTCTCCGCGGCCGAGCCGTCGGGCAACGTCAGCACATCCTCCAGGCCGATCCGCGTGTCCAGTCCCAGGCCGGCCGCCGCCCGCAGGACGGGCCAGGCCCCACCGTCTTCACCGTGCAGCAGCAGGGGCGCCCTGAGACCACCCCGCAGCCTACCCACCAGGGTCACGGCTGTAGCCGCTGCCGTGAACGGATCGGTGTCGGTCACCTCGGCCAGCACCCGCAGCACCCGGTGGGCCGAGGGCCAGGCACGAAAGCGCCGGGCGCCATCGGTGCCCGACCACACACCGGCCTCGATACCGATCCCACGTTCCAGCAGCACACCGGCCACCGCTCCAGCACCTTCCTCGTGCCAGTTCACCGAGGCGTGGTCAGGCAGAACCGTCCAGGACCGGATCGACTCGGCCCGCTTCCCCGGATCCGACTGCGCCCAGGCTCCCGTGGTCACTCCGACCCCTGTGCCCTTCGGCACGACGGCGCGCACCGCACTCACCGCCTCACCCACTGCCCGGGCATCCAGCGAATCGAGACCATCGGTCCCTCTGGGGTGCAGGTGCACGTCCTCCGCTCCCGCACCCACCGCGCGTAAAGCCTCGGCCGCCAACTCCCCTGGCGTCACGGGGATCCGACGGCTCTCGCTCCGCCTCCGCACTCCGTTCAAGCACACCTGCAGCATGGACCGAACACTGCCGAACGCCTGACCGGGTGGCAAGCGGGGTCACACCTGTACGACGTCTCGGGGAGTCCGTCGGAGACCCGTACAGGCGCGGGGCTGCGAGCCGGGATCGCCGGGGAGCAGCAGTCCCCCGGGCAAAGCTGCGGCGTGCGGCATGCGGCGCGGCAATCGGTCACAGTGTGGGCCTCGATGGCGTTTCCACGTGCGCTCCGACGGCTTCCTGGGCGACGGTTGGACCTTCTTCGGACTCCGTCGCGGCGCACTTCCCTGACCGCCACGACGAGGACCATTCGTCCGGCCGGGCGCACAAGCGCCGTTCAGAGGAGGCTCCATGAACTGGACACTCGAGGTCATCCCCGTCCCCGTCACCGACATGGACCGGGCAAAGGCGTTCTACACCGAGAAGGCCGGCTTCACGCTGGACCTGGACGACGAGGTCGCCCCCGGCATGCGCATCATCCAGCTGACACCGCCAGGCTCACGCTGTTCCGTCGCCATGCTCCAGGGCATGCCCCCGGCACCCGGCATGCGGACCATGGCCCCGGGCACGCTGCAGGGGCTCCAGGTCTGCGTGACGGACATCGAGGCGGCACGCAAGGAACTGGTGGGCCGCGGGGTGGACGTCTCCCCCATCCGGCACGTGGGGGCGACGGGATGGGAAGAGGGGAAGGGCGGCACCTGGAACTCGTTCATGTCCTTCGACGACCCGGACGGCAACGGCTGGGTGGTCCAGGAGGCTCCTTCGGAGCTGTCGGAGCGCTGACGCACAGGGGGCCGTCCGGCATCCGCCGGACGGCCCCCTGTGCTCGGGTCAGGCGTAGGAGTCGAAGGGGATTCCGGCCGGTTCGGCCTTCTCCAGATGGCCCGCGAAGTTGCCGTCCTTGAGGCCGAAGACAGCGCTGCCGAAGTCGGCCTGGCTCAGCTTGTCCCGCAGGCCGGCCGGGTAGCCGTTCCAGCCGACGAGGCTGGGGTAGCGCCAGTCGTGGTAGTGGTTCTCCGGCGGTTCGTCGTTGGAGCCGGCCGGGCGGAAGCAGTGGGTGCTCCACCCGTCCTTGTGGTAAACGATCTTGGGATGGGTTCCGTCCCACCGGATCGCGTCGGCACTGTAGGTGTCGAAGTCCCCGTGCGCGGAGGTGGATACGTACCGCGCCACGTTGTTCTGTGTCCACACCACGACGTGTTCCCAGTCGTGCCGGTGGCCGCCGAGTCCGCTGCCCGCCACCGCCTGGTCCTTCTCGAAGTAGAGCCCGTACATGATCGCGCACCAGCCGTTGTTGCACTTGGAGCGCGCGTAACCGTTGGTGTTGTCCAGGTCCTCGATGTCACGGCAACTTCCGTTCACCGCACCGGTCGTGTTGAGGCCGGTGGCTATGGTGCCGTCCGAACCGATGGCGGGTGTCGGGTAGCAGCCGTCGGTGTCGTAGTCGTACGCGGGCTGGAAGGTCTGCTCCAGCCCGTCCGCGTTCGCCGGCAGCGCGCGGGGCGGGGCGGCGAAGGCGCTGCTCGCGGAGGCGACGACGAGTGCGACGGCACCGGCGACGACGAGCGACGTCCTGCGGATCGGGGCTCTGCTTCTCACTGTGTCCTCCCGGTCGGCGCGTGGTGGGGTCACGCGGCTACGCATGGCATGCCCACAGCAAGAACATCGAACACCGCTACGCGACCATCGGCCCACGGCAGAACGCGGGCACTCCTACCGCGTGGCGCCGCCACGGCTCCCGGCCGCGCCGGCGGGAGCCGTGGCGCCGGGCGTGCCGGTCTGGGCGTTCCGGCCGGGCCGCAGGGTCCAGGGCACCGGCTCGGTGTTCGTCAGCCACCCGTCGGCGATCAGCCGCCGGATGACGAAGATCCGCAGGTCGCGGGACATCTTGCCCCACTCCATGCCCTTGCAGAACTGCTTGACGGAGGGTCCGTGACCGTGCGAAGCACGGAAGGCGGCGGCGAACCGGGCCGCGGGAGGCCCCTGGTCAGGGAACTTGGCCTCCCAGACGCTGTAGGCCGTACGCACCTTCTCCCCTGACTGGGCGGGTACGGGCTTGCGCATGAAGGCCTCGGAGACCCTGGCGGTGGTCAACGAACAAGCGGGGCAGTTCTCCACCGCCTCCACGTGCCGCCGCAGAGCGACGCTCACCCCTGCCTTCCACTCGTCCCAGCTCGGCGGTTCCTCCACGGCCACGGCTTCCGCCCGGGGCGCGGCGTCCGTCACGGGCCGCATACCCGCCAGATGCCGTACGGCGTCGCCCAGCAGGTAGCGGTCCCCGTCCGTCTCCCGCAGGAACCCCTTGGCCGACAACTCCGGCACAGCCGCCAGGCAGTCGGCTGGCAACTCCGGGGGCAGGGTGCCGTACTCGTCGGCCGGCCCGTGTGCGGCCAGGAAGAGGGCGGCCAGCCGGGCGGCGGTCGAGGTCTTCCTGACGGGCTTGGCGGACAGGGTCCTGCTGGTCCATCCCGAGACCCGGGACCGCATCACCTTGCCGAACGGCAGTCGGTCTTCGGCGAGTTCAGGCACGGCGATCGGGACGGGGGTGACGAGGTCGTCCCCGAAGAGGGCCTCCTGCCCCCGCCAGCCCAGGGCCGTGACAGCGGTGAGCGCACCCTCCGGGTCGGCCAGGCGCAGGGAGCGCAGATCCTGACCGGTCAGATTGCCGACCCCGCTCCGGGCGGCCCGGATGGAGACGACCACCGCGAGGAGCTGCGCGTCGGCGCCCGTCAGCGGCAACGAGGCGACATAGGACAGGAGTTCTCGGGCCGCGACCCCCTGCCGGGGCGTCAGCAGGAAGGCGAACGGCTTCACCGCCGGTGAGGCCTGAGCGGGAGGCGAGCTCGGAGAAGAAGAAGGCACGCCCTGTACAACGTGCGGGAAGGGCTGAAGTCACCGTTCGTACTTACATACGAGCACCACCCGGGCAGAGACAGGCGTGTCGGTCAGGATCGGACCGGCATCGCACCGCGGACGGCACTCCCCCTCAACTCCTGCCACCGCGGCCGATATCGTCGCCGTATGACCGTCCTCGAGCGCCTCCGCCCCGATCACGCTCCCGCACTGCTCGCCTTCGAACGGGAGAATCGTGCGTACTTCGCCGCTTCCATCCCGGACCGGGGGGACGACTTCTTCTCCGATTTCGACGCCAGGCACGCCGAGCGGCTGGCCGAACAGCAGGCCGGAATGCACCACTTCCACGTTCTGACGGACGGCAGGGGGGCGGTACTGGGGCGGATCAACCTGGTAGACGTCGAGAACGGTTCCGCCGAGCTCGGCTACCGCATCGCGGAGCGGGCCGCGGGCCGGGGACTCGCCACCTCGGCGGTGCGCGACGTGTGCGCACTGGCCGTCGACGACTACGGACTCACCGAGCTCAAGGCCAGAACGACGCTGGACAACCACGGCTCCCTGGCCGTGCTCGCCCGGACGGGGTTCGTGGAGGCAGGCACCGTCACCCTGATGGACAAACCCGGCCTCCGGTTCGTCCGGAGCCTGGTGGACGCCCGCCACTGAGCCCGTCCGGGACGCCGGATGCGCCGGGACGCACATCGGTGGCGCACCGCGATGCGGTCCGCCACCGATGATCCGTCGGTACCGTGATCAGTTCTCGTCGGTCTGCTCGTCGATGATCGTGCCCTTCACAGCATCCACGTCGAAGGTGGTCTTGTTGTAGCCCTTGGAGACCACGTCCACCTTCCAGACCAGAACCTGGCTGTCGTTCTCCTCGAGGGCCATCGACGTGACCCAGCCCTCCTGCCTCTGCGTAGCGGCCTTGGCCGCCTGCTGGGGCGTCTGCGTCGCCTTGGCGATCTGGGCCGCCAGCTCCTGCTTGTCCGCATCGGTCTGGTCCTCGTCCGGTGCGAAGTCGATGACGTCACCGGAGACCGCGTCGATGGTCACGTTGTGCGCGGTGCCGTCCTTCTCGACGACCTCCGCGATCCACTTCGGGCTGCCGGCGCTGCCACTCGGACTCGGGCTGGCCTCGGGGCTGGGGCTCCCGGTGCCGGTCGGGCTGCCGGTCGGGCTCGGACTGCCGCTCGGGCTCGGACTGCCACTCGCGTCGTCGTCATCGTCCAGGCCCTCGAGGTCGAGGTCGGTCAGCTTGCCACCTGACACCTCACCGACCGCGGTCGTGGCGGCCTTGTCGAAGGTGACCTTGACGCTCGAAAGCAGTTCCTTGCGCTGGGTCTGCTCCTCGGTCAGCTGCGCCGTCGCTGAGGGGCTGCCGGAGGGGCTGGTCGTCTCGTTCGGAAGGACCTTCGCAGCCTCGGAGGTCGCCGCGGAAGTCTTGTCACCGCTGTCCTGACCGCAACCGGTCACGAGAGTGGCGGCAAGGGCGGCGGCGCACAGGGCGCCACCGGCAACGCGGAGCCGGCGGGCACGCGAAGAAACGGTCTTGTTTCGGCGGGGCTCAAATCTCATGCTTGCATGCCTAGCCGTCCGCGCGAGCAGTCATGTTGTCCGACCGGCCGGTGTCACCCGATCGACGGTGCTGTCCGCCCATTCGGCGTGTCGTGCGCCTGCGGCCCGTTAGCGCGATCCGCGCGCGGGCGCGAAGGCGAATGACGCCGGTTCGGCAGAACCGGCGTCATTCGCGTAGGCGTGGTAGCGGCGTCAGGCGGTCAGCTGCACCTCGGTCGCCGCCGGCGCCGGCGACCCCGCGGTCGGGACCGCGCGCAGCTGCGCCGCGGCGGCGGCCAGCGCGTCGGGCACGGTCCTGGTCCCGGTGGTGACGCAGAGCGTGTAGGAGACGTCGTCGAGCTTGCGGCTGCTCTCGGAATTGCCCAGCCGTGCATGGGCACTTCGCAGTGCCTCGTAGCGCTTGACGAGATTGCGCAGCGTTGCGGGATTGGCCATCAACACGGCAGTTCCTCTCCACAGGGCGGCCGGGAGCCCGTGGGCCCCGCACCGACGATGTCCGATCGCGCCGGCGGTCCCGCCTGGCGTCACGGGCGGCCGTGCGAAGCTGTCAGCACGCGTCCGATCCCTTGCAGATGATGGTCGCCCCACCTCACCCATTCCGCATCCGGAGTCACGTACGGTCACACGTACGGGCTCACGGAGCGGCGTCCGCCCGGGTGAGAAACAATGGGAAGTCATGGGCGGCCGACGCTGCCGCGCCCGCCCGGCAGGGAGGTCGACATGGATTATCCGGAAAGCTACGAGCTCATGTTCCAGGCGGGCGGCGCCGAGGACGACGTGGTCGTCGTCCACCTCACAGCCCGGTCCGGCGCGGGCGGTTACCCGGTGTACGAGGACGAGACCGGCATCGTGCGCGCCGAGATCAGTGAGCGCGGCGAGGTCCGCATGCTGGCGAGCGGCGGTCATCAGGTCCTGGGAGCGCCGCTGCGCGCCCGGCCGCTGAACGGGCCCGCAGCCACCCAGCGTCCGCACTGAAGGCCCCCGGACCGCCGCATCGATGGCCTCATCCGCGCGACTCCCTCGCGCGGCTCTTCACCACGTCTCCTTCGCACGTCTCCTGAAGTCTGTCCGCGCCCACTTTCCGTCCGAACATGTTTACTTTCCGGAGAAGCGTCCGTAGTCTGCCCGTGAAACCACAGACTCGGGCATGAAACGGAAACGTAACCACATGTACGCACCGGAGCGGCAGCAGGAGATCCTCCGCATCGCCGGCGAGAGCGGCCGGGTCGATGTGCTGTCCTTGGCCGAACAGTTCCAGGTGACCGCCGAGACCGTGCGGCGCGATCTCAAGGCGCTCGACCGGGCAGGGCTCCTGCGCCGCGTGCACGGCGGGGCCATTCCGGCCGGGCGGCTCGGATTCGAGCCGGATCTCGCCGAACGCGACACCGTGGCCGCAGACGAGAAGGACCGCATCGCCGCCGTCGCCCTGGGCGAACTCCCCGCCGAGGGCAACATCATCATCGACGCCGGAACCACGACCGTCAGGCTGGCCTCCGCCGTGCCGATCGACTCGCGTCTCACCGTGGTCACCCATGCCCTGCCCGTCGCCGCCCGCCTCTCCGACCACCCGGGCATCGCCCTGCACCTGGTCGGCGGCCGGGTCAGGCACCGCACCCGCGCGGCTGTCGACGCCTGGGCCCTGAGCGCGTACGCCGAGATCAACGCCGACGTCGTCTTCCTGGCGACCAACGGTTTCTCGCCCGAGGGGGGCCTGACCACCCCTGATCTGGCCGAGGCCGCGGTGAAACGCGCCGTCATCGCGGCGGCCCGCCGGGTGGTGCTCCTCGCCGACTCAGGCAAAGCCGGCCAGGAGCACTTCGCCCGCTTCGGAGACCTGTCCCAAGTCGACCTGCTCGTCACCGATACGGGACTGAGCCCCGAGGACGCCCGGGCCATCGAGAGCCAGGGCACGGAAGTAGTACGCGCATGATCCTCACCGTCACCCCCAATCCGAGCCTGGACCGCACGTACGAGCTGCCGGGCCTCACCCGCGGCGCCGTCCTGCGCGCCACCGGCGACCGGGTCGATCCCGGCGGCAAGGGCGTCAACGTATCCCGCGCGGTCGCCGCCGCCGGGCACCGCACCGTGGCCGTCGCGCCGCTGGGCGGTCCCGAGGGCGCGCTGCTCGCCCGGCTCCTCGGCGAGCACGGCATCGAGGCCGCAGGCGTGCCGATCGCGGGCAGCACCCGTATCAACATCACCCTCGTCGAGCCCGACGGCACGCTCACCAAGGTGAACGCGGCGGGACCGGAGATCACCCCGGCCGAGGCGGAGGCCCTGCTGGACACCGTCCGGACGCGTTCGGCGGGGGCGGACTGGATCGCCTGCTGCGGCAGCCTGCCGCGCGGACTGCCGCCGCGCTGGTATGCGGAGCTGGTCGCCCGCAGTCACCGTGCGGGTGTCCGCATCGCCCTCGACACCTCCGGTGCGGCGCTGCTCGCCGCGCTTCCGGAGCAGCCGGATGTGATCAAGCCGAACACGCAGGAGCTCGCCGAGGCCGTCGGCCGTCCGCTCGCGACGGTCGGTGACGCGCTCAAGGCCGCGCAGGAGCTGTGCGAGCTCGGGGCGCGTTCGGTGCTCGCCAGTCTGGGCGCCGCGGGACAGTTGCTGGTGGAGCGATCAGGAGCGTATTTCGCCAGCGCCCGGGTGGACGCCGTCCGCAGCGACGTCGGAGCGGGGGACGCCTCACTCGCGGGCTTCCTGTCCACCGGCGGCACGGGCCGGGCGGCCCTCGCCGCCGCGGTGGCGCACGGCGCCGCAGCCGTGCAGCTGCCCGGAAGCCTCATGCCGGCACCCGCCGACCTCGATCCGTCCGCGGTGGTCACCACCGCTGACATCCCCGTGGACCTGGCTCTGACGGAGCAGGCCGCGTGACCGCCCCGTACACGGCCGGTCGTACGACTTCCCCATCCCCCCGACCCGTCCCTGGGACGGTCAACGAGCAAGGAGCCCCGCGATGAGTGAGCTGATCACCGCGGAACTGGTCGATCTCGACCTGCCCGCCGAGACGAAGAGCGAGGCCGTCCGTTCACTGGCCAGCCGGATGGTCGCGTCCGGCCGCGTCACGGACCTCGACGGCTTTCTCGCCGACGTGGCAGCGCGTGAGGCCCAGATGCCGACCGGTCTGGACGGAGGCATCGGCATCCCGCACTGCCGGAGCGAGCATGTCACCGCACCCACGCTGGCGTTCGGCCGTAGCGCCCGTGGCATCGACTTCGGCGCGCCGGACGGTCCCGCCGACCTGATCTTCCTGATCGCCGCTCCGGCAGGTGCGGACGACGACCACCTCACCATCCTGTCGAGCCTCGCCCGGCGCCTCATGGACCCTGAGTTCACCGGTGCACTGCGGGCGGAGAGCGACCCGGCGACCGCCGCGGCCCTGATCCGCGGCGACCGGGCCCCCGCGGCCGGGACAGTGGAATCCGGGCCCGGGGCACCGGCATCCGTGCCCGAGGCCGCGGAATCCGGGGCGGCGGAGCCGGACGTCCCGGAGCCGGAGGCCACCGAGCCGTTCCGGATCGTCGCTGTCACGTCCTGTCCGACCGGTATCGCGCACACCTACATGGCGGCGGAGTCGCTGGAGGCCGCCGCACGTGCCGCGGGAGTCCAGCTGAGCGTCGAGACCCAGGGATCC
The DNA here is from genome assembly GCF_042872025.1 of Streptomyces sp. NPDC005494. Lineage (NCBI taxonomy): Bacteria > Bacillati > Actinomycetota > Actinomycetes > Kitasatosporales > Streptomycetaceae > Streptomyces > Streptomyces sp. NPDC005494. The sequence continues at coordinate 271,592 of NZ_JBIAJR010000011.1, forward strand.
GCCGGCTTCGAGCGGCTGGATCCGGCGGTCATCGCCTCGGCGGACGCGGTCATCTGGGCGCATGACGTGGAGGTGCGCGAGAAGGCGCGGTTCGGCGGCAAGCCTGTCGTCGACACCGGGGTGAAGGCCGGGATCAACAGGCCGGCCGAACTCATCGCGGAGGCCCGGCGCAAGGCCGAGCGGGGCGAGATCAGCCGGATCGCGGACGACGGTGAGGGCGCGGGTAGCGACTCCGGAACAGGCGGGTCGGGCGCGGCTTCCGGGCACTTCGGTGTCCGGCTGCGGACGTACCTGATGTCGGGCGTCAGCTACATGGTGCCGTTCGTCGCGGCGGGAGGGCTTCTCATAGCCCTGTCGTTCGCGATCGGCGGCTACGAGATCGCGAGTGCGAAATCGGTGGCCGACCACTTCGTGTGGGGCGAGGCGGACAGCTGGGCCGCGCTGCTCAACCAGATCGGCAGTGCCGCCTTCGGCTTCCTGGTCCCGGTGCTCGCCGGGTACATCGCCTACGGGATGGCGGACCGTCCGGCTCTCGTACCGGGTTTCGTGGGCGGTGCCATCGCCCTGACGATCGATGCCGGCTTCCTCGGCGGCCTGGTCGCCGGGCTGCTCGCGGGGGCGGTGGTGATGGCGATCCAGCGGGTCCATGTGCATCCCACGCTGCGCGGCATCATGCCGGTCCTGGTGATCCCGTTGCTCGCCTCGGCGGCGGTGGGCTTCCTGATGTTCATCGTGGTCGGCAAGCCGATCGCCTCGCTCCAGAACGCTCTGACCGACTGGCTGAACGGCCTGTCGGGCTCCAACGCAATCATCCTCGGCGTCGTGCTCGGCCTGATGATGTGTTTCGACATGGGGGGCCCGCTGAACAAGGTGGCGTACGCCTTCGCGGTCGGCGGTCTGGCCGACCCGACCCCGGGCAGCCTCAAGGTCATGGCCGCGGTGATGGCTGCCGGAATGGTCCCTCCGCTGGCGATGGCCCTCGCCACCACCGTGCGCGGGAAGCTGTTCACCCGGACCGAGCGCGAGAACGGCAGGGCCGCCTGGGTCCTGGGGGCGTCCTTCATCACCGAGGGCGCGATCCCGTTCGCCGCGGCCGACCCCCTGCGGGTGATCCCGTCCGTGATGGCGGGTGGTGCGGTGACCGGCGCGCTGTCCATGGCCTTCGGATGCTCGCTGCGGGCCCCGCACGGGGGCGTGTTCGTCGTCCCGCTCATCGGGGAGCCGTTCCTGTACCTGCTGGCCGTCGCCGCAGGGACGGTGGTGTCCACCGCTCTGGTCGTCGCCCTCAAGGGCATGCGGCGCGGTCCGGACACCGCCGTACCCACCGCCGGGAAGTCCGAAGTCCCTGCCGCTGTGTGACGGCCCCCCACGGCCCCTCGTCCTCCTTTGCCCCTTGTCGCCAGCCATTTCCCGTCAGCGAAAACCCAGTCACACAGGAGTGAACCCATGTACCAGCGCACCGTCACCGTCGGTTCCCGAAGCGGCCTGCACGCCCGCCCGGCGTCGCTCTTCGTCCGGGCGGCCACGGCCCTGCCCGTCCCCGTGACCGTCGCGCGCGACGGTCGTGACCCGGTCGACGCCCGGAGCATGCTGTCGGTCCTCTCCCTGGCCGCGCAGCACGGCGATCTGCTCACGCTGTCCGCTGTCGGCGAAGGTGCGCCCGAAGCGGTCGACGAGCTGGCTAGCCTTCTGGCCGAGGATCACGACGGAAAGGCTTGAGGGGAACCGGCCATGGAGACCTGGGATCCGGCGGGCGCGGGGGTGCTGCGGCTGCCTTCAGGGCGGACGGTGCGGGGGCGCGGCCTCCGCGACCCGCTCCCTGAAGGCCTCACGCCCGCCTTCGCCGTCCATCTCCTGGGCAGCCCGCCGCCCCCGGTGCCCTGGGAGTCGCGGTGGCTGCGCTGGCCGGACTTCCGTCTGCCGTCCGACCGCGCCGCCGCCCGGACCGTGCTCCGCGAGGTGTGGGACCGCGCTCCGCACGAGCGGCTGGAGGTGGCGTGCGCGGGCGGCAGAGGACGGACCGGTACGGCCCTGGCATGCCTGGCCGTGCTGGATGGTGTCCCGGCGGATGAAGCGGTCGCCTTCGTCCGCCGGCACTACCACCCCAGGGCCGTGGAGACCCCGTGGCAGCGGCGCTACGTGGTGCGCTTCGCGGAAGGCTGACGCGCCCGCCCGCCGCCCGTCGGGGTCACGTCACTCCACCGCGTGCGGAACCGGAACCGTGGCTCCGCCGCCGGCGCGTACGGCCTCGACGACTCTCTGGTGGAAGGCCCGGCTCTCTTCCTCGGAAGGGCACGGCACGGGACTGCCGGCCAGTGTGAACCAGTCCGAAGCGCCGCTGTACTGCACGGCGACTTCTGCCTGCCCTTCGGTCCATGTCGTGTGTACGGTCAGATCACCGCTCACGACTCCTACCTCTTCGGTGCGCACTCCGCCGGTTCCCGCGAAGACACCGAGGGTAGTCCACGATGCCCAGTTCATGACGCGTCGCCTTTCGGAGACAATGACAAGCCTGTCAAGCGGACTTGTCTTGAGTATGGCACCGCGACCCGTCACCCGCACGGGTGTGCCCGGCAGTATCCGGCCGGTGACGCCGGGCCACCGGTCACGGGTGCATGGAGGCCCCCTTGACGATCTTGTCCACGGCGTTGCGCGGCCCGTACACCGCAAGGCCCACCAGGTCCAGCGCGTCGCGCGGGACGGCCCGGACGGCCGCCCTGTTGGCCTTGTCGTGACCCGTCATGAACAGGTCGGAGGTGAAAACGGCGGTCGTCACGCCCCGGCCCACCGCCCGGGTGTGCGCGGTCGTCAGCAGCTCCTTGGACCCGGCGAACACGAGGACGGGCTGGCGCAGCATGGGCAGGTAGGGGGTGCCGTCGGCGTCGGCATACGGTTCGCCGATCACCTCGGGCACCTGGGTACCGAGCCCGCTCACGAGGAAGGCCGTGACGTTGAGCCGCTGCCAGGTCTCCAGGTCGTCACGGAGCAGTACGGCGATCTTGGTGTCGAAGCGTACGGGTGCGTTGTCGTCGGTCATGGAGACAGCCTGCCGGGGAGGGCCGGCCGCAGTCTTGTACGAACTTTGCACGCCGGAAGCCCTCACACGCTCTTGTAGGCTTCGGGCCATGGGTGCACGTCCGGACATCACCGCGTGGCGTCCGCGGGTCGAGGGAATCGACGAGGTCTTCCACGCCCACTTCGCGGACCACGCCTACCCCATGCACACGCACGACGCGTGGACGCTGCTCATCGTCGACGAGGGGATGGTCCGCTACGACCTGGACCGCCATGAACACGGGGCGCCGAGCTCGGTGGTGACGCTGCTGCCGCCGCACGTGCCGCACAACGGCGACGCGGCCACCCCCGAGGGCTTCCGGAAGCGTGTCCTGTATCTGAACACCTCGCAGATCGACGCGGACCTCGTCGGGCCCGCGGTGGACAGCCCCGTCCTGCACGACCCGCGGCTAAGACAGCGCGTCGACCAGTTGCACCGGTCGCTGGAGCGGCCGGGGGACGAGCTGGAGGCGCAGAGCCGTCTCGCGTTCGTCTCCGAACGCCTCGCCCATCACCTCCGCGACGATTTCGCCGCCCCTTCTGTTCCCGGCAGCCGGATCGCCCACCGGCTCCGGGACCTGCTCGACGAGCACATCGTGGAAGGGCTGACCCTCCGCGAGGCGGCGGAGCGTCTGCACTCCCACCACACCCATCTGGTGCGGGCCTTCAGCCAGGAGTTCGGCATGGCCCCGCACCAGTACCTGACGGCGCGTCGGGTCGATCTGGCCCGGCGCCTGCTGCTCGGGGGGATGCGCGCACCGGAGGTGGCTGCCTCGGCGGGCTTCTACGACCAGTCCCACTTCTCCCGGCACTTCAAGCGAGTGGTCGGCACCAGCCCCGGGCACTACGCGCGCGCCGGAGCCGCCGTTCAGCGGCGCTCCAGCGCCCCGCGCACGAACGCGGCCTGACCCGCGTGCTGGAGGTCGTCGGCGATCACGCTGACCAGCCGCACGCCCAGGGTGACGGGAGGTGACCAGGCCTCGTCGACGACGCGTTCCAGGGCACGCCCGTCGAGTCCTCGTACGAAGTCGAGGGTCCGCGCGTGCACGGCGTCGAAGTAGTCGAGGAGCAGGCCGGCGGAGGTCACCCGCACGGACCCCACTTGTTCGCTGCTGTGCCCGTAACCGGTCGAGCCCTTCTCCAGCGGCAGTTCGAAGCGAGAGGCCCAGTCCTGCGCGAACCAGATCTGCTCCGTGCCCGCCGCGTCGGCGACGTGGTCGTCCTGGACGCGGGTGAGGTGCCAGACGAGCCAGGCGATCGAGTTGGCGTCGTCGTCGAGCCGGGCGTTGAGGTCCTCCGGCGGGAGGTCTTCGACGGCGGCGTGCACCGCTTCGTGGATGCGTTCGAACGCATCGGCGAGAATGCCAGCACTGTTCATACGACCACCATGGCCGGTCACCCGGCGGGCCCCCGACTCCGACACGCGGCCCTCGCGTCCCCCTGAGCGGTGTCCGCACGATGCCGCGCCCCGCCACGGCGACGGCCGGCGCACTGCCGGTGCCCAGTGGTCCGCGAGCGCGGCCCCGGCCCGTTCAGACGAGCAGCCGCAGGAGATGGGCGCAGGCCACCGCCTCGTCCGGGTGCCTCGCGAGCACCTCGTACCTGCCGCGCTCGTAGGCGCCGGTCTCCCACACCCCGTCGGGCGCCCTCCGGAGAAAGAGGAAGTCCGGGGGCGTGGGCACCGGTTCGTGAACGCCTTCGATCCGGTAGTAGCCGTCGGCCACACCTGCGGCGACGAGCGCGGTACGCAGTTCGCGGCGTTCCATGTTCCGTCCCTGTCCTGCTACACCCCGGCCGGGGTCAGGTATTCGTGGTCCAGCAGCCACTTCACGTTGAGGCGCTGGCCCGCTCCCGGATCGAGGAAGACCGCGTCGAGCTTGATCTGCTGACCTCCTCCGGGCTGCTCGAACCACGGCGCGATGCTTCCCTGCCAGACCCAGAACGGCTTGGCCACCTTGTAGACGCGGTAGTCGCAGGGGACGGCGGCGTCACGGGTGTTGAGGTTCTGCGGGGGCAGGGCCCGCTCTTCGTACGCATCGCCTGCGGGGGCGAGGTAGCCCCCGTACTCCGAACCGAAGCGGTCCAGGCGCTGCCCGGTGCGCAGCTTGGCCGGCTCCTTGTCGATCTCGCCGTTGACCTCGGCGAAGCCGTCGTTGGGCGGGTACTTCCAGCTGCCGGCGTCCGCCGGACCCTCCCAGTACTTCTTCAGGAAGGCGGAGGGGGACAGGCTGCCGGTGCGCTTGTACCCCTTGAGCAGGGGTCCGACGGGTGCCTGGTTCGTGTGCGGCAGCCACTTGGGGCCGAGCCGCGCGTCCCCGAGGAACTCGCCGGTGCAGGGGTCGTGGCGGACGGCCGCGGGAGTACGTTCCCCGAGCGGCGCGGCGCTCGCGGCCGGAGCGGTCACCAGTCCGGCGGCGAGGCCGACAGCGGCAAGTGCGGTGCGGATACGGTTCATTCGGAGGTCCCCTAGGGTGCCGACGATCTCGGTGGGCTCACGTAGGGTAACCGTCCGGATTCATGCGGTGCCCGCGCCATGCCGTGGGCGTCCGCCCGGAACGACAGCCGGACGCCCAGGGACCGTTGCGCGCCGGTGCCGATCCGGGGCGGTCGCGGCCGGGACGCTCCGGCCGGGTCAGGCGGTGGGCGGATCCACGTAGGTGACGGTGACCTTTTCGAATCCGAGCGAGCCGAGCAGTCCCTGGAGCATCGAGGTGGTGTTCTTCTCCGCCCGCTTCGTGAGCCCGCTCTCCTCGGCCGCCGCTCCGATGTGCTTGGCGGCCAGCTTGTTGACGGCCTGTTCACTGCCCGGGTTGTCGGAGAAGAAGTCGCCGAGCCGGTCCAGCAGTCCGCGCTGCTTGGACACGGCGTACGAACGGTCGGGGTCCAGGGCGGGCTTGCCCAGCACCGCGTGCGGCAGCCGCAGTTCGGCCGTCGTGCGGTCCTCGTCGACCCGCACCCCGTCCGCCCCGACCTTGCCGAGGTCCACGGAGGCGCCGACCGTGCCCGCGCCGACGTACAGCGTGCGGGTGCCCCGGATGGCGTCCGGCAGGAACTTGGCGTCCTTCTCCAGGTCGACGACGACCTGGAAGTTGCCGGAGGCGGCCTCGTACGCGCTCATGTCCTGGATGGACTTGAGGACCGCGGGACCGGAACGGTCGGTGGTCTTCTCACCGAAGAGGTCACCGAACCCGGGCAGCACACTGAGCCTGCTGCCGAGGAGCAGCAGGACGAGCGCCGCGGCGCACACACCCGCGAAGGGCAGGCACCCTCGTGTCCGGGCACGGCGGCGCGGTGCGCTGCCCGGGCCGGGGTCGCCTGTGCTGTCTGTCCTTACGTCAGTGGACGTCATACCTTCCGTGTGACCCCGCCCGGGGATTTCAGTCCGCCGAGTACCGGGACTACGCCAGATCCTGTACGGGCCGGGGGTCCTACGCCCCTGTGGCTCCGTCCAGTCGTTCCCTGAGCAGGTCCGCGTGGCCGATGTGCCGTGCGTACTCGGCGATCATGTGGACGTGCACCAGGCGCAGGGAGAAGACCTTGTCCTGGTGCGTGAAGGTGTCGTCGAGCGAGGCGTCCGCGACCACCTCGTCCGCGAGCCGGATCTCCTCGACGAGCCTCGCGTAGTCGTCTGCGGCGCGCTCCGGGACCAGGTCCTCGAAGTCGGCGTCCTTGCCCTTGGCCGGGTCGTACATCGGGGGCAGCGGCTGGCCCGCGAAACGCTCCCGGAACCAGCAGCGTTCGACCTTCGCCATGTGCCGTATCAGGCCGAGCAGGGTGAGATTGGACGGTTGTACGGTCTCCTCGGCGAGCTGGTCGCCGGTCAGGCCCGAGCACTTCTGCAGGAGCGTGCTCCGGTAGAAGGCCAGGAAAGCGGTCAGGGTCTCCCGCTCACCTGCGGCGAGAGGGCCGAGGGCGCGGGTGGCTTCGGGAGCTGTCCATGTCATCGTGTGATCATGCCCGCCCGACGCCGTCCCGCGCGACGCGTTTGCCGCATCCGGGCCGTGGACGGCGCGCCCACGCGGTCGTGCGGGGGTGGGGGGGGGGGGGGGGGGGGGGGGGGGGGGGCCCCCCGGGGGGGGGGGGGGGGGGGGGGGGGGCCCGCGCGCTGGTCCGCGTCGGCGACGGTTCCGGCGCGGGTTCCGGCCGGGGCGGCT
>NZ_JBIAJR010000012.1:0-29414 GCF_042872025.1 Streptomyces sp. NPDC005494
TGCCGCCGGAGAACAGGATCACCGGCCGCTCGAACTCACCCGCGACCTCACGGAAGATGTGCACCGCCTCCGACTCCAACGAGTCCAGATGGCTCAGCGCGTACGGGTTGACGGTGCCTTCCGGCACGGTGGCGACAGTGCTCACGCCAGGCCCCTCTCGGTGAGCAGCGCGTGAAGCGCCGCTGCGGACTCCTGCACGGTCTGCTGGTGCGACTCGATCCGCAGATCGGGCGACTCCGGCGCCTCGTAGGGGTCGTCGACCCCGGTGAGACCGGTGAGTTCGCCCGCCGCCTGCTTGGCGTACAGCCCCTTCACATCGCGCTCGGAGCACACCTCGACCGGGGTCGCGACATGCACCTCCAGATACGCGGTGCCCTCCTGCTGATGACGCTTGCGCACCGCGTCACGGCTGTCGGCGTACGGCGCGATGACCGGGACGAGGGCCTTCACGCCGTTGGCGGCCAGCAGCTCGGCGACGAAGCCGATCCGCTGGACGTTGGTGTGCCGGTCCTCGCGGGAGAAGCCGAGGCCCGCGGAGAGGAACTCGCGGATCTCGTCACCGTCCAGAACCTCGACCCGGTGCCCGTCCCCGCGCAGCCGGCCCGCCAGTTCGTACGCGATGGTGGTCTTGCCGGCGCTCGGCAGACCGGTGAGCCAGACGGTGGCTCCCGTCTCCGTCACGCTCATCGATATCTCCTGATCAGTCGTCATCAGCCGTGCAGCCCGCATTCGGTCTTGCCGCGTCCGGCCCAGCGGCCGGCCCTGGCGTCCTCGCCCTCCAGCACCCGCCGGGTGCAGGGCGCGCAGCCGACGGAGGCGTAGCCGTCCATCAGCAGCGGGTTGGTCAGCACCCCGTGTTCCGCGACGTACGCGTCCACGTCGTCCTGGGTCCAGCGGGCGATCGGAGAGATCTTGACCTTGCGGCGCTTCTCGTCCCAGCCCACCACCGGGGTGTTGGCCCGGGTGGGGGACTCGTCGCGGCGCAGTCCGGTCGCCCAGGCGGCGTACGCGGTCAGGCCCTCTTCCAGGGGCTTGACCTTGCGCAGCGCGCAGCACAGGTCGGGGTCGCGGTCGTGCAGCTTGGGGCCGTACTCGGCGTCCTGCTCGGCCACCGACTGACGCGGGGTCAGCGTGATGAGGTTGACGTCCATCACGGCGCCCACCGCGTCCCGCGTGCCGATGGTCTCCTCGAAGTGGTAGCCGGTATCCAGGAACACCACGTCCACCCCGGGGAAGACCCGGGAGGCCAGGTGCGCGACCACCGCGTCCTCCATCGAGGAGGTGACACAGAAGCGCTTGCCGAAGGTGTCGGCCGCCCACTTCAGGATGTCGGTCGCCGAGGCGTCCTCCAGCTCGCGCCCGGCCCGTTCGGCCAGGTCCCTCAGGGCCTCGTCGGTGAGCCCGGCCGCTTGCAGGGTGTCCGTCATGTCCCGTCCCCTTCAACGTCGTTGCGCTGGAGTCCCTGGGTCAGGAGACCCAGGAACTTCAGCTGGAACGCGCGGTTGCAGGAAGCACATTCCCAGGCGCCGTGTCCTGCCTCGTGCGGGCGCAGGTCCTCGTCGCCGCAGTAGGGGCAGTAGAACGGCGCCGCTCGTTCGCTCATGACAGCGACTCCGCACTGGCGCGGGCCGCCCAGGTCGCGAAGCGCTCGCCGTCCTCACGCTCCTCCTGGAACTTGCCGAGCACCCGCTCGACGTAGTCCGGCAGTTCGGCGGAGGTGACCTTGAGACCACGGACCTTGCGGCCGAAACCGGCCTCGAGCCCGAGCGCACCACCGAGGTGCACCTGGTAGCCCTCGACCTGGTTTCCGTCGGCGTCCAGCATCAGCTGGCCCTTGAGACCGATGTCCGCGGTCTGGATGCGGGCACAGGCGTTGGGGCAGCCGTTGATGTTGATGGAGAGCGGCTCCTCGAAGTCCGGCAGACGGCGCTCCAGTTCGTCGATGAGCGCGGCGCCACGCGCCTTCGTCTCGACGATCGCCAGCTTGCAGAACTCGATACCGGTGCAGGCCATGGTGCCGCGCCGGAACGGGGAGGCGTTCACCTGGAAGTCCAGTGCCTCCAGCCCGGCGGTCAGGGAAGCGACCTGGTCCTGCTCGACGTCCAGGACGATCATCTTCTGCTCGACGGTGGTGCGTACCCGGCCCGAGCCGTGCGCCTCGGCGAGGTCGGCGATCTTGGACAGCGTGGAGCCGTCCACCCGGCCGACGCGCGGGGCGAAGCCGACGTAGAAGCGGCCGTCCTGCTGCGCGTGCACACCGATGTGGTCGCGCCAGCGGGAGGAGGGCTGCGCGGGAGGCGGTCCGTCCAGCATCGGGCGCTTGAGGTACTCGTCCTCGAGGATCTGACGGAACTTCTCCGGACCCCAGTCGGCCATCAGGAACTTCAGACGGGCGCGGGTGCGCAGCCGGCGGTAGCCGTAGTCACGGAAGATCCCGACGACACCGGCCCAGACGTCGGGCACCTCGTCCAGCGGCACCCAGGCGCCGAGCCGCTCGGCGAACCGCGGGTTGGTGGAGAGCCCGCCGCCGACCCACAGGTCGAAGCCGGGGCCGTGCTCGGGGTGGTCGACGCCCACGAACGCGATGTCGTTGATCTCGTGCACCACGTCCTGGACCGGCGAACCCGAGATCGCGGTCTTGAACTTGCGGGGCAGGTTGGAGAATTCCTTGCTGCCGATGTAGCGCTCGTGGATCTCGTCGACCGCGGGGGTGCCGTCGATGATCTCGTCCGCGGCGATGCCCGCCACGGGCGAACCGATGATCACACGGGGGCAGTCGCCGCACGCCTCGGTGGTCGAGAGGCCGACCGCCTCCAGCTTCTCCCAGATGGCCGGGACGTCCTCGATACGGATCCAGTGCAGCTGGACGTTCTGCCGGTCGGTGATGTCGGCCGTGCCGCGCGCGTACTCCTCGGAGATCTCGCCGATGACGCGCAGCTGAGCGGTGGTCAGCTGCCCGCCGTCGATGCGTACGCGCAGCATGAAGTAGCGGTCGTCCAGCTCCTCCGGCTCCAGCACGGCGGTCTTGCCGCCGTCGATCCCGGGGCGGCGCTGGGTGTAGAGGCCCCACCAGCGCATACGCCCGCGCAGGTCGTTCGGGTCGATGGAGTCGAATCCACGCTTGGAGTAGATCGTCTCAATGCGTGTCCGCACGTTGAGACTGTCGTCGTCCTTCTTGAACTGCTCGTTCCCGTTCAGCGGGGTGAAGTGACCCATGGCCCACTGACCTTCACCACGGTGACGTCCAGCCTTGCGGCGGGGCGTGGCGGTAGCAGGCTTCTCAGGGATGGCGGCCATGGATATACGTCCTTCGGGACTGCAGGAGGGCGGCTCTGAACTGCACACTCGCGTGAGGCGCGGCGGTGCGCAGGGGATGGAGCAAAGGCGGTGGATCGCGGTGCTGGAAGCTCTCAGCGGACCGGACAGATGGCGCTGGACATGCGGCCGAGGTCGACGTGCCGCCGACTCACCAAGGCAATTCCAGTTCCAGACATGACGGAAGCGTGTCACGCCGATCTCGGAGCAGTCCACCACGATCCATCATGTGGACGGGATGGTCCCGAAATGCGAGACGGTGTGGTGTCTGTCACGCCGATCTGTCGACAAAGCGACCTGGGAGGCGTGCGCCTGGCGTGCGGACCGGTGTGGGGACCGGCGTAATGACCGGCCTGCGGACCGGTGTAATGACCGCCTGCGGACCGGTGTGCGGGCGGATCGGTGCGCCGGTACATGAACCGGCGCGGCGGGCCCTCGAACGGGCCCGCCGTGGAATCGCCAGCGGACCGGTCAGGCGTGCGCCCCCGGCCACGGGCCGGGGTTCGCGACAGCGGGCACCTGCTCGGTCTTCGTGTCGTACAGCCGGAAGCCCCGCCGCTGGTAGTTGGCCATCGCGTGCGGGCCGTCGTCGGAGCAGGTGTGCAGCCACACCCGCTTCGTGGGCGTCCGCTCCGGGTGGCGCTCGGCGAGGTCCCAGGCCCGCGCCACCCCGTAGGACAGCAGGTGCCCGCCTATCCGGCGTCCTCGGAAGGCGGGGATCAGGCCGAAGTAGACGATCTCGACCGCGCCCTCCGCCTGGGGCTCGAGCTCGATGAAACCGGCGGGCGTCCCGTTCTCGTACGCCACCCATGTCTCCGTCCCCGGCCGTTCCAGGAGCTCCTGCCACTGCGCGTAGGTCAGACCCAGCCGGTCGGTCCACCGGACGTCGCCGCCCACCGCCGTGTAGAGGAAGCGGCTGAACTCGGGCAGCGCCCTCTCCGACCGCACCACCGTCACCTGGCCCTCGGGGACCGCCGCCGGCAGCAGATCCTCGGGCGAGGTCTGCTCCAGATACCAGACGGTCACGTCGGAGAGGGGGGTGGTGGAGTGCGTGGCGTTGCTCATGGCGGTCAGACAACCACGTCACGGGCTCCCAGCCCAAAAATGATCAGGTCCCGTCCCAAAGCGCTCAGGTGGCACTCCAAGATGATCAGGTCACCCCTGCCGACGCGCGCGCCCTGAGCACCACCGGCGCCGTAGAGCGAGGCAGCAGGTCGGCGGGCACGTCCGGGTGGACCACTTCCACCTCGACGTCGTCGCCGAAGCGGTACGGACGGTGTGCCAGCACCTCGGCCAGATGCCGCCGTATTCGCGACACCTCGGCCCGCACCGTCACCGTCCTCGACGCGTCGCCGAAGACGTCCTGGGCGAGCTCGGCCGCCGTGCGCCCCTCCCTGTGCAGGGCCAGCGCGTACAGGAGCTCCGCGTGCCGGGGTGAGAGCCGGTGCGTCCAGGTGCCCACAGGCCCCGCGACGTGCACCGCGAGCCCCTGCTCACGGCTGAGGTCGAGCACCACCCTGCGCGGCGGCCCCTCGTGCGCCCCCTCCTCGACCTGGACCAGCCAGCCTCCCGGCAAGGGCTCCACCCGGCACATCCCCAGCGAGGCCAGCCACACCCTGCCCGGCCGCATCGACTTCGGCAGCGGCAGCCGGTCCATGGGCGGCATACCGCTGACGGCCGCCGGCCAGCCGTGCGTGTCCACCACCACGGCGCGGCCGGGCAGCCTGCACAGGATCGGGGCGGCGACGGACCGAAGCCGGTCGGTCGCCTGCAGGTGGCGGTTGCGCAGCTCGCTCTCCGCCAGCGCCGTCACCGTGCCGACCAGGGCGAGCGTCGCGGGATGGAAGGTGGAAGCCGGCCCGCTGATGTCGACGACACCGATCAGCCGGCCGTCCCGCGGGTCCCGCAGGGGCGCCGCCGCGCAGGTCCAGCCGTGCAGGGCGCGTATGAAGTGCTCGGCGGAGTGGACCTGGACGGGGACGCGGGCGGCGAGCGCCGTACCGATGGCGTTCGTCCCCGTGGCCGACTCCGCCCAGGCCGCCCCCTCCTCCAGGCAGATGTCCTTGGCCCGGCGCAGCACGGCCGCGTGCCCCTGCCTCCACAGGACCCTGCCCTCCGGGTCCGTGACCACCAGGATCTGCTGCGCCGCGTCCGCGATGCCGGCGAGCCCGTCCCGCAGCAGCGGCATGACCTCGCCGAGCGCCGTGCTGCCCCGCCGGTGCTCGATCTCCGCCGTCCCCAGCAGAGTGGTCTCCGGCGACTGCTCCGGATCGATGCCGCTGCGCAGCACCCGGTCCCAGGACGCGCCGATCTCCGCGCGCGGCACGTCCCCGGTGCGCCCGCCTGCCAGCCGGGCCTCCCGCGCGCGGTGGACCAGGCGCTCACTCACCACGGGGCGCGGGGCGTACTCCGGCTGCGGAGGTGCGGCAGCGCGTGTCTTCATGACGAGGTCCCCCCAACAAGGCCTGGGCCCGGTCCGGAAGAGCGAAACCGGACCCCAGGACCCATCCTGCCGTGCCAAGAGTGCCGTTACCCCGCAGTCCACGCAATGGTTGCAACCCTTTGCAACTCTGGCGACAGGCCGCAGATCGTACGAGAGTCTGCGGCACGCCGTGCGGGGAGTCCTCGACCCGCCGTGCGGCGGTGCACAAGCGTGGGGGGTGGTGCCGTGTCGGCGCAGCATCACCCCCCGTCGTTTGCCCCGGCGCGCAGCGCCCGCGCGAAAGCTCCGGCGCCCCGGGCCAGGACCGTACGTCCTAACGCTCCCGCGCCCGCGCACGCTCCACGATCGTGGCCAGATCCAGACTGTGCGGCAGCGTCCCGAAGGCCGAACCCCAGTCCCCGCCCAGCCGGGACGCGCAGAACGCGTCCGCGACCTCCGGCGGCGCCCAGCGCAGCAGCAGCGAACCCTGCAGGACGAGGGCCATCCGCTCCACCAGCCGCCGGGCCCGCGCCTCGACGGCCTCCAGGTCCGCCAGTTCGGTCAGCAGGTCCTTGATCGCCGCGTCGAGCCGGTGGTCGGCGCCGCGCGCCTTGCCGACCTCCGTGAGGAAGGCGTTGAGCGCCCCCGGCTCGCGCTGCAACGCCCGCAGTACGTCGAGCGCCTGGACGTTGCCCGACCCCTCCCAGATCGAGTTGAGCGGCGCCTCGCGCAGCAGCCGGGGCATCCCGGACTCCTCTACGTAACCGTTGCCGCCCAGGCACTCCAGGGCCTCGCCGACCACCGCGGTGCACCGCTTCGTCACCCAGTACTTGGCCGCCGGCACCGCGATCCGCAGGAAGGCCCGTTCCTCCTCCGTGTCCGCGTCGTACGCCGCGGCCAGCCGCAGCGCGAGCGTCGTCGCCGCCTCCGACTCCAGGGCCAGGTCGGCCAGCACGTTGCGCATCAGCGGCTTCTCGATCAGCAGTCCGCCGAACGCGCAGCGGTAGGCGCTGTGGTGGATCGCCTGGGCCACCGCCTGCCGCATCAGGGCCGCCGAACCCACCACGCAGTCCAGCCGGGTCGCCGCCACCATCTCGATGATGGTGCGCACCCCGCGCCCCTCCTCACCGACCCTGCGGGCCCACGTCCCGTCGAACTCGACCTCGCTGGAGGCGTTGGACCTGTTGCCCAGCTTGTCCTTGAGGCGCTGGATCGCGAACACGTTGCGCGCGCCGTCGGGCAGGACCCGCGGCACCAGGAAGCAGCTCAGACCGCCCGGCGCCTGGGCCAGCACGAGGAAGCCGTCGGACATGGGAGCCGAGCAGAACCACTTGTGGCCGGTGAGCAGGTACTCCCCGTCCGCCGCCAGAGGTTCGGCCCGGGTGGTGTTGGACCGCACATCGGTGCCGCCCTGCTTCTCCGTCATGCCCATCCCGAAGAGGGCACCGGCCTTCTGCGCCGGGACCCGCAGCCCCTCCTCGTACACGTGCGAGGTCAGCAGCGGTTCCCACTCGGCGGCCAGTGCCGGGTCGGTGCGCAGCGCCGGGACCGCCGCGTGCGTCATGGACAGCGGGCATCCGTGGCCCGCCTCGGCCTGCGTCCAGACCAGGAACCCGGCCGCCCGCCGGACATGGCCGCCCTCCCTGCCCCAGGCGTCCGTGAGTCCCGCCGTCACCGCGTGCCCCAGCAGCCGGTGCCAGGACGGATGGAAGTCCACCTCGTCGATCCGGTGCCCGTACCGGTCGTGCGTCCGCAGCTTCGGGGGGTTCTCGTTCGCCTGCGCACCCCATTCCTGGGCCTGGGCGGAGCCGGCGGAGAGGCCCAGCGTGCCGAGTTCTCCCCGGGCCTCGTCGAGGACCGCGGGCGCGAGGTGCCGCTCGACGGCCTCCGTCAGCGCGAGGTCGGCCCCGAAGACGTCATAGCCGACCAGCGGCGGAACCTGATTGGTCACTGTGTGGGTGCTAGCTGCCATGCCGATACGGTAAGGAGGTGCAGGCAGCAAACGAAACACCCGAGCGGCCACCGGGTCGGCTCCACCGGGCTCGAGTCCTCTACCGCAACGTGTCGAAGCGGCAGATGGCGTGGCATTTGCTCAAGGACACGGTCAATTCGTGCATCGAGTACCGCATCCTGGGCCTCGCCGCCGAGGCGGCGTTCTTCACGCTGCTGTCCCTGCCACCGCTGCTGCTCGGTCTGATCGGGCTGCTCGGATACGTCGACGACTGGACGGCCACCACCACGGTCGCGTCGATCGAGCGCAACATCCTCGGGGCGGTCCAGACGGTGCTGTCCGAGCGGGGCGTCAACGACATCGCCAAACCGCTCATAGCCGACGTCACGACGGGTGCGCGCCCCGACGTCATCTCCATCGGCTTCGCGATCGCGCTCTGGTCGGGCTCACGCGCGGTGAACGTCTTCATCGACACCATCACCGTGATGTACGGCCTCGACGGTCACCGCGGCATCGTCAAGACACGGCTGCTCGCCTTCCTGCTGTACGTGGTGGCGCTGCTCCTGGGCGCGGTGGTGCTGCCGCTGCTGGTGGTCGGCCCCGACCGGGTGGTGGAGTTCGTTCCGTGGGGCACGGAGGTGCTCGCGGTCATGTACTGGCCGCTGGTGATACTGCTGTCCATCGCGTTCCTGACGACGCTCTACCACGTGTCGGTGCCCGTCCGTTCGCCCTGGATAGAGGACGTCCCCGGGGCACTCGTCGCGCTCGGGATGTGGGTGCTGGGGAGCTTCCTGCTGCGGATCTACCTCACGAGCACGGTCGAGGGGCCCACCATCTACGGCTCGTTGGCCGCACCCATCGCCGTGCTGCTCTGGATAGGGATCTCCGCCTTCGCCGTCCTGGTCGGAGCCGCCGTGAACGCCGCGATCGACCACGTCTGGCCCTCGCTGGCCACGGCGGCGGCCCGCGCGGCCAGCGACCGGGTCAAGGCGGCGCAGGCCGCCGAACTCGTGGCCCGTACGCAGGCGGCGAACTGGGACGCCTATGCCGACGAGGACGAGGAGGAGGACGTCTCCATGCCCTCCGAGTTCCCCGAGCGCTGGTCGCGCTTCCTGCCTCCGGACGACGTGAAGTCCCGTCTGCACGGCGCCCGGGACGCGAAGGAGGACCGGAGCCACCGCTCCGGGACGGACCGCGGGAGCCAGGCCGGCGGCTGAGGCCCTCGGAGGCGCGGAGCGGCCGTCGGCGGAACAGGCGTGTTCAGTCCTGTCCGGCGTCGCGTCCTTCGGAGAACAGTCTGCGCCACCAAGGAGGGCGGGCAGCCGCAGGCGGCGCGGCCTCCGCGTCGGGCGCGGCGATCGGCACCTGCGCACCCGGGGGCTCTTGCGTCGCCAGAGTGATCGTGCGGTACCAGCCGGCCGTCCCGCCCCTCGCCGGATCGGTTCCGAAGACTCTGAACCCCCTCCGTTGTCCGGGTGCCAGCCGCCGGTACTGGTCACGTGAGATGCCGACCGAGACCGTGACCACCCCCGCGTCCTGGGCGGGTGCGGCCGTGGGCAGGGTCTCCCGCAGGTGCCTCGCCTCCTGTGGACTGCCTGTGGCGAAGAGCAGGATCTTCACCAGGACCGGAGCGGCCGACACCGGCATTGCCGCGAGGCTGCTGGGAAAGGTCTCCGTAGCCCAGGTGACCAGGCCCGCCGTACCGATGCCCGTCAGGTGGAAGAGCTGCCCGAGGGCTGCGGACGTCCGGTCCGTCGGCACGTGGAGCTGCGACCCGACCAGCTGCCTGACCGCTCGGGACGCCTGTTGCTCGTCCGCTTCGGAACCGTCCACGAAGAGATACACGATCACCGGGGTGCTATAGGAGGCGCTCGCGGCCGCCTGGGCGACCCGGCGCGCGTTTGCCAGATCCTGCCGCCACTCCGAGAGCCTGCGCCGCTCCCCGGCCGCCCACGGGCCGGGCAGGCCACCCAGCGGGGTCTCGCCGAAAAGGGCCAGCGCCTCGTCGTACATCTCGACCGTCTCCGCGAAGTCGCCGGCGGCGTAGGCCACCTCGGCCCGCTGGACCAGGCTCTCCACCACGACCAGGTCGAGTTCGGAGCGGTCGATCTCCAGCCAGCAGGAAGCTTTCGAGGACCGGATGTCATGGCCCAGTGCCCTCAGGTGCATGGTGCTCTCGTGCTCGGTCGACGTCCCGTCGCGTCCGACCGCCCGGCGCAACTCGCTGAACGGGACGGGCCCGCCACCGGCCAGCAGGAGGCGGGCCAGCACGAGGTCGCGCTCGGGCACCTCGGGCCTCATCCTCCGTTTCGGCCCGATCGTGGCCAGTGGTTCCGCCAGTACCCGGTAACGCCACACGAAGTCCGCGCTGTCGAGCCGGGAGAGTTCGGCCGCGGCCCGTCGGCACGCGTCCGGATCACCGTCGATCAGATCCATGATCAGTTGTTCCAGCACCGGGAACTCCACGGTGCCGATGCGCAGGCGGCCACGGCCCCCGTCGTGCGGAGGCGAGCCGGTCGCCAGCTCGTACAGCACCCTTCCGAGGCCCCGCAGATCGTCCAGAGGCTCACCGGGGCGCGAGCCCGTCGCTGCTGCCCCGTAGGGCCAGCGGAGCCCCGATTCGACGAGCAGCGGGTTGTCGTGCTTGGTCAGCACGATGTTCGACAGTTTCACCGACCCGTGCACCAGCCCGGCCCGGTGCAGACTCCGGAGCCCATTCAGGAGCGCCTTGCCGAGGGCGACCAGGCGTCCCGGCTCGATACCGCCGGGGTGCTGATCCGCCAGCTGGTCGAGAGCTGGGCCGTTCACCAGCTCCATGACCACGCAGCACCCGTCCCGCGTCTCGAAGGCGTCGTAGAGGCCGACCAGATTCGGGCGGGAGATCTGCGCCAGCTCCTGGACGCGGCTGAGGAAGCCACTGGTGGCGGAGATCCTGATGAACTCGGCCACCCCGGGCTCGTACCGGAAGAACTTCAGCGCCACCACCCGCAGGAGCGAGTGGTCCATGGCCTGCCAGACCTCACCGGACCTGCCCGAGCCGATGAACCGTTCGAGTTCGTAGCGGCCCGCCTGGAACAGGTAGCCCACCGCGTGCTGCGGATCCGGGCGCTGCCCGGCCCGGGCATCCCGGCGAGTACCGGAGCTCTCCGCGACACCGTCCGCCGGCACGGCGGAAGGCGCTGCCGGGCCTCCGCCCGGTCCGCGCAGCAGCCGCACGCTCTCCGGGCTGACGAGGGCGAACGGAGTACCGAGGGGGTCGCTCACCGTGCCGTCGTCCGCCGCGACGAGAGCCCGGAACTCGCCGGGCACCGCGCCCGCGCGTGCCTCGATCTGCGCGCTCACCCGGCCGAGCAGCTGGGCCGTGCTCAGGAGCGAGGAGCGGGGCAGCGTTCCCAGCAGCACCTCACGGACACCGGGCCGGAACGTGTACGCGCCCGAGGGCGGCCCCGGCTCCGCCTTCAGCATGCCGCTCAGCACGACCTCCGCGAGGTGCTGGGGCCGCGGGCGCTCCTCCGTCGCGGCCTGGACCAGTCGCATCACCGGCAGACTCGCCTGTCCCACAGCCAGATGGGCCGCGAGCCGGAAGGCCCCGGGAGACGCGATCGACCGGAAACGCAGCACCAGTTCGTCCGGCGAGATCTCCTCGGGGACGACCGCGTCGGCGGTGTGGGGCACAGCGTGAACGGACGGATGCAGGCGCGCCGCCGCCCCGGGGATACGGCCGGATCCGGGTGACGCCACCAGAGAGGCCCAGTGCCCCAGCCAGTCCGGGGACATCTCGAGGCAGGGCAGCAGCAGCGCGTGCGGAGGCGGGCCTCCGGCCTCGTACGGGGTGAAGGACAGGGCCGCGTTCGGCACGCCGGGCCCCGGCGAGGCGAACTCGCCCGCCACTGCGGAGAGCGCGGTGTGCTGCCACAGGCGTTCGGGCAGCGGCTGAAGAAGGGCGACCGGCAACTCCTGGGCCCAGGAGCGCAGCGTGCCGTACCAGCGGCGCCCCGCAGGCCCCGCCCGCCACTGCGGGCCCATCGCGTCGCTGACGACCAGCACGGTGGTGCGAGCCTGTTCCAGGTGCCGGGCGGGTACGGATCCGGCCCCGGAGACGGGCAGCACCGCGATCGTGCGGAACGCCCCGGTCTGGGCGAGGACCGTGCGCAACTCCTTGAACAGCGGACGCCACATGGTCATTGTGGGCCCCGTGTCGAAGACGACACACAGGTTCAGCCAGCGCTCCGGGCGCGGGCGCATCAGCGGGAGCCAGAGCGGAGAGGGCGCTCCCGGAGGCCGTTCCTCCAGCGCCGCGGCGGCGATCCGGTGTGCGGTCCCGTGCTCGTCCAGTTCGTTCGCGTAACTGCTCGGGGTGGTACGCCGCAGGGGCCGCAGGGCTCGTTGCAGCGCCAGCGGATGCGGAAGCAGGGGTGGGGCCGGAGCGAGCAGCGGGGTCTGTGCAGCGGGGCTCATGGAGCTCGGCGCCCGGTCGCGTGCGGCAGGACCCGGCGAGGGAAGCCGCATGGGGACCCTGTCGTGTCGGTGGCCGGCCGGTGCGGAGGCGTCGGCAGCGCAGTGCGCCGACTCGGGGAGTATTTCGGCCGTCCGTCGGGAGTTACCGGACGGTGCTGCGGGCGGTGTCCGGCTGGCCGGGGTGTTCCCGGCCGGCCGGTCCGTGGGTGTTCCCGGCTTTATGTGACCTGCCAGCCAGAGGAGTTCGGCGAGTTCACGGCCGGTCGGCGCAGTCCCGCCCGCCCGTGCGAGCACGCTAACCAGGCCTTGGAGCTCAGAGCTCATCGCTGTCCAGGAGGTCCGCATGGCTGCTCAGGTACGGCATCAGGTACTCGGCCAGAACCTCGCTCGAGGAGGCGTCGAGCCCAGCAGCTCGGGTCAGGTACACGGCGTTGAGCAACTGATCGGTGGCCAGTTCCCCGCCGCTGCCCTTGGCCAGAAAGGCGGAGATCAGTGCCCGGGCCTCGTCGTCGAGCTCCCCCAGGTGAGCCCGCACGATGTCTTCCAGGTGGGCGGGCAGGGGCTGTTTCAGTTCGAGCGTCACGCACCGGCGCAGGAACGCGGGCGGGAACTCGCGCTCGCCGTTGCTCGTCAGTACCACCAGAGGGAAGGCGCGGCATCGGACCCGCCCGTGCCGGACGGGTGCCCGCTCCTCGGAGTCCGCCGTCATCACATTCGCCTCCGGATGCGTACGGGCCACCCGGGTCAGCTCCGGGATCTCGAACTGCCCCTCCTCGAGAATGTTCAGCAGGTCGTTGGGGAGGTCCAGATCGCTCTTGTCGATCTCGTCGACGAGCAGCACGCGGGGCCGCTCGTACGGCAGCAGGGCAGTCCCCAGCGGGCCCAGGCGCAGGTGGTGCTCCACATCACTGTCCTCCGGCCTGCGCCCGGCCGCGTACAGACGTGACAACGGATCGTACTGGTACAGCCCGTCCGCCAGCGTCGCCCGGCTGGTGATGTTCCAGCGCAGTACCGGCCCCAGCCGCAGCTCGCGCGCCACGGCATAGGGGAGGCTGGACTTGCCGCTGCCCGGCGGCCCCGTCACGAGCAGGGGACGGCGCAGATAGAGGGCCGCGTTGACCAGTTGGACGCTCTTCTCCGTGGGCTGGTAGGTCTGCGCACGGTGCGTCCGGTCGGGCGAGGACGCATCGTCTTCGGCGGGTACGGGGAGCGCCGGACCGCCGTCGAAGGCGCGCCACGGCGGGGGCGGAGGCAGCTGGTCGATTGCGTCGTGGGGCCGGCTCGTGCCGGTGTAGACGGGCCACAGGGACATGCGGTACTCCAGCTTCTGTACGAGTCAGCCCACAGGGGAGTGGCGCAGAGGACGGACCTCGGGAAACCATCGGGGGTCTTCCCACACCAGGGACAGGTCCGCCGCCCAGTGCGGTTCCGCGCCCTCGTGGAGGAACGCCTGTTTACGCAGTTCGAAGACTCGCTGGGGAAGTTCCGACGGAGGCAGCGCGGACAGCTGCTGGGCCAGCGAGTCCAGGAAGCGACCGCCCGAACACCCACCGGAGCAGTGGGCGCCGTCGGAGCAGCCGGTCCGGGGCCAGAGGACGATGGGGGCAGGGGCGTCCAGAGCCGCCGCGTGCAGGTCCCGGTCACGCAGGGTCCTCGGTGCCCGCGCGAAGCCCACCGGGCCGTACACGTCCTGGAGCTGGACGGAGAGCCGCTCGGGACGCTGCGCGGTCTCACAGGGAATGCGGTGGATCTCGGAGCGGGACTGCCCGTCCAGCGCTTCCCACATCTTCCTGAGCTTGTACTGGAGCTGTTCGCTGGCGCGCCGATCGTGGTCCATCACCACGACAGGCGACTGGCAGCCGAGAGGAGCCCGGTTGCCCTTGCGGCGTCGCCACTGATCGACGGGCTGGTTGAGCCAGCCGCGCGGGACGGCGAACGCGATGAGTTCCCGCCCCTCGGTGTCGATCTCACCGAACGCCTCGTCGATCCGTTCCAGTACCCACTCCCGCGCGTGTGCTTTCGTCATCCGCTTCTCGCCGACGAGCCGCCGGCTGCCGTCCCGGAAGGCGGACACCTCCACCAGCAGGGCGTTGCGGTCGGCGCCGCTTCGCTTGATCTCGACGAGGATGGGTGACCAGCGCCGCTCCGCCGCCGACCGGGCGGGTACGGACGGGCGGGTCCCGGGAGCCGCCGTACTCGACCGGGTGCGATGCGTCCTGGCCCAGGCCCGGAGTTCCCCGCTGAGTCCGTCGTCCAGATCGGCGACGGCATCGGCGAGGCGTACCGCGAGCTCGGCCAGGGGCTGGGAGTGCGGCCGTGGGGGTGCCTCGCTCAGCAGGTACCAGACCGCCTCCCACAGCCCGGCGACCGCCTGCGAGGGCGGCTGGATTCCGAGCCTCCCGACCGCGCTCCGCAGCAGCCGGTCCACGGGGTGCACCAGGGCGGGGGCGGGGACCCGGGCGACCAGCTCACGCAGGAGTCTCTTGTCCTCCGTGGGATAGCCGGGTGTCGGGATCAGATCGGCCAGCCGCGGCCAGTGGCGGGCCAGGACCTGGGCCGGGATCATCCGGCCGTTGCGGGTCACCGGGTCGTGGGCGGACACCATGCCGACGACCCCTCCGGTCGCCTCCAGCACCACCGCGGCTCCGCTGAAACCGTGGGCGGGCTCCTGTCCGTACCCCTTCCAGAACTCCAGCTGACTCCACTCGTCGTTGATCAACTGGCGGGAGGTGACGCGAAGTTCGCTCTGGACGCCCTCGACGCCGTAGCCAGCCGGGAACCCGTAACTGACCAGTCTTCGCGGCTCCGGACCGTGTGGGGAGTCCAGCTCGCCGAACCACGCGGGCGGCAGGCCGACCCGCCGGCCCAGTTCGAGTACGGCGATGTCCCCCGTGTCGTGGGGCCCGCCCGCCCACGAGCCGCGCATGGACACCCGAGCGGGCACCGGGCCGAGCCCGGGTGCGCCGGGGAAGACGACGTCGGCACGTTCTGCGTCGCGCACCACATGAGCGCAGGTCAGCACCGTCCGCTCGGAGACGAGAAAGCCGGATCCCTCCACCGAACCGTCGAGATCGATGCGAGCCTGCCAGGCCGGCGAACCCATCAGACGGCTGCTGCGGCGGTTCCGGGCGGAGGCGGCACGGCCGGGCCCGCATCCGGGGACCAGGACAGTTTCACCGTCAGATGACCTTCGACGGCGCTCTTGGCGATGACCGCGCCCGCCTCGCCCGTGATCTTGACGCCGAACTCCAGTTCCACCGTGTCCGGCCGCAGCGACCCGTCCCGGAAGACCGCGAGGGCCGATTCGGCCGCCGATCTGATGCCCACCAGCGCCTCGTCGAACGAACGGCTGGCGCGGGCAAGGGTGTTGTCACCCCGTGCGACCAGCCTCGCCCCGGGGGCGTGCTGATCGACCTCCACGACCACCGCTGCTCCGCCGTCAGTGGTGAATTCCACCAGTGCTGTCACAACCGCGCCCCCGTCACGCCGACTTCCGCCCTGGGCGACCATTCTGGATCACGGGACCCGCACGCGACAGCGAAGCGGCCGGATTGGTCCCGGGGCGCTGGCGAGACCGGGATCACCGGACCGGCCCGGGAGCCGGACGGGAACGTTCCGCCGGCCTGTCTCGTTTGGTCCCGAGCCCGTCCACGACGTCGTCCCTGGGAGCATCGTGCCCGAAACCTCCACCGTCCGCCCCGCCCTCCCGACACCGCGCGCGCAGGCGGAGCGCCTGATCGAACTCGGGGTGCACGAGATCGCGGATCTGTCCGCCGCCGAGCTGCGCGCCTTCGCCGAGTCCGCCGACGCCGGCGCCGACGGCGGAACGCTGCTCGCGGTCCATCCGGACCGGGCCCCCGCATCCGCCCTCGCGCCGTTGCTGCGCCGCAACGACAAGGCGGGCTTCGTCGTCACGGACATGCCCGACGTCGACCTTTTCGCCCCCCTCGACACCGTCGCGCTGCCCGGCACGCCGCTCTACCTCGTCACCGGACTCGACCGCGGGGACGAGATGGCCAACTGGAGCCCGGACGAGGCCCTGCCCGCTCTCACCGGGCGGGCCCGCACCCCGCTGCTGCTCACCGAGGGCATCACCTGGGTCCTGCAGCAGCCTGACGTCCTGGAGCGCAACCACTGCTTCATGACCATCGGATCCCGGCTGCGCAAGGCCAACAGCGCCCTGGACGCCCGTACTCCCGCGCTGTGGATCAGCAACGGCACCGGGCGGGACGGCAGGGAGCGACGCGACGCCCCCAAGGTCGGCTGGTGCTGGGCAGGCAACCGGCACACCTGGCTCGGCTTCGCCTCGGCGGCGGGGCGGGACGTCGGCCCGGGCGGGTCCGCGGAGGACTGATTCACCTGGTGCGCGGTCATGCCGCCCGGGCGGGTTCGGGGGGCGCGTAGCGTGGTGAGCATGGGACACGGCTACACGGAGTGGGCGGCTCGCCTGGACGGCGCGACCCTGTGGACCTGGTCCGGCCCGCGCGATCCGGCGCGGCTCGTGCTCCCCGACGGCTGCATGGACCTTCTCTGGCTGGGTGGCAGGCTGATGGTGGCCGGTCCCGACACCCGCGCTTTCGGACCCGGCCCGGCCGACGGCGGCTGCGCGGGCATCCGCTTCGCCCCCGGGACGGCACCCGCGCTCCTCGGTGTCCCCGCGCACGAACTGCGCGACCGGCGGGTCCCGCTCGACTCACTCTGGTCCGGCGGTGAGGTACGCCGGCTCACCGAGCGGATCGCCGAGGCCGACGACCCCACTGCCGCGCTGGAGGACATCGCCCTGCACCGGGCAGTGGGCACCGAACCTCCGGACCCGCTCATGGCGGCGGTCGCCGCACAGCTGCGGCAGGGGCGTTCCGTCGCCGCCACCGCGCAGGCCGTCGGGCTCGGAGCCCGCCAGCTGCACCGCCGCTCGCTGGCGGCGTTCGGCTACGGTCCGAAGACGCTGGCCAGGGTCCTGAGACTGCAGCGAGCCCTGGCCCTCGTGAGCGCGGGCACGGCGTACGCCGAGGCCGCGTACGCCGTGGGCTGCACGGACCAGGCACATCTGGCCCGTGAGATGCGGGAGCTGGCCGGGACGACCCTCGGCGGCTATCTGGCCCGCACCGGCTACGTGGGATCTGCGGCGAACAGCGACACCGCGCTGCCGTCGGGGTCCAGGACGACCGCGTAGCGCTGTCCCCAGACCGCGTCCCAGGGCTTCAGATGTCCCTCGTACCCCGCGGCGGTCAGATCCGCGTACACGGAGTCCACCTCCTCCGGCCCGTCGCACAGGAAGGCGAGCCCGAGGCGCTCGCCGCCCCTGGAACCCGCCCAGCCCGGGTCGAAGGAGCGGACGACGTCCTCGGTGTCCCAGAGCAGGCGCTGCCCGCCCGGGAGAGCCACCTCCACATGGGGAGCCGATTCGGCGCCCTCGGGGATGTCGAGTCCGAGCCTGCGGTAGAAGGCCAGGGAGGCGGCCAGATCGGCGGTGGTGACGGAGATCGCGTCGAGTCGTGGAGTCATGGAACGACCGTACGGCGGGGCCGTGACCAGGTCTTGTACGAATCGGTCACGGCCCCGCCGTACGCCTCAGACGCAGTCCGCCGGTGAGGTGCCCGGGTCCGTCAGTTCCAGGCCCAGCTGGGCGCGCTCGGTGAGCCAGCGGGTCGGCCGGTGACGCGGGTCGCCGGTCGTGGCGTGCAGAGCCCGCTGGAGGTCCAGCAGCCGCGCGGCGCCGATCCGGTCGCCCCAGGCCAGCGGCCCCGCCGGGTACCCGAGGCCCGTCGTGACGGCGAGGTCGATGTCCGCCGGGGTGGCCAGCGAGCGTTCCGCGATCGAGGCGGCGACCGACACCACCGACGCGAGCAGCCGCTGCGCCACCGAGCCCGCGGTGTCCCGCACCACCGACACGGCCCAGGGGTTTTTGCCGTCAGCCGCGCGGGCCAGGACGGCGCGGGCGTCCCGCGCGGCGGCCGGGTCGGCCGCCGGGGTCACCGCGAGCACCCTGCGGCGGCCCGCCGGAGCCAGCGGGTCGACGCCGAAGGTGCGTGCGGCGGGAAGTCCCAGCGAGGCGACCGCGGCAGCCACCGTGGTGCCCCAGGCAGGGACGAGGACCAGAGCGCGGCCCGAGGGCCCGGCACCGCTCTCCACCGCCGCACCGGCTTCGGACAGCGTGTTCCGCAGCTCCTCGGCACCCTCGCCGGCCACGACGAACACCGGTCGGTCAGGGTCACCCGTCACCGGCGGTTCCGGAGCCGGGGCGGCCTCGGGGCCGTACGCGAACCAGCCCTGCCCGGTCTTGCGGCCGTGCAGGCCGGCCGTGACCCGGTTCGGGGTGAGGAAGGAGGGGCGCAGCCGGTCCTCGTAGCGGAAGCCCTCCCAGATGGAGTCGATCACCGCCGCCGTGACGTCGAGCCCCGTGAGGTCCATCAGCTCGAACGGACCCATGCGGAGCCCCAGCACGTCCCGGGCGATCCGGTCGATCCCGGCCGGGTCGGCGACCGACTCCTCCAGCAGCGCCAGAGCCTCCGTCACCAGTCCCCGCCCCGCGTGGTTGACCAGGAACCCGGGGGTGTCGGCGACGGTCACCGCACGGTGACCGCAGCTCTCCACCAGCGCCGTGAGGGCCGGCGGGATCTCGGGGCGGGTCGCCGCGCCCGGCACGACCTCGACGATCTTCATCAACGGCACGGGATTGAAGAAGTGCAGCCCCGCGAGCCGCCCGGGGTCCCGGAGCGAGGCGGCGATCCGGGTCACCGACAGGGACGAGGTGTTGGTCGCGAAGACCGTGGACTCCGGCAGCGCCTGCTCCAGCTTCCCGAACACCTCGGCCTTGGTGTCCAGGTCCTCACGCACGGCCTCCACGACCAGTTCCACGTCCGGGCCTCCGGCCCACGGGTCGTCCAGCGGGATCAGCCGCTCGAGGGCGGCTGCGGAGTCCTCGGCGGACATCCGGCCCTTCTGGACGGCGCGTTCCAGCATGGAGCGCACGAAGTCCACGGCCGCCGTCACCGCCTCGGTCCGGACGTCGCAGAGCTCGACGGTGTGCCCGGCGGTCGCCGCCCACTGGGCGATGCCGCGGCCCATGGCTCCGGCTCCGACGATCCTGATACGCATGGCGGTTACGTCCTCTCGGCAGGTGCGGTCGATGTCAGCGACGGTAGCCGCGTTCGATGGCGGAAGGGGCGCGCGGCCGATGCCTGAGGCCGCCGCGCGCGGGCTCAGCGGAGGTAGACGCGGCCGGGGTCCACGTCCTCGCGCAGGAGGCGCAGCTCAGCCCCGGTCGGCGGGGGCACGGTCTCGACGGAGCCGGCGACCTGGAGGTCCCAGCCGGTGGCCTCCCGCACCTGGTCCACCGTCACACCGGGGTGCACGGCGACGAGGCGCAGCTCCTCGCCGATCCCCGCGCGGGCCAGAATGCCCAGTTCGGTGATGACCCGGGTGACTCCCGCGCCCAGCGGCCGGATGCCCTCGGCGAGCGCGCGGTCCGGACCCGGGGTGGTGCAGAAGTCCAGCTCGGCGGTGAAGGAGCGCGGGTTGTGCCGCCGCATCACCACGAAGACCTCACGGGAGTTGGCCATCACCTCGACGGCACCGCCCGAACCGGGGAGCCGGACCGTGGGGCTCTCCCAGTCGCCGATGACGGAGGTGTTGAGGTTGCCCCACCGGTCGATCTGCGCCGCGCCGAGGAAACCCACGTCGATGTGGCCGCCCTGGAGCACGCAGCCGAACAGCGCGGGCATCGAGAGCACCGCCTCCGCGCCGGAGATGAGCACGGCGTCGGCGATGGTCTCCGGGAGATGCGAGGGGTGGGCCCCGCAGACCCCGGACTCGTACACGACCTCGATCTGCGGGGCGACCGTCAGATGGGCCAGCTCGGTCGCGAGCGTGGGCAGTCCGATGCCGGCGAACACCGTACGCCGGGAGGCCAGTTCACGGCTGGCGACGACGGAGAGCAGCTCCGACGAGGTGACGGTCTCCGGTGCGGTGGTGGTCATGTCCCGTTCCTTCTCCTGTGGCGCGCTCACAGCCGCCGCCCGTAGTTCACCGGTTCGCTGAGCGCTTCGCCCACCGCGAGCCCCGCCCAGAAGTCCTCGCCCAGCTTGTCGACGTACTCGGCGTGGTCGGCCGTCCCGTACACCCACTCCACCAGCCACTCCCGCAGCCGTTCGGGGTCCTTGCTGATGTGTGACCAGGCCCGGTAGAAGGCGTTGTCGCGGTCGTAGTAGCCCTGGGCGAAGGAGGGGTGCGCGCCGCGCGGGCAGACCACGACGGCGTCCACCGCGTGGGACGGGACGAGCGTGCGGTTGGGGTCCGAGCGGACCACCTCGTCCTCCACGACCTCCTCGACGACGACGATCGCCTTCTCCGCCGCGTAGACCGCCTCGGCCTGGATACCGGTCAGTCCCCAGATCTGGGTGTTGCCCCGGCGGTCCGCCCGCTGGGCGTGGATGATCGTCACCTCCGGATTCACCGGCGGCACGACGTAGATCTGCTCCGGCTCGCCGTCCGGTCCCGGATAGGGCGAGGTCACCTTGCGCAGGTCGCTGTTGACGCCCGGGAGGTCACTGCCGCCGTAGCTGCGCAGCGGGTAGAACGGCAGCCGCTGGGAGCCTGCCAGGTAGCGGCAGACCATCCCGTAGTGGCTGTACTCCTCGAAGGCCAGCGGCGCCGGGTCGGCGCGCTCGATCCTGCGTCGCAGCTCACCGAGCGAACCCGCGGAGGAGTTGCCCACGAAGGAGGAGACCAGCCGCGAGACACAGCCCGCGGCGATCATCTGGTCCACCACGATGTCGGCCGTCATCCGTACGACGGTGAGGTCCTTGCGGCCCTGACGGATGATCTCGTGCCCGGCGGCTGTGGGGACGAGGTGGGTGAAGCCCTCGATGGCGACGGTCGCCCCGTCGTGCACGAAGGCGGCGACGGCCTCCCTCATCGACATGACTTTGCTGGGCCCGTCGGCCGTATCCGTCCGCTCCACAGTGCTCCTCGGCGAGTGCGTGCTGGTCGCCCTCACCGTGTCAGCGGCCATTGATTGCTGTCCAATACCAAATTAAGGTCGGATCAAGACTGTCAGTTAATGAATGGAAGCCCTCGATGGAACTGCGTCATCTGACGGCGTTCACCGCCGTCGCCGAGGAACTGCACTTCGGCCGTGCCGCCAAGCGGCTGCAGATGGCCCAGCCCCCGCTCAGCCAGCAGATCCGCCAGCTGGAGAAGGAGCTCGGCGTCCAGCTCTTCGAGCGCAACACCCGCTCGGTGCGGCTCACCAGCGCGGGGGAGTCGTTCCTCGAACCCGTACGGACCGTGCTGGACGACCTCGACACGGCGGTACGGGCCGCCAAGGCCGCCGGCCGCGGGGAGTACGGCAGGGTCACCATCGGTTTCGCGGGCGCCTCCAGCCACGAGACGCTGCCTCTGCTGACCCGGGCCGTGCGCGCGGCCCACCCCGGGATCGAGCTGGCGATGAAGGGGCAGACGTACGCGAACGTCGCCCTCTCCCGCGTCGCCGACGGCTCCCTCGACCTCGGGTTCGTCCGGCTGCCCGTCACCCAGCCCGGGGTGGCCTACCGGGTGATCGACGAGGAGGAGCTGCTGTGCGCGCTGCCCTCCGACCACCGGCTCGCCCGCCTGGAGAGCATCCCGATCGGTGTCCTCGCCGACGAGCCCTTCGTCTCCTTCCCCGCGAACGCCGGATCCACGGTGCGCGACGCGATGGTCCAGGCCTGCGAGGCCACCGGCTTCAACCCGCGCGTGGTGCAGGAGGCCCCCGACTCGTACACGATCCTGGCCCTCGTCGCCGCGGGCGTCGGGGTCACGCTCACCGTCTCCTCCGTACGGCACATCCAGCAGAACGGGCTGGTCTACCGCTCCCTCGCCGGGCCGCCCATCCTGCGCCAGGCGGCTCTGGCCTGGCGCACGGACAATCCCTCGGCGGCGCTGCGCGCGGTGCTCGCGGTCGCCGAGGAGGCGCTGCCCACCCCCTAGCCGTCCGATTGAGACGCTGTGCGTCTTGATGATGGGGAAACTCGATATTGGACCGACTCAGTGGTCCAGTGCGAAGGTCGCCCCACACACCCGAACCCGCCGAAAGGTGTTCCTCCGTGCCCGACCAGACCGATGTCGTCATCTGCGAGCCGCTGCGCACACCCATCGGGCGTTTCGGCGGCGCGTTCGCCCAGCAGACCCCGGCCGCGCTCGCCGCACGCGTCATCGCCGAGGTCGTCGCCCGCACGGGCATCGACCCCGGCCGGGTGGACGAGGTGATCCTCGGGCACGCCTACCCCACGTCCGAGGCCCCCGCCATCGGCCGGGTCGCCGCACTGGACGCCGGACTCCCCGAGACCGTCACCGGCGTCCAGACCGACCGGCGCTGCGGCTCCGGTCTGCAGGCCGTGCTCGACGCGGCCATGCAGATCCGCGCCGGATTCAGCGATGTCGTCGTCGCCGGCGGCGTCGACGTCATGAGCGCCGCCCCCTACTACACGCACGACGGGCGCTGGGGTATCAAGGGCCCCGGCCTCCAGCTCCACGACTCGCTGGCCAGGGGCCGGGTCACGGCGGGCGGCCTCCACCACCCCGTCCCCGGCGGCATGATCGAGACCGCGGAGAACCTCCGCAGGGCCTACTCCATCAGCCGTGCCGACCAGGACGCCCTCGCCCTGCGCTCCCAGGCCCGCGCCGCCCGCGCGGTGCGGGAGGGCCGCTACGACGCCGAGACCGTCCCCGTCACCGTGCGCACACGCAAGGGCGAAACCGTCGTCACCGCCGACGAGCACCCCCGCCCCGACACCACCGCCGAGCAACTCGCCGCGCTGCGCCCCATCATGGCCAAGGCCGACCCCGAGGCCACCGTCACAGCCGGCAACGCGAGCGGCCAGAACGACGCCGCGGCCGCCTGCCTGGTCACCAGCGCCGCCACCGCCGAACGGCTCGGGCTCACCCCGCTCGTCCGGCTCGTCTCCTTCGCCCGCGCGGGTGTCCCCGCCGCGACGATGGGCATCGGCCCCGTCCCGGCCACCCACGCGGCCCTCGGCCGCGCCGGACTCACCCTCGCCGACCTCGACCTGATCGAGATCAACGAGGCCTTCGCCGCCCAGGTCCTGGCCTGCACCCGGGAGCTCGGCCTCGGCGAGAAGGACCACGAGCAGCGGATCAACATCAACGGATCCGGCGTCTCGCTCGGCCACCCGGTGGGTGCCACCGGTGCCCGCATCCTCGCCACCCTCAGCCGTGAGATGCACCGCAGCGAGGCGCGCTACGGCTTGGAGACCATGTGCATCGGCGGCGGCCAGGGCCTCGCCGCCGTCTTCGAGCGCATCCCCGCCTGACCGTCACGTCCCCTCTCCGTCCCCTTTCCGTCCCCAGTTCCACCACGCGACCCAAGGCGTCTCGGGCGACGCCGGGTCCGCCGTGTCCCATCCGCTTGTTCAACGAAGTTCCACGGGAGCCACCATGAGTGCGACCACCGCAACCGCACGCGAGCGAACGAAAGCCGCCAACCGCGCAGGATTCGGAGCCTTCATCGGCTCCACCATCGAGTGGTTCGACTTCTACATCTACGGGACCGCGGCGGCGCTCGTCTTCGACAAGGTGTTCTTCCCCGAACTCGAAGGCCCGATAGGCACCCTGGTCGCCTTCGCCACCTTCTGGGTCGGCTTCCTCGCCCGCCCCATCGGCGGCATCATCTTCGGTCACTACGGTGACCGGCTCGGCCGCAAGAAGACCCTCGTCATCACCCTGCTGATGATGGGCATCTCGACCACCGCCATCGGTCTGCTGCCCGGCTACGCCTCCATCGGCATCGCCGCCCCGATCCTGCTGGTCTGCATCCGCATGATCCAGGGCATCGGCCTCGGCGGTGAGTGGGGCGGCTCCGTGCTCATCGCCTCCGAGCACGCGCCCAAGGGCAAGTCCGTCCTGTACGGGGCGTTCGCCCAGCAGGGCTCGCCCGTCGGCAACACCCTCTCCACCGTGAGCTTCCTGGCCATCAGCCAGCTGCCCGACGAGGCATTCGTCTCCTGGGGCTGGCGCGTGCCGTTCCTCGCGTCCGCCGCGCTCGTCATGGTCGGTCTGCTGGTCCGGCTGAAGGTCTCCGAGTCCCCGGCCATGGCCAAGCTCATCGAGAAGAAGGAAGTCGCCAAGCTCCCGCTGACCGAGGTCCTGCGCAGCCACCCCATGCTGATCGTGCTCGGCATCGGCGCCTGCACCATCGGCCTGTCCGCCACGTACTTCAAGTCGACGTTCGCGCTGTCCTGGGCCACCACGTCCCTGGACTTCGACCGCAGCTCGTTCCTGACGATCATCCTCGTCGCCAACATCACCCAGATCATCGTCCAGCCCTTCGGCGCCCTCATCGCCACCCGCATGAAGAGCTGGTCCCGCGCGGTGATCGTGATGCTGGTGCCGGAACTGGTCCTGATGCCGGTCATGTTCGTCCTCATCAGTACCGAGAACTACGGCCTCGCGATGCTCGGCGTCGCCGTCGCCACCATCCCGCACTGCCTCTACTACGCGGCCCTCGCCGGCATGCTCGCCAGCCGCTTCCCGGCGCACCTGCGCTACACCGGCATCTCGCTCTGCTATCAGCTCTGCGGCACCCTGCTCGGCGGCACGACCCCGATCATCGGCCAGTTCCTGCTCAACCGGACCGGCTCCATCACCGCGGTCATCGCCTACGCCGTCTTCCAGGTGGCACTCACCCTGGGCTGCATGCTCCTCCTGCTCAAGCGCCCCAACCACGACGAGCAGTCCGCTGAGCCGGTCGCCGCGCCGCGCACCGCGCCCGTCACCGCCTGACCGCCCGTACACGCAGAACGGAGTACCGCCATGGCGCTCACCGCGCACGGCATCCCGGAGATCCTCGCCCTCGGCGGGCGCGACCTCGGGCGCTCGGAGTGGAAGGAGGTCACCCAGGAGCTGATCGACGCCTACGCGTACGTCTCGGGCGACCACCAGTGGATCCACACCGACGTCGAGCGCGCCGCCGCCGGACCGTACGGGCGCACCATCGCCCACGGCTACATGGTGCTGAGCTGGGGTATCCCGATGTTCGCCGAACTGCTCCAGGTGAGCGGCGTGGGGCGGGCGCTCAACTACGGCGTCAACCGGGTCCGCTATCCGGCACCCGTCCCCGTCGGCAGCCGTGTCCGCCTGCACGCCACGGTCACCAGGGTGAACGAGGTCGCGCGCGGCGGCGTACAGATGACGCGGGGCTTCACCTTCGAACTCGAGGGTTCCGAGAAGCCGGCCTGCGTCGCCGAGTCACTGACGCACTTCTACCCGTAGGGCCCGCCCGCCCCGCAGGACAGCGACGGCGCCCGCCCGGAATCTCCGGGCGGGCGCCGTCGCGTGGAGCGGGATCACTCGACGCGGTGTGTTCGTGGGGCCGGAGTTCATCGGGTCGGCGACAGCCGGCGGCGAGCACTCGTGGCGACCATGGAGACCGAGGCGGCCGAGAGCGGCCGGGTCGCCCGGGCCACCGACCGCGCCTTCCGCCTCGCGCTCTACGCCTCCTTGGACAACCACCTGCTCAGCGAGGTGCTGGACGCGTTCTGGGCGGCCATGGACCGGGTGCGTGAGGACATGGACGACGGCCACCAGGACCCGGCCGTCACCTGCTGCCGGCACCGCGAGATCGTCGCGGCGGTCGCGGCGGCCGACGGAGCCCGCGCGGTGCGGGCCATGCGTACGCACTTCGACGGCATCAGGAACCGGCTGGAGCCTCAGCCCATGTCCCCGTAGAGATAGCTGCTCGCACCCGCCAGGGTGGCGCGGCACCAGGCGTCCACCGCCGCCTGGTCCATCGCGGTCCAGTCCGGAGTGCGTTCCACCTGCGCCCGGCCCAGCCTGCGTCCCAGTTCGACCAGCCGGGCGCCCTCCGGGGTGCGCTCGCGGGCGTAGTGGCGCAGCGCCTCGGCGGGTGAGGCGGACGTCCGCAGAGCGTCCTCCAGGCAGAGGGCGTCCTGCAGCGCCTTGACCGCTCCGCTCGCCGTGTGCGGGCGGGTGACCCCTGCCGCGTCGCCCGCGAGCAGGAAAGGCGGATCCGCTGCGAGGGGCGCGTGCAGATCAGCGACCGGGTGGCAGGTCATCGCGGTGTGCTCGCCCCGCGCCACGAGGTCCGCCCACTCCCGGGGGAAGTGCTCGTCGGCCAGCTGTCGTACGTATGCGGTCTCGTCCGCCGAACGGCCGGGCGGGGTCGCGTAGATCGCGTAGGCCAGCAGCCGGCTGTCCGGCGCCGCGCCCCCGCCCCGGGGGATCAGGTAGAAGATGCCGTGCCCGCCGGGGAAGCCGATCGTCACCCAGGCCTCACGCAGCAGTTCCAGGGGCCGCCGGTGGTCGGCCGACGCGCTCACCGGAAGCGTGCCGCGCCACACCGCGTACCCGGCGGGGGAGGCCCGCAGGTCCGGGGCCAGGACCTGGCGGGTGAGCGAGCGGTGGCCGTCCGCGCCCACGACCAGGTCGTAGGCGTCCTCGCCCCCCGCCGTCCGTACGAGGGCACCTCCGGCGGGGCCCCGCGCGACCGAGGTGACGGGGAGCCCTCGGTGGTGCCGCGCCCCCGTGGCGGCGGCACGCAACGACCCCCACAGGAGGCCCCAGTTGCAGGGGGTGACCGGGCTGGGCTGGCGTGCGAACTCGCGCGCCGTCCGTTCCCCGGGCGCCCGGGTCAGCCAGACCCGGGTCGCCACGGGGGCGGTCGGCATGGCGGCGCCCAGGTAGCCGGTGGTGACCAGCCGTGCGTGCAGCGGGGGAGGGATGACGATCCCGAGCCCACGGTCCCGGAGTTCACCCCCGCTGCGCTCGTAGACGGTGACGTCCGCACCCGTCCTGAGGCCGGCGACCGCCATCGCACACCCCGCGATGCTGCCGCCGACCACGCCCATGCGTAAGCCCGTTGCCACCATGTCGCTGCCGCCCGTCCGTCGTCCCCGCGAGGTGCGTCCCCATCGTCGCAGGCGGACGGGTGCGGCCGGGGGACCAACACCTCCTGGCCGCCTGGGCAGGGGCGTGCGCTTCGGAACGTGATGCACTCACTCACCCGGCGAACACGGGAGCAGGGTGGCCCGTGACCCGCGGACATGCCATGGCCTGGATCGCCGACGTCGTCGGCAGGAGCGGCGACCCGCTCGCCTCCCGGCCCCAGGGATAGCAGGGCTGCCGCCCCGCCCCGCCGGGGCGGCAGCACCAGGACCGCGGGCGGACGCCCGGCGATCCGCCCTCCGGCCGGCGCACGGTTCGGCACACCGTCGATGCGGGACGTCAGGGGGTGCGGAAGCCTCGGCAGGTGACTGCGTACGGGTGGCGGGGCCGGCGGTGAGCAGGTGGTGGCCGGCTGCTCAACGGGTCGCAGGACGATCGGGCACGGATTCGAGGACCGTCGTCAGGAAGCGACGCACTGTGCGGACCTCTTCTGCGTCGAAGCGCTCGGCGACATCCCGTACGTCGCTGATGACCGGTCCGAAGAAGGCCCAGCCGAGGTCGTGGGCCTTCTGCTCCACGGTGAGCAGCACGCGGCGCCGGTCGGCGGTGTCCCTGGTGCGCCGGATCAGTCCAAGTCGCTCCAGGCGGTCGATGAGGGCGGTGGTCCCGGCGGAGTGCAGGCGCAGTTGTTCGCCGAGCCGGCCGGGTGTGGCAGGAGTGCCCTCGCGTGCCGCGTCCAGCAGATGGATCAGTGCCCGCACGTCGGTGGGGTGCAGCCCGTGGCCGGCGGCGAACTCGGCGCCGAGCAGGTCGAATCGCACGGTCACCGCGCGCAGCAGATGGACCAGCTCCATGGCCGGGCTCTGATCGTCCTTCATGCCCACTCCCTACGTCCTCCCGCATATTATCTCGCTGAACGAGATTGTCGTCGAGCGAGGGGAAAGCCCGTGCCGCTGTCCGCTTTCGACCGTGCCTACGAGCAACTGCGTTCCCGCTGGCCTGCCCTGACCGAGGAGCAGGACGTCCCCACCCCCTACGGTCCCACCCGGGTCCATGTGTACGGACCGGAGGACGGCCGCCCTCTGGTGCTGCTGCCGGGCGGGGCGGCCACCGGCCTGGTGTGGTTCGCCAACGCTCCCGCCCTGGGCGAGCGCCACCGGGTCCATGCCGTCGATCTGCTGGGCGACGCCGGCCGCACCGAACGGCGGGGCATCGCGCTGAAGACCACCGCCGATCTGACGGCCTGGCTTGACGCCGTCCTGGACGGCGTCGGCCTCGCCCGCACGCACCTGTGCGGCCACTCCTACGGCGCTTGGCTGGCCGCCCACTACGCACTGCACGCACCGCAACGCGTCGACCGTCTCGCCCTCCTCGACCCCACCCAGGTCTTCGCCGGCTTCCGCCCTCACTACCTGCTGCGTGCCCTGCCCACCCTGATCCGTCCCAGCCAGGCCCGCGCTCGTGCCTTCCTGGCCTGGGAGACCGGCGGCGCTTCGACGGACGAGGCCTGGCAGCGCCTCTACGCAGCGGCCACCACTCTCCCCGGCCGCAAGATCGTCACGGGCGCCCGCCCCCGCACGACCGGTCTGAGCATGCCGGTCCTGGTCCTGCTCGCCCAGCGCAGCCGCGCCCACCACGCGGCCGAGGTCGCGGCCCGAGCTCGCCGGCGACTTCCGCACGCCGAAGTGGCCGTACTTCCTGGAGCCACCCACCACTCCCTGCCCTCCACCGCACCCGAGGAGCTGAACGACCGACTGCTGCACTTCCTGCGCTGACGAAGGCCGCCTCGGCCGGCCCGGGTGCCGCCCGGTGCCACGGTGCCGGAGCAGCCTTCTGCCGGTCCGGGTCGGTCGCTCCGCCGGGCCGGGAGACCGGTCGGACACGTACGTACGACGCGAGGCGTTCGGGTACGGCGGGCGCCCGGTGCGGGGCAACCGGATCGCAGGAACTCCTCGACCGGACGTCAAGGGCATGGAGCGGGCCGGAGGCCCGCGCCCGGGGGAGGCGGCGGGGGCTCCGGCCGCCGGCGCTCAGGCGGGGGCGGCCACGCGCGACCTGGCCTCCGCGATCCGCCCCGACGGGGGCGTAGTGCTCACCGAGGGCCTTCAGGGACGCGGCGACATCGCCCTTCCGGGCGGCGTCCACGATCTTTTGGTGGGCGGCGACCGTCGCCGTCTCGCCGGCGTGCGTGAATCCGTCTGAGGCCGGCGTCCTGGCGCGAGGGCGGTTCACGCAGAGGGGGGGGGGGGGGGGGGGGGGGGGGGGGGGGGGGGCGCGGGGGGGGGGGGGGGGGGCCCCGCCCCCCCCCCCCCCCCCGAACCCCCCCCCCCCCCCCGGCGGGGGGCGCCGCGGGGGACCAAAAAGAGG
>NZ_JBIAJR010000012.1:29424-208762 GCF_042872025.1 Streptomyces sp. NPDC005494
GCGCCCCCGGGCGCCGCCCGCCGCGGGGGGGGGGCCCCCCCGCGGGCGGGGGGGGGGGGGGGCGGGGGGTCGGGCGGGGGGGCGGGGGGGGCGGCCCGCCCCCCCCCCCCGCCCCTCTGCGTGAACGGAGTTACTGGTTACGCGCCCCGCGGGTGCGGCGCATGAGCACCGCGCCGCCGAGGAGCAGTGCCGCGCTCGCACCGGCGGCCAGGCCGATGTCGCCGGCACCGGTCTGGGCCAGCTGAGGACCGGGCGTGTTGGGGCCGGGGGTGGTGGCCGGGGGCTCGTCCACCGGGGGCTTGGAGGTGGGCGGCTCGACCGGGGGCTTCGAGGTGGGGGGCTCCTCGGTGGGCGGCTCGACGGTGGGGGGCTCCTCCACCGGCGGCTCGACCGGCGGCTGCTCGTGGTCGTATCCGCTGTCGTTGACGCAGGTGTTGCCGCCGGCGGGGTTCAGCAGGCCGACGACGTCCACCGTGTTGCCACAGGCGTTCACAGGGATGTCGACCGGGGCCTGCACGGCGTTGCCGGACCCGACGCCCGGCGAACCGACGGCCGCACCCTCGGCGCTGGCACCGGACGAACCGTGCCCGTTCCCGCCGTGGTGGCCGGCGCCGTCGTGCCCGCCGCCGTAGGCGTCGTCCCCGTACGAGCCCCCTCCGTGCCCGCCGGTGCCGTGGCCGCCGTCGTGCCTGTCGTGCGAGCTGACGTTGGCGCAGCTGTTGCCGAAGGCCGGGTTCAGCAGGGCGATCACGTTGACCGTGTTGCCGCAGACGTTGACCGGGACGTGGACCGGGACCTGTACGGCATTGCCCGAGCCGACACCGGGCGAGTTGGCGGCGACAGCGCCGGCCGAGGAGTCGGCGTGCGCATAGCCTCCCGCGGCGGACAGGATGCCCGAGGCCGCCGCCATGACGATCATGCTTTTATTCAGAACCTGTCGCATTACATGCCCTTCTCCGGAAAATTCGCGTGGGCGGTGACCCTGATGGAAGTCATTCCATCGACGCGGACGAATCCGTAACGAGCGAACCGGCGCAGGGGATGCGGGGGAAACTTGGAGAGTCGTGGAAATTGTGTAACCACTCGAAAGGGGCGCGTACGCGTGTTCGTGCGAACGGGGAGCTGTGTACCGGCATTCGGGTGAACGAGGGCCGCGGAGGGGAACCAAACGGCCGGGGCCGAGTTGATCAGGGAGCTCCGCCGCGGGGCAATCGGTACGAGAAGGGTTAATCGTGATCAAGAAGGTTCTGGCTACGGGTGCCGTCGCCGCCTCCATCCTCGGTCTCTCGGCGACGAGCGCCATGGCGATCGGTGACGACACGGGCACCACGTCGATCAACGGCAACGGCGCCGAGTCGGAGTTCGGCAACAGCGAGACCAGGGGTGACCAGAGCCCGCAGCTCAGCCTCGTCCAGGGTTCGCTGAACAAGCCCTGCGTCGCCCTGCCGGTCAAGGCCAACGTCGGCTCCCTCATCGGGCTCATCCCGATCGCGGTCCAGGACGTCAACGTCCTCTCGAACCCGCAGAACCAGCAGTGCACCGACAACTCCACCCAGGCCAAGGGCGACGAGCCGCTGTCGCACATCCTGTCGGACATCCCGGTGCTCTCCGGCAACGGTGCCGGCAACAGCTGACCCGGCCGCAAGACCGGTCCGGGCCGCCGACACTCCTCCATCGTGCGGCCCGGGCCTGCATCATTCGGGCGGTTTTCCGAGAAACGCCTCCCAGAGCGTTTCGTCGGCGCCTGCCAGTCGTTACGGATAACAACACCGGAGTCACGAGCGCATTCCAGAGAATCGCTCACACGGCACGAAAGTCGTGCCGGCCCAGGACTCCGCTGCAGAAAGGGACCAAAGTGAAGTACACCAAGGCTGCCGCCGTCGCCGCAGGAACCCTCATGGCGCTGGGTGGCGCTGCTCCGGCCATGGCGGACTCCGGCGCCGAAGCCGTCGCCGCCCACTCCCCGGGCGTCCTGTCGGGCAACGTCGTCCAGGTTCCGATCCACATCCCGGTGAACGTCTGCGGTAACACCATCAACGTCATCGGTCTGCTGAACCCGGCGTTCGGCAACGTCTGCATCAACGACTGAGGTTCTCCCGGTCGAGCCGACGGTTCGTCATGAAAAGGCCCTGGAGCGCACGTCCTGCTCCAGGGCCTTTTCGCGTTCTTTCCGGCCGGGCGGGATCAGGGGAAATCCGGTGACGCACAGTTTCCCCGTGAGCCGCCCGGTCGTTGTCCCGTACAGAGGCGGCGGACGCCGCCGACGAAGGGATTCGAGAAGTGAAGTACGCGAAGACAGTCGCCCTGGTCGCCGGTTCCGTGGCCGCTCTCGGGGCTGCCGCACCCGCCTGTGCCGCGACCACTCCGACCGCTCCCCGGATCAGCCTCACCGGTGGCATGAACGAGCTGACCTCCGCGGTCCCGCAGGTCCCCGACCAGGTGGTGAACCCCGTCGTGGACGGGGTCGGCCGGACGGCGGGCGCGGTACGTGAGGACGGCACCGTCGCCCGGTCCGCGGACGCGGTGGCCGAGGTGGCGGACTCCGCCGGCCCGCTCCTGGGCGGGCTTCCGCTGGGCGGCTGATCCGTCGCGGGCGCCTCATTCCCCCTCGGGTAGCGCCATTTCCCTGACGTATTTCGCGTGCCGCGTCGGTGATGCCGGGATGAGAAATCGTTCGAGTGAAGAGGCGCAACCGAAACCCTCCGGGCGGAGTTGTTCAGAATGCTCCGGACAGGCGGGCAACAGATTAACCAGAAGGGCACGTTTCATGATGAAGAAGATTCTGGCGTCGGCGGCAGTCGCCGCCTCCGTCGCCGGTGTTTCCGCCGCCGCGGCCCCCTCGGCCATGGCGATCGGCAACGACCAGGGCACGACGACGGTCAACGGCAACGGTTCCGACCAGTACTACGGCAACAGCAGCACGCACGGCGACATGAGCCCGCAGATCGGCCTCATCCAGGGCTCGTTCAACAAGCCCTGCATCGCGCTGCCCGCAAAGGCCAACGTGGGCTCGCTCCTCGGCCTCATCCCGGTCTCGGTCCAGGACATCAACGTCCTGTCCTCGCCGCAGAACCAGCAGTGCACCGAGAACTCCACCCAGGCCAAGGGGGACGAGGCCCTGTCGCACATCCTGAACGACATCCCGATCCTCTCCGGCAACGGCGCGGGCAACAACTGACACCGCGCGACCACGGCCTCCCTGAGCCCATCCCAGGCCAGGGTGCGGAGTTTCCCGCCTTCTCGTAGTCCGTGAGGACCTGTGGGGCCAGTCCGTCATCGTGGCGACCGACCGAGTCGGGAGCCCGGGCGTACCGGCCCCACACGTCTGTCCGCGCCCGGTGTGCCGCCCCGGGGGCCGCCGGTCTGCACGTCGGGTAGCCCGATAGTGCGGAAATTGGTCCGGTTGACGCAGTCGCGGCCGACGCCGCGGGTCCCGCCGGGTATGGCCCCTTCATGGACCCGTACGACAGTTACCACCCGGCCGGGCGTGACCGGTCACCCGAGAGTTCCACCCCCATCTACGACCGCTTGCTCGCCGAGTGGCGTGAGGCCGCTCGCCGCGACGCCGCGCGGCAGCCGCGGGACACGGCGTCCGGCCCCGGGGAGTCCGGCGCCGCGGCCCTCCGCCGTGCCGGGGTCTTCGTCCCCGCGGCGCGTACGGCGGCCGGAGCGGACGACCGCAACGGCTAGGGTCTTTCGTTCGGATCGCGCCGGGCTCGCGTGCTCCCGGAACCGCCCCGGTCCAGCCTGATCCGGACGACAGGCCCTGGTGAGACGTCGCCCCAGGACCGGATCCAACTCGTTCGAGTGGTGTAGCGGAACCGAACCCTCCGTTTGGGGTTATCAGTACGTTCCACAACGGGACGCTCCGAAAGGTGAAGCGTGATGAAGAAGATGATGGCCGGCGCCGCCGTAGCCGTGTCCCTGATCGGCCTGTCCGCCGCCGCGGCCCCCTCGGCCATGGCGATCGGCAACGACCAGGGCACGACCACGGTCAACGGCAACGGCGCCGAGTCGGAGTTCGGCAACAGTGAGACCCGGGGCGACCAGAGCCCGCAGCTCAGCCTCGTGCAGGGCTCGCTGAACAAGCCCTGCATCGCCCTGCCGGTGAAGGCCAACGTGGGCTCGCTGATCGGTGCCATTCCGATCGCGGTCCAGGACATCAACGTCCTGTCCAACCCGCAGAACCAGCAGTGCGCCGACAACTCCACCCAGGCCAAGGGTGACGAGCCGCTGTCGCACATCCTGAACGACATCCCGGTCCTCTCGGGCAACGGCATCGGCAACAACTGACGCCCCGCGGTCGCCGGGAGCACCGGCGCCGCGAAGGCACCGCGCACACGGCGATGCCCACCACTCCACGGGGGGTGGTGGGCATCGCCGTGTGTCCGGTGGTCAGCCCAGGCTGCGTGCCGGGAGGAGGCAGTGCGCCGAGCTCGCGATGACGGCGGGGTCGCCCACGAAGGCCCGCAGCTGCTCCTCCCCGACCGGCTGGCCCGGCACGGCGACGGGCCACGGACGGGTGGCGAACATCCCGTGCACCGTGCCCTCCGCCCGCGCCGCGGCGAGCCACTCCGGCGGCACGCTGTACTGGGCCTTGAAGTGCGGCAGTGTCAGGACGGCCTGGCCCGCCTGCACGAGGAGCTTCACCGGGAGGTTCGGCATCCCCGTGGCGTCGAGGGTCTCCCCGCCCACCCGCAGCCCGCTGCGTTCCAGCGCCGTACGCATGGCCCGCTCCCCGGCCTCCGGGCCGTCCGCGCCGTCCCCGAGGGAGTAGGCCAGGAGGAACGCCGTGTCGCGCCCCTCGGGGTTCGCGCCACTCCAGCCGATCAGGATCTGAGTGCCCAACTGGGCAGGCGAATAAGGCAGGGTGGGGGTTCTGGGTGAGGTCATGTCCGGCACACTAACCGCCCGGGACCTGACGTTGTGCACGCGTATCACCTGATCGTGGAGTATTTCCGCCAACTCGTGCCGAACGGCCGGACACGGACTCCCGCCGGAAAACCTGTTGACGCCACGGGGAGCACTCCGGCTACTGTGTGCGGAGTTCGAGGAACCAGGAGGTGAGGACATTGATGACTGTCGTCGCGGTGGGCGCTGCCCACGACCCGAAGCACATCGATC
Source organism: Streptomyces sp. NPDC005494 (assembly GCF_042872025.1). NCBI lineage: Bacteria > Bacillati > Actinomycetota > Actinomycetes > Kitasatosporales > Streptomycetaceae > Streptomyces > Streptomyces sp. NPDC005494. The sequence goes on from NZ_JBIAJR010000012.1 coordinate 34,549, forward strand.
CCACCCCCGTGGCCGCCGGCTGACCTCGACCTTCGATCCCCGCGCCTGAACGCGCGTTGCCGGGGCCACCCTTGTGAAGGGTTTCCCTTGTCTTTCTCCACCTCTCAGTCTTCTCCGTCGCACCCGCTCGCACCGTACGGCTGGGACGACGACTGGGCCAGTGCCTTCACCCCGTACGCCGAGCAGGGGCTCCTGCCGGGACGCGTGGTGCGGGTCGACCGCGGACAGTGCGACGTGGTCACTCCGCGCGGCACGCTCAGGGCCGACACCGCCTTCGTCGTGCCCCGCGATCCGATGCGGATCGTCTGCACCGGCGACTGGGTGGCCGTCGACCCCGACGGTGACCCGCAGTTCGTCCGCACGCTCCTGCCCCGTCGTACCGCCTTCGTACGCTCGACGTCGTCGCAGCGCTCCGAGGGCCAGGTACTCGCCACCAACATCGACCACATCGTCATCTGTGTATCTCTCGCCGTCGAACTGGACCTCGGACGGCTGGAACGGTTCCTCGCGCTGGCCATGTCCAGTACCGCCGGGGACGCGCTGCTCGGCGACGGGACGCGGGCCGAGTACGAGGCGCAGCCCCTCGTGCTGCTCACCAAGGCGGACCTCGTCCCCGACCCCGCCACGCTGTCCCACCTCGTGGAGGACATCGAGCGCATCGCCCCGGGGGTCCAGGTGCTGCCCGTCAGCTCCGCCACCGGGGAAGGCGTCGACGTGTTCGGCGCGATCGTCGGCGGCGGCACGAGCATGCTGCTCGGCACCTCCGGGGCCGGCAAGTCCACCCTGGCCAACACCCTGCTCGGCCAGGACGTGATGCACGTACAGGCGGCGCGTGAGGTGGACGGCAAGGGCCGGCACACCACCACCACGCGCAACCTGCTCGTGCTGCCGGGTGGGGGTGTACTGATCGACACCCCCGGGCTGCGCGGGGTCGGGCTCTGGGACGCGGAGGCGGGCGTCGGCCAGGTCTTCTCCGAGATCGAGGACCTGGCCCGGCAGTGCCGCTTCCACGACTGCGCCCACGAGTCCGAGCCCGGCTGCGCGGTGCTCGGCGCGATCGAGGACGGGTCGCTGTCCGAGCGGCGCCTGGACAGCTACCGCAAGCTGCTCCGGGAGAACCTCCGCATCGCGGCCAAGACCGACGCCCGGCTGCGTAGCGAGACCCTGCGCGAGTGGAAGCGCAGGGGCGCGGAAGGCAAGGCGGCCATGGAGCTGAAGCGGGGCCGCACCCGCTGACGGAAGCGGCCGGGGGTGCCGGGGCCGACGCGCCCCGGCACCCCCGGCCTCAGCCCCAGACGACCGCTCCCAGCCACGCCCCCACCACCAGCAGGCAGAGGAACAGCTCCAGGAGCACCGAGTACCCCGTCGCCCGCATCACGGACCTGAGGGACGCCCGGCCCGCGGCCCGGCTGCCCAGCCGCAGGCGCTCGGCGCCGTAGACGGCACCCACGTATCCCAGGATCCCGCCCACCACCGGGACCACGAAGAACCCGGCGATCGCCGCCAGCCCGCCGGCCGTCAAGGTCTTGCGCGGCACCCCCGCCTCGCGGGGGCGGCGCGAGGGCATCAGCGCTTTGAGCGCCTGGTTCAGCAGCAGCAGAGCCGTGGCGCCGATCAGCACACCCCAGGCGACCTGCGTCGGGTCGGTCAGCGCCCACCAGAGCACGGCGGCCCAGATGATCGCCTGCCCCGGCACCCCCGGCACCAGCACGCCGACCAGGCCGAGCAGCATCAGCGCCCCGACGGCGACGAGCTGCCACACACTCATTCGACCAGCGTGCCGGAGTCCGCCGCGTCCCGCCCGTCAGCGCGGGCCCGCCCGGGGCCCGAAGCCACGGCCGGGACGGTCAGCGCGGGGCGCGGGCCACCCAGCCGCGTTCGTACGCGTGCCAGCCCAGCTGCAGCCTGGTGGTGACGCCGGTGAGCTCCATCAACCCCTTCACCCGTCGCTGCACGGTCCGCAGGCCCAGATCCAGCTGCTTCGCCACGCTCGCGTCCGTCAGCCCCGCCAGCAGCAGCGAGAGGATCTCCAGGTCGGTCGGATCAGCTCCCGGGCCGTTCTCCTCGCTGATGCCCTCGCCGCCCAGCCGCAACGGCATGGCGTCCCGCCACACCGCCTCGAAGAGACCCATGAGGGACTCCAGCAGCCCACTGGCGTGGATCACCAGGGCGGCGGGCTCGGCGCCGCGGCCCGTCAGCGGCACCATGGCCAGCGCGGCGTCGGCGACGACCAGCTTCGTCGGCACGCGGTCGACCACCCGGCACTGCTCGTCGCGGCCGAGCGCCGCCGACAGCTCCACGATCCCCGACGGCAGCGAGAGCACGTCCCGCTCGACGACCACGCGGTAGGAGACGCCCCGCATCGACGCGCGTTCCTCGGACTCGTTCTCCATCCCGGTCACCGCGATGGGCTTCCCCGTGACCAGGGCGCACACCTCCGAGGTGGCGCCCAGCTGCATCTGGTGGAAGCGGTGGGCCACCGCGCTCGCGCCCGTCACGACCTCCACGAGGTCGTGCACGGCGGGCTCGGCCGCCTCCGCCCGGTACTCCTCCGCCAGCAGGGCCGAGGCCAGCTCGGCCTGCTCCAGTTCGTGGCGCTGCTGCGTGAGCAGTGCGCCCAGCGCGACCCCGGGCGGTGCCGCGACCCAGCGGTCCGCCCTCGACGACGACTGGGCCACGAGCCCCTGCTGCTCCAGCAGGCGCAGCGCGCGTTCCGTGTCGGCCTCCGGCTGGGCCAGCCGGCGGGAGAGATCGGAGAGTTCCGCGGCCCCGGCCGCGACCAGCGCCCTGTAGGTCGCTTCCTGTCTCTCGTCGAGACCTATCGCTGACAGCATGCTCGGCCCTCCCCGGATCGGTGCTCGCGCGTTCCCGCGCTCGTCGGACGGGGTGTGACGTGGCGGGAACCGGCCACGGCGTAAACCCGCCCGGGCCATCATGCCCGTAGCGCCCGCCCCTCTGGCAATCTGGCGGCACCGCAGTACCGCTCGCCCCACGGGCGGCGGACTGGGCCCGCGGACCGGCCCGCCGAGCGACCTTCCCGTGGGGGGTGGGGACGCTCGGCGGGTCTTCGCGTGGACCCATGTCCGAGCCACTTTTTCGGGATGACCCGGTTTCGTACGCCCCGGGCGGTCGACACTATGGGCATGAGCCAGCAGGGGGAGAGGCCCGCCGCCCACGAGGACGAGTGGTGGCGCCGGCTGTACGACGAGACCGCGCCGGACACCGGACCGAGCGGCGCGGCCGACAGCCTCGACGACCGCTTCGACTCCGCGTCGGACGCCGTGGGTGCCGTGGGCGAGGCGGCGCGAGAGGACGTTCACCCGGTCACGGCGGTGCCGCTGCCGGATCCCCGACGGCCGCGGGCGGCCCCGCCGGCCGGCCCGGACGCGCGAGGGCTGACGGCTCCTCCGGCGGGCCGGGAGCCGCTGTCACCGCAGGACCCGGCGGCGGATCGCGGGGCACGGCCGACGGCGGAGCAGGCACCTTCGCAGGCGCCCCCGCTCCAGGGACGCACCGCGTTCGGCCCCGCCCCCTGGGAGGCCCCCGCCGGTCCCCGGTCACCACGCACCTTCGCCGTACGGGCCCCCGCCGCACCGCCTCCCGAACCGCCGACGGTCGCGCCCCCCGAGCCACCCGCCGACCCGCCGCGCCCCGTCGTCGGCCACGTCGGGGACCGGCCTCCCACCTACGCGGCGGAGCCCGCCGCCCTGCCCGCCTCCGGGCCCGAGGACCTCGACGCCCTCGTACCCGACACGGTCCTCGACGGCGCGCGCCACGGGACGTACACCCTGCGGGCCGCGTCCGTGCGCGGGGACTCGGCTCGCTTCCGCGGCGAACCCCGGCGGGACGCCCTGCTCACCGCCCGCTTCGGCACCGGGGACGGCGCCCTGGTCCTGGTCGCCGTGGCCGGCGGCGTCCGGGGCGAGGGACAGGCCCCTCTCGCCGCTGCCGACGCCTGCCGCTGGATCGGCGGAGCCGTCGCCCGGAGTCACGCCCGGCTCTCCGACGACATAAGGGCGGGGCGCAGGGGCGACCTCAAGTCGGGCCTGCACCGCCTCACCGACCGGACCTACGGCAAGCTGCGCGCACGCGCCGCCGAACTCGGCCTCGAACCGTCCGCCTACAGCGCGGACCTGCGCTGTCTGCTGCTCCCCGCCGACCCGGAGTGCCGGACCCGCGTCTTCTTCGGTGTCGGCTCCGGAGGCCTCTTCCGGCTCCGCGACGGTGTGTGGCAGGACCTCGACCCGGTGCTCCCCCCGAGCGGGACCGCGACGAGCGAGGCCGGCCCGGGCGGCGACCGGCTGACGATGGATCTCCAGATCACCACGCCCCGTTCCCCGTACGCCGGGGAGCCGGCGCCGGCACCCGCCGAGCCGTTCAGATTCCGGGCCTCCGTCGCCCGGCCGGGGGACACCCTCCTGCTCTGCGGGAACGGCCTGGCCGAGCCCATGCGCGAGGAGCCCGCGCTCGCCGGGGAACTGGCCCGGCGCTGGACGGCCGGGGGCCCACCGGGGCTTCCCGCCTACCTCGCCGACACCCAGCTCCGGGCCAAGGGTCACGCCGACGACCGCACGAGCGCGGCGGTCTGGGAGGCGTAACGGCTCACGTCGTGGGTTGATGGAGTGCAGATGCAGCCGGAGGCAGAGAGGGTGCGGAACCCATGGCCAAGCAGAACGTGTCGGAACAGTTCGTCGACATCCTCGTGCGGGCGGGGGTCAAGCGGCTGTACGGCGTCGTCGGCGACAGCCTCAACCCCGTGGTCGACGCCGTCCGGCGTAACGCCGCCATCGAGTGGATCCAGGTCAGGCACGAGGAGACCGCCGCCTTCGCGGCGGGCGCCGAGGCCCAGGTCACGGGCACCCTCGCCGCCTGCGCCGGGTCCTGCGGGCCGGGCAACCTCCACCTCATCAACGGCCTGTACGACGCCCACCGCTCGATGGCCCCGGTTCTCGCCCTCGCCTCCCACATCCCCTCCAGCGAGATCGGCCTCGGCTACTTCCAGGAGACCCATCCCGAGCTGCTCTTCCAGGAGTGCAGCCACTACAACGAGATGATCTCCAACCCGCAGCAGATGCCGCGTCTGCTCCAGACGGCGATCCAGCACGCGATCGGCCGCGGTGGGGTGAGTGTCGTCTCGATGCCGGGCGACATCGCGTCGCAGCCGGCCCCGGAGAAGTCGATCGAGCACGCACTGGTCACCTCGAGGCCCTCCGTGAAGCCGGGCGACGAGGAGATCGAGAAGCTCTGCCGCATGATCGACGAGGCCAAACGGGTGACGCTCTTCTGCGGGAGCGGCACGGCGGGCGCGCACGCCGAGGTGATGGAGCTGGCGGAGCGGGTCAAGGCCCCGGTCGGCCACGCACTGCGCGGCAAGGAATGGATCCAGTACGACAATCCGTACGACGTCGGTATGAGCGGGCTGCTCGGCTACGGGGCGGCGTACGAGGCGACCAACGAGTGCGATCTGCTGATCCTGCTGGGGACCGACTTCCCGTACAACGCCTTCCTGCCCACCGATGTGCAGATCGTCCAGGTCGACGTCCGCCCCGAACACCTGGGCCGCAGGTCCAAACTCGATCTGGCCGTCTGGGGCGACGTGCGCGAGACGCTGCGCGCCATCCTGCCGCGGGTGAAGGTCAAGACCGACCGCAAATTCCTGGACCGGATGCTCAAGAAGCACGCCGACGCGCTCGAAGGCGTGGTGAAGGCCTACACCCGGAAGGTCGAGAAGCACGTCCCGATCCACCCGGAGTACGTCGCCTCGGTCCTCGACGAACTGGCCGACAAAGACGCCGTGTTCACCGTGGACACCGGCATGTGCAACGTCTGGGCCGCGCGCTATCTCACGCCCAACGGGCGGCGCAGGGTGATCGGCTCCTTCAGCCACGGCTCGATGGCCAACGCGCTGCCGCAGGCGATCGGCGCCCAGTTCACCGACCGGAACCGCCAGGTCGTGTCGATGTCCGGCGACGGTGGATTCACCATGCTGATGGGCGACTTCCTCACGCTCGTCCAGTACAACCTGCCGGTGAAGGTCGTCCTCTTCAACAACTCCTCCCTCGGCATGGTCGAGCTGGAGATGCTGGTGGCAGGGCTGCCGTCGTTCGGGACGACCAACAAGAACCCCGATTTCGCCGCGATCGCGCGGGCCGCGGGCGCCTACGGTGTACGGGTCGAGAAGCCCAAGCAGCTGGAGGGCGCGCTCAAGGACGCCTTCAAGCACAAGGGGCCCGCGCTCGTCGATGTCGTCACGGACCCCAACGCCCTCTCCATCCCGCCGAAGATCAGCGCCGACATGGTCACCGGCTTCGCCCTCTCCGCCAGCAAGATCGTGCTGGACGGCGGGGTCGGCAGGATGCTCCAGATGGCCCGCTCCAACCTCCGCAACGTGCCGCGCCCCTGAGCGGCCGTGGTACGCGCCCGCGGCACGCGGGCGGTGACGGGGGTACGGCTCACACGAGGCGCAGGGTGCCGGGAGCGGTCCGTCCGGTGATGATCTCCACCAGCTCGTCGAAGAGCGTCGGCCCGCGTCCCGCCCGGGCATCGGCCAGTTCCGCCTCGACGCGCGTCCGGTTCGTGGGGTGCACGCGCGGGAGGAGCCGCTCCAGCCGGCGTGCGGTCTCCTCGTGGCCCAGCGCGCGGGCGGAGTGGGCGTGGTCGTGCCACTCGATGACGAACACACCGTCGTCCGGGGTGCCGAAACCACCGCTCAGGCAGTCCGCGAACGCGTCGAGGTTTCGGCCGAAGTAGCCGCCGGGGCCGTTCACCGCCTCCCCGATCGCGTCCCAGAAGCTCTCCAGGCCGGTGATCCCGGAGCCGTCGATCACATAGGTCACGGTCATGCGTGGAGCGTACAAGCGCGTTCCCCGGGGCGGCCGGCGGCGGCCCCCCGGGTCGCCCCGGGGTCGGCGGCCCGGTGGGCGGTCCGGTCGGGGGCGCGGGTCGCGCCTCGCCTGTCAGCGGTCCGGTGGCCCGCGCCGCAGGTGGGGGACTACGGCGCGGACCGGACCGGGGGAGTGCCTGGTCAGCAGTCGTGGTCGACCAGGTCGAAGGACTCGTAGTGGTCGGCGGTGTAGTAGTCCTCCTCGACCGCCTCGCCCGTCACGATCCGGCGGGCGCCGCGGTCCGAGGAACCCGGAGTGATGACGGTGTACTCGTGGTAGTAGCCGGTGCCTTGGCTGGGCAGCAGCGCTTCCCGGTTCTGGAAGACGGTGCCGTCCTGGTCGTACGGGAACGGGCCGCCCGCCTCGATGAGGTCGAGCGTGTCGTGGGCCTGGGACGGCAGCGCGGAGTAGCAGACGCTGCCGACCGCGGCGGCCGAGGGGGCCGCGGCCGAGGCGGAGACCGGTCCGCCGACGAAGAGGACGGACATGAGGGCGGCGACGCCGCCGAGCGTGGTGATCCGTGGGGGGATTCGCATGACTCCTATGATGACGCGCGTAGATCCCCATCCGTCAACGCCAACTCTTGTGAATTTTCTGGAAGTTAACCGTGAGTAGAAATTCGTAATGTTCCGGCCGCCCGATCGTGGTCCGTGACGGCCCGTTCATGTGCCGACGCCTGGGAAGCGTGACCGCACTCCCGTGGGGAATGCATTGCGTGTGGGCGTTCGAGACATGACGGGTCGAAACGGAACCGAAGGAGACCGATTCAGCGTGCGCACGGGGGACATGACGAAGCGACAGGAGAGTCCGGCGGTGCGGCTGCACCGCAGACTCGGGAACGCCGACCTGTCGGGGGTCGGGGAGGTGCGGAGCGCCTTACGGGAGTTCCTGCGCTACCGCCGACCGCCGGAGGAGACCGAAGTGGCGGAGCTCCTCCTCAGTGAACTGGTGACGAACGCGCTCATCCACACGAGGAACGGCGCCGTGGTCACCGTGACCTCCGCACCCGCGCGACTGCGGGTGGAGGTCCGCGACTTCGTCACGGGACAGGAGCCCGCGCCGTACGTACCGAACGCCGACGACGGTACGCACGGCAGGGGGCTGCTCCTCGTCCAGAGCCTGGCGGACTCCTGGGGAGTCATGGCCCAGGCGCTGGGCAAGGTGGTCTGGTTCGAACTGCACGGCCGGAGAGCCTGAGGCTCAGCCGAACTGCTGCTCCAGATCCTTGAGCTTCTGCTCCAGCGAGTCGAGCCGGGGCAGGGCTTGGGTGTCGTCCTCGGCGGTGAGGTCGACGGTCGCGGTCTCACCGCTCGTGGTCTGTGCCGAAGTACTCCTGGAGTTCGAGCCGTTCACGGCTTGCAGGGATGGCCGGGGGCGTAGAGGCAGTTGTCCCGGCTCTGTTATGGCAGGCTCCGCGACGGCCGGTGGGCCGCCTCCCGAAGCGGGGGCGATGGCCTGGACGTCCACCTGGCCACCGGTGCGGCCGCCGCGTGTCCAGACCCGGTTCTGCCGGTTCAGGGCCTTGATGTGGGCCCGGTCCAGCTTCGCCTGGTCCCTCCGGCGGTGCCGGTCCTGTTCCTTCTCGCGGCGGTCCTCGCGCACCTCGTCCACCGCCTCGTCCAGGGTGCGTACGCCCTCCAGGAGCATCAGCGACCAGGCGCCGAAGGTCTCCCTGGGGGCGCGCAGCCACCGCACGATCCGGATCTGCGGCAGCGGGCGGGGCACCAGGCCCTGCTCGCGAAGCGCTGCTCGGCGGGTCTGCTTCAGCGCGCGGTCGAAGAGGACGGCCGCCGAGAGCGACATGCCCGCGAAGAAGTGCGGCGCGCCCGCGTGGTCCATGCCGCGCGGTGCGTGCACCCAGTTGAACCAGGCGGCGGCACCGGCGAACGTCCACACCAGCAGCCTGGAGCCCAGCGCGGCATCGCCGTGGCTGGCCTCACGGACCGCGAGCACGGAGCAGAACATCGCGGCCCCGTCGAGGCCGAAGGGCACGAGGTACTCCCAGCCCCCGGAGAGGCTGAGGTTTTGCCGGCCGAAGCCGACGAGCCCGTGGAAGGAGAGGGCGGCGGCGACAGCGGCGCAGCAGAACAGCAGGACGTACGAGGCGGTGGCGTAGAGCGCCTCCTTGCGTCGGCGGCGCTCCTCGCTGCGTTCCCAGCTGTCGTCGGCCGCGGCCTTCTCAGCGGCGCGCTTTCCGCGCGCGACCACCGTCACCGCCGCCATGACCCCCACGAGCAGCACGGCGCCCGGAAGCAGCCAGTCAAGCGATATGTCGGTCAGTCTCATGCGCGGTCCCTTGCGTCACGTAGGGCGTTTCGGGCGCCATCGTGACGGAAATACCGGGCCGCTCAGGGGGTTTCGGGGCAAGTGAACGCCATTGGGGTGACCGGGCTCATCGATAGGCGGAATCTTTTCGAACGGCCGCACGGTGAAGCCGAGTTGCATTCGAATTGTGGTCGCCCGGCAGGGTGGTGTGAGCCGCCGTACGGTTCAGGAGGCGGCGGTCAGCTTCCGGATACGGTCCGCATCGCACGTGCGGGGGCAGGTGACGCAGGTGTCCTCGGGCCGCAGGGTGTAGAACATGCAGCAGCTGGCCCGGTCGCGCGTGGGCAGTGCTTCGCCGTCAGGGCCGGTCAGTTCACGGAAGCCGGCGGTGCCCACGTACGGCTTGGTGGTGCCGGGCAGCAGGAGCTCCAGCTCCCTCATCGCGCGGCTCTCCTCGCCGAGGAGATGGGCGACGTACCAGAGGCCCTCGACGATCTCGTCGGTCGCCATGCCCCACAGGGCCCGCTTCCCGCGCCGCATGCGCGGCTGGAAGCCGTCGAGCACCGGTCCGATGTGCTGGGCCACGGCGTCCAGGACCTCCGTGCGCAGCGCGGCCTCGTCCTGGACGATCCGGGCGCCCGGCCGCGTGGCCGCAGGGTCGTCGGGCAGGCAGGCGAATTCGCTCACGCGGAGGGTCAGATGGCCGAGGCCCCGGTGGAAGGAGACGTCCTCCACCGGGATGCGCGGCACCCGGCGGTGGGTGAACCACGGAAGGGTCACCAGGAGGCAGGCGGGCCAGGCGTAGCGGTGCAGCCCGAAACTCGCGACCACGTCGGGGCGGGCCTCGGTGCCGTAGTCCCGCCGCACCTGCGCCGCGTCCCAGGCGAGGAACTCGTCCAGCGCCGCGCCGCCCGCCGCGAGCTCGCCGGCGCCGACCCAGCCGGGACCCGAGGGGGCCGCCGTGTCGTCGGCGAGCACCTCGGCGCGCAGACCGGGGAAGACTTCGGCCAGACGGGTGTACGCCGCCGTCAGCGGGGACGGGGCGGTGGCGGTGAGCAGCGCGGGCACGGTCATACGGGGACCACCGATTCACGGAACTTTGCAGGTAAGCCTTACCTTACCCGAAGTGATCGATGTTTGAACTGCGGCCCGCTCCGCCTATCGTGCACACGGGGCCCGGCGCACGCGATCCGGCCCGCCAGTGCGAGGAGGAGCCCGTGGAGCAGGGCAGAGCGCGTGAGGGCGCGCGGCCGCACGCGTCCCCGGGGACCCCGCCCGACGTCCGGGTACCCGAACAGGCGCGCGGCGAGCACACGCACGGTGAGCCGCCCGCGCCCCGAGGCGTCCAGCGGCACTCCGTGCGTGGCCAGATACTGGACGCCCTGCGTGCTGCCCTCGTCGACGGGGAGCTGACCCCCGGCCACGTCTACTCCGCCCCTGCGCTCGGCGCCCGCTTCGGCGTGTCGGCGACCCCGGTGCGCGAGGCGATGCAGCAGCTGGCCGCCGAGGGCGCCGTCGAGGTCGTGCCGAACCGGGGATTCAGGGTCAGCGAGCGCGGCCCCCGCGATCTGGCGGAGCTCGCGGAGGTGCGGGCGCTGCTGGAGATCCCCGTCGTACTACGGCTCGCCCGCACGGTCCCGGCCGCCGGCTGGTGTGCCCTGCGTCCGCTGGCCGACGCCACGGTCGCCGTCGCGGCCCTAGGGGACCGCGCGGGCTACGCGGAGAGCGACCGGGCCTTCCACCGTGCCGTGCTCGCGCTCTCCGGCAACCAGCAACTCGTGACGGTCGCCGACGACCTGCACCGCCGCTCCCAGTGGCCCCTGGTCAGCGGCCCCGCCGCCCGCCGTGCCGACCTTCTCGCCGACGCCTCGCAGCACACCGCGTTGCTGGACGCGCTCATCGCCCGGGACCTCGCCGTGGTGCAGTCACTCGTACGCGAACACTTCAACGGCGCGGACGGCTGACCGAGGAGCCGGGCCCGGGCCGCTCCGGGGCCCGGGCCCGGCGGCGTACTTCCCGGGTGGCCCGTCGCGGCGGTCAGTTCGCCTCGACGGTCTCCGGGGCAGGCGGCTCCAGCCGGGGCGCCAGCCAGGTCGGGACGCCGCCGAGCAGCCGGAACAGCCGGCCGGCCTCGGCGCGCAGCCGGGCCGCCGCCTCGGGTTCCGCCTCGGCGTCCGCGAGCGAGATGAGCGCAGGGGCCGTGCCGACGAGATAGCCCAGCTCCTCCCTTATCCGCAGCGACTCCGCGAAGCCGTGCCGCGCCTCGGCGAGCTCGCCCTCACGCAGGGCGAGCGAGGCGAGATGGCGCCAGGTGAAGGAGAGCAGCAGCTCGTCACCCTGGGCGGTGGCTCCGGCGTGCGCCCTGCGGTAGGCGGCGCGGGCGGACTGCGGTGAGTCGGCGATGTTCTGGGCGATGAGACCCCGGCGGAAGTCCAGCAGGGGGCGGCCGGGAGCGGCGGGTGAGAGCAGCGCCGCGGCCCTGCTGAGGGCCACGCTCGCCTCGTCGGCCCGGTCGCGCGCCCCGAGCAGCGTCGAGGCGTAGGCGAGGTAACCGCGCTCGCACGCCGCGGCCCCGCGCTCGGAGTCGTCGTGGGCGAGGGCCTCGGCGGTGCGCAGCGCGTCCTCGGCGTCGGTCCAGCCTGTGCCGGTGTAGAGGCACCGCTCCGTCAGCAGGGACGTGCGCTGCAGCGCGGCGGCGTGGTCGGTGGCCGCGTGGGGTTCGAGGAGTGCGGCGGCGTCCGTCCAGCAGGCGCGTGAGCGCAGCCGCCATACCGCTGTCTGGAGCGGCGGATCGTCATCTGCTGTCGTTCCGGAACCAGACATGGCGGTATGCGCCACGTTGCCCTCCCCGAGCGCGCCGTCGAGCTGTGGAGGCCGACCGGCGAATGACGGTCGGCCTGGGTCTGGGCGCATCTCAGCACGGAATGGCACGCGGGGCCAAGGGGTCGGATCGATGTCAGGTGAAAGATTTCACAATCGGCTGGAACCCGGCCGGGCCCTGATGGTGCCGGGAAGTCAGCTCATGCGCAGGGCGAGGAAGAAGTCGAGCTTGTCCTCGAGCCGCGAAAGGTCACGTCCCGTCAACTGCTCGATACGTCCGACGCGATAGCGCAGTGTGTTGACGTGCAGGTGCAGCCGGGCCGCGCAGCGGGTCCACGAGCCGTCGCAGTCCAGGAATGCCTCCAGCGTCTCGATGAGCTCCGCGCGGTGGCGGCGGTCGTAGTCGCGCAGCGGGTCCAGGAGCCGGGCGGTGAAGGCGCGGCGGACGTCGTCCGGCACGAACGGGAGCAGCAGGACGTGCGAGGCGAGTTCGTGGTGGCCGGCCGCGCAGACCGGGCCCGGACGGGCCGCGGCGACCCTGCGGGCGTGCCGGGCCTCCTCCAGCGCCCCGCGCAGCCCTTCGGCCGAATGGACGGCGGCGCTGACACCCAGTGTCAGGCGGCCGTCGTCCGCGAGACCGGCGGAGAGCGGGGCCCGGACGGTGTCGAGCAGCGCGTCGGCGTGCAGCGCGGTGTCCTGCCCCTCCGGGGCACCGGACCCCTCCGCGGACTCCGGGTCCCCCGGCCCGCCCGGGGCATCGGCCCGGGGAAGCGCGGTGAGCGGGACGAGGGCGATGGCCTCCTCGCCCGTGTGCGCCACGGCGATGCGGTCGGCCGATTCGGGGCCCGCCACCGCCGGGTCGACCAGGATCTCCTCCAGCAGGGCCTGCGCGGCCGGGCCGCCCGGAAGCCCCGTGTCCTGCGCCCACTCCACCCTGGCCACCACGACCTGCCAGTGGGGGGCGGTGCCGAGGCCCGGCAGGAGGACAGGGGCGGCCACCCGCAGCCTCGCGGAGATCTCCGCCGGGGCGGCGCCCGTCTGGACCAGCTCCAGGACCTCCTGGGCGAGCCTGCGGCGTACGGAGCGGGCCGCGTCACGCCGGTCCCGCTCGACCGCGATCAGCTGGGTGACGCCCTGGAGCAGATCAAGCCGGGCAGCCGGCCAGTCGCCCGCGTCGGCCGCCACGGCCAGCACCCACTCCGACAGCACGGACTCACGCACATCGCGGTCCCGGTCCACCGCCCGGCCCGTGTGACGGACCGGGAACAGCGAGTAGACCGTGCCGCCCACCTCCGCCCGGTGCGGCCCGGGGCGGCCGGTACGGGTCGCCGCGAGGTGCTTCCCCGCGAGCTCCGCGCCGGCCCGGGGCGGCAGCGGCTCGCCCGCCCCGGCGATCTGCCGGCCGGTGGGCGAGAGGACCCACGCGCGCAGGTCCAGGTCGGAGGTGAGCAGATCCAGGACGACCTCGGGACCGCCCCCCGCCGGGCCCGACGTCATCAGCCTGCGGTGGCGGTCGACGACGGCCGCGAGGTCACCTGCCCGCTCGCCGGACACCTGGCGCACCACGTGCTCGGTGATCGTCGCGAAGGCCACGGTCTCGTCGACCGCGAAGAGCGGGAGCCGGTGACGCAGGCACGACTCGATCAGATCGTCCGGTACGGCGCCGAGCTCCGCCTCACCCGCCGCCAGGCCGGCCACCCCGGCGTTCGCCAGGATCCGTACGAACGGCTCCGTGTCCGACGAGTCCCGTCGCCACGCCAGCCCCGTGAGGACCAGCTCCCCGCCCGAGAGGTACCGGCTGGGGTCGCGCAGGTCGGTCGTCATCACGCCCCGCACCGGACGGTCCAGCTCGTCCTCGCCGCCGAGCAGCTGCAGGCCCAGCGCCTCGGTGTCCAGCAGTGCGCGCAGCCGCATCGTCGATCGCCGCCGTTCTCTTCGTCGGTCAGGGGGGCGGCGGAGGTCACCTGTGAATTGCGGTGAGGTTACGGGTGCCCGCCATTCGTTCGAATCTACAAGACGGGGACGGGGACCAGCCAATTCCTTCATGGTTTCGGTGACTGCACCGAGTGGAGCAAGGCTTGTGTACTGGGCCACACACCGCGTGAACATCACAGGAACGATCCCCGAGGGCCGGCCGTCCCCAGCCCAGCCGAACGACCCGATTGAGAAGAAGAGAGCCACTCATGGACTTCCTTCGCCCCGCCAGCTGGGAGGAGGCGCTCGCCGCCAAGGCCGAGCACCCGACGGCTGTGCCCATCGCGGGTGGCACCGACGTGATGGTCGAGATCAACTTCGACCACAGGCGGCCCGGACACCTCATGGACCTGAACCGCATCGGTGAGCTGTCCGAGTGGCAGGTCGGCCGGGACGCCGTCCGCCTCGGCGCCTCCGTGCCGTACAGCGCGATCATGGAGCACCTGCGGGCCGAGCTCCCCGGTCTGGCGCTCGCCTCGCACACCGTCGCCTCGCCGCAGATCCGCAACCGCGGCGGCGTCGGCGGCAACCTGGGCACCGCCTCGCCCGCCGGGGACGCCCACCCCGCCCTGCTCGCCGCCGGCGCCGAGATCGAGGCCGCGTCCGTACGGGGGACGCGGATGATCCCGGTCGACGAGTTCTACACCGGCGTCAAGCGCAACGCCCTCGCCCCGGACGAGCTGATCCGGGCCGTGCACATCAAGAAGGCCGACGGCCCGCAGCAGTACTCCAAGGTCGGCACCCGCAACGCGATGGTCATCGCCGTCTGCGCCTTCGGCATCGCCCTCCACCCGGAGACCCGCACCGTGCGCACCGGCATCGGCTCCGCAGCCCCGACCCCGGTCCGGGCGAAGGAGGCCGAGGACTTCCTCAACGCGGCGCTGGAGGAGGGCGGCTTCTGGGAGAACGGAAAGGTCATCACCCCTTCCGTGGCCAAGCAGTTCGCCCAGCTCGCCGCCGGGGCCTGCAACCCCATCGACGACGTACGGGGAACAGCCGCCTACCGCCGGCACGCCGTCGGCATCATGGCCCGGCGCACGCTGGGATGGACCTGGGAGCAGTACCGCGGAGCGGACCGCACCCTCGAAGGAGCTGCTTGATCATGCGAGTCAACTTCACGGTCAACGGCCGCCGGCAGGAGGCCGACGACGTCTGGGAGGGCGAGTCCCTCCTCTACGTCCTGCGCGAGCGCATGGGGCTTCCCGGCTCCAAGAACGCCTGTGAGCAGGGCGAATGCGGCTCCTGCACGGTCCGCCTCGACGGTGTGCCCGTCTGCTCCTGTCTCGTCGCCGCAGGCCAGGCGGAGGGCCGCGAGGTCGTCACCGTCGAGGGTCTCGCCGACTACGCCAGGCACCGCGACGACGCCCACCCCGGCACCGGCTGCGCCACCGGCGCCTGCGGCACCTCGCTGGACGCCGCACAGCGGTGGCAGGCCAGGCCCACCGACGCGCAGAGCGCGGATGCGGCCGAACTCTCCCCGGTCCAGCAGGCGTTCATCGACGCGGGCGCCGTGCAGTGCGGCTTCTGCACCCCCGGCCTGCTGGTCGCCGCCGACGAGCTGCTGGAGACGACGCCCTCCCCGTCCGACCAGGACATCCGCGAGGCACTCTCCGGCAACCTCTGCCGGTGCACCGGTTACGAGAAGATCCTCGACGCGGTCCGCCTCGCCGCCGCCCGTCAGGAAGAGACGGTGCGATAGCCATGGCCCTGCGTCCACGAGCCGCGACCGTACCGGCCGGCACCCCCACCAAGATCACCCAGGGGTCCACCACCCCGGGCGGCATCGGTGAGTCCACCCTGCGCCCCGACGGCACCCTCAAGGTCACCGGCGAGTTCGCCTACTCCTCGGACATGTGGCACGAGGACATGCTGTGGGGCCACACGCTGCGCTCCACCGTCGCGCACGCCGAGATCCGGTCGATCGACATCGGCGAGGCCCTCGCCACCCCCGGTGTGTACGCCGTCCTGACCTACGACGACCTGCCCGCCGAGATGAAGAACTACGGCCTGGAGATCCAGGACACGCCCGTCCTGGCCCACGGCAAGGTCCGCCACCACGGGGAGCCGGTGGCGCTCGTCGCCGCCGACCACCCCGAGACCGCGCGCCGCGCCGCCGCGAAGATCAGGATCGACTACGCCGAGCTGCCCGTCATCACCGACGAGGCGTCCGCGACCGCCCCCGGCGCGGTCCTGGTCCACGAGGGCCGCACCGACCACCACATCGGACACGTCCCGCACCCGAACATCGTCCACCGCCAGCCCATCATCCGCGGGGACGCCGACGCGGCGGCGGCGCGGGCCGACGTCGTCGTCACCGGTGACTACGTCTTCGGCATGCAGGACCAGGCCTTCCTCGGCCCCGAGTCCGGCCTCGCCGTGCCCTCCGAGGACGGCGGCGTCGAGCTGTACGTCGCCACCCAGTGGCTGCACTCCGACCTCCGCCAGATCGCCCCCGTCCTCGGCCTCCCGGAGGACAAGGTCCGCATGACGCTCTCCGGGGTCGGCGGAGCCTTCGGCGGACGCGAGGACCTGTCGATGCAGATCCACGCCTGCCTGCTCGCGCTGCGTACCGGCAAGCCCGTGAAGATGGTCTACAACCGCTTCGAGTCCTTCTTCGGCCACGTCCACCGCCACCCCGCGAAGCTCCACTACGAGCACGGGGCCACCAAGGACGGCAAGCTCACCCACATGAAGTGCCGGATCGTGCTGGACGGCGGCGCCTACGCCTCCGCGTCACCGGCCGTCGTCGGCAACGCCTCCTCGCTCGCGGTCGGCCCGTACGCCGTCGAGGACGTCGACATCGAGGCGATCGCCCTCTACTCGAACAACCCTCCCTGCGGCGCCATGCGCGGCTTCGGCGCGGTCCAGGCGTGCTTCGCCTACGAGGCACAGATGGACAAGCTCGCCGCCGCGCTCGACATGGACCCGGTCGAACTGCGGCAGCTGAACGCCATGGAGCAGGGCACCCTGCTCCCCACCGGGCAGCCCGTCGATTCGCCGGCTCCGGTGGCCGAGCTGCTGCGCCGCGTCAAGGCCCGCCCCATGCCCCCCGAGCGGCAGTGGCTCTCGGCCGACGCCGAGGGAAGCTCCGTCGACGTACGCGCGCTTCCCGGCGGGCTGTCCAACACCACGCACGGCGAAGGCGTCGTACGCGGCGTCGGCTACGCCGTCGGGCTGAAGAACGTCGGCTTCTCGGAGGGCTTCGACGACTACTCCACCGCCCGGGTGCGGATGGAGGTCATCAACGGCGAACCGGTGGCCACCGTGCACACCGCGATGGCCGAGGTCGGGCAGGGCGGAGTCACCGTCCACGCCCAGATCGCCCGCACCGAGCTGGGCGTCAGCCAGGTGACCATCCACCCGGCCGACACCCAGGTCGGCTCCGCCGGGTCCACCTCCGCGTCCCGCCAGACGTACGTCACGGGCGGCGCGGTGAAGCACTCCTGCGAGGCCGTCCGGGAAAGGGTCCTGGAGATCGGCCGCCGGAAGTTCGGGACGTACCACCCCGCCTGGGCCACCGCCGAACTCCTGCTGGAGGGCGGCAAGGTCGTCACCGACGCGGGGGAGGTGCTCGCCCCGCTGGCCGAGGTGCTGGAGGACGAGGCCGTCGACATCGAGCTGGAGTGGCGCCACCGTCCCACCGAGCCCTTCGACCTGCGCACGGGCCAGGGCAACGGCCACGTCCAGTACTCCTTCGCCGCACACCGCGCGGTCGTGGAGGTCGACACCGAACTCGGCCTGGTCAAGGTCATCGAACTGGCCTGCGCCCAGGACGTCGGCAAGGCACTCAACCCGCTGTCGGTAGAGGGCCAGATCCAGGGCGGCACCACCCAGGGACTGGGCGTGGCCGTCATGGAGGAGATCATCGTCGATCCGAAGACGGCGAAGGTGCGCAACCCGTCCTTCACCGACTACCTCATCCCCACCATCCTCGACACCCCGACCATCCCGGTCGACGTGCTCGAACTCGCCGACGACCACGCCCCGTACGGGCTGCGCGGCATCGGCGAGGCCCCGACCCTGTCGTCCACGCCGGCCGTCCTCGCGGCGATCCGGAACGCGACGGGCCTGGCGCTCGAGAGGACACCGGTGCGCCCCGAGCACATCACCGGTACCTGACGGGCCGCCAGAACCCCCGGGGTGGTGCCCGCACGCCGTGGCACCACCCCGGTTGCAGTCCAACCTCTCCATCCGCACGAAGAGTTCGCCTCGGGCCGTCCCCCGGGTCGTGCGCCTCGCAGTCATCCCAAATCCCGCAATCACGACAGCTCCACGCGGGTGCCCCTGTGAACCTTGGGAGTCAGGCAACATGACCCAGCAGTCCGTGGAACCCAGGACCGGAGCGGAGGACGCGGGCCCCGGCTCGCGCGTCCCCGCCGGACGGTCCTGGCTCGACCGCTACTTCCACATATCCGAACGGGGATCGACCGTCGCGCGCGAGGTGCGCGGCGGTGTCACGACCTTCATGGCCATGGCGTACATCCTCCTGCTCAACCCGCTCATCCTCGGCGGCGAGGACGTCGAGGGCCGGCTGCTCGGCCAGCCGGGCCTGATCACCGCCACGGCCTTCGCGGCGGCGGCCACCACCCTGCTGATGGGCTTCGTCGGCAAGGTCCCCCTCGCCCTCGCCGCCGGTCTCAGCGTCTCCGGGGTGCTCGCCTCCCAGGTCGCGCCGGCCATGACCTGGCCGCAGGCCATGGGCATGTGCGTCGTCTACGGCGTGGTGATCTGCCTGCTGGTCGTCACCGGCCTTCGTGAGCTGATCATGAACGCCATCCCGCTCGCGCTGAAGCACGGCATCACCATCGGCATCGGCCTCTTCATCGCCCTCATCGGCCTGGTCAAGGCCGGGTTCGTCCACCAGGGGACGTCGACGCCGCTCTCCCTCGGTCCGGCCGGTGAACTGGCGGGCTGGCCCGTCCTCGTCTTCGCCGTGACCCTGCTGCTGATCTTCATGCTCCAGGCCCGGAACGTCCCCGGCGCGATCCTGATCGGCATCGTCGCCGGCACGCTGGCCGCCGTCGTCGTCAACGCCGTCGGCGACATCGACCCCAAGGCGTGGAGCAGCGGCCCGCCCGAGCTGAGCGGCGGCGCGGTCTCCTCACCGGACTTCTCGCTCTTCGGGGACGTCGAGTTCGGCGGCTGGGGCGATGTCGGGGTGATGACGGTCGGCATGATCGTCTTCACCCTCGTCCTGGCCGGCTTCTTCGACGCGATGGCCACCATCATCGGTGTCGGCACGGAGGCGAAGCTCGCCGACGACAAGGGCCGGATGCCCGGCCTGTCCAAGGCCCTGTTCATCGACGGCGCGGGCGGTGCGATCGGCGGAGTGGCCGGCGGTTCCGGCCAGACCGTGTTCGTCGAGTCGGCGACCGGGGTCGGGGAAGGGGCCCGCACCGGACTCGCCTCCGTCGTCACCGGGCTCTTCTTCGCCGCCTGCCTCTTCTTCACCCCGCTCACGGCGATCGTGCCGGCCGAGGTGGCCTCCGCCGCCCTGGTCGTCATCGGCGCCATGATGATGCAGAACGCCCGGCACGTGGACTGGGGCGACCGCTCCGTCGCCGTACCGGTCTTCCTCACCGTGGTCCTGATGCCGTTCACTTACACCATCACCACCGGTGTCGCCGCGGGCGTCATCGCGTACTCGGCCATCAAGCTCGCCCAGGGCAGGGCCCGTGAGGTCGGCGTCTTCATGTGGGTACTGACGCTGGTCTTCCTCGTCTACTTCGCCCTGCACCCCATCGAGAGCTGGCTGGGCGTCAGCCCCTGACGCCCACCGCGTCACCGCACCCAGCGCACCTCAGTCAGAAGGAGTCACGCCATGCTGGACATCGCCGAAGAGCTGCACCGGTGGGTCGGGCAGGGCCGCGCGTTCGCCGTGGCCACCGTGGTGGCCGTCGGCGGCAGCGCGCCCCGGCAGCCGGGTGCGGCCCTCGCCGTGGACAGCGAGGGCACGGCCGTCGGATCGGTGTCCGGTGGGTGCGTGGAGGGTGCGGTGTACGAGCTGTGCCGGCAGGCGATCGAGGACGGCACCACCGTGCGCGAGCGCTTCGGATACAGCGACGACGACGCCTTCGCGGTCGGCCTGACCTGCGGTGGAGTCATCGACATCCTGGTGACACCGGTGCGCGCGGACGACCCCGCGCGCCCGGTGTTCGCCGCCGCGTTCGCCGCCGCGGCGCAAGGCCGCGCGGCGGCGGTCGCCCGCGTGACCGAGGGTCCGGACGAACTGCTCGGACGGCCCCTGCTCGTCCACCCGGACGGGACGCACGAGGGCGGGCTCGGCGGACACCCCGAGCTGGACCGCACGACCGCGGCCGAGGCCCGCGCGATGCTCGACGCGGGGCGCACGGGGCAGGTCACCGTCGGCGCGGACGGCTCCCGCTGCGGGCAGCCGCTGAGCCTGCTCGTCGAGTCCAGCGTCCCGCCGCCCCGGATGATCGTCTTCGGGGCCATCGACTTCGCAGCGGCACTGGTGCGCGCCGGGCGCTTCCTCGGCTACCGCGTCACCGTCTGCGACGCCCGGCCCGTCTTCGCGACGGCGGCCCGTTTCCCGGACGCCGACGAGATCGTGGTCGACTGGCCGCATCGCTATCTGGCCACCACGGACGTGGACGCGCGGACGGTGCTCTGCGTCCTCACCCACGACCCGAAGTTCGACATCCCGCTGCTGGAACTGGCCCTGCGGCTGCCGGTCGCCTACGTCGGCGCGATGGGCTCGCGCCGCACCCATCTGGAGCGCAACGAGCGGCTGCGCGAGGCCGGCGTGCCGGAGGGCCGGCTGGCCGCCCTGCACTCACCGATCGGGCTGGACCTCGGCGCCCGTACGCCGGAGGAGACGGCCCTCTCGATCGCCGCCGAGATCGTCGCCGAACGCCGAGGGGGCAGCGGACTGCCGCTCAAGGGCGCACACACACCCATCCACCACGAGGACGGCTCGTCGCTCGCCTCGGTGGCCTGAACACGACCGTCAACAGCCGACCGCGCCGGGCGGGTTGCCGCCACGGCGGTTTCACGCCAGGGGGGAAGTCGTCCGCAGCCCCGGATTTACCGGTAGATCAGCTGCATGACATTTTCCCTCTCCTCCGTTTCCGGCCGGGCGAGACCCGCTCGCGCGGGACGCAGGGCTCTGCTCATAGCGACCTCGGTCGCCCTCGTGAGCGGCGTCATGCTTCCCGCAGCGGGTTCCGCGACCGCCGCTCCGAAGCCGTCGACCGCCGGGGAACGCCCCGGACCCGAGGCCCGCGACTACGACATCACGCTGGTCACGGGCGACGTCGTCCACTGGACGGACGGTGCGGGCGACCAGGACACCGTCACCGTCGACCGTCCCCATGGCGCCGAGGGCGGCGTGCACGTGCAGCAGGCCGGGGAGGACGTCTACGTCATCCCCGACGAGGCGAGCGCCCTCGTCGCGGCGGGGAAGCTGGACCGCCGGCTGTTCAACGTCTCGACCCTGGTCGAGATGGGGTACGACGACGAGCGGGCCGGCGGCATCCCGCTGATCGCCACCTACCCCGCGAGCAAGGCGCGTTCGCTGCCCGCCGCCCCCCGCGGCAGCAAGACCGTCCGCCGGCTGGAGTCGGTGCACGGGGCGGCGCTCAAGGCCGACAAGGACGAGGCCCGCGCCTTCTGGAGCGACATCTCCCGTACGGACAAGAGCCGTTCGCTGGACAACGGGATCGCCAAGCTCTGGCTCGACGGCAAGGTCGAGGCGGCGCTGAAGGACTCCGTGCCGCAGGTCAACGCCCCCCAGGCCTGGGCGGCCGGCTACGACGGCAAGGGCACGACGGTCGCCGTCCTGGACACGGGCATCGACGCGACGCACCCGGACGTCAAGGACCGCATCACGCAGTCCAGGAGCTTCGTGCCCGGTGAGGAGGTCGACGACAAGAACGGCCACGGAACGCACGTCGCCTCCACCGTCGCGGGCTCCGGCGCGGCATCGGAGGGTGCCGCCAAGGGCGTCGCCCCCGGTGCGGACCTGATCATCGGCAAGGTGCTGAGCGACGGCGGCTCCGGGGCCGACTCCGGGATCATCGAAGCCATGGAGTGGGCGAAGGCCGAGGGCGCCGACGTCGTCTCCATGAGCCTGGGCTCCAGCATCCCGGACGACGGCAACGACCCGATGGCGCAGGCCGTAGACGCGCTCTCCGCCGACGGCGGCCCGCTCTTCGTGATCGCCGCGGGCAACGCCTACGGGGCGGGCACCATCGGCTCGCCCGGCTCCGCCGCGAGCGCGCTGACCGTCGCCGCCGTCGACAAGCAGGACGGCCGCGCCGGCTTCTCCTCCATGGGGCCGCTCGCGCGGTCGCACGGCCTGAAGCCCGACCTCTCCGCACCCGGCGTCGACATCGAGGCCGCCGCGTCGCAGTCGGTCCCCGGTATCGAGGGCATGTACCAGTCGATGTCCGGCACCTCGATGGCCACCCCGCACGTCGCGGGCGCCGCCGCCATCCTGAAGCAGCGTCACCCCGAGTGGTCAGGCCGGCGGATCAAGGACGCGCTGATGAGCTCGTCGGTGCGGCTTCCCGGATACACCCCGTACGAGCAGGGCACCGGCCGGCTCGACGTGAAGGCCGCCATCGACACGACGATCGAGGCCACGGGCTCCGTCGAGGTCGCGTCGTACGACTGGCCGCACAGCGACGCCGACCCGGTCACCGAGCGCACGATCACCTACCGCAACACCGGTGCCTCGGACGTGTCGCTGGACCTGGCGACGGACACGGACGCGGCCGCGTACACGCTGTCCACGTCGAAGCTGACCGTCCCGGCGGGTTCCACCGCCGAGGCCGTCCTGTCGATCGACCCGGCGAAGGTCCCGGTGGACACCCAGTTCTCCGGCCAGGTCGTCGCCACCGACGCGGCCGGCACGAATGTGGCCCACACCGGCTTCGCCGTGCACAAGGAGCAGGAGCTCTACGACCTGACGCTCCAGCTGCGTGACCGCGCGGGCGAACCCGCGGACGGCACCGTGGTCCTCGCCGCCCTGGGCGACCCGAACCTCAGCCTCGTCAACCTCTCGGGCGAGACCACCCTGCGCCTGCCTCCTGGCAACTACACCGCGTGGAGCGCCCTCGACGTCGACGGCGACCGGGCGGACTCCCAGGGCCTCGCCTTCCTGATGGCCCCCGAGATCGTCCTGGAGAAGCCGGTGACGGTCAGTCTCGACGCCTCCGAGGCACGCAAGGTCACCGTGCGCACCCCCCAGGAGACCGAGCAGCGGCAGATGCGCCTCGACATGGCGCGCACGGCACCCAACGGTGTCGTCCAGCGCGAGGCGTTCACCCTGCCGATCTCCTACGACCAGCTGTGGGTGAGCCCCACCGAGAAGGTCGAGGAGGGGGACTTCAGCTATCTGACGCGCTGGCGGCAGGGCGAGAAGGCGATCGACGTGTCGGCCGGCGGACGTGACGTCCCCGTCACGGCGCAGATCGGGTCCCCGGTCGCGGAGGACAGCCACCGCAAGCTCGGGGCCGTCTTCGCCGGGAACGGCGCGGCCTCCGACTACAAGGGCCTGAACGCCAAGGGCAGGGCGGTCGTGGTCGAGCGCAGCGACGCCGTCGCCCCCGCCGACCGGCTGGCCAACGCGCTCGCCGCGGGTGCCTCGGCGCTCTTCGTCGTCAACGACGGCCGGGGCGTGCTGATGGAGTCCTCCTACGTGCCGTACGGCGAGGAGACCACGATCCCGGTCGCCTCGGTGCAGCGGCTCGCGGGCGCGTCCCTGATCGAGGCCGCCCGCAAGGGCACCCGGATCGACGTGGCCCAGCGGAAGTTCGCGCGCTACGTCTACGACCTCGTCGACCGCCACGACGGAGCGGTCCCGGACCGTTCGCTGGCCTACGCGCCCCCGGCCCGGCAGCTGGCGAAGGTCGAGAACACCTTCTACGGCCACCGGGACGTCCTCGGCGGCGGCTACCGCTACGACATCCCGGACTACGGCTTCGGCATCGGCTTCGAGGAGTACGAGAAGTTCCCGGGCACCCGCAGCGAGTGGGTCGACCCGCTGCCCGGCGACTCCTTCTGGTACGAGAACCACTCGGTGCTCAACGCCGATGCGTCCGACACCGCGCACGAGATGCGCAGCGGGGACCTGGACTACTCGGCGGGCAGGACCTACCGCGCCGACTGGTTCGCCCCGGTGACGAGCCCCCGGCTGGGCACCGGTTACTGGGGGCCGTTCCGTACGTCCAACAACGACGTGCAGTTCAACATCACCCCGTGGACCGACTCGGGCGAGGGCCACTCCGGCTCGATGCCCGCGGACGAGTACGACACCACGTCCTTCGCCTTCTACCAGGGGGACACCCTGATCAAGAAGGGTGTGGGCAGGGCCGGTTACGCCTGGGACCTGTCGGCCGAGAAGGCTCCCTACCGCCTGGTCGTCGACTCGGCGCGGGACGAGGCCACCTGGAAGACCTCGACGCGCACGCACACCGAGTGGAACTTCGTCTCGGGCGCCCTGCCGGAGGGCACGGAGCGGGCCGACATCCCGCTGCTCCAGCTGGATTACGACGTGTCCACCGACCTGGCCGGCGACGTCAGGGCGGGCCAGCAGGTCGAGGTCGGCATCGAGTCGGGCACGCAGGACTGGCTGGACGGCGCCGTGAAGGCCACCAGGGCCTCCCTGTCGGTGAGCTACGACGAGGGCGCGACCTGGAGCGCGGTGCAGCTGCGCAAGGGTGTGTCGGGGGAGTGGACCGTGAAGTTGCGGACCCCCGCCAAGGGCGCGGCCTCGGTCTCGCTGAAGGCACACGCCGAGGGCCCCGGCGGTCTGTCCGTCGACCAGGAGATCATCAGGGCCTTCGGCCTGAAGTGACCTGCTGAGCGATCCAGGGGAGGTGGTTCCGCATCCCACGAGGGGTGCGGAACCACCTCTTTCGCGTGCCTGGGCGCCGACGGCGTGCGGACCGGGTCAGCCGCGGCGACGGGCCGCCTTCTCCTGGGCCTTGCGCCTCGCGACGGTGTACTTCGACCAGTCGCCCCGGTGCCGGTCGCACCGCGAGGCGTCCTTCATCGCCAGCCGCCGGCAGCGTGTGCCCTTCTGGGTGAGTGCTCCGCACCTCGATTGCGTACGAGCCATGACCGACCGCCCTCCTGGCCTGCCGGCCCCGTGCCGGCAGGCCTCAGGTTCGCCCGTGGGCGCGGCGTGCGGGAAGGCGTACCCGTACCCGGCGGGTGCGCTCCGGAGCGTGCGGGCGGGCGGCCCGGCGTCAGGCCGTCTCGTTCCCCCGGCCGGCGGCATCGGCGTGCCGCTGCTCGTCGATGCGCCGCATCGCCTCGTCCCAGCTGATCGGCAGCCGGTCGACCGGCACGTCCCAGAAGGTGAACGTGGAGGAGCGCATCGTCGGTCCGAGGCCTGTCATGACCGAGCGGTGCGGCTCCGTCCTGGCGTAGGCGTGGAGCGCCTCGCGGCTCTCCCAGGCCGACAGGGTGAAGAAGACCCGCTTCGACGGCCGGGCGACGAGCGAGGCGCCGAAGGCCCCCGGCGCGGACCGTACCTGCTTCCAGGCGGCCAGGGACTTCAGTAAGAAGCGCGGTACGTCGCGCAGGGAGCGGACCTCGAAGCGCGAGGCCATGACCACGGCCGTGCCTTCGGAGGGGGGCGGCTCAGGGGTGGTCCACGGGAGTGTCGGCATGGCTCTGCTCGCCTTCCATTATGGATAGTGATGCTTTCTGCTTTCCACGTTAGAGGTGAGAGCCCGGCCGTACCACCGAAATGCGGCCGACAGCCCCGGGAAGAGTGCGGCGTGGGGGCTCAGGACGCGTCGTCGGCCGTCCGCAGCAGCCGCAGGAACGCCTTGAGGCCGCTGATGATCTCCTGGTTGTCCGTCAGGCGGTTCACCGTGGACTCGAATTCACGCGCGAGTGCGGCGATCCTCCGGTCGGCGTCGTCGGCACGGCCGTGAGCGGAGAGGTTCGACGCGTCCATGGTGCGCCGGAGTTCGGCCAGAGCCCGGTACTGCTCCTCCGCCTTCTCCTCCAGGGCCTTCGTGCCCGCACGGAGCCGCGCCACGCTCTCGCGCAGTTCCAGCACGTCGTCACGCGGGAAGGTGACGTCCTTCAGCAGGGTGCCGAGCCGCCGCCGCAGTTGCCCGAAGTAGGCGCCGGCCGGCCTGAAGGCCGTGCTGAGCAGGAAGAAGCCCGCGAACCAGTAGCCCGTCACGGCTCCCGTGGCCGCCGTGACCGCCACGGTCAGGGCGGCGGTCAGTACATGTCCCGCCACGGCCACCCGGAGCATCAGCCGTGCGATCCGCGCGGCCTCGGCGTCACGCTCCTTCGCCACCTCCAGGCCCTTCGAGCGGCTCACGCCGATCTCGGCCAGCACCGCGTGCGCCCGGAAGTACAGATTCCATGGCACCGTCAGCAGCAGGAGCAGCCACAGAAGGCTCAGCACCCCCGCGGCGGCGCCCAGCAACAACGAGGCCGGCGCCCCCGACGTGTACGCCAACGTCAGGGCGCCGGCCAGTACCGCCGCCGTGAGCACCACTCCGATGAACCGGCTCATGCTGTCCCCCTCGACCGGCGCCGGAAGGCGCCCCGCCCCGTGTCCCGCCATACCCGCTCGTCCGTCATGGTCCCGGCGCGAGGGGGCCGGGGCATGAGTACCGGTACTCAGCGGGCGGTGCGGGGCACGGGGCGGAGGCGCCGGCCGGGATCAGCGGCCGGCTCGGAGGTGCGGGCCGGGATCAGCGGCCGGCTTGGAGCGCCGCCCAGGTGTTCGGCCCCACGCTGCCGTCGACCGAGAGGCCGCGTGAACTCTGGTAGCTGCGCACCGCCGTGTCCGTCGCCGTGCCGAAGGCTCCGTCGGCGGACACCGTCGTGCCCAGGGCGGCGGTCAGCGCGCGCTGGAGTCGCTTCACGGCGTCGCCCGAGCTGCCCTTGGTCAGTACCGGTGTGGTGCCGGCCGAGAGCAGGGCGGTCCAGGTCTTCGGTCCGACCGTGCCGTCGGCGCTCAGCCCGCGGGCCGTCTGGAACGCCTGCACGGCGCTCTTGGTGGCGGGGCCGAAGATCCCGTCCGCGGTGCCCGCCTCGTAGCCCTGCTGGTTCAGCAGCGTCTGGAGTGCCGTCACCTGTGCGCCCGTCGAGCCCGACGTCTGCGTGGTGTACGCGCCGAAGCTCAAGCCGTCGCCGCTGCCCCCGGTGCCGCCGACGAGCTGCATGTAGTAGGTCCAGTTCCAGTTGACGCCCGGGTCGGTGTGGTCGTTCCCGGGTGCCTCGCTGTGCCCGATGACGTGGGACCGGTCCTTGGGGATGCCGTAGCGGTCACAGAGGTACTTCGTCAGCGCCGCGGAGGAGCGGTACATCGTGTCGGTGAACCAGGAGGGGTCGTCGACGAAGCCCTCGTGCTCGATGCCGAGCGACGAGGCGTTGGCGCTCTTGGCGTGGTAGGCGGTGTCCTTGTCGCGCACCATCTGGGTGATCTGGCCGTCCGAGGACCTGACCACGTAGTGCGAGCTGACCTTGGACGTCGCGTTCTGGAACCAGCTGATGGTCCCCGCGTACGAGCCCTGCGTGACGTGGACGACGACCTTGTCGACCGTGGCGGTGCGGCCCACCGCGTAGTTGGCGGTGTTCGCGGCGACCCAGAGCGCGGCCGGGTAGTCGGGGCTCTGGGTGGTGACGTCCGCCTTCGCCAGGGGGCCCTTCTCCGGGGAGACGGGGCGGGAGGTGACCGAGACGCGTTCGCCGCCGACGGTCGTGCGCAGCCCTTCGGCGAGGAAGGTGTACACGGTGTCGGCGTAGAGGGCGGCGACGGCTCCCTCCGCCCCGCTGTAGCGGGCGACGGCCGGGTACCAGGAGTCGATGTCCGCCCGCTCGGCCGCGTCCATGCCCAGTGCGTCCGCGTGGCTCCGCAGGACGGCCGCGCCGCCCAGGATGTTGGTCCCGGTGTCCCGCCGCAGCTCGGCCACGGCCTCACCCGTGAGGGACGCGGCCTTCTCCAGGGAGTGGTTGACGGGGTTGCTGACGAGGTGCATCACTCCGTAGCCGTTGTCCTGGCTGGGGAGCCCTCCGTGCCCGTTCAGGTGGGTCTCGCTGTAGCCGACGGCGGTGAGCAGATCGCGCGGCACGCCGTACTCCTCGGCGGCCAGGGCGAAGGCCTGGTTCATGGAGTCCGGGTCCGCCGGCGCCGCGGACGCCGGATGGCCGGTGGCGACGAGTGCGGTGACGGTGAGTGAGGCCAGGACGGCTGCGCGGCCTCGGGTGCGGCCGGCGTGACGTGGGGGCATGACCTGCTCCGAGTCTGTGGGGGAGAGGAAGGCCGAAGGCCGGAGGTGTGGCCGAGGGCCGTCGAGCCCGCACAGGCTATCCACCTGAGCAATGCATGACAACGACGCGCCGGTGCGTCCAAGTCGCCTTCACTCCGATGGAGTTGGCGGGCCCGCCCGTCCTCCCCGGGCCGTCACCCCACCGGCCGAGGGGTGACGGCGAACGGGTGCGGTTACCAGCGGTCCCGGTGGACGACGTCGGCGACCGGGCGGCGGCGTACGGGCCCGAAGTTGCCCTCGGGCCACCCCACCGGAATGGCGGCGAAGGTGTGCGTGTCCGAAGGGATGCCGAGCGCCTTCTTCCACTCCTGCTCCAGCATCAGGTGCCAGATGGTGACGTTGGCCGCGAGCCCCAGAGCCCGGGCCGCGAGCAGGATGTTCTGGACGCCCGGATAGACGCAGGAACCCTCCGCGAGCGCCTGGAAGCGGGTCTGCGTGCCCGCCATGTGCTCCAGGCCGGCCGGGCCGAGCGCCTCGGCGTAGACGGCCAGGCCCTCCTCGTCGAACTGCGCCTCCGGGAACTTGTAGCAGGGGATGATCAGCGCCGGGGTCTCCGCGAAGTGGTCGCGCTGGTACTCGATCGCCGCCACCATCCGGCCGTACGCCGCCTCGGGCATCCCCTTCGGCGCGTGCTTGCCGGTCGTCGCCAGATAGGCGTCCACGCACCGCTTCCACAGCGGGGCCAGCTCGGCCATCACCTCGCGGTCGGTGACGACCACGTACTCGTACGCCTGCATGTTGCCGCCGCTGGGACCCCAGACGGCGGCCTGTATGAGCTGGTCGAGCGTCTCGTCCGGGACGGGCTCCGGCTTGAGGCGGCGCATGGCGCGCATCGTGGACATGGTCGGGAAGAGCGCGGGCCCGTCGGGGGAGGGGGCGTCCGCGTACACGGTTTCGAAGGTCATGATCGCGGAGTGTACGGCGCAAGGGCCCACGCGGGGAGTCCCGTTGGGGCCCGGCCCCTGCCCCCGCCGCACCCCTGCCCCCGCGCCGCCCAAACGTCCGCGCCGCCGCCGCCCCCGCCTCCGCTCCGCCTCCGCCGCCGGTCAGCGCCGGCGCAGCCGGACCACCGGAATCTCGCGCGAGGTCTTCGCGCGGTACTCGGCGTACCGCGGGAAGACCTCCACCAGGTGCGGCCACACCCGCTCCTTCTCCTCGGGGGAGAGGGGCTCCGCCAGGGCGGGGAAACGCTCCGTGCGGACCCGGACGTCCACCTCCGGTGCGGCCAGCAGGTTCAGGTACCAGAGCGGGTGGCTGTCGGAGCCCCCGTTCGACCCCACGATCAGGTAGTCCTCGCCGTCCCGCCCGTACATCAGCACCGTGCGCCGGACAGCGCCGCTGCGCCGGCCGACGTAGTCCAGCAGCAGGCAGTCCACGCCGAGCTGCGTGGTCCCCTTGGTGCCGCCCGACGACTCGTACAGCTCCGCCTGCTTCGCCACCCAGCCGGACGGGCTGAGCCGTACCGCCGCTCCGTGCTGTTCCTCCGCCATGACCGCCTCGCACTTCCCCGGGAGCCCGTGTCCGTACGTCTGTACGTCCGTGTCCGTGTCCCGGCCCATCGTGTCATCCACGGCACCGGCGCGGCGGATTCGCACACCTGGACGCTCGCCCTCCTCCCGGGGGAACGAGGGCCGGAGGACCGGCCGCGAAGGCGTATAAAGGGTCCCTCCCGAGCAGCCGGCGTCCCCGATGGCCACCTCACCCCCCACGCGGCCGGCGTCACCGCGTACCGAAGCGGAGGAGCGTCCCCATGAGCACCTCGGAAGAGATCAGCGCCTTGCTCGTCACCAGGTTCGGAACCGATCCCCTGGACATCCGGCCCGAGGTGCCGCTCCGTCAGCTGCGGCTGGACTCCCTGGCCCTGGAGGAGCTCCGGCTCCTCATCGAGGAGCGGATGGACGTCGACCTGGAGGACGTCGTCCTGTCGTCCCGCGACACCGTCGGCCGTCTGGTCGCGGCCGTGTGCGCCAAGGCCGGCGCGTGACGGGCCGCGGACCGTTCGCCCGCCGCCCGGCCCGGCCGGGCGTCGAGCCCTTCAGCGCCGCGGTCACCGGCATCGGCCTCGTCACGGCCGCCGGAGTGGGGGCGGAGGCGGCCTGGCGCGGGGTCTGCGATCCCGCTGTCGCCCCCTCGGTCGAGAACCCGCCCGAACTCGACGGGCTGCCCTGCGACTTCATGTACACGGTCACCGGGGTCGACCCGAAGGCCGTCCTGGGAGTCGCCGCGCAGCGGCTGATGGACCGCTTCTCCCAGCTCGCCGTGATCGCCGCACGTGAGGCCGTCGCCGACGCCGGGCTCGACCCTGCGGTCTGGGACAGCGGGCGGGTCGGGGTCGTCATCGGCTCCGCCCACGGCGGCCTGCCGTTCTACGACGAACAGCACACCACCCTCACGGAGCGCGGGGCGCGGCGCGTCTCCCCGAAGCTCGCCCCGCTGAGCGTCGTCAACGGCGCCGCGAGCAGCGTCGCCATGGACCTCGGCGTGCACGGCCCCAGCCAGGCCGTCTCCACCGCCTGTTCGTCGGGGACCGTGGCCATCGGCACCGCCCACCAGATGCTCCGCACCGGGGCCTGCGACATCGTCGTCGCGGGCGGCGCCGAGTCGGTCCGCTCCCGGCTCCTGATCGCCAGCGCCTGCCAGATGCGGGCCGTCTCCACCCGCCGCGACGACCCGCAGGCCGCCTGCCGCCCCTTCGACACACACCGCGACGGATTCGTCGTCGGTGAGGGGGCCGGCCTCCTCGTCCTGGAGCGCCCCGAGCACGCGCGCGCCCGCGGGGCCACCGTCCGCGCCAGGGTCGCCGGTTACGGCGCGTCCAGCGACGCCCACTCCGCCGTGGCCCCCGACCCCGACGGCCTCGGCATCGAACGGGCGCTGCGCACCGCCCTGGCCGACGCGGGGATCGACGCGCTCGACGTGGGCCACGTCAACGCCCACGGCACCTCGACCGTCGCCAACGACCTCATCGAGGCGGTCATGCTGCGCCGCGTCCTCGGCGAGCACCCCCTCGTCACCTCGACGAAGGCCATGACCGGGCACACCCTGGGTGCGGCGGGCGGCATCGAGAGCGCGCTGACCGTCCTCGCGCTCCAGCACCAGCTGGTCCCGCCGACCGCCAACCTCGACGCCCCCGACCCGGCGATCCCCGTGGAGGTGGTGAGCAAGGAGGCCCGGCGCGCCCCCTTCGACTGCGCGGTCAAGACGTCACTGGGCTTCGGCGGCCACAACGCGGCGCTCGTGCTGACCAGGGCCTGAGGGGAAGCGAGGAGCATCATGCCCGAGGAGATCATCCGGTCCCTGACCGTGGACGGACTGCGGTACGGCTACCGGGTCCTGCCCCGCGACCCGGCCGCCGCGGGAGCGCCGGCCACCGAACCGGTTCTCGTCATCGGCGGCGCGCTGCAGGGCATGTTCGGCTGGCCGCAGATGGACGACCACCTCGGCGCGGTGGCCGACGTGGTGACCGCGGACCTGCCCGGCATGGGAACGGCCGACCCCCTGCCACCCGGCCCCGGCGCCCCGGTCCTGCGGGCCGCCGTGACCGGCATCATGGACGACCTCGGTGTCTCCCGGATCAACCTCTTCGGCTTCTCCTACGGCGCGGCCGTCGCCTTCGGCTGTGCCCAGCACGCGCCGGGCCGTGTCGCCCGGCTCGTGCTGGGCGGTGTGCCCACCCACATCGGGGCGGAGCGGCGGGACTACTGGCAGCGGGCGGTACGGCGGCTGGCCGACGGGGACCCGGAGGGCTTCGCGAGCCTGGCCGCGGACGGCCTGATGTGCCTGGACCCGGAACGCCACGTGCATCGCAGGGAGCTCGCCAGGCGCTATGTGCGGCGCTCGTTCCTGCACGCGCTCGCCCACTCGCAGCACGCCGCCGAATCGCTGCGGCGGGCGCTGGCGGACCGGCCGGACTTCTCCGGCGGGCTGTCCGGCGTGCCGACGCTGGTCTTCGCGGGGGAGCACGACACGGTGACCTCGCCCGAGAGGCAGCGGGAGTTCGCGGGGACGATCGAGGGCAGCCGCTTCCTCACCGTGCCGGATTCCGACCACTGGGTGGTGCTGGAGCGCTCGGAGGAGGTCGCCGCCCTCGTGACGCGCTTCTTCACCGGCCGGCCGCTCGACCCGGTTGCCGCCCCGCTCCCGCACCAGACACGGGCGCCGGTGGTCACTCCGGCGGAAGCGCAGGTGGTCACCCAGGCGGAAGCGCCGGTGCTCCCTCCAGCGGAATCCACACCCGCATCGCCCCGGCACCACGGTTCCCCCACACCGCGTACGGCACCGCGGTGAGCTCACCTGCCGTCACCACCGTGATGCCGCCGAGGAGTCCGGGGCGGTGCTCCGCTTCGAGAGCGGCGTTCGCGTCGAGGAGCACCTCGTCCAGCCGCCCCGACCGGTCCACCGCCTCCAGAACCGGCGCGGGCCCTGCGGAATGCTGACGTCGGCGTTGGTACGCCGACGTCCGGCCCAGAAGCCGCCGGTGATCCGGGCACGGCCCACCGGCCGCAGCGCGGTGCGGGCGGTGGCGGAGAGGCGTACCGGCCCGGTGGGCGTGGAGATCTCGGCGGGAGACGCGGTCTCGGCAGTCATGCGCGGCACGGTAGCGATACGACCCGTCGAACGGACGGCGGTCCGGTCGGCGCCCGCGGGGCCCGGGGCGGCGGCCCCGTGCCCGCGGTGATCCGGTTGGGCCGTGTGCCCGCTGTGAAGCGGGTGTGCGGGGTGGCGGCCCCTGGCCCGCGGTGATCGGGGTGGCGGTCCCGGACCCGGCGTGATCCGGGTGGCGGTCCCGAACGCGACGTGATCCGGGTGGCGGCCCCTCGCCGGGCCGCCACCCGGGTTCCGTCAGTGGTGGGGGTGGCCCTTGCCCTGACCCTTCACGTCGAACCGCACGATCTGCGGGTCGTGGTCGCTCGCCTGGTCGGCGAACTCCGCGTTGATGTGCACCACGTCGTAATCGAAGCGGCGCACGGCGGGGCTGGTCAGGATGTGGTCCAGCGTCTGCGAGTTGCCGTCGTACACGTAGCTGTACTGCTCCCCGGCGGGCAGGGTCGTGATCAGCGGCTTGAGGACGTTGCCGCCGGTCAGCGCCGCCATGGTGGGGGAGAACGCGAAGTCGTTCAGGTCGCCGAGCGTGATGACCTGGGCCGACTTGTCGGCCTTCAGCAGCGAGGTCACGAAGGTGTTGACCTCCGCGGCCTGCCGCACACGCTGCGTCTCGGAGCTGCGCGCCGGCTCCTGGAAGCGGCCGTGCAGGGACTGGTCGCCGCCCTTGGACGCGAAGTGGTTGGCGATGACGAAGACCGACTCGCCGCGGAAGCGGAACTCGCCCACCAGCGGCTTGCGGCTGCTGTCCCAGGCCGTACTCGTCGGGTTGACACGGCCGGGCGAGACGGAGAGCGCGGCGCCCTTCTTCGTCCTCACCGCCTGGACCGCGGTCGTGGCGTCCCCGCCCGCACGGTCCACGAAGTCGACCCGCTCGGGGTTGTAGAGGAAGACGTTACGGATGTTGCCGCCGGGCTCACCGCCGTCCTGACCGTCCGCGGGCGCCACGTAACGCCAGGCGTACCGGGGCCCGCCCGCCGCCACGATGGCGTCGGTGAAGCGCTTCAGCGTCGCCTCGGAGCCCACGGTCCCGTCGTTCACCGCTCCGTTGTCGTCCTGGATCTCCTCCAGGGACACGATGTCGGGGGACGAGAGACTGACCGCCACGCCCTGGGCGAGGGTGTCGAACTTGGCCTGGTCGTCGCCCGCGTCGAGGTTCTCCACGTTGTACGTGGCGACGGCCAGCTCCTTGCGCTTCTGCTTCCGGGTCACCTCGCGCTTCAGGCCGTTGTCCTCCAGCGTGCCCAGCTCGGTGGCCTGGACGTTGTAACCGCCGTAGGACGCGTAGTCGACGACGCCCGTCGTGGTGCCGGACAGCACGTCGCCGACGTTCGCCGCCGGAACCGGCCGCGCCGCGTCCAGCGACATCACCTTGAGGCGGCCGGTGTTCTGGTCCTCGTAGGAGGCGTACAGCGTGCCGCCGCGCGCGGTCGGGTTCTCCTGCGGCTTCACCGTCACCCAGACCTCGTCGTACGCGGTCGTCGCACCCGTCACCCGGGTGTCGGCCATCGTGACGCGGCTGCCTTCGAGCGACTCGTACAGATCCAGGGCGTACGCCGCCGGGTCGAGCGCGAGCCCCTCGATCGACCCGCCGCCGGCCGACGGCACGTAACCGTCCGGCACCGAGGAGGCGTTCAGGACGACGGCGTCGGGGAGTGCGTTGCCGGAGGACAGCACCGTGGTGAGCGGAGCGGTGATCTGGGTGAGCGACTGCGCTCCGGTGGCCGGGTAGTACTCGGCCACCTTGCCGCTGACCAGCACCGAGTCACCGACCGCGACGGTGAGGGCGGTGGAGCCGGTGTAGACGAACAGGCCTTCGCTCGTGCGGGCGTCGGCGTCCGGCACGGTGTCCTGGATCCAGAAGCCGCGCGAGCCCGTGGACCGCACACCTGTGACGATGCCGGGGACCCCCGCCACCGACTGCCCGGCGAGCGGGGAGAGGCGGGTGGTGCCCTGGATGTCGTGGACCCGCACCGTGCCGGGCTCGGTCGGCCCGCCGGGCTCGCCCGGCCCGGAACCGCCGGACGTCTCGCCCGCCGCGTTGACCGGTGACGGTGTGCCGGAGGCCAGGTCGGCGGCGTTGTCGTCGGTGTCCGCCAGCGAAGTCCCACGTGCCACCGACGCCGTGGCCGAAGCGCCCGTGACCGGACCGCTGCCCTCCCGCACCACCGCGGAGCCGTAGCCGACGAGGTCGACGATCCGGGTGTCGGCGGCGCAGTCGGCGGCCGTCTTGCAGGTCAGCGGGGTGGTGCCCGAGACCAGCGCGACGGTGCCGCTCGCCGCGGACATCGCCACCGTGCCGGTCGCGTCGGCTGCCGGAAGCGCCACCGTGCCGCCGGTGCCGGCGGCCTGCGCGACGAGGTACCGGCCACCCGGCGCGACGGCGCCGGACAGCGCGGAGACCTGCCACAGCGAACCGGCCGAAGGAGTGCCCGGCAGGTACTGGACGCTGAAGCCGGACAGGCCGAAGGAGCTCTGGCCGGCGTTGGCGAGCTCGATGAAGTCGCGGGTGAGCGTCGCACCGGAGTTGCCCCCGCCGCCGTACACCTCGGAGATGACGGCCGACGACGACGGTGCCGCGAAGGCGGCGGGCAGCGCGGTGACCGACAGGGTTACGGCGACTGCGGCGGCCAGCAGGGCGGAGCCGGGTCTGGCTATGTGCACGGGAACTGCCCCCAAATGTGTAGTGAGGGGCCAAAAACTATGCGCGTAGACCGGTCCTGGCAAGAGACCGGAGGTTAATTCCGGGCGTCATTCCCCCTCTCCCGCCCAACAGTTCGACGCCGGGGGGCCGCGCCCGCGCGGATCCGCTGCCGCCCGCCAGGGTGCCGCAGCACCGTAACCCGCTGTGACCTGCGGAGGTTCACGGAATGCCGTACAGCGGCCGGTAGTTCGCCCGCGGCGCCGGAGTCCACCATGCGGTCAGGTGTTTGACCGGCTTGCCGCGCTCCGGATACGTTGCGTGACATGCAGCGATCCGCACACCTGACGACGCGAGGTCATGTCGACCTGAAGCGCGTGTGCTCCGCGGCGTGTCACCGGGGCTGAGCACCCGCAGTCCGCGCCCGGAGGATTCCGACTCCTTCCCGCTTCGCGCAGGACGCCCCGTCACGGACCGGCGAGACCCTCGGACGGCATGCTGCCGCCGGGCCCGCCTGGAGGCCCTCTTTTGGCCTCACCTCCACGCCCGCTGCCATCGAGGACCTGGAAGACCTGTGACACGTCTGCCTGCTCCCACCCGCCGCCCCCGGCCTCCGCGCCGCTCCGACATCCCCTCGTCAGGACACGCGCGCTGTGCCTCCGGCACGGGATCCGTTCTGGGCGCGATCCTCGACCACGGCCCGGTCGCCCGCTCCACCGTCGCCAGGCTCACCGGGCTCTCGCCCGCCTCGGTGACCGGTCACGTGGGGCAGCTGCTGTCCCGCGGCCTGGTCCGGGAGAGTGCCGAGGCGACCGGTCCGCGCGGGCTCGGCCGTCCTCATGTGCCCCTGGAGATCGACACCTCCCGCTTCCTGGTCGCCGGGGCTCACATCGCGGTGGCGCACTCGACGGTCGCCCTGATGGATCTGCGCGGCGGGGTCGTGGCCGAGGACCGCAGGCCGCACACCGGAACGGATCCGCGCTCCGTCCTCGACGACCTGGCCGCCCGGCTGCCTCAGCTGACGGCCTCTCACGCGGACGGCCGGCAGGTGCTGGCGCTGGGCGTCGCCACAGGGCACCGGGTGGACCCCGCCGCCGGAGTCGTCGTGGAGCATCCGCACCTCGGCTGGCGCGCCGTCCCCGTACGCGAGATCCTGACCGCCGGCACCGGGCTGCCGGTCCATGTGGACAGCCACTCCAGGGCGCTGGCGCGCGCGGAGCAGATGTTCGGCGAGGTGTCGACACGGCGCAGCACGGTGCTTCTCTTCATCGGCGCGGTCGTCGACGGGGCCTACGCCACCTCCGGTGAACTGCACCGGGGGCCGCGCTCGGGCGCCGGCAGCGTGGCCCATCTCCCCCTGGGGTCCGGCGGATCGGGCGACGCGGAGCCCTGCAGGCGCGGACCCACCGGATGCCTGCAGTCCGAGGTGTCCGAGCGGGCCATGATCCGCCGCGCCGCCGAACAGGACCTGCACGTGACGACGTTCCAGGAACTGCTGGACCACGCGGTCTCCGGGGAGCCGCGCGCGGTGGCCCTCTTCCGCCGCCGCGCCCGCCTGGTGGGCAGGGCCGCGGCGCTGCTCCTGGACATGTTCGACCCGGAGTGCCTCGTGGTGGTCGAGCCCGGAGCGGGCCGGCTGCCGGAATGCCTCGCCGACCTCAGGGAGGAGGTCGGGATGCGCTCCTGGGTCTGCGACGACCCGGAACGGGCCGTGGTGCCCAGCAGCTTCACCGGATCGGTGCTGGCGACGGCGGGCGGCGCGGTGGCGCTGGGCGCCCTGTACACCGATCCGCTGGGGCCGTGGCCCGCGCTTCCCGCGGTGTCCTGACCTTTCCCGATTCCCGCTTTAATTCAAGAAGTTGCATTGTTGACCGGCCGCAGCCCGAAAGGGAAGATGGATTCATGACCAGTCGACAGCGGAATTCGGAGAACGTGCCCACACCGGCACGTTCCTGCCGCGCGGCCGCGCCGACGAGCGATATCGCCCGGCGTTCCTGTTGTCGCCCCTGTCCGGGTATCCGATAGCCCTCTGCTGAAGTGCAGGGCGGTCCGCACTCGTGCGTGATTTTCCTTCCGCCCGTGCTCCCGCGCGCCCTTCCACAGGTCCTCGCGCGATTGCGCACGCCCATTTTCCGCCCTTGACCGGGGAGAGACTTTGACCGTCACCGTGTCCTCGTACGCCGCCCTCCGACCGTCCGAACCCGACGGCACCTCCGCCGCCCTCGGTATCGCACCGGAACGCTTCAAGCAGGCCTTCCGCCGCCACCCCGCGGGCGTCGTGGTCGTCACCGCCGACGCCGGTCACGGGCCGGTGGGGTTCACCGCCACCTCGCTGAGCTCACTGTCCCTCGACCCGCCGCTGGTCTCCTTCGGCATCGGGACGTCCACCTCGTCCTGGCCGCACATCGAACAGGCCTCCACGGCCGTCGTGAACTTCCTGGGCGCCGAGCAGAGGCAGCTGGCCACCACCTTCGCCACCAGCGGCATCGACCGGTTCGCCGCGCCGACCCGCTGGCGACGGCTGCCCGGCGGGGACCCGGTGCTCGACGGCGTGGCCGGCTGGCTGCGGCTCACCGTGCAGAGCATCGTCCCGGCCGGCGACCACCGCATCGTCGTCGCCAGGGCCGAGGAGTCCTGGCTGGACGAGGGACGCGGTCCGCTGCTCTTCCACGACGGCTCCTACCACTCCATCCGCCCCGCGTCCGACCAGTGATCAGGAATTCACGATGACACGCCACGACAACCGGCGGGCCCTGGCCCGGAGGTCATTTCTCGCTCTTGCGGGAGGCACCGTGCTGAGCCTCGCCGCATGCTCGCCGCAGGTGAAATCCGTCGCCGGTGCGGAACCCGCAGGAGCCCTTCCGTCCGGAGTTCCGAAATCGGGGACCGAACTGAAGATCGCCGCTCGTACGACTCAGCTCCAGCTGAAAGCCGCAGGGCTGGCGAAGGAACTCCCCTTCACCGTCACCGAATGGCCGAACCTCTCCGCGGGGCCCGACATCATCCAGGGTTTCCGTGCGAAATCCATCGACCTGGCCACCAACGCCGGAATTCCGCCGATCCAGGCGCACGCCATCGGTGTCCAGGCGAAGATCGTCGCGGTCCAGGTCCGCCGGCACCCGCTCTACACCTTCGCGACGGCCCCCGGCTCGTCCATCACGAAGGCCGAGGACTTCCGGGGCAGGAAGATCGGGTTCTCCCAGGGCCAGGCGCAGGGCGTCGTCGTCCTGCGCGCGCTCAAGGAAGCGGGGCTGAAGAACTCCGACGTCGAACTGGTCGCCCTGCCCAGCACACAGTTCCTCACCGCCTTGCAGTCCGCGCAGGTCGATGTGGCACCGCTGGGGGAGCCGACCCTGACGAAGTATCTCGACCAGTACGGCAAGGACGGCGCGCGCGGGGTGAAGACGGAGGTCGTCGACCTGCTGACCGTGCTCTGGGCGCCGAACGAGGTGCTCAACGACCCGGAGAAGGCCAAGGCGGTACGCGGCTTCATCCCGCTGTGGGCGCGCGGTCAGGTCTGGGCCTGGGAGAACCAGGACGAGTGGATCGACACGTACTACGTGAAGGACCAGGGCGTGTCGGAGGGGGACGGCAGGCGCATCGTCGACTCGCAGCGCAAGCCGCAGTTCCCCGTCAGCTGGGACGAGGCCGTCGAGTGGGAGCAGGAGACCGCCGACCTGCTGGCCGAAGGAGGCTTCGTACCGGAGCAGAAGGCATCCGAGCTGTTCGACCGCCGATTCGAGGCGCTCGCGGCGAAGGCCGTGGCAGCCGAGTACCGGGAGGGGGCATGACGGACCTGCTGGCGAAAGCGCGGACCACCGGGACCGACGAGGCGAGGCCGGAGCCTGCCGTGCCCCGGGTCACCGGCGGGCCGGCCCATGTCTCCCTGGGCACCCGCCGGCGCCTCGGCCCCGGCCGGGCGCTGCCCTTCGGGCGGCTGATCGGCCCGGCGCTGCTCGTGCTCGTGTGGTGGACCGCCTCCGCCTCCGGATACCTCGACCCGCGGATCCTGTCGTCACCCGGCACGGTGGTCGCCACAGCGGCAGACCTGCTCGAATCCGGCCGCCTCCAGGACAACGTCCTGATCTCCTTGCAGCGCGCCGGTCTCGGTCTCTTCTTCGGCGTGTCCGCCGGTGTGATCCTCGCCGTGGCGGCCGGCCTCAGCCGCAGCGGTGAGTACCTGCTGGACGGTCCGCTCCAGATCAAGCGGGCCATCCCGTCCCTGGCGATGCTGCCCCTGCTGATCCTCTGGCTCGGCATCGGCGAGCAGATGAAGGTCACCGTGATCGCGCTCGGCGTCGCGGTGAACATGTACATCAACACGTACGCGTCGCTGACCGGCATCGACAGCAAGTACGTCGAGCTCGCCGAAGGACTCGACCTGGGCCGCGGGCAGTTCATCCGCAAGGTCGTGGTGCCCGGCTCGCTGCCCGGCTTCTTCGTCGGCCTGCGGCTCGGCGTCACCTCGTCCTGGCTCGGCCTCATCGTGGTCGAGCAGATCAACGCCACCAACGGCATCGGCTACATGATGTTCCAGGCCCAGCAGTACGCCCAGTCCGACGTGATCATCGTGGGGCTGGTGGCCTACGGCATCTTCGGCTTCGCCTCGGACGCGGCGGTACGCGCAGTCGAGAGGAAGGTCCTGTCATGGCGACGCACACTGGCGGGCTGACGGAGGACCGGCCCGCGATCCGCACCGCACGTCTGGTACGGCGGTTCGGTGACCGGGACGTCCTCAAGGAGCTCGACCTGACAGTGGCCCAGGGGGAGTTCACGGCTCTCCTCGGACGCAGCGGATCGGGCAAGTCCACCCTGCTGCGGGCCGTCGCCCGCCTCGACCACACCGTCGAGGGGTCCGGCGAGCTCGTCGTACCGGACAGGGTCTCGCTCTCCTTCCAGGACTCCCGGCTGCTGCCCTGGCTGCGGGTGCTCGACAACGTCATCCTCGGACTGCGCGGCCCCCGGGTGCGCGAGCGAGGCCTGACGGCGCTCGCCGAGGTGGGCCTGGAGGGCCGCGACCGCTCCTGGCCCCACGAGCTGTCCGGCGGCGAACAGCAGCGCGCCGCGCTGGCCCGCGCCCTCGTGCGCGACCCCGAACTCCTGCTCGCGGACGAGCCGTTCGGCGCCCTGGACGCGCTGACCAGGATCAAGATGCACGACCTGCTGCGCGAGTTGTACGAACGCCACCGCCCAGCGGTGCTGCTGGTCACCCACGACGTCGACGAGGCGGTGGAGCTCGCGGACCGGGTCCTCGTCCTGGAGGACGGACGCATCTCCGTCGACCTCAGGATCGATCTGCCCTCCCCGCGCTCCCGCCGCGCACCGCGCTTCCAGGAATACCGCGACACCCTGCTGGCCGCCCTGGGCGTGGCGCAGCCCCAGCTCACGCACTGATCTTCCGAGACCCCCCGAGGAGAAGACACCCATGCCGCGCAAGCAGCTCCACCTGAACGCCTTCCTGATGTCCACCGGTCACCACGAGGCGTCCTGGCGGCTCCCCGAGAGTCACGCCGAGGCCAACTCCGACCTGGAGCACTACAAGAACCTGGCCCGCATCGCCGAACGCGGCCTCCTGGACTCCCTGTTCTTCGCGGACGGCCCCGTCCTCATGGGCGACCCCGGCCGGCGTCCCGCGGCCAAGCTGGAACCCACCGTGCTGCTCACAGCCCTCGCCGGGGTCACCGAGCGCATCGGACTGATCGCCACCGCCTCCACCAGCTACAACGAGCCGTACAACCTGGCCCGCAGGTTCGCCTCCCTGGACCACATCTCCGGTGGCCGGGCCGGCTGGAACATCGTCACCACCGCGGGTGCCGACGCGGCCCGCAACTTCGGTCTCGACGACACGCCGCTGCACCGCGACCGCTACCGCCGTGCCGCCGAGTTCGTGGAGGTGTCGACGAAACTCTGGGACAGCTGGGCGGACGACGCGGTGGTGGCCGACAAGGAGGCCGGGGTCCATGCCCTGGCCGACCGGGTCCGCAGCATCGGCCACACCGGCGAGTTCTTCCGGGTCGACGGACCGCTCAACGTCCAACGGCCGCCGCAGGGCTACCCGCTGCTCGTGCAGGCGGGTTCCAGCGAGAACGGCAAGGACTTCGCGGCCCGCTACGCCGAGGCGGTGTTCACCGCGCAGCAGACCCTCGAGGAGGGCGTCGCCTTCTACAAGGACGTCAAGCAGCGCGCCGAGGCGCTCGGCCGCGATCCCGACGGCATCAAGATCCTGCCCGGCATCGTCCCGGTCATCGGCGACACGGAGGCCGAGGCGCTGGAACTGGACGCCGAACTCGACCGGCTCATCGTGCCGGAGTACGCCAAGCGCCAGCTGGCGAAGACGCTGAGGCTCGACCCCGCCGACCTGCACCTCGACCGGGAGCTCCCGGACGGCCTTCCCGACGAGGACGAGATCGAGGGTGCCAAGAGCCGCTACACCCTCGTCGTGGAGCTCGCCAGGCGCGAGAAGCTGACGGTGCGCCGGCTCATCGGGCGGCTCGGCGGCGGGCGTGGGCACCGCACCTTCGCCGGCACGGCGGAGCAGGTCGCCGACACCATCGAGCACTGGTACGACAGCGGGGCGGCCGACGGCTTCAACATCATGCCCGCCGTCCTTCCCTCCGGGCTGGAGGTCTTCGTGGACCGGGTCGTCCCGATCCTCCAGGAGCGGGGCCTGTTCCGCACCGAGTACACCGGCTCCACCCTGCGCGAGCACTACGGGCTTCCCAGGCCCGCGAACCGGCTGTTCGACACGGTCGACACGAGCGAGGGCCACACCGGCATAGGCCTCGCCACGACTGCGGCCCGGTGACCGACCGCCCCGACACGGCGCGGCCCGAGCGGGCGGGACGGACCGGCGAAGTGCCGCCCGGCCACCCGGCCGGGCGCGACGGATGCCGGGCCACCGCCTGCGACCACCCCACCACCGACGCACTCGTCGAGGAGAACGCACGATGACGGAGTACCGCACCCTCGGGCGCACCGGCGTGAAGGTCAGCCCGCTGGCCCTCGGCACCATGATGTTCGGCCCCCGCGGGAACCCCGACCACGACGACAGCATCCGGATCATCCACCACGCGCTGGACTCGGGCATCAACTTCGTCGACACGGCCGACGTCTACTCCGCTGGCGAGTCGGAGACCATCGTCGGCAAGGCTCTCGCAGGCGGCCGGCGCGACAACGTGGTGCTGGCCACCAAATTCCACGGCAGCCTGGGCGACGACCCCAACGAGCGGGGCAACAGCCGCCGCTGGATCATCCGTGAGGTCGAGAACAGCCTCCGCAGGCTCGGCACCGACTGGATCGACCTCTACCAGGTGCACCGCCCCGAGCCGGACACCGACTTCGACGAGACCCTGGGGGCGCTCTCCGACCTCGTCCACCAGGGCAAGATCCGCTACATCGGTACGTCGGCCTTCGAGGCGTCCGCGATCGTCGAAGGCCAGTGGCTCGCCGAGCGGAGGGGCCGCGAACGGGTCGTCACCGAGCAGCCCCCGTACTCCCTGCTGGCGCGCGGCATCGAGCGCGAGGTCCTGCCGGTCGTCCAGCGGTACGGCCTCGGGGTGCTGTCGTGGAGCCCGCTGGCCGGCGGCTGGCTGTCCGGCCGCTACCGCACCGGCGCCGAACAGCCCACGTCCAGCCGCACCGCGCGCCAGGCCGCCCGCTTCGACATCTCCGCACCGGAGAACGCGGCCAAGCTGGCCGCCGCGGAGGCTCTGGCCCGGCTCGCGGAGGAAGCGGGACTCACCCTCGTACAGCTGGCACTGGCCTTCGTGCTCGAACATCCGGCCGTGACCTCGGCGATCATCGGGCCGCGCACGTTCGAACAGCTGGACACGCAGCTGGGCGCGGACAAGGTGAAGCTCAGCCAGGACGTCCTGGACCGGATCGACGAGATCGTCCCGCCCGGCACCAACCTGTCCGCACGCGACGTGGGTTACACCCCGCCCTCGCTCACCGGATCCGCGCTCCGCCGCCGGTCCGCCCCGGCGGCGTCGGCCTGCCGCGCCGGGTAGACGGCCAGCGAGAAGGAATGGCCGGCCGGATCGGCGTAGACGCGGACGTCGCGCGGGCCGCTGTTGCCGTCCCCCGTGTCGACAGGCCGGGCGCCGAGGCCTATCGCCTCGCGCTCGGCCTCGTCCATGTCCCCCGGGTCCACCAGGATGCGCAGATGCGCCTGCTGGGAGTCCTCCGGGCGCGGCCAGCTCGGCGGCGCGTAGCCGTGGTCGCGGCGGACGGCGAGGTGCACACCGGCGGCACCGACGATCTCGACGAAGTCGGGATCGCTCCCGATCCTCGTCTCCGCCCCGAGGAAGTTCGCGTAGAAGTCCGCCAGCTCCAGCGGCTCGGCGCAGTCCAGGACCAGAACGCTCGTTTTACCGACTGTCATGTCCAGTCGGTACCCACGACGGCGCCGGACACGCCTGCCGGACGCCGTCCCGCCGCACGGCGCGCCCGGGACGGGGTCCGGGCGGGGGCGAACTAGGGTGCGGAGCATGGCAGAGAGCACGGACCACCGGGACACCGGCAAGCCCGGCACCGGCCCCGCCGACCCCCGGCGCTGGCGCGCCCTCGCCGTCTGCCTGGTGGCCGGCTTCATGACACTGCTGGACGTCTCCATCGTCAATGTGGCGCTGCCGTCCATCAAGGAGGGCCTCGACACCCCGGAGTCCGACCTCCAGTGGGTCCTGTCCGGCTACGCGCTGGCCTTCGGCCTGGTCCTCATCCCCGGTGGCCGGCTCGGCGACGCCCGGGGCCGGCGCACCGTCTTCATGGCGGGCCTGACCCTCTTCACCCTGGCCTCCGCCGCCTGCGGGGCCGCCCAGTCCAGCCTGTGGCTGGTCGTCGCCCGGCTGCTCCAGGGCGCGGCGGGCGGGCTGCTCTCGCCCCAGATCTCCGCACTGATCCAGCAGATGTTCTCCGGCCGGGAGCGGGGCCGCGCCTTCGGCATGTTCGGCACGGTGGTCGGCATCTCCACCGCCGTCGGCCCGCTGC
Organism: Streptomyces sp. NPDC005494; assembly: GCF_042872025.1. Lineage (NCBI taxonomy): Bacteria > Bacillati > Actinomycetota > Actinomycetes > Kitasatosporales > Streptomycetaceae > Streptomyces > Streptomyces sp. NPDC005494. The sequence continues at coordinate 78,996 of NZ_JBIAJR010000012.1, forward strand.
TGGGCGGTCTGCTGATCCAGGGCGCCGGGGCCGAGGACGGCTGGCGCTGGGTGTTCTACGTCAACCTCCCCATCGGGGCGGTCTGTCTCGTGCTGGCGCGGCGGCTGCTCCCCGACACCCCGTCGGCGGGCCGGGTGCGCCCGCGCGATCTCGACCCGGTCGGCGTACTGCTGCTCGGAGCGGGGGTGCTCGCCCTCCTGCTGCCCTTCGTCCAGGCCCAGCAGTGGCCCGGGGACGGCAAGTGGCTGCTCGTACCGGTCGCGGCTGTGCTGCTGGCCGCGTTCGTCGCCTGGGACTCCCGCTGCGCGCGGCGTGGCGTCCAGCCGGTGCTCAACCTGGCGCTCTTCCGGCTCCGGGCCTTCTGGCTCGGCTGCCTGATGATCCTGCTGTACTTCGCGGGATTCACCTCGATCTTCTTCATCAGCACCCTCTACCTGCAGTCCGGACTCCACTACAGCGCGCTGGAGGCAGGCCTCGCGATCACCCCGTTCGCCCTGGGCGCGGGGGCATCGGCGAGCATCGGAGGCCGGCTGGTCGGCCGCTTCGGGCGGCCCCTGATCGTCGTAGGGCTGACCATGGTGGCCGTGGGGCTCGGCCTCACCGCGCTGGCCGCCCACCTGGTACCGGGGCGGGGCGCCGGGCTCGCGATGGCGGCCCCGCTGCTGCTGTCCGGACTGGGCAGCGGACTCGTCATCGCACCCAACCAGACCCTCACCCTGTCCGAGGTGCCCGTGAACAACGCGGGCAGCGCCGGCGGCACGCTCCAGACCAGCCAGCGTGTCGGCTCGGCCATCGGGATCGCCGCCGTGGGCTCGGTCTTCTTCGCCAGGCTGGGCCCCGACGACTGGGCGGGCGCCTACGACCACGGGCTCGTCGTCTCCGTCGCGTTCGTCGTCGCGGCCCTGATCGTGGCCCTGGCCGACGTCTGGGCGGGCCGACGGGGAAGGAGACGTTCCGAGACGTCCGAAGCCACCCAAGCCACCGACGCGCCGGGGAGAACACGATGAACGACACCGAGGACCAGGGGCCGAACGCGAACACCTCGTACGGCCACAAGCCCTTCAAGCGCTCGCGCAGCCACTTCGCCGACCGCATCACCGCCGACGGCCGTGACGGATGGCCCGTCGAAGCCGGGCGCTACCGCCTGGTCGTCAGCCGCGCCTGCCCGTGGGCGAGCCGTGCCCTGGTCTCGCGACGGCTGCTCGGACTGGAGGGCGCCCTCTCGCTCGCCGTCGCCGACCCGATCCAGGACGACCGCAGCTGGCGGTTCACCCTCGACGAGGACGGCAAGGACCCGGTGCTGGGGATCCGCTTCCTGAGCGAGGCGTACGACGCGAGGGAGCGCGGCTACCCCGGCGGGGTCAGCGTGCCCGCCGTCGTCGACGTACCGACCCGGACCCTGGTCACCAACGACTACCAGCAGATCACGCTCGACCTGGCCACGGAATGGACCGAGCTGCACCGCCCCGGGGCCCCCGACCTCTACCCCGAGCCGCTGCGCGCCGAGATCGACGAGGTGATGGACGGCATCTACCGGGACGTCAACAACGGTGTCTACCGGGCCGGCTTCGCCGCGGAGCAAGGGGAGTACGAAGCGGCGTACATCGACGTCTTCCGGCGCCTCGACCTGGTCTCCGAGCGCCTCGCCGGGCAGCGCTACCTGGTCGGCGACACGATCACCGAGGCGGACATCCGGCTGTTCACCACGCTCGTGCGCTTCGACGCCGTCTACCACGGGCACTTCAAGTGCAACCGCTCGAAGCTGGCCGAGGACCCGGTCCTGTGGGCATACGTCCGCGACCTGTACCAGACGCCCGGCTTCGGCGACACCGTCGACTTCGACCACATCAAGCGCCACTACCACCAGGTGCACACCGGTATCAATCCGACCGGCATCGTGCCGCTCGGCCCCGACCTCTCGGGATGGCTGACCCCGCACCACCGTGAGCAGCTCGGCGGCCGGCCGTTCGGCGACGGCACCCCGCCAGGCCCGGTGCCGCCGGGCGAGGAGGTTCCGGCCCGGGGACGCCCCTGAGCCCGTTCACTCCGCCCGGGGCGGTGGTCCGGCGGCGGCCAGCGGCGAACGCGAGAGCACGACACAGCCGACGGCGATCAGCGCCAGCCCGGCCAGCTGGGGCAGCAGCCACCACCCGGTCCGCAGTACCTCGCCGAACAGCGTCACCCCGTACAGCACGCTGATCAACGCGTCCCCGAGCGTCAGCATCGGCTGGACGGCGACGAGGCTGCCGGCCTGGAGCGCGTTCTGCAGGAGGAACAGCGCGCCGACGCCGGCCGCGGCGGTCGCGTACAGCTGCCACGCCGTCAGCAGGCCCACCGCACCGTCGCTGTCCAGCCGCGCCATGGCGTCCTTCATCAGCGCGGCCGTCAGCGCGTAACCGCAGGCCGCCGCCAGTCCCAGCAGCGCGGCCCTGGGGTTGCCGCGGGTACCGAGCGCGGCGGCGATCAACGCGGCCTCGAAGGCACCGGTGGCCACCAGAGCCGGAATCCACGCCGCGCCCCTGACGTCGTCGCTGCCGCCCACCGGGTCCGCGGCGGCCATGGCGAGGGCCAGCCCCAGCGTCACTGCGGCCACCCCGTACCAGACCGGGCGCGGAACCCGGGCCCGCATGACGAACCCCGCGATGAGCAGCGTCGCGGGAAGCTCGATGACGAAGATCGGCTGGACGACCGCGATCGGACCGGTGGCCAGCGCCACCGCCTGGCAGACGGCGGCGACGATCACGAGCCCGATCCCGGCCAGCCACACCTTCTGACGCACCAGACGCCCGATCAGCGACAGGCGCATCGCCTCGCTGTCGGGCACGGTGAGTGCGGCACGCCGCTGCAGTACGGAGGCGGAGCCGTTGCTGAGCGCGGTCAGGACGGCGAACAGGACACTGATCACCCGCCCCATCATGAGGGCCCGCACCGCCCCGGCCGGGGTGCCGCGGACGGTGCGAGTGTCGCGGCCCGCCGACCGCGAGTGCCGCACTTCGCCGACCGGCGCCCGCGGGCCCGCGTAATCTGCGGGACATGGCCGCCAAGAACGCTCCCGTGCTCTCCACCCGCGCGCTCAACAGGGCGACTCTGCAGCGGCAGTTGCTGCTGCGCCGCACCCCCGTGCCGGCGAAGGAGGCCGTAGGCCGCCTGGTCGGACTCCAGGCGCAGAACACCAGGCCGCCGTACTTCCAGCTCTACTCCCGTCTGGAAGGCTTCGATCCCGCCGAGCTCTCGGCGCTCATGGAGTCCCGCGAGGTGGTCAGGATCGTCACCCTGCGCTCCACGATCCACACCCACACCGCCGAGGACGCCCTCACCCTGCGCCCTCTGGTCCAGCCGGCCCGGCAGCGCGAGCTGAACATCTTCCGGCACGGGCTCACCGGTGTGGACCTCGACCGGCTCGCCGCGCTGAGCAAGGAGCTCGTCGAGGAACGGCCCCGCACCATGAAGGAGCTGCGCGAGGAGCTCCTGCGCCACTGGCCGGAGGCCGACCCCAGGGCGCTCGCCGTCGCGGCGCGCTGCCTGCTGCCGCTGGTGCAGGTCACCCCGCGCGGGCTCTGGGGGCGCAGCGGGCAGGTCGCCCTGACGACGGCCGAGCACTGGCTGGGCAGCCCGGCACGCCCCGCCGCCACACCGGACGCGACGGTGCTGCGCTACCTCGGCGCCTTCGGACCCGCCTCGGTCAAGGACATGCAGATGTGGGCCGGACTCACCCGGATGCGCGAGGTCTTCGAGAGGCTGCGGCCACAGCTGCTCACCTTCCGCGACGAGAGCGGCACCGAGCTCTTCGACCTGCCCGACGCCCCGCGCCCCGACCCGGACACCCCGGCCCCGCCGCGCTTCCTGCCGGAGTTCGACAACGTGCTGCTCGGCCACGCCGACCGGACCCGGGTGATCCCGCCCGCGTACAAGGGGAGCAACGGCGTGGGCAACCAGGCCTACGGAACCGTCCTCGCCGACGGCTTCCTGGCCGCGCTCTGGCGTCTCGACGAGGCGGGGGACACCGCGGTCGTCACCGTGCAGGCCCTGGGCGCGCTCGGCCGTGCCGCCCGTGAGGAGATCACCCAGGAGGCCGTGGGCCTGCTGACGGTGATGTCTTCCGCGCCCGTGCACGACGTCCGGTTCGGCCGGTTCGTCGACCTCGGCGGCTGAGTCGCCCGGGCCGCCTTCACCTCGCGACCCTCCGCGGCTCGGGAGAGCCCTACGGAAGCAGCCCCGCGCGGCGTGCCGCCACCACGGCCTCCAGCCGCGTGCGCGCCCCGAGCTTCCGCATCGCGGACCGCAGATAGCTCTTCACGGTCTCCGGCCGCAGGCCCAGCCGGCCTGCCGTCGCGGCGTTCGTCGCACCCGAGGCGACGCAGGCGATCACGTCCAGCTCGCGCGGCGCCAGCCGGACGGGCCGGCCCGCCGGCGGCCGGTCCGCGCCCGCCGCCGACGCGAGCCGCCCGCAGGCCGAGAGAAGCTCCTCGCGCAGCGCGGGGTCGGCGATCCTCGGGGCCAAGGCCCGCAGCTCGCGATGCGCCTCGCGGACGTCCTCCCAGGTGCCGGGGCCCGTACCCGGATCGGTGACCCGCGCACGGGTGGAGACGAGGAGCTGCTGCACCTCGTCCCGCACGGCGAGCGCCTGCTCCACGTCCCGGGCCGCCGAGACAGCCGCGTCGAACGCACGGTCGCCGAGCGTGAGAGGCTCGCGCAGCGCCCCGTACAGCACACCGCGCACCGTGCGGCCGACGACGACGGGCACCGCGACGACCGAACGCAGGCCCTCGGCGGCGACGGCCGTGTCGTACTCGTGGCTGATGTGGCGGGCCGACGGGTAGTCCGTGACCGCGCACGGCCGTGACAGGGCGATCGCCTTGCCGCCGAGACCGCTGCCCGCCGAGATCATGAGACCGCGCAGCGCGGGGGTCTGTGCCCCGCTCAGCTCGGCGATCCTGGCGTGGCGCGCGTCGGACAGCAGCCCGCCGAAGACCACCGGCAGCCCGCTCGCCCGGCGCAGCCGCAGCAGGGCCGCACGCAGCTCGGTCTCCTCGCCCGCTTCCGGCATGCCGATGACACCCGCCCTGTCCGGCTGTACCCCCGTTCGGGGGTGGTGAGATCTGGGTCACTGTTCACATGATGTTAAAGGACGGGTTCGCAACGAGGAGGGCACATGCCGGCAACCACTGCGACGGAGACGTTCCGGGCGGCCCGGGACTTTCTGATCGAGCACCGGGAGGACTACGCCGCGGCCCGCGCGGGCTTCAGCTGGCCCCGGCCCGACCGGTTCAACTGGGCGCTCGACTGGTTCGACGTCATCGCCGAGGGCAACGACCGCACCGCACTGCACATCGTGGAGGAGGACGGCGGGCGTACGGAGATCTCCTTCGCCCGGATGGCGGCGCGCTCCAACAGCGCCGCGAACTGGCTCCGGGCCCAGGGCGTGGCGGCGGGGGACCGCGTCCTCGTGATGCTCGGCAACCAGACCGAGCTGTGGGAGACCGCCCTCGCCGCGATGAAGCTGCGTGCCGTCGTCATCCCCGCGACCCCGCTGCTCGGGCCGGTCGACCTGCGCGACAGGGTCGAACGCGGCCGGGTCCGTCATGTGCTCGTGCGCTCGGCCGACACCGGGAAGTTCGACGAGGTGCCCGGTGACTACACCCGCATCGCGGTCGGCGACGACGTCGAGGGCTGGCTCTCCTACGGCGACGCCGACGGGGCGCCGGAGTCGTTCAGGCCGGACGGCGAGACCGACGCCGACGAACCGCTGATGCTCTACTTCACCTCCGGTACCACGGCGAGCCCGAAGCTGGTCGAGCACACCCATGTCTCCTACCCGGTCGGCCACTTGTCGACGATGTACTGGATCGGTCTCAAGCCGGGGGACGTCCACCTGAACATCTCCTCACCCGGCTGGGCGAAGCACGCCTGGTCGAACCTCTTCGCACCGTGGACCGCCGAGGCCACCGTCTTCATCCACAACTACACCCGTTTCGACGCGCCCCGGCTGATGGCGGAGATGGACCGCTCGGGCGTCACCAGCTTCTGCGCCCCGCCCACGGTCTGGCGGATGCTCATCCAGGCCGACCTCACCCAGCTGCGGACCCCGCCGCGTGAGGTCGTCGCGGCCGGTGAGCCGCTCAACCCCGAGGTCATCGAGAGTGTCCGGCGTGCCTGGGGGGTCACCATCCGGGACGGCTTCGGTCAGACCGAGACCTCCGTCCAGGTGGCCAACAGCCCGGGACAGCTCCTCAAGGCCGGCTCCATGGGCCGGCCCAGCCCCGGCTTCGACGTCGTGCTGCTGGACCCGGTCTCCGGCGAGCCGGGAGCCCTGGAGGGCGAGATCGCCCTCGACCTGTCCGCCGCGCCCGTCGGCCTGATGACGGGGTACCACGGCGACCCGGAGCGCACCGCCGAGGCGATGGCGGGCGGCTACTACCGCACCGGTGACATCGGCTCGCGCGACGAGGACGGCTACATCACCTATGTGGGCCGGGCGGACGACGTCTTCAAGGCGTCCGACTACAAGATCTCGCCGTTCGAGCTGGAGAGCGCCCTGCTGGAGCACGAAGCGGTCGCCGAGGCAGCCGTCGTGCCCGCCCCCGACCCCGTCCGACTCTCCGTCCCGAAGGCGTACGTCGTGCTCGCGGCGGGCTGGGAGCCCGGCCCCGACACCGCCAAGGTGCTGTTCGAGCACTCCCGGTCGGTCCTGGCCCCGTACAAGCGCATCCGCAGGCTGGAGTTCGCCGAACTGCCCAAGACCGTCTCCGGGAAGATCCGCAGGATCGAGCTGCGCGAGCGGACGGCACAGGGCGCCGGCACCGAGTTCGACGAGGGAGACTTCCGGTGACCGACCTCTCCTACGCGCACGGCACGAGCGGTACCGCTCTGCTCGGCGACACCATCGGCCGCAACCTGGACCGGGCGATCGAGGCGCACGGTGAGCGGGAGGCCCTCGTCGACGTCGCCTCGGGACGCCGCTGGACCTATGACCGGCTCGGCGCCGATGTCGAGGAACTGGCCCGGGGACTGATGGCGTCCGGGGTGGCCAAGGGCGACCGGGTCGGGATCTGGGCGGTCAACTGCCCGGAGTGGGTCCTCGTCCAGTACGCGACGGCGCGCATCGGGGCCATCATGGTCACGATCAATCCCGCCTACCGAGCGCACGAGCTCGCGTACGTGCTGGGGCAGGCCGGCATCTCTGTCCTGGTCGCCTCCCTCGCCCACCGCACCAGCGACTACCGGGCGCTGGTGGACCAGGTGCGCGCCGAGTGCCCCGCCCTGCGGTCGGTCCACTACATCGGTGACCCGTCCTGGGACGAGCTCACCGACGCCGCGGGTTCGGTGACGAAGGAACAGCTGGCGGAGCGCGAGGCGGAGCTGTCCTGCGACGACCCCATCAACATCCAGTACACGTCCGGCACCACCGGCTTTCCCAAGGGGGCAGTGCTCTCCCACCACAACATCCTCAACAACGGCTATTTCGTGGGGGAGATGGTCGCCTACACGGAACAGGACCGGGTCTGCCTGCCCGTGCCGTTCTACCACTGCTTCGGCATGGTCATGGGAAACCTCGCCATCACCTCCCACGGTGCCTGCGCCGTGATCCCCGCCCCCGCCTTCGAGCCCGCAGCCGTGCTGGCCGCCGTGGAGCAGGAGCGCTGCACCTCGCTCTACGGCGTGCCCACCATGTTCATCGCGGAGCTGGGACTGCCCGGCTTCGCCTCGTACGACCTCTCCTCGCTGCGCACCGGGATCATGGCCGGCTCGCCGTGCCCGGTCGAGGTGATGAAGCGGGTCGTCTCCGAGATGCACATGGAGGAGGTGTCCATCTGCTACGGGATGACGGAGACCTCGCCGGTCTCCACGCAGACCCGCCGGGACGACGACCTGGAGCGCCGCACGGGCACGGTCGGGCGCGTGATGCCCCACATCGAGGTGAAGGTGGTCGACCCGGTGACGGGAGTGACACTGCCGCGTGGCGCATCCGGTGAACTGTGCACCCGTGGCTACAGCGTGATGCTCGGATACTGGGACCAGCCCGAGCGGACCGCCGAAGTCGTCGACGCCGGGCGGTGGATGCACACCGGCGACCTCGCCGTGATGCGGGAGGACGGCTACGTCCAGATCGTCGGCCGGATCAAGGACGTCATCATCCGCGGTGGCGAGAACGTGTATCCGCGCGAGATCGAGGAATTCCTGTACACCCACCCGAAGATCGCGGACGTCCAGGTGGTCGGGGTGCCGGACGCGACCTACGGAGAGGAGATCCTGGCCTGCGTCATCCCCCGCGACCCGGCCGATCCGCCGACGCTGGAGGAGGTGACGGCGTACTGCCGTGAGCAGCTCGCGCACTACAAGATCCCGCGGGGTCTGCGGATCCTGGACGCCTTTCCGATGACGGTCAGCGGCAAGGTCCGGAAGGTCGAACTCCGGGAGACCTACGGCGCGTAGCCGCGGTCGGGCGGCGGAGGGTCAGGCGGCTTCGGAGACGCCGGAGCCGAGTCCCTGGGTGGCCGCCGCCCACTCGATGAGCAGTACCTCGTACTCCGCGGCCTCCACCGGGGTCCAGTCCTGGCCGGCCCGCGCGTCGACGAGCGCACGGATCGCCTCGTTGGCCTCCACGGCGGAGGGATGGGCGGGCTGGGTCAGGAAAACGGGGGCGGAGTGAGTGGGATGCCGAGGAGTTAAGACCATGCCTTCACTCTACGTCCTCAAACTGACAACACCCCGAACATATGCGGCTGGCAGGGCACAGGTGACCGAAATCATGCGGCGTCATGGGCCGGCGCTGATCAATTCCTCGGCGGGGCCGTTCGCCGGCTGAGGGGTTCCGGTGAGGTCGAGGACGAACAGAGGGATGACGAGGCCGTCCGCCCGGGAGCGGGCCTCGTCCGTGTAGCCGGCCAGGGAGAAGAGCACGCCGGCCACCGAGGAGTTCAGGGCGTTCAGCCAGAGGCACTCGACGTCGCGCAGGGCCGTGGGCCGCGTGGTCGCGTCGACCTGTGCGACGAGGCCGGCGGCCCGGAGGTCGATCCGGGAGCTGGGCCGCACTTCGGGCTGGACGACGTCCCGGTAGCCCAGCCAGCGCAGATACAGGGCCGCGGTGCTCACCGCGTCACGCGCCGTGCGTATCACCAGCGGCCTGAACGACGGGCGCGGGTGCGCGGCGGTGCGGGGCAGCGGTATGTGGGGCGGGGTGGCGGCGGGTGGCGTGATGCCGCGCGTCGCCACAGGGCGCACGGCGATCCGCAGCACCGCCCCGCAGGGGCAGCAGAGTTCGGGATGCGGCCACTGGTCGCGGCGCCCGCAGGAATGGCAGCGGACACTCACCCAGTCGTCGTTCCAGGTGCGGTGGGTGATGGGGACCGCGGGTGCGCCGCGCATCAGCGGCGGGGCGGTAGGGGAGCCGCACGGGCAGGGGTAGACCGGGGTGATGTACGCGTGCTCACGGCGGCAGGCCGGGCAGCGCACCGGTAACGACTCCACGTGCTGCCCCTTCCCTCCGCCGCTCGGGCGGCGACTGCGTTCCGTGCTCCATCGTCCACCAGGAGCGACGTTCCCGGGAGGGACTTGGCGTACTTCGCGGTCGTATCTTCGCCCGCGCCCGGCCGCGCGCCCCCTGTTCTCTTGACGGCCCCCGGGGGCCGTCCTACATTGGATTCCGTATAGCAGAACAAAACTTCCGTAATTCGGAATTGGTGCTCTCAGGTGGCGCGACAGAGCCCGAATCCACCAGGTCCGAGCAGGAGCACTCAATGCCTCGTATGACCGCTGCCCGAGCGGCAGTTGAGATCCTCAAGCGCGAAGGCGTCAGTAACGCGTTCGGTGTGCCGGGTGCGGCGATCAACCCGTTCTACGCGGCTCTCAAGGCCTCCGGCGGGGTGCACCACACCCTCGCCCGCCACGTCGAGGGCGCCTCCCACATGGCCGAGGGCTACACCCGTGCCGCGGCCGGCAACATCGGTGTCTGCATCGGCACCTCGGGGCCGGCCGGGACCGACATGATCACCGGCCTGTACTCGGCCATCGCGGACTCCGTCCCGATCCTCTGCATCACGGGCCAGGCCCCGACGGCCGTCCTGCACAAGGAGGACTTCCAGGCCGTCGACATCGCCTCCATCGCCGCGCCGGTGACCAAGGCCGCGACCACCGTCCTGGAGGCGGCGCAGGTCCCGGGCGTCTTCCAGCAGGCCTTCCACCTGATGCGCACCGGCCGGCCCGGCCCGGTCCTCATCGATCTGCCGATCGACGTGCAGCTCACCGAGATCGAGTTCGACCCCGACCTCTACGAACCGCTGCCCGTCCACAAGCCGGCCGCGAGCCGCCGGCAGATCGAGCGTGCCGTCGAGATGCTCAACGCCTCCGAGCGGCCGCTGCTCGTCGCGGGCGGCGGCATCATCAACGCGGACGCCTCGGAACTCCTGGTGGAGTTCGCCGAACTGACCGGCGTCCCCGTCGTCCCCACCCTGATGGGCTGGGGCATCCTCCCGGACGACCACGAGCTGAACGCCGGCATGGTGGGTCTGCAGACCTCGCACCGCTACGGCAACGCGAACTTCCTGGAGTCGGACTTCGTCCTCGGCATCGGCAACCGCTGGGCCAACCGTCACACCGGCAAGCTGGACGTCTACACCCAGGGCCGTACCTTCGTCCACATCGACATCGAGCCCACCCAGCTGGGGAAGATCTTCGCCCCGGACCTCGGCATCGCGTCGGACGCCGCGGCCGCGCTGGAACTCCTCGTCGAGGTGGCGCGGGAACTCAAGGCGGCGGGCGGCCTCAAGGACCGCTCCGTCTGGGCGGCTTCGACCCAGGAACGCCGGGCGACGCTCCAGCGGCGTACGCACTTCGACGACGTGCCGCTGAAGCCGCAGCGGGTGTACGAGGAGATGAACCGGGCGTTCGGCCCCGAGACCCGGTACGTCTCCACCATCGGCCTCTCCCAGATCGCGGGAGCGCAGATGCTGCACGTCTACCGTCCGCGCCACTGGATCAACTGCGGCCAGGCCGGGCCGCTGGGCTGGACCATCCCGGCCGCGCTCGGGGTGGCGACGGCCGATCCCGAGGGCTCGGTGGTCGCCCTCTCGGGGGACTACGACTTCCAGTTCATGCTGGAGGAGCTCGCGGTCGGCGCGCAGCACCGCATCCCGTACGTCCACGTGCTGGTCAACAACTCCTATCTGGGGCTCATCCGCCAGGCGCAGCGCAACTTCGACATCGACTTCCAGGTCAACCTGGAGTTCGAGAACCTCAACTCCCCGGAGGTGGGCGTCTACGGCGTCGACCACGTCAAGGTCGTGGAGGGCCTGGGCTGCAAGGCGATCCGGGTCACCGAGCCCGGTCAGCTGCTGCCGGCCTTCGAGGAGGCCAAGAAGCTTGCGGCCGAGTTCCGGGTGCCGGTGGTGGTCGAGGCGATCCTGGAGCGGGTCACGAACATCTCGATGAGCGGATCCGACATCGCCTCGGTCAACGAGTTTGAGGACGTGGCGACCGAGCCGGGCCACGCCCCGACCTCGATCCGCGCGCTGACCGTCTCCTGAACCCTTCCGGCGCCGGCGTCCTCGACCTGAGCGGTCGAGGGCGCCGGCGCCGTCATGTGCCGGGCGCGGGAGGGGACGCGATCGGACCGGCGCGGGCCCGGGCCGCCGCCAACCCCTGGGATGTGGAGACGGTTCCGGCGCGCGGTAGCCTGAACCGGTTCGTGGAGCGCCTCGTCGCAGGCCGTGACATCCTCCTCCCCGAAGCCGAGGCAGGTCGTCGATGTGGGCCGCGCGGCGGGGCAGGGATGCGTGGTGATCGTTCGCGTACGGCCGTCTTCCGGTCGTCCACGGGAGCTCCGCGGTTGTCGGCGAACTGAGTGTGGGGGCAGGGTTGGCAGCGAGGGTGTTGGCGCACCGGTACGAACTCGAGAAGCTACTGGGCCGCGGAGGCATGGGCGAGGTCTGGCTGGCCCGGGACAACAGGATCATGCGCCGGGTCGCGGTCAAGCTCCTCCACCACATGCCGGACGAGGCCGGGGCGGCCGAACTCTTCTTCCGTGAGGCACGGACCGCGGGAGGGCTGAACCACCCGGGGGTGGTGGGGATCCACGACCTGGGAGAGGACACGGACGGCACGCTCTTCCTGGTGATGGAACTGGTCCAGGGGCGTGACCTGCGCGCGGTCCTGCGCCAGGACGGCCGGCCCCCGGTGGCCGCGGCCATGGACTGGACGGCCCAGATCGCCGACGTGCTGGTGGCCGCCCACGCGGTCGAGATGGTGCACCGCGACCTGAAGCCGGACAACGTCATGCTCACCGCGGGCGGCACGGTGAAGGTCCTCGACTTCGGGATCGCCCGCTACCTGTCCACTGCCACCCTGGCCAGCCGCGTCATCGGCACCCCGGCGTACATGCCTCCGGAGCGGCTGCAGGGCAAGACCGGCGACGGGCGGGGCGACCTGTACTCCCTCGGCTGCGTCCTGTACGAACTGCTCACGGGACGGCCGCCCTTCGACTCCTCCGAGCCCGGGGCCCTGGTGTACGCCCACCTGCAGCAGGAGCCGATTCCTCCCGGCAGCCGCCGCGGCGGCATCCCGACCTCCCTGGACGAGCTGGTGACCGACCTGCTGGCCAAGGACCCCGACCAGCGGCCCGCGACGGCGGCGGAGGTGCGCGACAGGCTCCGCGCCGCGATCGATCCGCGCGACGGTGTGTCCTGGCCGGCGGGCCCCCGGGCCGACGCGGTTCCACGCGACGAGCAGCGGGCCGTGTCCGAGGGCGGTACCCGGGTCCTCGAACCGGAGCCGACGAACACCGGGCGGCCCCGGCAGGAGGATGCCCCGAAGGCGAGCGAGGCCGACAAGAAGCAGGACGCCATCGCGCTGTTCGCGGCCCTCGTCAGGGACCGTGCCCGGGTTCTGGGACCCGATCATCCGGACACGCTGCTGTCCCGGCACCAGCACGCCTGGAACGTGGGCAACGCCGGCCGGAACGAGGAGGCGGCGGAGCTGCACGCGGCCCTCGCGGAGGACCGCGCCCGTGTCCTGGGGCCTGATCATCCGGACACATTGCTGTCCCGGCACCAGCACGCCTGGAACGTGGGCAGCGCCGGCCGGCACAAGGAGGCGGCCGGGCTCTTCGAGTCCGTCATCGCGGACCGGATCAGGGTCCTGGGTGCCGACCACGCGGACACCTTGCAGTCCCGTCACAACGACGCCTGGTTCGTGGGTGACGCGGGACACAACCGGCGGGCCGTGGCGCTCTTCGGGGCGCTCGTGGAGGACCGTGTACGGGTTCTGGGCCCCGTCCATCCGGACACGCTGCTGTCCCGGCACCAGCACGCCTGGAACGTCGGCAGGACCGGCCGCAACGAGGAGGCGGCGAAGCTGCACGCGGCGATCGCCGAGGACCGGTCGCGTGCCCTGGGGCCCGACGACTCCCGCACGCTGCTGTCCCGGCACCAGCACGCCTGGAACGTCGGCAGGACCGGCCGGCACAAGGAGGCGGCGGAACTGCACGCGGCGATCGCCGAGGACCGCGCCCGGGTCCTCGGTCCTGATCACCTGGACACCCTGCTGTCGCGCCACCAGCACGCCTGGAACGTCGGGCACACCAACAAGCCGCAGGAGGCGGCGGCGTTGCACGGGGCGCTCATGGAGGACCGCGCCCGGGTTCTGGGACCCGATCATCCGGACACGCTGCTGTCCCGGCACCAGCACGCCTGGAACGTCGGCAGCGCCGGCCGGCACGCGGAGGCGGCGGAGCTGTTCAAGGGCGTCATCGCGGACCGCGTCCGGGTCCTGGGCGCAGACCACGTGGACACCTTGCAGTCCCGGCACAACGACGCCTGGTTCGTGGGTGACGCGGGAAAGAACCAGGAAGCGGCCGAGCTCTTCGCGGTCCTGGTGGAGGACCGTGTCCGGGTCCTCGGCCCCGACGACCCGGACACGCTGCTGTCCCGGCATCAGCACGCCTGGAACCTGGGCAGGACCGGCCGGTACGAGGAGGCGGCGGAGCTGCACGGAGCGGTCGCCGCTGCCCGCCACCGTCTCCTGGGGCCCGACGACTCCCGCACCCTGCTGTCCCGGCACCAGCACGCCTGGAACATCAGCGCCACCGGCCGGTACCAGGAGGCGGCGGCGCTGCACGCGGCGATCGTCGAGGACCGGACCCGGGTCCTGGGCGCCGACCATCCGGACACCCTGCAGTCACGCCACCAGCACGCCTGGAACCTCGGGAAGATGTCGGGCGCCTGACGGAGGCCTGACGGGGGCCTGACGGGGGCCCCTCGGGGGCAGGCCGGGAGCCAGGCCCCACCGACCTGACGTGCGGTCGCCATACAGGGCGGCCGTCACACAGGGCGGCCGTCACACAGGAATGCGGTGCACGCCCCACGCGTGCACCGCACTCCGCTCATCCGTTCACGGCGACCGCGACGGCGGGCTGTGGACCGTGGTGGACGGCACCTTCAGGTCTGGAGCCGGCCGCCGCGCCCTTCGCCACCGCACTGGCGTCGTCCGCCGTCGCGGTCCCGTCCTGCCGGTGCCGCGACGGCACCCCTCATCCGGGTGTGCGGCACGGGCAGGGCCCTGGGACGGAGGCTCAGTCCTCGCGCAGGGCGCGGACCGCCTCCTCCACGCGCTTGCCGTAGTCGGCGTCGGCGGCGCGGAAGTGGGCGACGTTCTTCTCGATCACGTCGTCACGGGTGACCTGGGAGAGGCCGCCGGCGATGTTCGCGATCAGCCGGTCCTTCTCCTCGGCCGACATCAGCCGGTAGAGCTCGCCCGCCTGGAAGAAGTCGTCGTCCTTCGCGTGGGCGGGGGCCTCGTGCGTGCCCGTCCAGCCGTGCACCGGGAGCGGCGCGGCCAGGGCCTGACCGGTCTGGGCCGGGCCGGCGTACGAGTTGGGCTCGTAGTTCTTGTCCTGGCGCGAGCCGTACCGCGTCGCGTGCAGACCGTCGCGCCCGTAGTTGTCGACGGTCGCCGCCTTCGGCGCGTTGACGGGGAGCTGCGTGTGGTTGATGCCCAGGCGGTAGCGCTGCGCGTCGGCGTAGGCGAACAGCCGGCCCTGGAGCATCTTGTCCGGGGACGGACCGATGCCGGGCACGAAGTTGTTCGGGGAGAACGCCGCCTGCTCCACCTCGGCGAAGACGTTGTCCGGGTTGCGGTCCAGCACCAGACGGCCCACGCGGTGCAGCGGATGGTCGGCGTGCGGCCACACCTTCGTCACGTCGAACGGGTTGAAGCGGTAGTCCGCCGCCTCCGCCGCCGGCATGATCTGCACGTACAGCGTCCAGGACGGGTTCACGCCGCGCTCGATGGCCTGGAGCAGGTCCGTCTGGTGCGAGTTGGCGTCCTTGCCGACCTGCTCGGCGGCCTGCTCGGCGGAGAGGGAGCGCACGCCCTGGTTCGTCTTGAAGTGGTACTTCACGAAGAAGGCCTCGCCCTCCGCGTTCGTCCACTGGTAGGTGTGCGAGCCGAAGCCGTGCATGTGGCGGTAGGAGGCGGGGATGCCCCGGTCGCCCATCAGCCAGGTGATCTGGTGCGTCGCCTCGGGGGAGTTCGCCCAGAAGTCCCAGACGTTGTCCGGCTCCTGGCGGCCCGTGAACGGGTCACGCTTCTGCGAGTGGATGAAGTCGGGGAACTTCACCGGGTCCTTGATGAAGAACACCGGCGTGTTGTTCCCGACGAGATCGTAGTTGCCCTCGTTCGTGTAGAACTTGAGGGCGAACCCGCGGGGGTCGCGCACCGCGTCCGCGCCGCCCAGTGAGTCGGCGACCGTGGAGAAGCGGATGAACGTCTCGGTGCGGCGGCCCACCTCGGAGAGGAAGTCGGCGCGGGTGAAGCCGGTGACGTCGTCCGTCACCTCGAAGTACCCGTACGCGCCGGAACCGCGGGCGTGGACGACGCGCTCCGGGATGCGCTCACGGTTGAAGCGGGCGAGCTTCTCGAGCAGGTGCTGGTCCTGGACGAGGATCGGCCCGCCGGCGCCGGCCGTGGCGGAGTTCTGGTTGTCGGCGACCGGGGCGCCTGACTCGGTCGTGAGCACACGCTGGGACATGGAGGCCTTCCGTACGGGGCTGCTGACGGCCTCAGGAGCGTAGATTCGCCGGGAACGGCACGTCAACAGTTTGTTGAAATTGGAGTGTGAGGTTCCGGGTCGCGGCAGCGCCTGGGCGCGACAGGACAGGTGTCAGCGCCGCCGCGACCCGGAGTTCAGGGGGGCAGGGCCTCTCGTCCGAGAGACCTGAAAAGGGCCGAGGGCGTCAGACCCGGGAGCCGGAGAGGCGCTCGACCGAGCGCAGCAGCGCGGAGTGGTCGAGTCCGCCGTCGCCCTGGGCGCGCAGCGAGGCGACCAACTGGGCCACGACCCCGCCGACGGGCAGGGCGGCGCCGACGTTGCGGGCGGCGTCCGTGACGATGCCCATGTCCTTGTGGTGCAGGTCGATCCGGAAGCCCGGGGCGAAGTCCCGCTTGAGGAAGTTGTCCTTCTTGCGCGTCAGGACCGTCGAGCCGGCGAGCCCGCCGTTGAGGACGTCGAGCGCGGCGCTCAGGTCGACCCCGGACTTCTCGAGGAAGACGACGGCTTCCGCGCAGGCCTGGATGTTGACCGCGACGATCAGCTGGTTGGCGGCCTTCACCGTCTGGCCCGAGCCATGGGGGCCGCACAGCACGATCGTCTTCCCGAGGGCCTGGAGGAGGGGCTGCGCGGCGTCGAAGTCGCTCTGCTCGCCGCCGACCATGATGGACAGGACGGCCTCGATCGCACCGGCCTCACCGCCGGAGACGGGGGCGTCCAGGACGCGGATGCCCTTCTCCTTCGCCTTCCCGGCCAGGTCCACGGAGGTCTGCGGGGTGATGGAGGACATGTCGATCAGCAGGGCGCCCTGCCTCGCGTTCTCCAGGATCCCGTCGGGACCGTACGCGATGGCTTCGACCTGCGGGGAGGCCGGGACCATGGTGATCACGACGTCGGCGTCGCCGACGGCCTCCGCGATCGAGGCCGCGCCCCGGCCGCCCGCCGCGACGAGCCGGTCGATCTTGTCCTGTTCCAGGGTGTAACCGGTCACCTGGTAGCCGGCCTTGACGAGGTTCTCGGACATGGGGGAGCCCATGATGCCGAGCCCGATCCAGGCGACCTTGGGGAGGTTGCTGCTCATGAGGGTGCCTTCCGGTAAGCGTGTGTGCGTGGGGCGGGGGCCCTCAGCGGGCCGGCCGGTGCTCGGCCGGGAGCCAGCCGAAGGACTCGGCGCTCGGCCGGTCGCCCGGCTTGTACTCCAGGCCGACCCAGCCGTCGTAACCCGCCGCGGTCAGCTCGTCGAGGAGCCGCTCCAGGGGGAGGCCGCCGGTGCCCGGTGCGCCGCGCCCCGGGTTGTCGGCGATCTGGACGTGGCCGGTCTTCGCGGCGTACGCCTTGATCACCTGGCTGAGGTCCTCGCCGTTCATCGACAGGTGGTAGAGGTCCAGCAGGAACGCGGCGTTGCCCAGGCCCGTCGCCTCGTTGACGCGGTCGACGACCTCGATGCCCGCCGGTGCGCTGACCAGCGGATAGAGCGGCGACTCCGTGTCGTTGAGCGTCTCGATCAGGAGGGTCGCGCCGATCCGGTCGGCGGCGCGGGCTGCCAGGACCAGGTTCTCCAGGGCGAGTTCGTCCTGGACGGCAGGGTCCACGCCTGCGACGCGGTTGCCGTACAGCGCGTTGAGCGCCGTGCAGCCGACCGAGGCCGCGAAGCCGGCCGCCACGTCGATGTTGGCGCGGAAGCGGTCCGACTCCTCGCCGGGGAGCGAGAGCGCCCCCCGGTCGGGGCCGGGGAGCTCGCCGGCGTAGAAGTTCAGCCCCACCAGCCGGGTGCCCGCGTCGTCGAGCGCCTTCTTCAGGGCGTCGAGCTCGGCCTGCGCGGGGGTGGGGGTCCCGGTCCAGGGCCACCAGAGCTCGACCGCGGTGAAGCCCGCGGCGGCGGCGGCCGCGGGGCGCTCCAGGAGCGGGAGTTCGGTGAAGAGGATCGAGAGGTTCACATCGAAGCGCTGGTCCGAGTAAGCCATCATGCGCTCCTTCCGTATTGCGGAAGTTAGTTTCTGCTTAACGGAAGATTGCATGGCGGGTGGTGCGGCTGTCAAGAGGCAGCCCGAATTCCGGGCACGCGGAAGCGGGGTGGAGGCCGTCTCGCCCTCCACCCCGCTCCCGCTCACACCTGCCTGGTCAGACGGCCGGCACCGTGTCCTCGAACGTGGTCCCGGCGGCCCGGTAGTCCTGCACCAGGGCCGACACCTGGGCGGGGGAGAGGACCTGGTCCTTCACGTGCAGGACGTAGTCCACCTGCTGGTCGTACGAGCGTGGCGTGGTGCTGCTCTGGCCGGCCAGATCGATCAGCCACTGGTTGAAGTTGATCGACATCGGCCGCTCGGGGAGGTACGCCGCCCCGTGCGTGCCGAAGAGCTGCCCGTCCACGTAGTACGTGATGGCGCTGCCGTCGATCGTCACCACCAGGTCGTGCCAGCCGGCATAGCTCTGCCGTGTCTCGCTGTGCTGGTTGACGGCCTCCCACGGGTCGGGCCGGTAGGTCTCCCAGGACGTCGTGTAGAGGATGTTGGCCGGCTCGCCCCAGCCGCCGTTGGGCAGGTACTCGAAGTCGTACTCCGCGTAGTCGTCGGCCATCGGCGCCTTCAGGTCGTTGATCGTGAAGAAGGTCTGGACGAGGTGGTCGCCGTCCGGACCCGACCGCGGGGCGTCGCTGAACTTCACCCGGGCCGCGTAGGTGCCGTTGCGGAACTTCGTGGACTTCGTGAGGATCTCCGTCTGCACGGTGGAGGCCCCCGTGCCGGCGGTCGACGTCTCCAGGTTCATCACCGAGTTGCCGTTCTGGCTGCCGAAGGTGACGTTCTCAGGGGCCCAGACGGCCCCCGGCACACCGGGGCCGCCGGAGTTCGAACGGACGCTCCAGCCGTTCGCCGCGATCTTCGGGTCCGCGTGACCGGAGTAGTCGAAGTCGTCGAACAGGGTGGGCCCGTCGGCCGGCGGGTCGGTGGGGGGATCGGTCGGATCGGTCGGGCCCTCGCCGCCGGGTGCCTCGCCCCAGGCCGCGACGCCGCCCACCTGCGCGGTGATGCGCGACCAGTCGGCGTAGGTGGTGCGTTCGGCGCCGAAGGAGTAGTCGTCGGACTGTCCCAGCGGCTGCCAGTCGGCGCGGTGGAAGCGCAGCTGCATGTCCCCGGTGTCGGCGCCCGGGGCGAGGGATCCCGCGCCCGGCGTGAAGGCGATCTCCAGGTAACGGTCGGCGGTGGCGGTCGGGTTCGTCAGGTTCCTGAACGTCCCGGTGATGTTCGAGCAGCCCTTCACCGCCCAGGAGCAGGCGAAACGGTAGGCCGCCGACGGCGAGTCGGCCTTGAAGTAGTAGCGCACCTTGACGTCCTGGAGCGGCACGCTCGTGCTGCCCGTGTTGCGTACCTTCAGCCACGGCTCGACCTGGTCGGCCGAGGCCCCGGACGCGCTCGTGCGGTACTGGACGGCGAGCCCGCCGGCCGCGGCGGCACCGGCCGTCGCGGGCAGGGCGGCCAGGGCCGTGCAGCCCAGGGCCAGGGTGACGGCGGCGGCCGACGCCGCGCGGACACGGCTCCTGCGGAATGTCCTCATGACGATGTTCCTCTCCGGAACGGTGGGGGATGAGCTACCGAGGGGGGTGCGCTGTACCTGCGGACGCGGTCGTCAAGGACCGCGGGGTCAGGGGCCGGTAGGGGACGCCGAGGGCGTCCAGCCGGGTGGTGTGACGGCGCAGACGCTCGACGAAACCGGCCCAGTCGGCGCGCCCGCCGGACCAGGCACGGTCCGCCAGGGCGCAGAGCCGGGGGTAGGCGAGGTATTCGATGCGGTCCGGCGTCGTCACGTACTCGGTCCACAACTGCGCCTGTGTGCCCAGCACGCGGGCGGCCTCCTCCGGTTCCCAGCCCTCGGGCACCGGCTCGTTGGCGTGCACCGCGTGCAGGGGGACCAGGGCGCCTGGCTGCGCCGAGGGTTCGCCGGGATCCGTGGACTGGGCGTAGTCGAGGTAGGTGGCACGGTGGTGGGCGGTCACCACCTGGTGGCCGCGCCGCGCGGCCGTGCGGGCGTGCGAGGGGTCACGCCAGGTCATCACCGTGAATTCCGGCGGCAGTTCGGACCCGCTCTCCGCCCAGCCGGTGGGCCGGCGTCCGTGCTCCACGAGGAACGAGCCGATCCGGTGCATGAACCAGCCGTGCAGCTCACCGGGCCCGGCGAGGCCCTCGGCCGCCGCACGCGCCCTGGCCGCGGGGCTGCTCTCCCATTCACCGGTGGGGCACTCGTCGCCGCCGATGTGGACGTACGGGGAGGGGAAGACGTCCATGACCTCCTCCAGCACGGTCCGGCAGAAGTCGAACACCTCCTCGTGGACGCCGAGCACGGTGTCGCAGACACCCCAGCGGGTCCACACGTCGAGCTGCCTGTCCGGGTGGTTGCCCAGGTGGGGGTAGGCGGCGAGCGCCGCGCGCACGTGTCCGGGCATCTCGATCTCGGGCACGACGCTGACCCCGCGCTCCGCCGCGTGACGGACCAGACCGCGCAGCTCGGCCTTGGTGTACGACCCCGCGTGCGCGATCCCGTCGGACAGGGACTGCGCCCGGTGCCCGCCGACCGAGGTCAGCCGCGGACAGGCGTCGACCGGCATGCGCCAGCCCTGGTCGTCGGTGAGGTGCAGATGGAGGACGTTGAGCTTGTGCAGCGCCATGAGGTCCACGTATCGGCGCAGGTAGGAGACGGGCTGGAAGTGCCGGGCGACGTCGAGCATCGCGCCGCGCCAGGGATAGCTCGGTACGTCGCTGATCTCGACGCAGGGCAGCTCCCAGGGAACGCCGCGCACCCCGCCCGACAGCGCTTCGGCCGGCAGCAGCTGCCGGATGGTCTGGACACCCCGCAGCAGCCCGTCCGGCCGGGCGGCGCGCAGCAGCATCGCCTGCGGGCCGACCGTGAGGCCGTACCCCTCGTCGCCGAGCCCGCCGAGCTGCGGGTCGAGCGCCAGGACGACACGGCCGTCGGCGGCGGGCGGCAGGGCCAGCCCGGTCGTCGGCCCGAGGAGCGTACGCAGCAGTCCGGCCGCCTCCTCCGCACCCGGCAGCGCGCGCACGGAGGTGTCCTGGTCCAGCACGAAGCGGCCCGGGCGGGGGGAGACCTTGCGGGGGAGGGGGACGAGGGAGAGCTCGGGACGTGATGCGGGCACGGGGGCCTCCGGGGTCGGACTCGGGGGTTCGGCGGGACGGCGGGGCGGGCACCCCTGAAGGGCTCAGCCCTTTACGGCGCCGGCCGCGAAGCCGGAGGTCACGTGGCGCTGGAGCAGCAGGAAGATCGCGAGCGCGGGCAGGGCGAAGAGCGTGGAGGCGGCCATGGTGGCGCCCCAGTCGGTGCCGAAGGTGTTCTGGAAGGAGGAGAGCCAGACCGGCAGGGTGCGGTTGTCCTGCTGCTTGATGATCAGGAAGTTGGCGTAGGCGAACTCGTTCCACGCGGTGATGAAGCCGAACAGGGAGGTCGCCATCAGGCCGGGCGCGAGCAGGGGCAGCGCCACCCGGACGAACGCCCCGGTCCTGGTGCATCCGTCGACCTGGGCGGCTTCCTCCAGTTCGGGCGGGATCGTCGCGATGAAGCCCCGCAGCACCACGATCGTGAACGGCAGCGTGATCATGAAGTAGACCAGGGTCAGGGTGGGCAGCCGGTCCAGCATGTCCGTGTCCCGGGAGATGATGTAGATCGGGATGATCAGTGACTCCCAGGGCGCCATCTGGACGACGAAGACCAGCAGCATGAACTGCCTCCGCCCCCTCCAGCGCAGGCGGGCGACCGCGAACGAGGCTCCGAGGGCCACGAGGAGGGACAGCAGTACGGCCCCCAGCGTCACCAGGACACTGTTGCGCCAGAACAGTTCGAAGCCGTCGGCCTGAACGGCCCGGCGGAAGTGCTCCAGCGTCCAGGTCCAGGGCACGAGCCGGGGCTCGGCCGACCGGATGTCCCGCGACGGCTTGAACGCCGTGGAGATCATCCAGTACACCGGGAACAGGCAGACCACGACGGTCACGACGGCGGCGGCGTTGAGCGGGATCCGCCGGAGGCGGGGACGGAGCAGGGTCATCGCGGGTCGTCCTCCTGGCGGAACATCTGGCGGAAGTAGAGCACCAGCACCCCGGACATCAGGACCACGGTGACCATCGACGCGGCGGAACCCAGGTCGTAGCGCTGGCTGGAGAGCGCCGTCTGTACCGCGTAGACGGGCAGGATCGTGGTGGCGTCGCCCGGGCCTCCCCGGGTCATCACCCAGATCTGGACGAACGCCTTGAAGGTCCAGATCACCTCCAGCGACAGCACGAGCATGAAGATCGGCCGCAGCAGCGGGAAGGTGATCGAGCGGAAGACGCGGGAGGCGGAGGCGCCGTCCATCCGCGCGGACTCGTACAGCTCGGCGGGCACCGTGGTCAGGGCCGAGTAGAGGGTGATCGCGGCGAACGGCACGGACTGCCAGACGATCAGCAGGACCAGGATCGCGAAGGCCGCCGTACCGTTCGCGAACCACGGATAGCGGTCGAAGGACCCGAAGCCGAGCGCGGTCAACGACTGGTTGACGATGCCGAACTCCGAGTGGAACAGCCACTGGAAGACCGTCGTCGCCGCGACCACGGGCATCGCCCACGCGAGCACCAGCGAGCAGAGCACCACCGTCCGCCCGGCCCGGCGCAGCCGCTCCGTCATCAGCGCGACCAGCGTCGAGATGCTCATGATCAGCACGACGTTGACGGCCATGAAGGCGAAGGTCCGGCCGGTCACCTCCCAGAAGCGCGGGTCCGACAGCAGGGTGCGGTAGTTGCGCAGCCCCACGAACTCGGCGTCCCCGCTGATCAGCTGCCTCAGCCGGAAGTCCTGCAGGGAGATCACCACGGCCCGCACCAGCGGGTAGACGAGCAGGTAGAGCATCCCCGCGATCGCGGGTGCGATCAGGGCGTACGGCCAG
Source organism: Streptomyces sp. NPDC005494 (assembly GCF_042872025.1). Lineage (NCBI taxonomy): Bacteria > Bacillati > Actinomycetota > Actinomycetes > Kitasatosporales > Streptomycetaceae > Streptomyces > Streptomyces sp. NPDC005494. The sequence goes on from NZ_JBIAJR010000012.1 coordinate 101,960, forward strand.
AAGCCGCGCGCGGGCCCTCCGGGCCGCCGTCCCGGCGGTGGTTGCGGTGGACGGTGGACGTGTGGCGCGGTGCGTTCACGGACGGCCGGCACGGCGGGCCTCCTCTCGGTGGCGGGTCATCGGTGGGGAGGGTCAGGAACCGGCGTTCATGGCGCGGGTGATGTCCGCGGAGGCCTTGGCCGCCTCCTTCGCCGCCTCACCGCCGGTGAGGACCGCCGTCATGTAGTCCTTGACCGGGTTCTCGGCCTCGACCGCCGCCCAGCCCGGGGTGTTCGGCGTCGCGTGGCCGTTCGCCGCACCCACGGCCATCGCGGAGGCGCCCGGGTCTCCCGCCACCGCGGAGGCGAGCGTGGTCCGGTTGGGCACGTAGCTCATGGCGACCGCGAGCTTCTTCTGCCAGGCGTCGCCCGTCAGTTCCCTGATGAAGGTGACCGCCGCCTCCGGATGGCCGGCCGCAGCGGGCACCACCAGGTCCGAGCCGCCGGTGAACACGGCGCCCGGGGTGCCGGCGGTCTTCCCCGGGACCGGGAAGAACCCCAGCTTGCCCTTGAGCGCGGGGTTGTTCTCGATGACCACGTTGGCGCCACCTGGAGTGGAGATCACCTGGGCGACCTGGCCCTGGGCCATCACCTCGGCCTGCGGCGGATCGTCCTCGTCGGAGTCCTTGGGGCCCTTGCCGAGCGCCTGGAGTCGTGCGTAGAAGTCCATGCCGCGCAGGGCCTCCGGCGTGTCCAGCGCACCCTTCCACTTCCCGCCCGACTCGGTCGCCAGGTCCCCTCCCTCGTCCCAGACGAAGCCGGCGAGTGCGTACCAGAGCTGCCCCGGCAGGTAGATGCCCTGCGTGCCGCCCTTGTTCAGCTTGGTGGTGGCCTCGATCCACCGCTCCCGGGTGGTGATCCCGGCGGCGTCGACACCCGCCTTCTCGAAGAGGTCCTTGCGGTAGATCACGACCCGGTTGGCCGCGTAGTACGGGATGCCGTACTGCTTCCCGTCGTACGAACCCGGCTCGGCGAGCCCCTTCAGCCAGGCGTCGCCGTTCAGTTCGTCCTTCTTGTCGCTGAGGTCCGTCAGGCCGCCGCTCTCGGCGAACTGCGCCACCTGCGTGTTGCCCGCCTCGATCACGTCGGGGGCGTCGTTGCTGGCCAGCGCGGCGGTGATCTTCTGGCCGATGCCGTCCCACTCCTGGATCTGGATCCGGACGTCGATGTCCGGGTGGGCCGCCTCGAAGCCCTTCGTGAACTCCTCCTGGAAGGCGGCCGAGACGCTGTCGCGCATCAGCCAGACGTCGACCGTGGTCACGCCCCCGGCCTCGTCGGCGTCGCGGGTGCTGTCCCCAGCAGAACTGCAGGCACTGAGAGCGGCGGCCGTCACGAGCGCGGACACACCGGCAAGCAAGCGGTACTTCACGGTTCACCTCAACGGGAGCAGAGACCTGACCACCTGACCAGTGAAGCCCACTGGACAGCTCACCTCTTGATGGTGGATGAAGGTGGCATAGACCAATGGGGCCGTCAACCCCTCCCGCAAAAAGGGGTATTGGCGATCTATCGGTGAAGAGGGCCTGTTCTTCCGGGCGTGGATGGCTACACTTTCCCTGACCAGTTGCCCTCAGTTGCTCAACTGGTAAAGAGGGTGGAACGCCAGAAGGGGCACGCATGGAAGCCGACGTACCGGGGACGGTGCTCAAACGGGAGCGGGCGCGCGACGCGGTCCTCGAACTGATCGAGGACCGCAGCCCGGGGGACGCCATCCCCTCGGAGCGGGCTCTGTGCGCCCTGCTGGGGGTGTCCCGGCCCACCGTGCGTGCGGCCGTCGACGAGCTCGTCTCGGCCGGGCTGCTGGTCCGCGAGCACGGGCGCGGCATGTTCGTCGCACCGGAGAAGATCACCCAGGAGCTGATCTCCGCCGATCTGGCTCTCAGCGTGCCGCGGGCCGCCGGGGCGTGGTCGAGCAGGCTGCTGGAGTTCACCACCCACCAGGCCGGTGCGCGGGTCGGCCGCAAGCTGCGGATGTCGCCCGCCGAGGAGATCGTCTACGTCGCCCGGCTGCGTCTGGTCGACGGTGCCCCGATGGCCATCGAGCACCTGCACATCAGGGCCGCGCTGGTCCCCGGGCTGTCCGCCCAGGAACTGGAGAGCGGCGACCTCTACGAGCATCTGCGCCACACCCACGGGGTGCATGTGCGTGAGGCGGTCCAGGCCATCGAGCCCACCGTCGTCACCCGCGCGGAGGCACAGCTCCTGGAGGTCCCCGAGCTCTCCCCTGCCCTGCTTTTCGAGCGTCTGACCTCGGACGTCGCCGGGGTGCCCGTGGAGTACGTCCACTCGCTCTACCGGGGTGACCGCTACCGGATCGTCTCCCGGCTGGCACTGGGGCCCGCCGCCGCGGAGGCCGGGCCGGCCGGCAGCGGGGCGGTCAGGGACGGCCACCACCCGGGGATCCCGCCCGGCGACTTCGCACACGGTGACCCGATCACCTCGTCGACCCGGGGGGACATCCAGGCCGGGCCGTGAGGAGGGGGGTTTGCCTTAGGGTCGGGACGAGCCGCGCGAGCCGACGGACGCGGCGGGACACGAGGGAGACACCGTGCGCTTGAGGGTGGAATTCACCACCGAGCCCTTCGATCTCGACGAGGCACCCGCCCACGCGGTGGTGGCCCGCGAGGTCGTCCAGGCCGCCGATCTGGACGCCGTCGACGTGGGCCCCTTCGGGAACACGGCCGAAGGCGGTGCCGACCAGGTGCTGACCGCGGTGGACTCCCTGCTGCGCAAGGCGCTGGCCTCGGGTGCCACCCGGGTCTCCCTCCAGCTCAACGTGATCGGGGAGGACACCCCGTGACCGAACCCGCCGATCACCCCCTGGTCGCGGCGGTGAAGCCGCTCGTCGACGCGATGGGAGCCGAGCTGCTGAGCCCCGGACAGGCGGCGGCCGACGACGTCGTGCTCGCCTGGGAGGGGGTGGACGTCATAGCCGTGCGGCTCCCGCAGCTCTCCGAGTCGCTCGACCACATCCTGGCCGCGATGGAGCGGCGGCACGGAATGCCACTGTCCGAGCTGGACCGTAAGACCAAGCAGGGCGTCGTACGGTCGCTGGAGGCACGCGGTGCCTTTGCCGTGCGACACGGAGTGGAGACCGTGGCCGGGGCCCTCGGGGTCAGTCGCTTCACTGTTTACAACTACTTGAACAGGGAGTAACACGGCCGAGGTAGAACTGTCACCCGAAGTGGGTCGATGCCGCCGTCCGGGAACTCGGGCGGCGGCATTATCTGTTCGCGGAATTTCAACAAACTGTTGACGTGGTGTTGTGAAGGGCGTTAGCTATCCGCAGCCCGACAACGCACAGCGAAAAACAGCCACGGAGGCTCCCGTGACTTCGAGCTCCACACCGGGCCTCGCCCGGTTCAACACCCTGGCGGCCGGCGAGGCCACAGCCGTGCTGCACGAGGTGTGTGCCAGTGCGGCGTGGGGAAGCTTCGTTCTCGCCCACCGGCCGTACGCCGACACGGAAGCCCTGTTCTCCGCGAGTGACACCGCCATGGCGGGACTCTCCGCGGAGGATCTGGCCGAAGCGATGGCCGGCCACCCGCCGATCGGCCGCCCGAAGCCCGGAGATCCGGCCTCCGCCCGTGAGCAGCGGGGGATGGCCGGGGCGTCCGAGGAACTCAGGACCGAGATGCTCGAACTCAACCTGGCCTACCAGGAGCGGTTCGGACACGTCTTCCTGATCTGCGCCACCGGAGCCACCGGTGAGCAGATGCGCGACGCGGTGAAGTCCCGGATCGGGAACTCGCCCGAGCAGGAGCGCGAGATCGTGCGCACCGAACTGGGCAAGATCAACCGCATCCGGCTGACCCGCCTCGTACAGGACTCCCCAGAACAAGGAGCGTGACGGTCTTGAGTACCGAAACCACCGCATCGGTGTCCACCCACATCCTGGACACCAGCATCGGCCGCCCCGCCGCAGCCGTCAGCGTCTCGCTCGCCGCACGCGGCGGCCCGGACGCCGGCTACGTGACGCTCGGCGGTTCCGCGACCGACGCGGACGGGCGCTGCAAGGACCTGCCGGCACTGCCGGAAGGCACCACCCACGTACGGCTCGTCTTCGACACCGAGTCGTACTTCACCAGCCAGAAGCAAGCCGAGGCGCAGCAGGACGCCCCCCGCGTAAGGGACAGCGGCGCGTTCTTCCCGGAGGTGGCGATCGCGTTCGCCGTCACCCCGGGGGAGCACTATCACGTACCGCTGCTGCTCAACCCGTTCGGCTACTCCGTTTACCGAGGGAGCTAGCAGACAACATGCCCACGATTCTCGGCCAGAACCAGTACGGCAAAGCAGAGAACCGCGTCGTCAGGATCACGCGGGACGGCGACACCCACCACATCAAGGACCTCAACGTCTCGGTCGCCCTCTCCGGCGACATGGATGACGTCCACTACTCGGGCTCCAACGCCAACGTCCTGCCGACCGACACCACCAAGAACACGGTGTTCGCCTTCGCCAAGGAACACGGCATCGAATCCGCCGAGCAGTTCGGTATCCACCTCGCCCGGCACTTCGTGAGCTCGCAGGAGCCGATCAAGGTGGCCCGGATCAGGATCGAGGAGTACGGCTGGGAGCGCATCGCGACCTCCGACGGCAACTCGAAGTTCATCGGAGCCGACGAGGTCAAGCACTCCTTCGTCCGCAAGGGCCAGGAGACGCGCGTCACCCAGATCACCTACGACGGTGGAAAGTGGGAGGTCGTCTCCGGCCTCAAGGACCTCACCGTCATGAACTCCACCAACTCGGAGTTCTGGGGCTACGTCAAGGACAAGTACACGACGCTGAAGGAGGCGTACGACCGCATCCTCGCGACCGACGTCTCCGCCCGGTGGCGCTACAACTGGACCGACGACGAGCAGCGCATGCCCAACTGGGAGAAGTCCTACGAGCAGACGCGCAAGCACATGCTCCAGGCCTTCGCCGAGACGTACTCCCTCTCGCTCCAGCAGACCCTGTACCAGATGGGCTCGCGGATCATCAACAACCGCAGTGAGATCGACGAGATCCGCTTCTCGCTGCCGAACAACCACCACTTCCTCGTGGATCTGGAGCCCTTCGGCCTCAAGAACGACAACGAGGTCTACTTCGCGGCCGACCGCCCGTACGGCCTCATCGAGGCGACCGTGCTGCGGGACGGCGTCGAGCCGAAGATCCCGGTCGACCTGACCAACCTCTGACGCGGTGCTGAACCGGCCCCCGCCTCCCTGGAGGCGCGGGGGCCGGTCAACCCGGAGGAAATACCATGGCACAGCCTGCAACGGGGCCGGCGAAAGGCCCATGTACCGCCCCACCGGCCGCTGCCCTCACGGCAGTTCACCCGGTGGACGAAAAGCTTCCGCCCTCGCGGCTCGTCCCCGCCGCACTCCAGCACATCGCCGCCATGTACGCGGGCGTCGTCACCCCTCCGCTCATCATCGGGCAGGCCGTCGGTCTCGACGCTGCCGGAATGACCCGTCTGATCGCCGCCGGCCTCCTGATCGCGGGAGTCGCCACCCTCCTCCAGACCCTCGGCGCCGGACGCTTCGCGGGCAACCGCCTGCCCTTCGTCAACGCCGCGTCCTCCGCCGGGATCGCGCCGATGCTCGCCATCGCCGAGACCACTGCGCCGGGCCGCCAACTGCCCGCCATCTACGGGGCGGTGATCGTCGCAGGAGTCTTCTGCCTGGCCGTCGGCCCGTTCTTCGGGCGGCTGCTGCGCTTCTTCCCGCCGCTGGTCACGGGCGTGGTCATCACCCTCATCGGTGTCACCCTGATGCCGGTACCGGTCGGCTGGGCCCAGGGCGGCGACGCGACGGCCGAAGACTTCGGCGCCATGAAGTACCTCGCGCTGGCCGTCTTCACGCTGGTCGTCATCCTGCTCATCCAGCGTTTCGGACGTGGCTTCGTCAAGCAGGTCGCCCTGCTCGCGGGCATGTTCGCCGGCACGCTGGCCGCCGTGCCCTTCGGACTCGCCGACTTCTCCGCGCTCGGCTCCGCGCCCGTCGCGGCCCTGCCCACGCCCTTCGCCTTCGGCGCGCCCGAATTCCAGCCCGCCGCGATCCTCTCCCTGTGCATCGTGATGCTGGTGCTGATGACGGAGTCCTCCGCCGGCATGCTCGCACTCGGCGAGATCTGCGAGCGGGACACGGACGGGCCCACCATCACCCGGGGCCTGCGCACCGACGGCATCGCGACGCTCCTCGGCCCCGTCTTCGGCGGCTTCCCGACCAGCGCCTTCGCCCAGAACGTAGGCGTGGTGTCACTGACGAAGGTGCGCAGCCGCTACGTGGTCGCGGCGGCCGGCGGCGCCCTGCTGATCCTGGGCGCCTTCCCCGTACTCGGGGCGGTCGTCTCGCTGGTCCCCATGCCCGTGCTCGGCGGTGCCGGCATCGTCCTGTTCGGCTCGATCGCCGTGAGCGGCATCCGGACCCTGGCCGAAGCCGGGCTGGACGACAGCTCCAACATCATCCTCGTCGCGGTCGCGCTCGGAGCGGGCATCATCCCCCTCGCGGCCCCTGGCTTCTACGCCGGATTCCCGTCCTGGGCGCAGACCGTGCTCGGTTCCGGAATCAGTGCGGGAGCGCTCGTCGCGGTCCTGCTCAACCTGTTCTTCCATCATCTCGGCACCCACAGCCGTAACGCTGTGGCACTCAAATCCTCCTAGGGTCCTGCCGTGCCCACATCGCCAGAGACAGAAGAGGGAAGCACCATGGCAGCTTCGGCGGATCCAAGGAACACCACCCAGCGCATCGTCATCGAGAACTGCTCGATCGCCACCGTCGACGCCCACGACACCGAGTACGCCTCGGGGCACGTCGTCGTGGCGGGCAACCGCATCGAGTCCGTCGGCGCGGGCAAGGCACCCGAGGGCCTCAGCGGTGTCGTACGGCGGGTCGACGGCACCGGGCACCTCGCCACACCCGGGCTCGTCAACACCCACCACCACTTCTACCAGTGGATCACCCGGGGACTCGCGACCGACCACAACCTCTTCGACTGGCTGGTCGCGCTGTACCCGACCTGGGCGCGCATCGACGAGCCGATGGTCCGCGCGGCGGCGCAGGGCTCCCTCGCGATGATGGCCCGCGGCGGAGTCACCACCGCCATGGACCACCACTACGTCCACCCCCGGGGTGCCGGCGACCTGTCCGGCGCGATCATCGGCGCCGCCCGGGACATGGGCGTACGCTTCACCCTCGCCCGCGGCTCCATGGACCGCAGCGAGAAGGACGGTGGGCTGCCGCCGGACTTCGCCGTGGAGACCCTCGACGGTGCGCTCGCCGCGACCGAGGCGACCATCGACGCACACCACGACACCGCGTTCGGCGCGATGACACAGATCGCGGTCGCCCCCTGCTCCCCCTTCTCCGTCTCCACCGAACTGCTGCGACAGGGCGCCGAACTGGCCCGTCGCCGCGGTGTACGGCTGCACACCCACGGTTCGGAGACCGTCGAGGAGGAGCAGTTCTGCAAGGAACTGTTCGGGATGGGGCCGACCGACTACTTCGAGTCGACCGGCTGGCTCGGCGACGACGTGTGGATGGCGCACTGCGTCCACATGAACGACTCCGACATCGCCGCGTTCGCCCGCACCGGCACCGGCGTCGCGCACTGCCCCTCCTCCAACGCCCGCCTCGCCGCCGGCATCGCCCGCGTCCCCGACATGCTCGCCGCGGGGATCCCGGTCGGGCTCGGCGTCGACGGCACCGCGTCCAACGAGTCCGGTGAGCTCCATACCGAACTGCGCAACGCCCTGCTCGTCAACCGTCTCGGCGCCCATCGTGAGAAGGCCCTGAACGCCCGTCAGGCGTTGCGCCTGGGCACCCACGGCGGTGCCAGGGTCCTCGGCCGGGCCGACGAGATCGGTTCCCTGGAGCCGGGCAAGCTCGCCGACCTGGTGCTCTGGAAGCTGGACACCCTCGCCCACGCCTCGATCGCGGACCCGGTGACCGCCCTGGTGTTCGGCGCCGCGGCCCCCGTCACCCTCTCGCTCGTCGACGGAAGAGCCGTCGTCGAGGACAACCATCTCACCACGGTGGACGAGGACGCCATCGCTCGCGCGACCCGCGACGAGGCGAGGCGACTGGCACAGATCGCCGCCGGAGCCTGACGCTCCGTATCCCCTGACAGGCCGGCCGAGGGGGACGGCCCTCGGCCGGCCGCCATGGACCCGACGGGTCCACGGCAGCCTGTCCGGGTGCGCGTACGTCCGACGTGCGCGCACCCGGCCACAGGTGAGCTCCAAGCTGCCCGCACCAGCTGCACGACCTGTACCAACGCACCACTCAGCACCACCTCCCTGACACCCACGTCGCCCGACGTGCACCCGACCGGAGGAAGCCGTGGCAGCTACGCCCAGGTTTCGCAAGAACGCAGTCGACGCAAACGCGGTACAAGGAAGCACAGCGGGAGAACCGGTCCCCAAACATCCGGTCGACGAGACACTTCCGCCCTTCAGGATGTTCACCAGCGGCCTGCAGCACGTGGCCGCGATGTACGCGGGTGTGGTGGCCCCGCCCATGATCGTCGGGCCCGCCGTGGGGCTCAGCGCCAAGGACACCGCCTTCCTCATGGGGGCGAGTCTCTTCACCGCCGGTATAGCCACCCTGCTCCAGACCCTCGGATTCTGGCGGATAGGCGCCCGGCTGCCGTTCGTCAACGGGGTGTCCTTCGCCGGGGTCACCCCGATGATCGCGATAGGCAAGGACCGCGGTCACGACGGCATCGCCGTCATCTTCGGCGCGATCATCGTCGCCGGTCTCCTCGGCTTCGTCCTCGCCCCGTACTTCTGCAAACTCGTCCGGTTCTTCCCACCCGTCGTCACCGGCACCGTCATCACCCTGATCGGCGTCTCGCTCCTGCCGGTCGCCTTCAACTGGTCCCAGGGCGGCAACGCCACCGCCGACGACTACGGTTCGACGACGAACATCACGATGGCCGCCGTCACCCTCGTGATCGTGCTCGCGCTGCGCAAACTGCTGCGGGGCTTCCTCCAGCAGATCGCCATCCTGCTCGGTCTGGTGGTCGGCACGCTCATCGCGATACCCGCCGGCATCACCGACTTCGGCGCGCTGGGCGACGCCGACCTGGTCGGTTTCCCGACGCCCTTCCACTTCGGCGCACCGCAGTTCGAGATCGCCGCGATCATCTCGATGTGCATCGTGATGCTGGTCTGCATGACGGAGTCCACCGCCGACATGCTGGCCCTCGGCAAGATCGTCGGCCGGCCGGCCGACGAGCGGACCATCGAGGGCGGTCTGCGCGCCGACACCCTGGGCAGCGCCGTCAGCCCGCTGTTCAACGGCTTCATGTGCAGCGCGTTCGCCCAGAACATCGGGCTGGTCGCCATGACCAAGGTCCGCAGCCGTTTCGTCGTCGCCGCGGGCGGAGTCATCCTCGTCCTGCTCGGCCTGGTGCCCGTGGCCGCGTCCGTCATCGCGCTCGTACCGCTTCCGGTCCTCGGCGGCGCCGGGATCGTGCTCTTCGGTTCGGTCGCCGCGAGCGGCATCCAGACGCTGGCCACGGCCGCCCTGGAGAAGGGCGAGAACGCCCTGATCGTCGCCGCCGCCCTCGGCGTGGGTCTCGTCCCGATCGCCGCGCCGGACTTCTACCACGCGTTCCCCGAGGATCTGCTCGTCGTCCTGGACTCGGGCATCTCCACCGGCTGTGTGGTGGCGATCGTGCTGAACCTCGCCTTCAACCACTGGGGACGGCCCTCCGGCCAGGACCCGGAGGCGGAGGCCGTGGAGAGCGAGCAGCCGAAGGATCCGATGGCGCTTCCCGTCGCCCACTGACCGCCCTCGCGGGTGCGCGTACGGATCCCTGGACGGAACCCGTACGCGCACCCGCGGCGCCGGCGGTGTCAGCCGATGTGGAAGCTGTCGCCGTAGACCTGCCAGTCCAGCGGCGGGTCCAGATCCAGGTTGCCGTCGCGCAGGAAGACCCGCTGGGCCGTGTCCACCCGGCTGGTGTCGGAGTGGGCTTCCTCCTGCTTCATCGCCCACACCCGCGCGTCCAGGAACGCGTCGAGGTAGGTCACCTCGTCACCGCCCTGGGCCGGGGGTGCCGCCTGGGCCAGGGCCCGCTGCCGGATCGCGCCGAAGCTCGCGCCGTCGGTGCCGCCCCCGTGCATGACGATGGCGTCGTAGTACGCGAACTGGCCGAGCGTGCCGACGCCGTCGGCCTTGCCCTGGCGCACGGCCGGGTCGAAGTACACCCGGTCGCGCTCGTCGTTCTGGGCCTGCTGGAACGCGGGGTCCGAGGCGGCCTCCGCCCAGTGCCCGGGGAAGCCGGGGTCGAGCCCGTCGTGCGAGTCGGTCCCGTCCACCGCCCTCAGGGCCGGCAGGTACGCCGCCAGGACGTTGCCCGGCACGCGTCGGGTGTACAGCTCCACGAGGGCGAGCATGTCGCTGGTGCCGGAGCAGAATCCGATGATCCCGGCGGTGTAGCCACGGCCGTCGCCGATGTCCTCGATGTAGCCGTACTGTCCCTTCCAGTCCAGCGTCGAGTTCTCCGCGCTGGAGACCAACTGCATCGCGATGTCCTTCTTCGCGGGGTCGTCGAGACCGGTCGCGGCTGCCTCCAGGTGTGCGGCCGGCGGCGTGGGGGCGCCGGCGTGGGCGGTGGCCGGAATCATCGTGAAGGTCAGCCCGAGGGCCAGCACGGCGAAACCGATGGTGCGGGTGAGTCGGGTGGTGCGACGTGAGGTGCTGATGTGGGGGTGATGCACCGGTCCTCCCAAGGGAGTTCGTCGTCCGATGTTCTGTTAGGAAGCTTTCCTATCAGGCTTCGGGCCGTGCGGTAACCCCTCGTGCGCCCGGACGGCGGAAGGCTCTCAGTCCCCGTCGATGCGGAAGCTCTCGCCGTACACCTTCCAGACCAGCGGAGTCTCCAGCTGCAGCCTGCCCTGGTCCACGAAGACACGCTGTTCCGTCTCGACCCTGCTGGTGTCGCTGTGGGAGGGCTCCTTGCGGATCGCGGCCACCCGGGCGTCGAGGAAGGCGTTGAGGTAGGCCTCCTCGTCGCCTCCCTCGGACGGCGTGTCCGCCGCGGCGACCGCATGGGCGCGGATCGTCCGGAAGCCGACCGTCCCCGGTGTGTCGCCGTAGCCGTGCATCACGTACGCGTCGTAGTAGATGAACTGCCCCAGCGCACTGAGCCCGTCGGCCCGGGCCCGCTCGACGGCCGGGTCGAAGTAGGCCTCGTCGCGCTCGGCGTCCTGCGCCGCCCGGAACTCCCTGTCCGCCGCCGCCTCCTGCCACGCCTCGGTGAAGGCGGCGCCGAGCCCTGCGTGGGAGTCGCTGCCCCGTACCGCGCGGAGCGCCGGGAGGAACGCCTCCAGCGCGTTCCCCGGGCGCTTCGCCGCGTAGCGCTCCACGACCTTCAGCATGTCCCCGGTGCCGGAGCAGAATCCGATGATCCCGGCGGTGTAGCCACGGCCGTCGCCGATGTCCTCGATGTAGCCGTACTGTCCCTTCCAGTCCAGCGTGGAGTTCTCCGCGCTGGAGACCAACTGCATCGCGATGTCCTTCTTCGCGGGGTCGTCGAGCCCCTTCTCGGGGCCGGCGGAACCACCTCCGGTGCAGCCGGCCACCAGGAGGGCCGCGAAGGCGGCGAGGGTGATATGTCTGTGCTTCACGCGTCAAGCGTGCCAGGCCGGGGGGCGGCGCCGGCCTCGGCGCGGCGCCTGTAGCGTTCCCGATATGGAAGATCAGTCTGTTGTGGACGTCGGCGATGTGCGGCTGGCGTATCGGACCTGGGGCGACCCGTTCGGCTCACCCGTCGTGCTCCTGCACGGTCTCGGCGGCTCGTCCGCGAGCTGGGAGGCCGTCGGAGCCCTGCTCGGCGAGGAGTGGCGGGTGTACGCCATCGATCTGCGCGGGCACGGCGAGAGCGACTGGCCGGACGAGTACGGCCTGGAGCAGATGCGGGACGACGTCCTGGAGTTCCTCGACGCCTGCGAGCTCGACCGGGTCGGGCTCGTCGGTCATGCGATGGGCGGAGTGGTCGCCTACCTCCTGGCCGAGGAGCACGCGGACCGGGTGGAGCGCCTGGTGCTGGTCGAGACCCCGCCGCCGTTCCCCGGCCAGCTGGTCGCCGAGGCCGGGCCCACCGGCCCGGTGGACTACGACGAGAACGCCGTCCCGGCCGTCCGCGCCCAGATCGGCGCACCCGAGCCGCGGTGGGAGGAGGAGCTGGGCCAGATCGTGGCCCCGACCCTGATGATCGCCGGAGGGCCGGAGAGCGATATGCCCCAGGGCCGGCTGCCGGACATGGCGTCCCTCGTCCCGGACTGCCGGCTGATCACCCTGGGCGGCGGCCACCAGGTGCACAAGAGGCACCCGGACCAGGTGGCCCAGCAGATCACGGAGTTCTTCACCAGCTGAGGCGCGCTCACCGCAGGGCCCTGCCGGTCCGATCGCAGCGCGTCTGCCGCGTGCCCCCTTCCCGTGATCCGTCGCGAGGGCGGCGTGCCGTCAGTCGCCCGGCCGCCAGTCGGGGCGGCGTCCGCTCAGGGCGATCACGCGGTCCAGGAGGGGTGCGTCGGCCGGGACCGGGACAGGCGGACCGAAGATCGCGCCGGGGCCCGACCTGTCGTCGTCCCCGGGGGCCAGCATCGCCTCCGACGAGCGCAGGCTCGCCTCGTCCGCCCGGAACTCCTGTCCCGTGGAGCGGGCCAGATCCCAGCCGTGCACGAGCAGCTCGTTCCGGGCCACCGCTCCGGCGATCTCGCCGGGCAGGTCGACGCCGCCCGCCCGGGTCATTCCCTCCAGGGCGTCCGGGGAACGCCAGGCGGTGACGAGCTCGTCCAGCAGTGAGGGCAGGGTCTCGCGCCAGTCGGCCGGGAGTACCGGCAGGGCCGAGTCCGGGGAGGTGTCGGTGGTCGGGCCGAGCTTCTTGTACGCCGCGTCGCGGAAGGCGGCGGTCAGCCCCACCAGGTGCCCGAGCAGCTCCCGTACCGCGTAGTCGGGGCAGGGTGTCGGACCGGCCAGCTGTCCGTGCCGGACGGCGCCCGCCAGCTCGCTGATCTGCCGCGCCACCGGTTCGAGGTCGAGACCGGGCGCGGTGCTGTGGTGTGTATCCATACTCTTCAGACGCTTCCCGCGCCCGGAACTCATCGCGGACATTGCGGAACGTTCCGATCCACCCCCTTGTGGGCGCGCCCACCCGCATGGCATATAGGTCTGGACCATTGCTGTCGGATGGAAGGCATCACCGTGCAACGCCCCCACGCACGCACCGCGTTGGCCTGCTCCACCGCCCTGCTCCTCTCCGCGCTCACCGCCTGCGCGGGGTCAGCGGCAGCGGACACAGAGAAGCCGACGGCGCCCGAGGGGGTGACAGCGCAGGCAGGCAGCGCCACCTCCGTACACGTCATGTGGCAGCGGGCGTCCGACGACGAGGGGATCGCCGGCTACGACGTGTACCGCGAAGGCGAGAAGGCCGCTTCGGTGGACGCCACGAAGCTGATGACCGACATCGACCGTCTGACCGCTTCCACGGCCTACGCCTTCACCGTCAGGGCCCGCGACGCCGCCGGGAACCTCTCCGCCCCGAGCGCCGCCGTCTCCGTCACCACCCCGCCTGCCGCGCCCGCCGACGAGGAACCCCCCACCGGCCCCACGAAGCTGCGGGGCACGGCCGACAGCGGCCGGACGGTCACCCTGTCGTGGGGCGGTTCCACGGACGACGTGGGCGTGACCTCGTACGACATCTACCAGGAGGACTCGCGCATCCACAGCGTGTCCGGCACGCGGACCACGGCGCGGGTCACCGGGCTGAGCCCCGGCACCGTCTACACCTTCACCGTCCGGGCCCGTGACGCCGCAGACCGCTCGTCGCCGGACAGCAACGCCCTCGACCTGACCACTCCCTCCGCCCCCGGGTCCCCCGCCAGTACGGCGCCCACCGGGCTGCGGACGAGGACGACGGCGGCCGACCAGGAGTTCCTGGTCGACCTCTCCTGGGACCAGCCGGACACCGGGGGCACGATCCCCGCGTACCAGCTGTACCTGAACGGGAAGCTGACCACCACGATCGTCTGGGGCGGCACACCGCCCGCGGGCCGCGCGACGTACCGGCTCACGCTGACCGATCCGCCCGGCACCCGGTACTCGCTCAAGATCCGCCCCAAGCTCCCCGACGGGAAGTGGGGCGACTTCTCGGCCCAGCGCACCGTGGTACTCCCGGGCTGACCGGCGGCCGGTCGCTCACGGCCCGCGCCAGAGGTTGGCGAAGGCCGCGTTCTCGATGGTCCGCCTCTGGCGTACGGCCTCCAGCTCCATCACCGCGTCGTGGACGGCGGCCACGACGGTCGTTACCGCCTCGTCGTCGAAGCCCGGCTCGTCGTCGAGGCCGGGCTCGTCGTCGGACCGACCGCCGTCGATGCCCACGGCCGAGGCGAGGGCGGCCAGCACGGGTTCCCCCGCGTCCCGGCGGTCGGCTGCCCTACGGCGGCCCGGCGTATCGGCCGGTTCGAGATGCTCCGATCCGAAGGGCGACCGGCCGCTTCGCTTCCGCGTCAGCTCGCCGTCCTTCTCCAGATCGGACCGGTACGCGGCCGAGAGGTCCTGGCCCCGGCGCCATAGCCAGTCGTCGATCCGCTCGTACGGCGGCTGCCGGGTGAGTCCTGCCGCGGCGTCGCCGAGGAGCGCGTCGTCCGGCGTCCGGGGCTCGCCCGGCACGATGCGGTCACCGTCCACGGTGACGGCCCCCGCACCGATGAGATCGATCAGCTCGGCTCCCGCGAGCGCGAGCGACAGGTCACCCTGCCCCACGGCACGCTCCGGCCGTGGGTCCATGGTGATGATGAACAGGTCCTTCGCCGTGGTCATGAACGGCTCCCCTCGGAGGCATCGACAGACGTGCGTCCCCGCCGGCCCCGTCCGGAGCCGGTGCGCGGCGAGGCGACCGTCACGATCAGTATCGCTCCCGACGGGGCCGGCACGCTAAGGTACCGGCGCCCCCGGCGGCGATGCCGGAGTCGGCGGAGGAGGCGGTCGGCATGCCGGATGCACGGGCTTCCCGACGGGTGGTCACCAGGAGCCATGTCGTGCACCAGGCCTGCCGTTTGTTCCTGCGGCACGGCACCGTGGACATGGGCGCGCTCGCCCAGGACCTGGCGGTGAGCCGCGCGACGCTCTACCGGGTGGTCGGCAGCCGGGACGCGCTCCTGACCGACGTGCTGTGGGGACTCGCGGAACGCCTCCTGGACGGGGCGCGGCGCCGGCGCACCCGGGCGGGCGTGGACGGGGTGCTGGAGATCACCCGCTACTTCGTCACCGCGCTGCGGTCCTCCGCCCCCTTCGAGGCCTTCCTGCGCGCCGAACCCGAGACGGCAAGGCGGCTGCTGACCGGCGGATGCGTACACCGGCGTGCGGTCCTGGCCCAGCGGAGCATCCTGCTGGAAGCGGCCGAACGTGACAGCCTCTGGCCCACTTCGGGCATCGACGACCTCGCCTACCTGTACGTCAGGGTCGTGGAATCCACCCTGTACGCCGAGCTGCTGAGCAGCCGTCGGCCGGACCTCGCGCTGGCCGAGCACACTGCCCGTGCCCTCCTGCGCCAAACCCGCTGAACCCCGGCGGGTGCGATCTGAGACCGCTGTCTCAGCCTCGGGCCCGGGACTGGCGGGCCCTTCGGCACCGGCCGTAGTTTCCGACTCCGACGACGGCACCCGGAGGACACGATGTACGGTTCCCAGCCGGCCACGACGGGCCGGACCACGCTGTTGGCTGTCGCACTGGCACTGGCACTCGCTGGAGCACTCGCGCTCCTGGCCGCCCCGGCGCACGCCACCACCGCCCCGCGCACCGGCGTCAATCCCGTGATCTTCGTACACGGTCAGGAGGGCTCGGCGCAGCAGTGGCAGTCGCAGGCCAAGCGGTTCTCCGGCAACGGCTACCGCGACGACCAGCTGTACGTCCACGAGTACGACACCTCCGTCGCGACCGACGACCACGCGATCGCCGGGCTGGAGGCCCTGGTCGACACGGTCCGGGCGCGCACCGGGGCGGCACAGGTCGACATCCTGGCGCACTCGCGGGGCACACGGGTCGCGCACGCCTACCTGGCCGTGCCCGAGCGTGCGGCCGAGGTCGCGAAGTACGTGAACCTGGACGGCCGTACCGCCGCCGCGCAGCCCGGCGGCGTGCCCACCCTCGCCATCTGGAGCAGCCTCCAGCCCAACGGTTCGATAGGCGGAGCGGTCAACGTCCACGAACCACAGGCGGGTCACACGGAGAGCGCCACCTCCGCCGAGAGTTTCGGGCACATCTACGCCTTCCTCCGCGGCCGGGCGCCGCTCACCACCCGGGTACTGCCCGAGCTGCCCACTTCCGTGGAGATCGCCGGCCGCGCCCTGTACTTCCCGCAGAACACGGGCCTCGCAGGCCGCCTGGAGGTCTGGCGGCTGGACCCGGCCACCGGCGCCCGGGCCGGTCTGCTCCCGCTGCACGTCGTACGGGTCGGCGCGGACGGCGCCTTCGGCCCGCTCGCGGTCGGCGGACGCGGGCACTACGAGCTCGCCCTCGTCCGCTCCGGCGAGCGCACCAACCACTTCTACTTCGAACCCTTCGAGCGCGACGACCGTTTCGTCCGGCTGCTCGTCTCCCCGCCGGGCGGGGTCGCGGACTCCATCGACGCGTGCCCGGGACAGACGGCGCTGACCGTGGTCCGCGCGCGCGAGTGGCGGGCGGGCACGGCCGACGACGACCGGCTCCGGATCGGCGGGACCGATGTGCTCAACCCTGCCGTGTCCCCGCAACTCCGGCAGATCCTCGGCCTGTTCGCCTTCGACAAGGGGTGCGATGGGGTCAGTCACCTGGATGCGGCACTGCCGCCCTTCGACCGCGTACCGTTCCTGACGGCGACCGACCTGTCCCTCCCGGCCGACGAGCGGGGCAGGGGGGCGATCCCGGTCACGCAGACGATGCGCGGGACCGGCGGGGTGGACGAGACCCTCGTGGTGCCGAACTGGCCGTCCGACCGGCACACCGTGTCGCTGCTCTTCAAGGACTACGTGGACATCCCGTCAGGCGGGTGAGCCCCGACGACCGCACGACTGCCCGACCGGTGCGCCGCTCCCACGGCACGGGAGCGGCGCACCCGGGCTCAGCCCGTGACGCGTACCGTCTCGACCCACGGGGGAGCGGCGGGCGCGGACGGGCCGACGAGGGCTGCGATGAGCCGGCAGGACGGGATCTCGTCCGGCCACGGGGTGAGGCCGTCCGTCAGGACGACCACGACGGAGGGGCGTTCGCGCACGGCCAGCGCCGCCGCGATCCCCACCCGCATGTCGGTGCCACCGCCGCCGGCGAGCGCGATCTGCTCGGCGGACGTCACCCGGGAGACGGCCCGGACATCGGCGTCGCAGGCCAGGACGGTGACCCGGTTGCCCCGGATGCCCACCTCCCGCAGCACACCGGTCACCTCGGCGAGCGCGGCGGCGATCTCCTCGTCACCCATCGAGCCCGAGGCGTCGATGACGACCGCCACCCTGGGCAGCGGCCGGCGCAGGCTGGGCAGCACGACGCCGCGCAGGGCCGCGCTCCGGCGTGCGGGGCGGCGGTAGGTGTAGTTCACCGCCCCGGCCGCCCAGGTGGCGGCCTCCCGTACGGCCCCCGCGAGTACCTGCCGCCAGTCGACCGTGGGTTCGAGGACCTCGTCCGCCCACCGCTTCCAGCCACCCGGCAGGTTTCCCCTGGACCGCACATGGGCGCGCATGGCCTCCGCCGTGTGGTGGCGCAGCGACTCCGCCTCCATACCGCCGACCCCCGGCGGCCCGGCGGCCGCGCCCCACTCCCAGGGGGACGGCTCGCCATGGGCGCCCGACCCGCAGTCGTGGATCCAGGCGGAGCGCGGCAGCGCCGTCAGATACGCCTCGAAGAGCTGCCCCTCCGGGAGGCCGAAGAGGCGTGGCTCCATGCGCCCGGAGGGCAGGGGCAGCCCGTCGGCGACCAGGTCGTCGTTGATCTCGCAGTCCTGGGCGACGTTCACCCGGTGCCTTTCACGCCGGTCCGCCGCCGGCAGCAGATCCGCGCGGCCGTGATGGTCGCGCAGCAGATGCGCGACCTCGTGCACCCAGACCGCCGCCAGCTCCGCCACCGGGGTCCGGTCGACGAAGCCTGGCGAGACGTAGCAGCGCCAGTGACGGTCCACGCCCATGGTCGGCACCTTGTCGCTGGGCACCACCGTCAGGGCGTACAACGCCGAGGCGGGGTACGGACGGTCCGTCGCCGCCCGGTACCGCGCCGCGAGCAGCTTGGTCGTGTCCAGCTCAGCCACCCTGCGGCAGGGCGCCGGACTGCCGCAGCAGGTCCAGGAAGCCGTCGATGCCCGGCGGCACCGGCCAGTCCAGGCTGCGCATGGCCGCCAGATCGACCGCGGCCCGGGCTGCCACGTCGGGCACCCCCGCGTCCACGGCCTTGGCCAGCACCGCCCACCCCGCCTCCCAGCGCTTCCGGGTCGGTTCGCCCTGCACCGCGGCGACCACCGCGATCAGGAAGGCGAGCTGCCGGTCGCCCCGTTCGGGCAGCGCGAACGCGTCCGGGTCCGCGAGCACCCGGTCCGGGTCGGGCAGGTCGAGGTGGTCCAGGTACGCCAGCAGCTCGATGCCCGCGCCGTCCCCGACGGCGCCGGTGAGCGCCGCCGCGACCGCCTCCCGCCCGGTACCCGCCGCGTAGCCGGTGGCCAGCAGCCGCAGGGCCATGTCCCAGGTCCTCGGGGAGGGCCACGCGCGGCCCCGGCTCTCCGCGTCGGCCGGGAGGTGGTGGACCAGCCCCGGACGTGCCGTCAGGAACCCGGAGACAGCGCCCCGGGCCCGCGCCGCGGCGCCGGAGACCTTGGCCGGGTCGACCACCGGCACCCCCAGGGCCGGCCAGGTCCCCGCCATGCCGCGGGCGACGGTACGAGGGTCGTGCGTCCACCGGAGATGGACGAAGCGGTTGGCGAGCGGCGGGCTGAGGTGCCAGCCGTCCGCCGCGCTCGACGGAGGGTTGGCCGCCGCGACGATGCGTACGCTCTCCGGCAGCTGCAGGCTGCCCACCCGCCGTTCCAGCACGACCCGCAGCAGCGCAGCCTGCACGGCCGGGGGCGCCGACGACAGCTCGTCGAAGAACAGCAGCCCGCGGCCGGCCCGGGCGAGCCTGACCGCCCAGTCCGGCGGCGCCATCGGCACACCCGTCACGGCGGGATCGTCGCCGACGACCGGCAGCCCGGCGAAGTCCGACGGCTCGTGGACGCTCGCGATGACCGTCTCCAGTTCGAGCCCCAGACCGGCCGCGAGCTGCTCCATCCCGGCGGACTTGCCGATGCCCGGCTCGCCCCACAGCAGGACCGGCTGATTGGCCGTCACCGCCGGGGAGTCGGCGACGCCGGAGGCCTCGCTCTCGCCTGCGGGCTGGGGGCGGCCGTGAACGTCCTGCTCGTACGGGCGGCCGTGTGCGCGGCCCGCGCGGTCGCCGCGGACCTCCCCGCGTGCAGGAAGCGCCGCACCCCCGCGCCAGCCGATGCAGAAGATCGGCATCAGCCTCTCCACGGCCCACCTGCCCTACGGCGAGGACTTGAAGCTCGAACCGGGGGCCCTCGACGCGGGCCCCGGCTGGGAGGACCGTCTCGCCACCCGTGACGACGGGCTCGTCCAGGAGGGCGGGCGTGTACGGATATACCTGGTCGAGCAGATGGCCGGGGAAGCCGCCAGGAGAGCCGCGGACCGAGCCGCACGCCGCGAGTACCAGGTCCTGCAGGGCATCACCCACCGAGGTATCGCCCAAGGCCGTGCAGATCCGCCAGCACCAGGGCGGCCCGGCGATCCTCTTCCGCCACCGCCACACCGATCTGCGGTTCGACGCCTATCTGGACGCCTACGGCGGCACGCTCACACCGGAAGTCCGGCTGGACCTCGTACGACAGCTTGCCGAGGCCCTCCGCTACGCACGCAACCGCCCGCTCTGCCACCGGGCGCTGGCCGCCCGCTCTGTGTACGTCTCAGCCAAGGAGGACGGCTCCGAACCCGTTGTACGGATCACCGACTGGCAGACCGCAGCCCGGGACTTCGAAACAACGCAGATGCGCTCGATCGGCGACACCCCGCTCGACGCCATGCGCGGATTCCGACTTCTCCGGCAGCGGAGGGCTGAAGCCGGGTCTGCGTTCGTACGTCCAGCGGGTCACCGGGCGGATGTCGGAGCACCTCATCGCCATGGCGGAGGAGGCGGGGCCCAGGACGGTGCTGTTCGTCCACAACGCAGGTCTCCTCGCCCGCTAATTCGACGGCGGCGGCCACGACCTCCTGGTGGCTGTGCAACAGGCGGCGCGCCGCCCCGCACAGAGCCCGCACGGTCTGTGGTGGCTGTGTCCGATGGAGGATCCGAAGCAGACGCCGTCGCTGGACGGCCGCACGGTGGAAGTGGTCGACCGGGCGACCGAGTGGGCGGTGCTGGACACCTTGTTCCTGAAGGGGCTCAAGGCTGCGGCAACCGTAGGAGCCTGAGCCTCTTACCCACCTGGCTGTATTCGGCACTTCACTCAACGCAGTGCCGGCCGTAGAATCCTCCGCTTAGGGGGATCAGCGGGACCAAACCGGCCAAGGCGACTGTGTGAACACGACCTGCCGTGTATCTGTCCCGGGTTCAGCACGTACCTGGGGGGTGTGTGCTCCGTCGGCCCCGGAGAAGCTGGACGAGGAGCAGAGAACAGAGTGACAATTCCGGGCACTTTCGGCGGCGGTACGGACCTGGAACGGCTCAAGCAGGTTCTCGCCGGCTGGCGGACCTCCCTGGTGGACTTGAGCGGGCGCAATCGCCTGCTCAACTTCCGCCACACCAAGTCCGCGACCTTGGAGATCACGCAGCCTCCGGCGGAGACGCTGGTACGTGGCCTGGAGCGTGGGTGGGACTTCGCTCCGCTTCCGGACGAGGATCTTGAGGACGAGGAAGCGGGCTCCGCCGAGGACGGAACCGCTCCACACCGCCTTGCTGAGATCCGCGGCTCTGCGGACGGCATCGTGACGCAAAAAACCACAGGACCGGCTCTCCAGCGTGCCCTGACCGGTCTGCGCAGCCGATCGAGCCAGATATTCAACGACTACGGTCTGTGGACGCTGCAACTCGGCGTCGGTGTCCTGCACTGGCGCGAGGACGGAGCCGAGACGGGCAGCGACGCCCCGCTGGTCCTGGTGCCCGCCCGGGTCACCCGGATGTCGAACGGGCGGATGCGCTTGGAGCTCAACGATGATGAGGAGCCGCGCCTCAACCCCGCACTCAGGGTGAAGCTGGAACAGTTCCACATCGACTGGGCGCCCGTCACCGAGCAGGATCCGACCGATCTCGCCGCCGTACTCGCCGCCGTCACCGAGTCGGTGGCGGGCAAGTCCGGCTGGAAGGTGTCGCCCCGCGTCGTGCTCGCGCTGTTCGCCTCCCACAAGGAGTCGATGTATCAGGACCTGCTGGAGAACGAGAGCCGCGTCCTGGCCAGTGACCTGGTCAAGGCGGTGGCTCTCGGGCCGAATGCCGGTCTGGCCTCCGACCGCTTCGACTTCGAGGAGATCGAGCTCGACCGCATCGATCAGCTCAGCCCGCCCGAGGACAGCCCGCTGGTCCTCGACGCCGATGCCTCCCAGCGTCAGGCGGTGGCCGCCGCTGTGGCAGGACAGTCCTTCGTGCTCGACGGCCCTCCGGGCACCGGGAAGAGCCAGACGATCACCAACATGATCGCCGGTCTCATGCATGCGGGTCGCAGTGTGCTTTTCGTCAGTGAGAAGGCCGCTGCTCTCGACGTGGTGCTCGATCGTCTACGGTCTGTCGGCCTGGACTCGTACGCGCTCGCCCTGCACAGCCACAACACCAGCCGCCGAGCGGTGGCACAGGAGCTGGGCCGGGCGCTCGAAGAGGAACCGCAGGCACCCCAGCTCTCGCAGCAGGCCGTGACCCTGGCCCGCGAGACCCGCCAGGCGCTCAGCGGCTACGCCGACGCGATGAATGAGGTCTGCGAGCCGCTCGGCAAGACCCTGCACGACGTGATCGGCCGAGTGGGACGGCTTTCCGACGCACCCGTGGCCTACCTGACTCCGACGGCCGGCGGCGGTAAGGACGACAAGCCGTTCGTCGCCGCCACCCTCAGCAGCCAGGATCTGCACCTGGTGATCGAGGCCACCCAGGCCATCGCTGACGCCTGGCAGGCGGTCGCAGACCCGTCCTTCCCATGGCGGGATCTGCGCGCGGGCACCCCGCATCCACGACCCGCACTCGACCAGGCCATGGCAGCCCTCGAAGGGTTCGTCACGGCCGTGGCCCGCTACCCCGAACTCGGCCCTGGAGGATTTCCCGCAGGCGACGAGAGCGGCGTCGTCCGGCTCACCGGTCTGCTGTCGCTCATCGAGTCCCGGCACGACGTCCCCGAACACTGGCTGACCGCAACCGACTTCGCCGAGACGGTGGACAACCCTGTCGACGCCTTCCTCACCGAGCTGAGGAAGGCGAACCGCGCGGCGGCCTCCGCACGGTCCGCGGCTGGTGCGCGCTGGGAGGAGCTCTCGGCGCGCCTGACGGCGGAGAAGAGCGCAGCAGAAAACACACTGGCCGG
Source organism: Streptomyces sp. NPDC005494 (assembly GCF_042872025.1). Taxonomy (NCBI): domain Bacteria; kingdom Bacillati; phylum Actinomycetota; class Actinomycetes; order Kitasatosporales; family Streptomycetaceae; genus Streptomyces; species Streptomyces sp. NPDC005494. The sequence continues at coordinate 124,561 of NZ_JBIAJR010000012.1, forward strand.
TCTCGCGCCTCCCGGAATCGACCTGTCCCCGCTCATGGAAGAAAGAGCGGGCGAACTGGCCCGGGAGTTCGAGGCGACCGCCGACGGGCTCGACCGTACGCATGGCCATCTCTCGGACTTGGCCCGAAGGTTCGGGCTCGATGTTCCCCGCGACACCGAAGCGGCTACCCAGGTGTGCGACATCGTCGCGCTCGCCGGAAGCGGGCATCGGCCCCTGGGGTCCTGGTTCGAACCCGGTGGCGCGGCGAGGGCCGACCAGGCTGCCGTGCGTGTCATCGCTGACCGGCTGCGTGCCTTCTCCGCCCATTGCGACGGGGTCCTCTCCGCGCGGGCGGAGGCCACCGCGCTTGCCGGGCCCGGATGGGCCGACCTTCCTACCGGGCTGAGCGCGGATCCGTCCCCGGCCGAACAGGCTCTCGCGGATCTGGAGCCCACCGGACTGGACATCACCGCATGCACGCGGCGGTACGCCGCAGACACTCTCGACCGGTTCTCCGCCCTCGCCGAGACCCTCGAATCCGCGGAGCGGCACGCCGAGTCCGCGTCCGTGCTGCTCGGCCTCGACCGGCCGCGGAGCACGGCGGGGGCCGAAGATTTGGTCGCCCTGATCGACCTGACCACGGCCCCGCACCGAGCCCCGGCCACCTGGCACGACCCCGCAGTGCTGCCCCGTGTGCAGGATGCCGTCGCTGACATGACGGAAGCCGCAGACCGCCTGGCCGACGCCGAGCGGTCTGCCCGGGACACCTTCCGCCACGAGACACTCAGCACACCCGGGCTCCCCGACCTGATCCGTCGGCTGACGGAGGGTTCCCGTGGCATCGGCGGTCTCCTGTCCAGCGGTATCCGCGCAGACCGCAAGGCCGTCGCCGGTATCACCGTCGCGGGCTCGTGGCGCAGCGATCTCTACGACAAGTTGCCGTCCGCCCTCGCTTGGTACACCGCCCACGACCGTCTCAAGCAGCTCACCCTGGGCCACCGAGAGCTGCTGGGTGTCTACGCGACGTCCGAACTTCCCGACGTCCCCGCACTGCAGGCCGCAGTGGCACACGCGGAATCTGTCCACCGGCTCGCACAGGACGCTGTCCTGACCCCACACCGGCGCACCACACTCGCGGCCCAGACCGCGGACGGTGGCACTCCCTCACCGGAGCTGCTCGGCCTGGGGGCCGCACTACGCGATGAGCTGGACTCCTGGACAGCCCAGTTGAACGATCCGAGCCTCCGGTCCGACGCGGATGAGCTCATCAAACAGCCTCTCGGGTCGGCGGCCCGTCGCCTGCGCGCTCATCTCGACCCGCTGCGTGAGGCCATCGCACTCCTCGACACCCTGACCGCAGTCGGCCGACGGGCGGAAGGGGCCTCCGAACGCACGGTGTCCGTCGCCCGTGGAGCGGTTGCCGCGGCCCACAGGGCCCGCAGCGAGACCGAGTCGTTCGCCGCCCACGAGGCGACCCACCGCCGGCTTCTCGGCCCTTGGTACCGGGGTCTGGATACGGACCCGTCCCGCTTCCGCGACGACGACCACGGCGACTCCACCGGCCACGAGGCGACGGGTCAGCTGCTCCGCCTCGCATGGGAAGCCTCGGAGCCGGCAGGAGCAGCCGGCCCGGCCCAGTTCGCGCGCGCGACCGAGCACGACATCGAACTGCTCGGACGGTACGCCCCGGACGGCCACCCCGACTCGGACCTGCTGCGTCGCGCGATCGAGGCGGCACGCACTGTCGAGAAGCTAGCCCCCGCGGCGCTCGCGGACCCCGTGCGTAGGACCCGTCTCGCCGACGGCATGACTGACGGCACGCCCGTACCTCACGAGGCCCTGCGGCAGGCCGAACAGATCCGCTCCGAGCTGGAGATCTGGCAGAGACACGTCCGTCTGCCGCATCTGTCAGCCGCAGGCAACCAGCTCCTGCATCTGCCGCTGGACGAAGCCGCCAGGTGGTTCCGCGTCCACGTCGAACCCTTCGAGGACGCTGCCGATCTCGTCCACTCCGTCGCCCGCGTTGCCGACACGACAGAGAATCTGACGCTGGGCCGCGCACGCGAAGCCGTGACGGCCGTCGTGCAGGCACGGGCTGCCGCAGCAGGTTTCACGGAGCATGCCTCCGCCCACCGTGATCTGCTCGGAGAGCTCTACCGGAGCACCGCGACCGACCGCAGCGACGTACTTGACGCCCTCGACTGGGCCCAGAAGGTACGCAGGTCGTCCGACGGATCTCACTCGGCGCCCCTGACTCAAGCTGCCGCTCACACCATGCTGACGGCGCCCGCCGACCCGTCCGTGGCACAACGCCACGAGGACTGGCGGCGGCAGCGCGACGCCCTCGCCGATCATTTCCAGCCGCCCCGCGACCGCGCTCTGCGGCGCGAACTCCAACAGTCCCTGGCGGCGGCTCGCACCTATCTGTCTCGCCTGGACGACGACCCCTACGGCCCCGAGGCATGGACCTCCTGCGCACAGGCGCTCACCCGCCTCAGGGGATACGGCCTGGACGGACTGCCCGGCCAGCTCGCGCAGCGCGATGTCTCCGCCGCAGACTTCCCGGCGGCGATGGAGCGTGCGGTCCTCACCGCGTGGATCGAGCGCCGGTTTGAACTCGACGCCCGGCTCAAGCCGATGCGCGCAGTCGAGCGGGACCAACTGGTGGAGCGGTTCCGCACGGCGGACCGGGACCTGGTGCAGGCGGCCCACGCCGACGTCATCGCCGCCTGCAACGACCGCCGCCCACGGCGTACGTCGGTGGGCCAGGCCGCCGTACTGCGCAGGCAGGCCCAGTTGAAGACCCGGCACATGCCGGTCCGGCGCTTGCTGGGCGAGACCCGTGAAGTTGTCCGCCTCATCAAGCCGTGTTTCATGATGAGCCCGCTGACCGTCAGCCAGTTCCTTCCCTCCGACTTCCGCTTCGACGTCGTCATCTTCGACGAGGCGTCCCAGGTCCTGCCCCAGGACGCCGTCAACTCCATCTACCGCGGTGACGCCCTGATCGTCGCCGGGGACCAGAAGCAGCTGCCGCCCACCTCGTTCTTCAGCGCGGGCGGCGGTGGCGATGAGGACGACGAGTGGGACGAGGACGGAGCAGCCGGATTCGAGTCCGTGCTCGACGCCTGCAAGGCGACCGGTGTGCTGCGGGGCCTCCCCCTGCGGTGGCACTACCGCAGCCGCCACGAGAACCTCATCGCCTTCAGCAACCACGAGTTCTACGACAACACCATGGTGACCTTCCCCGGGGCGCTGGAGCAGAGCCCGGACGTCGGTGTCGAGTTCATCAAGGCGGACGGTGTCTACGACAAGGGAGGCCGCAGCAACAACCCGCTGGAGGCGGCCCGGGTCGCCCAGCGCGTGATACACCACTTCGCCACCCGCCCCGGACTCACCCTGGGCGTGGTCGCCCTGTCGAAGGCACAGGCCGAAGCCGTCGAGGAAGCCGTGCAGAAGGCCAGGACCACCCGACCCGACCTCGACCGCTTCTTCACCGACGACCGTCTCGACGGCTTCTTCGTCAAGAACCTGGAGACCGTGCAGGGCGACGAGCGCGACGTGATCATCCTGTCGGTCGGCTACGGCCCCGACCAGCAGGGCAAGCTCGCCTCGTCGTTCGGCCCCATCAACAGGGAAGGCGGCTGGCGGCGGCTCAACGTCGCCGTCACCCGCGCCCGGCGCCGGATGGAGGTCGTCGCCTCCTTCTACGGCGGCGACCTGCGCGACAGCCCCAACAAGAGCGTGCAGCACCTCAAGCGGTACCTGCAGTACGCACAGCACGGCCCTCAGGTCCTCCAGACACAGACCGCAGACTCGGACGCAGCCCCGGAGAGCCCGTTCGAGGAAGAGGTCCTCGACGTACTGCGGGACTGGGGCTACTCGGTACAGCCCCAGGTGGGCGTCGCCGGCTTCCGCATCGACATGGCCGTACGCCACCCCGACGCACCCGGCAGCTATGCCCTCGGCATCGAATGCGATGGCGCGATGTACCACTCGTCCCGGGCAGCCCGCGACCGTGACCGGCTGCGTGAGTCGGTCCTGAGCGATCTTGGCTGGAAGCTGCACCGGATCTGGGGCACCGACTGGTACCGCAGCCGCCGGGACGCCATGGCACGCCTGCGCGCGGATGTGGAGGCGGCCTGCGCACAGGACCCCCACGGGAGCAGGCCGGAGCCGGAAACCGTACCGGTCACGGTCGAGGAAACCCCGGGGGCCCTGGCCCACGCCGTGCCTGCGGCCACGGTCGCAACGCCTCCGGCCGCCACGGCACCGACGGTGACCTTCGTCCCGGTGGACGACAGCCCGGCACCGTGGAGCCGGCCGTACCAGGAGGCGGAGGAAGCCGAACTGGACAAGCTACGGAAGGCTTCTGCCCGCAGACGGGACCGTGTCGGCATCGAGCTCCAGGACCCGGACGCGGGTGGCGTAGTGGGGGACGTGGTCAAGTGCGTCATCGAGGTCGAGGGCCCGATCACCGAGGAACTGATCTTCACCCGTGTCCGCTCGGCATGGGGCCTCGCACGCTCGGGGCAGGTCATCCAGGACCGCATCCGCCGGGTCCTGCGGAAGCTCGTCACCAAGGGTGAGATTCTGCGCGTGGGCGACGCCTACGACCGGCCCGGACATGAGGTGGAGGTCGCCCGCACCCCCACGTCGCGGTTCACCCGCAAGGTCACCCAGGTGCCGTTGGTCGAGCGGCAGCTCGCGCTGCGCAGTGTGGTCGAGGAGAGCCCGGGTGTGCAGCGCGCGGAACTGCTGCGTGAAGTAGCACGCTTCTTCGGATGGGCACGGCTCGGCTCGGACATCCGGGACGCGCTCACGGACGACATCGACGACCTGGTCGCCACTGGAGCGCTGGACGAGACGGACGGAGGGCTGCTGCCCGTCGACGGCGACTGACGTACGGACGGGGAGGGCTGGGCCGCCGTTCGGGTCAGCCCTCCGCCAGGTCCAGGTCGATCAGCAGGTAGCTGTGATGCTCGCGGCCCAGCGGGGACCTGGCGGTGGCGACCATGAGCTCCGCCAGGACCGTGCGGTTGGCGTAGGCGCTCAGGAGTGTGCGGTCACCTCACGGTCGGCGCGTACGGTGACGACCCCGAGAAGAGGGCGCCGATCTCCGCTCGGATCGCGTCGAGTTCCTCGGCGGCGACCTTGAGGGGCAGGTCGGCGGTGGCGTGCTCGCCGTCACTCATCGGGACCCGGTGGGTCGACGGGGTATACCTCACCGAACGTGACACCAGCGTCACTTCGTGGCGCCCAGCGGGGCCGGTAGCCGCGAGGAAAGTTCTGCGCACTCGGAACGCGCCGTTAAGCGCCTGCAGCCACCGGGATGAACTCGCTCGCCTTCCCGCTCCACGACACCCGTAGTGCCTCCCGGGCGCGCGTACAGGCGACGAAAAGCAGGCAGCGTTCGCGAAGCATGTCGCCCTCGTGCTGAAGGGGATCCACCTCGGCCGGTGTGATCTCCCGAGCGAACGGCACCATGCCCGCCGAGACACCGAGCACGGCGACCGCGCGGAACTCCAGCCCTTTCATGGCGTGCATCGTCGCAAGGCGTACACCCACCGCGCCGGGTGGGATCGGCCCCTTGACCCGTGCGACGGGAATTCCGGCCGCCCGGAGGTGGTCCGCGGCCTTGTCGAGGGTCAGGTTGAACCTGGCGCAGACCCCGATCTCGGCCGGTGCGACACCGTCAGCGATCCACTCGTGAATCCGCTCTGCCAGCGCCGACGCCTCCTCCTGCTGGTTCGAGCAGCCCACGGCCTCCGGGCGCTGGCCGTGCAGCAAAGAGCGGTAGCCGGCGAGTGAATCATTGCCCTCGCCGTCCATCGCCTCCACCGTCACCGGTGCCAGGAGTTTTGCCGACCAGGAAAGAATCTCCTCTGTGGAACGGTAGTTGACGCGAAGCCGGAAACTGCGGCCGGCGGTCTGCACCCCGAGAGACCCGAGCGTGACGCGGGAATCGTAGATCCGCTGATGAGGATCGCCGGTGAGGAAGAGATCGTCCGGTCCGGCCGCGACGGCCTCGCGCAGCACCCGCCATTGAGCGGGGTGCAGGTCCTGCGCCTCGTCGACGACGATGTGCCGGTACGCCGGGCCGTGCTCGCTCAGCAGCTCGGCAGCGCGGGCGCACACGCTCAGGTGCGTGGTCTCCCCGCGCTCCTGCAGTAGCCGCTCGAATTGTTCGACGGCTTCCCACACCAGATGGCGCCGTCCGGCCCCGAGAGCCGTGCCGCGACCGCGGCGCGATACCGAGAGGTAGGAATCGAGGTCGCGGACGTCCTGCCCGAGGACGATGTGCCGGTACTCCTGCGCCAGGAACTGCTCGCTGAACGGCAGCCGGAGACGCTGGACGACCTTGCCCCACAACTGCCGCTGCTCGCGGTCACCGACGGGCTGTGCGGGCCGCGCATCATGGTTTCGGACGACCGTGCTCGCGAACGCGTCGACGGTGGTGATGTCGACGCGCTTCAGCAGATCCTGGTCGTCGTCCAGGAGCAGCGCGAGGTTCTCGCGCAGGCCGGCGGCCAGAGCGTTGGTGAATGTTGTCAGGAGAACACGACTCTCGTCGGCACGCCCGAGCAGGTGCTTGACGCGATGCAGGGCGGCGACCGTCTTGCCTGTCCCCGGGCCGCCGGTGACCTGCACCGGACCACCGTAGGAGGTGCGGTAGGCGACGCGGCGTTGCGACGGGTGGAGGAAGACGCGCCACGCGGCGAACGGCTTCTCCAGCATGTCCTCGAGCTCCTGCGGCCCGGTGACGAGCCGGATGCGTGCCGTGGTGTTCGCGATCACGGTCGCGAGGTCCTCGACCGGCTCCGCGGGCGCGTCAACCGGCCGGCGTCCGGCGACGACATCCCGGTAGACCTCGTCCGGGCCGAACCCTTCGGCGAGGTACTGCAGCACTTCCAGCTGGTCCTCCGGCAGAAGCGTGGCGAATGCCTCCAGTTGGGCTTTGTCCGCGATCGAACGGACCGCACGCAGTACCTGGTGATCGATGCCGAGCTCATGCAGCGCCCCGTCCGACACCTTCGCGAAGAGCAGCTCCGGTGCCGTTCGCGCGGCCTCCTCGTACAGCGGCGTCAACTGGTCGAGCGCGAACGCGTTGCGGACCTCCAGTGCGCGCGTCGCGGTGTTCGCGCTGTAGAGGCGCTTGGTGGCCCAGCTGTACGCGTCGTCATGTGGCAGAACGTTCACCAGCAGGAACACGTCACTGCCGTCATCCGGGGCGAGGACGACTCCACGCCAGAAGTCGCTGATCCGGATGGTTCGCATCCGCGGGTCGCGGGCCCGCTCGACACTCTCCAGGTGGAGACCCTTGTCGGCGTTGAGCTCGGCGACGGTCAAGACCTGGAACTTGGCCATCGCCTTGCGCACACCAGCGCGGATCGGCTTCTCCAGACTGTCGTATCCGTCCCAGAAGCTATTGGCGAATGCAAGACGTGGCACGAGATTCCCCCCGGTGGGTGTGAACGCAGATTATGCGCATGGAGCGTGTACCCGTAGATCATTTTTGATTGTGGTCGGCTGCCAGGCGGGCGGCCAAGTGCCTCAATGTGTGCAGGAGTTCGGATGGGTCCCGGTCCAGATCCACCACGTGCTGGTACAGGCGCACGCCCCCGCCGCCGACCGGTCGGCCACTGCCGCACACCTCGTGGACCCGCTCTCCGTGCTGTCCGGCGGCGTACACCAGATGTCCCTCGCCCAGGCCGAGGACGGTGCAGTAGGCGAGCATCTGGTACAGGTCCGCACTCGGGTACGACCCTGCCTTCTCTGTCTTGTACTTGGCGTCGACGACCGCGACGGGTGTACGTCCGTCCGGCTGGTGGACCACCAGGTCAGGGCGCATCCGGACCTTGCCGGCGGTGTCGAGGTGTTGCGGGTCCTGGAGCCGGCCGACGAGCCCGTGCTCACGGACGGCCTCGCGCAGGGCTCCGGTGACGAAGTCCTCGAAGAGGACGTTCATGTCGAAGAGGAACCCATCGAGGGAAAGTCCACCGGTCCGGTGCTCGGGCGATGTGCCGCGGAGAACGGCCTCGGAGAGCCGCAGCGCAGGCTGGTAGCGGGCGTTGAGCCGGGAGGGCGCCCACTCGGGCAGGTCCCGGCCTCGGACCAGCGGCGTGGCGTCGGCGAGCCGCACCCGTTGATGGCCCAGCCGCCGTCGCACGTCGTCGGGGACGTCAGGAAGCCGGAGTAGTGCCTCGCATGCCGCGCGCAGGATCTGGTTCTCCGGGATGTCCGGGGTGTACGCGTCGTACGCGATCTCGATCGGCGGGGTCCGGCCGAAGTGACGCCGTATCTGCTCCGCCTCACGGATCCGTCCGCGTACGACCAGCGCCGAATCCTCCACTCGCTGGTAACCCTGAAGGACCCCCTGGCGCAGAGAGCGGTCGATCTGCCGCTCCACGGCGTAGGCGAGTGCGGGCACGACGTCCTCGTGTGCGCCGACGTCGACGGTTCCGTCGCGCTCCTGCCGCCAGGCCCGGGCGGGGTCGAGGCTGAAACCGAGAAGAAAGAACAGACGACGGACGGGGGTCTTCGGCACGATGCGCAGGATCAATGAATCGCCGGCCCGGGTATCCGGGGAGCGGGGGGCGGGGGCCGGGACACGGATGGCCCCGACGAGGCTACCCGCCCGTAGGAGCCAGTTGCCGGGCCGTTCGGGATCGGGAGTGGCGTTCGCCAGCACGCCGGAGACAGCCAGTGCACGACCGGCGACGGCGTCGAGCGGGATGGAACGGGCCGTGGCGTGCTCGCGCAGCGTGATTGCCACGCCCGAGCCGTCGGTGTGGTGCGCTGATGATGTCGTCGAAGCGGCAGATCCCGCCCTCCGCAGAGTGTTCACCCTTGTGCCTTCCGCAGGGCGTCGAGTCCGTAACGGTCCTCGACATTGATGCCCTCGCCGTAGTGGTACTCGCTCAGCAGCGGAAGGATCTTCGTTCGCCACGTGCGATCGAGACCACCGGTCCCATAAGCGCCGGGCTTCATCAGATAGGAGGGGCCGATGGCGAAGTCGGGGTCGCCCAGCCGGTCGTTGAGGGTGTCGAGGAGGCGGGCGGGCTCATTGTCCTTGCCCTCTCGCTCAAGCCATCGGGCCAGCAGCCCGCGCGTCGGTTCGGTGCGAGGGGAAAGCTCTATGAAGGCGAACCGGCGCCGCATCGCGGCATCGACGAGAGCGATGGAGCGGTCGGCGGTGTTCATGGTGCCGATCACGAACAGGTTCGGCGGCAGGCCGAAGTCGTCCCCGGAGTAAGTGAGACGGACTGTCTTCTTGCGGTACTCCAGCAGGAAGTACAACTCGCCGAATACCTTGGCCAGATTGGCGCGGTTGATCTCATCGATGATCAGGAAGTGCGGGATGTGCTTGTTTCCGTCTCGCGACGCGAGATCGGCGAGCTCGCGTAGCGGGCCGGCGTTCAGCCGGAACGCGACCTCGCGGGTCTCCGGATCCTCGACGGGCCGGAATCCCTCGAAGAAGTCCTCGTAGGCGTACGACGGGTGGAACTGCACCAACTTGACCTGCTCGGCGCCGCCCCCGAAGTGCTCGGCGAGCTTCATCGCCAGGTACGTCTTGCCGGTTCCCGGCGGCCCGTAGAGCACCAACTGGCGTTCGTCCCACAGGAGGTCTCGGACTTCGTCGAGCCATGCCCGGTCGTGGATCAGGAGTTCCGAGGCGAGAGCGTCAGTGACCGGAGTCAGCGCCAATTCCTTCGTTTGCGCCGGGGGCACTTCCTCGTCAGTGACCGGGGCGGGGGCGCCGAGCGCGGCAAGTGAATCCGCGACGGAGGTCAGATCCACGACGTCGTGCTGCACGGAGAGCTTCTGCTGCAGTTCTTCCGGCAGTTCGTCGTACGGATGCCCCTGGTGCTGCCACGAGACCGTGCGCCGCAAGTTGGTCAGCCCGCCGGGGGAGTCGGTCTGCTGGGCCTCGCCGGTGATCTGCCCGAGAAGAAGCTGCCCCTCGGACAGGGTGGCGAGGGTGTCTCCGACGCGCATCTGTGTCAGGAAGGCGTGCAGGTCGTCCACGAGGCCACGCTTCTGACTGTATGAGGCGGTGCCTTCGTAGCCGTCCTCCACATATCGGCGCAGACTGCTCTTCGTCGGGTCCTGTTCGTCCAGCGGCGGCAGGTGGGCGCCGGACAGCGAGACAAGCCCTTCGCTCAGCCACATCCGGCCCACGAGGTCCCTGCCGGACACGTTGGAACCACGCACCAGCCAGGACTTGCGCGGCGCGCGCCAGCTCGGGGTGAGGTAGTCCGAGAGTGGATGCCCGGAGGCGTCCCGCCACGTCTCCGGGCCGCTCACGCCGTAGCCGATGACGAGTGAGGCGGCGGCAGAGGCGGAGTTGCACTCGATGTCCCTGGCCGCCGTCCAGTACCGGCTCGGGCCGTCGGGAGTGTCGGCGAGGGAGCCGTCGGAGCGGAGTTCGGCCCGCTGTCGACGGGTGTAGTCGCTCAGGCCGGGCCATTCGGAGGCGCTGACAGGCGACCCTTGGCGTAGCAGGAACCTGAGAGAGCCGTTGTTCCCGGGTTCGATGAGGACGCGTCCGTATGCTGTGGGGCCGTCGCCGGGGAGTTTGAGACGGAACTCGGGGTAGTCCGGGTGCTCCATGAAGGACGGCCTTCCGTGCGACGGTCGGGGCGGGCTGGTGAACAGTATATCTGTTGACGGTGCTAACGATGCAGTCATGTCCTGGCGGGCGGGGTGCGCGCGTCAGATGCGCCCAACGGCGCCCCCCTTTGGTCATCTGTGGCTGAGGTCGCGATCAAGGTCGAGTGCAGAGGTAGGGTGTTCCGTGCACACTCATCCGTTGACGATGTAAACACATTGACTCTAGAGTGGGCGCACCGACCCGCTCCCATCGCGGCGGTGAGGAATGCTCTGGGCGTCAGGGGGCTTGATGGGTGGGGACCTGGGCACGGAACGTTGGGCCATCGCAGCGGAGTTGCCGTCAGTCATCGAGCGACTGAAGAGCTGTGCTTCCCGGCCGCCGTGTCGATCACGGTGCTCGCCGACGAATGCCAGCGGCTCACGGAGGCGAACTCCACCCTGAACGAGATCGCATCCACACTCGGCCGCTCGACGAGCTGTGTCGAGATCGGCGGCAACCACCGCAACACCCGCGAGCTCGCCTCCCTCGCCGAACACTTCCGAGTCGGCGGCACACAGCCGAACATGCCGGTCCGTAGCGGCACGCTTCCTGCCATCCGTCGCTACTCGGGCCCGAAGGACCTGGCCGACGACATCGCCGGCATGGCGCTCCGCGCACCGAAGCAGCGCATCGGTGTCATCGTGAACTCCCTCCCCACGGCCGCCGACCTGATGCGCCGCCTCGAACGGGCCAACCTCGCAACCGAGCCTCAGCTGTACAGCTCGGCGGCTCCGAACGGCCGCTACCGCGACCTCGATCTGACCCGCCCCGGCGTCGTCTTCGTGCACCGCGCCAGCGCCAAGGGTCTCGACTTCGACACGGTGGTCGTCGCCGACGCGGAGACCGACTCCGCCACCGACTCGACCGAGGCGTCCCTCCGCATGACGTACTACGTCATGATCACCAGGGCCCGCCGGCGCCTGATCCTGGGCTGGCAGGGGTCGCGGCTGCCGCGACATCTGGAGGGGCTGGGCGGCTGGGCGACGATGCGCTGAGCGGTGTGGGACGAGACGCGGATCGTGCGGTGCGATCTCGCCCCACAGCCATGCCCACACTCACCGCCGGGACGGCCGGGCGATCGCCGAGATCGGCGGAGCGCCCTCCGCGAACTGATCGAGCCCCTGCTTACCGAGCCGTCCGAGGAGGACGAGTTGGGCGTCGAGGGCGCTCTGGTCGTCACGAGATACGGCGCTGCGCAGGGCATCGCGGGCGGCGATGACCTCGGTGCGGATCGTCGTGGGGTAGGCGTCCTGTTCAGCGAGTCGGATGGCGTAGAGCGCGTTTCGGATGGACGGGTCGATGCCGGTCGACAAGTCCTCCGCCCGCTCCGTGGCCTCCCGCACCGCAGCCGTGTCCATGGCCTCGCGCGCGTCCCTGACGGCCTCGGCCGCGTTCCGCAGGCTCTCCACGAGTGCGGCAGGCAGTAGTCCGCGCCCGCCCTGGGCGAAGAGCCTTACGCCGGCCTGGGCGTTTCGGGCGCGTGTGCAGAGAGCAAGGGTGTCGCGAGCGGAGTCGAGCAGCCCGTCGAGGGAGCGGCTCATCGTCTCCCCGCGGCCGAGGGCCGCAAGGGCCTGCGTGGTCTCGGTGAGCGCGTCACGTTCGGCGTGGGTGAGCTCCTGCTTCCAGGTGTCCAGGAAGTCGGTGTAGCGGGCGTGCAGGGAGGCGGCCTTACGTCCGACGGCGGGGGACACCAGGTTGCGCCGGAGCTTGGCGCCGCGCCAGTCGTCGGAGCCGATGCGATACCGCAGCCCGATGGTCCGGTCGGCATCGAGCCGCACCTGGAGTGTGAGCGGTACGTCACCCCGGAAGCCATCGGGGCGCTCGTGGACGAAGCCGCCGCAGAACTCGTTGCGCTGGGCCGAGCGCAGATGCGGCCCTTCCCAGAGATTGATTCCCACGGAGGTGGCGTTGTCGCTGCGGACTGAGAGGCCGTCCACCCGATGCCATTCGGTCGGGTACGGGGTACCGCCCGGGAAGAGGGCCTCCACGGTGCCGTCCGCAAGCTCGACCCCGATGGTCTGGGCCGTGACCTGCTGGGGGAGAGCGGTGCCGAAGTCGCCGCCGCAGAATGAACAGGAGCTGAAACCCGCGGCGTTGACCATGGAGCAGCCCGGGCACTTCAGGCCGCCGGAGTCCAGGGTGGTGTCGCAGTCACCGCAGATGGTCGCTCCGGCGGGGTTGTCGTCCCGCCCGCAGGCCGGGCATTCGGAGGGAGCGACGGCCGGGGCGGCCGAGCGCAGTCCGGACAGGTCCGTGGCGCACACCGGGCAGGCAGCGGTGAGTTCGGGGGCCGGGACGTGGCAGTCCGGACAGTCGACTGTGGGCGTACCGAGGAGCGGCACGGCGCAGGCCGGGCAGGCCTCGGAATTGACGGGAATCTTCTCGACCGTGCACGTCTCGGACGGGCAGTCGAGAGTCTGGAGGAGGCCGGCCTCCACTGCCGCGCCGTGAGCGACGGCTGTCATGGGGTCCACCGCGTCCGACACTGTGTCGGCGCCGAAGAGATCCTGGAGGCCGCGCCGGACTGCCGGCACGAGGGTGGAACCACCGACCAGGAGGACCCGCTGGACGTCCTCGGGCGTCGCACTGTACTCGGTGAGCACCGCTTCGGCCGTCTCCCTCATCCTGCTCAGGTGGCCGGTGAGGAGTGATTCGAAGTCGGCGCGCCGCAGGGTCCCGGACCAGGCGCCGCCTTGCTTTCCGAGCGGGGCGAGGAGTACCTCTGCGGTGTCCTGCGCGGACAGTTCGATCTTCGCCCGCTCGGCGGCGGCCCGGATGCGGGAGGCGTCTCCGTCCCCGTCGTGGTCGCGCTCGCCCAGCCGCGTCCTCAGATACGTGTCGAGCAGCGCGTCGAAGTCGGCACCGCCCAGGAGGTTGTCCCCGCCCAGCGCGGCTACGGAGAAGTGTCCGGGGCCGATTGCCAGGAGTGACACATCGAAGGTGCCGCCGCCCAGATCGAAGACGAGCACGATCGCGTAGTCCTTGAGCCCGCCCTCGCCAGGGCGGACCCCGAAGGCATGTGCGGCGGCCGTCGGTTCCTGCACGATGCGCGCCACGTGGAAGCCCGCCAGTCGCCCGGCCGACCGCACCGCGTCGAACTGGGGCTCGGCGAAGTACGCGGGCACGGTGATCACCGCACGTCGAAACGAGGTCCCCGCTGCGTCCTCGGCGTCCTTCCTGAGCCGGCGGAGCAGGATGGCGGACACCTGCACGGGGGAGAGCCAGTGTGAGCCGACCTGGATCTCCACAGCACCACCGGGGCTCTCGCGGACGGGCGGGGCGTCGTCGGGCCGGGTCTTCAGTGCCTTCTGGACGAGCTCGTCGTTCCAGCGTCGCCCGATGAGGCGCTTGACCTCCGTGATCACGGAACGGGGGGCGCCGCCGCGCCAGCTGAGGGCCTCCTGTCCGATGAGCAGGCCGCCGCCGGGGCCGACCCCCACGGCCGAGGGAGTCGCCCGGCCGCCGTCCCGGTTGGGCAGGACGACGGGGACGCCGTCGTGCATCCAGGCCGTGACGGAGTTGGTGGTGCCGAGATCGATACCGAGAGTCCGGTGCATGAAGGGCGTACTTTCTGATCGTCTTGGTACGGCGGAGGAGGGGACGCGCCGGTCAGGCGCGGCGGGATCGGCGGCGTTTTGCAACCACCGACGGCTTGCGCAGAAGCTGCCGCTGGGAACGAGTGGTGCGCCGTGGCTGTGCGCGCACAGGTCCGGCCTCGGGCTCGGACTCCTGTACGGGACCGGGTGCGGGCCCAGGCACCGCGACGACGACGTGGGCCGGCCTCAGGGTGGCGGTGCCCTGACGGAAGCCGGTGGTCTTCTCCCGCAGCACGGTGCCTTCCGGATGGCTCGGGTGCGGCTCGGTTCCGACGACGCGCATCTCTGCCGGGTCGACAGCCCTGCCCACGACATCCATCGGGCTGACGTCGTACCGCTCCAGTGCCAGACGCAGCATCAGGTGGGCCGCCTGGATCTGTTCGCCCAGTGCGAGCGCCGCCGAAGCCGCCTGACGGGCCGATCGAGCCGCGTGCAGGGCGTCCGCACGGCCGCGCGTGTCGGCGAGCACGTCGTCCAGAGCGACCAGCGAGCCCAGCAGGTCCCGCAGCCGGCCTTCGGCGGCCTTCCGCTTTTCGGACAGGACGGAAACCCTGAGCCGCAGCTTGTCGAGCTCGGACGGTGGGCCGCCGCCATCGGCGGAGGTGGGACCGGGGCCGGTCATGGGCGTTCCTCGGTGTCGTGGCCGGGCAGGGGCGGGGTGAGTATCTCGGCGACGAGCGCGTCGACGGGCGTGTGGGAGTTCTGGTTGGCCCGGTGGACGAGCGCGTGTCTGGCCGAATCCTTCAGAGCCGCGGAGGCGGTGAGCTCCGGCGCCGCCAGCCTCCGGAGCCCCAGTGGCCGGGTGCCGAGCGGGGCGTCGGGGAGGAGCTCGTGGAGGGTGGGGCCGAACCAGGGGAGAGGGGGTGGTTCGGCGCCGGAGTACTGAGAGGAAGGAGCGCCGGTGGTCAAAAGAGGGTGTCCTGTTCGAGGTCGGCTCGGCGGGAGCGATGGGGGACGGGGCCGAAGAGCGGGACCTCAGGCGGCAGCCCGGCGCCGATCCGTTCGGCGCAGTCGCGGTCGCGTCGTGCGCCACCCGGGTCTCCCGCCTGCTCGCGGTCCCGGGCACGGTGCAGATACGCGGCCGTCACGATGTGGTCGAAGCGCCCGTCTGTCCCGGTCCGCATCAGGTCCCGGAGGAACAGCTCGATGACATCCGACGGCGGCGCGGCGGTCTCCAGATGCTCCGCGAGGTCTAGGAGCGCTGTGTCGAGGTCTTTCCGGATGTCGCGGCCGACTGGATCGGACAGCTTCAGGGCCGTGTGCAGCAGTTCGACCCGGTGTTCGAGGGCGTCCCGGTCTCCTTCCGGGACGAGGCCATCGGCGGCGGTGACCAGGAGGTCGATGAGCTGCTCGTCGACGTATGCAGCGTCGTGGGAGTCTTCTGGGCCGACGCAGACGAGCATCGCGTGGGTCGCACGCTGTGCGTCGGCCGTATGCCCCCGGACCGCGGCGGAGACGGCCAGTGTCGCGTAGCGGTCTTCCAGCCATACCCGTGCTGCCAGGCAGTCCGGATCCCGCTTGAGCAGGTCCCGCACCTCCTCGGCGGCGAGTCCGTCCGCCACCTCCGCACCGTTGAGCGCCCGGCGCAAATCCGCCCTCAGGTGGTCGTCGAGACCTGCGCGGGCGTCCGGGTGCCCGGGCGTCACGGTCAAGGCACGGACGAAGCGACGCCGGCTCTCCTCAGCGTCGGAGCCGGCGACCTCCTGGCCCTGACGGACCAGTTCGACGGTCAGTTCGGCAGCCAGAGCGGTGTCCCCGGGCAGGAGTGCATGAGCCTGCTCGAGTCCTTCGATGCGTACGAGGGGAGAGTTGCCGCCCCCGGTACGGCTGCGCCCGACATTGTTCCCCGCCCGGCGGACGGCAGCCCGCTCGTCCTCCGGGAGGGTGTGCCCGAGTCGCACCGCCGTACCGAAGTCGGCAAGTGCCTCGCTCCATTTGCCGCCCCGTACCCGGTCCATCCCCCGGGTGGCGAGGGCCCGGGCCAATGGGGCGGAGCACGCGCGGTGGCCGGGCAGCTCGGTCGGCCAGGTGCCGGGGTCGGGGTGGCGGGCGGTGAAGGCGGTGAGAAGGTCGCCGCCTCTGTCTTCGTCGATGAGATGCCAGGCGGCTTCCTCGAGGTCGACCAGGGCATGCGGTCCAGCGTCCGTCGGAAGGTAGCCAGGAACGACGGTCGGGTCCATGAGCTGGAGGTGCCAGGCTGTGCGCCATGCGGCGAGGTCGTCCCGTCCGCCCCGGACGTCCAGGGCGTGCAGCAGGCTGGAGATGCGGTCGCGCAGCCGGGCGAGGCCATGGCCCCAGAGGGCATCGGCCACAGGCGCACCGCGCCGTTCGGTGAGCAGCGCGCGGAAGTCCCCAGGGTCCTCTTCGTCCAGGAGGTACGCCCACAGCAGGATGGCGACCGACGCGATCCCGGCGTCGGTGTGGCGGCCTTCCTGCCCCAATTCACGGAGAGCGTTCAGCGCGAGGGCGTGGAGGACGCCGGTCGCCACCTCGTCCAGGTCCTGGTCCTCGGGGCACCGCCGCACCGCCTCGGCCCAGTTGCCGGCCCGCGCGGCCAACGCGCCGAGCAGAGCGTCGTACCGCACGGCGACGGGATCGGTGCCGGACAGGACGAACTCTCCCTGGAGTCGCTGCAGAAGGGGTCGAACGACTGGGAACTCGGCTCGCAGAAAGGCTTGTTCGGCCGCGTTCAGCAGGGATTCCGCTGTGAAGTCCGGGGACGGTCCTCCGGCGCCTTCCACCTGCACGTGCTGACGTCCCTTCGATCCCCCATGCCAGGAGAGCAACCGTAGGGAGGTGTGTTGGCGATGTCAACGCATTGAAGGATGTGGATCGATCTTGGCGCGATTTCGCCGCCGTACTGCGCAGGCTGATCAGCCCGTGTCTGCGTGATGCGTGGGAAGACGCCTTTCCCTAGCTGGTCCGGACCCCGCCGGTGTGAGGTTGGCCGCCTCCGCTGACTCCGGCATCTGGCCACGGGCCAGTGGCGAGCCCGCAGCCAATTCCCGAACGATTCGCCTCGCAGACCACTAGTCTGGAGGTCAAAGACCGGGCTTGCTTCCATCCGGCCGAAGGGAAACTGCCTAGGGCGAGTTCCCCGCGTGGCCTCGTTCCCGCCCGTCTCCGCGGCCTGCGGAGGCTCCCACAGAAAGCGATAGCTCCTATGCCGGCACCAGACGCTGCTGACGCGCTCGCGCCGGGGGTGACCGATCCGTACAAGGTCAAGTTCGTACGTCGGCTCCCTGGAACGCTGGAGGAGCTGCGCGGACCCCGGCACGGCGTGGTACAGCTCCCTCTGCACGTGGCGTGGTCGGGGCTAACCGCCTTCGACCTGGACCGGCCCCGCTCCCGGATGAGCCTGTACCGAACCGTCCTGGCCGAGGGGCTCCGCGACGACCTGCGCCGCTACCTCGACCGCGACCTGCTCCTTGAGCTCTGGCCGGTCTTGCGTAACCTGATCGGCCGCGCGGTGCGCGAGGCCTGGGAAGAGTCCTTCCCCGAGCTGAGCCCCGCGACGGGTGGGGCCACGGCCGCGTGAGAAAACCCGACATGCCGGAGCTCCACGCCAGGCTCCTGGACGAGGTTCTCACCCTCGGCTCGCCCTACCCCCTCGTCCTGACCGGCGGCTACGCAGTCCAGGCCCACCAGCTGACCGCCCGCCCGAGCCAGGACCTCGACGTCGCGACCCAGAGCCCCGCTCCCATGGACGACATCGCCCGCACCCTCGGCGACAAGCTCACCGCGCGCGGCTGGGACGTCGAACTTCTGGAAACCGCCCCGCTCTCCGCCCGGTTTCTGGTCACCGACCCGCCCTCAGGTCAGACCTGCGAGGTCGACATCCTCAAGGAGGTCTTCTGGCATCCCGTCGTGGCCACCTCCTACGGGCCCGTCCTGTCCGAACAGGACGTCATCGGTACCAAGGTTCGCGCCATCGCCGAACGCGGCGCTCCGCGCGATCTCATCGACGTCTATGCGGCCTCCCGCCGGTGGACCACCGCTGACCTGGAACGGTTCGGCCGCCGCCACGCCCGCCCCGGCGGTCTGTTCGGTGAAGCCGAACTCCAGGCCCGTCTGGAGGGCGCCGACTGGTTCGAGGACGAAGCCTTCACCGCCTACGGGCTCGACGCCCCGGCCGTCGCCGGCCTCCGCACCTGGGCAGCCGCGTGGGCCGACGACCTCGCCGCCCGCGCGGCCTCAGTCGGCGACGACGGTGCTGGCGCGGCCCCCGCACAGCACGACCCTTACGACGACTTCGACCCGGATGAGTACGGCCTCTGAGGCGACCGGATCGCGCTGACCGCTGCTCCCTGAAACCAGACCTCCCCCGCACTTTCGATGGCATGGGAGCGTTCCATGAGCGGCTGCGGCGTCGGGGACGACGGCGTTGCCGAGAGCTCGGCGCGGACGGTCTTGCCGGAGGGCGGGTAGGGCACGCAGTCCCAGTGGTCGGAGAGCGCAGCGACAAGGAGCAGCCCGCGCCCGCCGTCCGCCAGCGATGCGGGTTCGTAGGACGGCAGCTCGGGTCGCCGGTCGCCGCGGGCGTCGGTGACCTCGATGCGGAGGTGCTGGGTCGGCGGCGCGTAGGCGAGCGCCAGGCGGAAGTCGCGGCCGGGGACGCGGCCATGCAGGACGGCGTTCGCAGCGAGCTCGGCCACGACGAGTTCGGCACGCTCCGTAAGACCGGGTGGCGCGTCCCAGGCTTGCAGCTCGGTGACGGCGAGGAGGCGGGCGAGACGGGCGCCGCGCGGTGTGGACGACAGCAGCAGCGAGAACGTCCGTGCTGGTCGCACCGGTTGGGGATGCGCTTGGTTCATGAGGCCAGCGTGGTGGGCGCGAGGTGTTCATGGCGAGGGCCGGACCCCGTACGCGGAGTCAGCGTACGGACACATGGAGTGGACGGTACGGGGTGGTGTCGGTCACGCTGTGTGGGCACGGTGTGTGCGGCGGTGTGCGGGCGAGCGAGGAGAGGGGCCGTGGATGGGGTACGTCGACGAGGACCGGGACGAGGTCGGGGCGTCGGGACGCGGGCCGCGCCGGAGGGTGACTGGGAGCGCGAGCCCCATCCGTCGGACAGCCTGCGTACGTTCGGCGCGGTCGTCCAGGCCCTGCGTGAGCACGCGGGGCTCAGCCGGACGGAGCTTGCCGCTCGAGTCCGGTACTCCAAACACACCGTGGAGTCGGTGGAACTGGGCCGCCGGATGCCGGACGAGGCGTTCGTCGAGCGCGCGGAGGAGGCGCTCGGCAACACGGGCGCCATACGGAAGGCTGCCCGTCACCTCAGCCGCGGGGAGGCCGGCCTCGCGTCGTGGTTCCGGAGGTGGGCCCGGTTGGAGCGGGAGGCGGCGAGTCTGTGTACGTACGAGTGCCGGCTGGTGCCGGGGTTGTTGCAGTCGGAGGGGTACGCGCGGGCGGTGTTCGACGGGACGATCCCGCTGCGGACGGACGAGGAGCTGGAGGCGCGGCTCACCGCCCGGATGGAGCGCCAGGCGATGATGCGACAGCGGCCGACCGTGCCGTTCAGCTTCATCGTCGAGGAGCATGTGTTCCGGCGTCGGTTCGGTGATGCGACGGCCATGCGGGAGATGTTCGACCACGTGCTGGAGCGGAGTGCGCCGCGAAATGTGACCTTGCAGGTGGTGCCGTTGGAGATGGGGTTGCACTCGTGCCTGGACGGTCCGCTGCGGATTCTGGAGACTCCGGAGGGGCGGAGGCTCGGGTACTCCGAAGGGCAGGAGAACGGGCGGCTGATCTCTGCCCCGAAAGAGATGAGCCTGCTCTGTCATCGCTATGAAACACTGCGCTCGCAGGCCTTGAACCCCATGGAATCGCGGGCCTTGCTGGAGCGACTGCGAGGAGAGCTATGAACAGCGGACCGACGGAACTCGCCTGGTTCAAGTCCAGCTACAGCGGCAGCCAGGGCGACGACTGCGTGGAGATCGCGTTCGCCGAACAAGATGTCCATGTAAGGGACTCCAAGGACATGAGCCGTCCCGCCTTCGCTATCGGCCGTGCCGAGTGGCAGCCATTCGTGAAGTTCGCCGCCGGGCGCTGAGATCTCAGCGCCCGGACGGAGGAGCTGCGCCTGAGGATCACCGCTCCGACACTGGTACATGGTTGGCCCTCAGGAGTGTCGCAAGCTGTGGAAGGTGTTGCTGGTCCACGGCGAAGGCCAGCAGGCGCCGGGCCCGGGTGGCCGCGACGTAGTGGACGCGCATCGCCTCGGCCGCCCGGTCGGTGGGATCGATGTGCCGCCCACTGGACCAGGTCTCGATAAAGGTATCTGTCCGCTGCCGCTCCCCGCCGGACTTGTCTGTCGGCGGCACGAGAACGAGCACGGCGTCGAACTCCTCACCCTTCACCCCGTGGATGGTGTTGCTCCGCAAACCATCCATGCGCCCACCGAGCTTGCTTCCCTTGCTCGCGAGCAGCACCGCGGCTTTCGCTTTCTTTTCCTGCGGGCATGCCAGGGCCCTGGCTGTTGCGAAGCGGCCGAGCTTTCCGAAAAGGTGCTCCTTCATGATCTGAACCGCAGCCCTGCTCCATTCGCCAGCCGGTAGTTCCAGGTTCGGCAGCGAGGTGAGGACGATCTGGGTAGCCAGACGGAACTCAAGCGCGCTGATGTCATGTCGGTCCAAATGCTCTCGTTCGGGAACGTCCATGTCCCCCAGCCAGTGGTGCCGTACGCACTCGCTGAAGACACGCTCAGCCCTCTCTCGGCGCTTTCCCTGCGCACCCGGATCCCGCAGCACGGCGGTCGCCCAAACCAGGGCGCCCAGTTGCGCTGACGGCGGATCTTCTTTCAGGTTGGCCTGAGCCACTGTGAGTGCTTCGTGTCGGTACGCGAGGACCATTCGCTGCGCCGGGTCCTTGATCTCCAGCCGGTCGGCTTCTTCCTCGAACTTCACAAGCGGCGAGCGCGTTCTGCCCTTTTCCAGACCGATGAGCAGGACAGGAACGGCTTCGTCTCGGTGATCGCCCACTGCAACATCGGCCGGTTCACCCGACGGACGCAGGGTGCGCGCCAGGTCGCAAATAATTTGTGTGCTACGCCAGTTGTGCCGCAACCGGAAATCTGCGACCGGCTCGGCTGTCGCGCGGATGACAGTCCCGGCGGAGGGCTCGCGGAATCCGTAGATGCTCTGGTCCGGGTCTCCGACGGCGAGCAGGGGGACGTTTCTGGCGGCGAGCCGAGAGAGGACGCGATGATCCTCGGACGAGAGGTCCTGAGACTCGTCGATGACGATCTCCCCGAAGCGCGACGCCAGCATCGCGGCAATGCGGGCCCCACGTTCCGGATGGCCGAGCATGTGCAGCGAGATATCGCGAAGTTGCTCACCTGCGATGAAGCCCTCCTTCCATAGGGCTTGCATCTGTTCAGTTGCCCAGACGAGAAAGTGTCTTTGCCGGACGGGATCTCGTCTCAGCGCATAGGGCACGTTCTTCCACTGTGGCTTGATGATGCGTACACGGGCCAGTTCGTCGTGTGCGAAATGAAAGTCACTCAGGCTCACCCCGTTCTTACGAGCCTTCGGATGGTCGTCCCAAGATTCGAGCCTGCGCCAGGTCTGCCCTGTTGGCGAGGCGATGTGCGGTCGTACGATGTGTGTCCACAAGAAGTTGTCGAAGGTGCCGATGAAGTGCGGATACGTGGCAAGCGCCGGGCGTCCTGCGTCCGCGCACCGCCGGGCAATCTCTGCTGAAGCGGCTCTGGTGAAGGACACGACGGCCCTGCCCTGCCGTAGGGCAAGAGGGCGGTTCAGGTGACGATCGATAATCGTCCGTGTTTTCCCCGCCCCGGGGCATGCCTCGACCCGAACGATGCGGCCTGGATCGCAGGGAAGGTCGACGACCGACTTCTGCGCGGCGCGTGCTTGCGCACGAAGTTGCTCCACACCGACGACAGCAGGTCCCGCAGCGTCGAAGTGCTGTATCGGCGATGGAGATTCCATGGCATCAGGCATGATCATCCGGCACTTCTTCAGTGACCCATCGAAGTGCATCCGCCAGGTACTCGGGAATGACGAAGGAGTCTCTGGTGAACGGTTGCTCAGCGCTGGCGAGGAAGTCTTGCGCAAGGTCTCCCTTGAGGATCTTCAGCGTGTCAAGAAGCGCTGAGAGCGCGCGTGCCTGCTCGTCGGCTGGTCCGTCCCCGACAGACTTCCAGTCCGCCACCCACGCCTGAGGACGCTGTAGCTTCCACGCTTCCAGCAGAAGGGCGCGGTTGGCGCCCCCGGCCCGAAGCAGCTCCGCTTCGAGCGTGTACGTATTGGGGAAGACCTCCACGGGGCCGTTCACCGTGATGAACTCGCGAATCTTCGCGATCCGAGTGACAGCTTGCGCTTCGCGCTTTTCCCGCCCGGCGTCACCATCGGTGACGACCGCTACGCGACGGGCGATGCACTGGCCTGTGTCGGGGTCCGGGGCGGCCAGGACCCCAAGGTATGGGGAGAAGTCGACGCCGTCGATCGGCACCAACGCCGTGCCGTGGAACCGCTGGAGCCGAGGTGGATCGTTGGCAAAGAGTGCGCGGGCGAAGGCTGGCAGGACGATGGACTCGGCGATTCCCTCGACAAGAAGGACCCGCTGGCCGAAGAGCATAACGTTGCGGGTGGCGTTGAGGTAGTTGCGGATCTTGTTCCGGTCTGTGGCCTTGAGTGAAAGCCGCCCCACTGAGACAGCTGTCGTCATAAATGCCGGTCTACATTGCACGCGTTGCGGCCCAGCGGCGGAGGCTTCGACGGCCTCAGTGGTCGTGGAGAGTTCGCCAGCGGAGGGGGCGGCTGCGGCTGACTCGTCCTGGTGTTGCTCAGGTGCGGTGACCGGTTCTGCACGGCGCTGCAGTACCACGAGGCTCTGCGGGTCAACAGCGGTCGCCACGTGCGGAGAATGCGTGGTGACGATGACC
The DNA here is from genome assembly GCF_042872025.1 of Streptomyces sp. NPDC005494. NCBI lineage: Bacteria > Bacillati > Actinomycetota > Actinomycetes > Kitasatosporales > Streptomycetaceae > Streptomyces > Streptomyces sp. NPDC005494. Next base: position 147,693 of record NZ_JBIAJR010000012.1, read on the forward strand.
TGGACACGGCCGAGCCAGCCTTCCGCGTCGGTTTCCCTCAGTTGGCTCCTGCGTGTTTCCTCCGCCAGATAGTCAAGGAGAATTGTCTGCAACTGGGGGTGAAGGTGTGCCTCGGGCTCCTCGACGAGAAGTAGCGTCAGGTCCGCTTCGGCGGCCTTCTCCAGCTGGGTGAGCACGGTCGCCATGAACATCAGGTTGGCGTAACCCAGGCCGGATTCGGCAAGGTCACGAGGGTCCAGGCCCGTCTGCGCCATGAGGAAGCGCAAGTTGCGGGCGATGGACTGGATCGTGGCGTCAGCGAAACTGAGGCCGGCCGTCTGAGGGTGGGCTCCCTCGGTCAATCCTGCGAGGCGTTCCTGGACGGCGCCTGCGGCGGCCTGCAGAGGCTTCTCGGACGCCAGCTCGGCGAAGGTGTCGCTGACGTTCGAGAGGAACTCGTCGCGCTCCGTCTCGTCACGGAGCAGGCGCTCAAGGATGTGCTGAATGCGGGCGCCGCCGCTCGTGCCGAGTTCACGTTGGGCGTCGCGCAGAGGCTGAAGGTAGACGTGTCGGACGCGCTCGCGGGCGGCGGGCTCGGGGTCCCGGTCGGCGGTATTGCCGACGCCGGCCACCCAAGTGCGCCGCGCCGTACCGAGAGCTGTGGCGGGTGGGGTGATGGAGAGGCGGTACTGGATGGTTCTCGGGGTGTCGAGCTGGGCAGTTTTCGAGGGCTGGGAGGGGCGTTGATCGTGAACGAATGCCGAGCTGTAGATGTGCAGGTCGGCCGCGTTGTGAGAGGTGTAGCGAACAGTCAGGTCCATAGACGTCCGGCATGTCTCGCCGTGCTGCCCCTCTGCGCAGCCATCGCGGTGGAGATCGTCCCGGGACGGGTACGGGCTCCGCTCTCGCGGGTCAAGGGGCGGGGTGACATGGCGCAGGGCATCCATGATGTTGGATTTGCCGGCGTTGTTCTCACCTACGAGAACAGTCACGCCGGGCTGAAACGTGATCTTGGTGTCGGCGGCTGTTCGGAATCCTTGCAGGTGGAGGCTGGAGAGGTGCACGGTGCACTCCGGAGGTCACGGTGGTGGAGGCAGGTGGGGCTGCGAAGGAAGTGAGCGGATTGGCCTACAAGTGGCTGCCGCTTGGTTGAGGGCGGCAGCCTCTGGCTGCCGGGTCGGTTGGTTGCGCTGACAGTCAGGTTCTGGGCGGGGATAAGGGCCGTAACCCTGGCGGAGGATAGGTGTCGGACCCACGCTCGGTAAGCGGCTCTCTAGGGGTAGAGCCGATGCGCTCCTAGGTATCCTTGCCGCCCCGCGCCGACGGAGTGCTCGTTCGGCGATTTCGTTGGAAAGCTTGCCTGTCGCCGATCTCGCCCGGCCGAGTCGGTGCCGATACGCCGGGCGGCGTCGACGTTCTCCGCGCCGTTCTCCAGCGCCTTGTCCCTCGCCTCCACCGCGGCTTCCTTCCAACGACGTGCTTCAACGACTCCTGACCTCGCTCGATGCCGAGGCACCGGCCCGCTCTTCACACGGCGTCGGCCTGCGGCTCGTCGTCCCAGACGGTCGCCAGAGCGGCCGGCAACGGAATCCCGTACCTCTCGCAAAGGAACCGGGTCTGGCAGTATCGCTGGGCATCTGCGGCGATGCGACCGAGGATGGCGGCGTTCGCCCCGGCACCGACGAGTATGCCCACGACCGGTACGAACTTGGCCACGTCCTTGACCGGTACCCGGGCGCCGGCCGGGCCGAGCTGCTTCAGCAATTTCTCGATGGCGGCCAGCAGGCGGTGGTCGCTGCGGAGCTTCTCCGACCACCTGACGCGCCCCTTGATCGCCTTCGCGGCCAGTGCTGCCTCGTTCATCGGCTTGACCTTCGCCGCCTGCGCCATGAAGGACCGGCGCACCAGACGCTCGATGAACGCCTGCTCGTCTGGGTCCTTGGCGTCGTAGCCGTAGGAGTAAGCGACACGCGCGGCGATCGACGTGCTCAGCACCTGGACGACGAGGATGTCCGCACTCATCGCCGCGAGGGTGCCGGCCACGGGGACTGTGGCCAGCACGCCCATGGCCCCGCCTTCGACCGCGCCGGCTGTTCGCCACTTGAGGACGTTGGAAGTGAGCAGCCGGTCACACGTCTTGAGGTCTTCCTTCCGCAGCGAGGCGAACGACTCCAGGTCGACGCCCTGCTTACGGGCGAGGTCCTCCACCTTCGTCGGGTCGTTGAGATCCAGAGCCCAGGTGTTGGCCAGCTCCAGCAGCGCGACCGCGCCCTCCATGGCCGGGCGCAGAGCCGCCGCGGCGACGGCGTCACCCGCGCGGCGGATCGGCACCTTCGCCGCCTCCGGCACGGCCTGGCTGGCCCGGCTCGCAACCTTCCCCGCGGCCTCCCCTGAGCGGCCGAGCGCGTTGCTCGCCCAGTTGGGCAGTCCGCGGCGGTTGTTGCGCCGCTCCCAGTACTCGTTGAGAGCGTCCCATGCCTGCTGGTCGTACGCGCTCATGACGGGTATGCCGTCGACGGGCATCGCCGAGTCCGTGCTCATCCAGTGTCTCCGTCTCGGGTGGCGTTGTGGCGGGGGCCCTGGCCGGGGGGCGGGGTGAGGGTGGAGCGGTAGGTGCCGTTCTCGCCTTCGGTGAGCGGCTTTTCCAGGGTGAGGCCGGCGGCGGCCATGCGGTCGTACTCAGCGAGGATCAGGCGCTTGGTGCGGTACTCGCCGTGGGCCTTCACGTCGTTGGCGCGGGCGACGTTGAACGTGTCCAGGATGTACGCGGTGTCGTCGCGGCTGATGCCGTAGAGGTGGAAGAAGAGGGCGTCCAACTCGGCGCGGATGACGGCGCGACGGTCTTCATCCCAGCGGAAGGGGGGGCCGGTGTCGCCGAGGTCGCGGGCGAAAGAAGCCATGTCATTAGCAGTGTATGTGAGTTCGAGTAGGCGAGGTGTGATTGCGGCTGCGTGACAAGTTAGTTGGTTGGGGGCGGGAATGGGTAGCTGTCGCACGATGAAAAAGCTCATTGAAGTGCCGCCCATAGCTTGCCGGGCAGCATAGTCAACGATCATGGATGACCAGATCGCAGTAAGGAAGGCACCCTGCGGGGCAAGTGCCAATAGGAACTTGTGACCGAAGGCGTGGGCTGGAGCAGCTGCTGCAATCAGAGTTCGTTCGTTGCTTGTGTTCGTAACGTCGCGCCACCCCACTACCCACTGCCTGTCCCAGCCCTTCGCGGCCAGGCGGCTTCGTACGCCAGGCGCCATAATGTCCTGTCCCGCGTTGTCGAACTTGCCGGTGGGGGTGTCCTCTTCAGAGACCCAGTAACGGGGCAGCGGGGCCGCTTCGGGATCCTGGTGCTGTTTCACGGACAAGCGAGGGAGGGTGCCCTTATTGAGCTGTTTCTCGGTGGCATGCTCATATGTTGAGAATCGGTGGTCGTAATGGTGGAGCATTTTCCCCTCGTATAGCGGGAGCATGTTCTTACCAGCCTTCGTGAAGGTGTTTCCTTCAAGGTGCCAGCCGTCGGCGATGAGGTCCTGATGGGTGTGGAACTTGTCCGAGTCCGTGTTCATCATAAACATGAGCTGGAACTTCAGGTCCCACGGGTTTCCGTCCGTAGCGCCTTCTTTGAGTAGCACCGGGATGCGCCGGTATATGCCCAGTGTGATTTCCATGTCGCGGCGGGAGCGGAAGACGGGGCAGGTTCCGGTATTCGGGTTCATGGCCAGGATATCCTCGGATGCCAGCAGGTAGCTCCGGTCGGCGATCTGTTCAGGGTGTCGTACCTTGAATACCATCCTGATCGGCTCGCGAAGGCTGCCTGAGCCACGCAGCATGAATAGGCAGAAGCGCAGCTGATTGTGGACTTCGGGAAAGACTTTGTCCTCGTTCTCGAAATCGTAGAGAGCGGCGAGCTGCCCCTTGATGACCACATCTTTGAAGAAGTATTGATTGAAGGAATCCGTGGCGATGCCCGAGGGTACAATCTGACCGACGCGCCCTTGAGCGCCCATGGCGCTACGGGCGTGTTCCGCGAAGAGTGAGTACGTATTGAGGCGTCCAAAGGCCGTCAGCGGGAAACGCCCGGAGGCGTGCGCGAAATGCTTGAAGCCGTCATTCTTACGCTGTTCCCCCTTGAAGCTCGCGTACAGTTCGGGGTCCTCAGTGGCCAGCCGGCGGATCAGCTTGTTGCGGGCCGTCAAGTTCACTGCTTCAGTAATATCCACTCGGTCTGTCGCAAAGAACTCGCGTGCGTCTACCTGAACTTGATCCCACGGAGGGTTGCCCACCACCACATCAAACCCGCCGCTCCAGCCCGCAGCCGCTTGAACGTCTACTCCTGGCTCGGAAACAGAGAAGATTTCTGGGAACTCCAAGTGCCAGTGGAAGAAGCTGTACTGGTCCCGCAGCAGCAGAATCTGCTCATGCGTGTGGTTCGGCGCTGCCGACTGGTCGCGCCCTCGCAGTGCTCGGAACACCTGGTCGGTTGGCGCCTCCGGCGCCCCCTCGTGCTTTGGCCAAACAAACGCCGCGCACCATGCGTCGGCGGCGTGCAAGTCGTGCATGTAGGTGGACGACTCGGTGTATGCGCGGTAGGCGGACTCCTGCGCCCGTACCTGCCTCAGGGAGTCTGCGGGCGCAGCGGTGATACGGGCGAGTTCGGCGGCGTACCGATCGTTTCTCGGTAGGGGCTCCGTGCCGAAGAGCAGCTCGTCCTGCCCGCCCCGCTGGGACTTGTTCCTCCTGACCAACCCCGCCGCGTACTTCTTGTCGTCCCCCTCGATCGGCTTGAACGCTTCGTCCGGGACACCGTCCGCGAGCAGCTTCGGGGTCGCGCCGATCAAGCCGTTGCCCCGCTTCACGTGCGCGTCCAGGAATCCCAGCGGCTTCCCCGGCTCCAGCGCCTCCAGCCACAGCGAGACCTTCGCCAGTTCCACCGCCATCGGGTTGAGGTCCACGCCGTAGATGCACCGTGCGATGACCTCGTGCAGGGCATGGCGCACCGCGTCGACCGTCGGTTCCGGGTTGCGCTCGCGTACCGACGCGACGTGCTTCGCGATCCGTCGCGCCGACGCCACCAGGAAGTGGCCCGAGCCGCAGGCCGGGTCGCAGACCGTCAGGGACAGCAGCTCGTCGACGATGTCGTCCGCCGGGTCGGGGCGGCCGGCCGTGGTGGCTCGCTGCTCACCGCGCTTGACCGCATCGTCTATCACCGGGTTCAGCGTCGTGTCGAGCAGGCACTCGATGAGCGAGGACGGGGTGTAGTAGCTGCCCGTCGTCTTGCGACTGTTGCCCGCGACCTCCACCAGTTCGAAGGAGCGGTCGGCCGCCGAGTGCTTCGGCTCCAGTTCGAGCAGGGACTCGTAGACCGAGCCGAGCTCCTCGGCGTCCAGGTGGCGGTAGTCGACGGAGCGCCAGCGGCGGGCGCCGGGGTCGCGGACCTGGGCGAGGTGGCGGACGGCGGTCAGCAGCGACTCGTTCGACAGCTTCAGGCCGTCGAGCGGGGCGTCCGCGTCCGTGTGGGAGAACAGGCCGCCGAGGCCGGGCAGGCCGATCTCGGGGCGGCCGCCCTCCGCGCCCAGTGCGTCGAGGACGATGCGCAGCGCCTCGTAGAGGTCGCCGTGGGCCGTGCCCTGGCGGCGGCGGGCGTGGGTGCGCAGGCGGGCGGAAGAGAAGTACTTCTCGTAGGTCTCGCGCTGGCGATCGGTGGCGTCGGGGCGGAGCAGCGCCTCGCGGTCCTCGGCGACGAAGACGAAGAGCAGCCGGTAGACGAGACGCAGGAGCGCTGCCTGGAGTGCCTTCGGGTTCACATCCTCGCGCAGAGCCGTGTTGGCGGGGTGGCGCAGGAAGCCCGTGCCGAGGACGGTGAGCGCGTGCTGGACGCCGAGGCGGAGCTGGTCGAGGGCGCGGGCGCCCGACGTCACCGCTTCCGCGCGCCACTTCTCCAGCCAGCACCCCGACGCCGGCTGTCCCTCGCCCACCTCGAAGCGCGAGGCGTGCAGCGTCATGTACAGCAGCACGAACTCGCTGAAGAGTTCGCCGTCGAAGATCGACTCGAGGTCGAACTCGACGTACGCCGCCGTCGCCATCGCCGACGAGTCGCGCAGCAGGCGTACCCGGCGGCCGTTGGTGAGGATCGCCCACAGGTGGGCCTCGGTGCGATTGAGGCAGTCCTGGAGCATCGACTGGGGCGGTACCTGCCTGGCCGACGCGCGCTTGTCGAGCTCCTGGTTCCAGGCGATCTGGTGGACGAGCGCCGCGCCGTGCCGGTGGGAGACGGGGAAGTGCTTGGACGGGTCGGAGTCGGCGGGGATGCCCGGCGTGCCGACCTCGGTGAGGCGGCCGAAGTCGAGCTTGCGGAACAGCTGGGCGAGCCAGTCGTTACCCGCGCGGCCCGTCGGGTCGGCGGCCGGGGCGCCCGTCTTCGGGTCCGAGGGGAGCGCGGTGCGCAGGTCGCGCCAGAGTGGCTTGAGGTACTCCCAGGCGCGCTCGGCCTCGTCGCGGACGGCGACGGAGGCGGGCAGGTGGTAGTCGACCGGCTTCGTGCCGGGCAGCTTCGCTGCCTCCGCGATGCGCAGCAGCATGTCGGAGGGGAGCAGGCCGCCGACCGTCGTGACGGAGGTGAAGGCCGGGGCGGTGCGGGTGGCGGCGGACATCAGGCGACAGCTCCAGCGGGGGTCACACCGGCGGCGGCCGGGTTCGCGGGCAGGTAGACGTAGGCGCCGAGGATGTCGGCGGGCTTCTGCGGGACGACCTTCAGGCCACGGACGATCTCCCGGAGCCGGGTGTCGGTGTCGGCCCTGCGGACCCGGCGGTGCGAGGCGTCCAGTTCGGCGGCAAGGCGCTCCCCGTACTCCTCCAGGTGGGCCGTGAGTTCGCCGAGGTTGTCGAGGGTGCGCGTGATCTGGTTGCGGGACATCTGCGGGTTGGTGTTGGCCGAGGCGCGGGCCGCGAGTAGCTCGGCCGCCGCTTCGTCATCGAGCCAGCGGGCACGCTGCGGCATCCCCTCGAAGGCGAGCAGCCGGGCGTCCTCGGCGACCACCTGCTTCTCGCCCGTACGGGACGGCAGTGTGAGGTGAAAGCGGTAGCGGACCAGGAGCAACGTCGTACGGGACGTGACCGCGTCCGTGGTGATGACCCCGCAGCGGCGGGCCGGGCGCGGGCCTTCGGCTTCGCTGTCCAGTGCCGAGTTGAGGACGTACGAGGCAAGGGCGCCGACGGCCGGATCGGTGCGCACCAGGGCCGCCTCGCCGCGGGCGATCGCCGGGGACGTACGGAACGGGATCTCGCGGTCCTCCTCCACCACACGGTTGCCGAGCGTGGCGGCCAGGGCGTCGCGCAGACCGGCCGGGGTCCCACCGACCTGGGCGGTGAAGTCGCCGGAGCCGTCGTGCGGATCGCGTACGAGGCCGTCCAGGCCGTGCAGGGCGGCGAGGGCGAAGTCCCGGACCTCGTCGGCGCCCCCCAGCGCGGCGCGTACCGACGCCACCTCGCGGGCGACGTCCTCCGGGTGGATGGAGCGCTGCGCGTACTTGGAGCGGGAGGTCTTCTCGCGCTCGGCGGCCGAGTTCCAGTCCCGCTCGACGCGCTCCAGGGTCTGCTGGGCTCCCGGGACCTCGAAGAGGGCCTCCTGACTGCCCTGGCGGCCGTGCAGCAGCAGCCACTCGACCACGGCGTCGGTGACACCTGACGCGGTCTCGTCGGGGACGGAGACGGAGATGCCGAGGTCCTTCTGGATCTGGCGGTGCTTCTTGAACAGGACTTCGAGGACCTTGCCGTCGATGCCGTTGTCCTCACCGAACATCGTGATGACCCGGACCTGGTCGCGCTTCTGACCGTAGCGGTCGACTCGGCCCTCGCGCTGGTCGTGCCGGGTGGGGTTCCAGGCGAGGTCGTAATGGATGACGGAGTCGAAGTGATGCTGGAGGTTGACCCCCTCGGACAGGCAGTCCGTGGCGATCAGGACCCGGCGCGAGGCCGGGTCGTCCGCGCCCTCGGCGCCGAGCTGCTCGATCCGCTCCAGGCGCTGCTGCGGCGACAGGGTGCCCGTCACCGCAGCGACGTGCACCTTCCTGCCGAGCTTGCCCGGCTTGCCCTCCGCGCCGCCCAGTTCCTCGGCGAGGTACTCCGCGGTCGGGATGTAGCGGCAGAAGACGATGGGGTTGAAGCCGTCGGCAAGCAGCGACTTCAAGTGCTTGACCAACGCCTTCAGCTTCGCGTCGCCCTGCTGGCCGGCCAGGGCGGCGGCCCGCTCGGACAGTGCGAGCAGGCGGGCACCGGCGTTCTCGCTCTCGCTCGCACCCGGGGCGACGTCCAGGCCCTCCAGTGTGTCGGTGTCGGCGGCGTCATGGTTGAGCGGGGCACCGAGGATGTCGGCTTCTTCCGCGCTGCGTGCGACGGCCGCCGTGGAGCGGGTCTTCAGCGTCTGGGCGGCCGCCTCCGGCGAGGACACCATCGAGCGGAGCAGGGCGATCACCGACCACCAGGCGATCCGGGCCTCGCGCTTGCCCTGGCTGCCGGCCGTCTGCACGCGGTCGGCGGCATAGGCGATGGCGTCGTCCAGCAGTGCCCGGTACTCGGGTGTGAGCTTGTAGGGCTCGTCCTTCATCCAGCGGTCGGAGGGGAAGGCGGTGCGCTCGGCGAGCGAATCGTCGGCCAGGCCGTCCTCCTTGGTGAGGTACTGGCGTACGTCAGCGCGCTTACGGGCGACGAAGTGCTCGGCGAGCCTGGCGCGGCCGGCCGGGCTCTCCAGGTCGACGGTCGCCAGTTCCGACCGGACCAGGCCGAGGAGGTTACGGAACGCGGACTCCTTGCCGGAGTGCGGGGTCGCCGTCAGCAGCAGCAGATGCCGTTCCTGGTCGGCGGCGACGCGCTGCAGCAGCTCGTAACGGAGCTGGCTGGTGCCGGACTTGTTGCCCGCCTGGGCGTCGTCGGCGGAGACGCAGGTGTGCGCCTCGTCGACGATGACCAGGTCCGGGCAGTGGCGGACGAAGTCCTCGCGGTGGCGGGTGGACTTGATGAAGTCCGTCGAGATGATCGTGTACGGGTGCTTGTCGAAGAGCGACTGGCCGAGATCCAGACCGCGCTCCAGACGGGACACGGTCGAGGCGAGGACGAGCTCGGCGTCGATGCCGAACTTTTCGCGCAGCTCGCCCTGCCACTGCTCCGCCAGCGCGGGCGCGCACAGGACCGTCATCCGGCTCGCCTCACCCTGCGCGAGCAGCTCGGTCGCGATGAGCCCCGCCTCGACGGTCTTCCCGATGCCGACGTCGTCCGAGATCAGCAGCCGGACCGTGCTCTGGCGCAGCGCCATGAGCAGCGGAACGAGCTGGTACGCGCGCGGTTCGACCGCGATCGAGGCCAGCGAGCGGAAGGGGCCCGCACCCGAACGGAAGCCCACCCGCAGGGCGGTGCGCAGCAGGCCGGCGGCCCGCTGGTCGCCGAGGTCGTCGGCGTCCGGGGCGGAGAACTCCGCCGGGCGCACCTCCTCGAAGGTGGGGAACACGGCCGCGATGTCGTCGTCGCTGCCGCCCAGCGGGCGCAGCACCAGCATGTCGGGTGCGCTCTCGGGCAGCACCACCCATTCGCGGCCGCGGGCGGCCACCAGGGAACCGGCGGAGTACGTGAGGCTCATGGAGTGTCTCGGATCCTTCGACGCGTACGGAGGGTGCGGAGCAGTTGAGGTCAGCGGGTGTGGAAGTAGCCGGAGTTGGCTTCGATGATGGAGTCCCAGTCCGTCCCGGGGGCGAAGCGCAGCACTTCCCACCCGGCGTCCTCCAGGCGTTCGACGGCATCGGTGTCCCGGGACGGATCATTTTCGTGGGAAGGGTCGTCCACGAACGCCGCCACGCGTGCGCCGGCGGGGAAGAAGACGAAGTCCGGCTTGGCGGCGGCCTCCGGGACGAGCATGCCCGACTCGTCCGGCAGTCGGTAGCCCTTCGCCTTGAGCCAGCCGAGAAGGTCCCCGGTCTCGACGAGCGCGGCCAGATCAGCCTCCAGCGGGGTGACGGAAGAGGGCCTTTCGGGGTTCTGCGCCGCGAGCCGCTGGAACTGCTCGGTGCGCGACTCGCCGCGGTCCTCCTTGGCCGTTGTCGCGGTCGCCAGGCGCAGCAGCAGCGGGCGGGCCGCATGGCGGCTCAGCTGCCGGTGAACGCCCTGGTTGCCGTAGGTGAGCAGGCACTCGTAGCAGCCCCGGGCGCACTTCTCGTCGCTGCTCGGACCGCCGAGGTCTGCGCCCTCGGCGCCGTCGGCCGGGTCGAAGTGGCAGATCTCCAGGGCGGTGCGGGCGGCCTTGGCGAGGGCCCGCTTGTCGTGCTGGATGCGGCGCAGCACGCCGGCCCCGCCCTCCGCGGCCTCCGTGAACAGGACGCGGCGGCGCGGGCCGTCGTCAGGTGGCAGGAGCTCGGCCGTCAGCTCGGCGTCCTCCAGCTCGAAGGCTGCCTCGATGCCGCGCTCCAGCGCGTACATGAACGACAGCGCGACGGGCTCCGGCTGCGGCTCGTCGAGCGTGACGACGAGAATGTTGCGCCGGTCCTCCACATACGGCAGGACGCGCTTCTTGCGGCGCTTCTCGTTGCCGTCCTCGTCGACGACCGGCATGCCGGTGCCCTCGATGGCCTCGGCGGCGGCCTTGTCGTTGAGCCAGCGGCCGTCGCTCAGGTCGAGCCAGTAGCCGTCCGGTTCGCCCTGCTTGTCGCGGACCCGGCCCAGGTTGGTGATGCGGACGGTCGCGGAGTCGCCGTAGTCGAGGTCGAGGACCGGCGCGGCCTCGGCATCGGTGACGTGCGAGGTGAGGCGGCCCTTGCGGGTGCCGTGGTCCTGGAAGGCGTACGAGGTCTCCAGACGGAAGCCGGCCCTGCGCCGCTCCTCCTCGTCCGAGGAGATCCGCTCCCGCGGTGTGGTGAACACGGTGTGCAGGTGCAGCAGGCTGGTGCGCCGGCCCGTCAGCGGCTCCTTGCACATGTCGCAGACGTCGGCGCCCGCGGACCCCTCGTAGTGGTAGCCGCAGTGGTCGCAGCGCTTGGCCTCGGCCGTCGCCAGGTCGCCCGAGGCGTCCGGGGGCAACTGCACGCGGGTGACCTGGTAGCGGGCGCCCTCGTGGTAGATCAGCGCGCCGGGACCGAACTCGCGGATGGCGAGGAAGCGCGGACGCTGCAGGTAGTCGCCGTCCGCGTTCCGCCGGTTGCCGGAACGCGGGATGTACGCGGCCAGCGGCAGACGCGGGAAGCTGTAGCCGGGAAGGAAACCCTCGGAAGCCAGGTAGCGGTACGGGTTGAAGTCGCTCATCACGGACTTGGAGTCCGACGAACGGTTCAGCAACAACGCGGTCTGGGTCTCCGCCTCACGCCTGCGGGACCGGGCCCGCCCCTGCTCGCCCTGGCTGAGGGTGTGGTCGACGACCCGCCTGTTCTGCTCGTACTGGTCCAGGACAGCGGCGCGGAACAGCTGACGCCACCGGTCGAACGCCGCGTCGAACGCGGTGGGAGCCTTGACGACCTGGTCCTCGATCCACTCGTCGTACCACCAGGTGGTGTCGGCGAAATCCGGGATCAACGGTCCCAGGGCCGCGCGCGCGGCCGCGACCGCACGACGTCGTGCCTCCTCGTCCAGCGACCGGTCGCGGATGTCGGACAGCAGCGGCAGCGGCATGTCCGGGTCCGGACGCTCCTCGCCGTCCGGGTCGTACGCGACGTCGACGACATCGGGCACGGCACGGCCCAGCTTCATGCCCGTCTCGGCGAGCCAGATGCCCTGCAGGTGCGAGCGGACCAGGTCCTCGTTGGCGAGGTCGAGGCGGGGCGGAGCGACCTGCCCGGCCACCATGTCCCGGGAACGACGGAAGTAGTACTGGTCGTGGCTGTTTCCCATGGCGCAGTAGGTGGTGACGAGAGCGGGCTGCCCCGACCGGCCGGCGCGGCCGGACCGCTGGGCGTAATTGGCCGGAGTGGGCGGCACGTTGCGCATCATGACGGCGTTGAGCGAGGAGATGTCCACGCCCAGCTCCATCGTCGGCGAGCAGTACAGCAAGGGCAGTTCGGCGGAACGGAACTCCTCCTCGCGGCGCTCGCGGTCCTCGGGCGCTACCTGTGCGGTGTGCTCACGGGCGTACAGACCGGCCAGCTCCGCTGCGGCGTCCTGGTACAGACGGCGGAAGAACGGGTTCACACGTGGGCCCTCACCGCTGTGGTACGTCCGGGTCAGCGGATCCTGTGCTCCGCTCTCGCCCGTACCCGCCTTCCAGATCAGGGACGCGGCCGAGACCCGGAAGCCGGTGCGCTGCTCCGCCTGGCGGCGGCGGTACACCGGCCCGGACTGCTCCGGCCCCGCCTGCACCTCGTGCACCAGATCAGCCTCCCGCAGAACCTTCAGCAGGTCGTCGATGATCGTCTGGACGTCGTCCAGGCCCAGGCCCCGGAACGCGGCCGCCGTGCGCTTGAGGTACTTGCCGAATTTGCCGCGCGCGGACAGGAACAGCGCGGAGCGCTCCATGCCGGGCTTGGACGCGTACGGGTACGCGGTCCCGACCTGCGGCTTGTCGCCTTCGGAGAGCACCCAGGGGTCGATGAGCCGCTCCTCGCTGGCGCGCTGCAGGGCGTCGAAGTCGTCGCGGAAGTACTGCACGTCGATGGCGAGATGGCGGCGCATGTGGTCCAGGAGCGCGTGGGCCACCTCGTAGCGCAGCGCCGGCTCGGCGTCGCGCAGTGCGAGATGCGTGGACTGCCAGCGGTCCTGCTGCTCCGCCAGCCAGTCGAGGTCCTCGTAGTCGATGCGGAGCAGGCCGGACTGCTCCAGGTTCGGCATCGTGATGCGCCAGCCGCGCTCGAGGTCGCGGTAGAGGCGGTAGCCGACGACGTCCCGGAACACCTTGGTGGCGCGACGCTCCAACCCGGGGGCCATGTTCGCGTTGCCGGTGTACTCGCGTGGCCTGATGTTCATGACCTCGGTGACGGCCTGAGTGAGGTCGTCATGGCGCAGCCCTTCCTCCCCGGCGAGGCGCGCCGCCTGGTGCAGGGCGCTGCGCAACTGCGTCACCTGGGCGAAGTCGTTGAAGTGTCCGGCCTGGAGCGAGGCGTCCTGCCGGTTGTCCACGAACGTGAGGAGCTTGCGGGCTTCCTTGGAGAGCACGTCCTCGGGGACCGAGCGCAGGGACTTCACGATCGACGCCGACACGACGGAGGTCGCCGACGAACGCCCCTCCTGGTCGAGTGTGGCGAGTTTGGCGAAGTCCCGGCCGCGGGTCTGCTCGTAGGAGATCTGGCAGTGCAGGCAGAACAGGAACGGAGCCGGGATGAACGCGGCGACCAGACCTTCACCGGACTCGTGCCCGAACGCGTCGACGACGACACGCTTGGGCACGCGCGGCCGGTAGGCCTTCTTGACGGCGTGTACACCGTGGCCGTCAGGCTCCAGCCAGGATTCCGGCAGCCGCCGGTCCTGGATGGCCTGCTGGGGATCGGCCGGCCACTCGTAGTCCTCGCCGGGCGTGCCGATGTACAGGTAGCCCTCGCCCTCGCGGCCGCCGGACCCGGAGGTGTCGCGGCGCGGCTCGTAACGGAACGTCCCGTTCTCGTCGGTGCGCCACACGGTGACGTACTCCTGTCCGCATTCACGGCAGAACGCCAGCGGGAACAGTGGCTTGCCGTCGCTGTCGGGCTGCTCCAGCTGGTAGGTGCGGGTCAGCGGGCGGGTGAGCGGATCCTGGAGCGTCGTGTAGACCGTGTCGCCCTTGGAGAGGAACTGGTGCAGCCGGAACGCGAACAACGGCCGCTCGGTCACCGGGTGTTTCGCCTGCGACCCGGCTTCCAGCGTGGCGCGGATCGCCTCGCCGACCGCTTCTGGCGCAACGCCGGACTCTGCGGCGAGGTCATCCGCCGCCTGCTCGATCGTGCCGGGCGGGCAGCGCCGCAGACGGCCTGTCCCGGGTTCGCGCTCCAGGCCGAACCGCGACTCCAGCCAGCGCGCCAGCGGGTCCTTGGTGAGCGCCTGGTACGACAGGGGCGCGGCGGCCGCGCGCAGCCGCTCGGCCGCGACCTGGTCCGGGGCCTCATCGGTGGCGCGCACCAGCGTCTCGCCGATGACACGCCGGGGCAGCACGGTGGTGCCGAAGAGCCGGCCCGCGACCTTGGCGACCTCGCGCTGCTGGTCCGGCCAGGTGCCCTCGGTCGACATCGTCGCGGACGTACCGATGCACTGGAGGGTGTCCGCCGCACGGCAGGCCTCGCGGACCCGTCGGATCAACAGGGCGACGTCCGCCCCCTGGCGGCCGCGGTAGGTGTGCAGCTCGTCGAAGACCAGGAACTGCAGCCCCTCGGCCATCCGGATCAGGCTCGCCCGGTCGTCGGGCCGGGTGAGCATCAGCTCCAGCATCACGTAGTTGGTGAGCAGGATGTCCGGTGGGTTCTTGCGCAGCTCGCGCCGCTGCTCGTCGCTCTCCTGGCCCGTGTAGCGGGCGAAGGTGACGGGCTCGTGGCCGGCGCCGAAGCCGTGCCGCAGGTACTTCTCCAACTCCTTGAGCTGCGAGTTGGCCAGCGCGTTCATCGGGTAGACGATGATGGCCCGCACCCGGCCGGGTGCGCCAAAGCCCTCCGTCTCCCGCTCCTTGAGGACCTGGTTGACGATGGGGACGATGTAGGCGAGCGACTTGCCGGAGCCCGTGCCGGTGGTGAGCACGTACGAGTCGCCGGCCTGCGCGGCATCGATCGCCTCGCGCTGGTGCCGGTGGAAGGTGAGCGGCCGGCCGCTCGGGCGGCGGGCGTCCTCCTTCTTGCCGGCCTGGAAGATCTCGGCGCACTTCTGGTGCAGGACACCGTCGCGGACCAGGTCCTGGACGTTGCCGCCGTCGTCGAAGAACGGGTTGAGGGACAGCCAGGGGTCGGGCCACTGGGACTTCCCCGCCAGATCGTCCTCGATGAAGCCGCTGATCCGGCCGTCGCGTACGACGGTGGCGCCCTTGGTGAAGCGCTCGTACTCGTCGATCAGTTCACGGTGGATCCCGAAGACGTCCATCGCGTCCGGAACACGGGGTGCGCGGCGCGGCACCGGCACGGGCGCCGGAGCGGATGGTGCGGGGAACTCCTCGCGCAGCCGCGATACCGGATCCATGGCCGTCCACTCGGGGGCGAGCAAGGCCGCGCTGTCGTCCGGAGCGAGGGCGAGCGGGACGAGGACCTCGCGTACCAGGGTGGCGCTCGACGGACGGTTCGCCGCGTCCTTCTCCAGGAGCCGGTTGACCAGCAGGACGAGTTCGTCGGGCAGGTCGGGGCGGACCACGGTGAGCGACGGGGGCCGCAGGTTCTGGTGCTGCTCGGAGAGGTCGAAGGCGACCTTGGCGTTGAACGGCGGCTTACCGATGAGAAGTTCGTACAGGACGCAACCGAGCGCGTACAGGTCGGCGGAGGCGGTGACAAGCTCGGCGCGGAACTGCTCGGGGGCCATGTAGCGGGCGGTGCCCACGGCGACGCCGGTACTGGTGAGACGGGTCTGGTCGGCGTCGTCGACCATGCGGCCCATGCCGAAGTCGAGGATCTTGACGGTGCCGTCGCGGGTGAGCATGAGGTTCGCGGGCTTGAGGTCACGGTGGACGATGCCCGCGCTGTGTGCCGAGGCGAGCCCACCGGCGATCTGCGCGGCCAGGGCCGCAGCCCAGGAGACGGGGAGCTGCGGCTCCTCGTCGATCAGCTCGGTCAGGGGATGGCCGTCGAGAAGCTCCATCGCCAGGTAGGGCAGACCGCTGCCGCCCTGCGCGACGGCGGTGTCGACTCCGCCGGCGATGAGGCGCGTGAGATTCGGGTGACGCGGGGAAAGGCGGCGCATGATGTCCACCTCGCGGCGGAATCGCTCGACCAGGTGTCCGTCCTGGGCGGTGTCGATTGCCAGACCCGTCCGGCTGCGCAGGATCGTCTTCAGAGCGACTTCGAGGTCCGCCGCGTCGTCAGGCGCTTGCAGATCGAGGGCCCGGTGGACCTGTCCCATGTTCCCGCGGCCGACGGCCCCTGTGATCCGGAACCGCCCGGCCACCGTCTGCAGGTCCACTGGCACTCCCTTACGTCATCCGACTGATGGAGGGTGGGTACGCATGCTGCGAGCGCCCCGACGAGCAGAGTACACCCAATCGGACGTAAAACAGGGAAGAGTTGTGCGTTGACGACGCCAACGGATTCTCTCGGTTGTGGCGAGCGGTGCGGCAGAGGTTCAGATCGGCGACCCGGGCGCCTTGGCGAGGATGGAGCCGAGGTCGTGCGGCATCTATGCGGACGCCGATGATGCGGAGCCGGGTCTGCGGGATGAGGCCCTTCGCGCCGAGATGTGTGTGAGTTGTGTCAACGCGCTGATGGGGGCCTGTGTAGGGGGGAGCTTCCGTGTACGGTGGCGCTTATGCCCGACACCGTCAAACCCCGCCCGGACCAGCCCGCCGGGGTGTCGTCAGCGCTTGTCACCGGTGCCGAGATCGCACGCCTCGCCGGAGTGACCCGCGCAGCTGTATCCAACTGGCGCCGCCGTTATGAGGACTTTCCTCCGGCTGTGGGCGGCAGTGCCTCCAGCCCACTCTTCGTATGGGACGCGGTCCAGAAGTGGCTGGACGGCCGCGACAAGAGCCAGGAAGTCTCCCTCGAGGTCCAGACCTGGCAGGCGCTCCGTGCCGCGTACGGTGACGCCACCGGCGCGGCTGTCGCGGCTGCCGTGGAATACCTTGCCGGCGACGCGGCGCCTGTGGCAGCGGACGCGTCCACGGGACCGGTCGGCCCCCCGCTGCGCGAACCGTCCGGTGTTTCCCTCCGGAGCCTGCTGGACCGGCTCGCCGAGGATGCCGGCCCTACGGGCGCCGTCGAAGCCCTCGTGGCCAGGCTGACCGACTCGGCCCGCCGTTCGGGCTCCGACCTCGTCACGTCACCGCGCATCGTCCGGGCCGTCGCCCATTTCGCCCCTGACCTACGCCGCGGCCAGACCGTCTTCGATCCCGCCTGCGGTATCGGGACGCTCCTGTTCGGACTGCGCCCAGCCCGCGGCCTCGTCCGCGTCGGCCAGGACAGCGATGAGGACTGTGTCCGTATCGCGCGCGTGCGATCCGCGCTGAGCAGCCGCGAAGACATCCGCATCGCACACGGCGACGCGCTGCGTGCTGATGGCTTCCCCGGTCTTGCGGCCGACCTGGTTGTCTGTGACCCACCGGCCGCCGTCACCGACTGGGGACGCGAAGAGCTCCTGCTGGACCCCCGATGGGAGTTCGGAACCCCTTCCCGCGCAGAGGGCGAACTCGCCTGGCTGCAGCACGCTTACGCGCACACCGCTCACGGCGGTCACCTGCTTGTGGTCATGCCCGCCTCCGTTGCCTACCGCAAGGCGGGCCGGCGCATCCGCGCCGACCTGGTCCGACGCGGAGTCATCCGCAAGATTGTCGCCCTGCCCGGCGGCGTCGCCGCCTCTCACGCCCTCCCGGTACACCTCTGGCTCCTGCGCCGGCCCGATGACGCGGGTGCGAGGCCGGACACCGTCACCATGGTCGACCTCACCTCCAACGATCCCGACGGCTCGCTCGTACCCGCGGACGGGCAGACCGCCGAGGTTCCCCTCATCGACCTTCTCGATGATGACGTCGACCTCACTCCCGCGTTGCACATGCCCGTAGTCCGGCGCGACATGGCCGCTGAATACGAAGAAGCTCGCGCAGAACTCACTGCGGCGCTCGTAGCTCTCGAGTCACTGCTTCCCGACCTGTGCGCCGGCGACGGCACCGATCTGTGGGAAGGCGCCACCGTCACGATCGCCGACCTGGCCCGCGCGGGTCTTGTAGACCTGGGTGAGGGCGGTGTCCGGGCCACCGGGGACCAGATCGACCCCGACTACCTCGACGGCTTCCTCGGCGCCGGACCCAATATCCGCCGTTCCACCTCCCAGAGCGGCACCTACCGTCCCGACCCCAAGAGCGCTCGGATTCCGCAGCGGGAACCCGCTGTCCAGCGCCGCTACGGCTCCGCCTTCAGGGCCCTCGAAGCAGCGGAAGCACAGGCGTCGCGTCTCACAGACACGGTGCGCCGCATGGCGCAGGTCGCAAGGGAGGGACTGGGTAGTGGCGCGTTGCAGCCGGGGGAAGGGCAACGGCCTGACAGCAGCAGCTGACGGACGCCGCACGGGTGAGAGTGTGCCGCAGTGATCCGGTGTGGGCTCCCGTCTTGATGCGGGGCCTCGGTGGGACGCCCTGGACGCGCCCCGCCCCCGGCGCCGTGCGGCACCGGGGGCGGTCGCGCACGCGAGAGGGTCAGCGCAGCTGCTCGTACGCCGGCAGCGTCAGGAAGTCCGCGTAGTCCTGGTCCAGCGAGACCTGGAGCAGGAGGTCGTGGGCCTGCTGCCACTTGCCGGCCTCGAACGCCTCCTCGCCGATCTCCGCGCGGATCGAGGTCAGTTCCTCGGCGGCGACCTTGCGGGCGAGGTCCGCGGTGGCGTGCTCGCCGTTCTCGAACACCACGTCCGCGTTGATCCACTGCCAGATCTGCGAGCGCGAGATCTCGGCGGTGGCGGCGTCCTCCATCAGGTTGAAGATGGCCACGGCGCCCATGCCGCGCAGCCACGCCTCGATGTAGCGGATACCGACCGCGACGGCGTTGCGCAGGCCGTCGTACGAGGGCTTGGCGTCCAGGGTGTCGATGGCGATCAGGTCGCCCGGGGCCACCGAGACGTCCTCGCGCAGGCGGTCCTTCTGGTTCGGCTTGTCGCCGAGGACCGCGTCGAAGGAGGCCATCGCGATCGGGACCAGGTCCGGGTGGGCCACCCAGGAGCCGTCGAAGCCGTCGCCGGCCTCGCGGTCCTTGTCGGCCTTGACCTTCTCGAAGGCGACCTTGTTGACCTCGGCGTCGCGCCGCGAGGGGATGAAGGCCGCCATTCCGCCGATCGCGTGCGCGCCGCGCTTGTGGCAGGTGCGGACCAGGAGTTCGGTGTACGCCCGCATGAACGGCGCGGTCATGGTGACCAGGTTGCGGTCGGGCAGGACGAACTTCGAGCCGCCGTCACGGAAGTTCTTGACGATGGAGAAGAGGTAGTCCCAGCGGCCCGCGTTGAGCCCGGACGCGTGGTCGCGGAGCTCGTAGAGGATCTCCTCCATCTCGTACGCGGCGGTGATCGTCTCGATCAGGACGGTCGCGCGGACCGTTCCCTGCGGGATGCCGACGTAGTCCTGGGCGAAGACGAAGATCTCGTTCCAGAGGCGGGCCTCCAGATGCGACTCCGTCTTCGGCAGGTAGAAGTACGGGCCCTTGCCGAGGTCGATCAGGCGCTGCGCGTTGTGGAAGAAGTAGAGGCCGAAGTCGACCAGCGCACCGGGCACCGGCGTCCCGTCGAGCTGGAGATGGCGCTCGTCCAGGTGCCAGCCGCGCGGGCGCGTGACGACGGTCGCGAGTTCCTCGGCGGGCCTGAGGGCGTACGACTTGCCGGACCTCGGGTCGGTGAAGTCGATGTTCCGGGTGTAGGCGTCGATCAGATTGAGCTGGCCGGTGATGACGTTCTCCCACGTGGGGGCGGACGCGTCCTCGAAGTCGGCGAGCCAGACCTTGGCGCCCGAGTTCAGGGCGTTGATGGTCATCTTGCGGTCGGTCGGGCCGGTGATCTCGACCCGGCGGTCGTCCAGCGCGGCCGGGGCCGGCGCGACCTTCCAGGTGTCGTCCACGCGGACCGCTTCCGTCTCCGGCAGGAAGTCCAGCGTGGAGGTACGGGCGATCTCGGCGCGGCGCTCGGCGCGGCGGGCGAGCAGCTCGTCACGCCGGGGCGTGAACCGCCGGTGCAGCTCGGCCACGAACGCGAGGGCCGCATCGGTCAGGACCTCGTCCTGCCTGGGCAGGGGCTCGGCATCGACGATGGCCAGCGGGGACGGCGCTGGTGCGGACATGAGCTGTCACTCCTTCAGCGGGTGGTGCGGCGGTATCCACGGCCGCCGGGTCGCCCGCGACGGCACGGGGTGCCAGGGCTCCGAGATACGGCCATGGATGCTGCCGAGGACCGGAAGCGGAACCATGGGCTTCTGATCAGTGGATATTAGTTTCCTCATGGTGGAAGTTCAATGGTTTGTTGATATCGAGATTCTCCGGGTCGACAGACGTCCTGCCGTGGTGGCGCGGCGTGCCAGGTCCGGCACCGTCCGTTCACTCCAGGTGCGCCAGATCCTCCGTCGTGTCGATGTCGTACGCCTGAGCCACATCGGAGCACTCGACGAGGGAGATTGCCTCGCGATGTGTCCTCAGGTATGCCCGGGCCCCCTGGTCGCCCACCGCCCCCGCGGCGATGTCCTCCCATCGGTCGGCTCCGAAGAGCACGGGGTGACCACGCTCCCCTCCGTAGGAGGCCGCCGCCAGGGCCGTGCGCGAGCGGTACGCCGAAGCGACCCGCGCCACCGCCTCCGGCCCGATGCCCGGCTGGTCGACCAGGAGGACGAGCGCGGCGTCCGCATCCGTCCCCGCGAGAGCCCTCAGCCCGGCCCGGAGGGAGGAGCCCATTCCCTCCTCCCAGAGCGGGTTCACGGTCACCAGGCACCCGGCGAGGTCCGCCCGCACCCGCACCTCGCCGGCCGAGGCGCCGAGGACGACGTGGACGGGGTCGCACCCGCCGTCGCGCAGGGTCCGCACCGCGTGTTCGACCAGGGGGCGGCCGCGGTGCTCCAGCAGGGCCTTCGGCCGTCCGCCGAGGCGACGGCCGCCGCCGGCGGCCAGCAGTACCCCGGCGATCACGGGGGCCGGTCGTGTGTGAGTCATACGCCCTGGATACCACTGAGCCGTGCGTACCGGCGGACGTGATGTCACCCCTCGGGGGTACTCTCGTCCTGTGTCCGCACAGTGGCGCACGCCACCTTTCATGGCGTTAACTGACGGACGACCGGGGGCGTTTGACCACCGCCCGAGGTCGTTTCACACACCGGCACGAGGACGTGCGAGGGGGAGTGCTTTGTTGCGAAGCGTGGGGCAGGAGCGGTTGGCCGGCAGCGGTGAGGACCCGAGGGTGGCGGAGCTGCGTACGGCGGTCTCCCGGCTCCGCCGCGAACTGGCGGGCCACCCGGCCGAGTTCCCGGACCGGGGCATCGCCGAGGAGGAGCTGGCCGCGCTGGACGCCATGGCGGCCGGGGGCAGCCCCGAGATTCCACGGCTCAGACGCTCGCTGCTGCTGGTCGCGGGGGCGATCGGCTCGGTCAGCGCGCTGGCTCCGGGCCTCCGCGAGGTGCGGATCGCCATCGAACTCTTCGGGGAGCCCCCGCGCGGCTGAGGCCCGCCGCGCGGACGGGGTGGGCGGACGGGGGAGGACCGCCGGGGGAGCGGACGTCCCTCAGCGGCGGAGCAGGCGGCGCGCCGTCGCCTCGGCCACCGCCGCGGTGCGTGAGTCGACACCCAGCTTGGCGAAGATGTGCACCAGATGGGACTTCACCGTCGCCTGGCTGAGGAAGAGCCGCGCGCTGATCCGCTGGTTCGACAGGCCCTCGCCCACCAGCTGGAGCACCTCCAGCTCACGTCTGGTCAGGGCCTGCGCCGGGGTCCGCATCCGGTCCATCAGCCGGTGGGCGACGGCGGGGGCCAGCGCCGAGCGGCCGGCCGCCGCCGTCCGCACGGCGGCGGCCAGCTCCTCGGGAGGGGCGTCCTTCAGCAGGTAACCGCCGGCCCCCGCCTCGACGGCGGCGAGGATGTCGGCGTCCGAGTCGTACGTGGTGAGGATCAGCACGCGGGGTGCTCCCTCGGCGGCGGTGATCGCCGCGGTGGCCTCCGCCCCGTGCATGCCCGAGCCGAACTGCAGGTCCATGAGGACCACGTCGCACGCGCCGGTCGCGGCCAGGGCGACGGCCCGTTCGGCGGTGGCCGCCTCGGCGACGACCTGGAAGTCCGGCTCGGTGTCCAGGACCGCGCGCAGCCCGGCACGCACCACCGGGTGGTCGTCGGCCAGCAGCAGCCTGATCGGGTCCGTCATGCCGCCCTGCTCTCTCCGCCGTCGGCGTGCGCGGTGTCCCGCGCGTACTCCGGGGCCCGTCCGTCAGCGGCCGGAAGCGGCAGCGTCACGGCGAGCGCCGTCCCCCGGCCCTGCCCCGACTCCACACTCAGCGTGCCGCCCAGCGACCGGGCCCGCGCCCGCATCGCGGGCAGGCCGAAGCCTCCGCCCGTGCTGCCCGACGGTTCGGCGGCCGGGTCGAAGCCGCGGCCGTCGTCCACCACGTCCAGGGACACGGAGGTCTCCATGAAGCTGAGCGTGATCTCCGCCCGCCGCGCACCGGAGTGCCGCACCGTGTTGGCCAGCGCCGACTGCGCGGTACGCAGCAGCGCCACCTCGTACGGGGTCGGCAGTCCGACCGGGCTGCCACTGACCGCGAACCGCACCGCGAGCCCCGGGGCCGAGGTGCGCGAGGCCAGACGGGACAGCGCCGCCGGCAGGGAGCCCCGTTGCAGGTCCGGCGGGGTCAGCGCCCGGACGAACCTGCGGGCCTCGGCCAGGTTGTCCTGGGCGGCCTCGCGGGCCCGCCGCACGTGCGGGGTCGCGGGCGCGCCCTCGGGGAGGGAACGCTCGGCGGCCCGCAGCAGGAGCTGGATGCTGGACAGGCCCTGGGCGAGGGTGTCGTGGATCTCCCGGGCCAGCCGCTCCCGCTCGGCCAGGGTGCCCGCGGCACGCTCCGCCTCGGCGAGCTCCGCCCGGGTGGCGACGAGCTCCTCGATGAGCTCGCGGCGCCGCTCGCTCTCGCGGAACAGCGCGTCGTAGCCGAGTACGGTCGCCACGGCCACCGCCGCACCGAGCAGCGGACCGACGAAGGTACCCGGCGAGACCTCCTGCCCGTGCAGCAGGAAACCGGCGATCGCCGCCGCGGCCGTGGCGGCGACGGTGGGCAGCCCCCACCGCACCGGCAACAGGTGCAGTTGCAGGAAGTAGAGCGGGAAGGCGACCCAGAGGGCATCGGGCGACAGGGCGAGCAGCGCCAGCCACACGGCGCCCAGCGCGGCGAGCCAGACGGCGGCGGCCCGGGTGTGCGGCTGGACGGCGGGCGCGAGCGCGCCGGCGGCGTACAGCGCGGCCATCACACCGGCCGTCACGAGGACGGCGGTGGCGTTCGAGGTGCCGCCGCCGGCCGCACGCAGCGCGGCGAGCGCCAGCAGCCCGGCCAGCAGTGCGTGCAGACAGAGCCGCAGCGCTGTGGTGACGGGGGTGGGGGTACGCGTGTCCATGGCCGTTCCAGCGTAGACGCGCCGGCCGCCGGGCCGGTCAACCGAAAGGTTGATGCCGGCCCCGTCCCGCGCGCGATGTCCTCCCAGGCCCGGGGCCCGAGTCTGGAGTCATGTTCGTCGCATGGAGAGATCTACGGTTCGCCAGGGGCAGGTTCGCCCTCATGGGCACGGTCGTCGTGCTGATCACGTTGCTCGTCGGGCTGCTGTCCGGCCTCACAGCAGGCTTGGGGAGGGAGAACACCTCGGCCGTCACCGGGCTCGACGCCGACCACGTCGCGTTCGCCGCGCCGCCGGACGGCCGGGCGGTGTCCTTCTCCGACTCGGCCGTCGAGGAGAGCGCCTGGCGTGCCTGGGCGGAGCGGCCGGGGGTCACCGCCGCGCGGCCCCTGGGCATCCGGACGGTGAACGCCGTCGCCGGGGAGGGAGAGCGGTCGGCCGCGGTGTCGGCCTTCGGCGTCGAACCGGGCAGCGGGCTCGCGCCCGGCGCCGTGGCCGCAGGCCGGGTCGTGCTCTCCGAGCAGGCGGCCGACGACCTCGGCGCGGTGGCCGGTGACGCGCTCGGCCTCGGCTCCGGGTCCCGGGTGACCGTGGCGGCGGTCTCCGGTGATGCCTCGTACAGCCACACACCGGTGGTGTGGACCTCGCTCGGTGACTGGCAGCGCCTCGGTGGCGCGCGGGAACAGGCCACCGTGATCGCCCTGACCACGACCGCCGGCGCCGACCTCGCCGCAGGGGACGAGGAGGCGGGCACCAGCACCCTGACCCTGGAGGACTCCCTCACGGCGATCGGTTCCTACCAGGCCGAGAACGGCTCGCTCCAGCTGATGCGAGGCTTCCTCTTCGCCATCTCCGCGCTCGTCATCGGTGCCTTCTTCACCGTGTGGACCATCCAGCGCAGCGGAGACGTGGCCGTGCTCAAGGCGCTGGGCGCCTCCACTCCGTATCTGCTGAAGGACGCGCTCGGGCAGGCCGTGGTGATGCTCGCCGCGGGTACGGGCGTGGGCACCGCGCTGGCCGCGGGAGCCGGCGCGCTGGTCGGCGGGGACGGCGGCGCCGTGCCGTTCGTGCTCGACGCGTCGACCGTTCTCGTCCCCGCGGGCGTGATGATCGTCCTCGGCGCGCTCGGGGCGGCCCTGTCCATCCGGCGTATCACCGCCGTCGACCCCCTTGCCGCACTCGGGAGTGCACGATGACCCTCACCCTCACCGACGTCACCTTGACCTACCCCGACGGCGACACCCGGCTCACCGCGCTCGACCGGGTCTCCCTGACCGTGCCGGCAGGCACGCTCACCGCGGTCGCCGGGCCGTCCGGTTCCGGCAAGTCCAGCCTCCTCGCGGTGGCCGCCACGCTCGTCACCCCGGACCGTGGACGCGTCGCCGTCGCCGGTACGGAGACCTCCGGGCTCGGCCGTGCCGACAAGGCGGCCCTGCGGCGCGACCGCGTCGGCATCGTCTTCCAGCAACCGCATCTGCTGCCGTCCCTCACGGCGCTGGAGCAGCTCCAGGTGATGGCCCACCTGTCGGGGGGATCGGTGCGCGCGTCCCGCGGGCGGGCGATGGAACTGCTGGCCGCGGTCGGTCTGGCCGACCGGGCGAACCGCAGACCGCACCAGTTGTCGGGCGGCCAGCGCCAGCGGATCAACATCGCCAGGGCCCTGATGAACGAGCCCGCGGTGCTGCTCGTCGACGAGCCGACCAGCGCGCTCGACCACGAACGCGGCGCCGCCGTCCTCGACCTGCTGCTCGGCCTGACCAAAGAACGGTCGACGGCCACGGTCATGGTCACCCACGACCGGGCGCACCTGGACCGCGTGGACAGGACGGTGGTCATGAAGGACGGGCGGCTGTCGGCTCCCGGCCCTGTCCGAGCGGCTCCCGGAGCCACGGGAGCCTGAGGGACGCTGCCCGGACGTCCGCGCCCCCCCCCGGACGTCTGCGTCCCCGGACGTCTGCGTCCCCGGACGTCTGCGTCCCCGGACGTCCGGGCAGCGGTGGGATTCCGTGACGGCGTGAGGCGCCCGGCGTCGTCAGCCCGTCGAACCGCCGCTGCTCGCGAGCGCCTCGGAGAGTTCTTTCGCGATCTGCTGCAGGATCGGCACGATCCGCTCCGTCGCCGTCTCCGTCACCCGGCCGGCGGGCCCGGAGATGGAGATGGCGGCCGAGGTGGGGGAGTCCGGCACCGATACCGCGAGGCAGCGCACCCCGATCTCCTGCTCGTTGTCGTCCACCGCGTAGCCGGCCCTACGCACCTGCTCCAGCGCGTCCAGGAAGCCGTCCGGCGTGGTGATCGTCTTCTCGGTGGCCGCCGGCATGCCCGTGCGGGCCAGCAGGGCCCGCACCTCGTCGGCGGGGGTGTGGGCGAGGAGGGCCTTGCCGACTCCGGTGGAGTGGGGGAGCACCCGTCGGCCCACCTCGGTGAACATCCGCATCGAGTGCTTCGACGGCACCTGGGCGACGTACACGATCTCGTCGCCGTCGAGCAGAGCCATGTTCGCCGTCTCGCCGGTCTCCTCGACCAGCCGCTGGAGATAGGGCCGTGCCCACGTGCCCAGCAGACGGGACGCGGACTCGCCGAGGCGGATCAGGCGCGGGCCCAGCGCGTAACGCCGGTTGGGCTGCTGGCGCACATAGCCGCACACCACCAGCGTGCGCATCAGCCGGTGGATGGTCGGCAGCGGGAGGCCGCTGCTCGCGGAGAGTTCGCTGAGGCCGACCTCGCCCCCGGCGTCGGCCATGCGCTCCAGCAGATCGAAGGCACGCTCCAGGGACTGGACGCCGCCACTGGGACCGGCGGGCTTGGAGTCGGAAGTGCTGGCGTGGGACGGCGGCACGTCAACGGTCCTTTCGAAGCGGAGGCAAGGCAGCAGCCTACCGGGCTGTTCCCGATCGGCCCACTGCTCCCGGTGCGGCGTCCTTGCCGGTCAGAACCTGTTTTGTCCTGGTGTCGACGGTCCGGCCCCTCTTCGGTCCGAGCTCCGGCGCTGCCGCTCCTGGCCCATTCTACGTTCCGTCCTGCGAAAAAGAACTTTTACTTCGTGGAAACATCCAACCGTTGCCGTTCATGATCCTCCGGGCGTTCCATGAGGAGGGTGAGGTCTTGACGGAGCCGCTTCCCCGAGTGAAGACTCCTTCAACAGTTCGTTGAAATCAGCCTTGAGGAGCAGAGGTGCCCGGTGTGGACGTGAAGCTGGTACTGCGCTCGACGCGCGTCGTGACCCCCGAGGGGACCCGCCCTGCCGTGGTTCTCGTCGCAGGCGGAGCGATCGAGGCGGTCCTGCCCTACGACGCCGAGGTGCCCGTCGGCGCCCGGCTGGAGGATGTCGGCGACCTCGCGGTCCTGCCGGGCCTCGTCGACACCCATGTCCATGTGAACGACCCCGGCCGCACCGAGTGGGAGGGTTTCTGGACCGCGACCCGGGCGGCCGCGGCCGGCGGTGTCACGACCCTGCTCGACATGCCGCTGAACTCGTTGCCGCCGACGACCACGGTCGAGCACCTGCGGATCAAGCAGGAGGTCGCCCGGACCAAGGCGCACATCGACGTGGGTTTCTGGGGCGGTGCCCTGCCGGACAACGTCAAGGACCTGCGCCCGCTGCACGACGCCGGCGTCTTCGGCTTCAAGTGCTTCCTCTCGCCCTCCGGCGTGGACGAGTTCCCCGAGCTCGACCAGGAGCAACTGGCCCGCTCTCTGGCGGAGGTCGCGGGCTTCGGAGGCCTGATGATCGTGCACGCCGAGGACCCGCACGAGCTGGCCTCCGCGCCCCAGCGGAGCGGTGGGAAGTACGCGGACTTCCTCGCGTCCCGGCCGCGCGACGCCGAGAACCACGCGATCGAGAACCTGATCGCGCAGGCCAGGCGGCTGAACGCCCGTGTCCATGTGCTGCACCTGTCCTCCGGTGACGCGCTCGGGCTGATCGCCGCGGCACGGCGTGAGGGCGTACGGGTCACCGTGGAGTCGTGCCCCCACTTCCTCACCCTGACCGCCGAGGAAGTCCCGGACGGGGCGACGGAGTTCAAGTGCTGCCCGCCGATCCGGGAAGCCGCGAACCAGGACGCGCTGTGGGCCGGTCTCGCCGACGGGACGATCGACTGCGTCGTCTCCGACCACTCGCCCTCCACCGCCGACCTCAAGACCCCCGACTTCGCGTCCGCGTGGGGCGGCATCTCCTCGCTCCAGCTCGGCCTGCCGGCCATCTGGACCGAGGCGCGCCGGCGCGGGCACACCCTCGACGACGTCGTCCGCTGGATGTCCGCCGGTCCCGCGCGGCTCGCGGGCCTGGAGCGGAAGGGCGCCATCGAGGCGGGACGGGACGCCGACTTCGCGGTGCTCGACCCCGAGGCCGCCTTCACCGTCGACCCCGCCGGGCTGGAGCACCGTAACCGCGTCACCGCCTACGCCGGGAAGACCCTGCACGGCGTCGTCAGGTCCACCTGGCTGCGAGGTACGCGCATCGCGTCCGACGGCGTACTCGCCGAGCCCACCGGCCGTCTCCTGGAGAGGAACCACTGACCATGACGGTGACACCGCACTTCACCGGCGACGCGAGCCCGTACGGGGGCGGCGATCCGTACGCCGACTACCGCACCGCCGACTTCCCCTTCACCCACCTCGTGGACCTGGCCGACCGGCGGCTCGGCGCCGGCGTCGTCGCCGCCAACGACGAGTTCTTCGCCGAGCGCGAGAACCTGCTGAAGCCGGAGCCCGCGGAGTTCGACCCCGAGCGCTTCGGTCACAAGGGCAAGATCATGGACGGCTGGGAGACCCGCCGCAGGCGCGGTGCGAGTGCCGCCGAGCCGCACCCCGCCGACGAGGACCACGACTGGGCCCTCGTACGCCTCGGGGCTCCCGGCGTTGTGCGCGGACTGGTCGTCGACACCGCCCACTTCCGTGGCAACTACCCGCAGTCGGTCTCGGTGGAGGGAACCTCGCTGCCCGGTTCCCCGTCCCCGGAGGACCTCCTCGCGCCCGAGGTGAAGTGGACAACCCTCTTGCCCCGTACGGCTGTCGGAGGACACGCGGCCAACGGCTTCGCGGTGGACGCCGGGCAGCGCTTCACCCATCTGCGGGTCAACCAGCACCCCGACGGGGGCATAGCCCGCCTGCGCGTCCACGGCGAGGTGGCCCCCGACCCCGCATGGCTGGCAGCCCTCGGCACCTTCGATCTCGTGGCCCTGGAGAACGGTGGCGAGGTCGAGGACGCCTCCGACCGCTTCTACTCCCCGGCCACGAACACCATCGCACCGGGCCGCTCCCGCAAGATGGACGACGGCTGGGAGACGCGGCGACGCCGCGACAAGGGCAACGACTGGATCCGCTACCGGCTGGTCGAGCAGGCGGAGATCCGTGCCGTGGAGATCGACACCGCCTACCTCAAGGGCAACGCGGCGGGCTGGGCACAGATCTCGGTGGCTGACGGAGAGGGCGGCGAACCGGCCGAACTCCTGCCCCGCACCCGGCTCCAGCCCGACACGAACCACCGCTTCGTCCTGCCGGTGCCCGTCCGGGGCACCCACGTGCGGATCGACATCTTCCCCGACGGGGGGATCTCCCGGCTGCGGCTCTTCGGTTCCCTGACCGAGCAGGGCGCGGCACGGCTGACCACCCGTCACGTGGAGCTCGGCGGGTAGGGCACGTACGCCGCCCGGGGGCGGGTGTGCCGCTTCCTGCCCGGCCTGTGGGCATATGGGACCCTGGTCGGGCCGTTCTCGTCCCGACCAGGAGTCTTCATGATCTTCATCGCCGTCAAGTTCACCGTGCGTGCCGCCGAACGCGACAACTGGCTTCCGGCCGTCGAGGACTTCACCCTCGCCACCCGTCAGGAGCCGGGCAACCTGTTCTTCGACTGGTCCTACAGCGTGGAGAACCCGGACCAGTTCGTCCTGCTCGAAGCCTTCGCCTCGCAGGAGGCCGGCGTGGCGCACGTGAACTCCGAGCACTTCAAGGCGGCGATCGAGACGATGTCCGAACTCGTCAGCGAGGTGCCGGAGATCATCAACGTCGAGACCCCCGGGGACGACTGGTCCCGCATGTCGGAGGTCACGCCCCGCAACCGGTGACTCCCCGCGACGCCGCGCGACCGATGGAGCCCGTCACGCCACGCGACCGGTGACTCCCCGCGATGCCGCGCGACCGACCGGACCCGTCACGCCGCGCGACCGGTGACGGCCTGCGCGGCGTGCGGCGCGCGGTGCGGCCCCGAGGGCCGCTGTCAGAACTCCTCGTGCGTGTCGGGGTCCCCACCGAAGCGGTGCGGGGGCCGTGCGCCGATGCGGTCCAGCTCCTGCTGCGTCAGCTGGAAGCCGAACAGGTCGAGATTCTCGCGCTGCCGCCCGGGGTCGGCCGACTTCGGGATCGGCACGGCCCCCAGCTGCGTGTGCCAGCGCAGGACGACCTGGCCGGGCGACACGCCGTGCGCCTCGGCCGCCGCGACCACCTCCGGGGTCTCCAGCACCTGGCGCCCCCGGGCCAGCGGGCTCCAGCTCTCCGTGACGATGCCCTTGGCCGTGTGCACCGCCCGCAGCTCCTCCTGCGGGAGCAGCGGATGCATCTCGATCTGGTTCACCACGGGCAGTACACCCGTCTCCCTCTCCAGCCTCTCCAGGTGCTCCGCCGTGAAGTTGGAGACGCCGATGGAGCGGACGATGCCTTCCTCACGCAGTTTGATCATCGCCCTCCAGGTGTCGACGTACTTGCCGACCCCGGGCAGCGGCCAGTGGATGAGGTACAGGTCCACGTAGTCCAGACCGAGGTTGCTCCGGGACTCCTCGAAGGACGCCAGCGTCTCCTCGTAGCCGTGGTGGCGGCCCGGCACCTTCGTCGTGACGAAGATGTCCTCCCGGGGAACTCCGGAGCGGGCGATGCCGCGGCCCGTGCCGGTCTCGTTCCGGTAGTTCAGCGCGGTGTCCACGAGCCGGTAGCCGAGCTCCAGCGCCCCGGCGACCGCCTTCTCCGCGGCCTCGTCGTCGAGCGGCCAGGTACCGAGGCCCACCGCGGGGATCGTGCTGCCGTCGTGCAGGTTACGGACCGGGGTCGGTGTCTCGCTCATGGTCTCCCATTTCGTTCGCATACCGTCCCCGCCAGCGTAGGGCGGGACCCCGGACGAGGCGCGCGACGCGGCCCGCCCGGGGTCTCGCGGCCCGGCCCCTCCACCGGGCGCGGCGACGATTTCCGTCCGACAGTGGGGTCTGTACG
Source organism: Streptomyces sp. NPDC005494 (assembly GCF_042872025.1). Taxonomy (NCBI): domain Bacteria; kingdom Bacillati; phylum Actinomycetota; class Actinomycetes; order Kitasatosporales; family Streptomycetaceae; genus Streptomyces; species Streptomyces sp. NPDC005494. The sequence goes on from NZ_JBIAJR010000012.1 coordinate 178,028, forward strand.
GGTGGAGACACCCCGTCCCCGGGGCCGCGGCAGCGCGGCCGGGTCACGGGAGCGCGAGGGCCGCCGGCGGCGCGCCCGCGCTGCGGCGGTCGCGACACGAAGGAGCGGGACCATGGCGAAGCTGACCCTCACCACGTTCGTGTCCCTCGACGGCGTGATGCAGGCCCCCGGAGGGCCCGAGGAGGACACCACCGGCGGATTCGAGTACGGCGGCTGGGTGGTGCCCTTCGCGGACGACGAGATGGAGGCCTTCGTCCACGAGGTCTTCGACCGCTCCGGGGCCTTTCTCCTCGGACGGCGTACGTACGACATCTTCGCGGCCTACTGGCCCAAGGTCACCGACCCGGAGGACCCGGTCGCGTCCCGCCTGAACACCCTGCGCAAACACGTCGTCTCCACGACCCTGAAGGACCCGGCCTGGGAGAACACCACCGTCGTCCCCAAGGACGTCCCCGCCGAGGTCGCCCGGCTCAAGGAACGGACGGCGGAGGGGGAGCTGCAGATCCACGGCAGCGGCGCCCTGGCGCAGTCCATGCTGGCCCACGACCTGATCGACGAGGTCAACCTGCTCCTGTACCCCGTCTACCTGGGCAGCGGCAGACGGCTCTTCCCGGACGGCGGACGGCCGACCGCCTTCGAGCTGACGGACGCCCGGACCACCGGCAGCGGCATCGCCATGCACACCTACCGGCTGGACGGCCGCGCGCGGTTCGGCACCTTCGACGTCGGCCGGTGAGAGGCGCCGGGGGTCAGGGGGCCTGAGGCAGGGCCGACCGCTCCGTGGCCGCGGCGCGCAGCCGCCCCAGGATGGCCCGCGCCGCCTTGGTGTAGCCGGGGTTGTTGTTGTGCAGAACCGACTCCGCGTTGGCCAGCTCCATGAACGCGATGAGCTCGAAGGCCAGCTGGGAGACATCGGTGTCCGCGGCCAGTTCGCCCCGCACCCTGGCTTCCTCGATCGTCTCCTCGACGAAGGTGACCCAACCGGTCTGCGTGGAGGCCAGCGCGTCGTGCACCTTGCCCTCCCGGGAGTCGAACTCGGCGATGGTCGCGTAGAAGAAGCAGCCGCCGCTGAACACCCGGCGCTGGGAGTAGGAGAGCCAGCTCTCGCACATCCGCCAGACCCGGCCCAGGCCCGGCTCCGCCGCTCGTGTCGGTGTCAGTACGTGCTCCACGAAGACGTTCACCGCGGCGCGCACGGTGGCGAGCTGCAGCTCCTCCTTGGAGCCGAACAGGGCGAACACCCCGCTCTTGCTCAGCTTCAGTTCCGTCGCCAGCCGGCCGAGCGACAGACCTTCGAGCCCTTCGGCCGAGGCGACCTGGACCGCGCGCCCCAGGACCAGTTGCCTGGTCTGGTTCCCCCGCTCGATCCGTCCGTCCAGCCGCGCTCCACCCATGTGCCAACTCCGTGTGTCCGAGCGTCCCAAGACCGACATTCTAGGAGGAGCCGGCACCCCGTCAGGACCGTTTTCGGCCCGTTACGACCCCTGGGGGCGGATGGCCGGGCCGCCCTGCGGACAGAGGTTCCCGAGGGGGGAGTCCGTTCGGTACGGTGTTCGCTCCCGTGCGAGCCGGCGAGGTCTCCACATCGTTCCCGTCGTGGAGAACCAGGAGCGCCGATGTCCGCTGCCGCCGTGCCCGCTCTCGCCGGCCCCCGCCGCGCGTGGGTCACCGATCTGCCGTTGCTGCTCGTCGCCGCCGTCTGGGGTGCCAGCTATCTCGCGGCCAAGGGCATCACCACCACGCACACCGTGATCGCCGTGCTCGTGCTCCGCTTCGTCCTCGTACTGCCCGCCCTGGCCGTCGCCGGATGGCGCGGGCTCCGTGCGCTGAGCGGGGCACAGTGGCGGGGCGCGGGCCTGCTGGGTCTCGTACTCAGCGGGATCTTCCTGCTGGAGACGTACGGCGTCGTGCACACGTCGGCGACCAACGCAGGCCTCATCATCAGCCTCACGATGATCTTCACCCCGCTGGCCGAGGCCGCCGTGACCCGGGTCCGGCCGTCCGGGGCGTTTCTTGCCGCGGCCGGGCTGTCCGTCGCCGGGGTGGTGCTGCTGACCCAGGGCGGCGGATTCACCAGCCCTTCCGGGGGCGACCTCCTGATGCTGCTCGCGGCCCTCGCCCGCACGGTCCACGTCCTGGCGATGGCCCGCATCAAGGCGGTCCAGGGCGCGGACTCGCTGTCGCTGACCACCGTGCAGCTCGGCAGCGCCGTCGCCGTCTTCGCCGTACTCGCCACCGTCCCCGGCACCGGCCCGGCCCCCTGGGCGGTGGCCGCGGACTTCGGTGCGGAGGAATGGGCCGGGCTGATCTTCCTGTCCGCGTTCTGCACGCTGTTCGCGTTCTTCGTGCAGATGTGGTCCGTACGCCGCACCTCGCCGTCCCGGGTCAGCCTGCTCCTCGGCACGGAACCGCTCTGGGCCGCGGCCGTCGGCATCGCGATCGGAGGCGAGCGCCTCGGCCTCCTGGGGGTGGCCGGCGCGGTCCTCGTCCTCGCGGGCACGGCATGGGGGCGCCGCAGCGCCGACGTCACACCTTGATCGAGTCCGCCGCGATCATCACGGCGGCGCCCGTCACGACGAGCACGATGTTGACGAACACCCCGTAGTCGTCGAGGAAGTCGAGCTTCGCCACCACGGCCCACAGACGGAACCAGCCCGTCCACTCGTACAGCAGTCCCGCCGCCCCCTGCGCGAACACGATGAACCCCGCCGTCTCCACGAATTTCTTCATCGCCCGAGCGTGACGCGAACCCTCGGGGCCCCGCGTCGGCCAGGGGTCTGCCGAGGGCCGACGGAAGTATCCGGTCGTGCGACTTCGGTATCTCCCTCGTCCCGCGGGGCCCGGCAGCGCCTGCGGCCTGCCTACATTTGCCGACATGGCCCGTACGGAATACCCCTGGCTGCTGCCCTCTGCACTGACCGGACACGAGAGCCCCGGCGACCCGGGCGGACCGCGCCGGACCGTGCGGGACTGGGCCGTGGACCTCACGCTCTTCCTCTGCGCCGCCGGGTTCGGGATGCTGGCCCTCGCCGCGGTGGACGCCGACCGGACCACCCCCGACGGCGTCGTCCTCGCCGACTCGCTGCTCGGCGCCGCGGCCTGCTGTGCCCTCTGGGCCCGGCGCCGGTGGCCCGTGGCGGTCGCTTCGGCCCTGACGGTGCTGAGCGCCGTGGAGCCCGTCGCGGCCGGAGCGATGCTCATCGCCCTGTTCAGCCTGGCGGTGCACCGTCCCTTCAGGCCGGTGGCCCTCGTCGGCGCGGTGGCCCTCGTCGTCGCCCCCGTACAGCCGATGCTTCGCCCGGACCCCGCGACGTCCTTCGTGGCCTCCACCGTCATCGGGGTGCTGCTCGTCCTCCTCGTGCTCAGCTGGGGCATGGTCGTACGGTCGAGGCGCCGGCTCGTCGTCTCGCTCCGTGAACGCGCGCGCCGGGCCGAGACCGAGGCCGCCCTGCGGGCCGAGCAGGCCCAGCGGCTGGCGCGGGAGGCCATCGCCCGCGAGATGCACGACGTCCTCGCCCACCGGCTGACCCTGCTCAGCGTCCACGCGGGCGCCCTGGAGTTCCGGCCCGACGCGCCCCCGGCCGAGATCGGCAGGGCGGCCGGGGTCATCCGGGACAGTGCCCACGACGCGCTCCAGGACCTCCGCGAGATCATCGGCGTACTGCGGGCACCCGGTGAGGGCGACGAGGGCAACCGGCCGCAGCCCACCCTGGTCACCCTGGACGCCCTGATCGAGGAGTCCCGGTCGGCCGGCATGGAGGTCACGCTGGACAACACCGTCACGGACCCGGCCCAGGCACCCGCTGCCACCGGGCGCACGGTCTACCGCATTGCCCAGGAAGCACTTACCAACGCCCGCAAGCACGCTCCCGGGGCGCCCGTCCGCGTCACCGTGGCCGGCGGACCGGGGGACGGGCTGGCCGTGGAGGTCGGCAATCCCGCACCGGCCGAACCGTTCGCACCGGTACCCGGATCCGGCCAGGGGCTCATCGGCCTCACCGAACGGGCGAACCTGGCCGGCGGCAGCCTGGACCACGGGCCCCGGCCGGACGGCGGATTCACGGTCCGGGCCCGGCTACCGTGGCCCGCATGAGCATTCCCACGTCTCCGGAGGCACCACCGGTCCGGCTGGCCGTCGTCGACGACGACCCGCTCGTACGGGCCGGACTCGCCCTGATGCTCGGCGGAGCCGAAAGGATCGACATCGTCGGGGAGGCGGCAGACGGCACCGAGGTCGCCGCGCTCGTCGACCGGTCGCGGCCGGACGTCGTACTGATGGACATCCGCATGCCCGGCATGGACGGGCTGGCCGCGACCGAGGCGCTGCGCCGCCGGCCCGCAGCGCCCGAGGTGATCGTCCTGACCACCTTCCACGCCGACGAGCAGGTACTGCGGGCCATCCGCGCGGGAGCGGCGGGGTTCGTGCTGAAGGACACCCCGCCCGCGCAGATCGTCGAGGCGGTGCTGCGGGTCGCCGCGGGGGAGCCGGTCCTCTCGCCCGCCGTCACCCGCAGGCTCATGGCCCGCGCGGCAGGCGGCTCCTCGGACGACGGCGACACCCGCCGGGACCGCGCCCGGCAGCGGTTCGCCGAACTGGGGGAGCGGGAGCGGGACGTGGCATCAGCCGTCGGGCGGGGCAGCTCGAACGCCGAGATCGCGGCCGCACTGCACCTGAGTGTGGCCACCGTGAAGGCGCACGTCTCCCGGATCCTCGCGAGGTTCGGGTTCAACAACCGTGTGCAGATCGCCCTGCTGGTGCATGACGCCGGTCTCCTCCATGAGGACGAGGACGGCGCGCGGGGTGGCGGCCTACGCTGACCGGAGCAGGGAGCGGACCGGACGAGGGGGCGGGACGATGTCGGTGGTCGATCTGCGCGGGGCTCGGGACTTCAGCGCGAATCCGTATCCGTACTACGCGAAGCTGCGCGCCGAAGGACCGGCCCACCCGGTCCGCACCGACGACTTCGAGCGCGTCTGGATGGTCGTCGGATACGAGGAGGCCCGCGCCGCCCTCGCCGACCAGCGGTTCAGCAAGAACTGGCGCACGACGGAACGCTGGTCGGCCACCGGCAACCCGATCAACGCCAACATGCTGGAGATGGACGCCCCGCACCACACCCGGCTGCGCGGCCTCGTCTCACGCGAGTTCACCGCCCGGCGGATCGAGGCGCTCCGCCCGCGCGTCGAGGAGATCACCGCGGGTCTGCTCGACGCCATGGTGCCGACGGGGAGCGCCGACCTCGTCGACGCCTTCGCCTTCCCGCTGCCGATGACGGTGATCTGCGAACTCCTCGGCGTACCCGACATCGACCGGGACACCTTCCGCCTGCTGTCCAACGCCATCGTCGCGCCCGTCTCGGCGGAGGCGGAGGGGGAGGCCGTCCGGTCGATGGGCGCCTACCTCGAGGAACTGGTCGAGGACAAGCGCTGCGCCCCCGGCGACGACCTGATGAGCGCACTGATCCGGGCGCGTCAGGACGACGGGGACCGGCTCTCGCGCGACGAACTCATCGGCATGGCCTTCCTGCTCCTGGTGGCCGGCCACGAGACCACCGTGAACCTCATCGCCAACGGCGTACGCGCCCTGCTGGACCACCCCGGGCAACTGGCCCTGCTCCGCGCCCGGCCGGAGTTGCTGGACGGCGCGGTCGAGGAGATGCTCCGCTACGACGGCCCCGTCGAGACGGCGACCTTCCGCTTCACGCGGGAACCGGTCGCGATCGGGCAGGTCGTCATTCCTCAGGGCGAGGCCGTACTGATCGCCCTGGGGGCCGGGGACCGCGACCCCGCCCGCTATCCGGACCCGGACACCTTCGACATCCGGCGCGAGGCCAGGGGCCATCTGGCGTTCGGCCACGGCATCCACTTCTGCCTCGGCGCGCCCCTCGCGCGCATGGAGGGCAGGATCGCGATCCGCGCGCTGCTCGACCGGTGCCCCGGACTCGAACGGGATCCGGACGGCGGCGAGCCCGACTGGCTGCCCGGACTGCTGCTCCGGGGCGTCCGGCGCCTGCCGGTGCGCTGGTGACATGGACGGGAACGATGACCGAGCTCTCCTTCGAAGCGGCGCAACAGGTACTCGACAGCCAGCCGTTCAGCGGTCTCGTCGGTGCGCGGATCACGGAGTTCGGGGACGGCGGGGCCGTCCTGGAAGTGGACGTGCGCGAGGAGCTGACCCAGCAGAACGGCTTCCTCCACGGCGGGGTGCTGTCCTACGCCGCCGACAACGCGCTCACCTTCGCCGCCGGGACGACGCTCGGTCCCGCCGTCCTGACCGGCGGCTTCTCCATCCAGTACGTCCGTCCCGCGAGCGGTCGCACCCTGCTCGCCCGTGCCTCTGTGGTCCACACCGGCCGGAGGCAGGCAACCGTGCGCTGTGACCTGTACACCGTGGACGACGAGGGCGCCGAGATGCTGTGCGCGGTGGCGCAGGGCACCGTCCTCTCCGTCCGTCCGTCCGTCCGGCCTGAAGGGACCTGTGGTGACCACTGAGGACCTGATCGATCTGGGAGCGCTCGGCGACGACTTCATCCGCGACCCGTATCCGGTCTACGCGCGGCTGCGCGCCGTGGGGCCGGTGCATCGCGTCCGCATCCCGGAGGGGGCGTGGGCCTGGCTCGTGGTCGGTCACGAGGCGGGACGAGCCCTCCTCGCCGACCAGCGGCTCTCCAAGGACTGGCGCCGGGCATCGCCCTCGCTGGGGGTCGGCAAGGTGTCCGCCGGTACGACCATGCTGAGCTCGGACGCCCCGGCGCACACCCGGTTACGCAGACTCGTGGCCCGGGAGTTCACCCCGCGCCGGATGGAACGGCTCACCCCCCGCATCCAGGAGATGACGGACGAGCTCCTCGACTCCATGACCGCGGGGCCGGCCCGGAGCGCCGACCTGGTGGGCGCGCTGTCGTCCCCCCTGCCGATGGCCGTCATCTGCGAGCTGCTGGGTGTGCCCTCCCTGGACCGGCAGGCGTTCCGGGAATGGTCCGACACCGCTGTGTCGTCCCTCGACGCGGATGCGCGGGGCCGGGCCGCCGCCGCCATGAACGACTACCTGACCGGGCTGATAGCGGAGAAGCGCGCGGGTCACGGGGACGACCTGCTGAGCGCCCTGATCCACACCTCGGACGAGGACGGCGACCAGCTCTCCGCCGACGAACTCCTGGGCATGGCCTGGCTGCTGCTCGTCGCCGGCCACGAGACCACGGTCAACCTCATCTCCAACGGCGTGCTGAGCCTGCTCACCCACCCGGACCAACTGGCGGCCCTGTGGGCCGATTTCGGGCTCATGGACAACGCGGTCGAGGAGATGCTCCGTTACGAGGGGCCCGTGGAGACGCCGACGTACCGCTTCACCACGGAGCCGCTCGACGTCTTCGGCACCGTGATCCCTGGCGGCGGCGAGCTCGTCCTGATCGCGATGGCCGACTGCGACCGCGACCCCGCCCGTTTCCCGGACCCCGGGCGCTTCGACATCACCCGGGACGCCCGCGGGCATGTGGCCTTCGGGCACGGCATCCACTACTGCCTCGGCGCGCCGCTCGCGCGCATCGAGGCCCGCGTGGCCATCCGTTCGCTCCTGGAGCGCTGCCCGGGGCTGCGGCTCGACGCGGACCCGGCCCGGCTGGCCTGGCGTACCGGCATGCTGATAAGGGGGCCGGTGAGCTTGCCGGTGGCCTGGTGACGCCGCTCAGTCCTCGGCGATCTCCGTCATCCGCACGGGACGGCGCTCCGCGCGCGACAGCTCGCACGCCTCGGCGATGCGCAGCGCGTGCAGCGCCTCCCTGCCGTCGCACGGGTTCGCCCGCTCGCCGCGTACGACGGCGAGGAAGGCGTCCAGTTCCGCCTCGTACGCCGGGGCGAAACGCTCCAGGAAACCGGGCCACGGCTTGGCCGGAGCGGGCGGGCCCTCCGGCTCGGCGGAGGTGAGAGGTGTGCGGTCGTCGAGGCCGACGGTGATCTGGTCCCGCTCGCCCGCCAGTTCCATGCGCACGTCGTAACCCGCCCCGTTGCAGCGGGTCGCGGTGGCCGTGGCCAGTGTGCCGTCGTCCAGGGTCAGCAGCGCCGCGGCCGTGTCCACGTCGCCGGCGGCGCGGAAGATCGCCGGGCCCGCGTCCGAACCGGTGGCGTACACCTCCACCACCTCGCGGCCCGCGACCCAGCGCAGCATGTCGAAGTCGTGCACCAGACAGTCCCTGAACAGGCCACCGGACAGGGGCAGATACGCGGCGGGCGGGGGCGCGGGATCCGACGTCGTCGCCCGTACGGTGTGCAGCCGGCCCAGTGCCCCGCCGCGCACCGCGGCCCGGGCCGCCGTGTATCCCGCGTCGAAGCGGCGCATGAAGCCGAGCTGGAGGACGCTGCCCGTCCGTTCCACCTCGCGCAGAGCGCCCAGGGTCCCCGCCAGGTCCAGGGCGATCGGCTTCTCGCAGAGAGCGGGCAGACCGGCCCGGGCCGCCATGCCGATGAGCTCCGCGTGGGCCGAGGTCGCCGACGCGATCACCACCGCGTCCACCCCCGCGCCGATGACCTCGTCCGCGGAGGCGACCGCGACAGCTCCGGTCCGCGCCGCGACGCCCGAGGCCCGGGCGGCGTCGGGGTCCGTCACCAGCAGGGATTCGACCTCGGGATGGCGTGCCAGGACGTTCGCGTGGAAGGAACCGATACGGCCCGTGCCGATGAGTCCGATGCGCATGGACCCAACGTGCCGCCCTCCAGGCGCACTGTCAACTATATGTCCTGACAAAGTGCGGGGTGCGGCGCGGCCCCACGGGGTACGCTCCCTGCCGTGCCCAAACCCGCCGCCGACTCCGCCGCCCTGGGGCTGGGCGTGGACCGCACCAGTCCCGTTCCGCTCTACCACCAGCTGGCCCAGCAGCTGGAGGCGGCCATCGAGCAGGGGCGGCTGGCCCCGGGCAGCCTCCTCGGCAACGAACTGGAGCTCGCCGCGCGGCTCGGACTGTCACGGCCCACCGTCCGTCAGGCCATCCAGTCGCTCGTGGACAAGGGGCTGATGGTGCGCCGCCGTGGCATCGGCACCCAGGTCGTGCACAGCCGCATCAGGAGGCCGCTCGAACTGAGCAGCCTCTACGACGACCTGGAGACCGCGGGGCGGCACCCGGCGACCCGGGTCCTGCGCAACACGCTCGAACCGGCCACGCCCGAGGTCGCCGCCGCGCTCGGCGTGGAGGAGGGAGGTGACGTGCACGTCGTCGAGCGGGTGCGTCACGCCCACGGCGAGCCCATGGCCCTGCTGCGCAACCATCTGCCGCTCCGGCTGCTCGACCTCGCCACCGAGCGGCTGGAGTCGACCGGGCTGTACCGGATGATGCGCGCCTCGGGGATCACCCTGCACAGCGCCCGCCAGTCCGTGGGTGCCCGTGCGGCCACCGCCGAGGAGGCCGAACTGCTCGCCGAGACCGAGGGGGCCCCGCTGCTGACGATGGAGCGGATCACCTTCGACGACGGCGGCCGGGCGGTCGAGTTCGGCTCGCACGTCTACCGCGCCTCCCGGTACGCCTTCGAGTTCCAGCTGCTCGTCCGGTCCTGACGCCTCCGCCCGGCGGTCCGCGGTCAGTATGTTCGGACAAGGTTATTGACGCGGTCATGCTAGGTCGCTAGAACGGCGGGAGGGCGCGGCCCGCGCCCCTGCCGGGCACGGCCGACCCGGGCTCGGGGATACTTGGCCCGCCGGGCGGCGAGTCCGCTCCCGCCGGCATCACCAGGCAGCACAGCGAGCAGCACTAGAAGGGCACGGCGTCGTGGCAAGGGTTCGGACAGGGGTACGCGCGATGGGCGCCGTGCTGGCAGCGGTACTGGCGGCCTCCCTCGCGGGATGCAGCAGCACCGGCGGCAAGCGGGCGGAGGAGCGTGCCCAGGAGGCCGCCGAGGGCCGGTCCGCGGTGAGCACGCCACGCTGGACGTTCGCCATGGTCACCCACTCGGGTGATGGCGACACCTTCTGGGACATCGTCCAGAAGGGCGCCAAGCAGGCGGCCGCCAAGGACAACATCAACTTCCTGTACTCGCACAACGACGAGGGGCAGCAGCAGGCCGAGCTCGTCCAGACCGCGATCGACAAGAAGGTCGACGGCCTGATCGTCTCGCTGGCCAAGCCCGACTCGATGAAGGCCGTCGTGGCCAAGGCGGTGAAGGCCGGCATCCCGGTCATCACGGTGAACTCGGGGTCCGCCGAGTCCAAGGCCTTCGGGGCGCTCACCCACATCGGCCAGGACGAGTCCATCGCGGGCGAGGCCGTCGGCGACGAGCTGAACACGCGGAAGCGCGAGAAGGTGCTCTGTGTCCTGCACGAGCAGGGCAACGTCGGCCACGAGCAGCGCTGCGCCGGTGCGAAGAAGACCTTCGACGGGACCATGCAGAACCTCTACGTCGACGGCACCAACATGCCCGACGTGCAGGCGTCCATCGAGGCCAAGCTCGACTCGGACAAGAGCATCGACGCGGTCGTCACCCTCGGCGCACCCTTCGCCGCCGCGGCGGTCAAGGCCAAGCAGACGGCCGGCAGCAAGGCCGAGATCGACACCTTCGACCTCAACGCGAGCGTCGCCACCGGACTGCAGAACGACACGCTCGGCTTCGCCGTCGACCAGCAGCCCTACCTCCAGGGGTACGAGGCCGTCGACCTGCTCTGGCTCTACCGCTACAACCGCAACGTCCTCGGTGGCGGCCTGCCCGTGCTGACCGGACCTCAGGTCATCACCGCCGACGACGCCGACGCGCTCGCCGAGTACACGAAGCGGGGCACGCGATGACGGCGACCGGGCAACCGGTGGCGCCCCGCACCGACGAACGCCTGCTGCGCACCTCACCGCTGCGCAAGCTGCTCGGCCGGCCCGAGCTCGGCTCCGTCGTCGGGGCCGTGGCCGTCTTCCTCTTCTTCGCGATCTTCGCCGACAGCTTCCTCCAGGCATCCAGCCTGGGCACGGTCCTCTACGCGGCCTCCACCATCGGCATCATGGCGGCTCCGGTTGCTCTGCTGATGATCGGCGGCGAGTTCGACCTCTCGGCCGGCGTGATGGTGACCAGCTCCGCGCTGATCTCGTCGATGTTCAGCTACCAGATGACCGCCAACGTCTGGGTCGGCGTCTTCGTCTCGCTGCTGGTGACGCTGGGCTTCGGCGCGTTCAACGGCTTCATGCTGACCCGCACCAAGCTGCCCAGCTTCATCATCACCCTCGGCACCTTCCTCATGCTGACCGGCCTGAACCTCGGCTTCACGAAGCTGATCAGCGGCACGGTCTCCACCAAGGCCATCGGCGACATGGAGGGCTTCGAGTCGGCGCGCAAGGTCTTCGCCTCCTACCTCACCATCGGTGAGGTCGAGCTGAAGGTCACCATCCTGTGGTGGGCGGCACTCGTCGCGATCGCCACCTGGATCCTGATCCGCACCCGCTTCGGCAACTGGATCTTCGCCGTCGGCGGAGAGGCCGACGCGGCGCGCGCGGTCGGCGTCCCGGTGATCCGTACGCGCATCGGGCTCTACCTCGGTGTGGCCTTCGCCGCCTGGGTCTCCGGGCAGCACCTGCTCTTCTCCTACGACGTGGTGCAGTCCGGCGAGGGCGTCGGCAACGAGCTGATCTACATCATCGCGGCCGTCATCGGCGGCTGCCTGATCACCGGTGGCTACGGCTCGGCGATCGGCTCCGCGGTCGGCGCGATCATCTTCGGCATGACCAGCAAGGGCATCGTGTACGCGGAGTGGAACCCTGACTGGTTCAAGTTCTTCCTCGGGGCGATGCTGCTCCTGGCCACCCTGCTCAACGCATGGGTACGCAAGCGCGCGGAGGCGACGAAATGACGGCCACCCAGGCTCCGGCCCCCCGCGACCCGGCCGGTGCGGCGCTCGTCGAGCTCGACGGCGTGAGCAAGTACTACGGGAACATCAAGGCCCTGGAAGACGTCTCGCTGGAGGTCCACGCGGGGGAGATCTCCTGCGTCCTCGGCGACAACGGTGCCGGCAAGTCCACGCTCATCAAGATCATCGCCGGGCTGCACCGGCACGACGCCGGGACGTTCCTGATCGAGGGCGAGGAGACCACCCTCGCCAACCCGCGCGACGCCCTGGACCGTGGCATCGCCACCGTCTACCAGGACCTGGCCGTGGTCCCGCTCATGCCGGTCTGGCGCAACTTCTTCCTCGGCTCGGAGCCGACGAAGGGCTCGGGGCCGTTCAGACGGCTCGACGTACGGCAGATGCGGGAGACCACCCGCGCCGAGCTGCTCCGGATGGGCATCGACCTGCGTGACGTCGACCAGCCCATCGGCACCCTGTCCGGCGGCGAACGCCAGTGCGTGGCCATCGCGCGCGCCGTGTACTTCGGTGCCAAGGTCCTCGTCCTGGACGAGCCGACCGCGGCGCTCGGCGTCAAGCAGTCCGGGGTGGTGCTCAAGTACGTCGCCGCCGCCAGGGACGCCGGGCTCGGCGTGGTCCTCATCACGCACAACCCGCATCACGCCTATCTCGTGGGCGACCGGTTCGTGCTCCTCAAGCGCGGCGCGATGTCCGGGAGCCACACCAAGGACGACGTCACCCTGGACGAACTGACCCGTCAGATGGCGGGTGGGAGCGAGCTGGAGGAGCTCAGCCACGAGCTCGAACGCGCCCCCGCACCGGGTCACCTCGGTGGCCGTCCGGCCGGGGACGACACCCCGTAAGCCGTGCCCCTGGCCCCGTGCCCCCGGCCGGTGGACCGGTTCCGGGGGCGCGGGAATGGCAGAATCGTGCACGGCGGGCGCCGCCCGCCGCCGGACGGATCACCGACCGGCCCTCCGACCTGCGCAGGGACGATGAGCACGTACCGCGACTTCACACACCGCGGCTCCGCCCGCGCCACCGTCCTGCGGACCGTCGGCACGAGGGAGCGCCGCTCGCACCTCACGGCGCCGCGGGTACCCACCGTCGGCATCGACATCGGCGGCACGAAGGTCATGGCGGGGGTCGTCGACGCCGACGGCAACATCCTGGAGACCCTGCGCACGGAGACGCCGGACAAGTCCAAGAGCCCCAAGGTCGTCGAGGACACCATCGTCGAGCTGGTCCTGGACCTCTCCGACCGGCACGACGTGCACGCCGTCGGCATCGGAGCGGCGGGCTGGGTCGACGCCGACCGGTCCAAGGTGCTGTTCGCCCCGCACCTCGCCTGGCGCGACGAACCCCTGCGCGACGCGATCGCCTCCCGGCTCGTGGTGCCCGTGATGGTCGACAACGACGCCAACACGGCCGCCTGGGCCGAATGGCGCTTCGGAGCCGGACGCGGCGAGGACCACCTGGTCATGATCACGCTGGGCACGGGCATCGGCGGCGCGATCCTGGAGGACGGGCACGTCAAGCGCGGCAAGTACGGCGTGGCGGGGGAGTTCGGGCACATGCAGGTGGTGCCCGGCGGGCACCGCTGCCCGTGCGGCAACCGCGGCTGCTGGGAGCAGTACAGCTCGGGCAACGCCCTGGTGCGCGAGGCCCGGGAGCTGGCCGCCGCGGACTCCCCGGTGGCACACGGCATCATCGAGCGCGTCAAGGGCAACATCCCCGACATCACCGGCCCGCTCATCACGGAGCTGGCCCGCGAGGGCGACGCGATGTGCGTCGAGCTCCTCCAGGACATCGGCCAGTGGCTCGGGGTCGGCATCGCCAACCTCGCCGCCGCCCTGGACCCCTCGTGCTTCGTCATCGGCGGCGGTGTCAGCGCGGCCGACGACCTGCTGATCGGTCCGGCCAGGGACGCGTTCAAGCGCCACCTCACGGGCCGCGGCTACCGCCCCGAGGCCCGCATCGCGAAGGCGCAGCTCGGCCCCGAGGCCGGCATGGTCGGCGCCGCCGATCTGGCCCGTCTGGTCGCCCGGAGGTTCCGGCGCACCAACCGGCGCCGGGTCGAGCGTTACGAGCGGTACGCCCAGTTCTACGACCAGGCGGCGAGCACCATCCGCAACACGCGCAGTACCCGCACCGACGACTGACCCGCGGCCGCGCACGCGGCACCCGGCCACCCGCACTCCGCACCGCAGCATCGAGGGACTTCCGACATGACCGCAGCCGAGCACCACATCGTGCCGCGACAGCCCCCGTCCGGCTCACCGGAGCCGTCCGGCCCTTCCGGCCCGGGTTCCACCGGTGCGTCCGGAGACGGAGGCGGGACGCCTCCGCAGGACCGGCGCAAGGTGATCCGCCGGCGTCTGATCACGCTGACCATCATCGTGCTGCTCATCGGGATCCCGGCCGGCTACCTCGTGATCTCCGCCGGACAGAGCAGGCGCTCCGGCAAGGACAAGGAGGCCGAAGCGGCGGCCCAGGGGCTGCGGGAGGACTGGCCGTCCGGGATGCAGCGCCGGATCTTCGAACTGCCCATCCCGGGCAACGCGATCGGGGTCCAGTACTACGAGACGAACAACTGGAAAGCCAGCCGGATGTACGTGAAGTTCCGTACGACCTCCGCCGGGCTGGACCGCTTCCTGAGCGGCGTGGGCACCGGGCGCGCCGCACTGGAGACCGGCAAGGTCACCATCAGCGACCGGGACATCAAGATCACCGGGTGGTACTTCGGACCCGGGGTCGACTGGGCGGGCACGGTGCACAAGAACAAGGACCCGCGTCCGACCCAGAACATCACCGTCAACATGACCGATCCGGCGGCCCCGGTCGTCTACGTGGTCTCCGCGGCGACCCCCTGACGGGGAGCGGACGGGCCGCTCATTACCCTGGAGCAAGTGAGTGAAGTGAGCGAGACCGCCCCCCAGCCCGCCATGCACCCGCAGACGGCCCACCCCGAGCCCCTGCAGGGCGAGGTGATCCGACAGCTGCCCCCGACCCCCCATCCCGTAGCCGGGCAGCCGTACGCCCAGGTCGCCGGAGAGGCCCTCCAGCCGCCGCAGATGGCCGCCCCGCCTCCGCAGGCCGCCCCGCCGTACGCACAGCCGGCTCCCGGCCCGCAGTACAGCCTGCCCCAGGCGCAGCAGCATCCCCAGGGCCCTCAGGACCTCCGAGGCGTGCAGCCCGGTCCCGCCGCGCCGCAGGCGCCCCGGCCCGCTTACGCCGAGCCTTCTGCTCCCGCCCCGGTACCGCAGCCCGGTCCCGCCGCGCCGCAGACGCCCCAGGGGCCGCAGTCCGGGCGGCTGCTCCAGTACCGCTTCGACGGGCCGGAGGACGCCCCGGTCCTGGTGATCGGGCCCTCCCTCGGTACCACCTGGCACATGTGGGACCGCCAGATACCCGAGCTCTCCCAGCACTGGCGGATCTTCCGCTACGACCTGCCGGGACACGGCGGGGCCCCCGCCCACCCCGCCGCCGGGGTCACCGACCTCGCGGACCGGCTCCTCGCCACCCTGGACAGCGTCGGCGTGCAGCGCTTCGGTTACGCGGGCTGCGCCATAGGCGGAGCCGTCGGCGCCGACCTCGCCCTGCGCCATCCGCACCGGGTCGCCGCTCTGGCGCTCGTCGCCGCCTCGCCGCGCTTCGGCAGTGCCGACGAGTTCCGTCAGCGCGGGGTGATCGTCCGCAGCAACGGCCTGGAGCCGATCGCGCGGACCTCCCCGGAGCGCTGGTTCACCCCCGGCTTCGCCGCCGCGCAGCCCGCGATCGTGGAGTGGGCCGTCCAGATGGTCCGCACCACCGACCCCGGCTGCTACATCGCGTCCTGCGAGGCCCTGGCCGCGTTCGACATCCGGGCGGAACTCTCCCGCATCGGCGTGCCGACCCTCGTCCTGGTCGGTGCCGAGGACAAGGTCACCGGGCCCGCCGAGGCCCGGACGCTGGTCGCGGGCATCCCCGACGCCCGGCTCGCCCTCGTGCCGGGAGCCAGTCACCTGGCCCCGGTGGAGCAGCCTGCCGCCGTCACCGACCTGCTGCTCATGCACTTCTCGACGTCCTGGCAGGACACCCAGGCGTCGATCCCGGTGCCGCCGTCCCCCGGATTCGCCGCGCCGTTCGGCCCGGTCGTGCCCGTGGCCGAGATCACCGCCGCGGTCGAGATGCCCGAGGACTCCGCCACAGGACGCAGTGACCTGTACGACCGGGGGATGAAGGTCCGGCGTGAAGTGCTCGGCGACGCCCACGTGGACGCCGAGACAGCGGCGTCCGACGGCTTCACCGAGGACTTCCAGGAGCTCCTCACCCGCTACGCCTGGGGCGAGATCTGGACCCGGGAGGGCCTCGACCGCAGGTCACGCAGTTGCGTGACCCTCACGGCCGTCGTCGCCTCCGGTCACCTGGGAGGTCTCGGCCAGCACGTCAGGGCGGCCCTGCGCAACGGACTCACCCCCGTCGAGATCAAGGAGGTGCTGCTGCAGACGGCCGTCTACTGCGGCATCCCGGCGGCGGGCGCGGCGTTCGAGATCGCGCAGTCCGTGATCGAGGAGGAAACCACCCCGCCCGCGTAGCAGGATGGTGGCATGAACGCTTCGTCTCTCACGCTGACCAAGAAGACCCACTCCTGCGTCCGGCTGGAGCGCGGCGGGCAGTCGCTCGTCATCGATCCCGGTGGATTCTCCGAGGACGACGCCACCGCCGGTGCCGACGCCTTCCTGGTGACGCACGAGCACCCGGACCACTTCGACGAGGAACGGCTGCGCGCCGGCCTGGAAGCCAACCCGGCCGCGCAGCTGTGGACCCTGCGGAGCGTGGCTGGGCAGCTGTCCGCCGCCTTCCCGGGGCGGGTGCACACGGTGGGCCACGGTGACACGTTCACCGCCGCCGGGTTCGACGTCCAGGTGCACGGCGAGCTGCACGCGGTGATCCACCCGGACATCCCGAGGATCACCAACATCGGCTTCCTCGTGGACGGTTCCGTCTTCCACCCCGGCGACGCCCTGACGGTGCCCGACCACCCGGTGGACACGCTGATGCTGCCGGTCATGGCGCCCTGGAGCAAGATCTCGGAGGTCATCGACTACGTACGCGAGGTGAAGCCGCGCCGTGCCATCGACATCCACGACGCCCTGCTCACCGACCTCGCCCGCCCCATCTACGACAAGCAGATCGGCGCACTCGGCGGGACGGACCACGGCCGCCTCACCCCGGGCGACGCGACCCGACTCTGACCCGGCTGTCAGTGGGAGCGGTTAGGTTTACTGCATGCGCATCGCCACCTGGAACGTCAATTCGATCACCGCCCGGCTCCCGAGGCTGCTGGCCTGGCTGGAGAGCAGCGGCACCGACGTGCTGTGCCTCCAGGAGACCAAGTGCACGCTCGAGCAGTTCCCGGCCGAAGCGCTGCGTGAGCTGGGCTACGAGTCCGCGGTCAACGCCACGGGCCGGTGGAACGGCGTGGCACTGCTCTCCCGTGTCGGTCTCGCGGACGTCGTGACGGGCCTGCCCGAGGGCCCTGGCTACGAGGACGTGCAGGAGCCGAGGGCGGTCTCGGCGACCTGCGGGCCCGTCCGCGTCTGGTCGGTCTACGTCCCCAACGGCCGCGAGGTCGCCCACGATCACTACGCCTACAAGCTGCGCTGGCTCGAGGCCCTGCAGAAGGCCGTCGCGCCGGACGCGGCGGGCTCACTGCCGTTCGCGGTCCTCGGCGACTTCAACATCGCGCCCACGGACGAGGACGTCTGGGACCCGGCAGTCTTCGAGGGCGCCACGCACGTGACCCCCGCGGAGCGCGCCGCGCTGGCCGCGCTGCGTGAGGAAGGGCTGTCGGACGTGGTGCCGCGCCCCCTCAAGTACGACCACCCGTACACCTACTGGGACTACCGCCAGCTCTCCTTCCCGAAGAACAAGGGCATGCGCATCGACCTGGTCTACGGGAACGCCCCCTTCGCCGCAGCGGTCAAGGACAGTTACGTCGACCGCGAGGAGCGCAAGGGCAAGGGTGCGTCGGACCACGCCCCGGTGGTGGTGGACCTCGACGTCTGACGGCCGGCGGTGCGGGCGCGGTGCGGAGTCAACGCTTCGCCGGCGCCGCCTTCGCGGGCAGGAGGTGCGGGGCGTGCTCGGCGACGGCCCGCACCACCTGACGCTTGGAGGGGTTCACCAGGGAATGCCCCGCGACGGAGACCGTCGGCACGGTCTCGTTGCCGTCGGCGACGGAGCGCACGAAGGCGGCGGCGTCCTTGTCCCGCCAGATGTTCACCTCCGTGTAGGTGAGCCCGGAGAAGCGCAGCCGCAGCCGGAGCTTCATGCAGTACGGGCAGCCAGGCCGCCAGTAGACGACCATGCCGCCGCGCGTCCCCGCCATCGGACGCCCTTCCATCGGTTCCTTCGGGTTTCCCGGTCTTCCGCAGCTCACACTCAACAGCCCCGACGCGCAGTGGGCAACGCCTTCCAGGTGTCAACTTCGGGTTGACGCACGTAGGGTGTCAACCTAGGGTTGCCCCATGGCGAATCCGTTGCAGCCCAGCCCTCCCATCCGCCTCGACGACCTGATCGCGGGCATCAAGAAGACCCATACCGACGCCCTGGAACAGCTGACCGGTGCCGTGGTGGCGGCCGATCACCTCGGCGAGCTCGCCGACCACCTCATCGGCCACTTCGTGGACCAGGCGCGCCGCTCCGGCGCGTCATGGACGGACATCGGCAGAAGCATGGGGGTCACCCGGCAGGCCGCCCAGAAGCGGTTCGTGCCCAAGAAGCCCGACGAGGCCTCGGACCTGGACATGAGCCAGGGCTTCAGCCGGTTCGACGAGCAGGCAAGGAACGCCGTCGTGGGCGCGAGCAACGCCGCCCACGCGTCGGGCAACGACGAGATCCGCCCCGAGCACCTCGTCCTGGGCCTCGTGGCCGTGCCGGACAGCCTCGCCGTCCGGGCGATGGCCGGCCAGGGCGTGTCCCCGGACGCGGTCCGCGAAGCGGCGACCCTCGCCCTGCCTGCCCCGGCGGACGAGTTGCCCGCGCTGATCCCCTTCGACGCGGGGGCCCGCAAGGTCCTGGAGCTGACGTTCCGGGAAGCGCTGCGCCTCGGCCACGACGTGGTCGGATCGGGCCATGTGCTGCTGGCCCTCCTGGAGTTCGAGGGCGGCAGCGGTGTCCTGTCCGGACTGGGCGTCGACAAGGAAGCCGCCTCGGCCGCCGTCGCCGCGTCCGTGGCCGCCGAAATCCAGGAGCCGTCCCCGGGCGCCAGGAGCTAGAGTTGCCGCCGAGCGCCCGGTGCGCAGGCAACGGATACTTCTTTCTGCAAAAAAGAGGACCCAGGTTCGAATCCTGGCGGCCCGGCTCCGGCCGGGACGTGGTGCAGCGGCCCAGCATCTTGTCTCCGTCGCCGCCTTCGATCTCGTGCGCTCACGGACGACCGATGCCGCCCCTCCCGGGGGGCGGCATCGCGCGTTCAGTGCACGGAGAACCCGCCGTCGACGAAGATCGACTGGCCTGTCACGTACGCCGAAGCGGCACTGGCCAGGAACACCGCGGCGCCCTCGAAGTCCTCGGCCAGCCCGTTGCGTCCCACCATCGTGCGGGCCGCCAGCGCCGACACCCGCTCAGGGTCCGACGACAGCCGCGCGTTCAGCGGCGTCATCACGAAGCCCGGGACCAGGGTGTTGCAGGTGACGCCGTACGGTGACCAGGCCTCGGCCTGGGAGCGGGCCAGCGATTCCAGGGCGCCCTTGGAGACCCCGTACGCCCCGCTCTGCACGAAGGCGCGGTGCGCCTGCTGCGAGGTGATGTGGATGATGCGGCCGAAGCCGCGCTCGGCCATACCGGGTCCGAACCGGCGGCCCAGCAGATAGGGCGCCTTGAGGTTCACGGTCATCGTGGTGTCCCACACGTCCTCGTCGAGCTCGCTCATCGGAGGCCGCAGGTTGACGCCCGCGCAGTTGACCAGGATGTCGGGCTCGCCGAACGCCTCCACCGCCTGCTCGCCGGCCGTGCGTACACCCTCACCGGTCGCGAGGTCGGCGCTCACCCAGGCCGCCCGCAGGCCGTCGGCGGTGAGTTCACCGACCGTCCGGGTCAGCTCAGCCTCCCTGCGGGCCACCACCACGACGCTCGCGCCGGCCTTCGCCAGCGCTCCCGTGATGCCCCGGCCGATGCCGGAGCTGCCACCCGTGACCACGGCGACGCGGCCTTCCAGCGAGAAGAGTTCGGAGAGGTAGTTCTGCGAGGTCATGCCCACACAGTAGACAGCGGGACCCTGTTCCCCCCGGCCAGGGTGCCGGAAGAGTCGCGTGGCCTGCGGTGCGGAAGGCGCGTGGAGTGGGATCCTGTTGGTATGAACATCCCTTTCCTGGACAACTGGCGTAAGCGTCAGGGCGGTACGCGCACGGTGTCACTCGCCGCAGCCGTCGAGACCGATCCCGACGGCGTGGCCGAGCTGTTCGCGGAATGCGAGTTGCTCCGTGCGCGCGCGGCGCAGGGCGGGCTCGAACTCGACGACACCCCGGCCTCGTTGTCCGCGCTCGACCAGTTGCCGCCGGTCTGGCGCGACGATCCGGAGGAGTTGCCCTGGGTGGGCAACGACGCGGGCCTCTACCTCGGCACCGTACTCGTGCGTACGGTGCCGGGCGCGGCCTGGGACATCCTGGCGGGCGGACAGCCCGTGGTCCGGCTGGCCTCGGGGCGCGAGATCGACGTCGTCGCCGCTGGTCTGGACTGGGCGATGTCCGGGAGCCCGGAGCTCTCCGAGATGTACGCGGAATCGGCGGAGAGCGGCCCCGAGGCCAAAACGCGATAAACAGCCTTATGCGCTGTCGGTGCGTGTCGGCCCCTGCCCGTGCGTCCGCCGTGGATAGTTTGCGCTGACCTCGACACAAGCGATAAGTGGGTAGGGCAACGTATGGCCGTCGATCCGTTGATCGAGCTGCGGGACGTCAACAAGTACTTCGGGAAGTTGCACGTACTGCAGAACATCAATCTCACCGTCGGCCGCGGGGAGGTGGTCGTGGTCATCGGTCCCTCCGGATCGGGCAAGTCGACGCTCTGCCGGACCATCAACAGACTCGAGACGATCGAGTCGGGCCGCATCGCCATCGACGGGAAGCCGCTCCCCGAGGAGGGGAAGGGACTCGCCCAGCTGCGGGCCGAAGTGGGCATGGTCTTCCAGTCGTTCAACCTCTTCGCCCACATGACCGTGCTGGCGAACGTCTCGCTCGCCCAGCTGAAGGTCCGCAAGCGCAGGAAGGCGGAGGCCGACCGGCGCTCCCGGGAACTGCTGGAGCGGGTCGGGCTCGCCTCGCAGGCGGACAAGTTCCCCGCGCAGCTCTCGGGAGGGCAGCAACAACGCGTCGCGATCGCGCGCGCCCTCGCCATGGATCCCAAGGCGCTGCTGTTCGACGAGCCGACCTCCGCGCTCGACCCGGAGATGATCAACGAGGTGCTGGAGGTCATGCAGCAGCTCGCACGCGAGGGCATGACCATGGTGGTCGTCACCCACGAGATGGGCTTCGCCCGGTCCGCCGCCAACCGCGTCGTCTTCATGTCCGACGGCCGGGTCGTCGAGGACCGCACCCCCGAGGACTTCTTCACCGCCCCGGAGAGTGACCGCGCCAAGGACTTCCTGTCCAAGATCCTCAAGCACTGACGGGGGCCCAGTGTTGCGTACGAGAAACATCGCGGCCGTGCTGGCCTGCCTCCTGATCGCCGCGCTCACCGCCGGGTGCGGCAGGGAGGGCAGCCCGCCGGTCAAGGGCCCGAAGACGGAGGCGCTTCCCCAGTACACGGTCGACACCGGCTTCGAACTGCCGGAGTCGAAGACCTGGAAGAAGGCGAAGCGCCGTGGATACCTCGTCGTGGGGGCCAAGGAGGACCAGCCGTACCTCGGGGAGAAGGACCCGGCCACCGGTGTCTACTCCGGCTTCGACATCGAGATCGCCCGCATGATGGCGGCCTCCCTCGGCTTCGAGCCGGACACGATCCGCTTCCGGACCATCGCCTCCGCCAACCGCGAGACGGCACTCCAGAACGGGCAGATCGACTACTACGTCGGCACCTACACGATCAACGACATGCGCAAGAAGCTGGTCGGCTTCGCCGGCCCGTACTACATGGCCGGCCAGGGACTCCTGGTGCGGACCGACGAGAAGGACATCGACGGCCCCGAGGACCTGGCGGGCAAGACCGTCTGTTCGGCCGCGGGTTCCACCCCGTACCAGCGCATCGCCGCCGACTATCCCGAGGCGGACCTCGTCGCCTACGACACCTACTCGATCTGCGTCGACAACCTGCTGACCTTCCAGGTCGACGCCGTCACCACGGACGACGCCATCCTGCTGGGCTTCGCGGCCAAGGCGCCCGACGAGATGAAGGTCGTCGGCAAGCCCTTCTCCGAGGAGCCCTACGGCATCGGTGTCCCGCGCAGCGACAACGCGCTGCGCTTCGCGCTCGACGACGCGCTGGAGGAGAACGAGAAGAACGGCAACTGGAAGAAGGCGTTCGAAGCGACGCTGGGCCTGTCCGGGGTACCCGCGCCGACGCCGCCGCCCATCGACCGCTACCCGGCGAACTGAGGGGCGGGCCACCGACATGGACGTACTGACAGAGAACTGGTCGCTCTACGGCAAGGGCTTCCTCGGCACCGTCGAACTCACCGTGTACGCCTCGATCCTGGCGCTCGTGCTCGGCTTCGTCATGGCGTCGTTCCGGGTCGCGCCCGTCGGCTCGCTCCGGGCGATCGGCACCGTCTGGGTGACGGTCCTCCGCAACACCCCGCTGACACTGCTGTTCTTCGCCGTACTGCTCGGTCTGCCGCGCTTCGGCCTGGTCCTGCCCTTCCAGGTCTTCGCGGTGCTCGCCCTCGGCTGCTACACATCGGCCTTCATCTGCGAGGCCCTGCGCTCCGGCATCAACACCGTGCCGACGGGGCAGGGCGAGGCGGCACGCAGCCTCGGGATGTCCTTCAAGCAGACCCTCGGCAACGTCGTGCTCCCGCAGGCCTTCCGGTCGGTGATCCCGCCGGTGGGCTCGACGCTCATCGCGCTGGCCAAGAACTCGGCGATCGCCGGGGCCTTCAGCGTCACGGAGCTGCTGGGCACGTACAAGACGCTCAACGAACTCGGCTACAGCATCATCTGGTCCTTCGTCTGGATCGCCGTCGGATATCTGATCATCACCCTCGCCATCAGTGCGATCTTCAACGTGTTGGAGAAGCGCTGGGGAGTCGCCCGATGACCCACACCACCGCTCACGCAACCGCGCTCTACGACCTCCCCGGGCCCGTCACGCGCAGACGCCACTTCACCTACGGGCTCATCTCGACGGCCGTGATCCT
Organism: Streptomyces sp. NPDC005494; assembly: GCF_042872025.1. NCBI lineage: Bacteria > Bacillati > Actinomycetota > Actinomycetes > Kitasatosporales > Streptomycetaceae > Streptomyces > Streptomyces sp. NPDC005494. The sequence goes on from NZ_JBIAJR010000012.1 coordinate 201,169, forward strand.
CGCCCTGATCGGCTGGGTCCTCTATCTGCTCTTCGACACCGACCAGTTCACCAGCGCGAAGTGGACGCCCTTCATCTACCAGGGCATCCAGGAACTTCTGCTGCGTGGGCTGGGCAACACCCTCAAGGCCTTCGCCTACGCGGCGGTCCTCTCGCTCCTGCTCGGGGCCGTGCTCGCCGTGGGACGGCTCTCCGAGCACAGACCGGTGCGCTGGGTCTCGACGCTGCTGGTCGAGTTCTTCCGGGCCATGCCCGTGCTGGTGATGATCTTCTTCATCTTCGTCGCCCTGAAGGTCCAGCCGCTGCCCGCCCTCGTCGCCGGGCTGACCCTCTACAACGGCTCCGTGCTCGCCGAGGTCTTCCGTACGGGTATCAACTCCGTGGAGCGGGGGCAGCGGGAGGCGGCGTACGCACTGGGCATGCGCAAGACGCAGGTCACCACCTTCGTCCTGGCCCCCCAGGCCGTCCGCGCGATGCTGCCCACCATCATCAGCCAGCTGGTGGTGGCGCTCAAGGACACCTCGCTGGGCTATCTGATCACCTACGAGGAGTTCCTCCACGCGGGCAAACTGATCGCGTCGAACCTCGACTACGACCTCCCGTTCATCCCCGTGGTCATGGTGATCTCGCCCATCTACATCGGAATGTGCATGCTGCTCTCCTGGTTCGCGACCTGGGTGGCCAGACGGGAACAGCGCAACCCCAAGACGGAAGGGACGGGCGTGGCGTCCGCCGAGCCAGGAACGGTGCTGCCGGGCAGACGTCCGCGATAGCCGCCGGCCGGTCCGTCCGGCAGCAGTCGGTGATCACTCCTCGGGCCGCGGGCAGCGGCCCGGCCGGTTCCACGCCGGCGAGGAGAAGGTCAGCTGTGAGCCGGTCCGGTCGTGCCGACGTGACGAGGACGACACAGTCTCTTCCTCACCGCTGATCGCAGGCGGACCTGTCGGGTGGTCCGCTCCATGGTGTGCGCCGTGGAGCGGACCACCCTTGCGTGTCTCAGACCAGCCAGCCCGACTCCCGGGCGATACGTACGGCATCAACCCGGTTACGCGCGTTGAGCTTGGAGACGATGGTGGTCAGGTAGTTGCGCACCGTGCCCTTGGAGAGGTAGAGCCGGGTGGCGATCTCCGAAGCCTCCGAACCCTCGGCGGCCAGCTGGAGCACCTCCGACTCCCGGGCGGTGAGCGGACTCTCGCCCACGCCCCAGGCGGCCATGGCCAGTTGAGGGTCGACGACCCTGCTGCCGCTCGCCACCCGGCGTACGGCCTCGGCCAGCTGGTCGGGCGGGGCGTCCTTGGCGAGGAAGCCGTACACATGGCCCGACATCGCCCGGCGCAGTGTGCCCGGGGCGCTCAGGCTGGTGAGGATCAGTACCCGGCACTCGGGGACCTGCTCGTGCAGCAGTGCGCCCGCCGTCAGGCCGTCCAGTCCCGGCAGGTCGATGTCGAGGATGGCCACGTCGGGCCGGTGCTCCCGTGCGGCCTGCACGATCTGGTCGCCGCGTTCGACGTCCGCGACGACCGAGATGCCTTCCTCCAGGTTGAGCAGGGCGACCAGAGCCCCTCTGACCATGTTCAGATCTTCGGCGAGCAGTACGCGTATCACCAGGGCCCCCGTGGTCGATGTACACATGAAAATGAACGTTTGTTCGATGATAAAAGCTCAGGGCCGCGCTGACTTCACGGCCGAGGGCGACGGATCGGTGTCACCGCAGCGGCGGGAGGGCACGTCGTCGACGCGCAGCGGAGCAGTGGCGACCAGCCGGAAGTACCGGCCGGAGCCGTCCGGTCCCGGCCCGCGTTCCACGGTGAGCCTGCCGTTCACCGCATGGAGCCTCCGTTCGAGATTGCTCAGCCCTGACCCTCCGTGCTGTGACGGTGCGGAGGGCGTCGGCGGGACCCCGTCGTTCGTGATGGTGAGCACCGCCCTCCCGTCCTGGACCCGGGCGCCGATCGTGCAGTGGGCGGCCTTGCTGTGCCGGAGGAGGTTGGTCACGCCTTCCCGGAGTACGGTCGCGAAGACCGTACCGGTCTGCGGGCTGATCCGGTTCACCTCGGCGTCGGCCTCCACCCGCACGTCGATGTGGGCCGCGGTGAGCACACCCCGTGCGGACGCCATCTCCGCGACGAGCGACATCTGCCGGTAACCGCTGGCCACACGGCGGACGTCCGCGAGCGCCTGCCGGGAGATGCCGAGGACCTCCTCGACCTCTTCCCGCGCGCGTTCCGGCTGCGTGCGGATCAGGCGGTGGATCAGTTCGCTCTTCAGCGTGACAGCGGACAGGCTGAAGCCCAGGAGGTCGTGCAGGTCCCGCGCGAAGCGCAGCCGCTCGGTGGCCACCGCCATGTTCGCCAGTTCGGTCCGGGTGCGGTGCAGTTCGACGATGAGCACCGACAGACGTGACAGCCCGAAGACGACGAGACCCGTCAGCGCGGTGGTCTGGCACATGTACACGATGTCGATGACGGAGCGGTGCTCCATCACTCCCGGGGCGATGAGGACGAGGCTGGCCGTTCCGTAGAGCGGCCACGACCATCGGGCCGGGAGGAGCAGCAGCAGGGATCCCGCCAGGAAGCCGGCCATCGATCCCCACAGCACACCGATCCACTGGAGCGGCCCGTAGGTGAGGAGGGCCTGGACGGAGAGAGTGAGGAGCCGGCGCGGGAGGGGTGCGCCTCGTGCGCCCGCGGCGGAGTGGTGGAGCTGGAGCAGGAAAATGAGGGGGAGGATCACCGCCGCCGAGGCGACGGCCGGCCCGCCCGGGTGCTGGCTCACCAGGTTGAGCATGGTGATGGCCAGATAGCTGAGTAACGCCGCGGTGAGGATGAACTGCGCGAGGCGGACGGGCGGCACCGTGGTGCCCGGGTGAGGGAGCGGTGCCTCCGGATGTCTTCCGTCCGGGGAAGCCATGTCCACTCGATCCCTTTCACCAGCCGGTCCGCGTCCTCGCAGGAGTCTATGGCCGTGGGGAAGCGAGGACACGTGGGCAGGTGGTGAGTGACACTCAGCGGGATCGTGATCTGGTCACACGAACAAAGGTGTGGGATTCAGGTCCTCGTACGCCGTCGGCTGTGCCACCCGCCCCAGATCGACGGGGACGTCGTAAAGGCGGCCAGGTGCGAATCTCGCCCAGAAATGTCGCATCCCGGGCACGATGACCTTGTGAACGGGAAGACCGACGTCGGGGCGGGTCTGGTCGAGGACCAACAGCTCCATGCCCTTCGAGGCCACCGCGTCGGTGATGGCGGAGATGTCGTCGCGCAGGTCAGGTCGGGGAACGTACTCCCAGGCGTCCGGTGTGCGCGCCGCCTTGCTCTTGTCCGGGCGCAAGTATGGCTGATTTGTGACAGTCGAACCGAGCCACCAATTCCGAGGTTCGGGATCCGCGACGCCGTAACCGGAGCCGTCGGCCTGTACGTCGGCGACAGCGGGCAGCATCTGCCCCAGTTCGGTCACTGCCCGGCGCAGGGCGACACGCGGATCGAAATGAGCCCCGAAGCCGAAGATGATGTCCTCGGCGGGCACGTCCGTACGCCGGGACAGGGCGGCCATGACGGGAATCCCGAAGTCCGAGGTGAGGTCGAGCACCCATACCTCCCGCCGCAGGCTCCGGTAGCCGTCGAGCAGCGTGGTGAGGTAGGGGGCCCCGAAGGCGCGCAGATCGACCGCCGGTTGCCGCGTGCGGTTGTACCACCAGAGCGCCACCGCGTCCCGTTCCACGAGCTCGAGGAATCCCTGGACCACCGCGTCCTCCGGACTGCTGCCGGCCGCGTTGCCGTTGGAGTCGGCGCGTGGCTCGTGCGGTGAGGCCGGGCCGGAGGGGAAGTACGCCATGGACGTCGGCAGCAGGCGGTGGGTGCGCCCGGTCAGGGACCACGCCGGGGTCCAGTCCATGGGCCGGTTCTCGTCGAAGCGCTCGGGGACGTACTGGAAGGGGGAGCCGGTGGCGTTCCAGCGCGAGCGTTCCTCGAACTGCCGGTCGTGGTACAGCTGGCTGGAGTTGGGCAGGACGGCGTCGGGCGCCAGCTCGCGGTAGCTGCCGCGCACGGTGGGCTCGTCCCCGTGCCGGGTGCCGCTGTACCTCTCCACCGCTTCGCACAGTGCGCTGACGCGCGCCTCGACCGGGGTCAGTCCCTTGCCCCCGCTGAGGGCGCGCAGCCCCGCCCGCAGACCGGACACGCTGTGGGCGCCGACCGCGAGGTTGTGGCCCGAGAGGTAGGTCTCGGTGAAGCCGGGGGCCCGTGGGGCGCGGCGGACGCCCTTGACGATCCCGGTCACCGGTTCGACGAGATGCCCGTAGCGCTCCAGCATCTGCTCGGGCGTCAGGGAGCGGTGACCGTTGCCGCCCTGCCCGGTCTTGGGCCGGGACGCGGGGACGAAGGGGGCGCGCACCTGTTTCGCCACGAGCTCGGGATCACCGCAGACGGCGCACTGGGGGAGCTTCGGCACCGGATGGGAACGGGACGCCAGGGTGAGCGTGTCCAGTACGTGGATCGAGGACTGCCCCGGGTAGCGCAGACCGGCGAGCCACTTGGCGGTCTCCAGCACGGCGGTGTGCACGGCGAGCGCCCGGCCGGCCGGGAGCGAGACAGGGGGAGCGGCGGGCGGCCGGTCCAGGCCGAGCGTGTGCTGGACGGCCCGTTCCGCGCGGCGGTGCAGGCGCAGCCTGCTCGCGAGACAGGACCAGCAGGGACCGTCCCCGGGGCCGAAGAAGGGGCCGACCCAGGGCTCCGCACCGCAGAGCAGCACCGGCAGCCAGGCCGCTCCGGCGGAGCGGTGCGCCCGGTCCACCTCGGCGAGTTCGGGGGAGAGGTAGTCGTCGCAGAGGACGAGTGTGAAGCCGGCGGAGTCGTCCGGGCGGATGCCCGACGCCTGACACGCCTCCCGTACCGGCTCCGCGTCGGTGCCGGCCAGGGGCAGGATGCGGACCGAGGCCTCGGCGAGCGTCCGTGTGGCACGTACGCCGTCGAGCCCGGCCAGATCCCAGTAGGCCTCCGCGGCCCGGTCGGACGGAGAGTCCGTCCGGCCGGGCCGCGGGCTGAACCGGACGAGTCCGGCATCGCTGAGCCGGCGCAGTGCGTCACGAGCCTCGTCCGCCGTGAGGGCGGGTGAGGCCTCGCGCAGTACCGCCGCGGGGGAGCGGGTGCCGTCGAGCAGGGGCACCAGTACTTCGGCCGGCATTCCGCGCAGCGCGGTGACCCCGCGCCGCGACATCAGGTAGACGGCCTCCCCACGGACGACCATCGGCTTCAGATGACTCTTGAAACCCACGAGTACCGAGGTGTCCTCGGCCGTGGCGGGATGGTCGTCCCGGCTCAGGTCGGTCACTGCCGGCGCTGCCCGGCCTGAGCGTTGCGACAGGTGCCTTCGGCGTCGTCCTGCAGGATGCAGTAGGTGAAGGCGACAGCCGAGTCGTCCATGGCCGAGTCGAGGCTCTCCACCGTCAACTGGGCCGGTGCGGGACGCGAGGCCGCGGTGTTCCTGGGGGCGGCGAGCATGGTGGTACTGAGCATGGGAGTCATTACCTTCCGTTCGTTTGCCAGGGATGAGCGCTGTCGGCGTGCATTCTTCGGACGTACAGAAGTGGTAGACAGTGTGCGAATCATGGTTATGAGGTGAAGCTTTCATCTCGCCGGTGTGGCGACGGCCCGCGAGGGCATCGGTCCGGGGCGAGCGCGCCGTGCTCTCCTGTGCGGGCCTGCGGGTGACGGGTGCGCCGGCGTCTCCGAGCCCGGCCTGTTCAGCTGCCCTTCCCCGCTGCTGTGATGTGGTCCGCGTGCGCGGCGCCGGTGGCGTTCTCCGGTCGGCCTACGACGATCGGGGGAGGGAGTGCCTACGTGCTCCGCCTGTGCGGGACGCCTGCCGCTTTCACTTAAGTGAGTCAGTCGACCAGTTGTGGTCGATTCATGGTTACCTATTGAGCAATTCCCATGCCTCGTGTGATCAGGTACCTCGCTGGCCGGATGTTTCCTATGCGAACCTTGCGCGGTATTCGGTCACTTGAGGAGATGATCCTGTGAAGATCGAGTTGCTGGGCTCTCTCGCCGCGGAGAAGTGTGGGAAGTCGTTCGTGCCCAGTGCGGCGAAGCCACGCCAGGTCCTGGCACTGCTCGCGATGCGGGCGGGACAACTGGTCCCGACCTCCATACTCATGGAAGAACTCTGGGGGGAGAGACCTCCGCGCAGCGCTGCGACGACCTTGCAGACCTACATACTTCAGGTCAGGCGCCACCTTTCCTGGGCCATCAGCGGCTCAGGACTCTGCCCGAAGGACATCCTGGTCACCGCGCACGGCGGGTATCTGCTCGCCGTCCGGCCGGGGGCCGTGGACGCCCATCAGTTCATGGAACTCGTGCGTGCGGGCGATGCGGCACTGGGCGCCCGCGACGACCACGCCGCCTCCGAGATCCTCGGGCACGCCCTGCGCTTGTGGCAGGGGCCGGCTCTGGTGGACGTCAAGGCCGGGCAGGTGCTGGAGATCGACGTCATGCGCCTGGAGGAGGCCAGGCTCGGGGTGCTGGAGAAGAGGATCGGGGCCGACCTGCGACTGGGCCGGCACAACGACATCATCTGTGAACTGACGACCCTGACCGCCCAGCACCCGATGCACGAGGGGCTGCACGCGCAGCTGATGGTCGCCCAGTACAGGGCCGGCCGCGCCTGGCAGGCCCTGGAGACCTACCGGCGGCTGCGGGACACGCTCGACGAGGGGCTGGGTATCGAGCCTTCCAGCCTGCTCAAGAGGCTCTACCACCTGGTGCTGACGTCGGATCCGCAGTTGAGGGGCAGTCAGGAGCAGGCCCACGCGGGTATGGAGCGGCTGGTGGGGTGAGGAACCGGTGCTGCCCGCCGGGGCGTGACGCACCGCCCCGGCGCCGGCCGGCTCCGGACGTTCTTCCGCTGCCGCCCCTCTGGTGGCCCGGCGGCAGCGCATGTGAGGGGGCTGCCCGACGTGGGACAGGAGATCGGTTGGGCGTTCGGCCTGGTCGCCCTGTCCACCGCGGTGCTCGCGCCGGCAGCGGAATGGGTGACGGCTCAGGTGGGGGACCGGCGAGAGTCACGCGGGCGATATCTGATCATGGCCGCGGTGCCGGGTGTGCCGATTCTCTTCCACCTGCTCTTCGGAGTGCTGTTCTCCAAGTGCCCTGACGGATACCCCTGCTGAGGACTGCCTGGAACCGCTCTACACCGGCGGGATGATCCCCACGTTTCGGGGGAGTTGCTGGCCGCGCGTCGCCGAGGAAGGGTTCCACCGATTTCCGGCTTCGATCCGGTCAACCGGACGTCAGTGGCCCGTCAGATGGAGCTGCCATAGTCATTCTTGTGAACGGCACGGGAGACCGGCCGGGAACAAGGAGAGGTGCCCGGAGTGGTTTATCGGGGGCCTGGATTTCGGTCCGGGTCGGGTTTTACCGCCTTCGCAGGTTCGAATCCTGCCCTCTCCGCTGTGCCGGTGTGTGTGGCCGGTGTTGTTGCCTGGTGGGTGTGTGGCTGGGTGTGGGAGAGGTGCCCGGAGTGGTTTATCGGGGGCCTGGATTTCGGTCCGGGTCGGGTTTTACCGCCTTCGCAGGTTCGAATCCTGCCCTCTCCGCTGT